>JAMPHY010000003.1 GCA_023663185.1 Clostridiales bacterium | reverse complement strand
GGTACGTCCATGTGACGGAGGATGAGAAGTTCAAAGAGGTAGAAAGAATCGAAAGCGCCTTAAAAATTGTGTAGCAGATTGTGTAATAAAAATATAGAGAAAGGCGAAAACCCTTGAAAATAAAGGATTTTCAGACAGGTATGATAAATTATGAAACTAGGCATCGTAGGACTCCCCAACGTGGGAAAAAGTACATTATTTAATTCTTTGACTAAGGCGGGGGCTGAGTCGGCGAATTATCCGTTCTGCACAATCGATCCGAATATCGGTATCGTGGCGGTTCCCGACGAAAGACTCAAACTGCTCGGAGATATGTATAAATCCAAAAAGGTGACGCCGGCGACCATCGAATTTGTCGATATCGCGGGACTGGTAAAAGGCGCTTCTAAAGGCGAAGGACTCGGCAATCAGTTTCTTAGCAATATTCGTGAAGTTGACGCGGTTATCCATGTGGTTCGCTGTTTTGAAGATTCTAATATCGTCCATGTGGACGGTTCGGTTAATCCGCTGCGCGATATTGAAACTATTAATTTGGAACTTATTTTCTCGGATATGGAAGTACTGGACAGAAGGCTTGCAAAGACTGAAAAAGCGGCGAAAATGGACAAGACTCTGGCAAAAGAGCTTTCTTTACAGAAGAAGCTGAAAGAACATCTGGAAGAAGGGAAGTTAGCAAGGAGTTTCGTTACCGACGACGAGGACGAGCTTGCGTTTCTTGCCGAATACAATCTTTTGACTTACAAGCCTGTCATTTTTGCAGCTAACGTGGCGGAGGCGGATTTAGCGGACGACGGCGCGGGAAACGAGGGTGTTGCTAATGTGCGTAAATTTGCATCTGAAAATGACAGCGAGGTATTTGTCATCTGTGCGCAGATAGAAGAGGAGATTGCGCAGCTTGATGAAGAAGAGACGCAGATGTTTTTGGAAGACTTAGGTTTAAAGGAGTCGGGCTTACAGAAGCTTATTAAAGCAAGCTATCATATTCTTGGGCTTATGAGTTTCTTGACGGCAGGAGAAGACGAGACAAGGGCGTGGACTATTAAGATTGGTACGAAGGCTCCGCAGGCGGCGGGCAAGATACATACCGACTTTGAAAGAGGCTTTATCAAGGCTGAGGTCGTCAATTATAAAGATTTGCTGGAGCAGGGTTCGCTTGCTGCGGCAAGGGAAAAAGGTCTGGTAGGAATGGAAGGAAAAGACTATGTAGTTCAGGACGGCGATGTTATTCTTTTCAGATTCAATGTATAACATATGTTATCATAGGAAGGAGCAAGGATACTATAATGAACGATATAATGGGCGCATCGGACATTGCGTTTCCCAATTTGGGGATATATCTTAAAAATGTCCCGAAATTTTTCAGCGTTTTCGGGTTTCAGATTGCCTTATACAGTATATTTATCGGGCTGGGTGTTATAAGCGGTCTGCTTATGGCGGTGCATACGGCAAAAAAAGAAAATGCTAATCCCGATACGGTATGGGACTTTTTCATATATGAGCTGGTCTTTTCGATTATCGGCGCGAGAATATATTATGTGATTTTTTTCTGGGATTTATATAAAGATAATCTGCTGCAGATTTTTAATTTAAGAAACGGCGGGCTGGCGATTTATGGTGCGGTGATTGCAGCATTTCTTACCTTATATATATTCTGCCGTATCAAGAAACAGAATTTTTTGCAGTTCGCGGATATCTGTATGCCGGGGCTGATATTGGGACAGGCTATCGGCAGATGGGGTAATTTTACCAACAGGGAGGTTTTCGGTGAATATACGAATAACCTTTTAGCGATGCGGCTTCCTATTGATTCTGTCAGAAGTTGGGATATTTCCGCCAATATAGCGGCTCATATTCCCGAAGGTGCGAATTATATTCAGGTACACCCTACCTTTTTATATGAAAGCTTATGGAATCTGGCGATATTGTGTTTAATCATTTTATACAGGAAATATAAGAAGTTCGACGGAGAGATGTGTCTGCTTTATCTGGGCGGATACGGGCTGGGAAGGTTCTGGATAGAGGGAATAAGGACGGACCAGCTCTATATAATGGGGACGCATATTCCGGTATCGCAGGTAATCGCATTAGTCTGTGTAATCGCGTCTGTGGCGGCGGACATTGTTGTGCGCAGTAAGATTAAAAAGAAGGCGGTAACAGCCGATGACGAAAGTGATAAGAACGCATAGGTAACATCAATAAGATAAAGAATAAAAAGGAGATTTAATTATGGCAGTAAAATTATTAGTAGATTCATCTTCCGACGTCACTATGGAGGAAGCAAAGGAACTCGGAATAGAAATGATTCCCATGACGATTACGTTTGGCGATGAAATGTATTCTGACGGCGTGGATATTAGCAAAAGGGAGTTTTTCGAGAAACTAATCGAAAGCGACGAATTACCCAAAACAAGCCAGATTAATATGTTTCAGTTTGAGGAGCGTTTTAAAGAAATGACCGCAGACGGCAGCGAAGTGGTGGCGATAACCATTTCTTCCAAGCTCTCAGGGACATATTCAAATGCAGTACAGGCGGCGGAAGGCTTTGGCGGCAAGGTTTTGGTCGTAGATAGTCTCAACGCATGTATAGGCGAGCGGATTTTGCTACAGTATGCTGTGCGCATGTTGAAAGAAGGCATTCCGGCAAAAGAGATGGTAGAGCGTCTTAACGAGGGAAAGCACCACATTAAGCTTATGGCGCTGCTTGGCACACTTGAGTATCTTCAAAAGGGCGGCAGAATTTCGGCAGCCACGGCGATATCGGGTGAAATCCTACATATTAAGCCTGTTATTTCTATCGTTGAAGGCGAAGTCAAGATGGTTGGCAAAGCGATGGGCTCTAAAAAGGGCAGTAACCTTCTTACCCAGATGATTGATAAGTCAGGCGGCATTGATTTTGAAATGCCCTATGTCGCGGCATATTCCGGCTTAGAAGACAGCCTTTTGCAAAAATACCTGCAAGATAGCGCGCATTTATGGAAGGACAGTATCGACGAAGTACCGTCCTACTGTATCGGCAGTACCATCGGAACCCATATCGGTCCCGGCGCGATTGCGGTAGCGTATTTTTCAAAAGAATAGAGTGACGACGTGGCATCTATAAACAGAATATGAAACAGTAAATAGAAAGGCAGTTTAGTCCTGACGGATTAAGCTGCTTTTTTATTTTGAAAAAATTTCAAAAAATCTCTTGTTTTCCCTTGCAATATACTTTATTTTAATATAAAATGGTAGATAAGTGGTGGAAAGTGGAATGAAGTGGTTAAAAGTGGTGAATTTCTTCCGCAGACCGTGGCAGGCACTTAACGGCAGGTGATTGATTATGTTTATGGGAGAGTACAATCACACAATTGATGCAAAAGGCAGGCTGATTATCCCATCTAAATTCCGTGAAGCGTTGGGAGACGCGTTCGTGGTAACGAAAGGACTGGACGGCTGTCTGTTTGTGTATGACAACGAAGAGTGGAATGTATTTGAAGAAAAGCTGAAATCACTGCCCCTTACTAATAAAGATGCCAGAAAATTTGTACGTTTCTTTCTGGCGGGAGCAGCCGAAGTTGAGGTTGATAAGCAGGGCCGTATATTGATACCTAATGTATTAAGGGAGTTTGCGGAGCTGAATAAGGACGTAGTTCTTATTGGAGTAGCGAGCAGGATAGAGATTTGGAGTAAGGAACGTTTTGATGGAGCAGCAGCTTATGACGATATGGACGAAATCGCAGAACATATGGCTGAGCTTGGACTCGGAATCTAAGAATGGATAATTAAGTATGGAATTTGCACATACATCGGTTCTTTTAGAAGAAACAATAGAGAATCTTCAGGTAAAGCCTGATGGTATATACGTAGACGGTACGCTTGGAGGGGGCGGACATTCCTATATGACCGCCTCTAAGCTTACTAAAGGCGGCAGGCTGATTGGCATAGACAAAGATGGAGAAGCCATTCTCGCGGCAGGCTTAAGGCTGGGGGGATTTGGCGATAAGGTTACGATTGTCAGGGACAATTACTGCAATATGAGAAGCATTCTTCAAGGCATGGGGATTGATAAGGTGGACGGTATTGTTCTCGATTTAGGGGTTTCGTCTTATCAGCTCGACAATGCAGACAGAGGCTTTTCATACAAGCATAACGCGCCTTTGGACATGCGTATGGATACAAGACAGACTGTGAGCGCGTCGGATATAGTCAATACCTATCCGGAGGTGGAGCTTTACCATATCATAAGGGATTATGGAGAAGAGCAGTTTGCTAAGAATATTGCCAAACATATTGCGGCGGTAAGAAAGGACAAGCCCATAGAAACGACGGAAGAGCTTAATGAGATAATAAAAGCGGCGATTCCGGCAAAAATGCGGGCGACGGGCGGGCACCCTTCCAAAAGGACGTTTCAAGCGATACGCATTGAGTGTAATCACGAACTGGAAGTGTTGAAAAACTCACTGGACGATTTTATAGACCTGTTAAAACCGGGCGGACGACTCTGCATTATCACTTTCCATTCGTTAGAGGATAGAATCGTCAAGACAGCGTACAGGCAGAATGAAAACCCCTGTATCTGCCCGCCGGAATTTCCGGTCTGTGTATGCGGCGGGGTATCAAAAGGGAAATCGGTATATAAGAAGCCGATTCTGCCTTCAAAAGAAGAAGTAGAGAGAAATAAAAGGGCAAAAAGCGCGAAACTCAGGGTTTTTGAGCGTAGCGAAGATGAATAATCAGGTAATTGCAAAACAGTATAATTTGAACAATCTTAGCGTAAAAGATTGAGTTTCGCAATAACCTAAATAAATTTTAGAGAGGAATGGAATGTTGTATGGCATCAGTCAGAAGAAACAGCGGATATGTTCATGGCAGCGCGGCAAGAAGACTTGACGTAACAAGAGAAATAGAAAAAGAGCCTAAAAAGAAACTGAGCAACACAGCCAGAAAAAACAGGGAAAAAGCGGAACATATGAGTCCGGGCTATGTGCTGTTTCTTAGTCTTGCCCTGATTGCGACGGGCTATATTTTGCTTGGCTATATAAGGCTGCAATCGGATATTACCAATACGATAGAAAATATATCTTCGCTTGAGCGGGAATTAAACGATTTAAAGCTTGCAAACGACGAGGAATATAATAGAATTACAAGTAGCGTAGATTTGGAAGAGGTAAGGCGGATTGCCGTTCAGGAACTTGGCATGAGATATGCCGACGAAGGGCAGATTATATCCTTTACCAGCGATAACAACGATTATGTGAAGCAGTTGTCGTTAATTCCGGATTGACGGCGGCGTATAAGTTAGGAATAGGCTTAAGATATTAAGTCCGGAGGTAAATATGAAACAGGAGCGTGTGAGCAGATTTACAAATAAAATGCAAAGGAAACTTTTAGTGCTTTTTGTTCTGGTACTATTGGCTTTTGCAGGCTTAAGCGCGAGTCTGTTTCTGATTAACAGGGATAATGGCGAGACTTATAAAAGGCAGGTATTGTCGCAGCAGAAGTATGATTCTGTGACGATACCTTTTAAGCGTGGAGAAATACTTGACTCAAACGGCACCATACTTGCCATCAGCAATAAGGTCTACAACGTGATTCTCGATACTAAGGTGCTTTTGGATAAAGAGGAAAACTTAGAGCCTACATTAAATGCACTCCATACGGTCTTCGGCATTGATGTAAACGAGGTCAGGGAATATATTACGACGCACCCGACTTCATCTTATAAGGTGTTGGCGAAACGGCTTAGTTATGATAAGGTCGAGGAGTTCAAGGAACTGCAAAAAGACGAAGAAGTAGGCAAATATATCAAAGGGGTATGGTTTGAAGACGAATATAAAAGGGAATACCCCAACGGTTCGCTTGCCTGCGACGTAATCGGTTTTACCAGAAGCGATAATGCGGGGCAGTATGGGTTGGAAGAATATTATAACGATATTTTATGCGGCACCAACGGTCGTGAATACGGCTATCTGAACGATGACTCTAATGTGGAGCGGACAACCATTCCTGCTGTTGACGGCTACAACATACAGACCACTATTGACGCTAATATCCAGAGTATCGTGGAAAAATATTTAAAAGAATTTAACGAAGAATACAAAGATAATTATAGGACGGGGAACGGAGCGCAGAATCTGGGCTGTATCATTATGGAGGTAGATACCGGAAATGTGCTTGCGATGGCGAGCTATCCCAACTATGACCTGAATGATACACGAAATACCGATAATCTGGTAGGTATGGCGGAGCTTGATGAGAAAGGCAATAAAACCGGCGAATATCTGACGCAGGAGATGGTTGATGCCATGGACGATGAAGCTTTATATAGGCATCTGAACGCCCTTTGGAAGAATTACTGTATCGTCGATACTTACGAGCCGGGTTCTGTTGCCAAGCCATTTACGGTTGCTGCGGCGATTGAATGCGGGGCGATAACGGGCAATGAGTCCTATAACTGTGAAGGTAAGCTTGATGTAGGCGGACATCCGATACACTGTCATAATACCTACGGCGATAATTATCTGACCGTAGCGGAAGGCATTGAGCGTTCATGCAACGTGGTGCTTATGAATGTGGCTTTTGCTATGGGGAAGGACAGATTCTGCGAATATCAGCATTTGTTCGGCTTCGGGCTTAAGACTAATATCGACTTGGCGGGAGAGTCAAGAACCGCTGCGCTTATATATTATAAAGATAATATGAGGCAGACCGAGTTAGCGACCAATTCTTTCGGACAGGGTTTTAACACTTCGATGATTCAGATGATTACGGGCTTCTGCTCCCTGATTAACGGCGGTTACTATTATGAACCGCATGTCGTAAGCAAAATCACTACGGCGGAGGGCGCGGTGGTAGAGAATATAGAACCGAGGGTTTTAAAACAGACCATATCACAGTCCACCAGTGATAAAATATTAGAATATTGCAATCTGGTAGTAGCGGGCGAGAACGGCACCGGTAAAACAGCGAGACCGGCAGGATACATGATAGGCGGCAAGACGGGTACGGCGCAGACGCTGCCGCGTGGAAACGGTCAGTATGTCGTATCTTTTATGGGATATGCTCCGGCGGACGACCCTAAGTATGCGATTTATGTTGTAGTTGACAGACCGAATGTGATGGAGCAGAGTACCGCGAGATATGCGACGGAAATTGTGCGTAAGATACTTACAGAAGTGCTTCCTTATCTTAATATTTTTATGACGGAGGAGTTAAGCGATAAGGAAAGAGAAGAACTCGAAGAATTGAAAATACAGCTTACTATACCGGTGGATATAGAAGAAGGAGAAGGTACAGAAGGAGAGGAAGGCACAGCCGGAGAAGGCGCAAATGGCGAAGGTGAAGGAAGCGAAGGCGAAACACAGAATCCTGAAGGAGAAGGTACGCCCAATACCGAGCCTTCGGACGTATGGAAGTCTTTCCCGATAGATTCTGAGACAGGATATCCGAAGGATCCTGATACCGGATATTTGATAGATCCTGAGACGGGCTCGGTGATGAATTTCGATAATCTCTATGATACCGAAAATGCGCCCTCAGGCAGCGGTATAGGCGAGCCGCCGCAGGGAGACGATACTGAGGATAACGGCTTGGGCATATGGTAACAGGCTGCTTTGCAATTATCAGAAGCGGAAATATCCCTTGAAGAGTTATTATAGGGCAGTTTCTAAGAATAACCTTAAAAGAATAGTAATAAATTATATTAATACATTCTATGGGGTTTTCTTAGATAATGAAAGAAGCAGGTTATTCCCATAAAACATTCCACCGCAATAAAACGGTTGCCGTGATGTTTATCTGCCTTGCCTTATTTGCGGGGCTGATTGGCAGGCTGGTATATCTGATGGTATTTCAGTCCGAATATTATACGCAGAAGGCAAAGGAGCTGCATGAAAGAGAGCGCAGCATAAAGGCGGCAAGGGGCAGGATTATCGACGCTAACGGAAATATTCTGGCGGATAATAAGACTGTCTGCACTATATCGGTTATCCATAATCAGATAGAAGATAAAGAGCAGGTTATCGCGGTTCTAGCAAAAGAACTGGAACTCTCGGAAGAATATGTGCGTAAGCGTGTAGAAAAGTACACGTCGATAGAAAAAATCAAGAGCAACGTGGATAAATCCATCGGAGATATAATACGCGCCTATGAGCTGGCGGGGGTGAAGGTTGACGAAGACTATAAGAGATACTATCCGTATGGAGAACTTGCTTCTAAGGTGCTCGGTTTTACCGGCGGCGATAATCAGGGAATTATCGGGCTGGAAGTTATATACGAAGAATATCTTAAAGGCGAAGCGGGAACAATCCTGACAGTGACCGACGCTAAAGGCGTGGAAGTCTCGGAGGCGGGAGAAGAACGCATAGAGCCGGTAAATGGCAGAGACCTATATATAAGTCTGGATATGAATATTCAAAGCTACGCCACCCAGCTTGCGATGCAGGCGATGGAAACCAAACAGGCGAAAAGCGTATCCATAATAGTCATGAATCCGCAAAACGGCGAAATTCTTGCGATGGTAAACGTGCCTGAGTTTGACCTTAATAATCCCTATACGCTGCCTGAGACGGCGGAAGGTGCGGGACTTAGTGAAAAGGAAGAGCAGGAGTTGTTAAACGCCATGTGGCGTAACGGCTGCATAAACGATACTTACGAACCCGGCTCTATTTTTAAGACGGTAACGGCTGCGGCGGCGTTAGAAGCGGGCGTGGTTAAACTGGACGACTCGTTCAACTGCCCCGGCTTCGTAATGGTGGGGGACAGAAGGATAAGATGTCATAAGGTTGCGGGGCATGGCTCAGAGAATTTTGTACAGGGGATAATGAATTCCTGCAATCCCGTATTCGTAACCGTGGGGCTTAGGCTCGGCGTGGACAATTATTTTAAATATTTTAAACAGTTCGGTCTATTAAGCAAGACCGGCATAGACCTGCCGGGAGAGGCGGGGACAATAATGCACAAGAAGGAAAATATCGGGCAGGTGGAGTTGGCGACGATTTCTTTCGGACAGTCGTTTCAGATTACGCCCATACAGCTTGCTACTACGGTCTCTTCTTTTGTCAACGGCGGCAGGAGAGTCACCCCGCATTTTGCCGTAAGCGTGGCGAATACGGACGGCACGGAGGGCAGCGCCTTTGCCTATAAGGTAAAAGACAATATCGTATCAAGTGAAACTTCCGAAACTATGCGCTATCTTTTGGAACAGGTGGTAGAAAACGGCGGCGGACAAAAGGCTTATATCGAGGGCTACCGTATCGGCGGAAAGACCGCCACCAGCGAGACTCTTCCCAGAGGGAGCGGCATATACATAGCGTCGTTTCTGGGTTTTGCCCCAGCCGATAATCCCACTGTGCTTGCTATGTGTCTTATAAATAACCCGCAGGGCGTATATTATGGCGGACAGATTGCCGCGCCCGTGGTAAAGCAGCTTTTTGAAAATATCCTTCCTTATTTGGAGGAGAAGGACTATAATAGTATGAGGAGACATTTAGAGCAATGAATGCAACTATTTTAATGTCAGTGCTTATATCTTTTGCAATCAGCGTCGTTTTGGGACCGGTAGTGATTCCGTTTCTGCGCAGGCTCAAAGTCGGGCAGACGGAGAGGACCGACGGACCTAAGGAGCATCTTAAGAAAAACGGTACGCCTACTATGGGCGGTATACTGATTTTGATTAGCGTTGTGGTTACTTCCATCTTGTATGTTAAGGATTATCCTAAGATAGCGCCTATAGTTTTTGCCACGTTAGGCTTCGGACTGATAGGATTTCTTGATGATTATATCAAAGTAGTGCTAAGACGCTCGATGGGGCTTAGGGCGTGGCAGAAGATGGCGCTGCAGTTTATCGTTACCGGCGTATTTGCATATTATATTACGCAGTATACCGAAGTGCCGCTTTCTATGAAGATTCCGTTCATGCCGGAGACATATATAGATTTTGGCATACTTAATATACCGATTTTATTCTTTATTGTTATCGGTACGGTAAACGGAGTAAATTTAACGGACGGACTCGACGGTCTGGCAAGCTCTGTCACCGTGCTGGTTGCCACATTTTTTACCGTGGTCGCAATAGGAATGAAGAGCGGGATAGAGCCTGTCACATGTGCGGTAGTGGGCGCGTTATTAGGCTTCCTGCTGTTTAATGTATATCCGGCAAGCGTCTTTATGGGAGATACGGGCTCGCTTGCGCTTGGAGGCTTTGTCGCCGCCACCGCGTATATGCTGCGTATGCCGATTTTCTTGGCGATTGTCGGGTTTATCTATGTGATAGAAGTGCTTTCCGATATTTTGCAGGTAACATATTTTAAATTAACCAAAGGCAAGCGGTTGTTTAAGATGGCGCCGATTCATCATCATTTTGAGTTGTGCGGCTGGTCTGAGACCAGAGTAGTCGCCGTATTTTCGATTGTAACTGCGCTGCTTTGCCTTGTAGCGTTAATGGGGGTTTAAAATCATGACTGATTTATCTAATAAAAGGGTATTGGTAATAGGAGCAGGAATCAGCGGAATAGGCGCAATGGAGATACTCTGCCGCGCAGGTGCTTCTCCTATTTTGTATGATGGCAATGAGAAGCTTATAAAAGAAGATGTAATGGCAAAACTGCCTGACTCATGCAGTAAGGAAGTGATTATCGGCAGACTGCCAGAAGAAATAAAGGAGTCTGTGCAGTTAGTGGTATTAAGCCCCGGCGTTCCCATAGATTTAGAGCTGGTAGAAGAATTTAAAAAAAGCGGCGTGAAGATATGGGGGGAAATAGAGCTTGCTTACGAGCTTGGGAAAGGCAAGGTTATCGCGATTACCGGCACTAACGGCAAGACTACTACAACCTCTTTAGTCGGTGAAATTATGAAGTCCTATTATACGGACGTCTGCGTAGTAGGCAATATAGGCAATCCCTATACGAAAACCGCGTTTGACTCAAACGACGATACCGTGACCGTAGCGGAAATCAGCAGTTTTCAGTTAGAAACAATAGAGTCGTTCCACCCGGCAGTATCCGCGATTTTAAATATTACGCCCGACCATTTAAACAGACATCACACGATGGAAAATTATGCGGCGGTAAAGATGAGCATTACGAAAAACCAGACTAAAGACGACGTATGCGTACTTAATTATGATAATGAATATACGAAGGGGTTCGGAGAGCTTGCTAACGCAAAAGTGGTTTATTTTTCATCATCACAAGCTCTTAAGGACGGTCTCTACCTTCAAGGCGAGGATATATATGAAGCACACGGCGGCGTACCTGAGAAACTTATGAATATACATGAAATGAAGCTCGTAGGCGTCTGCAACGTGGAAAACGTAATGGCGGCGATTGCCATAGCGGAAGCGATGAGAGTGCCTATGGATAAGATTTTAGATGTTGTAAGGAATTTTAAGGCGGTAGAGCATAGAATAGAATATGTTGCCACCAAAGGCGGCGTGGACTATTACAATGATTCTAAGGGAACTAATCCCGACGCGGCTATTCAGGGAATTAGAGCTATGAGCAAGCCTACCGTGCTAATCGGCGGCGGTTACGATAAGCAGAGCGAGTACGACGAATGGATAGAGGCGTTTGACGGCAAGGTAAAATGTTTCGTATTGATAGGACAGACAAGGGAAAAGATTGCGGAATGCGCTAAGAAGCATGGAATACAGAATATTGTGCTTGCCAACGACTTTAAGGAAGCTTTTGACATATGTGTGGAAAATGCAAAACCGGGAGATGCGGTACTGCTTTCACCGGCGTGCGCAAGCTGGGGAATGTTTCCCAACTATGAAGTGAGGGGCAGAATGTTCAAGGATTTTGTGAATGAGTTAAGTTAAGCAGCACAGGAGATATGGAGGCAAAGATGCAGGCAAAGACCAGAAGTGCAGCTCGCAGGAAAACGAGCGCTGAAAGTTATATGGATTACAGTATGTTGTTTATTGTCATTTTCCTTTTGGGATTTGGTCTGGTTATGCTGTACTCTACCAGCTCATATAAAGCTAATCTCGACTATGGCGATTCGGCGTGGTACTTTAAGAAACAGCTTTTCGCAACTATCTTAGGAGTGGCGGTAATGTTTTTTGTATCCAATATTCCGTATCACTTCTGGGAACGCTTTTCAGTTTTGGGCTACATAGTTTCCGTGGTGCTGATACTGCTTATTATTCCTTTCGGAGTTGAGGCAAACGGCGCGAAAAGATGGCTGCGTATCTTCGGCATTTCCTTACAACCAGCAGAGGTGGCTAAGCTTTGTATGATTTTATTCCTTGCGAGCATGATATGCTCGATGGGTAAGCGGATTCGTGACAATAAAGGATTTTACATGGTGCTGGCTGTTCCCGTGCCGATTGCGATTATGTTGTGGAGAATTACGTCTAACCTTAGTTCTGCAATTATCGTTATGGGAATAGCGGTGCTTATGCTTTTCGTATCCTGTCCCGATTATAAGAGGTTTATCTTTTTAGGGATTTTGACGCTTGCAGGCGCGGCGTTAGCAGTATTTGTCGTCGTGAAGATGGCGGAGAGCAATCCGGAAAGTCTGGAATTTAGAGGCGAGCGTATTTTAGCGTGGTTAGATCCTGAGGCGTTTGCTAACGGCAAGGGCTTCCAGACCATACAGGGACTGTATGCTATCGGCTCCGGCGGGATTTTAGGCAAAGGGCTTGGCGCAAGTATGCAGAAGCTTGGATTTATTCCGGAGCCGCAGAATGATATGATTTTTTCCATTATCTGTGAAGAACTCGGACTATTTGGCGCAGTTGCGGTTATTTTGATGTTCATTATGCTGATATGGCGGTTTATGGTTATCGCCAATAATGCGCCCGACCTTTTCGGCGCGCTTTTGGTAGTAGGCGTGCTTGGACATATAGCAATACAGGTAATTCTCAATATAGCGGTTGTAACTAATACGATTCCCAATACGGGTATTTCCCTGCCGTTTATCAGTTACGGCGGCACTTCCGTGGTGTTCCTTTTGATAGAGATAGGGCTTGTATTAAGCGTGGCTAAGGGAATCCGCCTAAAAGATTTATAAGTACAAGATAATTTTTTCTCATTTCCCCATATAGATAAAGTAGGTCATATTTTTTATCTGCTTTGAGGTATTGCGATGAATGCAATTCAGATATATGGTGGAAATCACTTAATGGGTGAGACGAAAATACAGGGCTCGAAGAATGCTGTGCTGCCACTTCTTGCGGCAGCGCTATTGATAGACGGTATTTGTAAGATAGACGACTGTCCCATGATAAGCGATGTGACGCATATGTTGAGGCTCTTAGAGAGCTTAGGCTGCAAGATTACGCGGGTTGGACATAGTGTTGAGATTGACGCTTCCGCTTTGCGTGTCTGCGATATGCCTTCCGATTCGGTGGGGGTAATGCGCTCGTCGATAATGCTGCTTGGCGCATTACTTGCAAGGACGGGGCGTGTCAATATGCAGTACCCCGGCGGCTGTGTGATAGGACAAAGACCTATCGATTTACATCTTCGCTCGCTTAGGAAGATGGGGGTTGTCATTGAAGAACGTGAGGACGGCTTCTTAGCGGAAACCACCGGTCTTATAGGAGCGCATATTGTAATGCCGTTTGTCAGCGTGGGAACGACGGAAAATATCGTACTTGCCGCTGTACTTGCTAAGGGCGATACGGTTATAGAGAATGCGGCGAGGGAGCCGGAGATTTACGCCTTATGCGATTTCTTAAATAAGGCGGGAGCCTCGATTGAAGGAGCCGGAAGCAATAAGATTATAATTCATGGAGTTGATAAGCTGCACGAGACGTCCTATCATGTACCGGCGGACAGGATTGTAGCGGGGACTTATCTGGCGGCGTGTCTTTGCTGCGGCGGGGATATCTTTTTAAGGGAAGCTCCGTGTGCGCAGATGAAAGCCGTTATTGCGACAGCCTCCGATATGGGCGCTAAGATAGAAGAGAGCGAAGACGGTATGCGGATTGTCTGTATGAAAAGAAGAAATATGCCGCATATGCTTAAGACGGATTCATATCCGGGGTTTCCCACTGATTTGCAGTCGGCGTTTCTTGTGGCAATGACGCTTGCAGACGGAAGCGGGGTTTTGGAAGAAACCATATTTGAGAATAGGTTCCGTATCGTGCCCGAACTTCGTAAGATGGGCGCCGAGATTATATGTAAGGGCAATACGCTTTTTATAGAAGGAAAAGAGAAGCTAAGGGGAGCTGAACTTATAGCGCAGGAACTTAGAGGCGGCGCGGCGCTCGTACTTGCCGGCAGCGCAGCTTATGGAGTGAGCGTTGTTAAAAACATGCAGTATATAGAGAGAGGCTATGAGGATATCTGCCATGACCTGTCTAAGCTTGGAGTCAGATGTGAAAAGATTGATTGACAAAACGTGGAAAAATTATGAAAAGAGCAGGTAAACAGCCTCCATATATGAGGCTTATCAAAAATGATACGGAAAAAACCGAGCGGAAGGAACAGAAAGTTCGTTTTGGCAGGGCAAAAAGAATCGCTGTTCTTTCTGCCATCTGCTCTTTGCTCTTGATAGCGTTTATTTCAGGATATATCTACATTATGAATAATTATACCATCACCACGGTCTATGTGGACGGAAACACACACTATACCGACGCGGAAATTATCGATATGGTTATGAATGGAAAATACGACCATAATTCCCTTTTACTTTCGCTTAAATACCGTGACAAAAGCGTGGAAAGCATTCCGTTTGTCGAGACGATGGACGTGGATATAGAGGCAAAAGATACAGTCAGGATAACCGTGTATGAGAAAGCGGTAGCGGGCTGCGTGGTATATCTGGGCAGATATATTTATTTTGATAAAGACGGCATCGTAGTGGAGACGTCAGAGACTGCGACGCCCGGTATACCGCAGGTGACAGGCTTGGCATTTGACTATGTGATACTGCATGAAGTGCTTCCGGTTGAAAATCAGGAGGTTTTTAAGGATATTTTAAATATTACGCAGCTGCTTGATAAGTATGCAATGACAGTGGACAAGATATACTTTTCGGCGGACTATCAGGTGACGCTTATATTCGGCGATGTGAAGGTCGCAATGGGAAACAGTAATGATATTGACGAAAAAATCATGAAGCTTCAATATATGCTGCCGGATTTGGAGGGAAAGAGCGGAACTCTCAATATGAGAGAGTATACGGAGGACACTACCATGATAAGTTTTGAGCAAAATTAGTCTGGATTAGTCTGGAAAAAAATAGAAAAGTTAGAAATTCGTAAAAATGGGGTTGCTAAATTGAAAAAATAATTATATGATAATCTATATGAGTTTATTTTTGTTATTAAAGGAGGTACTACCTTGCTTGAGATTAAGACGAACGATGCTGAATCTGCCGCTAAGATAATTGTAATAGGTGTCGGTGGGGCAGGTAATAATGCTGTTAATAGAATGATTGACGAGAGTATTGACGGAGTTGATTTCATAGGAATCAATACCGATAAGCAGGCTTTGCAGCTTTGTAAAGCGCCTAAACTGTTGCAAATAGGCGAGAAACTCACAAAGGGACTGGGAGCCGGAGCTAAGCCGGAAATTGGCGAGAAGGCTGCGGAGGAGAGCTCGGAGGAGATTGCGGCGGCGCTTAAAGGCGCGGATATGGTATTCGTCACCTGCGGAATGGGCGGCGGAACCGGAACGGGAGCTGCGCCAATAGTGGCGAAGCTTGCTAAAGATATGGGTATTCTGACGGTAGGCGTCGTTACCAAACCGTTTAGATTTGAGGCTAAGGTGCGCATGGCGAATGCTTTAAATGGAATCGAAAAGATAAAAGATAACGTGGACACGCTTATTGTAATACCAAACGACAAGCTGCTTGAGATTGTCGATAGGCGGACAACCATGCCGGAGGCTTTGAAGAAAGCTGACGAAGTGCTTCAGCAGTCGGTACAGGGAATCACAGACTTGATTAACCTTCCGGCAGTAATTAACCTTGACTTTGCGGACGTACAGACCGTTATGAAGGACAAGGGTGTTGCGCATATCGGTATCGGAAGCGGCAAGGGAGACGATAAGGCGAATCAGGCTGTCAAGATGGCGGTTGAGAGTCCTCTGCTTGAGACCACTATTTCAGGTGCGACCGACGTAATTATCAATGTATCCGGCGATATTTCCCTCTCGGACGCAGACGCGGCGGCAAATTATGTTAAAGAACTGACCGGAGACGATATCAACTGTATCTTCGGCGCTATGTATGACGAGACCATGACGGATACCTGTAATGTTACCATTATTGCGACCGGTATCGAGGCTAAGGCAAACCAGATGAAAGGTATCGGCGGATTAAGCTTTAAATCAGCATACATAACTCCTACCTCATTGCAGAGTAAAGGAGTAGCGGGAGCCGGACATGGATCTTATAATGCGGCAAACTTAAATACCAGACCGGCAGGAGCAGGTGAGGCAGGCGCGCAGACGGCAGGTTCACCCAATACGGCAAAACCGCTTCCGGGTATCAACAGAACCGCAGATATAAGAAGCACGGTTGAAGAGAAATCTTTAGAGATTCCGAAATTTTTACAGCGTAAATAATACATACGGGATAATTTAAGCCCTAAGACATTCACGAAGGTGGTGTTTTAGGGCTTTATTTTTTTGTCGTAAAGAGTAAAAAAATATTAAGGAAACGCTCTGTGAATTTGACAAAATAATCATGCCGGGTTTCGTATAATTAAGCAGAAAACAGGAGGTGGACAGTGTATTACAAATTATATATTGACAGCGTATTTTTCATTCAACTTGTGATGAATATGTATCTGTTATCAATAACGGGAAAGGTTCTGAAGTGTACTGCCACGCATGGAAGGATTTTCCTGAGCGCCTTATTGGGCGCCGGAGCGATATGTATGATTATTTTACTTCCGGTCGCGAACCTTAGAATAAGGCTGGTTATTGGCGTGATACCTGTCAGTATGGTAATGATTATCGCCGCTTTTAAACTGCGTTCGCTAAAACTTATTTTAAGAAGCAGCATGGTAATGGCGGTGTGCGCTCTGTTTTTTGGAAGTGCAATTCTTTGGCTTTCAAGACAGTTCGCATTGTCTAAATGGTTAAGATACGGGATTAGGAGCTTTGCCTTTTTCGGATTTTTCGCCTATGGTTTCATTCGGTTTCTGATAAGCAAACTGCATGATGATAAGGCACAGGCGCTTAAAGAAATACGGATTCCCACGAAGAACGGCGATATTCATATGACGGCGCTGCTTGATACCGGCAACCATTTGTTAGAACCGATAAGCAGCGCGCCGGTGTGCATAGTAAGCAAGAGCGCGGCTAAGCTGCTTAGCGATTGTTTTCTCCCGCAGAAGTATCACGCCATTCCTTATAGGAGTATAGGTAAAAAGGCGGGGATTTTAAGCGCCTATGAGATTCCGGAGCTTATAATCGAGGATACATACAGGGAGATTAAGTGCAGACAGGTGATTATTGCGATTTGTAATACGGAAATATCAAAAGATAGTATATATCAGATGATATTGCACCCGAAACTAATGGAAAACTAGGAGGAAAAGAAATGGTATTTAAAGTGGCAATTCCCGGCAAGGTGCAGTTTAAAATGGTGCGTAAGGATACCAGATTCCTTATTCATAAGCAGGGAGACATTCATTACATAGGAGGGGCAGAGGTTTTACCGCCGCCGCTTGAGGTAGATAAAGAGAATGAAATTATAGGAGATTTGGGAACAGAATATGAGGACGAGGCAAAAGCCCTTTTAATTGAGCATAACTTACGCCTTGTCGTATACATAGCCAAAAAGTTTGACAACACGGGAGTGGGAGTGGAAGACTTAATATCCATAGGCACTATCGGGTTGATAAAATCTATAAATACGTTTAATCCGGAGAAAAATATCAAACTGGCGACTTACGCCTCTCGCTGCATAGAGAATGAAATACTCATGTATTTAAGGAGAAACAGCAAGCATAAAATGGAAGTGTCTATTGACGAACCGCTCAATGTGGACTGGGACGGAAACGAGCTTCTTTTATCAGATATACTTGGAACGGACGAAGACGTTATATATCAGGGTATTGAGAACGAAGTGGAAAGAAAACTTCTGATTAAGGCGATATCCAAGTTGTCCGAGCGGGAACAGACCATTATCAGACTACGGTTTGGCTTAGGCAGCGCGGACGGTAAGGAGCTTACTCAGAAAGAAGTAGCGGAATTATTAGGCATATCGCAGTCCTATATTTCCAGATTGGAAAAGAAAATTATGCGCAGGCTTAAAAAAGAAATAATGCGGGAAACGTAAGTTTTATGCAAATATGTTAAAAGCAGTCGGATATTGTAAGATATTCGATTGCTTTTTATTCCGATAAACCGTATAATAGTATAAAGAGATTATTATGGGGTATTCAAATGAAGAAAACAATCTTAATCGTAGACGATGACAGAATTAATCTTGTCATGGCGCAGAGCCTTTTGCAAAAAGAATATAAGGTAGTGGGCGTTAATTCGGGGAAGCAGGCTTTTAAATATCTGGAGAAATACATACCGGATTTGATACTGCTTGATATTTTTATGCCGGAAATCGGTGGCTTTGAAGTGATGAAACAACTCCGCGAAGACGACAGATGGAAGAAAATTCCCGTTATTTTCCTGACGGCAGACAGGAAATCAGAAACGGAGACGGAATGCTTCAGGCTGGGCGCGTATGACTTTATTACGAAGCCTTTTGAACCTATGGTTATGCTTAACCGCGTGCGCCGTACAATAGAGCTGGAAGGATACAGACAGGATTTACAGAAGCGCCTTGATGAAAAAACTAGGGAAGTAGAACGTGTAACTATTGAGGCGATTACAACGGTAGCAAATACGATTGACGCTAAGGACGATTATACAAGAGGACATTCGTTCAGAGTGGCGGCATATTCCGAAGAACTGGCGAAGAGTCTCGGCTGGTCGGAGGAAGATATATATAATATTCATTACGTGGCGTTATTACACGATATCGGTAAGATAGGCGTACCGGACTCCGTACTTAATAAACCTTTCAAACTGACGGACGTGGAGTTTGAGATGATTAAAAGCCATACGCTGATGGGCGCGGAGATATTGAAGGATATTAGAATGTTTCCCAATGTCAGCGTCGGGGCAAAATATCACCATGAAAGATACGACGGAAGGGGCTATCCCGAAGGGCTTAAGGGCGAAGAAATCCCGATTGTTGCAAGAATTATCGGCATTGCGGATTCCTATGACGCGATGACGAGCAACCGTGTGTACAGAAAGCGTCTGCAGGACCAAAAAGTGAGGGAAGAGCTTGTACGGGGAAAAGGAACGCAGTTTGATCCTCATTTAGTCGATTTATTTATGGAGCTTATCGATAAAGGCACGCTGCAGCAGAACATATCGGAAAGAGACGCGGTGCTGCCACTGTTTGACAGCGATAAAATCTATGAAGGCGTTACTAAGGAAGAAATCGGAATTGATAATAAGATGGATTATCTTACCGGACTCTTAGGCAGGGAACAGGGAGAAAAAGAGATTACCGAGAGCTTGCGCAACGGAAGCGGCTGCATAATGATGATTGGTTTGAACAATTTTAAATATGTAAATGAGACTTATGGACATCTTGCCGGCGACTATGCAATTAAAATAACCGCAGATGTATTGAAGGAAGTATGTAATAACGACATTATATGCAGAATGGACGGCAATGAGTTTCTTTATTATGTCGAGGGTATTTCCGGGCAGAAGGAAGCTTCTGCGAAGGCGGAGCAGATACTAGCGGCGTTTAGCCAAAGGAAAAAAGAAGATAAAATTATGAGCGGGCTGTTCCTTTCTATCGGTATCAGTTTATTCGGCACGGACGGCGGCAACTTTACTGAGCTGGTGCGTAAGGCGGATAAGGCTTTGTATCATGTGAAGCAGAATAATGACGACGAACACTATCTATTCTATCAGGGAACAAGCATGACAAAGACCTTAGAGCAGTCTAAGGCGGATTTGGACAGACTGGTAAACATGGTGGAAAACAGACAGTCGTATTCGGGCGCGTTTCAGGTGGATTATGACGAGTTTGTGCGGATTTATGATTTCGTGCAGCATTTTTCACAGCGGAACAATCAGGAAGTGCAGCTTATTTTGTTTACCTTATTCTTTGCGGACGGAAGCGATATCAAGTTAGAAAAGATGGAGCTTGCCATGCAGTGTATGGAACAGGCGATTATGAAGTCCCTGCGCGGCGTAGACGTAGGCACCAGATACAGCAGCTTCCAGTTCCTTGTGGTGTTAGTCGGCACTGACAAAGAAAATATCCGCGTGGTAACAGAAAGGATTATTAAGAATTACTTTAAGCTGTACGGAAATAGGGATATAACGATATCCTATGATGTTGCGAATTTGAATCAGGATAAGTAGTGTCTAGTTGACGCTGACATATCCTTTGTATACATATCCGCGGACGCCGTCTTCAAGCAGCACTATGTACCAGTTGCCTTGGTCGGCAAGACCGATGTAGTCGTAGGTCTCGGTGGCTTTGGCAACCTTGATTACATTGCTGTTATCCGTGTCCGGATTATCGCGTATATTGACGTCGCTGACAATCGTAAGCGAGCCCAATGTTATATCTTCCAAATTGGGCTCGTTTATTACGCTCACAGTTTCCTCCGGCACAGTTTCAGGCTCGTCGTTAGCAACAATAATTTGCTCGCTATCGGGAATACCATTCTGCTGGGTAAAGCTGTTTGCTTCCGTATTGGCGGAATTATGCTTAATAACCAGCACTATGGCAAGCGAAGCCGCAGCCGCTACAATTAAAAATGCCGCGGCAGTTGACAGAATTGTCATAATATCGTAGCCGTATTTTTCCTTTTTTGTACCTGATTTATTTGAATCGCTATGGTTTTCGCGTATCATGGCATATACCTCTTAGTCTATATGTACTCATATTACCGTTACGAGTTCAGACAAAATGAACAAAATAAGGAGCGACTTACCGCTTTTTAGGCATGGAGCTCCTTTTTTGTTCCAGATAATTTGCGAAGTAAATTTTCTGTTGTTGTCATGAACTCTGGTTACTTATTAAATATATCAAATATACGCCGGATTGTAAAACACTTTTTGCAGGCTGTAATACTATGCGGTCAGATAATTACGCATGGTCTTTAAGGCGTTTTTTTCAAGGCGCGAGACCTGCGCCTGTGAGATACCGATTTTTTCGGCAACCTCCATCTGCGTCTTGCCTTCAAAGAAACGAAGGGTTATTATTTCATGCTCCCTGTCGGAAAGCTTTTTCATGGCTTCGCTTAAAGAGATATGCTCTACCCAGACTTCCTCTTTGTTCTTCTTGTCGCTAATCTGGTCCATTACATACAGGGTGTCGCCGCCGTCCGTGTAGATAGGCTCATATAGACTCATTGGGCTTTGAATGGCGTCGAGCGCATAAACGATATCTTCCTGAGAGATGCCGATTTCCTGAGCGATTTCGTTCATCGTCG
Organism: Clostridiales bacterium; assembly: GCA_023663185.1. Classification (GTDB taxonomy): domain Bacteria; phylum Bacillota; class Clostridia; order Lachnospirales; family Lachnospiraceae; genus UBA3282. Next base: position 196,626 of record JAMPHY010000003.1, on the reverse strand, counting down.
GCTCCTGCGCATTTTTGCGTGTCAGATTTTCTCTGGCGTAGATTGCCTTGTACGCGGTGTCTTTTAACGAACGGGATACGCGGATACTGTTGGAATCCCTGAGATAGCGACGGATTTCTCCGATAATCATCGGCACGGCATAAGTTGAGAATTTGACATTCAGACTACAATCGAAATTGTCTATCGCCTTAATCAGCCCGATACAGCCGATTTGAAAAAGGTCGTCAACATTTTCCGTACTGGAATGAAAGCGCTTGATGACGCTTAAGACCAGCCGCAGATTCCCTTTGATGTACTCCTTCCTTGCATTTTCGTCGCCATTTCCGATTTTTCGGAAGAGTTCTTCTTTTTCTTCGTTCTTCAATAGCGGAAGCTTGGCAGTATTAACGCCGCAGATTTCTACCTTTCCCTGAATCATAATACCGTCCCCTCCTTTTAGAATACTTTGTCTTTTTAAAAGGATGTGCGAAAGCGGCTTATTTATTCAAAAATATGTCGGAAATGTTTTCCAAAATTTCTTTGAAAATTTTGTCATATTTTTTATACTTAAAAGGTATTATATGTGAATGTACATTTTTATTAAGAAGGCAGTACAGCCATAAACGCTTAATAAGCTGGAACGGGGAACCTAAGATGGATAATGACAGTATTGTAAAAGAACTGTTTGAGCGCTACTCTGACATGATATACAGGATTTCCATCTCCTATGGGAAGAATGAGTATATAGCGGAAGAAGTGGTTCAAGAAGTATTTTTACGCTATTTAAAGAAAAAACCGCAATTTGAGAACAGCGAACACGAAAAAGCGTGGTTCATACGAGTGGCACTTAACTGTTGCAAAAGTATGCTTCAGACGGCATGGTTTAGGAAAACGGAGCCGCTTAAAGAAGATTTGCAGGCGACGGAATCGTGGAAGGAAGAAGAAAACGAACTGTTTGAAACACTGATGGAACTTCCGCCCAAATACCGCATAGTATTGTATCTTCGCTATTATGAAGAATATCAGGTTAAGGAGATTGCAGGACTGCTTGGAATTACGCCTAATCTTGCGTCTGCAAGGCTTGCAAGGGCAAAGAAGCTCATGAAACAGAAAATGCTTAAAAGTATGGAGGAATTAAGAAATGAGACAGGAAACATTTAAAAATATGTATAACCGGATTAGTCTGTCTAAGGAGCAGAAGGAGAGAATATATGAGGAGATTCAGACCACGCAGGAAGAAAAACATGCGGAAAAGAGAGTACGTTTAACAATGCGCGCCGCGTCATTTGCGCTGGTATTCTTAATCTCCGGCATGACGGTGTTTGCGTTTGAGAAATTCTCACTCGCCGAAAGATTTGCCAAAGCTATGAACCACTTCCATTATGACTCACAGCTTTTGACTCAGGAGCAGAGGGATTTCTATGAGGAATACGGTCAGATATTGGGGATTGATATAGCCACAGCCTATGGCACGCTCAGGCTTGAGGCGCTTATGTATGATGATAACTACATTATAATACCATATACATATACAATGTATACGGGGGAAGATGATTTTAATGAAGATGCGGCAGGTATAAGTATAAGTAATATATACTTTTTTACAGAATCAGATATGGAAAACATGGCCCTGTGGACATCGGTAGATAGTATGGAGAATGGCGTCAGAACCGGAAGCTTTGTTTTGAGTTTGGATACAATACTCAGTCCGGGGAAAACTCTTACGGTTGCAAGAGATAACCGTTTTTTAGACTATTCAGAGGAAATTATCCTTGCGGAAATTACGCTTGGGAAAATGGTGGAGAAGGTAAATCTTGCCATAGACGAGGAATCGCAAAAGCTGCTCAGGGAGAAGGGATTGATTATTGATGAAATAACGATGTCTCCGTTATCGATAGCTGCTACAGGAGTCAGTGATGCCGGAATTCATGAGGAGACTTATGTGGTTTTGAAAGATGGACGGGAAGTAAGCGCCTCATTTGGTGAATTTTCCACTGATAATGGTCACGGACGAGCAGAAGAAGGATATGCCAATGATGTATCATTTAGGTGGTTGTTCAATGAACCTATAATATTTGATAATGTGGAAGGAATACGCCTAAAGACATTCGGGGTGGAGATATGGATTCCAATGGAACAATCCGAGTAATGCTGCATTTAATAATATAAAGAATATAACATCGGGGATTATATGCTGTTTTCGGATTTTAAGAAAAAAGAAGTCATTAATTTGAAAAATTGCGAAAAACTTGGAAGGGTAACGGATTTTGAGTTTGACGAATGTACGGGGCAGATATTTAAGCTTATTATAGGCGGCGGAAATAAATTCTGCGGGCTGCTTGGCGGGGAGTCTGAAAGTGTAATATCTTATAAGGACATCAAGCAGATAGGACCGGATATTATTATTGTGGATATATGCAGAAAGTAAGTATGGGTAGACTGGCGCGCTGCCCATATTTTATATATTTTTCTAAATTTATCTTGCATTATTGTGTGAAATTCCATTAAATCAGTTGACATAAATTTTTTTATATGGGATAATACTTTTATACTAAATAAGCAGGGGGTTATCCGAATGAAGTGTCCATATTGTGGTCATGAAAATACAAGGGTTATTGACAGCCGTCCGGCTGATGATAACAACTCTATCAGAAGAAGGCGCGTGTGCGACGAGTGCGATAAGCGCTTTACGACATATGAGAAAATTGAAACTATTCCGCTGATTATAATTAAGAAGGATAATAATAGAGAGACTTATGACAGGTCGAAGATAGAGGCAGGCGTGCTTCGCGCGTGCCATAAGAGACCTATTAGCGCCAATAGAATAAACCAGCTTATAGACGAAGTTGAAGCAGAAATATTTGCTATGGAGGAAAAGGAAATCTCCAGCCAGATAATCGGCGAGCTGGTTATGAATAAGTTGAAGGATTTAGAGGCGGTGGCATATGTCAGGTTTGCGTCTGTAAACCGTGAATTTAAAGATGTCAGCACCTTTATGGAAGAATTGGGAAAATTCCTTAACACTTCGGAGAAAAAGTAGAGGTGCATTATGACTGATAAGGAAAAAGAAATTGTAGGCAGGGCAAGCGTGCCGATGACTATTGCTAACGGATTACGGCTGTTCTTCTTGGCAGTTGCGCTATTGTTGCTATTATTTATTTTTTTTGGCGGTAAATTTTTTGAAGGGGCGGCATGGTACGAGGCGTTTAAGCAGCGTTCATATTCCTTTTTATTCTGGGACATTTTGCTTATGCTTATCTCTACGATAGCGCGGATACTTTTTACGATACGATATAACCACATTGTTAAAAAATTGTAGCAGAATATCAGGTTTGCCATCTGTGAGCCTGATAGTCTGAGGGCATGGGTGTAGCCGTATGAATGGATAGACTTGCCCGATGTTATGGAAACTTAGACGGAGCCCGTTGAGAAGTGGCTCCGTTTTTTACTAATATTAAACGGAAGGAACTATTTTAAATATGCTTGAACGTTTTTATCCGGACGTGTATCTTGACTCTGCATATGATATTGATTATGAAGCTTTATATAAGCAGGGATATCGGGGAATTATCTTTGATATTGACAATACTTTAGTGCCACATGGCGCTCCTGCGGACGCAAGGAGCGTAGCGCTTTTTGAGAGGCTGCGCGCCATCGGCTATGAAAGTATGCTTTTATCCAACAATAAAGAGCCGCGTGTCAAATCGTTTAATGATAAAGTGCATTCGAGGTATATATATAAGGCTAATAAACCGTTTTCGGAAAGCTATCTTAAAGCAATGGAGCAGATGGGGACAAGCCCTGAAACTACGCTGTTTGTGGGGGACCAGCTTTTTACGGACGTATGGGGCGCTAAAAAAGCCGGAATCAGAACTTATCTGACTAAACCGATTCACCCCAAGGAAGAAATACAGATTGTATTAAAGCGGTATCTTGAGAAGATTGTATTATTTTTTTATAATAGACGTAAGTAGGGTTAGTCGAATATGAAAGGAGTCATGTATGATTGACGGAAAAACAAGGCTTTGCGGTCTTATCGGCAATCCGGTGGAGCATACGGTGTCGCCGGTTATACATAATACATTGGCACAGATATACGGTCACAATCTTGTCTATGTGCCGTTTCTGGTAGAGGAAGGAAAAACGGACGAGGCTGTGAAGGGTGCATATGCGCTCAATATTTTAGGTATGAACGTAACAGTTCCGTATAAAAGTAAAGTAATAAAGAGTCTTGTGGAAGTGGACGCTCTTGCCGCTCATATCGGAGCTGTCAATACGCTTGTCCGTACAGATGGAGGTTATAAAGGCTATAATACGGATATGAGCGGTTTGCAGCGGGCAATGAAATGCGAAGGTATTCGTCTTGAAGGAGAAGAAATTATACTTCTTGGAGCAGGCGGCGCAGCGAGGGCAGTTGCCTATCTGTGTGCTTCCCGTAAGGCGCGGAAGGTATATATGCTGAACCGGACTTTTGATAAAGCGAAAAAGGTCGCAAATGAGGTAAATGAATCATTTGGAAAAGAAATTATAGTTCCTATGCTTTTATCAGACTATCCGCAGCTTCCTGAGGGAAAGTTCCTTGCGATACAGGGTACCTCGGTCGGACTTGCGCCAAACGATAACGAAGCTGTGATAGAAGACGAAGCTTTTTACCGTAAGGTGCATACCGGTTTCGATTTGGTATACAGACCGTTTACCACACGTTTTATGAAGTTGACGCAGGCGGCGGGCGGCAAGGCGTATAATGGGCTCAAGATGTTATTGTATCAGGGCGTAGATGCGTATGAGTTGTGGAATAAGGTAAAGGTTAGCGATGAAGACGCCAATGTTGTCTATGAGAAGATGAAAAAGGCAATGCAGTTATAGAGCAAGGGAGATATGCAATATATGGGAAATATTATCTTAATCGGCTTCATGGGCTGTGGGAAAAGCACGGTAGGGGTGAAGCTGTCTTACCGGCTGCGCCGCACGATTGAAGACACCGATAAGCTGATAGAGAAAGAAGAAGGAAGAACGATTTCTGAAATATTTGCTACTGATGGAGAAGAATATTTTAGAAATCTGGAAACAGAATGTCTAAAGAATATGCTTCTGACAGTACATAATCAGATTATATCCGTGGGCGGCGGGCTGCCTATGCGGGAAGAGAACCATAAGCTGTTAAAAGAGCTTGGGACGGTCATATATCTGCGCGCCAGTGCAGATACGATATATGAAAGGCTGAAATATGACACAACCAGACCGCTTTTACAGGGCGATAATCCGCAGGAGAAAATACGCACGCTGCTTAAAGCACGCGCCGCCACTTACGAGCAAGCCGCAGATGTGATTGTGGACGTGGACAATAAGGATTTTGAGGCGATATTAGATGAGATTGTAAATGCGATAGCATAATATAGTTGCAGAATATCACAATGATTATTTTGATAAATGTGTAGTAGAAAGGAGCACAACTAACATGAAAATACTAATAATCAACGGACCTAATCTTAACTTTCTGGGCATTCGCGATAAAAACGTATACGGTGCGCAGGACTACGACTATCTACTTAACATGATAGCGGAGAAGGGAAAGCAGGAAAACTGTACTTTGGAGGTATTCCAGAGCAATCATGAGGGCGCTATCATCGACAGGATTCAGGACGCCTATTTTGACGGTACGGAAGGCATCGTCATTAACCCCGGAGCTTTCACGCATTACAGCTATGCGATAAGAGACGCGCTTGAAACCATCAAAGTACCTAAAGTGGAAATCCATATCTCAAATATCATGGAGCGCGAAGACTTCCGCAAAGTATCCGTGACCGCTCCGGTCTGCGATAAGCAGATATACGGAAAAGGGTTGGAAGGATATTTGATGGCGATTGATTTTATACTTGGGAAATGAGATTTTATTTCTTCTGAAAGGAACTTGTATACATATATGAAAATATTGCACTGTGCCGACTTGCACCTTGATTCTAATATGACCTCGAATCTGACCAAAGAAAAAGCAAAAGAGCGGAAAAACGAGCTGCTTATGACGTTTAACAGAATGATTCAATATGCACTCGATAACGATATCAGGGCGATACTCATAGCGGGCGACCTTTTTGATAAGAAAAAGGTAAGCAGGACTGCGCTTTCCATCGTGCGTCAGGCTATAGACATGCACCCGCAGATTGAATTTTTCTATCTCAAGGGCAATCATGATGTGGACAGTCTTCTTGGGGATATGGAAGAGATTCCCGACAATCTTAAGTTGTTTGGGGACTCATGGACAAGCTATGAGTTAGAAGGTGAAAACGGTCTTAGAGTAACCATAAACGGAATGGAGCTAAACGCAGATAATTCAGGCAGCGCCTATGATTCACTGGTGCTTAATTACGACTGCTTCAATATTGTCATGCTTCATGGGCAGGAAGCAGAGCACACGTCTAAAGATAAGACGGAAGTTATAAATATCCGCCGCCTTAAAAATAAAGGCATAGATTATCTGGCACTTGGACATATCCATTCATATAAGGAAGAACCGCTGGATGCCAGGGGGACGTACTGTTATTCGGGCTGCCTTGAGGGGCGCGGCTTCGACGAATGCGGGGAGCATGGCTTTGTGATTATTAATATCGATGAAGAAAAACGTCGCAGCACAAGGACATTCGTACCGATAGCGAAGCGGAATATATACACCGTGGATATTGATGTCACGGGCTGTAATACCACGATGGATATCATAAGCCGCATTGATACAGAGCTTTCTGAAAATATTTATCCTGAAAGCAGTTTGATGAAATTTATTCTCGTCGGGGAAGTGGACGTTGAATGTGAAAAGGACCTTGCCTATTTGCTTAAGCAGTATGAAGACAGGTTTTATTTTCTTAAAATCTATGATGAAACAGGACTGCATGTTGACTATGACGAGTTTGCACACGACGTATCGCTTAAGGGCGAATTTGTGCGGACGCTTAAACAGGCTGATGATTTAAGTGAAGAAGAGAAAGCTGATATAATCCGCTGCGGAATACGGCTTCTTGCCGGCGAGGAGGTGTAGAAAATGCGACTTATTTCTTGCCATATTGAAAATTTTGGAAAACTTAGCGATTTTACACTTTCCTTTGACTCCGATAACGGCGTAAATTTAATATGTGAAAACAACGGCTGGGGCAAAAGCACGCTTGCGACATTCATTAAGGTCATGTTTTATGGTTTCGATAACGAAGGCAGGCGCAGCGAGGTAGAAAATGAGCGTCAGCATTACAGACCGTGGCAGGGCGGCGTGTATGGCGGACAGCTTACTTTTGCAGCGGGCGGCAGGACTTATATAATGTCGCGCACCTTTGGCAGTAAGGAAAAAAATGACGAATTTATGCTTAAGAACGTTGATACCATGCTGGAATCCGCGGACTTTTCAAGTAATATAGGGGAAGAACTTTTTCAGATTGACCGGGCTTCGTTTATGCGCAGTATATTTATTTCACAAAATGACTGCGTAACCGCGACGACCGATGGAATTAATGCTAAGCTGGGAAATCTGACGGACAACACTAACGATTTGAACAATTATGAGAGCGCAGATAAAAAGATTGCTGATATGCTTAACTCGCTGTCCGCAACGCGCAAAACCGGACTCATGTATAAACAGAAGGAAAAGATTGCCGCACTCAAGCAGGAGATAAAAAGCGGCGAGGGCGTTGACGCATCTATGGAAGAAATCGTGCGCATGAAAAGCGATTTACTCCGTACATATGAGGATTTAAAAGAGGAACAGGGCGTGCTGCAAAAGAAGCAGAAAGCGATAAGCGAATATAAGGATATCGCGGTCAGAAAAAAGGAATATGAGCATTTGCGCTCTGCAGAAGAACAAAAGCAGCGGGAACTTACGGAAAAAAAGGCGTTTTTTGCAGGCAGGCTGCCTAAGGAAGATGAGCTTGACGAATACATAAGGCTTGAAAACAGTGTAGCGGGACTTAAAAAAGAACTGGACATTTATAGTTTAACCGATGAGGAAAAGCGCGAACTTGAGCAGCACAGCGGACGATTTGCAGACGGCGTTCCGAATGAAGAAGATATAGAAGGACAGAATAAGAGAATTGCTATTCTTCAGAACCTTTGGAGAAATATTGAGAAGGCTGTACTTACGGACGAGGAACGAAACAGCCTCAGGTCTTTTGAAGAAATATATAAAGAGGGCGCGCCTGCAAAGGAAGCGATAGACAGGCTGATAAATTTATGGCGGCAAAGAAGCGAGAAAAAGAACATGCTCAGTGCAAAGACGGCTGCCGCTGAGATGCTTGAACTGGCAGATAGAGCCAAGAGAGAGAACGAAGCCGCAAGAAAACAGGAAGAATTGGAGAACGCAAGAAGGGAAAGAGAAAGAATAGAAAGCATAAGGAAGGAAAAAGTTAGACGGCGCAGGAGACTTGCGGCGGCGATGTTTACGATTGCGCTGCTTCTTATTATTATTGGCACAGGACTTGTAGCGGTAGTGTCAGGAGTGCCGCTTGAGTCTGTTATTCTACTTATGGCGGCGCTTGCGGTAGTGGGGCTTATCTTGCTGTTTGCGGGACGGCGCAGGACGGTACGAAATTCAGGTGTAGAGCCAACGGAGGCAGAGCCTGCCGCCACAACCCCTTCCGCCGACGCTTCCGAGCCGTATCTTGCCATGCGAAGCGCAATAGCGGACGACGAGAAGTTCATCTTCGATACCGAGAACGAGATACGGCAGTTTTGTGAAAAATACGGCGTTGAATATGACGAACTAAGCGTTGCCGATAATTTATACAGGCTGGGCGAGGGTATCAGACAATATGAGATTTTAAGAAAAAAGTCGCAAAATATAGAAACCGAAAATATGCTCAGGCAGTATGATGAGATATGCGGTGATATAGAGGACTTCTTGCATGGATATGGATTTGACTCTGGCTTAGACTCCGGGAAAAGCGCAGAAGGCGTATTAACGCTGCGACACACAACCAGCCTACCAAACAGCGCCGACACTATCCCCCACTACATCAACGCCCTGCACAAGCTTGAAAACGCCGCGGCGGACTATAAGCGGCTTAAAGAAAAGCGCGGGAAATATGAGACGGCGTATGGCGAATATATAAGGAACACGGAGAGTATCAAAGAATTTATATGCGGCTTGGAAATGGAGCCGGAGCAGGATATGCACGCCCAGCTTCAAAATATCAGCAATGCGCTGCGTGAATATAACAGTGCATTGAGAGAGTACAGTCGCGCAGCGGAGTTAAAAAGGGAATTTGAAGAAAAGAATGCCGACATCGAAAAGCTCAAGAATACAGAAGAAAAAGAGGACACAGCTTCCCTGACTGAGATTGAAGAACGTCTTAGCGCGATTTCGGAAGAACTTGAGAAGAACCATAACGGTATACTATCCTATGAGCGCAGGCTTGAAGAGCTTCAAGAGAAGAGGGACGGTATTGCGGACTTGGAAAGAGAGCTTGCGGAACTGCTTGAGCAATATGCGGCTAATGAAAAGAAGCTGAATATTTTGAAAAAGACGAAAATATATCTTGAGCAGGCTAAAATCTCGCTGACGGCAAGATACACGAAGCCCATAAAAGACGGATTTGATAAATATTTCAGCATTTTATCGGGGATAGAGGCGTTAAACTACCAGCTTGACGCGAACTTGGATATGTCCGTCATGGAACAAGGAATGCCGAGAAAAACGGATTTCTTAAGTACGGGCTATAAAGATATGGTTGGTATCTGTATGCGCATGGCTTTGATAGACGCGATGTATGAAGGAGAAAAGCCCTTCATTATTTTCGACGATCCATTTGTCAATCTCGATGATGATAAAATGAAAGGAGCTATTAAACTTCTTGGCGCGATTGCCAAAGAATATCAACTGGTATATTTTACCTGTCATACATATTGACAAATAAAAGTGTATCATTTATGATAGGTATATCAGGAAAATTCTATGGGTGCGTATTGTGCACATTCAGACAGTTTCTGTCAGATTTTCTTAGAAATTAAATGAATATGGCAGGAATGGGAAGGTGCGAAGAGATGTACCCGCAATGTGACTTTTTACACAATCTTGTACCAATATCCTGCCGGTAGTAAATGGGAGGATAATATATGCAGACTGAAAAGAGTCAAAAGACAAATGTAAACGACAAGGAAGCTTTATTGGAATTGCGCAATGCGTTGTTTTCTACAATGGAGAGAAGGATATTCCGGAAGAACAGACGCTGCGCTTGTCGGACGCTTTTGAGATAAGAAAGGACGCTGCGGGAGTAGAACTGACCGTGAGAATGCTCAACATTAATTTTGGACAAAATAAAGAACTTCTGGGAAAATGCAGGGTACTCAGCGAATATGCGGAGGTAGTGGGTATGCTTTTAGAAAAATTTGATATCAAAAAATATGAGAACTCATTGCGTGAAGAAGGTAAGGAAGAAGGCAAGGCAGAAGGTAGGGAAGAAGGTCTGCGTGCCCTTATAGTATCGTTAAGCCTTCTTTTGCCGAGCATTGACGCAGTACATCAGGCAGTTATAAAGAACGAAGCATACAGGAATGTATCAAAAGAGCAGGTAGAGAAGTATTACAAGTGATGTTGCTATTCACAATCCATATGTGCATGAATGTGAAATGGCAATATCAGTAAAATAGTCCGCACTAAAATTAATAGACTTTATCGTCCGATTATGTTATATTGAATATAACACAGTAACTATTTCACATATTGGAGGCGAGCATATGACAGAAGGCGAGATGTTAAAACTTTCCGTGGAAGAATTTTCGAGAATACAACGTTATATGATGATAGCTGGAAAAGAAACAGAAGTTTATAAGGCAATGAAAGAAAGATACATTGATTTAAAAGTTATTCTTGCAGCGTCAGGCGTAAATCTCACAGAGTTAGACAGAATAAAAGAATAGAGTTAAAAAGAATAGAATTAATAAAGAATAGAATTATATCAATTCAATTAAATATTATTAAACAACAAGGGTGCAAAATTTATCAATAAGCGCCCTTTTATATTATGCCAATATCACCCAATATCCTAATATTCTAAATATCCCAAATATCCCAATATCCCCCAACAAAAACCCCTTGACATTCCGCACCGATTGTTGTAGAATATACAATACGTATTGTGTACTGTACAGATTGTATACAAGTATTCAAATATCCACGAGGGAGTGACTGACATATTTTTAAGGAAATATTCTTCAATCCCTTATTTATTAATCTTAGTATCCACCAGTCAGAATACAATACGTGCAGCGTGCCGAGCACATATAGCATGAGCATAAATATAAATGCGCATAAGAGATGTGCCCGACGTAGTAATATGGAAGAAAATAAAAGAAGGAGGAAAAAATTATGAAAAGAAAATTGCTTGCTGTTTTGCTGGCTTCTTCGATGGTATTAAGTATGACGGCATGCGGTAATAATACCGATACCAATTCAGGCGATAATACCACTAATGACGCCAACGCAAATACAGGAAGTGAAACCAGTGGTACAGAAAATACTGAAACCACTGAGAACACTGAAACAGAAGGTGAAGACACCGAAGAAGGCGGATATGTAGGTCCCGATTGGGCTACTATCGACACTCTGGGTTATGACGAGAAATGCGATGAACTGTATGATTATAACCTGGGAGAATTCAATGAATATTATCAGATTGCAAAAGAAGAGGTTACAGACCTTGACAGGCGTATGACTTTGATGGCTGTCGCTGAGGCGAAACTGTTAGAGTCAGGTGTGTTCCAGCCTGTCCAGAGCCAAGGCGGCGGATATGCTATGACGCGAATTGTACCGCGTAGCGGTTCCACAGTTCTTTGGGGGCTTGACGAGTACAAATGGTACACATATCTGGTTACTAACGAGCTGCTTCGTTCAGAAGACAGGGCAGAGCTTGTTTCTATCTGGGGGGGGAGCTCAACTGCTGACGAATGGTTCACTAATGCAAAGGCTTTCCTTGATGAAAAAGGATACACACTGAATGACACATACAATTATGAGATTAGTTATCAGCTTGTAACATGGGACGTTATTGCTACAAGTATGACAAGTGATTCTTACTTCATTTCATGTACTTATTCAGGTTTGTTGGAATATGATGCTTTGAATCAGTTACAGCCTGCGCTGGCTGAGAGCTATGAAGTTTCTGATGATGGTCTTACCTATACTTTCCATATCCGTCCGGGTGTGAAGTGGGTAGACCAGCAGGGACGTGAAATCGGCGAAGTTACAGCGGACGACTGGGTTGCTTCCATGCAGCACGTTATAGATAACAACGACGAACTTGGATATCTGATGACCAGCACGGACGGTTGCGGCATTAAGAACTATGACGCATGGATTAACGGCGAAATCTCAGACTTCTCTGAGGTGGGCGTTAAAGCAGAAGATGATTATACTCTGGTATACACATTGGAAGCTCCTTTCCCGGCTTTTGAAACCATGATGGGATATGGCTGCTTTGCTCCGCTTAACCGTGACTTCTATAAGTCTCAGGGCGGTACTTTCTCAGTAGAAGGCGATGAATATACGCCTGGCAACTACGGTACAGATCCGAGCCACATTGCATACTGCGGCGCTTATCTGATCACCAACTATACACAGGACAATATTACCAGCTATGAAGCAAATCCTTTATATTGGAATGCAGATGCAGTAAATACTCAGAAGATAAATATTTACTACAATGACGGTTCAGACCCGCTTCGTGCTTATAATGATACAAAAGACAATACTTCTGCTGCTTGTTCGCTTTCATCTTCCGCACTTGTTCAGGCAAAGCAGGATATTCCGGAAGGCGAGACAGAGACATACTTTGATTTATATCATTATACATCGTCTACTAGTGGTACAACCTACTGCGGCTGGATGAATGTCAACCGTGGAACATGGACTAACCACAACGACACTACCGTAGGCGTTTCCGCACAGACAGATGAAGATAAGGAAAGAACCAGGGAAGCTTTGAACAACCAGAACTTCCGTCTTGCTTTGGCGATGGCGTTTGATAGGGGTGCATTCAATGCAACCAGCGTAGGTGAAGAACTTAAGTATACGAACCTTAGAAACTCTTATGTGCCGGGTACATTCCAGCAGCTTACAGCAGACACGTCAGTTGACATCAACGGTGAGAGCGTTACTTTCCCGGCTGGCACTTACTATGGCGCAGTTGTTCAGGCTCAGTTAGATGCTGATGGGATACCGTTTATGGTATGGGATTCTTCGGCTGACGATGGAGTAGGTTCTGGTGATGGTTTTGATGGATGGTATAATCCTGATAATGCAAAAGCATATTTAGAGACTGCAATCGCTGAACTGGCAGAAATCGGCGTAGAAGTTTCTGCGGAAAATCCGATTCATATCGATGTACCGTGGGGTTCTTTCGCAGAATACTATTCTAACAGGGCGAATGCTTACAAGCAGTCAATTGAGAGCGTATTTAATGGGGAAGTAGTTGTTGACTTGGTAGAATTTAACGACCAGACTAACTATACCTATTCAAATTATCGTTTCAATGCCGGTAATGAAGCAAACTATGATACTTCTCCGGCTGCAAGCGGCTGGGGACCTGATTATGGTGATGCACAGTCTTACCTTGATACTATCCAGCCTTATGGTTATATGTGTAAAAATCTTGGCTTGTATTAAGCTGCACAGTGAAAACTTAAAGCACTGATGGAGGTGCGGGGGAGTCTTACTTCTCCGCACTTCATTGTATAGAATGGGAAGGACATTTCATGGAGGGATAAGAAAGTGGCAAAATATATTGTGCAACGAATTATAAAGGGTATACTCTCTGCGATATGCGTGGTGGTTCTTATCATGATACTTGTCTATTCTTTGATGGACAGGGGCAATATTTTTGCCGGTGACAGTAATTACACCAAGACTCAGAGTAATGCAAGGACGACGTATGAGCAGAGCCGTTATCAGGCGTTTGGCTATGTGGATTATGTGAACTATTCCGACTATATTACAAGATTGGTAAAAAAGGGAGAGCTTTCCGAAGAGGACAGAGGTGCGGCGGCGCTTATCGGACATACGCCGGAGAAGGATTCAGAGATTGCGGCGGAATATATTCAGAAGTTCACGGAAGAATATGAGAGCCAGGGCTATACCATTGTGCGTCTTGAAGCGGATAAAAAGAGCAACGGCAGGGTGAAGGACGGTGGACAGCCGGCGCTTTTCGCTACCAGGGATAAGCCTTTATATACCCGCGTTATCTCTTATTTTACAGGAATGTTTGTCTTTGATAATATTCATTATGTTGATGAATATACGGATATCGGAGAGCGGAAACTTACCTTTACATTACATGATCCGCTCTATGGTGGTGAAAAGTTTTCTCCTGCAATCATTGGAAATGGGACTAAACATAAATATTTATTGTATTTTGATAATAAATTCCCGTGGATTCACCAGAATTTCTTAACGATAAATCTCGGAGAATCTTATACGGTAAACCGTGGCATAGACGTATTCGAGACTATGACTGCGTCTCAGGGTACATATGTGCTTAGCACAGTAAGCTATCCCACAGGACATGTCGAACAGAGCGCAGACGACTTGCATACAGCTACATATGCGGAGGGTTCTTTGGGCTTAAGTGAGATATATTCCGCCCGGTTTATTGATGATTACACTAACACGATTACAGCTAAAGCAAATATGTCCAAATTGGGATATTCTTTTGTAATCGGTATTATATCGACTATAATTGCCTATGTACTCGGACTGCCCATCGGTCTTTTGATGGCGCGGTTTAAAGACGGCGTTTTAGATAAAATCGGAACCATATATATTGTATTTATAATTGCCGTTCCTTCGCTTGCTTATATCTTCTTATTTAAGGCAATCGGCGGCAGCGTATTTAAACTGCCTACGTTGTTTAATATGGATTCGACAAGCAAACTTATGTATGTTCTGCCTATCGTATCATTGGCATTGCCAAGCATTGCCAATTTGATGAAATGGATGCGCAGATATATGATAGACCAGATGAACAGCGATTATGTTAAGTTTGCCCGCTCCGGTGGTCTTAGCGAGACGGAGATTTTTGCAAAGCACATCTGGAAAAATGCGGCAATTCCGCTGGTACACGGTATTCCGGGCAGCATCCTTTTTGCTATGACGGGAGCCATCATTACCGAGCGTGTATACTTAGTACCGGGCGCAGGTAATCTGCTTACTCAGGCTATCAATAAATATGATAACGGCGTAATAGTAGGCGTGGCGCTGTTCTATGCTCTGCTTACGGTAGCATCGATTATTCTTGGGGATGTTTTGATAGCAAGCGTAGATCCCAGAATTTCATTTACATCAAAAGGCAGGTGATAGGAATGTATGAAGAATTGAAACGTAAGACCGGTTTAAATAATGAAGAGTTGTTCAGCCGTATACAGCACAGCGATACGGAGTCTGAGAAAATAGCGGCTCCGAGGTATTCCTATTGGAAATCGGTATTCCGCGTGTTCTTTAGAAATAAAGTAAATATCGTAATATTGGGCCTGCTGCTGTTTGTGGTTGCGTTTGCTTATATATATCCTACGGTTACGAATTATGATCCTTATGCAAACTTATTGGATACCGAGGCAAAGCACCTGTCTCCCACAGCGGCAATGGCGCATTTCGGGAAAGGGCTTAAGTGGATTCTGGGCGCGGGAGCAGTAGGAGAGCCTACCTTTGACGCGGTCTGGAACGGTGCGAAGATTTCGATTTCACTCGCGTTTATCTGTGCGGCAATCAATATGACTGTCGGCGTACTGCTTGGCGCGGTCTGGGGCTTTTCTAAAAAAGTAGATATGATTATGACAGAAGTTTATAATATTATCGGAAATGTGCCGATGATTTTGATTATATCGGTGCTTTCCATGCTGTTTACGCCTTCCTTCTGGACGATGGTGCTTGCGCTTACGATAGTCGGCTGGCTCAGCATTGCATATTTTATTCGTACTCAGGTGCTTATAATTCGCGACAGGGAGTATAACCTTGCCTCACGTTGCCTTGGCACGTCTACGTTTAAGATTGCCTTGAAAAATATCCTGCCCTTTATGACTTCTATAATTGTTACCCTGCTTGCTACGGAACTTCCGTCATACATATCCTATGAGGTGTTCTTATCTTATATTGGCATGGGTATGAGCGAGATGTCGCTTGGACGTATGATTTATTCGGCGGAGGCATCTATGGTTACTCCGGGCTGGGAGCTGGAATTCTGGAGTCCGGTAGCGGTTGTTTCCATTATCACGATTGTACTCTATGTGGTGGGACAGAATCTGGGCGACGCATCTGATCCCCGCACGCATATGTAGGAGGTAGAGCATGGAAGATAAAAAAGTATTATTATCGGTAAAAGACCTGAATGTAAAATTCCGTGTCCGCGGCAGGACGCTTACGGCAATCAGGGGCATTTCCCTTGATATCTATGAGAATGAGTCGATTGCCATCGTAGGCGAGTCCGGCTCAGGTAAGTCCGTTTTTACCAAAACCTTTGCGGGAATGCTTGATTCCAACGGATTTGTAAGCAACGGACATATCGTATTCAATGATGATGAACTTGCGGCTACACGCGCACAGTTAAATGATAGCGCACGTCGCAGCATAGCTTCCATTAAGGAGAAACTTGATACTTTTGCCAAGTTGGAGCCGGGTGCGTCAGTATATCGTGAAATCCTTGCCCTTGAAGCAGAGAAAAAGGAGCGTTACGAAATAAGCGAAGACGAGCGGGCGGCGCAGGAGAAGGAATTAAAAGAGCTGACTTTCCAGCGCACGGAAATATATAATCATAAGACAACGCTTGACCGCTCCGTAAATAAGGAAGAGTTTAAAAAAGCACAGGAGCAGATAACGGCGCTTGATACACAGATTAAAGAACTGGAAGCACGCAATAAAGAAGCGGCAAATAAGCGCAGGGAAGAAGCCGAACACGATACCAAATATAATGAGCAGTACGCTAAGCGTGAAGCTGAACTTAAAGAAAAATATAATAAACTTATTAGCGGGGAGATTTCTAAGGAAGTTTCCGACAGGAACGATAAGCTGGCAAAAGAAATATACTTATCTGTAGCAAGGGGCGGCTTGATTCGCCGTAATAAGCTTAAGAATGATTTGCTGGACGCCTTCAAAAAGGCAATGCAGCTTGGAATCGACTGGAATGACGAAGCGCAGCATAACAGCATTTTCGACGGCATTATACCGAGGGTAAAATATGTAAGTGAGACAGAAAATGAACTTACAGGTTATTGTATTCTGGATTTGGCTTATATGAAGTTCCCTAAGGATTGGGCGCAGGTGCGTGGAAAGAAGATAGCTACGGTATTTCAGGACCCTATGACGTCCCTTAATCCTATAATTACGATTGGCAAGCAGATTTCATCAATCATTATGAAACATCAGAACTGTACGGAAGCGCAGGCAAGGGCGCAGGCTTTGGATTTGATGTATAAGGTAGGCATACCTAACCCGGCGGCAAGATATGACGATTATCCCTTCCAGTATTCCGGCGGTATGCGCCAGCGTATTGTTATCGCGATTGCGCTTTCCTGCCAGCCTAAGATTTTGATTTGCGATGAGCCGACCACGGCGCTTGACGTAACCATACAGGCGCAGATTTTACAGTTGATTAAGGATTTGCAGAAAGAATTTAATTATACGATTGTCTTTATCACGCACGATCTTGGAGTCGTAGCGAATGTTGCCGACAGAGTGGCGGTAATTTACGGCGGACAGATTGTGGAGTTAGGAACGGTAGAAGACGTATTCTATGATCCGCGCCACCCTTATACATGGGCGTTGTTATCGTCGCTGCCGCAGTTGGCTGAGCGTAATACCGAACTGTATTCGATTACGGGTACGCCGCCTTCACTGTATAATGAAATTACGGGAGATGCTTTTGCCCCCCGAAATCCATATTGCATGAAAATAGATACCCTGCTGGAACCGCCGATGTTTCCGGTCAGCGATACGCATTTTGCCAAGACATGGCTTTTAGATTCCGATGCTCCTAAGATTGAGAAACCGGAGATAATATGCAATCTTCATGAGCGGCTAATGCATGCATACAATATTCAGGAGGTGTGACCGTGTCAATGTCAAATACAAAAACAAATACCGCCACCGTTTTTCCCGAACATGGACCGCTTGATGAAAACGGAAAGGAAATCCTGCTCTCAGTCAGGAACGTAGATATAACTTTTGGAAAAAAAGATAATGCAGTCAAGGCAGTACAGAATGTTTCCTTTGATATTTATAAGGGCGAGACCTTCTCGCTGGTAGGAGAATCCGGCTCCGGTAAAACCACCGTAGGACGTGCCGTTATCCGCGTCAATCCTTTAGCGGCGGGCGAGATTCTCTATAAAGGCGTACGCATTTCAGGGAAAATCCCCCACGCCCTGGACCGTAAGGTAATCCGTAATATCCAGATGGTCTTTCAGGACCCGGCAGCTTCTCTGAATGATAGGGCGACGGTAGATTATATTATTTCCGAAGGACTTTACAATTTCCATCTTTATACAAGCAAGGCTGACCGCCAGCAGAAGGTGGAAAAAATGATTAACGAAGTAGGTCTTTTGCCCGAACATCTGACAAGATATCCGCATGAGTTTTCCGGCGGGCAGCGTCAGCGTATCGGTATCGCAAGGGCTATGGTTATGGAGCCGGAGTTAGTCGTGGCGGACGAACCTATTTCCGCGCTGGACGTGTCTATTCGTGCGCAGGTGCTGAACCTGATGAAGAAATTCCAGCGGGAAAAAGAGATTACATATCTCTTTATTGCACATGACCTTTCGGTTGTACGGTTTATTTCCGACCGTATCGGAGTTATTTATAAGGGAAAAATCGTAGAGATTGCAGAGTCCGAGGAGCTTTTTAACTACCCGCTGCACCCCTATACCCATTCCCTGATTTCAGCGATTCCGATTCCGGATCCTAAGCTGGAGAAAAATAAGGTGTTATATACTTACGACCCTTCGATTCACGATTACAGTAGCGAAGAGCCGGAGTTAGTCAATATCGGACACGACCACTATGTATACGGCAGCAAGAAGGAGATTGAGGAGTATAAGGCAATCAGGGACAAGGGAGAGCCTGTTAAGTCCGTTACCATTTCCCTTTCAGGTGAAAAGGCGGCAAGCGGCATGCAGGATACGGAAGCTTCGGAAGATGAGATTAAACTTCCGCCTATCCACGATACCGGCAATTTCCTTTATAAGCTTTTATCATTTTTCTTGCCTATCTTAGGCTTGATTGCGGCGGTTATCTTTAAGAAGCACAACCATATCCGCAACTACAAGGCATGTAAAGGCGGCGCCATCGCAGGTTTGATTACCTTAGCGGTGATTGTTGTGATATTTATCTTGTTTATAATATTGGCGGTAATATAATATGAGAGAAACTAGAAGAGGGGGCAGGAAGAGCAATCTTCCTACTCCCAAACCGGTTGAAAAGATAGAGCTTTCCGATGAACATAAGCGGCTGCGGCTGACTCTTGCGGTCATTTTTTTGTTGGTCGGGGCTTTTTTTCTTGCTTATGGCGTGGCGCATATGTCGTCAAAAGACGCGGGCTGGAATGAAATTGAAGTCACATCTTCTGAATTAAACTGCGGCGGCGATTTTGTCTTTATGTACTATCTTGGTAAAGACGGAGTATCGGCAGCGACTGAGGGCAAAGAGCTTACGGCACGCTATTCCGAAGACACCGAGTATGCTTTTCGCATTTTCACAAATGATGTGGAATATGAGAATGTCCATAATATCTACTACATCAATAGGCACCCTAATGAAGAAATTGTGGTGGACGATGTTTTGTACGACGCATTCTCGCTTATTCAGAGCGCGGGAGACAGAAGCCTGTACCTTGCGCCCATATATGAGCAGTATGACGGCATATTTAACTGTACGGAAGAATATCAGGCGGCGGAGTACGATCCTTATCTTAATGCGGACACGGCGGACTATTACAGTGCCGTCGCCGCATTTGCCAATGATACGAAGATGGTGGATTTAGAGCTGCTAGGAGAGAATAAAATTCGTCTACGGGTAGCGGACGAGTATATGCAGTTTGCAAAAGAGAATGAGATTACAAGTTTTATTGATTTTTACTGGTTTAAAAATGCTTTTATCATAGATTATCTGGCGCAGGAAATGCTTAGCGCGGGCTTTTCACATGGTTGTATTTCAAGCGTGGACGGCTTTACCAGAAATCTTGACAATAGCGGTGAGCAATATGCCTATACTTTCTATGACAGGGCGGGCACTATGATTTATCCGGCGGCAAGTATACAGTATACAGGTCCGCTTGGTATGGTATATCTGCATGATTATGCGTTAAACAGCACGCAGCCGTATTATTACGCATATTCGGACGGCACAATTCGCACCCCCTATCTTGACACAAAAGACGGCACATGCAAAAGTTCCGTCAGCGATTTAGTCTGCTACGGCAGTAATTTAAGCTGCGCTGAAATCCTCTTAAAAATAATACCCGTGTATATTTCAGACAGTCTTTTGGAAGAAAAGTTGTCAGAGCTTAAGGAAAAAGGGATTTTTGCGGTATATGGCGAAGACGGAAGAGTCTGCTATAACGACGCAGATTTAAAGTTGACACAGTTGTACCGTGATGAAAATATACGGTATGAGGAAATTTTAGTAAAGTAACTATACTTGAAGCAATGCCGCCTGCACGCTAACCGAAATTTTTTATTTTTTTTATCATTAGAGGTTGAAAAAAGGCAATTTATAGTATAAACTAGAAAAGAATTATATTTGTGAGAATTTAGGAGGATTATTTTATGGTATCGGCAGGCGATTTCAGGAATGGCATTACCATTGAGTTAGAAGGCAGCGTTTATCAGATTATTGAGTTCCAGCATGTAAAGCCCGGCAAAGGTGCGGCTTTTGTCAGAACTAAGCTGAAAAACGTTATCAATGGAGGCGTGGTAGAGAGAACTTTCAGACCTACTGAGAAATGCCCACAGGCACGTATTGATAGAAAAGATATGCAGTATTTATACTCAGACGGTGATTTGTACAACTTTATGGATACAGAGACCTATGATCAGGTTGCTTTGAACGCAGAGACAGTGGGTGACGCCTTGAAGTTCGTTAAAGAGAATGAAATGGTTAAGGTATGCTCCTATAATGGTAGTGTTTTTGCCATCGAGCCGCCGTTATTCGTAGAACTTGAGATTACAGATACCGAACCGGGATTTAAGGGCGATACCGCCACAGGTGCAACCAAGCCCGCAATCGTAGAGACCGGAGCCAAAGTTATGGTGCCTTTATTCGTTAATCAGGGTGAAGTGATTAAGATTGACACCAGAACCGGCGAGTATCTCTCAAGAGTATAATACATTTATTTCTATAAGCCTATAAGACAATGAGACGTTATGCTTCATTGTCTTTTTTGCGTTATTTTTATTGTCCGGAGAGAAGGAAAGAGAGGACAATATGACATTGAAAATTGAACAATTTGGACAGAGAATATGTGATGCAGTTAAAGAAGCGTTGGGCGCAGACTATAATATCGAATATAAAGAAGTATCCAAGAATAATGGAGTCTGCCTTCATGCAGTCATAATCGGCAAAAAAGGGAGCAATGTGTCTCCTGCGATATATATTGACGACTTTTATGAAGATTACGAAGAAGGCAGAATGTTCGGGGATATCGTATATGACATTTTATGCGTATATCGGCGCAATGCTAAGGAAATACGCATGGATATGGAGTTTTTCTCGCATTTTGACAAAGTGAAAGACAGGGTTTTATATAAACTTATCCATCGTGAAAGTAATCGGACACTTTTGGCAGATATTCCGTATATTGAGTGGAATGATCTTGCGTTGGTATTTTACTATTCATTTGAAGATGAACGCTTTGGAAAGGCGACTATCCTTATTCACAACAGCCATCTTAATATGTGGAACACCACCTGCTCAGAGCTGTATAAAAATGCAGGCGCAAATATGCTTAGGCTCTGTCCGGAAGAAATGCTTCCCATTAATCAGATGATAAGCGAAATAGTGACGAAGAATACCTCAAAACGAATCAGACCGGAAGATGTGCCTGATGTGGCAATGTATGTGTTAAGCAACCGCGACAGGCTTTACGGCGCGTCGGCGCTTTTGTATTCTGACTCATTAAAGACGCTGACAGGCAAGCTTAATAAAAATCTGATTATCCTGCCAAGTTCTGTGCATGAAGTTCTGCTGGTGCCGGACGACGGGCTTACGGAGAAGGATTTTTATAAGGAAATGGTAAGAGACGTCAACGATACACAGGTCGAGCCGGAAGAAAGGCTGTCCTATAATGTTTACTACTATGACAGATTTTCACATGAAATAAGCGTGATGTAGGGTTATTAAAAAATTATAGAATAAGCTCGCAAGCGGCATGGGGACATATGATTCCCCGCCGCTGCGATTTTTCATGGAGCGGGAGCGTGCTGCAAGGGAAATCATATGTTCCCATGACGCTCAAATATTAGCAAAATTTTACCTTTTCGATTTTACTGGACAATATACGGTATGTATGATATTATGTAAATAATGATGTAACAAATTTGTAACATATGCACCCGTAGTCTAACGGATAGAACGTAGGCCTCCGACGCCTTTGATGCAGGTTCGATTCCTGTCGGGTGCATTTACATCATTTGCTACAATAAGGAAAGGTCGTAGATTATGGATACAGCAAATAGTGATAAAAAGGGGGATACTATGGCGAAATTGGAAAGTGTTAAAACATGGTTTGTGAAAAATGCCAAGTTTGTCATGCCTGCGGTTTTGGCGGTCTGTGTTATGATTACCGTTTTTATCTCAGTTAGCGCCAATAAGAAAGAGGATACACAGGAAGAAAAAATTGAAGTAAATAACATAGTGGTTGAAGAAGTGCTGGAAAATGACTCGGCAACAACAGAAGCGCCGGATATGCTGCTTAAAGAGAATGATATTCCTGAGATTAAAGAGCTGATTGAGAGATATTACGCCGCGCAGGTAGAAGGGGATCTTGATACGATTCGCAGTCTTGTGGACGTTCTTGATGACTCAGAGGCACTCAGGATTGAAGAAACCAGTAAATATCTGGAGGATTTTCCGACATTGGATATTTATACTAAGCCGGGTCCTGTGGAAAATTCATATCTGGTGTATATTGCCCTTCAGGAGAAGTTCAAGGACTATGAAAATGCGATACCGGGCATGGAGGTTAGATATGTCTGCGTCGATGCAAACGGCAGATATTATATTAATTATAGCGACAGCAGCGATGAGAGCGAGCTGGAATATATGCGGATAGCAAGCCTGCAGGAAGACGTTATAGATTTGAGCAATAAAATCAACGTAGAATATAATAACATGGTGGCTGGAGACGAAGAGCTGAAAAGTTTCCTTACTGATTTCAAAGAGGAAATAGAGAAAAACGTCGGGGAAGCGTTAGCGCTTGCAGAAGAGAACAACGCGGCAGAAGCAGCTATGGCAGGCGGAGAAGAAGGTACACAAGAGCCGGAAACCGTTACTGTAGCGACAAAAGTCAGGGCTATGGAAGTAGTCAATATCCGCTCGTCTGACAGCGAGACAGCCGATAAGCTCGGTAAAGCGGCGGTCGGAGATGAATTTAAGCTGCTGGAAAAGATTGACAACGGTTGGAGCAAGGTTGAATATGAAGGCTCTCCTGCCTATATCAAGAGCATGTATTTGGAAGACGTCGAGTTTGAGGAAATGGCTTCCGGAACACAGTCAGACACAGGAACCGACGCCGGAGGAGAAAATAATATCGTTACCGGAACCGTTACGGCGACAGCCAACGTCAGAATTAGAAGCGAAGCAAGCGAAAACAGCAATAAACTAGGACTTGCTTACGAAGGACAAAAACTTGACATGATAGAACAGCAGGATAACGGCTGGACCAAGATAATGTATAACGGACACCCGGCGTATGTAAAATCTGATTATGTGGAGTAAAAATTCCTGCCGTTCAAAGCAAATTAAACTGAATCTTTAAATAGCAGATTAAAGAAAACAAAATATGGCAAGATTAAAGAGTATAGGATACCCCCTGTACTCTTTTTTTTGCAGATATCGAAGATGTCTTGAGTGCACAAATTCGCGGATTGAGAAAGGAGCAAGGTTATAGAATGAGACGGGACGATATTTCAATTTTAAAGGAAATCCAAAAAAACACACAGATAGCGATGACCACCATAGACACTCTACTGGATAAGACGCAGGACGATGAATTTACCCTGAAACTCTCCAAACAATCACTAGGATATGCTAAAATCCATAACGATGCCGTAGAACAGCTTGTAGAAGAGCAGAGCAGCCCATACAGAAGCAATCAGGCGGCGGATATGGCGCTGCGCGGCAGCCTTCATTTAGGAACCATACTTAATACAAGCACAAGCCATCTGGCAGAAATGATGATACAAGGCTCGAACAAGGGACTCACCAGCATGTATAAGACTGTCAAACACAATTCTTTCGCAGATGAGCGTTCTGTGGAATTGGCGAAGGAACTTATGGATTTTGAAGAAAAGAGCATTGAGCAGATGAAGGACTACCTGTAAAAAGTTCAGGCGGCATGAGAACATATGCGCCCATATACCTGTCGCCTGAACTGTATACACGCATACAATTATCTGTGCATTATTGTACAATTTGTATAAAAATGCGCATGAAATTTTTACGCATCAGCATATAAAATCGGGCTTGTGAATTTACTGTGGACATACTATAATGGAACGTGGACAATGCAGTTAGTGCAGACTGGTGGAAAGTCTGTAACATTACAGTTAAAGGAGGACATGAAAAATGTCATATGTTGATGAGGTCTATGACTTAGTAGTAGCGAAGAATCCTGCGCAGCCGGAATTTCATCAGGCAGTAAAAGAAGTATTGGAGTCACTTCGCGTTGTGATTGAAGCAGATGAAGAAGCATATAGAAAAGATGCTTTGCTTGAAAGATTGACGGTTCCTGAGAGAATCATTCAGTTCCGCGTGCCGTGGGTAGACGATAAAGGACAGGTTCAGGTAAACAACGGTTTCCGTGTACAGTTCAATAGTGCAATCGGTCCCTACAAGGGCGGTTTGAGATTCCACCCCTCAGTTAATCTTGGTATCATTAAATTCTTAGGATTTGAGCAGATTTTTAAGAACTCTCTTACAGGGCTTCCGATTGGCGGCGGCAAGGGCGGTTCAGATTTTGATCCTAAGGGCAAATCTGACAGAGAAGTAATGGCGTTTTGCCAGAGCTTTATGACAGAGCTTTGCAAACATATCGGAGCTGATACAGACGTTCCCGCAGGCGATATCGGCGTAGGCGGACGCGAAATTGGCTATATGTTCGGACAGTACAAGAGAATCCGCAACCTGTATGAAGGCGTCCTTACAGGAAAAGGACTTACATACGGTGGTTCACTTGCAAGAACCGAGGCAACAGGCTACGGTCTGCTTTACCTTACAGCAGAGATGTTAAAATGCAACGGAAAAGATATCGCAGGCAAGACGGTTGTTGTATCAGGTGCAGGAAACGTTGCTATTTATGCTATTCAGAAGGCTCAGCAGTTGGGTGCAAAACCCGTTACATGCTCAGATTCAACAGGCTGGATTTATGATCCGGAGGGAATCGACGTTGCGCTGCTTAAAGAGATAAAAGAAGTTAAGCGCGCCCGCCTGACAGAGTATGCAAAAGCAAGGTCAAGCGCGCAGTATCATGAAGGAAAAGGCGTATGGAGTGTTAAATGCGATGTGGCGCTTCCTTGCGCGACACAGAACGAGTTAAACTTAGAAGATGCAAAGGCTCTTGTAGCAAACGGCTGCTTCGCAGTAGCAGAGGGCGCTAACATGCCGACAACTCTGGACGCAACAGAATACTTACAGAAAAACGGCGTTCTATTCTGCCCCGGAAAAGCTTCCAATGCGGGCGGCGTAGCTACCTCAGCGCTTGAAATGAGCCAGAACTCCGAGAGGCTTTCATGGACGTTTGAAGAGGTTGATTCCAAGCTGCAGGGAATTATGGTTAATATATTCCACAACCTTGACGAAGCTTCCAAGAAATACGGCATGGAAGGAAACTATGTGGCAGGAGCCAATATCGCAGGCTTCTTAAAAGTAGCCGAGGCTATGAAGGCACAGGGGATTGTGTAAAGATGTAAAATTCACATATAAAACGTGAAAATTAGTCATTAAAGGAGACACATGCACTTTGAAGTATGTGTCTCCTTTTAAAATTTATAATAGCAAAGTAAGTTTTTATTGTATATATTTTTGTTATATGGCATAATATAAGTAAGAAATTCTTACCAAAAAGGAGCATAGGCAAATGAATACACAAATATTGACAGTTTCTTCAAAAGGGCAGATTTCTCTGCCAGTCAACATTCGCAAACTCTTGTCGATTGATACAGGAGATAAATTAGTAGCATATACTTCAGGAGATGTTATTATGCTTAAAACTTTGAAACTTCCTTCGGTAGAAGAATTTGAAGCTTCGCTGGACGAGGCGAGGGAGTGGGCAATGTCTGTCGGATATAATGAAAATGATGTTGATGATATAATCAAATCAGTCAGAAAGAAGAAACAAGTATGAGAATAGTGATAGATACAAATGTATTGATTTCAGGCATTTTTTTCGGTGGATTTCCTAGAAAAATTCTCAGTGCTGTTGTTGGTAAGCAAATTACTGCTTGTGCGACGGCAGAAATTATAGACGAATATGAGGAAATTGTGCAGGAAATGATTGATAGAAAACAGGGGAATATCAATAGAGCGATTTTGAGTCCACTGATAAAGGCATTAGAAATAATTGAACCGGTTACGCATGTTGAAATATGTCGCGACTCTGCTGATGATAAGTTTCTAGGGTGTGCAAAAGATTCCAATGCTTTATATATTGTCAGTGGAGATAAAGATTTACTTGTACTAAAGGAATATGAAAATATTCAGATTGTAACAGCAAAAGACTTCTGTGAAAAATACTTGTCGGATTAATACAATTTTTAATATATTTTATGGACAAAGGCAGGACTTATGAATAATACAGAGAAGATATTTAAAGATAAGTTGATAGAAAATTATTTATCAAAATTTACAAAAGAAGATGTACCGGATTTTGAAGGAAAATCCTTAATTGATGAGTTGTATCAGGAAAACGAGGAGATGGGCATTGCTATTTCTAGAAAGACAGATGTCTTTTCAGGTGTGCTGACACCATAAAAATCTGATAAATATGCCGTATATGATGGGACGGACAGTTGGGGAGCAACAGAAAAACTCCATATTTATGCCGCATATGATAGGACGGACAGTTGGCAGACAACAGAAAAATCAGCAGATTATTAAAAAGTAGTTGATAATGTATTATATTTTGAATATAATAGATGTAGGAGAGCAGACGTCAATCTGCTGATGGGCTGACATCTAAAATCCGAAAGAGATGCAAGGTTTAAGACTTGTGAGTTGGCGGACAACGATAAAATCCGAAAGAGATGCAAGATTTAAGACTTGTGAGTTGGCGGACAACGATAAAATCAGTCATTAAAGGAGACACACAACATTGCGATGTATGTGTCTCCTTTTAAAATTTATAATAACAAAGGACATGAATAATTGAAAAAAACGGAAGCGCTAAAAATATTGTTTTTATCTGCAGAACAATATCAGAAAAATTTGGAAAATAGAAATTTGCTTTTAATTTGTACAAATGCGGGTATGAATAAGATTATTGCAATAAAAATGCAATTTGAATCCAAGAATTTTATGCATTTGACAGGTGTAAAGTTTCAGGAAGGAAAGCGATTGCCATCGGATACTTTCTATATGAGGTGTCTGTCAAAACGTTTGTCGATCAATGACGAAAAATATTCCGAAATTGTATATAAAGCAAAGAAAGTTAATTGGACAAAAATTAAGTTCCCAAAAGAGTATGAGTATCTTAGGAAACCCGAAAATTATAATGACAGTTCGACTTAACTATGCAATAAACCATGCAAGTCCTATAAACCATAAATTTATAGGAATAGTTAATGAAAAAGGTTGACAAAAGTGAGAAAAAGATATAATATGCAACTATAAATTAGTTGCAAGGAGATGATGCTATAAATAATGAGTAAATTTGATAAAGCTAAAGAACGAATATTACAGAAACCTAAGGATTATACTTATACAGAAGCACGATATTTATTGGGTAAAATGGGATTTGAGGAGTATAATAAAGGAAAGACGTCTGGTTCGAGAGTGCGTTTTTATAGAGAAAGCGATAAGACGGCAATTTTGCTTCATAAACCACATCCGGACGATAATATGGATAAGGGTGCAGTAAGTGACTTGGTTGATTACTTAAAAGGTATAGGTGAATTATGAATAAAAAAAACATTTTGGAATATAAAGGATATCATACAACAATTGAGTTTGATGCTGAAACATTTGTACTTAGTGGAAAAATAGAAGGAATAAATGATTTTATTAATTTTGAAAGCAAGGATCCACAAACAATTGAGCAGGAATTTCATGCAGCAGTTGATGATTATTTGGAGTTTTGTCAGGAAGTAGGTAAGAATCCGGATAAAGAATATAAGGGAACTTTTAACATTAGGATACAGCCTGATTTGCATAAAAGGATTGCGCTTTATGCTTTAAAAAATGGAATGACGTTAAATAGTACAGTTGAAAAGGCAATTCAGGCATATGTTGACGGAAATGTTATATCTAATACAGGGTTACAACAAATTGTTTGAGCCGTAAAAAAGAAGTAACTATGCAATAAACCATGCAAGTCCTATAAACCATAAATTTATAGGACTTTTTAAATATTCACTTCACACATAAAATAAAATATAGAAACTTTTTACAAATCCCTATTGACAACCCTACACATATGTATTATTGTATTAGTGTACTAATTGAATAATACACAATTCCGCAATTAATTGACAACTACAAAAAGGAGGAGCAAATATGGCATGGGAAATGGATTCTGACCGTCCTATCTATACGCAGCTATATGATAAGATACTCGTGCGTATCGTATGCGGCGTATACAAAGCAGGAACCCGCCTGCCGAGCGTAAGAGATTTGGCGGCGGAAGCGAATGTCAACCCGAATACGATGCAGCGGGCGTTTACCGAACTGGAACACAGCGGGCTTGTCGTGACGCAGCGCAATACCGGGCGCATTGTAACGGAAGATATGCAGATGATTGGCAACGCTAGGCATGGACTGGCAATGAAACAGATAAATAACTTTTTTGCGAATATGCGTGAGCTTGGGTATTCGGATAAAGAAGCTATGACGCTGATAAATAATACAATACAGAAATAATTACCTTGAGGGAGGAAAAAGAATGGATAGCAATACCATGATTTACGAACAAATGCCGCTTTTACAGCTTAATGATATCTGTAAACGCTACCCCGGCATGGGCAGCTATATGTCCGTGTTCCATATGAGTCTGAACATACCGAGAGGCAGAATAATCGGGCTGCTGGGACCAAACGGCTGCGGCAAAACTACTTTGATAAAGATGATAAATGGACTGCTTGAGCCGACAAGCGGCGAAGTGCTGATAAACGGTTTAAATCCGTGCGCGGAGACTAAGAAGGTTATATCTTATCTTCCAGAGCGCACATGCCTTGACAACAGCATGAAAGTAATGCAGATGGTTGAATATTATGCGGATTTCTATGAGGATTTTTCGGCTGATAAAGCTTTTCAGATGTTGAGTGCTCTTGGCATTAATATAGAAGCAAGGCTTAAGACCTTATCGAAGGGCACGAAGGAAAAAGTGCAGTTAATATTGGTTATGAGCAGGCAGGCGCAGCTCTATATACTTGACGAGCCGATAGCCGGAGTTGATCCTGCGGCAAGAGATTATATCCTGCGCACGATTATAACTAACTATAACCCCGGTTCGACGATTATTTTATCTACACATCTGATATCAGATATTGAAAATGTACTAGACGATGTGATTTTTATGAAAAATGGTTCACTTATGCTGTATACGTCTGTCGAGTCCATAAGAGGACAAATGGGCAAGTCGGTAGACGCTTATTTTAGGGAGGTGTACGCATGTTAGGAAAACTTTTTAAATACGAATGGAAGGGATTTAGATTTCCTTTACTGGTTATGTTGATAGTAATGCTTGGAACGACGGCGCTGACATGCGGCATAATATTAAGTATTAACCCGCAATTTGATGAGGCGTTTGAAGGGTATTCCGTATTCTCGTTGGTTGTTTCCATCATGCTGTACTATTTCGGACTCATAGGCTGTTCACTGGGAGTGATACTGATTGTAGCGATACGGTTTTATAAGACCTGTTACAGCGATCAGGGCTATCTGACGCATACGCTTCCGGTTTCGGCGCAGAAGATACTGAATGTTAAAATTATTGCTTCATTCCTTATGGTATTGGCTACGGTGCTGGTTATGTTTGTGACCATAATTGTTATTTTAAATGTGGGTATAGATCATATTCTGGCGATTGCCGCAGCTAAGGACAGTGCGAGTGCTGCTGATATTGCTGACATGCGCAGAGAAATGTCAAGGGCAATGGCGCTGGCGTTCGACAATTTTAAAGATTATATGGGAATAAGCCTCGGCGCGTATGTTGCGTATATGCTTGTTTTTTATCTGGTGTCATTGATTTCTAATATCATTACGGTTTTAGGCTGCGTCTCACTCGGACAGCTTTATGCCAAGCATCGTGTTATCGGAGCCATAGCAGCATATATAGCGGTACAGTTTATCCAGCAGATTCTTGTGTCGTTTATAGCCATCTTGCCGATGTATGGAAGAATGCTGAATACCGTTTCGTACAAGAGGAAATACACAGCTTTTGGCATGATGTCCCCGACCATGAATTTAACATTGATTATCACAATCATTATAGGGGTGGCGATGTATTTCATCAATCTTCACATGATGACGAAGAAGCTGAATCTGGAATAGAACATAAAAGCCGCTCCGCTGGCTAAACTACTATAATATTATAAAAACTTTACACAAAAATCTTTACACACACACTCAAAAAGATATATGATATATAGGCAAAGAAAATACTATAGATACAGAGGTGCAATAATGCTGGAGCTTAAGAATATATCTTTTGAAGTCTCAGACGAAGATAAAGAAAACAGTCATAAAGAAATAGTGCGCGATATCAGCTTAACGGTTGACGAGCGTAAATTCGTGGTAATTACAGGACCTAACGGCAGCGGTAAATCCACGCTTGCCAAGCTGATTGCGGGAATTGAGAAGCCAACGGCGGGACGAATATATTTTGACGGAGTCGATATTACGGATAAGAGCATTACAGAGCGCGCAGGCTTAGGGATAGGCTTCGCCTTTCAACAGCCGGTGCGCTTCAAAGGCATTGAAGTGCTGGACCTGCTGCGGATTGCGTCGGGTAGAAAATTATCCGCTTCCGACGCCTGCGAATATCTTTCCGAGGTCGGACTGTGCGCGAGGGATTATATCAACCGTGAAGTAAACGCCAGTCTTTCAGGCGGCGAACTTAAACGTATAGAGATTGCGACGCTCTTAGCGCGGGGAAGCAGACTTTCCGTATTCGACGAGCCGGAGGCAGGGATTGATTTGTGGAGCTTTCAGAATTTGATACATGTTTTTGAGAGAATGCAGAAAAAGAACGGGAACGGCTCTATCCTTATTATTTCACATCAGGAGAGGATTTTGAATATTGCCGATGAAATTATAGTGATTGTGGACGGCAGGATTGCAGATAAGGGAAATAAGGACGCAATTTTGCCCAAGCTTCTAGGAACGCCCTCCGCGATAAATCTATGTACGGGAAATGAAGTAAACGGAGGGAAAAAAGCATATGATTGACACAATACAGAAACGTCTCTTAGAAGAAGTGGCAGACTTGCATAAGGTTCCGGAAGGCGCTTATAATATCCGTGCCAACGGACAGCTTGAGGGCAGAAATACCACGGCAAATATCGATATTGTCTCCAAGCAGGATAAAAGCGGCATAGACATTCGGATAAAAGAAGGAACTAAGAATGAGAGCGTTCATATTCCCGTGGTTTTAAGTCAAAGTGGTATTAAGGAAACGGTTTATAATGATTTTTATGTGGGCGCAGACGCAGACGTGGTAATCGTGGCAGGCTGCGGCATAGACAACTGCGGCGGGCAGGATTCGCAGCATGACGGCGTACACCGTTTTTATCTGGGAAAAAATTCCAAAGTTAAGTATGTCGAGAAGCATTACGGCTCAGGCGACGGTGCGGGTAAGCGAATTTTAAATCCGGTCACGGAAGTCTATATGGAAGACGGAAGTTTCATGGAAATGGAAATGGTGCAGATTAAGGGCGTGGACTCGACTGAGAGAAAGACAATAGCGAAGGTCGGCGCCGGAGCGCGTCTTGTAGTGCATGAGCGCCTAATGACGCATGGAGAGCAGCAGGCGATTAGTAGTTATGAAGTGGAGCTTAACGGCGAGGGCGCCGGCGCGGACGTTGTTTCGCGCTCTGTGGCAAAAGATACCTCGTATCAGAAGTTTGACTCCCGTATCATTGGCAATGTACAATGCAGCGGACATACCGAGTGCGACGCAATTATCATGGATAAAGCAAGGATACTCGCGATTCCGCAGCTTGAGGCAAACGATATAGATGCGGCGCTTATACATGAGGCGGCAATCGGCAAGATTGCAGGAGAGCAGATTATTAAGCTGATGACTTTAGGGCTTACGGAAGCGGAGGCGGAAGAGCAGATTATCAACGGCTTCCTGAAACAATAGAAATTAAAAAGGGACGGCTATTCGCGGCCGTCCCAGCAATATGTACAGAGTTTGGATTTGTCGATACCTACTGAGGCAATCATATCATCTAAACGATGATAACGCAGAGAAGTGAAATTGAGCTTCTCTCTTATTTTTTCAAGCATAACTTGATATTCCGTGGAATCTGGATTTGCATAAGCCGACAGATTCGGATATTTATTGTCTGCCTCGATATCTTTTATAACCTGACGTGTAATCAGCTCCATTTCTGATGTTGAGCGTGAAAAATTCAGGTACTTACAGCCGAATAACAACGGCGGGCATGCAGGACGTATATGTACCTCTTTTGCTCCGCTTTGATACAGAAATTCAGTAGTTTCCCGAAGCTGCGTGCCGCGCACGATAGAATCGTCGATAAGCAGAAGCTTTCTGTCTTTGATAAGGTCATGCACCGGAATGAGTTTCATTTTGGCAATAAGGTTGCGCTTACTCTGAATGGTAGGCATGAACGAACGCGGCCATGTAGGTGTGTATTTGACAAAAGGCCGTGAAAACGGGATTCCGGACTCATTGGCGTAGCCGATTGCATGCGCAGTTCCGGAGTCTGGTACTCCTGCTACTATATCAGGTTTGGCGTCGTCGCGCTTTGCTAACATGGAACCGCAGTTGTAGCGCATTTTTTCCACGCTGATACCTTCATAAGAAGAGGACGGATAGCCGTAGTAAATCCAGAGAAAAGTGCATATTTTCATCTCATTGCCGGCACTAATAAGCGTCCTTGCGCCTTCCGGCGTGACTATCGCTATCTCGCCCGGACCAAGCTCCCTATGCTCGTTATAGCCGAGATTCAGGTAAGCAAAGCTTTCAAAAGAAATGCAGCAGGCGTTGTCTTTCTTACCGATTGTCACGGGAGTGCGCCCTAAACGGTCCCTCGCGGCGTATATGCCTTTAGGAGTCATCAGCAGTATAGTCATAGAACCTTCGATTAATTCCTGCGCGTACTGCAAGCCCTCTATTAAATTATCTTTTTGATTGATTATAGCGGCGACAAGTTCCGTGGCGTTGATTTCGCCCCCGCTCAGTTCCATGAAATGTGCATGTCCGCTCTTAAAGAGCATTTTTTCGATTTCGTCTTTATTATTTATCCTGCCAACTGTCGTAATGGCATAGGTGCCATGATGTGAACGGATAATTAACGGCTGCGGTTCATAGTCCGATATACAGCCTATTCCCATATTACCGTGCATGGTGTTTACATCTTTATCAAATTTGGTTCTAAAGGGTGAATTTTCTATATTATGTATAGCCCTGTCAAAGCCCTTCTCCTTATCGTACACTACCATTCCGGCGCGTCTTGTGCCAAGATGGGAATGATAATCAGTGCCAAAAAATAAATCAAACGTACAGTCTTCCTTTGAAGCTACTCCAAAAAATCCGCCCATTGTATTCCTCCATTCTGCCTTAAAGAAAAACAACTCACTGGACAATATGAGTTGTTTTAATGAGTTCTCTTAATTTATAATAATTAATAAGATAAATTTGCAGCCTTAAGCCATCTTATTAACTGCCTGTGCCAGCCGTGATACTTTTCTTGAAGCTGTATTCTTATGGAATACACCTTTAGAAGCGGCTTTATCAATGGTAGCTGTTGCAGCAAGCAGCGCTTCTTTTGCAGCGTTCTTGTCGTTAGCGGCAATAGCAGCATTTACCTTTTTAACAGAAGTCTTAACGCCGGATTTGATAGCTTTATTTCTATCAGCCTTAGTTCTGTTTACTAAAATCCTTTTCTTTGCAGACTTGATATTAGCCAAGATGCACACCTCCTATTGTAATCTTTTTTTAGGAAAGTGTTTCATTAAATCCGGACACGGACGTTTTAATGGAAACACAGATATTATTGTAAAATATGCCGCAATTTATGTCAATACATATTTTTAAATTTTCTGCTAAAACTAAAGCCATATCATACATTTTACCTGCACGAAGCGGCATGGCATATTCTTTGCTAACTGCATATGATAAATTAAGAACACAGAAAGAAGAAACGAGGACATGAGGGTATGGGTTGGTTTCAGGTCAGAACAGACTTAGCGTTAGAGGCTAAGGAAAGTATTGACGGAAAAGAAGATGAAATTCGCGGAGTAAAAATAGAAGAAAACTATGATAAAGATAGTGACGTGCATATCACGAAGGTTATCATAGAAACGAAAAACGGCGCTAAGGCGATGGGCAAACCTATGGGGAACTATGTGACGCTTGAAGCTCCCGCCATGATTGAACCGGAAGACGACTATCATCAGGAAATATCCGATATTCTGGCGAGGGAAATAAAAAATCTTCTGCCTGAGCCGGAGGAGGAAAAGTCGATTCTCGTGGTAGGACTTGGCAACAGGGACGTAACTGCGGACTCATTAGGTCCTGACGTGGTGGATAATCTTTTCATCAATAGACATATCGTAATGGAATATGGAAAACTGGCGTATAATTGCTCTAAAATGCACATGGTAAGCAGTCTGGTGCCCGGCGTCATGGCTAAGACCGGAATGGAATCAGCGGAAATAATAAAAGGTGTTATTGAACAGACTCACCCCGACCAAGTCATTGTAATTGATGCGCTTGCGGCAAGGTCAACTAAACGCTTAAACCGCACCATACAGATAACCGATACCGGTATTCACCCCGGTTCAGGCGTAGGAAACCATAGAAACGCTCTTACGAAAGAGAGTCTTCAAGTGCCGGTCATGGCGATAGGCGTGCCGACCGTGGTAGACGCCGCGACAATCGTAGGAGACGCCATAGGCGAGTATCCAAGCGCCTTATCGGAACTTAACAACATGTATGTGACAAGTAAAGACGTGGATTTTCAGGTGCAGCAGATTGCCCACATTCTCTGCGACGCATTGAATAAAGCGCTGGACCTTTCCAAAGCCTAATCTTATCGGTATCGTTAAATCATTTCTGCATGTCTGAACCGTAATACTGCATATAAATTATATATGAGAAAAAGATGGTTACGGTTAAGACAAAATAATCAGCTTCATATAGGGCGCGGTATCCTGCGTATTTTGCTGGCGCTTTTGTGTATTATGGCAGCCATGTCTTTTATGTGGGAAATGTACCGCGCTTTTGAGAGTGCCCAAAAAGAGCAAGACAGCAAAATACAGCAATGGCTTGAACAGTCGATTATGAATGTCTACCTGCCGGCGCTTTCATCTATTGAGGCAGAACAGACAGATTATGGCTACAATATAATTGAACGTCTTGTAATGGATAATTTTCCGGTGCTTCTTTACGGTATGGAACAGCCCGAAGACAATATTTATCTGGCGGCGGGAGAGAGCAGCTATGAGGAATTACTCCTGCTTGAAGGCACGGACGAAGATAAAAAGGATATCGATGCTGATTCGCTCGAATACGGGGACGATGCGATACATCTTGATAAAAGCCTTGAAGAAGCGTTTTTAGCAGAAAATGGGACAGCTCAGGCGGAGCATGGCATAGGAGAGGGCGTGAATGAAAATACATTGACAGAAGAATCGAACGTGGACTATTCAGTTTTTCATGAGATAGAAGAACCGCTGTTCCGTTACAGATGGGAAAACCTGCAAAGCTACGAAGAACTGGTAAAGGCTTTCTACGCCATAGACTCGACGACAAAAGCGGGAGCGGAGCTTCTTGATGCGGATAAACTGCTGAGAAAAGATATGCGCATGAAGGGGGGAAATGAAAATCCGCAGATTTTGATATATCATACTCATTCGCAGGAGGCGTTTGCGGACTCTGTAGAGGGTGACAGTTCCACTACGATTGTAGGAGCGGGAGATAAGCTTGCGCAGGTACTGCATGATAAATACGGTTATAACGTCATACACCATACGGTCAGCTACGACGCAGAATCGAGGGATTATGCGTACAGTAATGCGCTTCCGGGAATAGAACAGGTGTTATTAAATAATCCGTCCATAGAAGTTGTGATTGATTTACATAGAGACGCAATGCCGGAAGATAAAAGACTGGTTGTGGATTTGCAGGGCAGGCCCACAGCACAGTTTATGTTTTTTAACGGCTTAAGCCGCACGGCGAAAAATGGGGCGATTGAATATCTGGAAAACCCCTATATTGAAGATAACCTTGCGTTTTCATTTCAGCTCCAGATAGCGAGTAATGAGTATTATCCGGGGATTGCCAGAAGGATATATCTGAAAGCGTATCGCTATAATCTGCATTTGCGCCCTAAATCCATACTTATTGAGCTGGGGGCGCAGAATAATACTGTGGAAGAAATAATGAATGCGATAGAGCCGCTGGCGCATATTTTGAATTTGGTGTTTATTGGGGATGAGCCGGATGTGGAGTAGGGGTGGGGGAAAATCGTGCTGTTCAGGGGGGCGTCAGGGGCACATATGCTCACTGAAAAGGCGCGCTTTCGCTCCGTGAAAGAGCGTAGCGGTACTAAGTTCAAAAGCTAAAAAGCAGCTTTTTCACTAAGTACCGACGTCTTTCAAGGACCTTTTCAGTGAGCATATGTGCCCCTGACGCCGTGGCTGAACTGGTACGAGATTTTTGGTGAGTATGTTCTGACGAATGCGTATTGGCATTGGTCATTGGTGAGTGCGTTAAGAAAAAACTTGATGTAGGTAGTTTGATATGTTAGACTGGTGACAATAGATGAAAAGTTGTGGTGGAACAGATAAATCGGCATTTGAGGAGGTAAACGGAAAATGAATTTGACGATTAAGGCGTTAACACGAGATTTGGAGGAAGAATATTTTGACTTTTTTGATAATCGTGCTTTTTCAGACGGCTCACCTTATTATCCGTGCTATTGCAATGCGTTTAACATGAGTAAAGAACAGATTAGTATAGAATTACTGGGGAAGGCTGAAAGTTATGGTGGAGGGATAGACGGTTGGAAAAAGGCATTACGTGAATCAGCCGTTCAAATGGTGAGGTCAGGCGAGATTCAGGGATATCTGGCTTTTGAAAATGGATTGTCTGTTGGGTGGTGTAATGCCAATGACAGAATGAATTATTATCGTGTGGGAGAGTTTGATTTAGGCAACGTGCCTGCGGATGAAGAACCTATCGAATGTCAGAAGAAAGGGCAAATTAAATCCATTGTCTGTTTTGAAATAGCTCCTGAATATCGCGGCAGAGGGATAGCCACCAAGTTACTTGAACGGGTATGTTTGGATGCGGAGAAGGAGGGATATGATTTCGTGGAAGCTTATCCCACAGAGCAAGAACAATTTAACGTTTTAGCTTTTACTGGAACAATTCATTTTTATGAGAAAGTTGGCTTTACTCCATTTGTTCATGAAAAAAACATGGTTGTAATGAGAAAAATGTTAAGAGGATAAATTCCAGTTTATATATAGGTATCATAATGAAAAAATTTAATATTGTGGTATAATAGGATTGTGCAATAAGGAAACACTATTTGTAGATATAAATGAAAGAAGTAAGGAGAACGGTTAATATGGATATGACATTAGAAAACAAAAACGTTTTGCAGCAAAATTATACATATCAGGAATAAAAGCATTGACGGGCAGTTATCTATAATGGTAACTGCTCGTTTCACTTTCTACAAATTCAAATCCGGTATTGCTTTTCTGGTCATAAATATGTTATACTACGTCTATCAGTTATTTTCTATATGCAGTGCGGCTAAACCGCCTGTGTTCATGGCAGATTCTCTTTCGAAAATCCCATGCTAATAACAAAACACAATAAAAAGCGGGGGTTTTCACAGAAACTCCTGCAAGATACAGGAGGAAACTATGGATAAAAAAAGAAAGAAACACGAGGAACTTACTGTTGCAGACAATATCCGAGATAGCAAAGCAACAGATTCAAAATCAGCGGAAAATCTAAACGAGAATACAACTGACATTTTTGACAGCGTATTCAAAACGCTTCTGCAGAGATTCCCAATGCTTGCAGTAGCGTTGATTAATGAAGTATTCCATGTTGATTATGCTGATGATGAAGTGGTTATTCAGGGAAGGAATGAATACCATAGCTTAGATGGCAAGGTAATCAATGATGCAATGCTCAGGATAAGGGATAAGATTTACCATATAGAATGCCAGAGCACTAATGACGGGCTAATGGTTATACGCATGATAGAGTATGATTTTAGGATTGCCCTGGAAGAGACAAGAAATATATTAACTAATGAACTCAAAAAGAAATTTGGGGAAAGAAACAAGGAACCTTTCATTTTCCGGTTTCCTCAATCCTGCATGGTGTAATTTTTCTAAAGAAGAGATGTTTCAGAAAAGGCTCCTGATACTTATACCATTTTATGTGCTGCGGTATGAGAAAGATATAAAAGCTGGAAAGAATGAAATCTTAGGTAAGCTGAAAGGCGAGTATGAATATATTAAGAAGCAGCTTACCATAGAAGGAAATTCCATAAATGAACCAAGACTGTATTATGAACTTGCCGTATTGACTCAAAGAATTTTGGATTATGTAGGAAAAGGAAATGAAGATTACAAGGAAAGGATGGGAAATATTATGGGCGGAGTAATTTTGGAACTTGAATCCGATAAGATATGGAATGAAGGTAGTCAGTATGCTGATTCACGCCGACTAATATTAGATATTGACAATATAGTGAAAAAATTGAATATGTCATTAGAGAAGGCATGTGAAATTCAGGACATTACAGTGGATGATTATTGCAAAGCGGTAAAACTTGTTCAAGAGGCAGAAGCAAAGAGAATGTCTAAAGCGGGTAATCCGTAGAAAACAAGTATTCCAAGCAGTTTGCCATAACTGCCGTAATTTGCTATAATACAGAAAGATTATTATAAAGAAAGGCATAGAAATAAGATGGCAGTTATAGACCAAAGCAGAATTAGGAATTTTTGTATTGTTGCGCATATAGACCACGGTAAATCCACGCTTGCCGACAGAATTATAGAAAAGACAGGGCTTTTAACCAGCAGGGAAATGCAGGCGCAGGTCCTTGATAACATGGAGCTTGAGAGGGAGCGCGGCATTACTATAAAGGCGCAGACTGTCCGCACGATATATAAGGCGAACGACGGGCAGGAGTATATTTTTAATCTGATTGACACTCCCGGACATGTGGACTTTAACTACGAGGTCAGCAGGAGCCTTGCGGCGTGCGACGGCGCGATTTTAGTGGTGGACGCGGCTCAGGGCATAGAGGCGCAGACGCTGGCTAACGTATATTTAGCGCTTGACCATGACTTAGACGTTTTTCCTGTTATTAATAAAATCGACCTTCCGAGTGCAGAGCCTGAGCGGGTAAAAAACGAAATAGAGGACGTAATAGGAATAGAAGCGCAGGACGCGCCCCTTATTTCCGCGAAGAACGGTATAGGAATTGAAGACGTGCTTGAGGCGATAGTGGCTAAAATTCCAGCGCCTAAGGGCAATGCGGACGAGCCTTTAAAAGCGCTTATATTTGATTCAATATACGATTCATATAAGGGCGTTATCGTATTTTTTCGTGTTATGGACGGCAGAGTGCGTAAGGGAACAAATATAAAAATGATGGCGACAGGCGCAACCGCTGAAGTAGTGGAAGTCGGATATTTTGGAGCGGGACAGTTCATTCCTTGCGAGGAGCTTTCGGCGGGCATGGTGGGATATCTGACGGCTTCTATTAAAAATGTCAAAGATACGGCGGTTGGAGATACAATAACAGATGTTACCAATCCGTGTAAAGAGGCGCTTCCGGGCTATAAAAAGGTTAATTCGATGGTATACTGCGGAATGTATCCTGCTGACGGCGCCAAATATCCGGATTTGCGGGATGCGTTGGAGAAGCTTAAATTAAATGATGCTTCGCTTAATTATGAACCTGAGACTTCTATTGCGCTTGGCTTTGGTTTCCGCTGCGGCTTCTTAGGACTTCTACATCTGGAAATCATACAAGAGCGCTTAGAGCGGGAATACAATCTGGATTTGGTAACGACTGCACCGAGCGTTATTTACCGTGTGCATAAGACGAGTGGCGAAATGATAGAGCTGACTAATCCTTCCAATCTTCCTGATCCTTCCGAAATAGCATATATGGAAGAACCTGTCGTAGACGCTGAAATTATGGTGACTTCGGAATTTATAGGTCCGATTATGCAGTTATGTCAGGAAAGAAGAGGGCGTTATATCAGCACGGAATATATTGAAAGTTCGCGCGCCCTGCTTAAATATGAGCTGCCGCTCAATGAGATTATCTATGACTTTTTCGACGCGCTGAAATCACGCTCCAGAGGATATGCGTCTTTTGATTATGAACTGAAAGGCTACGAGGAGTCTAAGCTTGCGAAACTGGACATTCTTATCAATCATGAAGAAGTGGACGCGCTTTCCTTTATAGTCCATTCAGACAGCGCGTATGAGCGTGGGAGGAAGATGTGCGAGAAGCTTAAGGAAGAAATTCCCAGACACCTTTTTGAAATTCCGATTCAGGCGGCTGTAGGCGGCAGAATTATCGCCAGAGAGACAGTTAAGGCTATGCGCAAAGACGTCCTTGCCAAATGTTATGGCGGCGATATCACTCGTAAGAAGAAGCTGCTTGAGAAACAAAAGGAAGGCAAGAAGCGTATGCGCCAGATAGGAAACGTTGAAATTCCGCAGAAAGCCTTTATGAGCGTTCTTAAGCTGGATGATGATTGATTATGAAAGACTTAAGTATTTATCTCCATATACCTTTTTGCGTTAGAAAATGTAAGTATTGTGATTTCTTATCCTATGCAGCGTCAGAAAACGAAATAGAAGCGTATATTAACCTGCTTATTAATGAAATAGAAAAACAATCGTTATTTTATAAAGACTTTCAAGTAATCTCTATATTCGTTGGCGGAGGAACCCCTTCCATATTAGAAGGGAAGTTGCTGGAAAGACTTCTCAATGCGGTTAAATCTAGATTTAATCTCGCTCAAAAGCCCGAAATTACGGTAGAAGTCAACCCCGACACAGTGACAAGAGATAAACTTCTATCATATCTTAATGCAGGAGTAAACAGACTGAGCATAGGTTTGCAGTCCGCCGATGACGATGAGCTTAGGATGCTTGGGAGAATCCATGATTATCGGACATTTCTTAATGCTTATGAGCTGGCAAGGAAGTCAGGTTTTAAAAATATTAATGTGGATTTAATATCGGCTATACCCTCTCAAAGCTGCGACTCATACCAAAAGACGCTTGAAAAGATTACAGAGCTTGGACCGGAGCATATTTCTGCATACAGCCTGATTGTAGAGGAAGGCACATGGTTTTATGAGCATCATAGCGAGCTGGTATTTCCGACGGAAGACGAGGACAGGCAGATGTATGAGCTCACGGCGAAAATGCTTTCAGATAGCGGCTATCATAGATATGAGATTTCCAATTATGCTAAGGACGGCTTTGAATGTATTCATAACAAGTGTTATTGGAATAGAGGTAACTATGTAGGCTTTGGTCTGGGTGCGGCGTCGTTGGTAGACGAGGTACGCTGGAGCAATAAGCGTACAATGAAGGACTATGCCGCAACAGCGCCGCAGACGGACAGTATGAATTTGCATTCAGCGCGTATAAGGTTCGGTGAAGATATTCAGTATCTTACCAAGAATGAGCAGATGGAGGAATTTATGTTTCTGGGGCTGCGTCTGACAGAGGGCGTGGAAAGAGCAGAATTTAAGAAAAAATTCGGAGTGCCGATAGAGGACGTATACGGTAAGGTATTAGAGAAAATGCAGAAAGACAAGCTGCTTACCGTAGACAAACGTATCCGTCTTACCCCCTATGGAACTGATATAAGCAATTACGTTATGTCGGAGTTCATGTTGTGATAAGTAGAATTTTACAATTTCACAACTAACGCACGCAAAATTATATTGAATTTTGTGCAATATGTCTGTATAATATTAAATGACAAGCTGCCGTGAAACTTTTATTTTTATGGAAAGGCACTTGAACTGTCCCAAAGTCATAGAATAGAATAAATGAACTTTGGGGGCTTCTTTTGAAAACATTTAAACAACCGCTGACGGCGAAAGAAGAAGCCGCGTACCTGCGCCAGTTGAAAGAAGGAGACAACAGGCAGAGGCTGCTTGCCAAAGAGACGCTTATCGAACATAATCTTCGTCTGGTGGCGCACATTGCCAAAAAGTATCAGAACGTTGATGAAGACATGGAAGATTTGATATCGACGGGAACGATAGGGCTCATTAAAGCGATAGATTCATTTGACGCTGGCAAAGGAAAGCTCAGCACATACGCTTCAAGATGTATAGATAACGAATTGCTAATGCTGCTTAGGACAAAAAAGAAAACTTCCAGAGAAGTCTCCCTTTATGAACCGATTGGAACAGACAGAGAGGGAAATGAAATTAACCTGTTGGACATAATCGAACAGGAGCAGCCTGACATTATAGAACAGATGGAAGTGGAAGAACATCTGAAATGTTTATCCGGACTATTGGATAAAAAGTTGAATAAACGGGAAAAAGAAATTCTAACCATGCGCTACGGGCTTAAAGGTAATCACGAAGTTACGCAGCGGGAAATAGGCAAGTATCTGGGAATTTCCAGAAGTTATGTTTCCCGAATAGAGAAAAAAGCTTTGGAAAAACTGCGGGAGGGCTTTGGCTAGCAGACAGGAGGATAAAGCACGATGATTTTTGTAAAAAGGGACGATTTAAAGACTGGTATGCGGCTTGCCCGCCCTATTTACAATAAAGATGGAGTTCTATTGTATGAAAGGGACTCAAAACTTACGGTTCAGGGTATCAATAGTATTAAAAATTTCGGACTGTTAGGAATTTTTGTGCTGGAGCCCGCAGAACCGGTGCCGCCAATGTCGCGCGACGATGTTGAGTTTGAGCGCTTTCAGACCATCTGCGTGTTTTCAATTCGTGAAGAATTGGACAGTATTCTCTTAAAATCACGTTCTACCAAAATACAGGCGATTACTTCAAATATTATCAGAAATTACGGTCATTTGGATAGAAAAATCAACTTTATGCAGAACCTGCGCAGTAAGGACGACTATATTTATAAACATTCTTTGAACGTGGCGATTCTTTGCGCGCTGATTGCGCATACCATGAACGTTACGGTATCCGAGCAGCTTGACGCGGTTACTGCCGCAATAGTTCATGATATCGGCAAACTTTCCGCTCCTAAGGAAATCATGATTAAAGACGTATGGGACGATGCTGATAAAGAAAGGATTAAGGCGGCGGAAATAGCGGGCTTTGGACTGATTGAGCAGGTGTTTGCGCTTACGCCGAATATCAAGCGGATTTGCGTACAGTCGCAGAATAATCTGGAATGTTTGCAAAAAGGCAAAGAGAACGATATGTCTAAAATGGTTGTAGGCGCTAAAATATTATCTGTGGCGGAAACCTTCGATACGATGACGTCTGTGCAGATTGACGCCGAAGAAGCGTCTTCCGAAGTCGCGGCGATTAAATTCCTGCAGGAGAACGAGCGATATTTTGATGAAAAAGTGGTAAAAGCGCTTCTTGACTCCATCAATATTCTCTTTCCCGGCGTCAGCGTGGAGCTTTCAACCGGAGCTAAGGCGCTTGTGTTGGTTGAAAATAGGGCGAATATTCTTAAGCCTTTAGTGCTTACCTTTGGCGATAACAGACTGATTGATTTGAGTAACCGCGCATATGACAGACGTTTGGAAATTAAAGATATCATGAAGACGATGGATAACCGCTATGTTATGGATATGGATATGCTTAAGCGGCAGGGAGTAGAGAGCGGAGAAGAGGTTTATGCGAAGGATACGCAGATTTAGCCGGATTAATGATAAAAACATAAAT
This sequence comes from Clostridiales bacterium, assembly GCA_023663185.1. Lineage (GTDB taxonomy): Bacteria > Bacillota > Clostridia > Lachnospirales > Lachnospiraceae > UBA3282. The sequence goes on along the minus strand of JAMPHY010000003.1, from coordinate 152,120 downwards.
AAAGACTGAATTTAGGCAAAACGGTATTATGGATATACAGAAAGAAGGGTTTTACAGATGCCGACGATAAATGAGATTATGAGGGTAGCGCATGAAGCAGGCGCGTCAGATGTACATATTACGGTAGGCGTACCGCCGAAAATGCGTGTCAACGGTAATCTTGTTACAATGGATTATCCGAAAATGCTTCCGGCGGACACATTGGAGATTGTGTTAGAGGTTATGACGGAAGTACAGAGGGAACGCTTTGAGGAACGCGGAGAATATGATATGTCTTTCTCTATTCCCGAACTTGGACGTTATCGTGTAAATGCGTATAAACAGAGAGGAACCTGCGCTATGGCGCTGCGTCTTGTGAGCACAAAGGTGCCGGCGCCGGAAGTGCTGGGAGTTCCGGAATCAGTTATTAATTTATATGAAAGAAAAAGAGGACTGATTCTCGTCACCGGACCTACCGGAAGCGGTAAGTCTACCACGCTTGCGGCGATTATAGATAAAATAAATAATAACAGGGACGCTCATGTAATTACGCTGGAGGATCCTATCGAGTATCTACATCAGCATAAAATGTCTATGGTAAACCAGAGAGAAATCGGACTGGATTCGCAGAGTTATGCCAATGCGCTGCGCGCCGCGCTGCGTGAAGATCCAGATGTTATTCTGGTAGGTGAGATGCGTGATTTTGAGACAATAAGCGTAGCGATTACTGCGGCTGAAACAGGGCACCTTGTTTTATCAACCTTGCATACTATAGGTGCGGCAAGTACGGTTGACCGTGTTATCGACGTTTTCCCGCCTCACCAGCAGCAGCAGATTCGCGTACAGTTTGCGAATGTTTTAGAGGCGGTTATCTCGCAGCAGCTTATACCTACGATGGACGGGAGAGGGCGTGTGGCGGCGTTCGAGGTTATGCACGCCAACCATGCGGTTAGAAACCTGATTCGTGAAGGTAAATCGCACCAACTTGTATCAGTTATGCAGACCAATCGTAAGATGGGAATGATTACGATGGACGAGAGCATTACCCAGCTATATTTTGAAGGGAAAATCGACAGGGAAATGGCAATTCAGTTTGCGGTTGATCCGGACGGAATGCAGACAAAGATTTTTTAAAAAAGGTGTTGGGGCGGCATGGATACATATGCTGCCATTTGAGGTACGCTCTCGCTCCGTGTAAAATCGCAGCGGTACTAAGCTCGAAAATACCTCGCTAAGTACCGGCGTTTTACAAGGACCTCAAACGGAAGCATATGTATCCATGCCGCTTGCAGAATGTTCATTATAATTATAATTTGTTATATTTTAGAGAATTTATAAATGTATATATAGTTCATATCAAGAATTATTCTATAGTATGAATCACGGCGTATCGCCGGTAAATTCAAGAGGGTACTAAATATTTACAAAAAATATATATAAAAAGGAGGAAAGGTATTTGTTTAGTTCAATTACATCAGGCGCAATTCACGGAATCGGAAGTTATCTGATTCAGGTTGAAGTAGATGCGTCAAAAGGACTGCCATGTTTTCAGATGGTGGGGTTACTTGGCAGCGAGGTCAGGGAAGCAAGGGAGCGCGTGAAAGTCGCGCTAAAGAATGCGGGACTGCCCCTGCCGCCTATGAGTATCAATGTAAATCTGTCTCCTGCGGATATACATAAGGGTGGCGCGCTGTTTGACTTGCCTGTTGCCGTCGGTATCTTGACAGCGTTGGAATATCTTCCGCAAGATAGTGTGGAAAATACGATTGTTATCGGCGAGTTGGGCTTAGATGGAGAAGTAAAGTCCGTGAAAGGCGTGCTTCCCATAGTCACGGAAGCAAAAAGACAGGGCTTAAAGCGTTGTATCCTTCCTAAAGAAAATGCGTCCGAGGGCGCAGTCGTGCAGGATATTGAGATAATAGGAGTCAATGATATTAAAGAAGTGCTTTCCTATTTGCGTGCAGACGAGGACAAGCGTCATGAACTGATACAGCCTGCCAAGATAGATGTACAGTCGCTGCTGGCAAGAAGTCAGAATGATTCGGAGCTGGATTTTTCAGAGGTAAACGGACAGGAAGGAGTCAAGAGAGCGGCGCAGATAGCGGCGGCAGGATTTCACCACCTTCTTATTGTCGGACCGCCCGGCTCAGGCAAAACCATGATTGCCAAAAGGATTCCTACCATTCTGCCGCCCATGTCGTTAGAAGAGAGCATGGAAGTCTCTGCGGTTTATAGCATATCCGGTTTGCTTTCCCATGAAGACGTGCTTATTACGAGACGTCCGTTCATAGCCCCACACCATACCATAACCAGACAAGCGTTAGCAGGCGGAGGCAAAACGCCGCTGCCGGGCATGATAACACTCGCGCACAGGGGCTTGCTTTTTCTCGATGAACTACCGGAATTTAAACGCGAAAACATTGATATTTTAAGGCAGCCATTAGAGGACAGGCATATACAGATAGCCAGAAGCAGCGGCAGTTATATATATCCGGCGGATTTTATGCTGGTCGGCGCCATGAATCCGTGTCCGTGCGGGTATTACCCTGATGTGCAGAAATGTAAATGCACGCCTTATGAAATACACCGTTATCTTGAGCGGATATCGGGACCTATACTTGATAGAATCGATATCTGCGTGGAAGCTCCGGCGCTTAAAATGTCTGAGTTATCGTCGGGCGCAGGGAAGGAAAGCAGCGCGCAGATGCGTGAACATATTCTTGAGGCAAGGAAGATTCAGCAGAAGCGTTTTGAGGGAACAAAGCTTCGCTTTAACGCTGATATGGGCGTAGAGGACATTCGCAAGTACTGTAAATTAGGATTATCCGAAGAACGACTGATGGAAAGCTTTTTTCATAAACTTAATCTTACGGCAAGAAGCTACCACCGCGTCTTAAAAGTGGCGAGAACCATCGCAGATTTGGCGGGAGATAGGGATATTAGAGAACAGCATTTGACTGAGGCGCTTTGCTATCGGGTGACGGAGCTTGAGAAGATGGAGAGGTGATTGCATAACTATTGTTATTTAATGTATTGCGCAACCCATACTGTGAAATATTGGGTTTCGCAAAAATATGAATAGAGGAAAGGAAAAGATAGAATGGATATAAAAATAGAAGACAGCAGTCTGCCTTATGCACACTGGCTGCACAGTATTGAGGGGGTTGGCGCAAAGACAATTAAGCATATAATTGAGAAAGTTGGAACGCCGGAAGCTTTGTATAGAATGAAAAAGGAAAAAATAGAAAGCCTTACTCTGCCGCCCTCATTTAATAAGACTAAATTCGCAGAGAGAATTGTGGACTCAAGAAATAAATTCGATATTGATAAAGAATATGCGATGCTTGCGGATAAAGGAATTAAATTTACTTGTATCGAACATGCGGATTATCCGTATAGACTTAAGGACATTCCGGATTCTCCTTATGGAATTTATTATCGTGGGAAGCTGCCGGCGCAGGAGAGACCGGCGGTGGCTATAATAGGCGCAAGAAACTGCTCGGAATACGGGAGGCAGATGGCGATACAGTTTGGAAGCGAGCTTGCACTTATGGGAGTGCAGGTTATCAGCGGCATGGCAAGGGGGATAGACGGAATAGGGCAGATGGCGGCGCTTGAGGCAGGCGGATATTCGCTGGGCGTATTGGGGTGCGGAGTGGATATTTGTTATCCGAATGAAAACAGAAATCTATACGATAGGCTCTGTATACAGGGCGGAGTATGCTCAGAATATCCGCCGGAAACAGCCCCGAAAAACACACTTTTTCCACCGAGAAATCGTATTATAAGTGGGCTTGCGGATATCGTGCTGGTAATCGAATCAAAAAAAAGAAGCGGTACATTGATTACCGTAGATATGGCGTTGGAGCAGGGGAAGGAAGTATACGCCCTGCCCGGAAGAGTATCGGACGCGCTCAGTGAAGGCTGCAACCGCCTGATACAACAGGGCGCAGGAATTGCGCTGTCGCCGCAGGACATCGTTAAGACGCTTATGGAAGGTGTATCTTACACGCAGAATAAGTCGCAAACGGCGCTTTTATCGGATATTCAGAATGAACTATTACAAACGCTGGAAGAAGCTCCGAAATCAGTTGAAATCATAAAAGAACAGATGTTATCTAAATATAACCGCGATATTCCGCTGCCGGAGATTTTAAATCAGCTTATGAAGCTAAATCTTTGCGGATTGGTGAAACAGACAGGGAACAGCTATTTCCATCTTGCGTAAAGCTTCAAAAAAGAGTAAAATAAATATATCATTTATAATGCAAAACTTTGCGATGTAAAAATTTAAAGCCATAAGGTATAAAATAAGGGAAAAGGGGTATGTGTTATGGAGAGCAGGAAAAAACTTCGTCTTGGAGATGTTCTCGTAAACAGTGGTGTTATATCGGAAGAGCAGTTAGAGAAGGGACTGCAGTTACAGAAGGGCAGCGGGCGTAAGCTTGGAGAGACACTTGTAGATGAAGGTCTTGTGACGGAAGAAAATATCGTGCGCGCTTTGAGCAGCCAGCTTAATCTTAGTACTATTGACCTTCAAAACGTTACGATTGAGGAAAACGTAATTTCCCTTATTCCCGTCAATGTATTGAAGAAGCATAAAATGATTCCGTTTGAGTATTCGCCTGAAAACATGAATATACTTCGTGTGGCAATGGCGGATCCAATGGATATGGCGGCGATTGACGATGTAAATATTATTACGAATCTTCAAGTGGAGCCGGTGGTTTCAACTACCCGAAGCATCATGCTTGCACTGGATAAATATTATGGAAATACCGAAGTTAATTCCGCACTGGAAGAGTACGCCAAAGAAAAAGAAAGTCAAATGGTGGAACAAGAAGACATGTACAGCGAAGACGTCAACAATTCTCCGATTGTACAGTTGGTTAAAGGCATGATTGAGCAGGCGGTCAGACAAAGAGCTTCGGATATACATATCGAGCCGATGGAGCGTCAGGTACGTATCCGTTACAGAATAGACGGCGCTTTGTATGAAAAGGCAACTTACAGTATCAGACTTCTTCCGGCAATGGTAGCAAGAATTAAGATTATCGGCGGAATGGATATTGCGGAGAAAAGAAAGCCGCAGGACGGACGTATTACCCAAGTTGTAGACAGACAGGAATTTGATATCCGTGTATCAATCCTTCCTACAGTATACGGCGAAAAAGTAGTTATGCGTCTTACTTCCAAGAACGCGCTTACCAAAGAGAAGAGCCAGTTAGGATTGGGACCTGCGGATATGAAAAAATTCGACCATATTTTACAGAACCCGCATGGTATCCTTCTGGTAACGGGACCTACCGGAAGCGGTAAGTCTACGACGCTTTATACTGCGCTTAGCGAATTAAATAGAGAAGATGTTAATATAATCACGGTAGAGGACCCTGTAGAAGCAAATATCGACGGAATTAATCAGGTTCAGGTTAATCCTAAAGCTAACCTGACATTTGCCAGCGCGCTGCGCTCCATTCTGCGTCAGGACCCTGATATAATTATGATTGGTGAGATTCGTGATCAGGAAACGGCAAGTATTGCGGTTCAGGCTTCCATAACCGGACACTTGGTTGTATCTACCCTGCATACTAACTCGGCGGCAAGTACGATTACCCGTCTTGAAGATATGGGTATTGAACCCTATTTGATTGCAGATTCCACTATCGGAGTTATTGCACAGCGTCTGGTACGGCGTTTGTGCCCGGAGTGCAAGAAGGCAAAAAAAGCCGATGCAGATGAACTTGAACTACTAAACAGGAAGCCCGACGAAGATATCACGATATACGCCCCCGGCGGCTGTCCAAGATGTGACGGCACAGGCTATAAAGGCAGAATTGGTGTGTACGAGATTATGGAGATGACGCAGCCTTTAAGAAGCATTATCAGTAAGAACGGAAGCGCAGAGGATATCAAGGAAAAAGCGCTTGTTGAAGGCATGCACACCCTGCGTATGTGCGCAACCGACTATGTATTGGCGGGAATTACGTCTGTAAATGAAATGATTAAGGTATCGTTTGATTCGTAAGGGATTGTACCCTTAAAATAAGGAGACGTCAATGGCAAGAACAATAGGAATCGGGATACAGAATTTTAGTAAGATTATTGAGAACGATTACTTTTATATCGATAAGACTGTTTTCTTGAAAGAATGGTGGGAAAGCGGAGATGAAGTGACACTGATAACCAGACCCAGACGATTTGGCAAGACGCTGACCATGAGTATGACAGAGCAGTTTTTTTCCATAGGGTATGCAGGGCAAGGGGATTTATTTAAGAACCTGTACATCTGGCAGGAAGAGAAATACCGAGAGTTGCAAGGGACATATCCGGTTATCAGTCTGTCTTTTGCAGGGGTGAAAGAAGCAGACTATTATGTTACGCGCAGGAAAATATGCCAGCTAATTGCCAGTGAGTATGCTAGATATACATTTCTGCTTCAGGAGGATTGCCTGACGGAACAGGAAAAGGATTCTTTCCGAAGGAAGACTATTGATATGGAAGATGTGGATGCAACATTGGCATTAAATCAGTTGTCTGAATATTTATATCGCTATTACGGCAAAAAAGTCATCATCCTTTTAGATGAATACGACACCCCTATGCAAGAAGCTTATGTGAATGGCTACTGGCAGGAATTGACGGCATTTACCAGAAGCCTGTTCAATTCTGCATTTAAAACTAATCCATGGTTGGAACGCGCTATTATGACAGGAATTACAAGGGTGAGTAAGGAATCTATTTTTTCTGATTTAAACAATCTTAAAGTAGTGACGACAACTTCTGACGAATACGGCACATCTTTTGGCTTTACGGAGGAAGAAGTGTTTAATGCGTTAGAGGAATATGGTATGGGTGACAGAAAGACAGATGTGAAGAATTGGTATGATGGTTTTCTGTTTGGAAAGTGGCGCGATATCTACAATCCGTGGTCAATTATTAATTTTCTTGATACAGGGAAATTGGCAGCATATTGGGCGAATACAAGTTCCAACAGCCTTGTGGGGAAATTAATAAAAGAAGGAAGTCCAACGATTAAGATGACTATGGAAGACTTATTACAGGATAGAGTATTCCATACGGTGATTGACGAACAGATTGTTTTCAGTCAGCTAGACAATAAAATCAGCGCTGTCTGGAGTCTGCTTCTGGCAAGCGGATATCTGCGGGTGGAAAAGTTTGAGTTCAATGAGAAAAGCGGCAGAACGGAGTATGACCTGAAACTAACGAATAAAGAGGTCCGTCTGATGTTTGAGCAGATGATAGAAGACTGGTTTGCCGAATATACATCAAATTATAATGATTTCGTAAAGGCATTGCTTCAGGACAACAAAAAGGCAATGAATGCTTACATGAATAAAGTTGCTTTGGATACATTTAGTTATTTTGATACAGGACGTCAACCTTCAAGAGATGCGGAACCGGAACGATTTTATCATGGATTCGTGCTGGGGCTGATAGTAGATCTTGCAGATAGATACGTTGTTACATCGAATAGGGAAAGCGGATTCGGAAGATATGATGTTATGCTGGAGCCCTATCATGAAAAAGATAACGCAGTGATTATGGAATTTAAAGTACATGATCCAGAAGATGAAAAGACACTTGAGGATACTGTACAGGCAGCTCTTGACCAGATAGAAGAGAAAAAGTATGAGGAGACCTTGTTAGAAAAAGGTATTGCGACAGAACGGATAAAGAAATATGGTTTTGCGTTTGAAGGAAAAAGGGTGTTGATTGGGTAAGGTGTTACTGCATTCTCGCTTTAAGTCAAGTTAATGAATTAAAAAAGATGCCGATAAATAGGATAGAGCAGCAGTTTGGATAATTTGTGGATATGGGGAATGGATTATGAAAATATGGGCGCATAGAGGATGCAGCAAGATGTATCCGGAAAATACGATGCTTTCCTTTGAAAAGGCAGCAGCAATTCAAAATTTAACAGGAATAGAGTTAGATATACAACTTACGCGGGACGGTGAACTTGTTGTTATACATGATGAGCGGGTTGACCGTACAACAGAAGGCATTGGATTTGTGCGGGATTATACTCTTTCTGAGTTAAAAAGACTTCATATATATGCTGATACTAATCCGGCGCAGACAATTCCGACTATGGAGGAAGTATTTGATTTGCTGGAAGGGAGACTGAAATCAGGTCTTAAACTTAATATTGAATTAAAGAACAGCATTTATCAATATGAAGGGCTGGAAGAAAAGATAGTGAATATGGTACATAGACGTGGACTGCAGAATGCGGTGGTATATTCTACTTTTTATGCAAAGTCATTATCGAAACTGAGAATGCTTGATAACGAGGCGCAGCTTGGGATATTGGATAGTAAGGTTTCGGATTGTATGTATAAGTTAAAAGGCGGCTGCGGGGCGGCGGCGCTTCATCCGTTTTGGCGGGGAATAGACCTTACAGCAGAAGAATTAGCAGGATATGATGTACGCGCATGGATGTCGGGACATTTGTATCCTGATAGGCAGCCGGGCGGGGCGCTTGATTTCATACCGCTTGAAAAGATGGGGATTACGGATATTATTCTGAATGAACCGGAGAGATATTTATGATATTTGTATATTGTAATTTTTAGAAAAAATTGAATTTTACGGTAAAGTATGATAGGATTAATAACGATATAAATTATAAGGATATCCTATTAGAAGCGGAGGTGCAGTATGCGTAAAATAATAAGAAGCAGAAAATCATTTCTTATAAAAGGCATAGCAATAGCAATCATATTGTGCGTGTTGGCTGCAAACCTTTCAATATCAGTATTTGCAGAAGAAAATGATAGCAGTTTACATAATGTGTCAGAAAATGAAAATGTGAATGATGATAATTCAGATGTAAGCAGTGAAAGCATAAGTGCTGAAAGTACAAATAGTGAAAAAGATATAACAGGTGAAACAGACTCCGCAGGCACGACAGGAAGCAAAACTGATAATGAAACGGAAGAGCCTAAGAAGGAAGAGGATGAAGAAAAAGAAAGTAATAATATCGAAAATGATGAAACAGATGAAAAAAACGATGAAGTAAATACGGTTTCCGGTAATGATATTTCCGGTGATACTGCCGACAATGATATAGATGCAGAGAATGCGGAAGTTACAAAAATAGATGAAGGACAGGATATACCTGAAATCATTAATGTTGTAGTGCCGACATCTTATACTTTAGCATTGAATCCCTATGGTTTGTCAATTAAGATAGGAAACAATACCATATCGACAGAACAGGTTATATCAGGGACATATGGCATTGTGAATAAGAGCTCTACGGATCAGATAGTGAAGGTTTCATTGACTGTAGAGGACCGTAACGGAGGCGAATTAGTCTTTGTTGATTCAGCGCAGGAAGCTGCAGAAGCAGAAGAAAATGTATATGCAATATATCTTGAAGTTGTTCCTGCAAATGAAGAACAGATATTAATAGACGGTGAACCTGCTGACAGCGAGATTACAGGAGAAGCGTTACGAAAGGTTGACATGACCGGCGCGAAGGAACAAGCAGTACCGCTGCATGATGGGCTTAACAGTATCGCGTTCAAACTTTCCGGGGCTGTTTATAATGATGATAATGAGTTAGTAGAGCTTTCACCGGACGGAAAAGGAGTAAGCGCATATACATTCAGCGGAGTTATGAATTCAAATGCTGAGTGGGAGAAATTGTCAGGAGGAATTAAGCTTTCTGTAGTTTACACTTATAAAACGGCGGCTGGCGATGAAGAAATTATTGAAGGAACAGGGGCGATGATTAGGGTAGATTGAATACCTGGAGGTAAAGTATAGCACTTATTTTTATTTTGAAATAACTGTAAATAAAGTGGCATTTACTCTTATAAAAAGAGCAGATGCCACTATTTTTGTTTATAAAAGTAGAAATATGTGTTATATTTTATCATTTGACTGTATGAATAAAAACCTAAATAAACATAGCAAAAAATGTTTAATAAACAGGAAAAATTGTCCGGATAAACAGGGAAATCGGCTGGATTTTGGTGTCGAAATCTAATATAATTTAGTCGATTATTGTAGTATTAATGTGCAAATATAAAATTTGAAAGGAGAAGGTAATATGCAGAAAGAGTATCTTGTATTGGAAGGAAAAGTTTTTGTTGTAGAACTTTTGTCAAATTTAGGTTCTAGCAATTATGGATGGTGTATTTCAAAGCTTCCACCGCAGATTATTGTTATGGGAGCAGAAAATGTTCGTGTAGGCGGCAGATATACTTCAACATCTTTGCAGAGATTTTATTTGGGAGCATTATCTACGGATGAGAAAGAGGCGGATATTTTATTTACATTGAATAAGTGGTCAGATGTAAATGAGGCAGGAAAAGATAGTTTTACGGCGAAGGTAAAGATTGTTAAGAGTGACTCTGAAGAATTTGCTTCTTATAGTGAGAATGAGGCAAACATTGCGATGCCGTATGGACTTGTACGTTCGGGCATTGATGTGCAGAATTCTTGTCAGGACTATGGCTTGCCTTGCAGCGTCAATGATGCAGCGCTTAAATACGGTTATCCTTGTGGAGTCAATGATGCAGCGCTTAAGTACGGTTATCCTTGTGGGGTCAATGATGCAGCGCTTAAGTACGGTTATCCTTGTGGAGTCAATGATGCAGCGTTCAAGTATGGTTATCCTTGCAGCGTCAATGATGCAGCGTTTAAGTACGGTTATCCTTGCAGCGTCAATGATGCAGCGTTTAAATATGGCTATCCATGCATGGACAATGCAAATTTAACACGTATGTATGCAGCTCCGTTTTAATGCTGCCTAAAAGGAGGAAGCTTATGAAATATCAGCCAATTACCTGTGTATGGGAAGTGACTATGGGCTGCAATATGCGGTGTGGACACTGTGGTTCTTCCTGCGCAGAGCCTTTAGAGGGCGAACTGACTACGGAAGAAGCATTGGATTTATGTGACCAGATTGCAGGGTTAGGGCTTAGATGGGTTACATTATCCGGAGGTGAGCCGCTTACCAGAAAAGATATTACTAAGCTTGTAAAAAGGCTGTCCACGCAAGGCGTTGCCGTGAACATGATTACCAATGGACTGCTGCTTGACGGGAATATGGCGGAAAAGCTAAAAGAAAGCGGGATTGCAACACTTGCAGTCAGCATTGACGGAATCAAGGAGATCCACGATGAGATTCGCAGAGAAGGCGCTTTTGACAATGCTCAAAAATGCTTTCAATATATGGATGAGCTTGGTATTAAAAGCGGAGCCGTTACAACCATCACAAATAAGAACATAGATATTCTTGGCGAGCTAAAGGAAGAACTAATCGGCATGGGTGTAAAGACTTGGCAGGTGCAGATAGGTCTTCCAATGGGAAATCTGAAGGAAAAGCCGGACTGGCTTCTTGCACCTGAAAGAATTACGGATATTATAGATTTCTGCTATGAAACGGCTAAAGAGGGCAGAATAAAGATATATCCCGCAGATTGTATAGGTTATTATACCCAAAAAGAATTGGAAATCAAAAGAATATCTTATGAAACGGATATGATATCTTTGTGGGATGGCTGCAATGCAGGAATCAGGGGATTTGGAATCTTACATGACGGTAGAATCCTCGGCTGCACATCTATCCGTGAGGACGAATTTATTGAAAAGGAGTCCATACGGGAGAGTTCGCTTAAGGATATTTGGGAAAACGACGATGCTTTTGCATGGCGCAGGAACTTCAAAAAAGAAGACTTGGGCGGGGATTGTAAAAGCTGCGTCTATGGCAGCAAATGCCTGGGCGGATGTCCTAATACCCGGCTTACCATGAATGGCAGCATAAACTCCGAAAACCAATACTGCGCATATAACCTGAAATTGAAAGAAATGAAGAAAAAGCAGCAGGAAATAGCAGACGCCGAAGGACTGCTTGAAAAGGCTGAAAGTCTTATTAAGTTGGGAATTTATCAAGAAGCTGCAATAATTTTAAACCGCGTCACAGAGCTTGAGCCGGATAATGAAAAAGCGTATGTTGTTAAAGCCTACGCAGAATATATGTGCGGTAACTATGAAATCTGTATGGCTGACAATGAGAAGGCGTTGGAAATTAACGAAGGCAATGCGGATGCTTTGAGCGGATATGCGATTGCGATTTATAAACTGGGAGATAAACAGGGCGGAATTGATAAGATGAAAAAGGCGGTTGCGCTTTCAGGCGGCAGACGTGATTTGCGTGAGGATTTAGCAGGAATGATGGCCGTGGTAAACTAAAGAAAGCAATGAAATTAGTAAATACTAGCCAAGCTGGGATAATACCCAAGCTTGGCTTATTGTGCTTGTTGCTTGACAAGATTAAGCTGAGATTTTATAATATTATTAATAATTTATGGAAAATTTCTCTAATGTCTTATTAAAATATGCCGATAAATATAATAAGATTAGAAAATAGTCAGTATAAGATTGCATGGAGGCAGAAATATTGAGTGACTGTTAGAGTCGTTGCCTAGTGCGAGGACTTTTTTGTATGTTGAGTTGAGAAATCAATAAGCCAAAAGATACTTGCAATGCTGTTACATAGAGAGGAGTTTAGCTTATGTCTAAACAGAAAGAAAATACAGAAAAGAAAAACAAAAACGTGATTATCATTATAATTGCTGCCCTTGTCATATTAATAGCGGCATTGATTGTTTGTATAGTTATTCTTTTAACAAAACAGAAGGAAGAGCCGGTACAGGAGTCAGGGAATACTGTAAGTACTTCTAATCCCAGCGTCTTAGACAGAGGGTTTGTAGATAATGATAATGTAGAAGATATTATGGACGAGATGACTGAAAAGGTCAGCGAGGGAATGTTTGAATGTAAAATGACAACAGCATGGACATTTGACGACGGTAAATCAACGGCGCCGAATGCTTATGTAGCCAATGTGGAGAACAATATATATACACTCTATTTTGACGTGTATGAAGAAACTACTAATGAGCTGTTGTACTCATCACCGATGCTTCCGGTAGGAACAGAGATTAAAAATTTTAAGCTTGATAAAGAGCTTCCAGCCGGCGAGTATGATGCGGTAGTAATGTATACGATGGTGGATGAGAATTTAGAGGAGGTGAGCAGCGTAGGATTTAAAGTAACAATATCTGTATCAAAATAGTTATTAATGAAATTTTTATGCAAGGAGGCAAAAAAATGAAAAATTTAAAGAAATTCTTAGCGCTTACATTAAGTGCATCAATGGCATTAGGAATGTCAATGACAAGCATGGCGGCTGAACCGGAGGTATCTGTAGATGCACCGATTTATGCATATGATATTACTAATGTAGTAGTTCCGACTAATTATGTAGTGGCTTTCAATCCGAGCGGTCTGGAAGTAACCAAGAATGGAACTGGCGTTCATGACCAGATTGTATCCAAGAATTATGGTATCATCAACAAGAGTACGCAAGATAAAATCATTACGGTTACTCTTAAGGTAGAAGATTTAAATGAAGACAAGATTACGTTTGCAACAGATCCGGCTGACGTAACAAATGCAGCAGCGGATGATTATGTAGTTAACCTGAAATTAGTTCCGGCAAAAGATAGCACAATACAGGTTGGAGCAACTCCGGCAGATATAGATTTGACCACTACGGGTGCAGATCTTGCTAATGTAACAATGACTCTGGCAGAGGATGCTAATTCACAGACTCTGGTAGCAGGTGAAAATGAGGTTGATTTTGTGCTTGAAAAAGCTAAGTATACTGGTGCAATTGATTTAGACGCAACAGCAACTAATGATGTAAAGGACAATTTTACTCTTAGTGCGTTGGCAGATAGCAATAAAGGAATCACAGCCTTTACGCTTAGCGGAACCATGAATACAAATACAGACTGGACCAAACTTACAAAAGGCATCAGAATTACGGCTGTCTATAGTAATGAGAATGCACCCAGTGGAGCAACAGCAGTAACAGGTACTGGCGCTTTGTATGTAAATCCGAATCCTACATTTAAGACAGGTGCTGAAGTTGGTACGATTAAGTATAGGAAGGGTACGGGTAATGATGCACTTGCTTCTATAACAAAAATAGAGATGGACTATGGCGGAGCTGTATATGATGGATATAATGCATTAGGAAGTACATGGCCTGCAGCTAAAGATGAAAATGGTTTAATTACATTACCAGCGAAATATGTGTCAAACTATCAAGGAAAATTTCCCAATGACATGACTAGGGAAGCTACAGTTTATTATACTACAGAAGGTGGAGCGGAAAAAACAGCTACAGTTGATGTTAGATTGAGAAAACCAGTTACAGTTGCCCCTTCTTTTACGACAGGCACTGTAATTGGAACTATTAGTTATACCGTTGGTACAGGTAATGATGCACTTGCATCTATAAAAAAAGTGGAAATGGACTATGGCGGAACTGTATATGATGGATATAATGCATTAGGAAGTTCATGGGCTGCTGCTACTGACGAAAATGGTTTAATTACATTACCTACAAAGTATGTAACAAACTATCAAACGAAATTTCCAAGCGAAACTGCTAGAGAGGCTACAATTACTTATGTAACAGTAGGTGGAGAAACAAAAACAGCGACAGTCAATGTTAAACTGAAATAAGACAAGATAATAAAGTAAACTTACCAATAGCTCTCCTTGAAATATAGGGGAGTTATTGGTATTATTATGATAAAGGAGAAAGAATCTCATGAGAAAACGGCAAAAACAGCAGGTGGAAGAACTTCTGGTACAGATAGAACAGGCGCATGAGCAGATTAGAAAAGATATAGAACAGAAAAATATTTCAGGTGCTGTTACATTACTGGAAGATTGCCAGAATGGTGCGATTTCTCTTGGAACTTTGATAGAAAAAACGGAAGGCGAGGGGCATCCGACCGTTACATTGTTGGAAGAATATTGTGAGATGATATACAAATTTCACGAAGATTTGATAAATGACAATGAAATTTCTGCCAATAGAGTATATAAACCTCTTAGGCAGAAACATATTAAAATATTCAATAGCTTAAAGTATGATGTAAAGGTTCGCTTTGAGGCAGTTTTTTTGCCGTATAAGATAAGTATGTGGGATAGTCTGGAAAGCGTGTGGCAGACAGCGGATTCAGATCCAGACTGTGACGCCTATGTGATTCCGATTCCTTATTTTGATAGAAATCCTGACGGAAGTCTTGGAACAGTACATTATGAAGGGGATATGTATCCTGATTATGTACGGGTTACAAAATATGACGAGTTTGATTTTGATGTTCATCGTCCAGATATGATATATATTCATAATCCATATGATTATGCTAATCATGTTACAAGTATACATCCATTTTTTTATTCAGATAATATAAAGAAATTCACGGACTGCCTTATATATATTCCTTATTATGCGACAGCGGGCGGGATGAACGAAGGACAGAGCTTGTGCCCAGCTTATATTAATGCAGACTATATAGTAATTCAAACAGAAAAATTCAGGGAATATTTTGATAAGAATATACCAGATAAAAAGTTCCTTGCTTTAGGCTCGCCTAAGTTTGACAGTGTGATTAATAAGTGCCAGAATCCGCCGGGGCCGCCAGCAGAATGGCAAGAGAAAATAAAAGGCAGAAAGGTATATTTCTATAATACCAGCATTAATGGAATGTTAGAAAATACTGAGGTATTCCTTAAGAAAATGAAATATATTTTTGAAATTTTTCAGGCAAGGGAAGATGCTTGCCTTATTTGGCGTCCGCATCCACTGCTTGAATCTACTTTTGCTTCAATGCGAAAAGAATATAGACCTGTGTATGAAGCATTGAAAACATTGTTTATCGAGAAAGAAATAGGAATCTATGATCAGACGCCGGACATAGAAAGTACGATAGCACTTTCGGATGTATATATTGGAGATGCGGGAACAAGTGTAACATCACTTTTTGGTGTTGCTGGGAAACCTATGTTTATTCTTAATAATTATATAAATACCCTTCCTGAAAAAGATGACTGGAGAGGTGAATGGATTAATTCACAGTTTAATGCTTGGGGGGATGATAGGTATTGGGTAACAAATAATAATCAGCTTTGGTTTTCTGAGAACAATGACTATCATTATAAATTTTATATGGATTTAGAGGCAGTATATTCCGGTGAAAGATATTATGCGAATGCAATTGAAATTAAGGGGAAAATATATGTGATCCCCTGTAATACTCAAAATATGCTTATAATTGAAAATAAGAAAATCAGAAAGATTGATTTTATAAAATATAATGTGCGTGGAACTGCTTTTTCAAGTTGTTGGCATGATGATAGTTGCAGATATCTGTATCTATTTCCTTATCAATATCCCATGGTTATTCGTTACCATTTGGATACAGGAAAAATTGATTATATTGAAGAAGTTCAACCATTTTACGTACAGATGGTGAATAATGAATGGCAAAGAGGTGGTATTAGATTATATGAAAATGAACTTATATTTGCCTCTCCTGTGAATAGTCAGATTCTTTTCATGGATATGGATACTTTAGAGAAAAGGATATGCAAAGTTAATTCTGAAAGTAATTTGGGAATACAAAGTATTGCACGGAATGGCAAAGAGGAGGAGTTGTGGCTGTTGCCTATAAAGGGAATGACTATAACACGATGGAATCCAAAGACAGGAGAGGTCAGGGAGTATAGTAACGTACCAGAGTATTATAAAGTTAGGAAATTCCCCTATGAATATGAGTGTGATGAGCATCCTTTTGGCAACATAGTTTTTTGTGAACAGGATAATAAGAAGTTGGCTGTTATTATACCAAGCTGGGGTAATATGTATTTATCGTTTGATGAAGAAACAGGTGAGATGATAGAATGGAAAATGCCTATTGCTTCTAAGAATCGTGGAAAAAATGGATATTATGCAACAGGTAGTATGGGTGGATTTATTTTTACGTGGCATCAAGCTGATTTATGTGAACCGAATTGCAGAATTTGGTATGCACCGGAACGTAAATTATATGATATTAATGTCTTTACAAAAGAGTATAAGGAAGTGGAAATAGAGTTTGACTATGATGATTTATTAGCACATGAACCGGGGTTCTCAGAAAATTCTGAAGACCTGCAATATTGTCTGGTGGAGAATGCCTTAAATTCGTTGCAAGACCTGTTGGATGATAATATAACAGGAAATCAGTTTGACAGGGAACGTCAGTTAAGAGCATTTTCCAAGGTTAATATAAACACTGACGGAACATGTGGGAAGAATGTTTATGAGTGCGTAAAGAAGAAAATAATCGAAAGGAAATGAGGAAGAAATATGATAAAGGTAATAACATATGGAACATTTGATCTTTTCCACGAAGGGCATTACCGTCTGTTGCAAAGAGCGAAGGAGTTGGGAGATTATCTTATTGTCGGGGTGACGACTGAGGCATATGATAAGACAAGGGGAAAGCTTAACGTTGTTGATTCGCTTGTGACACGTATTGAAAATATAAAAAAGACTGGATTTGCGGATGAAATTATTATTGAGGAGACTCAGGGACAGAAAGTGAACGATATCCGCAAATTTCATGTGGATATTTTTGCAATTGGTTCAGACTGGGCAGGTGCCTTTGATTATCTCAATGACTATTGTAAGGTGGTTTATTTGGAACGTACCAAAAATATTTCCAGCACCATGTTAAGAGAGCAGAATAGCCCAATTCAACGTATCGGGATTATTGGAACAGGCAGAATTGCCGCACGCTTTATTCCAGAAGCAAGACTTGTCAGCGGCATCAGTACGCAGGGTGTCTATAATCCGCACACAGAGAGCGCAGAGCGGTTTGCACAGAAGTGGGAAATAAATGCTTATGCTGAAATTGAGGAGTTTTATGATGCTGTTGATGCTATTTATATTGCGTCGCCTCATGAGACTCACTATGGGTATATTCGTGGTGCGCTTGAACATGGAAAGCATGTGCTTTGTGAGAAACCTATGGTTTTAAAACGAAGCCAAGCCGAAGAACTGTTCGCTCATGCAAAAGAAAAGGGATTGATTCTTTTTGAGGGAATTAAAACGGCTTATTGCCCGGGATTTCATAAGCTGCTCGGTATAGCATGCAGCGGAACTATAGGCAGTATAAGAAATGTAGAGGCATGCTTTACAAAACTGGAAAAGAAAGAAAGCAGGGAACTGACGAATACCATATACGGTGGTAGTTTTACAGAGTTAGGTAGTTATGTGATGTTGCCAATACTAAAAATTTTTGGAAAAGAATTTGATGAGGTTCGTTTTGATGTCATTCATGACGAAAAGGGACTGGATATTTTTACTAAAATATCTTTCAGATTCCCAATGGGAATTGCAACGGCAACCTGTGGACTTGGTGTGAAATCAGAGGGAAGACTGCTGATATCCGGAACAAAGGGATATGTTGTAGCAGAGTCTCCGTGGTGGAAAACGTCGTATTTTGAGGTGCATTATGAAGATGCCGTTCGTGTGGACAAGTACTCGGAAATTTTTCTCGGTGATGGTCTGCGCTACGAAATAAGTGATTTTCTTTCTATGATAAGCGGAAGCAGCAACAGTGAGTTTAAGCTGACAAGAGGGGAATCTGCTTCAATGGCTGGAATTATGGAACGATTTATGAAAGAGGAAGGAAGACTGTAATTCGCCTAATGAATTATTAAAAAATGTCGATATATATATTAGTTCTACGGAGAAGAGCGTGTATAGTTGCATGGAGGCAGAAATATTTAACGATTGATAGAGCCATTGCCTGATGCAATGGCTTTTTAAGATATTTTTGGAGAAAAGTTTGAAAGATATTTAGAGTGTTTGCAGTCATATAATGATGCTGAGAGAGGTTAATGTAAAAAATGATTAATATTGATTCAGCAACGCTTCGGCAAATACAAATGATACAGTTAGAAATGCTGATAGAAGTAGATAGGATATGTAAAAAGCATAATATTCATTACAATATTATAGCCGGAACTTTGCTCGGAGCAGTGCGGCATGGCGGATACATACCGTGGGATGATGATGCGGATGTGGCGATGCTAAGACCGGAATATGAAAAGTTCAGGGATATATGCAAGACAGAACTTGATGCGAAGAGATTTTATTTTCAAGATGATAGGAATACCAGAGGATATCGATGGGGATATGGGAAAATCAGAAGAAAGAATACTTTATTTCTTAGGGAGCATCAGGAACATATGCCTTATGAGCAGGGGATATTTATAGATATATTTCCGCTTGATAGTGTACCGGATAATTATTTTATGCGAAGTATAAAGAATTTCGAGTGCTTCTGCGTAAGAAAAGTATTATGGTCAAAAGTTGGGAAAATTGCTGAGAAGAATATTTTAAAGCGTCAGATATATAAACTGCTAGATAATATACCGGAAAACAAAGTACGGACATACTATCATAAGATGATAATTAGGGCGAATAAGAAGCAGACAAGAATGGTTAGGATTTTATTATTTCCTACGCCGAATAATGAATATGGCTACTATCGTTTCTGGTATGAGAACAGTCAGGATACCGTATTTGAGGGAAAGATATTTCAGGGAATCAAGGACTATGACAGTTATTTAAGTTTTAAGTTTGGAAATTATATGGAATTACCGCCGACGGAAATGCGAAAGGTGCATCCGGTTAGTAGAATACAGGTAATGATAAACAGTGGTAATATATAAGGCGTGAATAAATCTGATGAAGATATCATAACAAAATGTAGGGGATAAGGATAATAGTATGAATTCGATAAAACCAGATATTATGAAAATATATAATGCACTGGCAGATGCTGAATCAAGATATATTTTTGGGAACAGATTATTATTTAGCCTTACAAGTGATGAAGGATATATAGAGAATATTATAAAAACAACTATAGAGGGGAAGGAGTTCTATAATAAACTTGAACAAATTAATACCTCAAAAGTTATTTTTGGAGCTGGTTTTTGGGGACGAAGTATTGCCAGACAGTATAGTAAATACGGATTTGACTGTTTTGTTGATAATAAAGCAAGGTATCCATATGAGAAAAAAGAAGGGCTTCCAGTAATATCTTTTGATGAATATTTGAAAAAATATGGTAATCACGCTATAATCTTTTTAGGAAGTAGGATATATTATAACGAACTTTTTGAACAACTAATATCACACGGAATTCCAGAGAAAAGAATTGTAAATGTTGGTAAAATGATAGATGATATGAGTATACGACAATATTTTGATTTACCCAATATGCCATGTACAGATGAGGAAGTATTTGTTGATGCGGGGGGATACGATGGTAAAACGTCAAAACTTTTTATCCAATGGTGTAGAAATCGATATAAAAAGATTTATGTATTTGAACCAGAGGAAAAAAATATTATTCAATGTGAAAGAAATCTCATAGCAGAAAAGGCAAAGTTTGAGGTTATTCCTTATGGACTTTGGGATAAGAAATATAGACTGAATTTTGTTGAAAATTCAAATGGAACATCACATATTGCTGAAGAAATTTTGGCAGATGAACCAGAGTCTACATATATTCCTGTAGATTCTTTGGATCATTTAATCAATGATAATATTACATTCATAAAAATGGATATTGAAGGTGCAGAGTATGCAGCAATTAAGGGGGCGGAAAAAACTATAAAAAGATGCCGACCTAAATTAGCAATTAGTATTTATCATAATGATAACGATATATGGGAGTTGCCCAAATTGATTATGGATATTCGTCCTGATTATAGGCTGTACTTGAGACATTATTCTGTTGCACAGGCAGAAACAGTGTTATATGCGATTTAATTAAAAATATAGTATAATAAATAGTAAGAATTTAGCATTTTTATAATATGTCTATTTTTTAAATTTATATGGAGGATTACAATGAAAACAGATTATCAAAAAATACGGAGTGCAATTGAACAAGCGATAAAATTAAATAAGCATAATTTTATTGTATACCCTTATGGAGAATACGGAGTTATAGCAAAGCAGATTTTAAATGATAGTTTTGGGATTAGGGAAGCTTATGTCATTGATAATAAATTATCTGCGTTTAATAGTAGTATTAAAAATCTGGAATTTTGTGAAGAATTGGATAGAAATGAATATACGGTTTTATTTACTTGTGCAAATCCAGATGTATATGATGAGGTTTTACATAATTTGTTGAAATATTTTTCGAAAGATAATATTGTAGAAATATTTAAAAAAATCGATAATAAATTAGAAAAAGGAACTGAAGATAATCCATATGAGTTGATTGTAGCATTTGCTACCTATGCACCATGGAGAAAAGAAAAAAAGTTTAAAGGAATGTATGAAATAATAAAAAATCGTACATTAGTTGACGTGTATAGATGCTATGAATTATGGCAGTTGCTTATTCAGTCTAAAAAGTGTAAGTCAGGAGATATTCTTGAGGTGGGAGTATATAAAGGAGGAACTGGAGCATTACTTGCAGCCGCAGCAAGGTATGCACAAATAGACGCACAAGTTTTTTTGTGTGATACCTTTGAGGGTGTTGTAAAAACTGGTGCTAAGGATAATTTATATAAAGGCGGGGAACACAGTGATACTTCATTTGAATATGTCAAAGATTTAATTGATAATTTGAGTCTGGAAAATGTGCATATATTTAAGGGAATCTTTCCAGATGATGTATCGGAAATTTTTGATACAAAAACATACAGATTTGTGCATATTGATGTTGATGCATATCAGTCAGCAAAAGATGTATTTAATTATGTATGGAAAATGATGGAAATTGGCGGAATAGTAGTTTTTGATGATTATGGATTTGAATGTACACAAGGAGTTACAGTAATGATAGAAGAAATATGGAATAGCATACAAGATGGAATATTCGTAGGAAATATTAATGGACACGGGATGTTTATTAAAACGAGTGACAGTAAATATATTTAATGATGTAATTATTGTTAATGTGTTGTTGATGCATTTTGTAGGAAGATTTTATACAAAAATGAATATAAATGAGCTATTAGAACAATTATCTCAAAATAATATTGTAATTTATGGAACTGGACATGTAGGAATGATTTTTTTTCGTGTATTAAAAGAACATGGATTAAAAAATAATATTGCATGCTTTGCTGTTTCAACTCATATAAACAATAAAAATGAAATAGAAGGAATTCCTGTTTTGACTGTTGAAGAAATTGTTAATTTGAACAAAGTAATTGTTTGTATTGCAGTTCATGAGAGTTTGAGGGATGAGATTATTCATATATTAATACAAAGAGAGATCAGGAAATATATATGGATTTATCCTTTTATGCATGAATTGCTTATGGGAAGCCCGATAGAAACAGGTATATATGTTGATTTAGATAGAATTATGAGAAATTACAAGAAAGAGTATGCTCTTGCAGTGCGTTATATGGCATTGGAACAATATTTTGGAAAAAGTGAAATAGGGTATGATATATATATAAGAGC
This sequence comes from Clostridiales bacterium, assembly GCA_023663185.1. Classification (GTDB taxonomy): domain Bacteria; phylum Bacillota; class Clostridia; order Lachnospirales; family Lachnospiraceae; genus UBA3282. The sequence goes on along the minus strand of JAMPHY010000003.1, from coordinate 129,748 downwards.
GAATTCGTTGCATTGTGAAAGAAAAACGGCAGAAAAACGATTAGAAAATTTTTGCAAATTAATTTGTAATTGGACAGAACATGGAGTTGATAAAAATAGTAGAATATTAATTAATACACAATATCAGATAATTGATGGATTTCATCGCATTGTGATAGCCAGATATTTTAAGCAAAGAGAACTTAAATGCAATATATATGCAGACACAATATCTTTGGATGATTTGCATGGAGAAAAAGCTGTATTGACGCAAGAAATCCTTAGAGATAGTGGTTTTAGTTATGAAGAGATAAGAATAATAGATGAAAAAAACAAGTTCATTATAGGCGGATAAAGTTATGAGAAAAAACATAATCCCAATTAGCATTATCATTCCAGTATATAATGTGTATGAATGGATTGATCAATGTATGGAATCTGTGGTAGGTCAGACCTTTTCTGAATTTGAAGTAATATTGATAAATGATGGTTCTACAGATGGCTCTGAGAAAAAATGTGAAGAGTGGGCAGAGAAAGACAGCAGAATAAGAATTATAACAAAAGAAAATGAAGGACCATCTTTGGCAAGAAATTGTGGTATAAATAACGCAAGAGGAGAATACTTAGTATTTATTGATTCAGATGATTGGGTAGATTGTACATATCTTGAAAAATTATATACAACAATAATTGAGAGAAAAGTTAATATGGCAGAATGTGACGTGTATAAGTATGATAATCATACCGGAGAAAAGACATATCATATATGCTCTGGGAATATGGGACTTGAATATTCGTTAGAAGATCATATGAAGTATGGGTTTACTGCAATTTGGAAATGTATGATAAAGAAAACTCTTTTTGTGGATTATGGAGTTACATTTCCGAATTGTCATAGTGAAGCTAGAGCAGTGTATCCGCTATTAATTGCATTGAGTGGTGGAATTGCAAATGTACATGAAGGATTATATTATTATCGGAGATTTCGACCCAAGTCTCTTTCGGAACAGCCTCGTATTAATAATGGAGATGAAAAAGCGGTAGGGTTGCTAGCTTTTGATAACTTACTGGAAAATTTTAAGATATGTGGATTATATGATAAATATAAACAAATACTACAGGAGATAGTCAAGAGAAAATTGTCTGATTTGTCAGCAGCTTTATTTTATCGCAGAGATAGAGAAGAATTTTTTCAACTGACTGAAAAGTATTATGCTTATATAGAAGAAAAATTTCCGGGGACATTAAATTTCTCCTATATAACGTTGGGCGGATATAATTTAAATCGTATTCTCGGATATATGAATGTGTTGCATAATCCGTATGGCAGATTTAATTTTTCTAGTATAATTAGCCTTATGAATCCAGTCAAAGGATTAAAGTGCATACATAAAAATAGGTATCGTGAAATTATGGTTCAAAGAGATATTGAATCTTCATTTTGGAATATTGTTAAAGATATAAATCCTGAGTATGTTTTTATTGATTTTATTGAAGAAAGATTCGATATTATTCAGATGGCAGGAGGCTATATAACAAAAAGTGATGCGCTTGATGAGACTGATATTTCTATTGCAGGGGCGAGAATTATTAAAAGAGATAGTAAGGAGTATGAGAAACTTTGGAAAAAGAATTTTTTTAAATTTATGGAGTGTATGCAAGAAAAATTTCCATTATGTAATGTAGTAGTAGTTAGAAACATGCTTAGTACAAAGGTGGGAGATATATATAGTCAGGTTTTATTTAAAAATGCAGAAGAAATATTACGAATAAATCAAATGTTAGAGGACTGCTATCAATTTATTGAAGAAAATTTTCCGCAAATCAAAGTTGTAGATTGCACGATGGACAAACTTTATTTTACAGATAAGGAATATGAATACGGTGCTGTTCCATCTCATTTGAATGATTTGGTGAATCGAAAGATTGCAAGGAAGATAGAGAAAGAAATTTAGAATCATGTGTAGAAGTGAATACATGTATGAGAAAATCAGAGAAGCTTGTAAATAAATTACTATGAAAGGTAGGAGAATATAAAGAGTATGAAAGCTGTTGTATTTGGAGCGGGACATTATGGAAGAATTTTAGCGAGAGGATTACAGAAGTATTATGGAGTGACAATTATAGCTGTGTGCGATAATGATGACACAAAATGGGGGGGGCAAATAGATGGTATTAAAGTAATTGCTCCATGTCAATTACAGGAATATGATTTTGAAAAAATTTTTATTTGTATAAGAAAGGGTAATCAATTTAGGGCTGTGGAATCACAACTGATAGAACTAGGTATTTTGAATGAAAAAATTGTGGTTATGCAGAGGAGTACAGAGTATCAGGATGCTTTTTTAGAATTTGATGTAGTCAGAAAAAATTGGATTAAATGTTTTGCAGATTATACAAGAGAGTGCAAACTTAAAGGTAACATAGCAGAATGTGGTGTGTATTACGGTGAAACGGCAATGTTTATTAATAAATATTGGAAAGATAGAACATTATATTTGTGTGATACCTTTGAAGGTTTTGTGGATCAGGAAGTCATGGATGAAAGAGAAAAATTTGATGCATTTAGAGCTGGCACATTTACATATTCTACTTTTAAAGCAGAAACTCCTGAATTAATGATTGATACAGTGAGTACAAGAATGCTTTATCCGGAAAAAGTAAAAATATTGCAGGGCAGATTTCCTGAAAGTGTTCGTAATATAGAAGATAAATTTGCATTTGTCAATTTAGATATGGATTTATACCAACCGCAGTTAGATGGTCTAAGATTCTTCTGGGATAAAATGGAGACGGGCGGTGTAATTTTATTGCATGACTACTTCCATCCAGAGTTACCCGGTGTGAAGATGGCAGTTGCAGACTTTGAGAAGGAAATGAACTTTATTTTGCCTAAGACTCCTATTGGAGATGGTTGTAGTATTGCGGTGTTAAAAATATAATTAGCAGGGGAGACATAGACTATGAGATCTACGCTGGAACAGCAGTATGATAAATTATTTGAAACTTATAAATTTGAAAGACCTAGTGATGCTAAAATGATTTATCAGATTTTAAAAAGTTCTCTGGTTGATTTTATAAAGTCTTGTAGGAATGTGGCAATCTATTGCAATGGCGGACATACCAAGATGCTTATGGCAGATTTTGCGTTCGAGTTAAAAGGAATAAATTACATTGTTGATAATTATGCAGATTCACCAGATGAAAGTGGTTTTGCGTTTATAAAAGATGAGGAAATGGAGGATAATAAAATTGATGGAGTGATTATTTCATCATATAAATTTAAGGACAGTATTGCTGAAAGCATGGAAAAAAAGCATTCTTCTATAAAATATCTGAATATTTATGATGTATTTAACAGAGAGGGCATTTATCTTCAGTCGGACTATTATTATCATAATCATCCTTATCAACATTATCAGCGTATTAATTTATTGAAAAATGAAATAAAGAATTTTATTGGAACCGATGAAGATAATTTAGAATCGATGTATTTTGCATTGATTAATAAATATATCAATATTAAGGATTTCAGAAGTGCAATAAATTATGCAAGAGAGCAGGCGGATATTTTTCATGAGTATAAATATAAACAATTGGTAATAGATTTGGAGAAGATATATAAAAAAGAACAGGAAGCAGCCGCCAAGATAGATGAAAATAGTGTGGTTATGTTTTGTTTTGATGGTTTGAGACGTCAGGATATAGAAGAAGCTAATATGCCAAAGTTGGCAAAAATTTTTCGGGATAAGACTTTTATGTTTGATAATGCGTATTCGTTTTCTACTTCTACTTTTGAAAGCTTAATACCAGTATATAGTGGAAATGATGATATGAGAACAGCTAATTATACCAGAAATTATATTATTGAAGATGAATGTTCTTTTATTCAGGAAGCAAAAAAACAGGAACGTCATATTTATTTTTATACAGATGCTGAGCATTATATTGATGGAGAAGACATCACATATAGTGGAGTTTGTCAGACTGTTACAGAAAAAATATGGAGTTTTATTTTGGATGCAGTAGATGAGAAAAATGGTTTTTATTATATTCATGAGTTGTATGAAAGTCATTATACTTTTTCAAATCCATATACAGATGGCAAATTGGTTTGCGAGGGTACGGCAATGTTGTTTGATTTTCTGCCACAGAAGGGAGAAAGACTTAGAACAAACTATGAAAAGCAGCATTCCGATTCACTCAGATATCTTGATGATGTTGTTTCTCCAATTTTTGGCGCGATGAGATGTCGGATGTTGGTGTATGCTGATCATGGTAACTTAATTCTTGATGAAAACTGTAGAATAGATGAAGTAAAAAAATCGAAGCTTATTTATGACGAAGAATGGATACGTATCCCATATATTATTTACTCTCCGGATATGGAACATGGAAGATGTAAGACGTTGATATCATTGATGTCTTTAAATGATATAATAATGAGTTTGTTAAATAAAAAGGCATATAATGTGCCTCAAAATTCTTATATAAAGATTGCTAGAAACGAATTGTATAATCCGGATTTTCGTTATTTATATAAAAAAATGGGACAGGATAGATGTCTATTAGCTTTTGAAGGATTTATTTTTGATGATGGGTATAAGTTAATTATATATTCAGATGGTTATATGGAATTATTATTGACGGAGACGGATAATATAATCCAAAATAAGGAACTGACATGGAAGTATTTTAAGATAATTAAGAATAATATAACAGTGTGCAAAACAGATAGTATTAATATGTAGTTTGCTGAAATTGATATGTAATTATCGGTATACGCGAAAAAGATTTTTTTGATGGATAATTGAATTTTATTGGGTTAACGGATTATATAAGGGGCGAATAGAAATGTCGGAAAAGGGTATCAGTGTAATAATGCCTGTATATTGTGCAGAAAAGTATGTGGGGGAAGCAGTGAAATCCATTTTGAATCAGACTCTTCAGGATTTTGAACTGTTGGTTATTGATGATAAAGGTGAAGATAGCAGTATGGATATAGTGCATGCTTTTCACGACTCAAGGATTAGAGTGTTAGAAAATGATTGCAATAGAGGAATTGCGTATGCGACCAATGTAGGACTCCGTCATGCTAAAGGTAAGTATATTGCTCTTATGGACGATGACGATATCGCTATGAAAAACAGGTTGCAATTGGAATATGATTATCTGGAAAGCCATCCTGACATAGATGTGGTTGGAGGGGGCGACATAAGCATAGATGAGAGTGGGAAAATTATATCATATAGACGTGAGGTCATTTGCAATCCTAAGCGAATAAAGGCAGAGTTGCTATTTAGGGATAGGATTCATAATGCAACTTCTATGTATAGAAGAGAATTTGTAGAAAAAAATAATTTGTTTTATCGCGAGGGATTTCTTGGGATGCAGGATTATAAATTTTGGACAGAATGTGCAGCATGTGGACAACTTGCTAACATTGACAGGGTGCTTTCAAAGTGGAGAAGACATGGTGCGAATACAACATTAAAAGCGCGTGAGAAACACAGGGCAGAACGGGTAGAAAAAATTGCCGAGATACAAAAGGAATCATTGAAAATGCAGGGATTTGTTTTGGATGACAGAGAGCAGGCATTGTTTTGTGAGGTGTTCGACGAGGAAGGCACCAGCGCATTACCGTTGGAAAGATTGTTGGAAGTTCAGAAAGTATTGATGAAGATTATTGCACAAGCACAGGATAAAAATGATGATAATATCAAAGAACTGAAATATGTATGTAAAAATAGTTGGGCAGACAGAATGAAGCGGTGTGATATTTGGGAATGACGAATATGATTTGAGGGAGTTGATTATGCAACAAATAATGATTTTATCAGGAGAATCAAAATATAACTATGATATATATGCCGGGCAGGCAGCAGTATTTATTCATTTGCACTATCGGGATACCTTAGATAAATATTTTACATATATTAACCGTATTCCTAAAAGTATCCCTATATATATATCATCTTCAGATAAATGGGTTGAAGATAAGGTTAATAAATATGCAGTAGAACAGAAAAGGAATATTACTGTTTGCCATAAAGAAAATCGTGGAAGAGATATAACGTCGCTTTTGGTGACTTATAGAGAAATAATGTTACAGTATGAGTATGTGTGTTTCTTACATGATAAGAAAGAAAAACGAGAAAGGGAGAAAAAGGATATTACATTATGGATTGATAATTTATGGGGTAATATGTTAGGTGAAAAAGGTACAGGGTATTTTTTTGATATTCTTGCAACATTTGATAGGGATAAGAGTTTGGGATTGCTGGTTCCGCCAGAGCCTATAGGAGAGTTTTTTGCCCCGTATAATTCGTGGATTGAACCCAATGTGTTTCAAACTCGAAAATTGGCAGAGGAACTTAAAGTTTGTGTGGATATAGATTCGGATATTGAAAACCAACCGATTGCGTTAGGAACATGTTTTTGGGCACGAACCTGTGCAATTAAAAAGATATTGGTAAAAGAATGGAATTATGAGGATTTTGATGACGAACCGCTGCCAGAAAATGCAAAGAGTTATGCGGTAGAACGTATTTTTGGATATTTAGCAGAGGATGCGGGATATCATTCTTGTACTGTTATGAATAATACATATGCGACTGTTTATATGAATTTCTTGATAGAGTGCAGGAGAAAGTCATTTCCAATAATTAAGGACAGATATGAAGTTTGTAATTTGTTTGGCATTAAACGCCTAAAGGAGCTAATAGACTATGTTTCTGTACATAAGGTTATTTATATTTACGGTGCAGGTAAAATAGGTATGGGTGTTTATCGATATTTAACAGATATGGGATATGTACCACGGAATTTTTTGGTTTCACAAAAAGACCAAGATTATAATAATATGCCAATACCGGTATTAGGGATTGAACAGTTAATTTATGAAAATGGAATGGGAATTATTGTTGCTGTGAGCCGACAGGCTACTCAAACAATTGTGAATGCATTGGAAAAAATGGGAATAAATAATTACTTTTGTATGAGAGAATAGGTATAACAGAAAGAAATGGATACAACATTGGTACTGAAGAATCATTTTGGGATTTGTGTATGATGAGCTTGAGGAAAATATGGAATTGTCTGTTGTTTAAAAGTATAGGAGAACTTGTTACATATGAAAAGAATGGGAATTTTTGTTTTTTATGATGCCTCTGGAATTGTAGATAAATATGTAGAAGTGCTACTAGATAGTATGCAGGAAGTCTTGCAAAGAGTGGTAATTATCATAAACGGTGGAATTAGAAATAATGAATATAATAAATTAAAAAAATATTCATATGATATTTATGTACGCGAAAATGTTGGATTTGATGCGGGGGCATATAAGGATATTTTTACAAAGTATTTAGCAGAAGAAGATTTCAGGCAATGGGATGAAATAGTTTTATTTAATGATACATTTTATGGTCCGTTGTATTCTTGGAAAGAGACTTTTAACAAAATGGAAGAGTTAGATGTGGATTTTTGGGGATTGTCAAGAAATATTAATGCTCAAATGGAAGGGAATATAATACCTTCGCATATTCAATCATTCTTTTTGGTGTGCAGAAAATCATTAATTATGTCTGAATTGTGGGAAGAATTTTGGAGAAATCTTAAATATCCGAGTACTCTACAAGAGGCAATTAAATGCTTTGAGCTTAATTTTTCGGTGTTTTTTACTCAAAATGGTTTTAAAAGTGGAGCGCTAACGGATAGTGCAGAAATAGAATATGTTGGAAATCCATATATAAATTACCCATATGAATTGGTTAGAAATATAAGATTTCCAGTAATTAAGAGAAAGGCCATATCATTATGCAATTTTAAGAATGTCGAAATGGTTATAAATTATGTAATACACAATACAGGTTATGATACTAAGCTGATTGATATTCATCTTAAGAGGCTTCAAGCAGAAGGAAACAATGATGTGCTTTATCCTTTTAAAAGCACTGGCATTGAGCGATTTTATAACGGACATAAGAGAATATATATATATGGTCATGGTAATTATGGACAAGGAATGGCCGGATACTTTAGTTATAAAGGTTGGAAATATGAAGGCTTTTTGGTGATGAAAAAAACAGAAATTGATGATAATGTTTTTGAATATGAGAATGTGATTTTTGATAAACAGGATGGTATTATTTTAGCATTGGGGAAAAAAGCATTTGATGAAGTATATCCAATAATAAGGAAAAAAATAAATGCGTCACAACTACTTCTGGGGCAGAGAAAATAAGACAGGGAGTTTAGAAAATATGTTTGTTTTTGATATTGAAATATTGAATGTTGTAAATATATAGCAATTATATATGGCATTAGTGCAAGAAAGAATAACGTTTAAGCTAGTGAATAGGTGAGATTATGAAAATTATCATATTTGGTATAGGGAAAATATATAATAAAGTGAAATGTTATTTTTATGGGGAAGATACAGAGGTTGTGGCTTTAGTAGATAACAATCGGGAAATTTTCGGGACTTTAATGGATGGATATGTAGTAGACATTCCGGAACATATAGAGCAGTACCATTATGATTGTATAGTTATTGCAAGTAGCTATGTTATTGATATAAGGCAACAGTTGCTTATAATGGGAATTCAATCGGAGAAGATTGTTCATTATAAAGATTATATTGGAAGTTTACCTGTAAAAGTACCTAATATACAAATGGCTGAGTTGGCTAAAAATGTGCTGATAATGTCAAATGATTTTGGGTATCACGGTGGTGCTATAACTTGCATGATTTTGGCATACGTGCTGAGGCAGGAAGGTTACATGATTACAATCGTTGTTCCTAGTGCAGAACGCAAATTGTTGGATGAGATTTCGATAGAAGAAGGTATAAAAGTAGTTGTTGTAGATTATCTTGAGTTTATGAGCATGGAAAATTTGGAGTGGACAAGTGGGTATACTTATGTTTTTGCAAACACAATTGTAATGCTACGGTGTGCTATTAAGCTGGCACAAAAGAGGAAGGTGTATTTGTGGATTCATGACAGTATAGATTCGTATGTACCATATGAATATTGGTATGATGAAATTGTGAATGGAATTAAAAGCAATCAATTAATAATCGGTGCAGTAAGTGGTGTAGCAAGAAATAATTTTCAGAGTATCTTTCAAACAGAAAAGAAAATAGAACTTTTGCCATTTGGGATTGGCGATAGTTATAAAGGAAATAAATTATGTGTGGAAAACGCGACTATAACCTTTATGGTTGCTGCCGGTCATAATGTACTGAAAGGGATAGATGTTTTACTGGATGCTTTAGTCTATATTTCAGAGAAAGCTACGAGTCGATGTAGGTTTTTATTCGCGGGCAAGGCATATGATACTGAGTATGGAAAAAGGATTAGGGATCGTATTGATAAAAATGCTAATTGTCAATATCTTGGCGAATTGTCAAGGAAAAACCTGTTTGAGGTATATTCTGAAGCTGATATAGTAATAGTTCCATCTCGTCGTGAGACACTGTCATTGGTCGCAACGGAAGCAATGATGCTGGAAAAGCCTTGTATTGTTTCGGATGCTATAGGTATGGCGGCATATATAAGGCATCAATACAATGGACTAGTCTTTAAAAGTGAAGATAGTGAGGGATTAGCTAAGGTCATTTGTTGGTGTTTAGAGAACAAAGAAAAATTGATATCAATTGCTGAAAAGGCAAGAGAAACTTATGAGCAATGGTTTACTAAGGAAAAATTTACTAATAGAATTAAGGATGTATGTGAATTGTTATAGATTTTAAATTTCAAGTTTTTTCTATGTATATAATAATGGGATTTTAAAATTAATGGGAGGTTTTAAATCTTGAAAGAACAAATTATAGATTTAAGCATATATCAGATAGATAATGAAGCTGAGCAAAAATGTAAAGAGAAATTCATAAATTTTTTTTATTTACTGCATTTTTGGATGAAAGCTATTGAGGAAGGGCGAGATATATCTTCGTTCTTTATTGATAATGGCTATAATCAAGCTGCAATATATGGAACTGGTTTCTTAGGCAATCATTTAATGACTCAATTAGAAAACAGCTCGTTTCCTGTTATTTACACAATCGACAAAAATATAATTCGATATAATAATGCTGAACATGACTTAATGAATGACATTAGTAATATTCCCGAAGCGGATGTAATAGTCGTAACTCCTATTATGGAATATAAATCAATTAAAGAAAAATTAGAAAAACTGACAAGTTCCAAAATTGTTTCATTGGAAGAAGTAATTCTAAGTTTATAGGTGAGATTATGCATATTGTGTTTGTAACAATTGATTTTATAGATAACAATGGTCCCACAACAGGGCTGCCTCAATATCTGTTAAGAGTATCAAAGTCACTTATTAGTATGGGGCATAAGGTCAGCGTGATTACATGCTCAAACCGTACAGTAGATTATGAGATTTATGGTATTAATGTGTACAGAGTAAGGCGACCAATTATAAAAAGATATAGTGATTGTAAAAAGGATGTTGTTGCATCAAATATAAGAGACGGTATTATTCTTAGTGACAGGTTGTCCGAATTGGCATCAAAAGAAAAAATTGATATTGTCCAATACACCAGTTTGTTTGGTCTTGCATATTTTCACAACATATCCGCACCGGCAGTTACCCGACTGTCTTCATATGCAAAAATGGTTCCGTTTGATGGCGGCGAGGCTGAACAAGAAGTAAGAGCTGAAATGGAAATAGCAGCTATTCGGAATTCGGATGCGGTATTCGGACCGTCATATGTAGCGGCAAATAGAGTTTCAGAGGACACGGGAGTCAAGGTTGACGTTATAGAATCGCCCTTTTTATTAGATGATAAAAAAGAAGATTTTACAATATTTAATGAGTATTATAAAGGAAAAAGATATCTTCTTTTTTATGGAACATTAATCAAGTATAAAGGGCTATGTGAAATAGCTGATGCGGCACATATTATATTAGAAAAGTATACAGATTTATACATAGGAATTATAGGTGATGGTGATTATCATCTGGTAAGTTTAATAAGGCGAAATGCAGGGGAGTATGCAGATAGAATTATTTATAATTCTGCGATAGGATTTGCTAAACTGAGACCGATTATTAAAAACGCTATAGCGGTTATGCTGCCGTCATTAACAGAAAATTTGTCTAATGCGTGTATAGAATGTATGGCTCTTGGTCAGATAGTTATTGGGACGAGAGGAGCCAGCTTTGAGCAACTTATAGATGATGAAATAAGTGGATTTCTATGTGAAATAGGGGATTATGTATCATTAGTAGAGGCAGTTCATAAAGTGATGGCTCTGCCTTCCGAAAAAAGACAATTGATTCAGGATAATGCAAAGAAACGAATAGCTATGTTATCACCGGATATCGTGGTAAAACAGTTGGTAGAATATTATGAAAAGGTAATACATGAATATCAAAAATAATACAGAGTATATTTTTATGAACATGGGTATAAATTCCTTTTCCAGTAAAAGATTTTGACAGGCTTAATTGACGAATCTACAGGTGCGTAGTATGATGTGGGTAAAGATGGGAGAAATATATGATTGACTTTGGAAAAATTGAAATAAATACGATAGATGATTACGACCAACTGTTGGATTATATTGATGAAACACATATAGATTTGAGCGTTGTGTCTATTTTGAAAAAATATATAGGAACAAAGGCTGCCGCATTATTGATAGAATACCCATACTATGAAAAAGACTATTTGAGTACATATTATACCTTTTATTCAAAACAACATACGATACATTCTAAAGTATGTTTTAGACTTCATTTTTTTGGAGAAATAAATAAAGAAAGTAATTCCAGAATATATTATGGATATATATCATTGCGTGAAGGCATAAAGGATTCAAAAATTGGAAAAACCTATTTATCACCGAAGTTGTTGATTGACGAAGGAGTAGATGCTTATCTGATGCTAGATACTTTTTCAGCAGATGTTTTTGGTGAGAAATTACTCGTGGATGTATTTCCGTGGATGAAACAGGAGACGGATGTTTCTGTATGTGCGCATGTGGCGATGTGGAGTATTTTAAGGTATTACGGAAATCGTTATAAAGGACATAGGGACACTGTGATGGGCGAGATTGTTGAGATGGTTCAAAATGACAGGGGAAGGAAGATACCATCAAAAGGATTAACGCCAAATCAAATTGTTGATACGTTAGATTTGTATAATTTTTCTCCTGTTTTATTGGGTGATGAGTATAACAAGCTACATTATTTTGTTAAAGAAATCATTGCATATATTGAATCGGGCATACCGATTGTTGCAACAATGAATAAGAAGCGGCATGCTGTTACACTTTTTGGACATGGGCGGGTAGATTATGATATGCTGACTGGCGATATTAGTAAGTTGAAAGAACCTAATAGTGATATTATCTTACATTCTTCTTTGATTACTACGGTGTATGCAATGGATGATAATCATTTTCCGTATAAGCAGGTTGATATTGAGATGCCATGTTCAGATAAAGATATAGATTATGCTTTGAAAGAGATAAATTATTTGATAGTGCCTTACTGTCAGAAAGTATTATTAGGGTTTAATGAAATATATGAGAAATTTATGGCATTGATATCTGAAAAAATAATGAAATTGAATGGAACGCAAATCTGTAGAATTTATTTAACCAGTTCTAATTCTTTTAAGGAAAAGGCTAAAAGGAACAATTTAATGAATTCAGTACTAAAAGAAAGGCTGCTCTTAATGGATATGCCGCGGTTTATTTGGTGTATTGATTTGTCTACTATTGAGGAGAGCAAAAAAGGTTTAATGTCTGCAAGGGTAATAGCTGATTCTACAGTTGGAACACGTGATGATGTCCCATGGCTGATGATTCAGGATTCAGAATCAATAAAGCTGATGGAGTACGAGAGAAAATTATCATACCTTCCATGTGATATTGGACCGTACCGTATATATGAAAATAATTTGCAAGATATTAATAATATTAAATTGAAAGAAACTATGGTTTGGGGGGAAATATATGATTGATTTTACATTATATGATTATTTGGAAAGGGTTGTAGGTGAACAGGATAAAGCACTGGAAGAATATCAAAGAGCTTATTATAAAAATACTAATGAACAGGCAGTAGGGATAAATACTGTACAAAGTATAATAAGAAGATCGGTCATTGATGATCAGACGGAAGAACCTTCATATTCATGTATTGATTATGGGGAAGGAAGTTATAGAACTACAAAACTACCCAATATTAGGTTTAACTTTGAATTTATCCTTTTATTATTATCAAATGTACCCGGTATTATAATATTTGATAAATGGGCTATTATTATGGTTGTATTGACAATTTTTTCTGAACTGCGAAAATGTAAAGTGAAGCTGTCTCCGGCAATGGGGATAATAGTAATGTTTTTGCATAATAATGGTTATGAGGTAAAGAAATGCAGGTCAATACAGGAAGATATTTTGAGAGAAAAGGTGAGTACTGAGATAGAAGATAATCTTAGGGTTGATGATCTGGTACAAGAATTTTATACGGCAATAAATGGTTTGGCGAAACTGAAGGTAATTCAGATACAGAGCGGAAAAATTACACTTATGGAAGAAGTGAAAATATAAAAATACCCAGATATTTCATCTGGGTAGAAGATTTACTCATTTGGTAGCATAATAAGAGGCATGACTGTTAGAGGCTGAATAAATCTGGTTATTATGTGAAATTTTTACATTGGCAACAGCGGAAGCCATAGAAAGGCGTTTTTCCATACTCCGTGATATTGGTTTCGCTTTTATTTCAAAATGTCTGCCGGATGCCTTTGAAGATGATAATTTTTTACTCTTAGCCATATTCTTCACCTCTCTTTATTGTATTTTATTCTACAATAGGATATGGAGAAAATCAAGAAAAATGTACGATTATTTTGAATATTTTGAACTTTGTTTCCAAGGTATAAATATAAGACTATGAACGAAAGAATTTTATAAAGGAATGATAATATATATGCAAACTATAGGAATGATTGTAAACTGTCTGCAAGGCGGTGGGGCAGAGAGATGTGCCGCGGATTTAAGTGTATATTTTTATGAACATGGGTATAATGTTGTGTTTTTTACGGATTTATCTTGTGATGTAGGATACAATTATAAAGGAGAATTGGTGAATTTTACATACAATTTAGACGGTTCCGGTAAGAGCGCCATTGAAAAAAAAGTAATGGAATTGCATAACTTAAAAGAACAGTATAATATTGATATTTCTATTAGTTTTATGCAGTTTGCAAACTATATTAATATATTGGCGAAAGGTCGAGATAAGATTATTCTTACGACGCACAGTGTAAATTCTGAATATGCCAAATATGATAAATCGGTATTTTGGGCTGATGGTACATTTCGTGATTTATATCAATATGCGGATTTGATTACGTTTCCGTCTGAGTATTGCCAAAAGGAGTGGATAGAAAATTATGGTGATAAGAATAATATTACCAAAACCATATACAATCCGGTTCATGCTATGACGGTAAAAGAAGATGAAAATAAGAAAAATATAGTTATTTCTATTGGAAGGATGCATAGTATAAAACGCCAATGGCACATCATACGGGCGTTTAAAGCAGTTAAAGAAAAATGCCCTGATTGTAAATTGATTATTTTAGGAGATGGAGAATTAAGACCTAAATTGGAAAAACTTGTACTTGAATTAGGACTGAAAAATGATGTTAAGATGGTTGGGAATGTTACAAATGTTCAAGATTATCTGAAAAAAGCAAAAATATTTACGATAACGTCACGATTAGAATCATTATCATGTGCTTCGTTGGAGGCTCTTAGCGCCGGAGTGCCGGTGGTGGCATGTGATTGTCCGGGGGGTATTAGAGAAGTGCTTAATATCTCGTGCGAACAAGGAGACATATTAGAGCCTATACGAGGTGAATGTGGAATATTAGTTCCTGATATAAAAGAATATTATACGGAACAACTGACTAAAGAAGAAATACAACTAGCAGATGAAATAGTATATCTACTTAAGAATAATGAATTGCGGCGTAATATGGCGGAAAAAGCACGTGAAAGAGCAGAGAAATTTTCTATAGAACATATAGGATTGATATGGCTTAATGCAATAGAAGAGGTTAATAAAAAAGACATAAAAATAACACCGGAGTTTGAAACAGAAAAATTAAAAAGTCTTGATGCTATAGAAATGAAAGCCGATAATACGGCAAAAATGTATAAGGCCTATTATCAGCTTTTGGAGAAATGGATGCTTTTGCGGGAAAAGAATATTAGCATAAGGCAATATTTTGAGGAACGGAGAATAAAAAATATTATAATATATGGAATGGGAAAAATGGCACATCACTTAATAGCGGATTTAAGCGGCAGCGACATTAATATTGTTTGTGTAATTGATAAGAGATTATACAATATAAATGAAGCTTTTCCTATGATAAACGGAGATAAGGAAATTCCAGAAGCAGACTGCATTGTTATTACACCTGTGTATGAGGAAGATTCTATCAGACAAAGGTTAAGCAAGAAAACAGATATACCTATGATTTCATTGGCTGAAATTGTGAGTGTTGTTCGGAAAGAGGAATTTTGATGAGAGCAAGAGAAATAAGCGCATGTACGCTTTTACACAAGCTTAAAAATAGTAGAATGGTTATTTTTGGGGCGGGAAAGAAACTTGAAGGCACATTCCTGAGGTTTAAAGGATATCATTTTGAAAAATATGTTGATTATATAGTGGATAATAATCAGGAAACATGGGATACAGTTAAGACACTGGGGGGTATTAAGGTTACAGTTCATTCGCCCGAATATATGCGAAATCACATAAGCAGGAAAACTATTATTGTAATTATGATAAAGCAGTATGTTGAGGTGGAGAAACAATTAGACGGATATGCAGAACTAAGACATAATATTGTGTACCGATGTCCGGAATATTATTATTTGTTAGAGAAGAAAATGGATGCATTAATTGCAAAATTATCTTTAAGAAATACTGTAATGTTTCAAGGGGAAGGGGATAATAGAGAGAATGCACTAGCTTTGTCTGAATATATGTCGGAACATGGTTTGCTAAAGAAGTATAAAATTGTTTGGATATGCAACCATCCAAATAATTTTACACATGCTAGACATGTAGCTTATATAGATAGGCACTTTTATGACAAAATCCCCAATTTGCTTGATATTTGGAAGGACAAGTATTACCATAATACCGCTCGTTACTTATACTACGAAAACCACGGAATACCCAAAAAGAGAGATGAACAGATTGCCGTGTACTTAAAACATGGGACGTTTATGCTCAAAAATGTAAAAGGGAAATTATGTATACCAGAGGAAGTGGTTGGAGCAATCTGTACTTCACGAAATTATGTGGACCTTGCCTCAGAACAGGAAAGTATCTCAAAAGATAAGTTGATAATTTGTGGTTCGCCGAGACTGGATTTCTTGTATAAGCGTAAAGATGTACTACAGACTTTAGGGAAATGGGAACCTGATAAAAAATATATATTGTGGCTGCCTACGCTTAGGCAGTCGAAACATGTACAACGTAATGATGTTAAACATACGGCTCCTTTAGGAATTCCATTAATAAAGTCAAAAGAAGAATTAGGGATATTGGATAAGTATTTAGGTGAAATGGGAGTGAAATTAGTAATCAAGCCGCATCCTCATCAGGATTTATCAGTATATAAAGTAGATAATTATAAAAATATTGTTTTTCTTCCGCAGGATATGTTGGATAGATATGATTTTACAATTCATTCACTTATGAGGGAAACGGATGCTTTGATTTCCGATTATTCTTCTATTGCTTTTGACTATATGCTTTTAGACCGTCCTATTGCTTACACGGTGGATGATATGGAAGATTATCTGATGGGATTTTCAGTGGATAATCCGTTTGATTATATGCCGGGCGAAAAGTTGTATTCATATGAGGACATGTTACAATTTATTAATGGTGTGAAAAGTGAAACTGATTTATATGCTGAGCAGAGAAGGAAAGTTAGAGATTATATTCATGAGTATCAAGATGATAAGAATTGTGAGCGTTTCCTGCGTATTATGGGTATGCTATGACTTCCCTTGATAAATGGATAGATGGCGGTTTGCAAAGATATCAGACTAAGGACGGTAAAGGAGACTAAGATGCACAAGGTATCAGTTATAGTTCCGGTTTGCAACTCGGAACAATACATAGAAAAATGTATGGAGAGTATTTTAGCGCAGAGCCTCGAAGATATTGAAATCATATGTATTGATGATGGTTCTACGGACAATAGTGGAGTTATTCTTGATGCATATGCGTCTAAAGATTCAAGGGTGCGTGTTGTGCATCAGGCGAACGCAGGATATGGAATCTCAATGAATACTGGGCTAGATATGGCAGCAGGGGAATTTATTGGTATTGTTGAGAGCGATGACTGTATTGCCGTTGATATGTATGAAACATTATATAATGCAGCGCAGCAATATGAGCTTGATATGGTAAAAGCAGATGCTTATTACTGGTTAGAAAAAGCAAATTATTTGAGTAACAGACACTTGAACAATCTGGATTCCTATTATAATAAAGTCTTGCAGGAAACTGACCGAAACGTTTTCTTTGACTTTTTTATGAATATTTGGACAGGGATTTACAGACAAAATTTCTTAAAGCAGAAAAATATCAGATTTCAGGAAACTCCCGGAGCGTCTTATCAGGATAATGGGTTTTGGTTACAGACGTGTATATATGCTGAAAGAGCGATGTGGATTGATAAGGC
The DNA here is from genome assembly GCA_023663185.1 of Clostridiales bacterium. Taxonomy (GTDB): domain Bacteria; phylum Bacillota; class Clostridia; order Lachnospirales; family Lachnospiraceae; genus UBA3282. The sequence continues at coordinate 111,999 of JAMPHY010000003.1, read as the reverse complement.
ATTTTATTACTATCGTCAGGATAACCCCGAAGCTTCTGTAAAGAGTACCAAAAAAATGATGGCAATGACAAATGAGTATAAATATATTGAAATGCTGTTAAAGCAAAGGGGCGATGAGAGATTTTTGCCTTATTGTTATATGTATCGCTTAGTTCGATCCAGAGGAACATTTTATAGGATAGCTGATGAATATAAAAGAATGTTTTGCGAGCAGCTTACTACCGATTACCAAAAATATAAAGCGTATATAAAAGATAATATCGCAATCGATAAGTGGTTTCGTGAATTAGTTAAAAATCCTGATGAGATTTGCAATCAGATGATTGCAGAAAAAAACGAGATAAAACAAAAACTGGATACTTGCAAAAGTATCATTATTTATGGAGCTGGAAACAGGGGTGACCGTATATTACGTAATTTGTGTAATGAAGGATACTATCATAAGATAGCTTGTTTTGCTGTATCAAAAAATCCGCCGAAAAACAAGATGGCTAATCGGGATATTCTTTTAATAGAAGATGCGTTAGCCCACTACTCAGATGCGTTAGTTATTATAGCGGTAGTTAAAGGAAGTGAAATATATGTGCAGATGGAGCAAAAATTATCAGAACTTGGGATTCATGAATATTTGGCGGGAAGTAATATAGAGAAGAATTTTTATATTATATAAGAAAGCAGGTAGAAGTCATGTATCAGTTTATTCCGAGACAAGAAATGCAATCAGTCTTAGATATTGCTGATTTTCAAGAAGATAACAGAGCGGAAATTGCATATCAGAGTTTTGTGAACGATAATCAGGAAGCTATGTATATTGAGAAGGACGGCATACTGCTTGGTGTGGTGTCTATTGGAGACTTGGAAAGGTATTATGGAAACGGTAAGGATAAGTTGGAGATTAATTCTCATTTTTCATATGCTGATAAAATAGATGAAGAAAAGGCAGAGACGTTTTTTTCGAGACTTAAAACTTTTTTTGAATTTCCGGTAGTGAACGATTGTGGTAGGCTGGAAGGTGTAATGACAAGAGATATGCGTTATGATATCAGGAAGGATCAGATAGCATCACTTGTGGTTTCCAGATACTTGAAGGAACAATGGCATAAACATGAGCTTAACCGATTCGTTACAAATACAAAGGCAAGAGTAGTTTTATATTATACAGAAGAATCGGTAATCATGAATGAAATTGCCGGAAGAAAAAGAAATGGGATCTGCACAGATGAGGAAGAAATTTTTTGGAAAGGATTATCAGAAAAGCAATGGGATGAGTTTTTGGGAGAATCGGGCGTTGTGATGAACCTGAAAAAAGAGTTTGGAAACTTTCATACCCATAGGATAAAAGGAGTATCAGGCTTTGTGGACATAAAAGGAGAATTTTATAATAGTGTGGACGGTAATCGCATTACTATAGGAAATCCGGAGATGCCGGATAGCCATATTGTATTTTATGGACCATGCACAATTGCCGGAGCATATGGTAAAGATGGGGAAACTATTGAGTCCTATCTTCAAAGAATGGTGAATATGCGAGCGGAAACGCAAATTCAGGTCATCAACAAAGGATTATTTAATATGGAAAATTTCTTTTCAAGAATGATGACGGATAAATTGTGTGAGAAGGATATTGCAGTAATTTATGTGGACAAAAGGTGGTTGAGTGAGGAGATAACTGGGAAATGCGCTTATGTTGGCAACTTGACGGATACATTTTTACAGGTTGAAAATTTGGAAAATTGTATATTAGATGTTCCAGATCATTGTAATTATAAAGTTAATCAGCATCTAGCGGAGCGAATTTATCATGATCTTGAAGAACATAAATTATTTGATACCACAGGACTCTCAGATAAGGCGGAACAGATTCAGGATTATTATATCGGCAGCGAAATTATGTCAGAAGTGTTACTTTATATGGAGCGTAATGATTTAATAAAAGAAGATGCTTCCACAATAACGGGGGGGGCCATAACGCTGCTTGCAGATCCTTTTACTGACAGGCATAGATTGGCAGTTGAAGCAGCCTTGCAGAAAGTAGACAAGCTGTATTTGTTTATTTCGGAGGATTCAAATTTAAAGTACACTCTGGAAGAGCGGATACAGATGGTGAAAGAGTCTTTGCAGGATTTAGAAGATAGAGTTGTAGTAGTTCCGGCAGGAAAATACCTGTATACGAAGAAGATTACCAGAGGAATCAGGAAGCAGAGATTCTGTGATGATGATATGGAGTATGATTGTGATATATTCGGGGAGATTTACGGCAGGTTCATGGGAATTAAGTATAGGTTTATTATAAAAGAACTGGATAATCCTGTAGAGCAAAAATATATGAATCTGTGTATTAGTATTTTGCATCAATTTGGCATAACAGTCACGAATATTGAGAAAGAGATAATGTGTTAGGGAAAAGAGAGTAGTCACGTTGCATAATTAGTACAAATTATTATGAGCAGATAATTGAGGAATTGTAAGAAATTGTGAGAAAAGATTATTTAATTCTGTTAATGGGAGGAATGTATATATGAAAAAAGTAGTTATATTTGGAGCTGGGAAGAGAGGAAAGAATTATTATTACAATCCATGGAGAAAATTTGATATAGTTGCCGTATTGGATAATAACCCTGATTTGTGTGGAAAGCTGTTTGAAAATAAGATTCCTATTATAGGAATAGACGAATATATGGAAATATACAAAGATTATGAAATTTTAATAACCATGGCGAATTATATGGAAGCAGAAAAACAATTAAGTGAACTTGGTATAGAGAATTACAGGCTGGCGGAATCTGATACATATCATCACAGTGATGTCAACGTAGATACTGATATTTGCCATGGTAATTGGATATCGTATCTTTCTAATATGTTTAATAAGGAAGGAATTGATATATTGGAAATAGGTTCGCGAAATGTGACAGGGAATCCTATGCGTAAGTTTTTTTCTAATGCGAATTATATAGGATTTGATTATTATACTGGAGAAAATGTTGACGTTGTCGGTGATGCGCATGAATTGAGTAAATATTTTGAACACAAATTTGACTTGATTTTCAGTAGCGCTGTTTTTGAGCATTTGGCTATGCCATGGAAAGTTTCAACAGAAATTATAAAACTTTTGAAGATGGGGGGGGCTGTTTTTGTCGAGACACATTATTCATATTCCAGCCATGAAAGACCATGGCATTTCTTTCAATTTAGTGAGAATGCTCTAGATGTCTTATTTCCAGAGAAATTTGGTATGCAGTGCGTAAAAAAGAGTGTAAGTAATTTAATCGAAGGGAAATTTTCTGAATACGCTTCAGATTATTTGGTTGGAAGAAAAGTAGGAGGGTTGTATTGCCACTCTGAATATTTTGGAAAAAAGGTAAAAGAAATTGACAGATTGTCTTGGGATAACATAACGCTTTCAGATGTGGCTAAGTCAACAGAATATCCGAAACCCAAAAAGTGATAAATGTGGTATATTTTCGATTTGGTATGGTGGTAGAGGAATTATAAATTGCTTGTAGTGTGACATTGCTCTACGGAAAGGAAAATATTATGATTACAGATTATTTAAATGAAGCGGCAGTTAGATATAAAGATAAGATGGCTTTTGCTGATGAAACAAAGAGATTGACTTTTTATGAACTTAAGCAGGAAGCCTATCATATTGCAGGAGCTTTAATTGAAAAGAAAATTACCAAAAAGCCGGTTGCAATATTTATGGATAAAGGTGTTGCATGTCTCTCGGCTTTCTATGGGGTGGCTTATAGCGGGAATTTCTATACGGTAATTGATGTGGAGATGCCGGATTCACGTATTGATAAGATATTAGATTCATTTAAGCCTGCAGTAGTTATTACTACTGACACGCATTTTGAACATGTGAAAACCTTGTGCGGTGAAGACTGCATTATTATCAAATATGAAGACTGTATGCAGAGTTTGATTTCTGAGGAAGATATTATTGCAGTAGAGAAGCGGATTATTGATACTGATGTGGCATACGTGCTGTATACGTCGGGCTCTACCGGGATACCGAAAGGAGTTATTATATCGCACAGGGGCTTGGCGGATTTTATAGACTGGACAGTGGGAAAGTTTGATTTAGATGAGAGTTATGTATGGGGAAATCAGACTCCGCTATATTTTAGCATGTCTATACTGGATGTATATGCCACTATAAAAACAGGCGCCAGTATGTATATTATTCCGCAAGGGTGTTTTAAAACGCCAAAGTATTTGATGGAATTTCTGGCGGATAACAACATAAACGCATTATATTGGGTGCCGTCAGCGTTGATTTTTCCGGCAGCGCTTGGAGCATTAAAAAAGGATTTATCTGTTGACATAAAAAATATATTCTTTGGCGGAGAAGTGATGCCGGTTAAATATTTAAATAAATGGATAGAAAAATATCCGAATGCACGGTATGTTAATTTTTACGGTCCTACAGAGGTGACGGATACCTGTACGGTATATGAAGTGAACCGAAAATTTGAAAATACGGATACCCTGCCTATTGGGATTCCTTGTGAAAATATGGACGTGTTTTTACTTGATGAGCAGGACCGGACTGTAACCGACGAGGGAGTATCCGGCGAGGTATGTGTAAGGGGGACGGGACTTGCCTATGGATATTATAATGCACCGGGGAAAACGGCGGAAGCGTTCGTTCAAAATCCGTTAAACAGTGCGTATCCGGAAATTATTTACCGAACAGGAGATTTGGCATGTTATAATGAATACGGAGAATTGGTATATCTTTCAAGAAAAGATTTTCAGATTAAGCATATGGGACGGAGAATTGAACTGGGTGAAATTGAAACGGCGCTGTTGTCTTTGGAAGAAATTGAATCAGGGTGCTGTTTATATGATGGAAAGAAATCGTGTATTGTGGCGGTTTATAAAGGGATTTTGACAGAACAGGAGCTAAGAGAGCGGCTGCTTGAACTGCTGCCTGAATATATGATGCCGAACAGATGGTATCAGGTGGATGCGATGCCGCTCAATCTAAATGGCAAAGTGGACAGGCAGAAGCTTAAAGAATTATATATCAACTAAATAAGAAAGGGTGATGGAGTATGGAAATTGCTATTGCAGTATTTATTGGACTATGGATATCAGTGTCTGCGTTTATTGCGTACAGACATATGAAAAAAGAATATAAAGACGTATTGGAGAGTGAGCGCAAATGAATATTTATTTTATAGGTATGTGTATTGCGATGCTGGTTTTTCTGGGAATCAGTTTCCTGATAAGTAGAAAAGTTAAAAATGCCGAAGATTTCTATGTAGCGGGCAGAAAGGCGCCGCTTGCTTTAATTGCAGGTTCAATGATAGCTTCCTACACAAGTACGGGAATGTTTATGGGTGATGCAGCGGAAGCATATGAAGGAGCATTATCTGCTATGATTATGTTTGCGGGTATGCAGTCAGCCGGATACATATTGGGAGCAGTATTTTTTGGAAGGTATTTAAGAAGGAGCGGGGCAATGACGATACCGGAATTTTTCGGTCAGAGATTTTGTTCCGGGAAAATGCGTACACTTTCGACTGTTACAGCAATTATAATGATGTCAGTATACCTGCTGTCCGTTATTCAGGGCGTGGGGACATTAATGAATGTAGTTACCGGTATTAACTATCAGGTATGTATTATAATAGCGGTAGTGGTATTTACATTTATTTCCGTGGTATCGGGTTCCCGCGGTGTTTTGATTACAGATACGCTTATGGCGGGGTTGTTTACCGTGTCGATGTTAGTGTCGGTATTTTTTATAGCCAATAAAGCAGGCGGTTGGTTTTCGGCAATCAATATATTAGCAAAGGCTCCGGAGACAAGGGCATTATTGACATGGGAAGGACGTCCGGGAGCCCTTTATGAGACGGGCATAGATAATATGATATGGGGAGTAGCCTATGGAATAGTATGGTGTTCCGTGTGCGCTATCGGTCCGTGGCAGTCGAGCAGATACATGATGGCAAAGGACGAGCATACGGTTGTGAAATCTGCGCCGATAGCCGCTCTTGGCGTTTTTATCCTAGAGTTTTTTGTATGTATGACGGCTGTAATTATCAATGTGTTAAATCCTGAGCTTGAACAGTCGTCTCATGTCTGGATTTGGGCGGCGATGAATGCAGTACCGGCGTTTTTGGGTGTTATTTTGATGACCGGTGTTTTATCTGCGGGGATTTCGTCAGCAACAACATTTCTATCGCTGATTGGCGCTTCCGCAGCAAATGATTTAGCTTATGCTAAGGGGGATAAATCAATTAAGATTGGTCGTCTTGTTATGGTTGTGGTAAGCTTAATAGTGCTTGTATGCGCTATAACGAATCCACCGGCAATTTTTATTATTATGTTTCTAGGAGGAGCTGCCGCAGCAAGTTCATGGATGCCGGTAGCTGTGGGTAGTATATTTAGTAAAAGAATGACAAAGACAGGGGCTTTTTGCGGAATGCTTTTTGGCATGATTGGCTGTCTTGCCGCTAATCTTCTAAAATCAATAGGCGGAGTGAACCTGCCTTCATATCTGGATCCCGCGATTATAGGTATCTTATGTAATATAATTGCGATTGTCATAGGTTCTTCTTTGACGAAGCTGACAGAGGAAGAGAAAATGGCAAGGGAAAAATTATTTAAGATTCCGGAGAGTGAATGTGATAAGGAAGCTGTAAAGAAGACATTGAATTGGTCGTTACTTGGGATTCTGACTGGTGTTTTGATGATGGCAATTATGCTGATTTTCTGGGTTATTCCGTTTATGATGGCATAGTGGTTTTGCGGCAGTAGACAATATGTTAAGAGCAGCAAGTAGATTTGAAAGCAACCATTTGGCTTGTTGTTTGTAGAAATAAGAATAAGAAAGGGTGAGCAGAATTGGAGAAAATACTGGAAATTTTAAAAGAATTAAGACCTGATGTGGATTTTATGAATGAGAATAAGTTGATTGACGGTGGTATTTTAACTTCTTTTGATATACTCAATTTAATTGAGGAATTGTCCGATGCCTATGATATCGACATAGAAACCGACGATATAGTTCCAGAAAACTTGAATTCCGTGGAAGGAATTTATAATTTGGTACAGAAATTGTTGGCAGGAGAATAAGGATATGAACATAGCAATGATTATAGCCGGCGGCAAAGGCGTGCGTATGAATCAGGATATACCGAAGCAGTTTTTAAGTATTAAGGACCGTCCTGTTATTGTTTATACGCTGCAGGCGTTTCAGAGCCACCCTGAGATTGATGCGATTATGGTGGTGTGCATTGACGGCTGGCAGGAGATTTTGTGGGCTTATGCGCGTCAGTTTAATATTACGAAAATGAAATGGGTAACGGCAGGCGGAGATAATGGGCAGCAGTCGATATATAATGGCATTAGGGAATTGAAGGAGCATTGCGATATTTCGGATTTGGTGCTTATTCATGACGCAATCAGGCCTAATGTATCACAGGAGATTATATCAGGCTGTCTTGCGGAATGCAGGCTGCATGGCTCTGCTATTACAGTTATTCCATGCGCTGAGGCGATGTTACTTCGTGATGATAATCCGAACAGCTCAAGCAAGGTGATTTCAAGAGAATCACTGGCTAGGACTCAGACGCCGCAGGCATTTCCTTTGCAGAAACTATTGTGGGCGCATGAGGAAGCCGCAAAGAAAGGAATTACTAATTCGACGGCTTCATGTACGCTTATGGTTGAACTTGGAGAAAAGGTGTATTTCTGTCCCGGTTCGGAGAAAAATATTAAAATTACCACGACGGAAGATATAGAAATTTTTAAGGCGCTGCTCATGGCGAAGAAGGATGACTGGCTGAAATAAGAAAGCTGTTGTTTGGTATGAATGGAGGATTAATGTGTATCTTCATAACGAGATATATGTGGAAGATTTAAAAACCGCATTAAACAGTATTGTAGATATGGATAAAATATATCATAAGAGTATCCTCATTACTGGTGCAACCGGATTAATCGGCTCTTTTGCCGCGGACATGTTGTTATATGCAAACAGAGAAAAAAATGCGGGAATTGAAATTTATCTTCTTGCGCGTGATGAAAAGAGGCTTAAAGAGCGGTTTGCAACGAGTATAAATGAAGATTGTCTGCATTTTATTATTCAGGATATTGTAAATCCGTTACAGATAGTTACTTCCGTGGACTATATTATACATGCAGCTGGCGACGGTTTTCCCGCGGCTTTCAGGGAGCATCCTGTGGAAACGATGACTCCGGCTCTATTTGGCACATATCAGTTATTACAGTATGCAAGGGATAATTCAGTGAAGAAATTCTTGTATATTTCAAGTGGGGAGATATATGGAAAGTCCACTAATAAAGGGCATGCGTTTATGGAAGAGGAGTCGGGATATTTGGACAGCATGAATGTGCGCTCCTGTTATCCAATGGCGAAACGCTGTGCGGAAACGTTATGTGCTTCTTTTAAAGAGCAGTACCATGTTCCAGTAGCGGCAGCGCGCTTAAGTCATGTCTATGGAGCGTGCACTTCATTACATGACAATCGTGCGACGGCGCAGTTTTTTAATGAAGCGGCAGATGGAAAAGATATAATTTTGAACAGTGAAGGCAGGCAGATGCGCAGTTATACTTATGTAGCAGACTGTGTATCCGCTATATTTACCGTTATGCTTAATGGTGCAAACGGAGAAGCATATAATATCGCTAATAAGGATTCGCGAGTGACAATAGCGGAATTTGCGGGCATTCTTGCGAATATGGCAGGTGTGGACTGTGTAATTAAGACGCCTGATGAAAATGAGAGAAGAGAGCAGACTCCTATCGAGTACGCGGTACTTGACGCTTCAAAGTTAGAAGCGCTTGGCTGGAAGGGAAAATATGATATTGGTAAGGGAATTGAGAGAACAATCGGGATTTTGAAGTTGAGAGAAAGGCAGGCTTTTTAATATGAATGCAGATGAAATTATCAGGGATTTACCTAATGCCTTGATTAACTGGTATAGCTTTCAGGCAGATGCGGAAGTTCTCTTTGTTTCGGGGGGAAAGCCGGAATGCGAGGTGTTTTTTGAAGCACTTGAGGAAAAAGATATCAGGGTAGTAAAGGCGGAACTTTCTAAGCTTCATACAATCGAGGGTGAGTTTGATTATATTGTGGCGGCAGGCATTATCGAAAGAAGCGAAGAACCAAAGGAGCTGCTTGATAAGCTTAAAAGACTGCTTAAATCATCGGGCAAACTTTTACTTGGTGCAGAAAACCGCCTTGCAATCCGTTATTTCTGCGGCGACAAGGATTCATTTTCGGGGCATGTGCTGGACGGAATTGATGGATATATAAAGGTAAGCGAGCAGAGGAAAAAGGTAATCGGAGGGCGTGCCTACTCTAAGGCGGAATATGAGAAAATGCTGTCGTATGCAGGCTTTAGCAAACGCAGATTTTATGCGGTTATGCCTGAACTTGTAAGACCACAGATTTTGATTGCAGAAGACTATATACCGAATGAGGCGATTGATTTACGGGTATTTCCGCAGTATAAGAGTCCGGAAACGTTGTTTCTTGAGGAAGAGCGTTTATATGAAACGCTGATGGAAAATCATATGTTTCATCAAATGGCAAACGCTTTTTTTATAGAATGTACTGTAGGGGGAGAAATATTGGATATAGACCAGATTACTGTGCAGGGTGAGCGCGACCGTGAGGGAGCTATGGCTACTATTATAAAATCTCATAAGCAGGTAGTGAAAAGGGCTTTGCATCCGGAAGGAAGGCAGAAGGTAGGAAGCTTATTTGAAAATGCAGAATATCTTCGTAAACATGGCGTTCCTATAGTGGAGGGAAGTCTTGAAGGTGATACTTATACGATGCCTTATATTGAAGGAAAGATGGCAACGGATTATTTCAGGGAAACACTTAGAACTGATAAGCAGAAATTCATAAATGAGCTTGAGAAGTTCCGTGATATGATACTTGCATCTTCCGAGCACGTACCCTATGAGGAAGTGAACTGGCGGCAGTTTGAACCGCGTTGGCAGAAACGTAAGAAAGATGATCCGAACATCGACCAATGGCAGAAGCGGGCGTTTGGTACAAAAGAAGAAAAGGAAAATATCGGGGTAATCTTAAAAAGAGGCTACATAGATATGGTTTCCATCAATTGTTTCCATACAGAAGCAGGCTTCGTGTTTTTCGATCAGGAGTTCTATATAGAGAACTGTCCGGCAAATGCTATTTTTATCAGGACAATCAATTTTATATACAGGGATAATCCTGATTTGGGTAAAATATATCCGCTAGAGGAATTGCTTAAATATTTTAAGCTTTACGAATATCAGAAGACTTGGTATGGCAGAGGCAATGAATTTTTAGAAAGACTGCGGAATGACAGGGAGCTTGCCGGTTATCATAAGCAGCATAGAAGGGACGCAAGTACTATGATTTCCAATAGGCATAGAATGGATTATTCTCAGGAGGAGTATGAGCGTCTGTTTAAGGATATTTTTAAGGGAATAGGCAGTAAAAAGCTGTATCTTTTTGGCTCAGGGCAGTATTCGGAGAAGTTTATTGAGCAGTTTGGACAGTATTATGAAATTGCAGGGATTCTTGATAATAATCCGGATAGATGGGGAGAAAAATTACAGGGAATAGAGATTTATCCGCCGTCAATTTTAGAGGAGACAGAGGCAGCGTTTAAGGTGTTTATCTGCATTAAGTTTTTTGATGATGTTCTTACTCAGTTAAAGGAGATGGGAATTAGGGATATTTCTGTGTATGATCCGAGACTTGAGTATGTAAGACCGCTTAAGCAGGTATATAAGCCGCAGGAAGAGACGCCTAAAAAGTATCATATAGGCTATGTGGCGGGCGTATTTGATTTGTTTCATATAGGACATTTGAATATTTTCAAGCGGGCGAAGGAGCAATGTGATTATCTGATTGTAGGGGTTGTGACCGATGAACAGATAATCAGGAGCAAAAAGACGCGCCCATATATACCGTTTGATGAACGTCTTACAATTGTACAGGCATGCAAGTATGTAGACGAAGCGGTTGAGATTCCGGTTGATAATCCGGATACAGAATATGCGTGGCATACGTATCATTTTGATGCTCAGTTTTCAGGCAGCGATTATGCGAATGACCCTGTCTGGCTTGCCAAGAAGGTATTTTTACAGAAGCATGGTTCTGATATGGTATTCTTTCCTTATACGGAAACTACGAGTTCAACGGAGATTAAGGAGCATTTAAGCGGGGAAAAGTAAGAAAAAGTAAAAATCGGCATGGAGGATAAATAATTGGAAATTATATGTGCGCCGTCAAGCTTTATGGGAATAGAGCGTCCCAAGAAGGGGCTTTTAGACATAAAGAAAGGCGGATTCGATAAGATACTGCTTGATATTGCTATGAGATGTTCGCCGTGGGAGTTAGAAAATTTTGGTAAAAAAATAGCGGAGACAGATAAGAGTATTATTCGGAGGTCGGAGAAAAAGGAAATAATTAAGATTTCCGAAAATCCTGAGAAGATGGCGGAGAGTCTTGAGGTATTGTTTGAACTGTGTAGGACGACAAATGTTACTATACCGGCAGCGCGCGCGCCTTATCTTAGAAGGAATACCGAGCGCGATGATTTGAATGGATTGTTGTTAAAGCTGACAATGGAGAGCATAAAGGTCTGCGGACATATCGTCTGTAAATATCTGATTGTCAGACCGCTTTTTACAGGGGAAGCGCATGGCGATGAATGGAATGCCAACAGAGAGTATTATCTTAAGCTTGCTGCTGTGGCAAAGGAGCATGACGTTACAATTCTTCTTGAAAATCAATGCTTTAATATAAACGGTCATTTTGTGCGCGGAATCTGTAGCGACGCAGCGGAAGCTGTCGAATGGGTTGACAGGCTGAATGAGGAAGTAGGAGAGGAGCGTTTCGGTTTCTGTATGGACGTCGGCGTATGCAGTTTATGTGCCCAGAACATTCAGGATTTTATACTTACGCTTAAAAACCGCATAAAAGCTGTAATCTTACGCGACTGTGACGGACATAATGAGGAGTCGTTACTTCCGTATACAGTCGTCGGCAATGAAAAACCGCAGACAGACTGGCTTGGACTCATAAGGGGACTGCGTGAAATCTGTTTTGACGGGGCTCTTATTATGGATTTTAGCAGTACAGCCGCCGCAATTCCACCGCTGCTGCGTCCACAGATTTTACCGTTTGCGAAGACTATTGCAGAATATTTTAAATGGCAGATAGGCATAAAAAGCGCATTGAAAAAATATGACAAGCGTGTCTTATTTGGTGCGGGAAATATGTGCCGCAATTTTATGAAATGTTATGGAGAAGAGTTTCCGCCGCTTTTTACCTGCGATAATAATAGTGCGCGTTGGGGAGAGCAGTTTGAAGGACTAAAGATAAGACCGCCGGAGGCGCTTAAGGAGCTTGAACCTGACTGTGCGGTATTTATCTGTAATATCTACTATAAGGAAATCGAGGACCAGCTGCGTAATATGGGGATTGGCAATCCGATAGAGTATTTTAATGATGAGTATATGCCGTCGTTCTATTTTGAACGGTTGGAATATTGGGAAGGAGCCGGAGAGTAAGATGATTGGTATCGGAGTTCAAACCAAAAACGCCATAAATGACGATAACCCGGAAGCAGGCTTTAAGATGCTGAAACGCGCGGGATTTTCCAATGCGGATTTTAGTTTAAACGGTTATCTGTTAAATACTAAGCTTTATAAGTCTGAACTTAATACTTTTTTTGATAAATCCGTTAAAGAACTTGAGGATTTCTTTGCGCCGCATAAAAGTGGAGCGAAGGCAGCGGGTATTACAATCAATCAGATGCACATGCCGTATCCCATATATGTTCCGAAGGCGGATAAGGCGATTAATGACTATCTTTGGAAAAAGGTCGCGCCTAAGAGCATGAATGTATGCGCGTTTTTGGAATGTCCATATATTGTTATACATGGTTTTAAACTTGCGTATTTCTTAGGTTCGGAGGAATTGGAATGGCAGGAGACGGAGAAGTTTATTGATTCCATTGCGCCATATGCTAAAGAGATGGGAATAACCATATGTATCGAAAACCTGTATGATAGCATAGGCGGGCATCTTGTGGAAGGACCATGTTGTAATGCTGCAAAAGCTGTTGAACGGATAGAGCGGATAAATGATAAGTATAATGCGGAAGTTTTAGGTTTCTGTTTTGATACAGGTCATGCTAACCTTGTCGGCATTGATATGGAAAAATTTATTACGACGCTTGGTAATCATCTTAAGGTACTGCATATTCATGATAATGACGGTATTTCGGATTTGCACCAGATTCCATTTACATTTACTAAGACGCGGGAGAATTTGCCCTCTACGGATTGGGAAGGATTTATTAATGGTCTTAAAAGGATTGGATATAGTGGGGCGCTTAGCTTTGAAACAGCGCCTGTACTTAACTCGTTCCCTGAGGAAATGAAGTACGAGGCGCTGGAATTTATTGCTAAAATTGGAAGATATTTTGCCAAAGAATGTGAAAGCTTGTAAAGTAGGCTTTTTATAAGTCTGCTCTACTCATGCAGCACACTATCCTCCCGCCCCGTCTCCAAAGCGGCGTTGCAAGACTCATTCAACATCTTGGCGCATTCTGCCGGGGTGACGTTTTTTTCCAACAGTTCATGGATATTAGGCCAGAACACGCTGCGGACGGAAGTATCGTTGCCCTGCCAGTTGGGGCTGTTGTTCATGAAATCCACTACATTGACGGAATTTTCGGTAAATTCATCGAGCATTGTAATCTGGTTCTGATACTTTTGCGACACTTTTCTACTTACAGGAATATTTCCTGCGGACATGTCCAGCCATTTATCGTTTTCATAAATATATTTGATGAAATCTTTTGCTGCCTGCATTTTTAGCTCATCGCCATTGTCAAATACTTCAAAACCGGTGACGAAAGAGGTTGCGACGTTGCCGGGGAAGTTTACATAACCATAATTTTCCATATTGTCATAAAGGGTAAAATTAGCATTATTAAATATATGGATTGCAAGCTGTCCATTGCTGAATAATTCGTTACAGTCTGAAATTTCCAGATTTTCGGGGTGGGGCGGATACCAGCCTTTATCTACGCCGGATTGCAGCCATTCTAATGCTTTGAGAGCCTCGTCGCTTTCAAAGTCGAAATTACCGTCCGTATCAAAAATTGTGCTGCCGAAGGCGCGGATATAGGACATAATGTGGGTGTCGCCCTGATTATTCTTGCCATACATCATCATTGGATATGACTGAGATGGAAGCCCCGCCGCAAGCGTATCCAGAATGTCGGTCCATTCATCTAACGTCCAGTTCTGTATCGTAATTTCATCGGTAGTGTATTTTTCCAGACCGCATTCGTTGAAAAGCTCTTTATTGTAAATCAGAATATTCTGCATGCTTAAAAATGGCATCATATAGGTCTTGCCGTTTACCATGCTCATTGCCCATGATGAAGCGTCGATATCGTTTCTAAGTTCGTCTGAAATGATATCGTCCAATGGCACGACCTTGCCGGTATGCAGGTAAGACGCCATGTTGAAATAGCCTTCATAGAGAATGTCCGGTGAGTCCGACGTATTGAAGCTGCCTGTAATTGCAGCTACTTCGTCTACATAATCAAAGGATTCTACTCTGATTGTAACGTTTGCATTTTCATACTGCGCCGCAAATTCTGTTCCCGCATGCTGTAAAAAATCGCCTGAATCCACGATTTCGGGGTTGCTGACGGAATTCATTACTAAATTGGGAACCTTGATAAGCAGGGTTACTTCTTTTTTAGTTTCTTTGCCACAGCCGCTTAAAGTGCCGACGCATAGGATTAGAGCAAGCGCCACAGAGAGTATTTTTCTTTTCATAATAGTTTCCTCCATTTATTTTGATAGTCAGAGTTCAAGCTAAATGAACAAAATAAGGGGTGACTTACCTGCTTTTTAGGCATGGAACCCCGTTTTTGTTCATTTAGCTTGAACTCGTCCCAGCACATTCAACCATTCATTCTCAACTTCTTAAGCAGTACATTGACATCAATCGGCTTAGTTAAAAAGTCGTTCATTCCGCTGCCAAGCGCCTGCTCCCTGTCCTCTTGGAACATGTTGGCGGTGCAGGCGTAAATTACGATACTCTTAGCGTCAGCCCTGTCAAGTTTACGGATTTCTTTTGCTGCGCTGCAGCCGTCCATAACGGGCATTTGCATATCCATAAGGATAATGTCATATTCTCCGATTGCCGATTGTTTAAACATATCCAGAGCTTCTTGTCCGTTTTGCGCAAGAGCAGTCTCGAATCCTTCCATTTTGAGAATTTCTAAAAGGATTTCGGCGTTGAGTTCTACGTCTTCGGCAACGAGTATCTTAATCGGTGAGCCGTCCGCTCGACACGGCGGCTGGTCTGAGTCAGACGTATCCGTTGCAATGCTCTGGCTCTCAAGCTCTGAGGGGATATTTGTCACTATCTTAGAAGGAATAGTGACCGTGAAGGTACTTCCGACGTTAAGTTTGCTCTCCACGGTGATATCTCCGCCCATTGCATTAGCAAGCAGTTTGCTGATTGCCATACCGAGTCCGGTTCCTTTTATGCCATTATCATTGCGATTTCTTTCTTGGCTGAAGGAGTCGAAAATTTTGGTAGTATATTCCTTTGACATTCCGATGCCGGAATCTTCACAGCGGTAGGTTGTAATTACATGTGTATCATCTTTTTTCTCCTGTGTGACGGATAGGCGTATCCATTTGCCTTTGGGCGTAAACTTAGCGGCGTTGCCGACGATATTCATAAGAATCTGTTTAGTTCTGGTTATATCGCCCTCGATACAGGGTTCGATAATATCTTTTTCTACACTAAATTCTACGCCGCGGTTTTTAATATTGTCCGCCTGCATTGCTGCGATTTCATCAATCATGGCAGAGATAAGCATCGGCTCTTCCACAATATCTACTTTTCCCGCTTGAAGCTTGGACATATCCAATATATCGTTTACTAACGATAACAAATAGTTTGCTGTGCTATGGGTTTTAGTAAGCCATTCTTTAATCTGCGGCTTTTGGCTTTCATCGTCGATATTTGCCATAATCAGATGGTTCATGCCAATCAGACCGTTTAAGGGCGTGCGTATCTCATGGCTCATGTTAGAAAGAAATTCTTTCTGGGATTTCGCTGCTTCCGTAGAGCGCGCGGTTTTTACCCTGAGTCTCATAATAATCAGAAGCATAGCGATAATAGCGGACATAGCGATTATTGCGACCGTTATGCTAAGTGATATAAATGTCCAGCGTTGTTCGATAAAAACTTCGTCGTTTACGGACATGACAAAATACAGCTTGAAATTGTTTTCAAGCGGTATGAAATAGAAGAGCTCCTTGCCTTTTTCTCCATAATGCGAATGGTAGAAGCCAAAGGTTTCACCGTTTAGAAGTTTATTATGTACTTCCTCGTTTGTAAGCTCCGAGCTTTCAGAACTCGAAAGATGGTCGTACAGATTGTCATGTGCGTTTAAGTAAATCCCTTTATTAACATTGACGATATAATTGCCGCTCATATCTATCAGAGCGCTGTGACCGCGGCTTTTTCCGTCTTTAATGAAGCTGTCGATTACCATATTATCCTGAATTGAGGAGATATCGCTGATTCCGATAAGCGCAAACATCTTTACGCCGTCGATACTGTAATCGTTTAATCTGATTCCGTATAAAATGTTTTCCTTCGACAGCCAGCCGCCCTCAACTTTGTCATCAAAGCGAACGACAATTTTTTCTTCGCCGTCCTTAAAATAAGGAAGGAAATCCAAATTCCTATTTACAGTATCCACGCCGGGCGTATAGATTACATATTTATCAGTGTAGACGGTGCCGTTTTCAGCGACCAGATAAATATGAGTAAAACCGCTCGATGCACACTCCAGATTCATTCTTGTTTCAGCTTCTTCGATAGTCTTGCATTCAAAACTTTTGAAGCGTTCTTCAATCTCATAAAGGTCTTTCCAGCAGATTTCAATATATGTCTGAATTGCTTCTTTATCGTGCTCTGCGATTTCACTTATAGAATTTATGATGTTTCTTGAGATTATTTTATCCATCCGTCTGACATAGATAAACGCCGCCAGACAGACTATCATTACTGCAGAAACAATGATTAAAATATAAAATAATCGGTGTTTCTCTTTCACTTGCCGTACCTCTTACTAAAATTACTACATATTATTACCTTGTTCCATCGTATATAATAAATCCTTTTAACAAAAAAGTCTACTTTCTTTTTGAAATTTTTTGTTTTTTTAGAAAAATTCCTTTTTTTGTCTGTTTAATGATACTCATATCTTTATCTTCGCAAGCATAAAGTATAGAGAAAGAAGCGTGACAAGCTGTTGAAAGGGGCATGGTTTGAATATGTATGAAATGAAAACTGCGGCGGAAACAGTCAGAATTTTAAAGTCTGATAGGGAAAAGGGGCTGGACAAGCGTGAAGTGATGGCGCGGAGTGCAAGGCAGGGTGCTAATCGCTTGAAGGAGCAGGAGAAAAGAAGCGTATGGCAGATGATATTAGCGCAGCTTAATGATCCGCTGATTTTAATTCTGATTGCAGCGATGGCGATTTCGATTCTCTTAGGAGAGGTGGGTGACGCCGCCATAATAATTACCGTAGTGGTATTAAATGCGACGATAGGAGTCATTCAGGAGGGAAAGGCAGGAAAGGCGGTAGAGGCATTAAAGAAAATCTCCGCTCCGCAGGCATTGGTGATAAGAGAGGGAAAAACTGTCAAAATATCGGCGGAAGAGTTGGTTATCGGAGATATCGTAGTATTGGAAGCAGGAAGTATGGTGCCGGCGGATTTGCGTCTTATAGAGACGCAGGGGATTCAGATAGAAGAGTCTACCTTAACGGGAGAGTCCGCCCCGGTAGAAAAGGAAGCAGACTATATAGAAACATCGCAAGGCGACAACAGCCATGCAAATATGGCGTATATGTCCACCTTCGTGACAAGGGGCAGGGGGAAAGGCGTCGTAACGGCAATCGGTATGGACACAAGGATAGGCAATATTGCGGACATGCTCCATAAGACTAAAGAAAAGCTGACGCCCTTGCAGATGAAGTTAGGCGAGCTTGGTAAGGTGTTAAGCATTCTGGCGGTGGCAATCTGCGCCATGCTCTTTATCATAGCCGTATTGCAGAAGCGCAATATCGGGGAGATGCTTATCACCTCTGTATCTCTTACAGTAGCCGCAGTACCGGAAGGACTTCCGGCAATCGTTACCATTGTGCTTGCACTAAGCGTATCGCGTATGGTGCGCGCTAAGACAATCGTAAGAAAGCTATCGTCCGTAGAGACGTTAGGGGCGGTAGAGGTAGTTTGTTCGGACAAGACCGGTACGCTGACGCAGAATAAGATGACCGTCACTGAATGTTATATCGACGGCAGAATGATAGAGAAGGAGAAATTCGCAGGCGTCTTTGCCAATGAGTTGTGGCAGGACGAAGAGGGGATAGAGAGCAGCGCAGGACAGTTTATGTTAGGGTGTATTCTGTGTAATGACGGAGACTATTCCCTAGAGGGAGAGTTTGGCGAACCAACTGAAATGGCGCTTATACATATGGCGTCGGACTGCAATGTTCCGGTTGCGATGCTCAGACGGCAGTTTATCAGGGAGGACGAAAAGGGATTTGATTCAGACAGAAAAATGATGACTACCCGCCATAGAATGAGCATGAGGGGCGGCGGAAGTATTTCATATTCTAAGGGCGCAGCGGAGAAAATTCTCGATTGCTGTACTTATATCTACCGAGGCGGGAGAGAGTATACGCTTGGTGAAAGCGATAAGGCGTCAATCAGGCGTGTATTGGAAAGATTGATGAGCGATGGCAGAAGGGTGTTAGCGGTTGCTATGGAGCCGGACGGGAAGATGCAGGAGAAGGATATGGTCTTTTTGGGGTTGGTGAGCATGCAGGATCCGGTAAGAGTGGAGGCGGTTGACGCAGTAAAAGAATTTAAAGGAGCAGGAGTAGAAACCGTGATGATTACGGGAGACCATAAGAATACCGCGCTTTCGATTGCCAAGCAGTTAAATATCGCCTCTTCTGTAGGGGAGTGTATTACGGGCAGGGAATTAGACGAAATGAGCGAAGAAGAGTTCCTTAGAAAACTGCCTAAGCTTAAGGTATTTGCCAGAGTGACGCCAGAGCATAAAGTGAGGATTGTCAATGGGTTTAAGACGCTTGACAAAACAGTGGCAATGACGGGGGACGGCGTAAACGACGCGCCCTCTTTACAGGCAGCGGATATCGGCATAGCTATGGGACTAAATGGAACGGACGTTGCAAGAAACGCCGCGGATTTCGTGCTGATGGACGATAACTTTGCCACGATAAAGCTTGCGATTAAAGAGGGCAGAGGGATATATGAAAATATCAGAAAATCCGTGCTTTTTCTGCTTTCTTCCAATCTGGGTGAGATTATGACCATGCTGCTTACGATTGTAACGGGGCTGCCTAGTCCATTAAAGGCAAGCTTCATACTTTGGATTAATCTGATTACGGACTCGCTTCCTGCACTGGCGCTGGGGGTGGACGATAATGAATCG
This sequence comes from Clostridiales bacterium, assembly GCA_023663185.1. Taxonomy (GTDB): domain Bacteria; phylum Bacillota; class Clostridia; order Lachnospirales; family Lachnospiraceae; genus UBA3282. The sequence goes on along the minus strand of JAMPHY010000003.1, from coordinate 92,433 downwards.
GAACTTCTTATGAAGGAGCCGCCCAGAAGGAAGGGGGAATCGCTTTTTGCTAAAGGCGGGCTTATGTGCGTCATCTGCTACGGACTCGTAATCGGGGGCGTGAGTCTGGCGGCGTTTCTTAAGGTGCCGTATGATAGGCTGATTGCAGAAAATCTTCCGGTTAGTTTACATAACATGATAGAGAGCTATCAGATTGCAAGCGTTTTAGCAAAGGCGCAGACACATGCGTTTATGGTGCTTGGCATGAGTCAGCTTTTCCATGCGGTCGGAATGCGGGACGTCAACCGTTCGATTTTTAAAATGAACCACAAGAAAAATCCTTTCATGCTCTTTGCGCTGGCGTTTGGACTGTTTCTACAATTTATAGTGACAGAGATAAATCCACTCGTGGAACTGTTCGGCACGGTTAAGCCTACAGGTATGGAATGGCTGCAACTGCTTGCGCTATCGCTTACGCCGGTAATCGTGCATGAGCTTTTAGTGGCGGTATCCCATAGACGCTTAGAGCAGAGTCAGTATTGCCAGCAGCAGAAGGAAGAGACCGCTTAGCCATGAAAGGTCGATGGAAAATTTTCTCGACATCAGCATTCCCAGAAGATAACCCGCCATAAAAAGCAGAAAATGAAAAAGCATGGCTAGAAGGAAAAACGCGCTCAGGTAAGAAACCTGAAAGGAAAACGCCATACTTGCAAGGATACTGTCAAGCGATAGCGCGAGGCTTAAGAAGAGGGCTTCTTTAGCGCTTAAGATTTGGGTATCCTGCTTATTGGCGTCTTCCGGAGAAAAGTAGATGGTGAAAATAATATTCATCTGCTTTATCTTACACGCCCAGTTACCGACCGTGTCTGCATATTTACCGGAAAGATGGCGGATAAGGCTTTCAAAAAGTTTAGTCAGACTAAGGGCGCACAGAATCAGGAAAGAAAGAACGGAAAGGAGCGCTGCCGGAATAAGCGAGAAGATTAGCGAGCCTGCCTTTGTCATCAGTGTGATACATAGGGACGGAATAAAAACAAGGAGCAGCAAGGAGAGGGGTTTTATTTTAACTTTGGAAGTGCCATAGGCAAATCCCGCGCTTAAAGAGTCGATGGAGACCGCCAACATAAAAAGCAGTACAGGCATAATTGTGATAAACATAATAGACCTCCATTTTTTAGACTGTTGTATTTTGTTATATAATATGTAAATATTTGTAAAATGACTACTGTACGCATTGCCTAAAAAATGATAATATATAAAGTAGGAATAAAATATTAAGGAGAAATGCGTATGGAACTTATGTTTATCGGGGCGGACCACGAGGTAACGGGAAGCTGCCATTATCTTAGAGTTAATGAGACAAATATTTTAGTGGATTATGGAATGGATCAGGGCACTCAGAGATTTGAAAAATCCGAGCTGCCGGTAGAACCCGCGCTGATAGATTATATTTTTCTTACGCACGCGCATATCGACCATTCGGGAATGCTGCCGTTTCTGTATGCAAGAGGCTTTCGCGGCAATATATATACTACGGACGCTACGGCGGATTTGTGCAGCATTATGTTAAGAGACAGCGCGCATATTCAGATGCAGGAAGCCGAGTGGAAGAACCGCAAGGCGAAAAGAACAGCGGATAATGTAGAGGTTCCGCCGCTTTATACGATGGAAGACGCCGACGGGGTGATTAAGAGGCTGATACCGTGTTCATATAATAAAATGGTGAGCGTATGCAAAGGCGTAGAGATACGCTTTACAGATATCGGACATCTTTTAGGCTCCGCAAGTATCGAGGTATGGGCAACAGAGGACGGCATTACTAAGAAGCTTGTTTTTTCAGGGGATATCGGAAATATCAACCAGCCGCTTATCAAAAATCCGCAGTACACGCCGGAAGCCGATTATGTCATTATGGAATCTACATACGGCGACAAGTACCACGGCGACGGCAACCCCGATTATATACCGGAGTTAGTAAGGATTTTAAAGAGAACATTTGATAAAGGTGGCAATGTTGTAATTCCGTCTTTTGCAGTAGGCAGGACGCAAGAAATGCTGTATTTCTTACGTCATATTAAGGAAGAGCGGCTTGTAACAGGGCATGAAGACTTTCCGGTTTATGTGGATAGTCCGCTTGCCGTGGAAGCGACGGGAATTTTCCAGAATAACAGTATGGATTGTTTCGACGAAGAGGCGCTTGAGCTTATAAGAAAAGGCATTAACCCGATTATGTTTCCGGGATTGCATTTAGCGATTACAAGCGACGAATCAAAGGCAATCAACTTTGAGAACGAACCGAAGGTTATTATCTCCGCGTCCGGCATGTGCGAGGCGGGGCGTATCAGGCACCATCTGAAACATAATCTGTGGCGGCCGGAGTGTACGATACTTTTTGTAGGATATCAGGCGGTCGGCACGTTGGGGCGTGCCATTGTAGAAGGCATAAAAGAGGTTAAGCTTTTTGGTGAGACGATTGAGATTAGGGCTAAAATAGAGAAGCTCGTAGGTATGAGCGGACACGCCGACAAAGCGGGGCTGATTCGCTTTATCAACGGCTTTGAGAAGAAGCCACAAAAGGTGTTTGTCGTACATGGTGAGGACAGTATATGTAAGATTTTTACAGAGTGCCTAAGAAACGAGTATAAGCTGGACGCTTATGCGCCGTACAGCGGAACAAGATATGATTTGCTTGAAGGCAGGTTCATTTATGAAGCTGAACCGGTTGTGCTTAAGAAGAAAATCCACGGTATGTCAGATGTATTTGCAAGGCTTGTGGCAGCAGGACAGAGACTTTTGGCTGTTATTAAGAAGAATGAAGGCGGCGCAAATAAGGACTTGGCAAGGTTTGCAGACCAGATTAACGCGATTTGTGATAAGTATGACAGGTAGAGGGCGGCAGGAGAACGAAGTCGGCAGCATAAAGAGAGGAGAAACGTAAATAAATGAGTCTGGCGGATACAGTATTTATAAATATGTGCAAAGACATTCTGGAAAACGGGACGAGCACCGAAGGAGAGAAGGTAAGGCCCCATTGGGAAGACGGGACTCCGGCGTATACGGTGAAGAAGTTTGGCGTAGTGAACAGATATGATTTGTCACAGGAATTTCCTATCATTACCTTAAGAAAGACCGCGCTTAAGAGTGCGACTGACGAGATGTTGTGGATATGGCAGAAAAAGTCTAACAATATTCATGATCTGCACAGTCATATATGGGACGAATGGGCGGGCGAAGATGGCTCCATTGGCAAGGCATACGGATATCAGATGTCCGTAAAGCACCAGTATAAAGAAGGTGAGATGGATCAGGTTGACAGGGTAATCTATGACCTTAAGAACAATCCTTTCAGCAGACGCATAATGACGAATATTTATGTACATCAGGATTTACATGAAATGCGGCTTTATCCGTGCGCGTACAGTATGACTTTTAACGTAACGCAGAAAAAAGGCGAAGATAAGCTTACACTTAATGCAATCCTCAATCAGCGTTCGCAGGACGTGTTGGCGGCGAATAACTGGAATGTGGTGCAGTATGCGGTGCTTGTGCATATGCTTGCGCAGGTCTGCGATATGAAGGTCGGCGAGCTGGTCCATGTGATAGCGGACGCGCATATCTATGACAGACATATTCCGATTATTAAAGAATTGATTGAGCGGCAGCCGTATGACGCGCCGAAGTTTACGCTTAATCCGGAGATAAAAGACTTCTATCAATTTACCAGAAATGATGTGAGTCTGGAAAATTATGTGACAGGTCCGCAGATAGAAAATATCCCGATAGCAATATGATTTTTATATAAACTATGCCATAATAGGAGAGTAGAGGTTATTATAATGAACATGATAGTTGCAGTAGACGAAAACTGGGCGATTGGCAATAAAGGCGGTCTGCTTATCCGCATACCAAACGACCATAAGATGTTCAGAAAAGAGACAATGGGGAAGGTGGTTGTTTTAGGAAGAAAGACGTTAGAAACTTTCCCGCAGGGAATGCCGCTTGAAGGCAGGACGAATATTATTCTTTCCGCCAATCAAGGCTATAGGGTGAAGGGTGCAGACATCGTACACAGTATTGACGAACTATTAGAAGAATTAAAAAAGTATAAAACGGAGGACGTCTATATCATCGGGGGCGAGAGCGTTTACCGCACGATGCTCCCCTACTGCGACGTGGTGCATGTGACAAAAATAGAGCATAACTACGAGGCGGACGCATACTTCCCGAATCTTGATGAACTTGAAGAGTGGGAAATTACCGCAGACGGCGAGGAGCAGACATACTTCGATATTGCTTATCGATTTGTGAAGTATGAAAGAAAACCAGAGTTTAGGTGAAATGAACAAAATAAGGGGCGACTTACCGCTTCTCAGGCATGGAGCCCCGTTTTTGTTCATTTTGCCTAAACTCGTAACATAAAACTATAGGAGATTAAGCATGAGCGAACGCAAAACAAAATTTACCACCAAACTTGAAAGTCAGGCAGTTTCTATTTTACTTGCAAAAGATGAGTTGGAAAAGAAGAACGAGGAGCTAAAACGCGCCATAGACGATGCGGATAAGGCGGGACGCGCCAGAGATATATTCCTCGCAAATATGTCGCATGAAATCAGAACGCCGATTAATACCATGCTCGGCCTTAACGAACTGATTATCAGGGAGAGTCAGGACGAGACCATCAGGGGATACGCTCTGGATATAAAACATGCGGGCGACATTCTTCTTTCGCTTATCAGTGACATTCTGGATTTTTCAAGGATTCAGTCGGGAAAAATGGAGCTGCTTAACGGTATTTATGATATCAGCTCGCTTTTAAATGACTTGATAAACAGCGTATCGATACCTTTAAGAAGGAAAAAACTGCGTCTTATCTTGGATATCGCCGCAGACGTGCCCTATAAGCTGTCGGGCGATGAAATTCATCTGAGGCAGATTGTAGGCAATCTTTTATCTAACGCCGTAAAATATACCAAATCCGGCAGCGTTACCCTGCACCTTTCATGGAAGCAGCATGATAAAGACGAGATTATGCTGGAAATCGCGGTCGAAGATACGGGCGTCGGGATAAAAGAAGAGGACATAGATAAAATTTTCGGTACTTTTACAAGACTCGATATGGAAGCGGGGCGCAGCGAAGAAGGCACCGGACTAGGTCTGGCGGTAACAACTAAACTTGTAGAGCTGATGGGCGGCAAAATAGAGGTAAAGAGCGAATATGGCAAGGGCTCGACATTTTCCTTCGCCATTCCCCAGAAGGTGATAGACCCTTCGCCGCTTGGAGACTTCCAGAAGCAGTATAATAGAAGCGTCAGTACGTCAAAGGGATATCGGGAGAAATTCATTGCCCCGCTTGCAAGAATACTGATAGTGGACGATAACGCGATGAATTTGGCGGTAGCACAGGATTTGCTGCGTAAGACAAGACTGCAGATTGATGTAGCCTCAAGCGGAGAAGAATGTCTGGAAATGCTTAAGCATAAGGAATACCATCTTATCTGCATGGACCATATGATGCCGGTTATGGACGGCGTTCAGACCATGCACGCGATAAGGGCGCTTGAGGGTAATCCATCAAGAGATATTCCGATTATCGCCCTGACTGCAAATGCAGTAGTGGGCGCAAGGGAATTTTATTTAAAAGAAGGCTTTGAGGATTATCTGACGAAGCCCATAGAGTCTGAAAAGCTGGAGGATATGCTGATAAAATATCTTCCACATGAACTTGTATATCTCTCCGGCAACACGGAAACGTCTGATGAGGTTGAAGTGGAAGAGGAAGCTATCAGCATGGACGAAGAAACCCTTATTGATATGGGTATAAACTTTTCCCACGGACTTAAATATATGGGCGGCAGCCGTGCTTTATATAAAAAGGTGCTGCGCGATTTCCGTGCCATGCTGCCGGAGAAAGAAGCGCAGCTTAAAGCAATGCTTGATAAGGAAGACATATACGGCTACGCCATCATAGCGCACGCCCTTAAAGGAAATGCGCGCAACGTAGGTGCGGACGAACTTGCAGAAGAAGCTTTTGAACTGGAGAAAAAGAGCAAGGGCGGCAGGCTTGAGGAAGTGGAAGTACAGACGCCGATTCTTTTCAGCATGATGCGGACGTTGGGAGAAAATCTGGATAAATATTTCACTCATGACGTACCTGAGCAAAAAGAAGAAGTCGTAGAAGCGCCGAAGGAAAAAATATCCATCTCGGATAGTGAATGGCGGAAGGCGTTGGAAAATCTGAATAAACAGCTTGACGATTTCGACGGCGACGGCGCGGTGGAAAGCTTAAAGAGGCTGAAACAGTACAGGATTCCTGAAAAGGATAAAAAAGCGATACGCATGTGTGAAAAGGCGGTCAATGATTTTGCATATGATGTGGCGATGGATATTTTGGCTTCTATATTAAAGGGTTGACTTTTAAAAAGAAAAGTATAATACTTATTAATAACATATTTTTAACAACATACATTGAGGAAGAAGGACGATTATCATGGAAAAGAAAAATTTGGATTGGGCGAATCTCGGATTTGGTTATTGTGAAACAGATAAGAGATATGTATCAAATTATAAAAATGGAGCATGGGACGAGGGAGAGCTTATCTCCGATGCCTCAATCACTATCAATGAGTGCGCGGGGGTGCTGCAGTATGCGCAGACCTGTTTTGAAGGAATGAAGGCGTATACTACGGAGGACGGACATATCGTTACCTTCCGTCCTGATTTGAACGCGCAGCGTATGGAAGATTCATGTAAAAGGCTTGAAATGCCGATATTCCCTAAAGAGCGCTTTGTTCAGGCGGTAACGCAGACTGTAGCGGCTAATGAAGCTTATGTTCCGCCCTATGGTTCGGGGGCGACATTGTATATCCGTCCGTATATGTTCGGAAGTTCAGCGGTAATCGGCGTAAAGCCGGCTGATGAATATCAGTTCAGGGTATTTACGACTCCGGTAGGTCCTTACTTTAAAGGCGGCGCTAAACCGCTGACAATCAGAGTAAGCGATTATGACAGGGCAGCGCCGAACGGCACAGGACATATTAAAGCGGGACTTAATTATGCAATGAGCTTGTATGCTATCGTGACGGCGCATGAGGACGGTTATGATGAAAATATGTATCTTGATGCAGCGACCAGAACCTATGTTGAGGAGACAGGCGGCGCTAACTTCCTTTTTGTAACTAAGGATAACAAGGTTGTAACGCCGAAATCTAACAGCATTTTACCTTCAATTACACGCCGTTCGCTTATGACTGTGGCGAAGGAATATCTTGGTCTGGAGGTTGAAGAAAGAGCGGTTGCACTTGAAGAGGTTAAGGAATTTGCTGAGTGCGGTCTGTGCGGCACGGCTGCGGTTATTTCTCCGGTAGGAAAGATTGTGGACCACGGCAAAGAGATACTGCTTCCAAGCGGCATGAATGAAATGGGACCTGTCACAAGAAAACTGTACGACACGTTGACAGGCATTCAGATGGGACGCATAGAGGCGCCTGCAGGCTGGATTCATGTGATAAAATAAAGTATCATTGTTGGAGATATAAATAAATGTACGAAGAAATAAAAACCCGATATCCGTATTTGTATGAAACACATCTGCACACGGCGGAGGCAAGCGCATGCGCGCACTCCGCCGGAAAGGAAATGGCGAGGGCGTGTAAAGAATACGGATACACGGGTATTTTTGTGACAGATCATAACTGGGGCGGGAATACCGCAATAGACAGAAGTAAGCCGTGGAAAGAGTGGGTAAACGATTTCTGCAAAGGATATGAGAACGCCAAAGACGAAGGGGATAAAATCGGCTTGGACGTTTTTTTCGGGTATGAAGCGGGCTTTTCAGGCACCGAATTTCTTATATATGGCATTGATAAAGAGTGGATGCTTAATAACCCGGATATCCTAAACGCTGATATAGAAGGGCAGTACAAACTCATACACCAAAGCGGCGGCATGGTTATACATGCACACCCTTGCCGCGAAGCAGGGTATATCTCGCAGGTTCGTTTGTTTCCTGAATTGGTGGACGGGGTAGAAGGAATAAACGGCGCGCATTCTAACCCGCGAAGTACGGGGCATAATAATCCGGATTATGATAAAAGGGCGATTGCATATGCGACGAAACATAAGCTGCCGATGACGGCTGGTTCGGATATACATAGTACGGAATTGTTTGGAGCTGGCGTTGCTTTTAAAAGAAGGCTTGAATCGGCAAAGGATTATATAAATGCGGTTTTGTCGGGGGAGGATTATGTGTTGACGGATGGGGAGTGTTGGTATGATAAAAGTGGGGAAAGGTTATAAGGTAATGGCTGGCGGGGGCGGCATGGACACATATGGTTTCCCTTGCGGCACACTCTCGTTCCGTGGAAAATCGCAGCGGTACTAAGTTCAAAAGCTAAAAAGCAGCTTTTTCACTAAGTACCGGCGTTTTCCAAGGACCGCGGCGGGAAACCATATGTATCCATGCCGCTTGTAGACTTGAACGTTATGATTTGCTTTAGGTAAAGTTCTTTTTGGAATTGTGTATCTGTTAAAAATAGGATATAGTGATATCAGAAAATCGGGGATTTATGGGGGCAAGAACATGAGTGTTTTCATTAGAAGAGTTCAAGCTGGAGACGAATCCGTGCTTGCATATGTCCAGACAGAAAGCTGGAAAGCCGCGTTTCAAAACATACTGGATAAAAACACATTGGATAGATATACCAACATGGACCAAGCAATAAGCATGTATAAGAAACTATTGGAAGAAAAGAAAGGAAATGGCTATATTCTGACACTCGATGGTCAACCGCATTGTATTGCCTGGTGGGATGCTGCCCGTGACTCAGACATGTATGGGAAAGCAGAGTTTATCTGCATTCATAGCCTACCGCACAACTGGCAGAAAGGCTATGGCAGTTTGATGATGGAGCGAGTGTTGTCAGATATAAAAGATGAGGGATTTTCTGAAGTTGTTTTATGGGTTTTCTTTGACAATATAAGAGCAAGAATGTTCTATGAAGCAAAGGGATTTTGTGCAACAGAGCATTTGAAACAGGGATTAGGCGCACAAGAAATATGTTACTCGAAATCTTTGTAGCACTATAAATTCTGGTTTATAGAACACCGAATAGGAACACTTTTATAATTTAAAAACGGAGAAAATATGACGAAAAAACGGATAAAAATAAGCATAATTATTTTACTCATATGCGCAGCGCTCTCCCAACTCTCAGCTTGCGGGACGAAAAGCAAGGATGGCGTGAACGTGGTGCTGACTACGGGATTTGAGAAAGACGAGATATTCCGTATTGGTTCTGTTTCCTGCACGCAGCCGGAGATAATGGTGTATCTTACCAATATCCAGAACCAGTATGAGAGGATTTATGGCGCTGAGATTTGGAATGCCAATCTGGGTGATATTACTTTAGAAGAGAATGTCAAGGACATAGCTTTAGCGCAGATTGCGCAGATAAAAACCATGAAACTTATGGCGCAGCAGTATGAGGTGGAACTTTCCGAAGAAGAAGAGCAGCAGGCGGGAAACGCCGCCGAGGTTTACTTTAATTCGTTAAATGAGACGGAAATAGAGGCAATGGGGGTAGATAAGGATACTATCGAGGGGCTTTATAAAGAGTACGCCCTTGCGGATAAGGTCTATAAATATATTATCAAGGACATAAATCCTGAAATAAGCGACGACGAGGCGCGGACTATTACGGTGCAGCATATTTTATTTAAAACCTACGCCACAGACGGAACCGGTAAAAAAATAGAATATACGCAGAAGTCTAAAGAAGAAACCTATATGCTGGCGTGTGAAGTATGGGAGAGGGCGACAGAAGGGGAAGACTTTGACGAGCTTGTAGTGAAATATAATGAAGATAGTAAAAGCACATATTCTTTTGGCAAAGGAGAGATGGATTCGGCGCTTGAAGAAGCGGCGTTTAATCTTGGAAACGGAGAAATCAGCGAAGTAGTGGAGACCGAAGCCGGATATCAGATTATTAAATGTATCAGCGCGTTTGATAAGGAAGAGACTGATAGTAATAAGGTGAAAATCGTTGAACAGCGTAGGGCGGAGGTTTTCGGGCAGGAATACAGCGCATTTGTCAATGACCTGACGAAGAAGCTCAATGAAGAGTTGTGGGAGAACGTTCATTTTATCCATGATGAAAATGTTACGACCTTAAGTTTTTTTGATGTATATAATATGTATTTTAGCGAGTAACGAGCCAATTCACGCTCTTCAAAGTTGATTATGTGCAACAGACTTGTGAGGTTGTTGATATTAACAAGAAGAAATGGTATTATATTTATATAGTAACTTGAAAGATGGCAGGTCAGTATAGGTAACAGGAGACAAATTTTGGCGGAAGATTTCGGACAAAAGAAAAAGAATAGACCAATTAAAATAACGGATATAGCTATTTCTAAAATTCCTAAAATTAAATTATCGGGGTTTTCAGAGAAAGAAAATTTATTTTTACAGGAACAACATAAAAGGCTTCTTTCCATATCAAAAGAAAAAAATGATTCAAAAGAGGTTGGGATTTTGATTGATATAGTTCATTGGGATACATGGGTTATTCTAGGGGAAGCGAATGAGATAGAGACAAGAAGTAATCCGGATGCTTATAAGGCAATGAAGGGTTCAAGTAAAAACACGATGATGTTTATACATAACCATCCAAGTACAGGAACATTTTCAGGCACGGATTTTAAAACATTCTGCCTGAATGATTCTTTGTATATAATGACTGTAGTAGGAAATGATGGAAATGTAAGGGTACTGACAAAACTAAATGGATTTGACAAAGGAGAGGCGCTGATTTATTATAGCAGTCTGGCAGTCAGGAAATATAAAGAATACAAGAATAATGGAACAATGGCAATGCGGGAATTATTGAAAAATTGTGCTGAAATTAAGATAAAATATGATATTGGAGGCAGATGATTATGGAAACTAAAATGATAAATATAGATGATATTTTTGACAAAGTAGAAAAACCGTTGACTCCTCATATAACATATGGTCAGGAGCCTGTTACGGAAGTGGAAATAGGAAGAAGAATGAAGATTGCAGAAGAACTGGAGAGGCTTGGTATTAGTATATCAAAATTTGATATTAAAGACGAACATGAGGACGAAGATGCTTTACAGGCAATAATTTATGCTAATCAGGGGAAAGAAATTCCAGAGGATTTGAAAAAAAGACTTATGGAAAAAAATAAAATGGAGCAGAAGAAAAAGAAGGTAGGAACTCAACCCATTATTTTGTAAACATTGCAGTTAAGTTGATTTTGCATAAAATCTGTGTTTAGAAAAAATTTATAAATCCGCAAAACCGCTAAAATAAAAGGTTTCAAAGATATTGTTAGCACTCAAGATAAATGAGTGCTAATTTTTTCTTGACATTTCTCATGTGTCGCATTAAACTGATTTTTAGATATTGAAACAACAGAAAGGAACGTGATTATATGGCAGCAAAACATGGCAATTTATCTATTAACAGCGACAATATTTTTCCTATTATCAAGAAGTGGTTGTATTCGGACCATGACATTTTCTTCCGTGAACTGATTTCTAATGGCTGTGATGCAGTCACAAAATTGAAAAAGCTGGATATGATGGGCGAGTATACCCTGCCCGATGGCTATAAGGCGAAGATTCAGGTCATTGTAAATCCGGAAGAGAAGACTCTTAAAGTAATTGATAATGGACTTGGCATGACCGCGGACGAGGTTGAGGAATATATTAATCAGATTGCATTTTCGGGTGCGTCGGATTTTATTGAGAAATATAAGGACAAGACAAACGACGACCAGATTATCGGACATTTCGGCTTGGGATTTTATTCTGCCTTCATGGTAGCAGATGAGGTGCATATTGATTCCCTTTCCTATCAGGAAGGCGCGCAGGCTGTTCATTGGGAGTGTGACGGCGGTACGGAATTTGATATGAAAGAGGGCGACAGAAGCGAAGTAGGCACGGAGATTACCCTTTTTATCAATGAAGACTGTCTGGAGTTCTGCAACGAATACAAGGCAAGGGAAGTTGTTAAGAAATACTGCTCCTTCATGCCAATAGAAATTTATCTTTCTAAAGCAAATTCAACGGATACACAGACCATTACGGAAGCTGAGAAGCTTGATACCGACGAGGTAGTTGAAGAAATCAAGAAAGAGAAGGAAGAGGACGAGCAGAAGTTAAAGATTAAGAAGCGTCCCGAACTTTTGAACGAGACTAATCCGCTGTGGGCTAAGCACCCGAATGAATGCACAAAGGAAGAATATCTGGAATTTTACCGCAAGGTATTCCAGGATTACAAAGAGCCTTTGTTCTGGATTCATCTGAATATGGATTATCCTTTTAACTTAAAGGGTATATTGTATTTCCCGAAGATTAACATGGAATATGAATCCATCGAGGGCACTATTAAACTCTACAACAGTCAGGTATTTATCGCGGATAATATTAAAGAAGTCATTCCCGAATTTTTAATGCTGCTTAAGGGCGTTATAGACTGTCCTGATTTGCCGCTCAACGTCTCAAGAAGCGCATTGCAGAACGACGGATTTGTAAATAAAATCAGCGAGTATATTACGAAAAAAGTCGCAGATAAGCTTTCCGGCATGTGCAAGACCGAGAAAGAAGAGTATGAGAAATACTGGGACGATATAAGCCCATTCATTAAATTTGGCTGCTTAAAGGACGATAAGTTCTGTGAAAAGATGACCGATTATATCTTGTTTAAGAATTTGGACGGTCAGTATCTTACCCTGCCTGAATGTCTGGAAGTGAATAAAATCGATCCGGACGAGGCGGAAGCTTCTGCAACTGATGAAAACGGCGAGAAGGTTGAAGCTGAGGTGGTAGACGAAAATGGAGAAAAGGTTGAAGCCGATGCCGTAGATGAGAATGGAGAAAAGGTTGAAGCCGAAGTTGTAGACGAGAATACAGGAGAGTCAGATGAGAACGCTGAGGAGTCGGAAACAGAAAAGAAAGAAAAGGTCATCTACTATGTAACCGACGAAAAGCAGCAGAGCCAGTATATAAATATGTTTAAGGCAGCGAAGATGGACGCGGTTATACTTACCCATAACATCGACCAGCCGTTTGTCTCGCAGCTTGAAGCGAAGAACGAAGGCATTAAGTTCCAGAGGATAGACGCCGACTTGACGGATACTTTTAAGTCTAAGACAAGTAAGAAGGCGGAGAAAGAGTTAGAAGAGCAGACGGAAGAAATCTCCAAGATTATGAAGAAAGCGCTTAAGAAGGACGGCATAACCGTTAAGGTGGAGAAGCTTAAAAATAAGAAAATATCTTCCATGATAACCCTGTCCGAAGAGACCAGAAGAATGCAGGATATGATGAAGATGTATGCGGTTCAGGGCATGGACATGGGAATGTTCGGCAACAAGGAAGGCGAAACCCTGATTTTAAACGCCAACCACCCGCTTGTTCAGTATGTGCTTGAGCATAAGGACGGAGATAATGTGAAAATGATTTGCGAACAGCTCTACGACCTTGCGCTGTTACAGCAGGCTCCGCTTGAACCGGAGGCTATGACGAAATTCGTCGCAAGAAGCAATGATATTATGATGCTGCTGACAAAATAGAAATGCCTGCATATAATAACTAGAAAGATAATAAGGTTTAAGCAGGTAAATATATGAACCCAAAAGCGATAAAAAGCGCACAGACGGAAGGCGAAGTGACCGGTAGACTGCAGATTAACGTAACTTCGGACATCGGCTTTATACCGATTCAGAACGCCGTTATTACCATTGCATATACCGGCACTCCGCAGACGACGTTGGAAACTCTTAATACGGATAGTTCGGGGCAGGCTCAGGAAGTTGAACTTATGGCGCCGCCACTTTCATATAGCCTTACCCCCGATTCTCCGATGCCGTATTCGGAATATAATCTGACCGTAGAGGCGGAAGGCTACGAGCCTGTGCAGATTTCCGGAGTGGAAGTGCTGCCTGATGTGACGGCGGTACAAAATATCCGCATGATTCCTACGGAAACGGCAAACGCAGAAGAAGAAATAATATTGATTCCCGACCATACCCTGTACGGCGAATATCCGCCCAAAATTCCCGAAGATGAAATAAAGCCGATAGATGAGACCGGCGAAATTGTGCTTAGCCGCGTAGTCGTGCCGGAATATGTGGTTGTACATGACGGAGTGCCGTCTGATAGCAGCGCGCCCAACTATTATGTAAACTACAAGGAATACATTAAAAACGTGGCTTCTTCTGAAATATACGCGACATGGCCTGAAAGCACTATTTACGCCAATATTCTAGCAATTATGTCCTTTACACTAAACAGGGTATATACAGAATGGTATAGGAATCAAGGATATAATTTCACAATTACATCTTCAACTGCATACGACCAGAAATGGATTCGCGGCAGAAATACCTATGAAAATATTGACAGACTTGTAGACAGTATCTTTTTGAATTATTTATCAAGACCGGGAGTTAGACAGCCCATTTTCACTTCATACTGCGACGGCAGGAGAGTGACATGCAACGGTTTAAGCCAGTGGGGCTCCAAATATCTTGGCGATGAGGGTTATTCGGCAATCGAGATAATCAGATATTACTACGGTAATGATATGTATATAAATACAGCGGTCAGCGTTTCAGGAGTGCCGTCTTCTTTTCCAGGCTACAATCTGAGCATCGGTGCATCGGGAGATAAGGTAAGACAGATTCAGCAGCAGCTCAACCGTATTGCGCAGAATTATCCGGCGATTCCCACAGTGGCGGTGGACGGTGTTTACGGAAGCGATACGGCGGAAGCGGTGCGCGTATTCCAGAAGGTTTTCGGGCTTCCGCAGACCGGGATTGTGGATTTCCCTACATGGTATGAGATTTCACGTATCTATGTAGGCGTCAGCCGCATATCTGAACCCGGATAATAATTTAATTCAAGATATCTATGACGCTGTTGAACTGTGCAATAGACAAAAATACCCTCCTGCATAGCAGGGGGGCAAATTTTTAGATAAAACTTCTGTTAATTCTTTTTATAGACAGATTGAAATATTGATAATATGTAAACTCTCGTATAAAATAGAAACAAAAATATATTTATGATAAGGGTAGAATAATAATGAGTAAGCTTAATATTATTGAAATGCACAGGAATTGCTTGGACTTCCTTTTAAAATGGCAGCTAGAACATGATAATTTCTATTTTGTGCCGAGAAAAATAAATAATAAGGGCAGACTTGAAAAAGGCATGTATTTTCGCGGTAGCGAAGATTATATTGTGATTTCTTTCTGGAACAAAACAGATATAGTTGACAAGATTTATCTGATTAACTGGGATTGTAATACATCAGGAGAAGCATCTATTACCCTGTGTTGTAGGAATGACTCCACGAAATTGCCTTATATTCTTGCAATTAAAGATATGCTAGAGGACACAGGCAAGATATTTGAGGAATTTTCGCCAAATACAAATAAATGGAAATGGTATTATCCATCGGGCATGAACTATATTGAAACTCTGAAAGATTTTGTTACGCATGAAAAACCCATGATTGATAAATATCTGCTTGCGCATCCAGAAAGCGACATCCCATTAGCCGACAAAGAGATTGATAATAATTATGTGAAAACGCTTCCAGGCTATTATGACTATGTTGCAGATATTTTACCACAAAAGAAAATAGGGGTTGTAGAAGCAGCCAAGTCTGAATACATAATGAAGTTGAAACACAACGAGTTATCAAATGAATTGGTAGAATATCTAAGAAGCAAGGGTTACAAAGATGTTGTAACAGATAAAGATTTTGTTGATATAAAGGCAGTAGACCGGCAGGGGAATAAGGTATATTTTGAATTAAAAACAGCGGATAACGTAAGACTAGCAATAAGACAGGCTCTAGGTCAGCTTTTGGAATATAACCATTATCCCAATAAAAATAATGCTGACAAACTTATCATTGTGACAGCGTTAGAAGCGACCAGACAGGATATACAATATCTGACAGGGCTGCGAGACAGATATAATATTCCTGTATATTATCAGCAGTTTGATATGAACAAAAAATCTTTGTCAAAAGAGTATTAAAAAATAAGCGTAGCAGATATATGAATAGAAGAGCATGATATACTAAAACGAAAAGGAGTTGCGGCTCATGGTTTATCCTTATATCACTTTGGCAGATGGTACGGAGATTGTACATACACAGACTTTTGAAGAAGATGGAATCCAAAAAGTAGAAGTTCACTTTGAACGTCCTACGGAAGATGGCTTTGATACTGCAAGGTGCCAGTTGCCTTCTTATACATGGCTGATAAGAAAAGGATTTTCAGAGGGTGAAATGGAACTATATGTGTCCATGTCATCAAAACCAAACTATATATTTTTTCCATTTTTTTCACATACCCTATTGCCTTCTTACGCTATATATTGTATAATATATTCTATATAATGTGTTTACATAACATAGCATCAATATTAATTCAGGGAGGTAAAATGTGAAATGAAAAAACTTAAAAATGTAAAATTGTGGCTTGCAGTCTGCTTTATGCTGGGCATTATGGTTATGCCGTTCAACCGGATACAAGCAGAAGCGGCGGATATTATAGCTACTGTGCAGGGAACCATATCAAGTAAAACGTCGGGAAATGTATTATATCTTTCTACCAATGAAGGCATGATGCAGATTAAGATAGACCAAAGTACTGATGTCAGCGGCATTAAAGTCTTAAATCCTAATCGCCGTATATATGTGTCCGTAGCATATGGTAATGATTCTTATCTTCATGCGGTAAAGATTTTTACTGACGAACCGGAAGGAAATGCTACTGTTGATACGACTAATACTTTTAAAGCATCGGGAACGATAAGCACCAAATCAACCGATAAAATGCTTTACTTTAATGTACCCGGCAGCGGCGAGATGCATATTAAGCTGGACGATACTACTAAGATGAACGCAGGACCTGTTCTTTTAGTAAACAAAACATACACTATTACCTGTGGGCGTGGTTCCGATGCCTATCTTCATGCGGTAATCATTGATGATCCGGCAGGTTCAATCGGCTCAGGCTCAACCTCAAGCGGAGTATCAACGGGATATACGCCTACTCCGGCAAATGCAGTAACGGCTCAGACTACAGTATTTACAGGTACGATAGGAAATAATACTACAGAGAAATTATTGTGTCTTAATACCTCAGGCGGAGAAATGCAGATTGTCATTGACGCTAATACGGATTCAAGATTAGGTATGGTTCTTACACCGGGACGTAATCTGACACTTACCGCATACCGCGGTTCAGACGCTTATATGCATGCGGCAGTGATTTTGGGAAGTAAGACGGCAGCGGCGGCAGCGCAGATAGATACTTCTTCACCGATGACCGTAACCGGAACTGTCAGCAGTAAGTCAACAGAAGATGTATTATATCTCAATACTGCGCAGGGTGAAATGATTCTTAAACTCGATGCAGTTAGCAGCGTTAGCAACTGTAAGGTGCTCACAAGCGGCAAACAGATTACCGTATCTTGTGCACGCGGTTCGGACGCATATCTGCATGCTATTACAATTAAAGGAAATTAAATATATATAGTAATATTACAATAAGGCGTGGTACTTAAAGTTGAAACAGATTATCCAACAGATACTAGAAGGGAATTTCAGAACCGACAATACTTCCGTGGATTTTTCATGCCCGCGTGTTGATATTTCGCTTAAGCCCGGAGACGTTGAAGAAGGCGTATTTACTATTTATGCGCCGGAGGGCGCTTTGACAGAGGGACATGTTATTTCCACGGATTTGCGCATGGAGTGTCTTACCCCGTCTTTTAGCGGAAGTCAGGACGATATTTATTATAGGGTTGACGCTTCTGCAATGGAAATCGGCGACGAGATAAAAGGCGCCTTTAATATTATATCAAATCAGGGAGAGTACTATCTCCCTTTTTCCGTTACCGTAATAAAAGGCGCGGTTACTTCCAGTATAGGAGATATAAGAAATCTGTTTCATTTTACGAATCTGGCAAAGAGCGAGTGGCAAGAAGCCGTAAAGTTATTCTATAGTAAGGAATTTGAGCAGATATTTACCGGCAACGACAGGCAGTACTATAACGCATATAAAGGACTTTCTAAAGTCTATGGTAATGAACACAATGTAGAAGAATTTCTGCTTACCATCAATAAAAAGAAGCCGGTGGAATTTATTCCGGAAGAAATGGATATTGTGATAGAAAATCCAGAGGCGCTTGCACGTTATGCGCTTGTGATTAACCGCAACGGCTGGGGATATACGCAGCTTCGCATTGAGACGGAAGGGGACTTTTTAAATATAGACGAAGACGAGATATCGGACGATAAGTTCCTCGGAAATATGTTTAGATTATATTATTACATACTTGACGATAGACTTCATGCGGGAAATAATTACGGCTGT
Source organism: Clostridiales bacterium (assembly GCA_023663185.1). Classification (GTDB taxonomy): domain Bacteria; phylum Bacillota; class Clostridia; order Lachnospirales; family Lachnospiraceae; genus UBA3282. Next base: position 74,029 of record JAMPHY010000003.1, on the reverse strand, counting down.
ATCAGACTTACAAGCGCTAATCATACGATTACTGTTCCGGTAACGGTTGTAAAGCGCGCTGAGTCGGCGCGTAAGCTTCATGGAATTTATAAAGAGAGAAAGCGCGTCATTGTGCAGCTTGTTCAGTTTTATCAGAATTTCCGTCTAAAGAAGATTAGTACGAAGACATGGTTAGATGAGACAGGCAAACTGATAGATCGTTTGAAAGGGCTGTATGGTAAGGACTTATCTACAGGACTTTTTCAGGCGCATATGTACATAACTCAGGAGCGTTTTAACGAGGCAAGGTGGATTCTCGAACAGGACGAGGAAGCCGTAAGAGCGCTAAGAGATGAAAAACCGGAATACTTTTGTTATTATCTGTATCTTACGGCGTTATGCAGCAGACAGGAAGAAGATACGGTTGATACGGCGCAGGTAATATCAAGGATATATGAACGAAACCGCGGCAACTGGCGTATTGCATGGATACTTCTGTTTATTGCGGACGAATATATTAATAATGCCTCAAGAAGATGGACGTTGTTTGAGGAGCTTTTTGAAAATAAATGCAACAGCCCCATATTTTATATGGAGGCATGGAATGTGCTTGCTATGAATCCGGCGATGCTGCTTAAACTGGACGAATTTGAGCTGCAGATACTTAACTATGCGGCAAAAAATGAATTGCTTAAAGACGATGTAGTAATCCAGCTCATATATTTAGCACAGAAAAGGAAGGATTTTTCACGGATTTTATTTGATATCCTTGTTACCTGTTATGATAAAAAGCCGCAGAATGATATTCTTCAGGCAATTTGTACTATTCTCATTAAAGGAAATCTGTATGGTGAGAAGTATCTTAAGTGGTATCGTTTAGGGGTAGAGCAAAATCTGCGGATTACCGGACTGTATGAATTTTATATGAAGTCGCTGTCTTTAGACGGCAAAGAAACGCTGCCTAAGATGGTGCTTATGTATTTTTCATATCAAAGCGATTTGAATTATGAGATTACCGCTTATCTTTATGCGTATGTGCACAAGCGTAAGGACATGATACCGGAGATTTATATAAACTACCTGCCCGCGATGGAGCGTTTTGTCATAGAGCAGATAAAGAACGGTAGAATCAATAAGCATCTTGCCTATTTGTACCGGAATATTTTAACGCGCTCGATGGTCGATGAAGAGACGGCAAAGGGGTTAGTGTCTTTAATATTTACTCAGGACATCATAATAGAAAGCGATGAAGTGCGGCAGGTCATTCTGGTATATCCGTATGCTGCGGGACAGATGGCGTATGCGGTTTCAGGAAGGCACGCGCAGGTGCCGATTTATGATGAGGAATGTCGAATTATTCTAGAGGACGGATATAGAAACCGTTATGCCAGCAGTATTCATTATCATACTGAGCGTTTGCTTGCAGCCGGAAATCTTATGGAGCTTGCGAAGCCGTATATTAATACTCATCTTGGATATGACATTCATATGTGTTATGCGAATAAAAATTCCCTTGTTGTTTCGGAAGATAATGCGGAGCAGTTTAAGCATCTTGCAGATACGGATTTTCTCTTGGATAAATATCGTCAGGAGATAAGGATTAAGCTTGTTAAATATTATTATGATACAGATCGCACATGGGAGCTTGACGAGTATCTTTCGACTTTAAGGCTTGAGGATATCGCCTCAAACGATAGGAAAGAAGTAGTGCGTATTATGGTGCTTAGAGGAATGTATGAGGAGGCTTATGAGTGGGTACTGCGTATCGGACCATACGGAATGGACGCTAAGACGCTTGTAAGAATGTCCAGCAGACTTTTAGCAGAAGACGTGCAGGAGGAAAATGTTTTCATGACGGAAATTCTCCACTATGTCATGAAAAGGGGAAAGTACGATGAAAATGTACTTAAATATCTGATACGCTTTTATAACGGCAGTACGAAGGACATGCGGGATATATGGAAGGCGGCGTGTGATTTCGGCGTAGAGCCCTATGAACTGAGCGAAAGGATTATTATACAGATGCTTTATACCGGCTCGTATGTGGGCGAGAAGATGGATATATTCAGCTCGTATATGAAGGCGGGTGGAAGGGACGAGGTCATTCTTGCCTTTATCTGTCAGTGCTGCTATGACTATGTTATACATGAGAAAATTACGGAGCCGTTTTTGTTTAAGTGTATTCAGGGGCTTAGCAAGGAAAAAGAGGATATGCACAAGGTATGTAAACTTGCCTATCTGAAATACTATGCTGAAAACCGCAGCGAAATAACGGAAGAGATTAAGCTTATAATCTGCGTTCTTTTACAGGATATGCTCTCGCAGCAGATAATACTGCCGCTTTTTAAGGAATACCACGGATATCTGCCTGCGCTTGATATCCTGCAGGATAAGTCGATTTTAGAGTACAGGGCGGCTCCCGGACACCGCGCTACAATCCACTACCTTATTCATAAGGAAGGCGATAAGGGTCAGGAGTATAGTCGTGAAAATATGAAGGACATGTTTGGCGGTATCTGTGTGAAAGAATTTATTCTTTTCTTTGGCGAACGCCTGCAATATTATATTACGGAAGAGGTAGACGGCAGGGAGCAGGTGACACAGAGCGGCACGATAAGCAGAAGCGATATAGGCGACGAAGTGCATGAGAGCAGCCGTTTCGGTATGTTAAACGATATCATGATTGGCAAGACCTTGCAGGATTATGATACGGTCGATAGCCTGCTGGAAGAATATTATAAGAAAGATTTTATGGCAGATATGCTGTTTAAGGCTATTTAGGAATATTTAAGAAAAAAGTCGCAAAACGTGAGCAGAGAAAGGAGCAAGGGCATCTAATATGTTCTTTGACAGGAAAAACGATGTAAAAGTGCATAAAGGCAGTATCCTTGCCGGATATGATTTGGGAAACGATTTCTCGCAGATAAGTTATAGCGTGTACGGGGACGACTCCGAGGACCCCGTGGAAAGCGTGGCGACTGTGGTAGGAACGAAGCAGTATAACATTCCCACGGTATTATTTAAGAAAAAAGGCGTAAATCAGTGGCTTTACGGCAGGGAGGCTCTTAGGGCGGAGAATGGGGAAGGAAGTCTTGTTAAAGACTTAGTGGAGCTTGCCAGAAAAGGCGACATGCTTGTTATAGAAGAGGCAACATATGATCCGGCAGCGCTTCTTACACTATTTATCAAAAGAAGCCTTGCGCTTATGAGCTTTGCAGCCTCTACGGACATCATTGACGCATTTATGTTTACGGTGGACGAGTTAGACGACAGAATGGTGGAGATATTGTCGCAGGCGGTGGCAAACTTAAATCTTAAGACGCCGCATATTTACTTCCAGAGTCATATTGAGAGCTTTTATTATTTCGTACTGCACCAGCCGGAAGAGCTCTGGAATTATCAGGTGCTTGCCTGCGAGCATAACGGAGTGAGGCTTAAGACATACCGCATGGAGCGCAATAAAAAAACTACTCCGATAGTGGTGCTGATTGAAGAACAGGTCTATGGAATGGTAACGCTTCCGGGCGGGCAGGAGGAAAACGGCATTAAAGAAGAAATATATGCGGAAGCCGACAGCAAGTTCCATGATATTCTTAAGAAACAATGTGAGGATAGAATCGTGTCGGCGGCGTATCTGTTAGGAGACGGATTTAAAAGCGAATGGGCGAAGGAATCGCTGCGTTTCTTATGCCGTAACAGAAGGGTTTTTCAGGGAAATAATCTTTTCTGTAAAGGCGCTTGTTTTGCGCTGATTGAAAGGTTTGAACCCAGCGAAGCGGGCAGGGAGCATATTTTCTTAGGACCGGACAAATTGAAGTCCAATGTGGGAATGAACGTGCTGCGGCGTGGAAAGGAATCGTACTATGCGCTGCTTGACGCGGGCGAGAACTGGTACGAGGTACATAAGGAATGTGATTTTCTGCTTGAGGGAGATGACAATATTATTTCATTTCTGATTACGCCGCTTACTATGGGAGAGCGTGCGCAGATTCAGGAGATTGTTTTAGAGGACGCCCCTATCAGGGAGGGCGCATTCAGCAGGTTTGAGATGGAAATTAAAATGGTTTCTGCAAAGCAAGTAGAAGTGAAGATAACGGATTTAGGCTTTGGAGAATTGTTTCCGGTGGGCGGTAAGACATGGAAAAAGCAGTTCGCCGTCACATAGAAAACACGAGTTTAGACTAAACTCTGATTACAAAAGTGCCAAATAGTATAATACGAAAGAAAGGAAAGCGAATAGATGGGGAAAATCATACTTGGTACGGGAAATTATGCGAAAATTCCATATTTTTTTGATAAAACTTATGTAAACCTGTATTCGCTGGAGGAACTCTGCTATTGTCTGGTGGAAAACGCCGAGTTTGTAGATGAGAATATTATGGACGGCAGGCTTGGCGACTGGCTTATGAATCAATGCGGGCTGACTGAGCTTGCGCATATGCTCCGTGCCATTGCGGACAAGAAATCATCGGCGGATATATACGCAGGCACTATATTGGAATATGCAGGACTGTATTCTGTGGAAGTGATTGAGCATACTAAGACGGTAATAAGAAATAATGAAGGGCTTAATCCGTATGAGAAACAGAAGGCGAAAGCGGATTATATGCTGCAAAATAAGCATTATACAATAGCGCTTGAGAGATACGACGAGCTGCTTATGCGGCTGCCCGATACCGAGAAGGAGCTTAGAGGCAGCATACTTCATAATATGGGAGTGATATATGCCAAGCTTTTTATGTTTGCGCTTGCACAGGAAAAATTCATGGAAGCGTATAAAATAAACGGAAGAGAAGAGAGCCTTGAACAGTTTCTTATAGCGCGCAGAATGAAAGACGGCGATAGCGAATATGTCGAATATATTGCCAACCACCCCGAATTTCACGAAGCGTCTATGAATGTAGAGCATATGGTGGAGCAGGCGGCAGGCAGATTTGAGGCTACGCAGGTAAACAGAATGCTTTTCACATTAAAAGTGTGTAAAGAGGAAGGCAGCCTAAGCGACGGTGATATAGCGTATTATGACGAAATAGAGAAATTGACCGAAGAACTTAAAGAAGCGTACAGAGAGACGTTAAGCAGGTAAAATGTGAAAATGAACTTTTTACAGACAGGCTGAGGAAAGAGTAAGGTTATTGTATGGGACTTATTAAAAAATTATTTAAAAAATGGCGTGATATGATAGCGGACGCAGATTATGACGACGAGGAATATTGGAAGGACGTCGAAAATTCCGAAAATGTCCCCGAAGTGCAAATCAGGGATTTTGATAATCGAGAGCTTAGGGGAGAGTATGTCCGCAACTGCCTTGAGAAGATAGCGGAAGCCTCTAAAGAGATGGAAAATTTGGACTATGAGTACAATCTTGTGACTTCCTATCTTGAAGATATGGAAGAGATTGAAGCGCTCCCAGATAATGACGCGGAATACTTAAAAACCTGCGCTAAGAGAGTGGCGTTATTGCAGGATAGCAGGGACGATTTCGTTGAGAGAAAACGCCAGATGAGTGATGAACGTTTTAATCAGATGGAGCGCATGATTGGCGAAATAGACGAAGGCAGAATCAAGCTTAAAGAGGCGGAAGATTATCAGGAGCTTGTGAAAAAGGATTTAAACCGTTTAGACGGTGAGAAGCACGCATATCTGTATCGCAAGAAGGAAATGACGAATATGCTCGCTGATACAAGGGGTATGGCAGTTATTTGCACTACGGCGTTTATACTGTGCTTTTTACTCCTTTTTATCTTACAAATGCTGCTCGATATGGATACCGAGGTCGGATACTTAGTTACGGCGTTGGCGGCAGCAGTTACGATTACGTTTATTTACGTTAAGCACAGCGACGCCCAAAAGGAGCTTAAAAAGGTAGAGCTTGGCATCAATAAGATTATTTTATTGCAGAACAGAGTCAAAATCAGGTATGTAAATAACAAAAACCTTTTGGACTATCTCTATATTAAATATAATGTAAAAAGCTATGCCGAGCTTGAGGAGTTGTGGCAGAAGTATGCTAAGGAAAAGGAAGAAAGAGAGAAGTATAGACAGGCGGAGTTGGAGCTTGACGCTGCGCAGCAGGAGCTGCTCAAAATGTTGAAAAAATACCGTATAGCTTATCCGGAGGTCTGGCTTCATCAAACTGAGGCGATTTTAGACCACAGGGATATGGTGGAAATCAGGCATGGGTTGATAATAAGGAGACAGTCGCTGCGCAAGCGGATAGAGTATAATAAAGAGACCGTGGCGGGCGGCGCGCAGAACGATATTAAGGAGCTTGTTAAGCGTTATCCGAAATATGCGGGGGAAATTCTTGAAACAGTTGAAAAGTATGAGAAAAGCTTGTAGAATATTACTAGGCACGGTTATGTGGGGCATGAACTCATATATTTCTATGAGTGGCACGCTTTCGCTCCGTGCAAAACGCAGCGGTACTAAGCTCGAAAATACCTCGCTAAGTACCGGCGTTTTACAAGGGCCGCTCAAAGAAACATATGAGTTCATGCCCATCTAGGCTGAGCATAGTAATATAAGGGAGGAAAATAATGGAAAAATTAGAACAGCTTTATGAAGGAAAGGCAAAGAAAGTGTTTGCGACGGAAAATCCCGATGTATTAATTGTGGATTACAAAGATGATGCGACGGCGTTTAATGGAGAGAAGAAGGGGACGATTGTTGGGAAGGGCGTTATCAATAATAAGATGACGAACCGTGTTTTCCAGCTTCTTGAAAAAGAAGGTGTGCCGACACATTTTATCGAGGAACTAAGCGATAGGGAGACGGCGGTAAAGAAAGTGGAGATAGTGCCGCTTGAGGTAATTATTCGTAACGTGGCGGCAGGCAGCTTTTCTAAGAGGCTTGGAGTGCCGGAGGGTACGCCTTTTGCCGAGCCTACGATTGAGTTTAGCTATAAAAACGACGAGCTTGGCGATCCGTTAATCAACAGTTATTTTGCGGTGGCGCTTGAACTTGCGACATGGGAGGAAATTGAGACCATCAAGAAATATGCGTTTAAAGTAAACGAAGTATTGAAAAAGTACTTTTTACAGGCGGATATCAAGCTGATTGACTTTAAGATTGAGTTTGGGCGTTATCATGGACAGATTATCCTTGCTGATGAAACCAGCCCTGATACCTGTAGGTTATGGGACGTACATACCAATGAAAAGCTGGATAAAGACCGCTTCCGTAGAGACTTAGGAAATGTGGAAGAAGCGTATAACGAAGTATTTAAGAGGCTTGGGTTATAACTGCATAATATAAAAAGAAAGGAATAAGGTGACTGTGAAAATATTAACAGTTGCGGAATAAGGTTGTAAAGTGATAAAGGATATCGAAAAATCAGACAAACTAGGGGAAGAATGTGGTGTTTTTGGTATCTATGATTTTGACGGCAACGACGTGGCATCTACGATTTATTACGGATTGTTTGCCTTGCAGCATAGAGGTCAGGAGAGCTGCGGCATAGCGGTAAGTGATACAAACGGTCCTAAAGGAAAAGTGTCAAGCGTTAAGGAAATGGGGCTTTTAAACGAAGTATTTACGCCCGATATGTTAGAAAGGCTCAAAGGCGATATCGGAGTAGGGCACGTCAGATATTCGACGGCGGGCAGCAGCACAAGGGAAAACGCGCAGCCGTTAGTATTAAATTATGTGAAAGGGACGCTGGGTTTGGCGCATAACGGCAATTTAATCAATGCGCCGGAGCTGCGGCACGAACTGGAATACACAGGGGCAATATTTCAGACTACCATAGATTCAGAAGTTATTGCTTACCATATAGCAAGGGAGCGTCTTAACTGCGGTACTGTGGAAGAGGCCGTAGGACGCGCCATGCTTAAGATTAAAGGGGCTTATTCCCTGATTATTATGTCGCCGCGCAAGCTGATAGGCGCAAGGGATCCATACGGCTTCAGACCGCTATGTATCGGGAAGCGGGATAACGCTTATGTGTTAGCCTCGGAAACCTGCGCGCTTGATACAATCGGCGCGGAATATATAAGGGACGTGGAGCCGGGAGAGATTGTGACGATTTCTCAGGAGAAAGGAATTGAGTCCGACAGACGTCTTTGTATAGCTAAGGATAAACATGCAAGATGTGTATTTGAATATATCTATTTTGCAAGACCTGACAGTCATATTGACGGCGTGAGCGTATACGATTCACGCATTATGGCGGGAAAATACCTTGCCATTGATTCGCCTATAGAGGCGGATTTAGTGGTGGGAGTGCCGGAGTCGGGAAACTGTGCAGCGCTAGGGTTTTCCATGCAGTCGGGCATTCCGTATGGGCAGGCTTTTGTAAAAAATACATATGTGGGGCGTACTTTTATCAAGCCCAGACAGAAGAACCGCGAAAGCAGCGTGCAAGTGAAGTTAAATGCTGTTACCGAGGCTGTTAGAGGCAAGCGGATTGTTATGATAGACGATTCAATAGTAAGAGGGACTACATCTGACAGAATCGTGAAGATGCTGCGTGAGGCAGGCGCTACAGAGGTACATATGCGGGTGAGTTCACCGCCGTTTCTGTGGCCGTGTTATTTCGGTACGGACGTACCCGCAAGGGAGCAGCTTATTGCCTATAATCGTTCCATAGATGAAATCTGTGAGATAATCGGGGCGGATTCACTTGGATATCTGCGCATAGAGCGGCTTGATGAGATTGCGGGACGTCTGGGAATATGCAAGGGCTGCTTTACTGGCAATTATCCCATAGAGCCGCCAAAAGAGGATATCCGTGGAGAGTTTGAAAAATAGAGAGTAACAAGTAAAGAAAGGAACAGGATTATTTTATGGACACAGACAGATATGTAAGTCCGTTATCGGAAAGATATGCCAGCAAGGAAATGCAGTATATTTTTTCACCGGATATGAAATTCAGGACGTGGAGAAAGCTGTGGATTGCGTTAGCAGAGACGGAAATGGAACTGGGGCTTAGCCAGAACGGTAAACCCGTTATTACTAAAGAGCAGATTGACGAGCTTAAGAGCCACGCCGAAGATATAAATTATGACGTCGCCAAGGCAAGAGAGAAGGAAGTGCGCCACGACGTTATGAGCCATGTGTACGCCTATGGACAACAGTGCCCGAAAGCAGCGGGGATAATCCACTTAGGCGCGACTTCATGCTATGTGGGCGATAATACTGATATTATTGTGATGACGCAGGCACTTAGACTGGTAAAAAAGAAATTGGTAAATGTGATTGCGAATCTGGCGGATTTTGCCGATAAATATAAAGGGCTTCCTACGCTTGCCTTTACGCATTTCCAGCCGGCGCAGCCTACGACGGTCGGAAAGAGGGCGGCGCTGTGGGCGCATGAGTTCTGTCTTGATTTAGAAGACCTTGATTATGTGCTTTCTACGATGAAGCTCTTAGGCTCTAAAGGAACCACCGGCACGCAGGCGTCGTTTCTTGAGTTGTTTAACGGAAATCAAGAGACTGTCGATAAGATTGATCCTATGATTGCTAAGAAGATGGGCTTTGAAAAATGCTATTCGGTGTCGGGGCAGACTTACTCACGTAAAGTCGATACAAGAGTCTGCAATATTTTAGCAGGGATAGCGGCGTCGGCGCATAAGATGTCCAATGATATAAGACTGCTCCAGCATTTAAAAGAAGTGGAGGAGCCTTTTGAGAAAAGCCAGATTGGTTCCTCGGCAATGGCTTATAAGCGTAACCCCATGAGAAGTGAAAGAATTGCTTCACTCTCAAGATTCGTGATGGTGGACGCACTTAATCCTGCGGTTACTTCCGCAACACAGTGGTTTGAAAGGACTTTGGACGATTCCGCCAATAAGAGACTTTCGATTCCGGAAGCGTTTCTTGCTATTGACGGCATTCTGGATTTGTGCATAAATGTAGTAGACGGACTCGTAGTATATGATAAGGTCATTACTAAACATCTGCTGAGCGAGCTGCCGTTTATGGCGACTGAAAATATTATGATGGACGCTGTCAAGATGGGCGGCAACCGTCAGGAACTTCATGAGAAAATCCGCGAACTGTCCATGATAGCGGGAGCCAATGTCAAGAGGGAAGGAAAAGAGAATAATCTGTTAGAGCTGATTGCCGAAGAACCGGCGTTTAATATGAAGCTTGAAGATTTGCAAAAGACGATGGAGCCTTCTAAATATATAGGCTGTGCGCCCGCACAGGTGGAGAAGTTTATTAAAGAAGTTGTAAAGCCGATTCTTGAAGAGAATAAGGATTTGCTCGGAGTTAAGGCGGAGATAAGCGTATAGTAAATACTATTTAATATTTTATTACAAGTGTAGATTGTAATATAAAATGTGAAACAGGAGGAGATATTATGGTAAAAGCAATAGTAGGCGCTAACTGGGGAGACGAAGGCAAGGGCAAGATTACCGATATGATGGCGAAAGAGGCGGACATAGTAATTCGTTATCAGGGTGGCGCCAACGCCGGACATACAATCGTCAATAATTATGGAAAGTTTGCCCTCCATACACTGCCGTCGGGAGTTTTCTACGGACATACTACAAGCATTATCGGCAATGGAGTGGCTCTTGATATTCCGATTTTATTCAATGAAATAAAGTCGATTACGGACAGAAATGTGCCGATGCCAAAGATTCTGGTTTCCGACAGATGCCAGATTGTAATGCCTTATCATAAACTGTTCGACCAGTATGAAGAGGAAAGGCTCGGCGGTAAATCCTTTGGCTCTACCAAGTCAGGAATTGCCCCGTTTTATTCGGATAAATATGCTAAAGTCGGCTTTCAGGTCAGCGAACTGTTTGACGAAGAAACCTTGAAAGAAAAAGTGGAGAGAATATGCGTAACCAAAAACATTATGTTAGAACATCTTTACCACAAACCGCTGATTGTGCAAGAAGAGCTGTTAGATACGCTGCACCAGTACAGAGATATCATTAAACCGTATGTATGCGATGTTTCCGCATATCTTGATAAAGCGCTTAAAGAAGGTAAGACCATTCTTTTGGAGGGACAGCTTGGAACGCTTAAAGATACAGACCACGGTATCTATCCGATGGTAACGTCATCTTCCACATTGGCAGCTTACGGCGCGATAGGAGCGGGGATTCCGCCTTATGAAATCAAGCAGATTGTGACTGTATGCAAGGCGTACTCTTCAGCAGTCGGCGCAGGAGCTTTCGTATCGGAGATATTCGGCGATGAAGCGGACGAACTTAGACGACGCGGCGGAGACGGCGGTGAATACGGCGCAACTACCGGACGTCCGAGACGTATGGGTTGGTTTGACTGCGTGGCTTCCAAATACGGCTGCAGATTACAGGGAGCAACCGACGTGGCATTTACGGTATTAGACGTGCTCGGTTATCTTGATGAGATTCCGGTCTGCGTAGGATATGAAATAGATGGAGAAGTAACAACCGACTTCCCTGTTACCGTTAAACTTGAAAAGGCAAAACCCGTATTAAAGACGCTTCCGGGCTGGAAATGCGAGATACGCGGTATCAAGAACTACGAAGAGCTGCCGGAAAACTGCCGTAATTATATAGAATTTATCGAAGAACAAATCGGCTATCCGATTACGATGGTGTCAAACGGTCCGGGGCGCGACGATATTATATATCGTAAGAGTAAGTTTAGCAAATAGTTTATGTACCGCAAGAGTACGTTAAGCAGATAATTTATATAGGATAGAAGCGTATGGTTTCAATAAAAGAAGTGGCAAAAAGCTGCGGGGTATCTGTTGCTACCGTCAGTAAGGCGCTGAATGGAAAGTCCGATATCGGCGAAGAGACTAAAATAAGAATCCGGAAAATCGCAGACGAGATGGGATATCTTCCAAGCGCTACGGCAAGGGCGCTGCGCTCGAAGCACAGTTACAGTATCGGCGTATTGATTGGCGATGAAGAAGGCACAGGACTGACGGACGAATTTTTCCCAAAGATAATCAATTCCCTGAAAAAATCAGTGGAAAAAAGGGGATATGAAATTATCTTTATCAATAAAAGAATTGGAAATCATAACATGACCTATTTAGAGCATTGCAGGTATCGTGATGTGGACGGAATAGTGATGGCGTATACGGAGCGCGAAGATCCGGAGATAATTGAGCTGATTGAGAGTGATTTTCCGCTAGTGACAGTAGACTGCGTTTTTGAAAAAAAGACGTCCGTATGTTATGACTACGCAGAGGGAATTAAGGATTTGCTCACATATATCCATGCGAAAGGGCATAAGAAAATCGCATATATACATGGAGAAGGAGCCCATACTTACAGTGTTACGAAAGAGCGCGTGGACAGCTTCTATACCACAATGGCAGAGTTTGGGCTCACAGTGCCGGACGAATATGTGAAAGAGGGAGAATACCTGAATTTCCGCAAAGCAAAGAGCCTGACGGCAGAGCTTTTGGATTTGCCTAATCCGCCTACCTGTATTTTATATCCGAATGATTTTTCTGCGCTGGGCGGAATCGGGGAGATATATGAAAGAAAGCTTGTAATCCCAGACGACATATCAGTAGCGGGCTATGACGGAATACCGCTCTCAAAGGCGGTTACGCCTGAACTGACTACACTTGAGCAGGATTTAGACAAGATGGGTGAGGCGATTGCGCAGAACATAGTCCTGCTTATCGAACACCCTAAGGCGTCCGAGCCTAAAAGGATTCGCGTGCAGGGTAAAGTGTCGCCCGGACAGTCGGTGGGGACGGTGCGTGAGTAGGGAATAGAGGCTATGCTTGGTATACAATTTTATAATGTAAGATAATAATTAAGACCGTTTGGAGTGGTGATTACTTCAAACGGTCTTTTTATGATTATAGATTATCTATGCTACAGTATTTCGTAAAATATATACATTTATGAAATGTATTTTCTATCCGAAACAACTTTATACAACAACTCAATCTTAAGATATAATACCATCTTGCGTTCCGTATTACAATACTTTTTTATAAAAAAATTGATGAAAATTTGCTATAAGCGGATAGCAGAACATTGCGACACAACAAAATGTTGTAAAATAAGAACGGAAGACGGATAACAACTAACAATTATAAATTTATAGCCGTCAAAAAACTGGTCAGATTTAGGAGGTAAAATTATGTCAAAAAGAGGTTTAAATATATATAAAAGAAAGGACGGAAGGTGGGAAGGGCGCATACGCCAGACTGTTGTGAAATCCGGAATTAAAAAATATCGTTCCGTATATGGAAGCACTTATAGAGAATGCAAGGAAAAAATGATGGATTTGATGTCAGAACAAGAAAGCAATATCGGGAAATGCACATTTACAATAGCCCAGGTCGTAAATATTTGGATAAATGATAAAAGGTATGTATGGAAGGAATCAACATGCGCATGTTATAAACAGCTTATCAAACTTTATATGAGAAACGATATAGCCATGCAGAAGGCTGAAAGTTTTAGCAATGCCGCTTATAATGAGTATCTTGGCAGTATCAGAAAAATAAGTGACGGTTCAAAGATTTCCGCCTCATATGCGCGTAATATAGGCGGGATTTTCAGACAGGCATTTTCATATGTTTCCGCAGAATATAACTATAATCTTCCGGTTCTTGTGAATAAAAAAATATCAAGCTGTACTAAATGTCAGGAACTTCCATCGGACGATACTATGAAGAAACTGACGAAATATTTATATTCGCATACAGATGATTCAACATGTATAGGAATTTTGACTGCATTCTATACCGGAATACGTATTGGAGAGTTGTGCGCATTGAAATGGGGAGATATAGATTTTATGGAAGGTGTGTTAAAAATTGATAAAAATATGCAGAGGATAAAGAAATTTGACGTAGAAACAGCCGCTACGACAATAAAGGTACAAGAGCCTAAGACTGTTACTTCTGCGCGAAGGATTCCCATTCCCGATATTCTTATGAAGATTTTAAAGGAAAACAGAAAAGCGGATACAGACTATTTAATAGTAGGAAAAAGGAAGGAATGGGCGGAAACAAGGACATTGCAATATCGATTTGCAGCAATCCTCAAAAAATGCGGTATAGAACATTTTAAATTCCATATGCTGCGTCATTATTTTGCCAGCCTGTGTATCAGAGAAGGGGTAGATATAAAGAGCTTAAGCGAAATACTTGGACATGCTAATATACAGATTACGCTGAATCTGTATGTGCATTCAACCATAAATCAAAAACGGGTGTTAATGAATAAAGTATTTGATGTGCATAAAATTTAAGCCGTCAAAATAGTGGTCATGACATGACAGTTTGATTACACGCCGTAAGCTTCATAAGCTTCACATACATTTCATAAATGTATATATTTCACGAAACATATTAACCAATACCGGTAATGTATGGAAAACGGTAAATGTATATATATTGGAGATTTTGTCTCCGTTATATATAAATTTAATAAGGAGGTAAAAAGAAATGGTTAGTAAGAAGGTTCTTAAGAACATCGGTGTATTTGCCATGACCGCTATGTTGGTGGCAACGCCCGCTTTAGCTGCAAACGCTAGTGCAGGAAGTCAGGCTGCTAAAGCTAATGTGCATAATGTACACAGTTTAACACCAAGCGTATCGTCAAACTCAATAGCAAGTACGTCATCAAGCTCTAGTTCAAGCTCATCTGAGAGCACAGGCTCTACAGCTGCTGCGAGTGTGGCATTGACAAGCAAAGCAGTAGTTACATCAACAGGAGCTAAACTGGTTTCTACGGTAAACGGTGTTTACAATGCAAAATCAGTAGACGGCGTTGCAGTAGTGACACCGACAGCGGATGTACTTACGGCATTTGGCGCGTCAAGCATCGGTTCTGTCAGAATGGATGCAGTAGATTCCAAGCATGGCCCGGCTGCGACAGTCAGCATCAATTATGGAATGGCTGTATTGGCTGCAGATAATGTGGCAGCAGTTAAAGGTCCTGAGCTTGACCTTAACGCATTCCTGAATGGCAAAAAAGTGATTGACTTAAATCAACCGCTCGGTATTGCTGTAGGTTTACCCGCATCTTTCAGACAGGCAGGCTGCGACTATGCAGTATTGCTTATTCAGGAAGGCGGAAGAGTCAGCATTCTGCCTAATTTATCAGCTGATCCTAATGTAGTTGCTGTTAATTCCAAAGGATTTGGCGTTTACGTTCTCGTAAAAGCGCCTACCGGAAGCTTTGACAAATACAGATAGGAAAACATAAGCTTATGAGGGAATAGTTAGCGGGAAGCTGCTAACTATTTTCCTGTAAGTCTTGTGACGGCGTACAGTATGAAAGTACATGAGAAATTTCAAAAGAAAAAAACGCCATATTTGATATTAGGAAGCTTCTTTTGCCTGCTGCTTGGTATTATGCTGGCAGTTCTACCGAAAATTTACGGTCCTGCAACAATGGTGAAAATGGAATTCGGCTATTGGGCGCATGCGGCGGATATGGCAGGCATGGACTGGAAAGAGACTGTGTCTTTAAATACATGGTATTCTTATGGTTATGGACTGCTTATTTATCCGTTTATGAAAATGTTTTCCAATCCGCTTATAGCATACAGGTGCATGGTTGCAGTCAATTTCATATTATTGGGAATATGTATACTTATTGTATATAAGCTGCTTATGTTGATATTTACCGATATGAAGACAGGGATTGCCGCTTTTATCAGCGGTTCTTCCATCTGCTATGTCTCTTATATCACATATGCGCAGACGACTATTCCGGAGGTATTGCTTACTTTTTTATATCTGCTTACGGCGTATGGACTGTATAGATGGTTTAAATATCAGGAATTATGGAGCGGGCTTCTGGTTATCCTGGCTTCGTGGTATATGTATACGGTACATATGCGCACAATAGGGATTTTTCTGGCAGCGGTTGCGTGTATGTTTATGGCGGCGCTATTTAAGACAGAAAGAAAAAATGTGCGAAAAACCGTATTAATTGTTCTATCAATAGCGGCGCTTACCGTTGCATTGATTTTTTTGGCAGGAGTACTCAAAGAAAGGGCAATAAATATTATATCGTCGGAACAGTATGGAAAAATGACGTCAGTAAACGACTATTCAGGACAGTGGGAAAAACTTAAGTTTTTGTGTTCGTTTGAAGGCATATATCAATTTCTAACAGGACTTGCAGGCAAGATTCTTTATCTTGGCTGCGCAAGCTTTGGATTGTACTACTGGGGAATGGCGTTTTTGTTTAAGAAAGTGGAAGAATTTCTGATATGCCTTATAAAAAAGAAAAACTCTTCATGGAAAGATTGTTTTTTTGTCTGGTGTCTGCTTTCACATATATCAGCGATTGTAATATCGTCAATTTACTGGCTTAGGGGAAACAGACTGGATGGTATATTATATGGAAGATATCATGAAAATACCATACCGCTTATCATAGCGTTTGGGATAGCGGGTCTTCTTAAGAAGCCTGCAATAAAAAAGCGTCTGTTACAACTTTTAGTGTTATCGAATCTGCTTATGTTTTTGGTATACAGTCTGATTGATACTGGAAGCATAATATATTTCAATAGGGATTCTGTAATGGGTATATTGTATGCGCTGGATTTTGCAGACGGATATTCTAAATGGGCGGTTTTTTACGCCTGTATTGCCGGAGAAATTGGTGGTATTTTGATACTTGGCATTGCATGGCTGACTGACGGCGGAAAGAAGCGAAGGGGACTTCTATCCGGCATTTGTCTTTTACAGCTTGTTTTGACATTATATACGAATAAAAACTATATTTTTGACGCCAATGCTTCGCAGAAGGAAGATATGCAGCTTCTTAGTCAGGTTAGACAGATGATTGACTTAAGAAAAGAAGATAAAGCGCTTTATTTATATGATGATAATGAAATGACGGCATATCTGGCGCAATATATGCTGAATGATATTTCGCTAAAGATATGTTCTAAAGATAAGATACGCAGCGCGGACGCAGATTTGTTTGTGATAACACAAAATGGAGATGAAATGGAGAGAGAATTGTCTATATATTATACAAATGTTTTGGAATCGCCACATTACAGAATCTACTACAATGAATTTGATTAAAAAGAAGAAAACAAGAAGTAAAGGGAAGAGAACGCGAAAAATAACGGCTTATCTGCTGGATATAAGTCTTATATACGCATTTATAGTGTATGTGGGGCTGCTATGGCATTTTATGGTGGACGTCGCATATTCATTTATGTTATTTACGCTTATTGAAAATGAGCAGGCGCTGGCTTCATTTTTACTGCTTTTTAATGTGATAGCAACAGGAAAATATTGTGACGCAAAAGATGATACGAAGCAGAAGCTTTATTTAATCATTGCGTTAGTGGGATATTTTCTTTTGTTTATAAATGAGAATGTAATAAGCATTGTACTAATGGGGATAGGCTTTATGCTGTTCCTGCTTGTGTATGAGCCGCAAAAAGAATATGTGAAAAGAATTATGCAGATGGCGTTTGTGTATTTCTTTATGCTTAGCAACATGTCTCTTATTATAAATTATACTACGCTTATCTTGGTCGAGTGTAGATATAGTCTGGAAAACGGAGTCTATCTGGACCTTATTATAGCCTCAGCAGGAGTGTTATTTTTCAGTTTTTGGGACAGGCTTTCGCAAGACGAAGACAGACTGCTGCATGAATTCCGGAATGCTGTTAAATGGATTCTTGCGGGGACAGGCATTATACTTTTTCTGCTTTTAACTATGGGAAACAGACTTGAAAGTATAGATGGTGGAAAAGGAATAGCAGTATTAACGCAGTTTTCAGCAGAACTAAGAGGATATGCCACAGGGCATAACGGAACTTTTTATGATGTAATGGCACGGTTTGGAATGGCTGGCGGTGCAGTACTTATCTGTATAGTTGTTGCCGCAATAAAGAAAATGCAGAAACAGATATGTGGGAAAAGGGTAAACTCCCTTTTTGTTGTATTATTTATCATGTATCTTATACAGTCGCTTTTTTTCAGTATACAGTTTGTAACAGCGCCGATTTATATAGTGCTGCTGGCGATAGCCTTATGTGGAAATAGTAGAAATTATATAAGCAATATAGACAATGGCAGGAAGGAAAAGATGGAAAGATGAAATTAGCTACAGGTCGTTTTAAAAAAATATTATCTCTGGCAATGCTTTTATCTATTGTATATATTTGCGGCATAAGAACGGTAGCGGCAGAACAGACGCCGGCGCAAGGAGAAGCTTCAACTGTTACCGGAGTAGAGATTTCGACTACAACCATGATGTATGCGGTTAAAGAAGTAAATGTAAGAAAGGAACCGAATACATCATCAGAAATCATGGGAAAGCTTGCGGCGGGTGAGCATATCTTTGCGGTCGAGCTGACCGACGAGGGCTGGTACAGAGTAGTATATTTAGGTGAAACCGGATATATAAGAGGAGATTTTCTGGCAGTATTTGAAAATATGGATATTTGGATTGCCTCAGAACCGGAGCCGGAGCCGCTTGAATTAACTGATACGGCGGAAACTGCACAGGAAGATACAGATAATCAGCTAAATGATAATGATGAAACATCAATAGAAGCAGATAACGAAGATGCTGGTATACAAGAGGGGCAGACTGATAAACAGACGAATATTTTCTCCATATTAATTATAGTGACGCTGGTTGTCGTTATAGTTGTTTACGCCATTATACAGATAATAAAGGATTATAAGAAGCCTGATGACAATGAAGGGGAAGATGGCGAAGATAAATCCTATGATATTGATGAAGAGGGGATAGATGAATATATATCATATGACATTGATGAAGAGGGAGCTGAGGAAGATATGTCCTATGATAATGATGAAGAGGAAACAGATGAGGATAAATCCTATGATATTGGGGAAGAGGAAGTTGATGAAGATAACGTGTATGATATTGGTGAAGAAGATATTGAAATAATGGATTTGGACGATGACTAATATTTTCAATTTCGGGAAGGAGACATGGCAGCATTATGAAGCTTATTATCCAGATACCATGTTATAACGAGGCGGAAACGTTGGAGATTGCCTTAAACGATTTGCCCAAAGAACTAGATGGAGTAGACGAAATTGAATATCTGATTATAAATGATGGAAGTCAGGATAACACGGTGGAAGTTGCTAGAAATTGGGGCGTGCACCATATTGTAAATTTTAAGCAGAATAAGGGGCTTGCCAAAGGATTTATGGCCGGACTGGACGGCTGCCTTAGAAACGGTGCGGATATTATCGTCAATACCGACGCTGACAATCAATACTGTGGTGAGGATATTCAGAAACTAATTAAGCCGATTTTGGAAGGAAAGGCAGATATGGTAATCGGGGCAAGACCTATTGATGATACTGAACATTTTTCATATATTAAGAAAAAATTGCAGCATTTTGGAAGCTGGGTAGTAAGAAAAGCTTCAAATACGGATATTCCCGATGCACCAAGCGGTTTCCGCGCTATGAGCAGGGAAGCGGCAATGCACATTAATGTGGTAAATGATTATACATATACGCTTGAAACCATAGTGCAGGCAGGGCGGGAAAAAATGGCGATTACAAGCGTGCCTATACGCACTAACGCCGAACTTAGACCATCAAGGCTTTTTAACAGTATCATAGGCTATGTTAAAAAAAGCATGCTGACTATCTTACGCGCCTATATGATGTACAAGCCGCTTAAGTGCTTTACGTATCTGGCAGGAGTGCCTATGTTTACCGGACTTATGATAGGATTTAGATTTTTGTATTATATGGCGCATGGTTCCGCAAGCGGACACGTACAGTCGCTGATTTTAGGCTGTACTTTGATTATCATAGGATTTTTGACCTTTATGATAGGTTTGATGGCGGATGTCATAGCGGCTAACAGAAAACTGCTACAGGATACACAGTATCATGCCAGACGTTCTGAATATGAAGCAATTTATATGCAGAAGAAGATTGAAAAAGAGGCAGCCAGAACATAAAAGGCTTTAAAAATGTACCTTGACAATTTTATATCTTACATTGGATAGCGGAAAAGTGATAATAAACTAAAAAACGTTTTTTAAAATTTATACTTGCGTTTCTCCTTAAAGTGTGATAGAGTAAAAGCATGAAATCTGTTCTCGCACAATATATTCTAACATCTATATGTGCGATGCACCGAATATTTCGGTGTCCGGCTTTTCGCCAAGATTCATGACACTAATAATATATGCAGGCGGAAAGAGGATTCCTTCCGACTGTACACACTCAAGGAGGACGAAAGAATGGTAGACAAAGAAATGTTGACAGCAATATCGGATTTGCTGGAAGAGAAACTGGAAAGTAAGCTGGAAAGCAAGCTGGAAAGTAAACTGGAAGAGAAAATGGAAAGCAAGCTGGAAAGCAAACTGGAAGAGAAATTGGAAAGCAAGTTTGAAAAAAAACTGACGCCAATTTACAAACGGCTGGATAAGCTGGAAAACGACATGAAGTATGTAAGAGTAGTGCAGCTAGAAAACGATGTAATACCGCGTCTTAAGACGATAGAAGGATGTTATGTGCCTGCTTCTGATAAGTTTCTGCATAGTTCGGAAGATATAGAACAGATGAAAAGTGATATTGATATTTTAAACATTACTGTCACGAGACACAGCGAGATGTTGAATAAAATATCGGTATAAGAAAGATAGGTAGAGATATAATAGCAGGATAAAATGATAATAAACGAAAAAGCGTTTTTGAAAAAATATCATTGCGTTTTCTTTTGGGTTGTGATAAAGTAAAACATGAAATCACTAATAACACATGCAGTCAGAAAGAGGAATCTTAGAACTGCACACGATAAAGGAGGACGAGAAAATGATAGACAAAGAAATGTTGACAGAAATATCAGATTTGATGGAAGAGAAGCTGGAGCCGGTTTATAAACGGCTGGATAAGCTGGAAAAGGATATAGAGTTTGTCAGGGTAAACATAATTGATAACAATATTTTTCCACGCTTGCATAGTATAGAAGTGGATGCGAAATACAACAGTGTAGTGCAACTGGTAGACACTGTAATGAAGAACTATGATAGAACAGAAAATCGTTACAAGGATACTATGGGCCTTATAGGTGAAATGAGAATAGACATTAATAATTTAAACACCACTGTTACTAGACATAGTCAGGAACTGATGAATCTATCCGTATAAAAATAAGCAGAAATAGAATAGCAGGATAAAATGATAAACTCCCAATGTAAGATATGGAATTGTCTTATGTTGGGAGTTTTTTATGAAAACATAATTTGTAAATATAGATTGGCGAAATGCTACATATAAAAATATATTAATTTTAGGCAGGCGATAGATATTTATGGATTCAAGGACGGTTCTTTTTATAACCAGAAAATATCCTCCAATGAAGGGTGGAATGGAATCATATAGTTACAACTTGATATCAAATTATGATGGAGACTATGTACTTAAAGCATTGGGCAAGAAACAGATACATTTACTTTGGTTTTATCCATATTGCCTGATATATGTATTATTTAATGCACGAAAATTTGATGTTATTCAGTTAGGTGATATGTTGTTATGCGGAATAGGCTGGCTGGCAAAGAAAATTAACCGAAAAGTTAAGGTTATTGTCACAATACATGGCTTGGACATTACTTATTCCAATCCAATATACCAGATATATTTGAGATTATTTTCACATGATTTTGATGCCTATGTGCCAAATAGTTCTTATACAAGAAGCGTGGCAGAAAAAAATGGATATCACCCATGCCATGTAATTCCGCCTGCAACGATAAATAATAATATAAACGATACACATATTTGTACGAAAAAAGAATTTTACCAAAAGTACGGTTTGCCGAAAGATACTTTTGTGATTTGTACAGTTGGGAGATTAGTAAAGCGTAAAGGTGTTGAATGGTTTATTTATAACGTGCTGCCCAAAATAAATTATTCTAAACTTGTTTATCTGGTTGCAGGAAGTGGATATATGGAAAGCCCTATACAAGAAGCTATAAACAATACACATGATAATCGGGTAAACTTGCTGGGAAGGGTAACAGAGCAAGAATTAGCAGATTTATATGCGCATTCGGATATTTTTCTTATGCCTAATATTTATGTGGAAAATGATGTAGAAGGATATGGAATGGTAGCTGTTGAGGCAGCGGCAGCGGGCTGCCTAGTTGTTGCCGCCAATATGCAGGGGATATCGGATGCTGTCAAAGACGGTATTAGTGGAATTTTGTATGAACCGGAGTCTGTAAAGGATTTAGCTGATTTATTGAATGATATTATAAATCACTATGATAATTATCGTAATATAAAAGCAACAGCACAAGAATATGTAAAAACAGAGTGTACAGGGAAGGCGGTTGCGGAAAAATATAAAACTCTAATTTGGAATGATATAGACATGTAGGTAGAATCGGTTTTATGGTGTTTGTAAACATTTAATTAATTTTAGGTTGGGGGAAGACAAAATGAATGCAAATAATGTAGTTAAAAAAATTCAGCGTTTTATACTTAAGATGCATAAATGGGAAAATAGTACAGACTATTGGGAAAGAAGATATAATATGGGCTGTGATTCTGGCGCGGGTTCATATAACAGATTAGCATTGTTTAAAGCAGAGATTATTAATGACTTTGTAAAGCAGAATAGTATTAACTCAGTGATTGAGTGGGGATGTGGTGATGGAAATCAATTAAAACTAGCACGGTATCAAGAGTATGTAGGGATTGACGTTTCTCATAAAGCAGTTGAAATATGTAAAGCATTATTTCGAAATGATAATTCAAAGAAGTTTTATTGTAATAATAATGGCGAACTACCTCAAAATGTATTTGGGGGGGGCAGGGAATATGATTTGGCATTATCCTTAGATGTTATCTATCACTTGGTAGAAGATGATATATTTGAAAAGTATATGAAGCAGCTTTTTTTATCTAGTAGTAAATATGTTTGTATCTATTCATGTAATTTTGATAAAAAACATGAACAACATGTAAGATGTAGAAAATTTACAGATTATATTGAAAAAAATGAACCAGATTGGGAATTGATAAAAAAAGTACCAAATAGATTTCCATATGATAGTAAAGATAGAGAGAATACGTCATGGTCTGATTTCTATTTTTATGAAAAAGTTATTAAGTGTTGAGGTGTTGTTAAGTGGGACAAATAAAAGTTTCGGTTGTCACTATTGTGATGAATGATTATAAAAAGATTGAACATACCATGAAATCGGTATTGCAGCAAACTTTTAATGACTTTGAATACATAATAAAAGATGGTATGTCTACTGACGGAACTTTAAATGTAATATCAGAAATCAAAGAGGCTTATTCGCAGAGAAATATAAAATTAATAAGCTCGAAAGATAAAGGAATATATGATGCAATGAATCAAGCAGTTTCATATTGTTCTGGAAACTGGGTGATATTTATAAATAGTGGGGATGCATTTTATAATTCTAAAGTTTTGGAAAATGTTTTTTTGAAAGAACCGGAATTTATTTCATCAGGAGTCTTGTATGGAGACGCAATAGTGCGTGATATGTCTGACGATATGGTATGGAAGGCAAATATTAGTTTAATAAAAAAGAAAATGCCATTTTGTCATCAGAGTTGTTTTATAAAGAAAGAACTGTTATTAAAAATTCCTTTTGACATAAATTTTAAAATTGCGGCTGACTATAATAATATTTTAGATATTTATGATGCTGGTACAGATTTTTATTTGATAGAAAATATTATATCAGTGTTTGAGTTAACAGGCATTTCATCTACTGATTTTGTAACTAGATATAGAGAAAAGAATAAAGTGATATCTTCTCATGGATATAAAAGTAGTAGTAAAATTGTTTTTTTGTATGGATTGGCAATTCAATATATAAAAATGTTAATGGTAAAGATATTGCCCGAAAAAATGCTTAGTAAAATGAAGAAATATTATAAAGTAAATATAAAAAAATATGTAAGTATTTCAGATGAGAGTAATTTGCGGAAGGGTATATATGAAAATATTATTTATTACTAGGTTTGATTTTTCAGATAATAAAGATGACGGTGGACTGTTATGTTCATATAGAAATTATAGCATGTTGTCAGAAATATATGGTAAAGAGAATGTGTTTCTATGTATTTTAACTGAAAAAGAAAAGAACAGTGAGGGAAAGGTAACATATATAAATATAAAACATAATGTATTAAAAAGATATTTTAATTATCTTTTTCTTAAAGATATTCCAAGAAGCGTTGAAAGGAAGATTATCAATTGTATACTTAAACATAATGCAGATTTGATTTTTTATGATGGTTCTACGTTTGGACAAGTTATTAGTAAGCGTAATATTTATAGAAGAAACAGCGTTGTTTTTTTTCACAATGTTGAGCGGCAATATGCGTGGGAACAAGTAAGAGGTTATAGTATATTATGTATATTTAGATATTTTTCAAATCGCTATAATGAAAGAAAAATGGCGAAGTTTGGAAATAAAATTATTTGTTTAAATAGTAGGGATGCTAATTTAATTAGTAAGTTTTATAAAAGATCCCCAGATATGATTTTACCGATAACTTTTGATGACTTCTTGGATGAAACACAATTACAGGATGGCATTGATAATAAATCAGCTGCCTATTCTTTATTATATGTTGGTTCATACTATGCCCACAATATTACAGGGTTATCATGGTTTATAGAGAATGTAATGAGTTATGTTGATGCAGTTCTTTATATTGTTGGCAGGAATATGGAGAAGTTAAGAAATAAAATATCAATACCGGAAAATGTGAAAGTGATTGGTACAGTAGATAATTTGAAGGATTATTACTTTCAAGCTGATGCTGTGGTAATTCCTGTGTTTATGGGGGGAGGAATGAAGGTGAAAACAGCAGAAGCTCTTATGTATGGGAAAGTGATTTTTGCGTCACATGAGGCATTAGAGGGATATGATATAAATGAAACAGAAGGCATTTTTGAATGCAATACAGCAGATGAATTTATTAATAATATTAATGAGAATATTATTAATAATAAAATGAAAAAATTTAATTCAAATATCAGAGATATATTTAAGAGTAAGTATTGCACTCAGAATTATTTAGCGGATTTGAAAAATGTTATAGAACAAGATTGTTAGGCAGCTGGAAATATAAATGTATTTCTATGGTAAAACTAGTTGAGATACTTTTAATTATAAGGATTACTTTATGAATTATAATACGCATACAAAAAGACACAGAGAAGGTTTTATTGAAAATAGGATCTCCGTAAAATTAATGTTATTTGCAGGAGGCGTTATTATCGCGTTTTTGTATTTATTTAAATCTTTAAACCTCGTATCTATGATGTGGCAAATGCCGGATGAAGGAGGATATTTATATAATGCGTCTCAATTTTCTGCTTTTAACTGGCAGGATGTATTTAGTAATTCCGCAATGTTTTACAATTATGGATATTCGTTATTATTAATTCCTTTATTCTATATATGCAAAACAGGGATATCATTGATTAGAGGCTGCATGATAGTTAATTCGATATGTGTGGTTATTATATATGTGCTTCAAGTTTATTTAATATCAAAAATGTATGACAAGCAAAAAAAAGTAGTTATTTTTGTGTCCTTTGTTACATGTTTTTATCCATATCTTGTTAATACATCGTCATTTATTTATTGTGAAGTTTTTTTATATTGTTGGTATTTGGTTATTGCTGCTTTTTTATATAAAGCGGTAAAAACACAAAAAATAATTTGGTATTTAGGATTAGGAGTTACTACTGCCTATATTTTTTTTATTCATACAAGGGCACTTGTAGTTATTGCGGGAGTCTGTATTCTTTTTTTCATGTCATTGTGGAAGAAATGGATATCTAAAAATAATATAATAGCCTTTATGTTTAGTTTTTTATTATTATTTGTGTTATTGTACATTTTAAAAAGAAATTTTATAAGTGCATTAAATACTGGGCATATAGCCTCACAATTAAATAATGGGGAAGTAGGCAATCTTCTATCTATTAATTATTTTTTGGATAGGGCAGGCTGGTTTTTGGGCAACATAAAAATGTATATTTTATGCGCAATCGGAAAATTCTTTTATATTGCGGTTTCTACAGTGGGAACAGCTATTTTTGGCATCATTTATGTAATATCTGAGGTTAAAATGATGATTAAAAGAAAGTTTCAGAAAACAGATGCTATAGACATATTGAAATGCTATTTTTTCCTGGTTTTTTTGCTGATGTATATAGCTTGTTGTGTAAATGGTATAGGTTCAACTTATGCAGCGATGTTTTATGGCAGGTACTATGAATATTGTATATTACCAATAGTAATAATGGGTGTTTTTTATTTGATCAATAATATAAATATCATTAATAAATTAATAGTTAATATAATTATTATCTGTGCAGGGATATTATCACAAAAGCTGACTGATTTTGTAGATAACGAATGGATTGAGATAGATCCGGTTAGAATGTCGGGAATATCATATTCGATTAAATATAATGAGAATTACTTTTCAATAATATATTTTCTTATTATTATAACATCAATTTGCTTTGTATTATATATTTGTTTACAGAAGGTGTATTTGAAAAGAATATTAATTCCCCTAATTGTATTATGTGCTTTTATTTTGAATGCAAAAGAAGGATTGTGGCGGATTAACGAGACAAATAATAAACTTTCATCTGACTTATATATTTCAGATTATATAGTGGAAAATATGCAGCAACAGAAAATTTATTTTATATATGAGCCATATAAATATGGTAGTTTTTATCAGCGTATGCAGGTATTTATAAAGGATTATCCTATGTATGTTATTTTTCCGGAAGAGATAGATGAAATAGAGGACGGTGCATTTATTATTACATATATAAATAGCGAACTTGCACAAAAACTTATAATGGATGAAGAATATAACTTTGTGATGGATAGCGAAACTTATAAACTGTTTCAAATAAACCATAGGTAATATTTATAATAAAAGTATAAATTTGATGAAGGTGATGGGAAGAAATATATGCTTAAAAAGATTAGAGGGTTGGCTGATGAACTTATTTTCATTTTCTTAAATTACTTTGTTTGTAATATTCCGATTGGGCTGCTAAGACGTGTTATTTATAGGATGTTTGGAATGAAAATAGGTAAAGGAACTAAGATTTTAATGAAAACACAGATTATTCATCCATGGAAAATAAAATTGGGAGACCATGTATACGTTAATGAAAGATGCCTATTAGATGGAAGAGGAGGGATAGAAATAGGATCTAATACTTCGATAGCATTCTTTTCCAAAATAATAACTGGTTCACATGATATTGATTCAACAGACTTTATGTATTTGGAACAAAAAGTAAGCATAGGAAAAAATTGTGCTGTCTTTGCAGGTGCAATTATACTACCCGGAACTGTGATAAATGATAAGGCAGTAATAGCAGCCGGAAGTGTAGTGAAAAAAGGGATATATGAAGCGAACAATGTATATGGGGGAAATCCTGCCAAATTTATACGGCAAAGAAGATTGACTACTGAATATCAAGATAACTGGAATCCACATTTTAGATAGAGGTACATTTATGTTTAAATTAATATCAATAGTAGTTCCTGCATACAACGCAGAAAAAACAATAGAATCTACGATATTAAGTTTAATAAATCAGACATATAAAGAAATTGAAATAATTATAATTGATGATGGTTCTAATGATTTAACAAAAGCAATATGTAAAAGACTAATGAAGAGTGATAAAAGAATAAAATATATTTACAAAAATAATACGGGAGTAAGTGAAACAAGAAACAGGGGGATTATGGAGGCAAATGGTGAACTGTTATGTTTTGTAGATAGTGATGATTTATTACCTGCCAATGCCATATATGATATGGAAAAGGCGATGGGGGATGATATAGACTTAGTATGTGGGGCGTATGTTGAAACAAAATTGAAATTAAAAAAGAAGCATAAAATTGAAAATAGTACAATGGCAGTAAATAGCATGTTAGAAACTTTTGATAAATATTATATGAATTTTGCCGGTCCATGGGGAAAAATATTTCGTAATAATATCATCAAAGATAATAAATTGACCTTTCGCAAAAATATTTCATATGGCGAGGATACAATTTTCATATTTAATTATTTAGAAAAGAGCAATAAGATACGGTTAATTGATAAATATGTTTATAATCATGTTATTAATTTTCAAGGACTCTGTAGTAAATTTTATCCTGATATGGATTATATATCTTTTGAAATATACAAGGCATTTAAAGATTTAGCTAAAGTATACGGAATAAAAGATGAAATAGTTTATGTATTTTCAAAACGATATTATTTTCAAGCGGTAAACCATTACTTGCTTAAAGTTTCCTCTAAAGAAGAACTAGTGGAGAATATAAGGCGGACTAATATATTGTTTAGAGATAATATTGATAATTCGATTATTGTGGATGACACTAAAATAGATGAGTATATTGATGAATGGAAAAGGAAACATCGAAAAGATTTGGTTTTATATAGAATAAAAGGAAGGTTGCTTAAATAGAAATATGTTGCGACAAACGGATAGAAAATCAAAATCGATAAAAAATATGTTTTGGCTTTTGGTTCAACAAATTATTGCTGTCATTTATGGATTAATTGCCCCGGCGTTGATAATAAGGTGTTATGGTTCAGCTGTAAATGGTGTAATATCTTCTATCACTCAGTTTTTGAACTATATAACATTATTAGAATCTGGTGTAGGAAGCGTTATAACGTCAGCTCTTTACCAACCATTAGCAAGTAATGATAAAATTCAGTTAAGTAAAATTGTCGTTTCAGCAAATAGGTTTTTTAAAAAATTAGCTTACATATTTTTAGTATACTTACTATTTGTGGCAATAGCTTATCCTTACATTGTAGAAAAAGAAATGGGTTTTTTATTTACTTTTTCTTTGGTGATAATTTTAAGTGTAAGTACATTTGCACAATATTATTTTGGAGTTACATATCAAATCTTGATTGAAGCAGATCAAAAAAGTTGGATTGTAGCAATGCTGCAAAGTGTTACCTATGTATTAGTGCTTATAATTACTATTGTTTCAATTAAAATAGGCATATCTATACACATGTTGAAAATAATATGTGCAGGTGTATATGTAATACGTCCGGTGCTATTGAATGTATATGTAAAAAAGAAATATAGTATTAATCTAAAAATTGCATATGATAAGGAAGTAATCAAACAAAAATGGGATGGTCTTGCTCATCATATTGCATTTATAATTCATTATAATACAGATATAACGGTACTGACAATTTTCACAAATGTATTAGAAGTTTCTGTATATTCAGTATATTACAATATCATTTCTAATGTGTATAAGATTGTGAATTCTGTTACAGCAGGGATAAAAGCCAGTGTGGGAAATATAATTGCCTTAGGCGAAACGGAGAAACTAAAGAAAGTAATAAGTGAATATGAAACATTAAATTTTATTATGACTACAGTTCTTTATAGTTGCGCTATAGTATTGATAGTTCCATTTGTTAAAATTTATACTTCGGGAATTAATGATGTTAATTATATCAGACCGTATTTTGCAATATTAATAGTTTTAGCTGAGGCTATGTATGGATTAAGAAATCCATATGATATGGTAATATTTGCTGCCGGACATTTTAAGCAGACTAAAACCGGTGCATTTTGGGAAGCAGGGATTAATATTTTAATATCGGTAAGTCTGGTAAATATTATTGGTATGGAAGGTGTTGCGATAGGAACACTGGCAGCGATGTTATTTAGATGTATACAATATGTATATTATCTGAAAAATAACATTATGTTCAGACCGGTGAATATTTTTTTTAGAAAATTTATTGTAAATTTAGCTGCCGGAATTGGTCTGGTGTTTATTGCTAGTAATGTAAAATGCACGGTTAATTCGTATGAACAATGGCTGTTATATGCACTAATCATTGTTTCGATTTTTGGTTTTGCGGTAATTGGCGTAAATTATATTTTCTTTAGAAAAGATTTTGAAGTGATAAATGAATTAATAAGGGTGAAATAAATGGAAGATAAAAAAATAATGATGGAAATTGTACCCCATCAGGATGATGAATTACTTGTAGGCGGTTCATTACTATATCAGTTTATTCAATCATCTGAATGGGAGGTATATATTGTTTATACAACTGAAGGAGCATCTATTTATGAACAGCCGGAGACAAGAATGAACGAAGCAGTTGCCGCACTAAAAGTATTAGGTCTAAAAGAGAGTAACATAATTTTTCTTGGATATGGAAATGGTTGGGAAGGAGGTAATATTTATAATACAAAGAATAATGAACTCTGTAAGTCAAAGAGAGGCGATACGACTACCCATGCATTACCACATCATGCTGAGTATTGTTATTGTAGAAAAGGGATTCACCATGAATTTAGAAGAGAAAACTATATTGAAGATTTAAAGAGTGTAATATTATGGAAATGTCCGGATGTGATTCTTGGGGTTGATCTTGATGACCATCAAGAGCATATGGCAACATCTTTGTTTTTGGACGAATGTCTGGGAGAAATATTGAAGGAAAAAAATGGGTATCAACCGATTGTTTTAAAAAAATTTGCTTATAATGGTTTATGGCAAGGGGAAGATGATTATTTTATTCTTCCGAGATTAGAGACATTAAATACTTTTATAGATAAGAATAAAACTCGAAATCCGGCTTTTGCGTGGAATGATAGATTGAGGTTTGCTGTACCGGCTGAATGTAATACTTTGTTTTTGCTGAATAATAAATTATATAAAGCGATAAAAGAACACAAATCACAGCATGGCTGGGTTGCCGCAGCAAGAATTATTAATGCTGATTATATATGTTGGATTAGGCGGACAGATAATTTACTGTTTCATGCGGATATAAGGGTTTCGTCTGGTGATTCAAAATACATAAACGATTTTAAGATTGTAGATACAGAAGATGTTAGAAAAAAAGATACTGTATGGTCTAACTGTATGTGGATTCCAGAACAGATGGATGTGGAAAGAAAAATCTTTATTCATTTTGATAGTGAAAAAAGGGTAAACAAAATGGTTTTATATTGTGGTTGTATAAAGAGTGGAGATATCAGAGATATAACTATCAAATTAAAAGAAAATAGTGTATTCCACACAGGAAAAGTATTTACAGATTTTAGTGGGAAAGAATTTTGCTTTGCTAATTCGATACAAACAGATACTATAGAAATTTGTTTAAAGGATTGCTCAGGCATAGTTGGCATATCTGAAATTGAAATATTTGAAGAATTAGAAAAAGATTTGAAATTGCTCCCTGTTCAGTATTTTGAAGAAAGTTGTGGAAAAGCGTCTGTCAATTTTGGGGTAAAAATAATAACATTAATAGAGCGTGTCTGCTATCGTTTAGGCTGCAGATGGACATTTCATAAGAGGAGGTAAATGATGGAGTATAATTTTGATATAGACATTGTTATTCCATGGGTAGATGGAAATGACATAGTATGGCTGAATGAAAAAAGGAAATATGATAATCAGTGTTTGAATCAACCTAGCAGGTATAGAGACTATGGGTTAATGAGATATTGGTTTAGGGCAGTTGAAAAAAATATGAACTGGTTTCATAAAATATTTTTTGTAACTTTTGGGCATTTACCTGTGTGGCTGGATATTGATAACCCAAGATTAGTCGTGGTAAATCATAAAGATTTTATCCCTCATGAATACCTGCCTACATTTAATTCTAGTGTAATAGAAATGAATATTCATAGGATTAAGGGTTTGGCAGAACATTTTATATATATGAATGATGATATTTTTATGATTTCTAAAATTGATAAAAAGTTTTATTTCTCAAAATCCGGATTACCAAAGCAAATGTTAGTTATGGAATATTTGTGGAACTATAATGTGGATTCTGATTATTGTTATAAAGATTTTAATAATGTGGGAATAATCAATAGGCATTTTTCAACTAAAGGACTAAAAAAGAAGAATATATTTAATTTAAAATATGGTATTATTAGTAATATAAAAAATATTGGCTTATTGATTTCCAAAATATATCCCGGATTTAAGCAGGCGCATATGTCAGTGGCATTTTTAAAATCTTCTTTTGAAAATATTTGGGACATAGAGGGGGAGTATTTGGATAATGTTTGTCATCATAAGTTCAGGCACTATAAAGATGTTAATCAATGGTTAATACAGTACTGGCAATTGGTTAATGGAATATTTTCTCCGGCTAATAAAATGAAAAAGCAAAAATTATTTGTCTTAGGAGAAAATTCAGAATTGTTAATTAATGCAATAAATAAT
Source organism: Clostridiales bacterium (assembly GCA_023663185.1). Taxonomy (GTDB): domain Bacteria; phylum Bacillota; class Clostridia; order Lachnospirales; family Lachnospiraceae; genus UBA3282. The sequence continues at coordinate 41,842 of JAMPHY010000003.1, read as the reverse complement.
GAAACTTATAAGGAAATATGTATTAATGATAATGATACAAAGGAGAATATAGATGAAGAAATAGAAATGCTGCTTGAGGCATTTCAGAAGAAGTACCCAGATAAATCAGGTTTTGAAAAATAAGTATGATTGTTGATGTGGAAAAATAGCGATGTTATGATGGTATTATGGTGGGTATGTGTATAAAAATAGAATAGATTAGAGAGAAAGATATGAATAAAATAATCGAAAATATGAACAAAAAAATTACAGACATATGGAAAAATTCATATAAACGTTGGAAAATAATACTTATAGTTATTAGGGGGAAATTGAATTATTTAATATAGGTCAAATTGGAACTAAGGAGTTGTTTCTTCAGGTATTAGGCAATTTGTCAACTAATTGTTTAGGGACCTTGATTGTATATGCGACTATTGATCATATAATAAAATTTAATTATAAACAAATTGCGGAAAATTTGATAAGATCAAGAAGAGATGTATATAGCATATTTTTAAAAATTGCATTAAACTAACAGACCAGCGTTTTGCACTGGTCTGTTTCCATTTTTAGAACTTTTACAACCTCTCCCCATACTTCTCCTCACAATATTTGCAGCGGTAGATTTCCGCTTTTTCATCGGCGAGGAAGAAGATGTGCGGAAGCTCCTGCTCAATCGAGGTTATACATCTTGGGTTTTTACACTTAATGATATTCTTTATTTCTTTAGGAAGCACAAGTTCCTTTTTATCCACGATTTCTCCGTCTTTGATGACATTTACCGTGATATTATGGTCTATGAAGGCGAGGACGTCCAGATTCAGAGTATTGATATCGCATTCTACTTTCAGGATATCCTTTTTCTCCATTTTTTCGCTGCGGGCGTTTTTGATGATGGCAACCGTGCAGTCCAGCTTATCAAGCTGCAAATGGTGGTATATGGACAGGCTCTTGCCCGCCTCGATATGATCAAGGACGAAGCCCTCTTCGATTTTTCCAACGTTTAACATATTTTATCTCCTCTTCATTGATATTTGATAATTGCAAAACTCTATTTTCATAACCATGGCAAATGACAACTTATGGTACTTTAATATCCAGCAGCGTAAGAATCAACGCCATTCTTACATACACGCCGTACTGAACCTGTTTAAAATATACGGCACGCGGATCATCGTCCACCTCCACGGATATCTCGTTGACGCGGGGGAGTGGGTGCAGCACTAGCATGTCGTCTTTGGCAAGCGCCATTTTTTCTTTATTCAAAATATAGAAGTCCTTCAATCTCACATAATCTTCTTCGTTGAAGAAACGCTCCTTCTGAACGCGCGTCATATATAGCAGGTCAAGGTTCGGCATACATTCTTCAAGGCGTATTACTTCCTCATAGGAAATATTCATTTCATTCAGCATGTCCGTAATGTAATCGGGAACTTTAAGCTCCGGCGGAGAAATGAAAATGAAGTGGATATCGCAGTAGCGCACGAGTGCATTAATCAGGGAATGCACCGTTCTGCCGAATTTTAAATCGCCGCACAAACCGATGGTAAAATGTCCGAGTCGTCCTTTTAATGAGCGGATAGTCAGTAAATCAGTCAAAGTCTGAGTCGGGTGCTGGTGTCCGCCGTCGCCTGCATTGATAACGGGAATGCCTGATTTGCTGGCGGCTACCATAGGCGCGCCTTCTTTAGGGTGGCGCATAGCGCAGATATCGGCGAAGCAGGAGATAACCCGTATGGTATCGGAAACGCTCTCACCTTTAGCGGCGGAAGAAGAACCGGCGTCCGAAAAGCCGATAACCTTTCCACCTAGATTAAGCATTGCCGCCTCGAAGCTTAAACGTGTGCGTGTGCTTGGCTCATAGAAGCAGGTAGCGAGTTTCTTGCCCTCGCAGGCGTGTGCATATTTGTCGGGGTGTTGTTCGATATCGTTTGCCAAATCAAAGAGGGCGTCCAGTTCCCCGATTGTAAAGTCAAGCGGATTCATTAAGTGTCTCATTAGCAAAATTGCTCCTTTCAATTTTTAACTCAATATACTCAAAAAAATAGAAGAGAAAATATCTCTTCTATTAAATATGCTATAATTTAAAAGACAATAGCTCGTCTACCGTTTTCCGCTTGGGAGCAACAGGTTCTTCAGCAGGATAACCGATAGGAATCAAAGCGACAAGTTCACGGTCCTGCGGAAGTTCTAACAGTTCTTCAATCTTTTCACGGTCAAATATACCTAAGATTACGGAGCCGACGCCTTTTTCATATGCGGCAAGACAGAAAGTTTGTGAAGCAATGCCTGCATCAAACATCTGCCATGTATCGCGGCGCGGTGTGGTAAAAGAGCCGTCGCGTTCATATCCGCATCTATTCTTGATAACGGTAACGGCAATTAAGACCGGCGCATTTTCAATAATTTTTCCGTTGCCCGGATAAGGAGTGGTTCCTTCTGCGGCAATTTTATCCTTCATTGCACCTTCCACGGCAATATAACGTGTTATCTGCGTATTTTTCCAACTGGGAGCATAGGACGCCGCTTCAACAATTTCTGCAAGCAGCTCGTGCTCAATTTTGTCGGATTTAAACTGACGTATGCTTCTGCGCCCTTTGATACATTCTTTGGCTGTCATTGAATACCTCCTTGTTCTTGTGCCATTTATAATTATTATTACTATATTTTGTATATCATACCACAAAGCAGAAAAGGTTTCAATGTAAATCGGAGAAATTTTTAATTTAAAACCTATATCAGCATAAAGTTGTAGATTCCTTGATTATATGTTATAGTAAAAGGAGAAAGAATCACAACTATTAAAGAGAATCAAAAGAGAGCGAGGTTGTATTATGGAATATCAAGAGAGAAAAAGATGGTTGTTTTTAGGGCTTCCGTTTACTTTTACGAAGTATACGATTGGAGAGGACGTAATTACTGTTAATTCCGGCCTGCTCCATACCTGTGAGAACGACTGTTATATGTATAAAGTACAAGATGTGGAATTGCTTACAAGTCTTGTAGAAAGAGTATTCAAGCTTGGCACTATCGTCTGCTATACGGGCGATACTACGCACCCTAAGCTGATGATAGAGCATATTAAGAACGCTAAAGAAATCAAGGATTATATTCTAAAGCAGTCCGAAGAGGCGAGGAGGAAACGCCGCACCTTAAATACGCTTGATATAGGCTCAGGTTCGCTTGATTTAGACGATATGGATTAATTACTGTGCATGAAAAATCATCATTTGCGACGTTTTGCTGTGGATAGCTGCTCGCTTTCTAATAAAAGGCGTTCAAAAAGAAGTCCTGAAAAGAACCAGCAGGGCAGATAGTCAAGGCGTATGACTTTGCCAATGTTCCAGCGGGAGCGTTCATAGTTCCACGGGCACATGCCTTTTTTGCGTAACAGCATTCCCGACACATATTCGCATGAGAATATAATGCCGGCATATACAAAACCGCGGAATATAAAGTTTCTGCCTTTTAAAAGGCGGCTTACGGGCGCTAAGAAGGCGGCAAGTCCATATATGAGGAACATCCAGAGCGAAGTAGCTCCGGATAATTTGAAGTCCCTTTTCCTAAAGGAATTAAAAGCTGTAAAGAGGATTTCTAAGCACCAGCCAAGCAGCCCACAGTGGAGGAAGTTGTGAATAAAATTTTTCATGCTGTTAGTATGTCCTGTGGTTCACAGATTATACATTAAATAATTGCTAAACTCGCGACAAGGAGAATAAAATGAATTACATAGAAGCAATGGAGTACATAGGCTCCATACAGCGCTACGGCAGCGTGCTGGGGCTTCAAAATATGCAGCGCTTGTGTGAGCGGCTTGGCAACCCGCAGGAGAGCCTTAAGTTCGTGCATATCGCAGGGACGAATGGCAAAGGCTCCGTGCTTGCCTATGTATCTACGGTGCTTTGGACCGCGGGCTATAAAGTCGGCAGGTATATTTCCCCGACGATACAGGATTATAGGGAACGGTTTCAGATAAACGGCAAATCTATTGCTAAGACTAAGTTCTGTGCATATTTAGAACAGGTAAAGCAGGCGGTATGGCAGATGGAAGCGGAGGGGCTTTCACACCCGACGCCGTTTGAGATTGAGACAGCGATAGCGTTTTTATATTTTGCGGATAAAAAATGTGATATTGTCGTGCTGGAAACAGGACTTGGCGGAAGGCTTGACGCTACCAATATCATAAGCACGACTGTGTGCGCCGTGCTTACTTCGATAAGCATGGACCATATGGCTGTATTGGGAAAGTCGCTTGAAGAGATTGCTAAGCAGAAAGCGGGGATTATCAAAGATAATTGTCGTGTAGTATCATGCAGACAGAAGCTTGAGGCAGCTAAGGTCATAGAAGATACTGCGAAAGCGCACGGCGCTAGGCTGACAGTGGCGGATTCGGCTATGGCGTCGCATATTAAGTATGGCTTGAGCAAACAGTCTTTTTCCTATGGCAAATATAAGAAGCTTGAGATAACTATGTCTGGTGAGTATCAGATAGATAATGCGGTTCTTGCCCTTGAAGTCATTAACGCCTTACAAGACGAAGGCTTTAAGATATCAGAGGATAAACTCCGTCAGGGATTATTGCTTACGAAATGGCTTGGACGGTTTAGCGTTATCGGTAAAAAGCCGCTTTTTATAATAGACGGGGCGCATAATGAAGATGCGGCGAAAAGATTGGCAGAATCCGTAAGGTTTTATTTTACAAATAAGAGAATTATTTATATAATGGGAGTATTAGCTGATAAAGAATATGATAAGATTATCAGTGAGACTTATGAGCTGGCGCAGCATATTATTGCCATAAAGCCGCCGCACAACGCCAGAGCGCTTGACGCCTATGAATTAGCGGCTGCGCTTAAAGAGTATCATAACAGCGTGACTGTGGCGGACAGTATATCGGAAGCGGTAGAGATGGCTTATCTGCTTGCGGGAAAAGACAGCGATACGGTGATTATTGCATTTGGTTCGCTCTCATATCTGGGCGAGCTTATATATATTGTAGAGCATAGAGACGCTCTTAAGGGAGATTTTCATGGTAGATCAGAATAAGATTAAGCAGGCGGTTGCATTATTTTTAGAGGGTATCGGGGAAGACGCCGCTAGAGAGGGACTTAAAGATACGCCGGAGCGAGTGGCGCGTATGTGTACGGAAATTTTTGCAGGAATCGGAGAAAATGCGTCGCAGCATTTATCGAAGACCTTTCCTATAGAACATAATGAAATCGTAATGGAGAAAGATATTGATTTTTATTCGGTATGCGAGCATCATCTGCTGCCTTTTTATGGCAAAGCGCATATTGCGTATATGCCGAATAACAGAGTGGTTGGCTTAAGCAAGTTATCAAGGACTGTGGAAGTGTACGCCGCCAGACCGCAGATTCAAGAACAAATGACGGCGCAGATAGCTGACGCGCTGATGGAATATCTGGCACCGCAGGGTGTTATGGTGATGTTAGAAGCAGGACATATGTGCATGATGATGCGCGGAGTGAAAAAAACGGGCAGCAAGACCGTTACTATAGCTAGAAGAGGCTGTTTTGAAGAAGACGAAAAACTGCAGGACGATTTCTTTAGAATGCTGAATCTTGGCAAAATTACAGGCGAGAGTAATGAAGAATAGGAGGAGAAGGGAAAATGAGGATTGGAACTAAGGATTTTGATTTGAAAGGGCATACTTACATCATGGGGATTCTGAACGTAACGCCGGATTCTTTTTCGGACGGCGGTAAGTATGTGAAGTTGGACGATGCGCTCTATCATGTGGAAGAGATGTTAAGAGACGGCATGGACATAGTGGATATAGGCGGAGAGTCCACGAGACCGGGATATACGATAATATCCGAAGAAGAGGAGATAAACAGGGTGACGCCGGTAATCGAAGCGGTAAAAAGCCGGTTTGACGTGCCGATTTCCCTTGATACATATAAAAGCAAGGTAGCGCGCGCGGGAATCGCTGCCGGGGCGGATATGATTAATGATGTATCAGGTCTTAAATATGATGAGGATTTGGCGCAGGTAATAGCGAAGGCTGGCGTGCCATGCTGTATAACGCATAGCAGACGGAACGCAGAGTATACTAATTTCTTAAAAGAGGTTTTAGCAGACCTTGAAGAGACGGTTGAACTTGCGGCTAAGACAGGCATTGCAGGAGAAAAGATTATTATAGACCCCGGCGTTGGTTTTGGGAAGTCCTATAAAAACAGTCTGGAATTAATCGACAGGCTGGAAATTCTTCACAGCTTTGGCTATCCGATTATGCTTGGCACCAGCAGGAAGTCAGTGATTGGCGAGGCGCTTGGACTGCCTGAGTCAGAGCGTGTGGAGGGAACGTTGGTTACGACCGTATTTGCGGTAAAGAAGGGCGCGCTGTTTGTACGTGTGCATGATGTAAAGGAAAATGCAAGGGCTATTAAGATGACTGAGGCTATTCTTAGAAGAAACGATTAAAGCGCACGGTGCGAAGCGGCATGAACTCATATGCTTTCACTTGAGGCACGCTCTCGCTCCGTGTAAAATCGCAGCGGTACTAAGCTCAAAAGTCGAAAAGCAGACTTTTTCGCTAAAGTACAAGACCACTTGCAGTGGTCTGCGTTTTACAAGGACCTCAAATGGAAGCATATGAGTTCATGCCGCCCAAAGATTGTGGGGATTGACATGGACGAAATCATTATTGAAAATCTGCGGGTATATGCACATCACGGCGTATATAAAGAAGAAAACGAAAAAGGACAGAACTTTTATATAAACGCCGTCTTATATACGGATACCGCAGCCGCAGGCAAAGGGGATAATCTGGAGCTTACGACGGATTATGGAAAGGTATGCAGATTTCTTCATAAATTAGTGGCTGAAAATGTATACAGCCTGATTGAAACCGTGGCTGAAAGGACTGCCGAGGCTGTGCTATTGGAATTTCCGTTACTTCATGGGATTACATTAGAAATTCGCAAGCCGGAAGCGCCTATCGGGCTTGAATTTCAGTCGGTATCTGTTAAGATTACTCGCGTATGGCATATGGCGTGTGTGGCGCTTGGCTCTAATATTGGCGATAAAGAGAAGTATATTGATGAAGCCATAGACGCTTTGGCTAATGATGTAAAATGCAGATTAGTTAAAAAATCTGACCTTGTTAAGTCTACGGCATATGGCGGAGTAGAGCAGGAGGACTTCTTAAACGGAGCGGTGATGATTAAGACTTTGTATACGCCGCATGAACTGCTTGCAAGGCTTCATGAGATAGAGCAGGCGGCAGGCAGGAAGCGGGATATACATTGGGGACCGCGGACTTTGGATTTAGATATTATTTTTTATGATGATTTGGTAATGGATACGGAGGATTTGACGATTCCGCATAAAGATATGCAGAACAGGGATTTTGTGCTGGAGCCTTTAGCTCAGATTGCGCCGTATGTGAAGCATCAGGCGCTTGGTAAAACGGTGCGGCAGCTCTATGAGGAGATACTTACCTTTGGTGAGAAGCATGTTACCGCTTCATAATTTGTATACTTTCTATAAAATATCAAGAAGGAAACAATAGTTGAATGAGAGATAAAAAAAGAAAACTTACAATAGGAATTGTTGTCAGCGGTATAACAGACGACGCTAACAAGGCGGTATATTTGGGAGCGAGGCGCGCTGCGGCTAAGGAAGATGTAAATCTGGTTTTATTACCCGGAAAATATCTGGACAGGGATTTGTCGGATAACAGAGAAATCCTATATGAATACCAATATAATACACTGTTTTATTATCCGAAGCCGGAAAATGTGGACGGCTTGATTGTGGCGGCTGATTTTGTGGGCTGCTTAACAACAAGGGACAGGGTTATGAAGTTAATGAAGAAATACGCTAAGATACCCTGTGTGACTGCGGCTTCCAAGCTAGAAGGATATGTAGGAGTGAATTTCGACAATCCTACCGGAATTAACGAGGCGATGAGTTATCTGATTGAAGAAGTCGGCTGTACTAAATTCGGCATGATAGGCGGTACGAAAGGAAATACCGATTCTGACGAGCGGAAGCAGGCGTTTATAAATAATCTTGAAAAACACGGACTTGAATTTCGCGACGATATGTATGTAGAAGGGAACCTTTCTAAAAATTCTCAGGCTAAAGCGGCGAAGCTGCTTGATAATAATCCCGGAATCGAGGCAATATTCTGTGTAAACGATGTTACGTCGATTGGACTATATGAGGAACTTAAAAAGAGAAATATACGTCCCGGCAAGGATATCTCAGTATTCGGATATGACGATACGCCGGAGGCGATGTTAGCTGATCCGCCGCTTTCCTCCGTGCGTGCGGATATGATTGAGGTTGGTGCGGAATCTTTCAGACTGCTTATGAGAATGTTAAACGGCGAAGAGGTGAGCAACAGCCTCATACCGACCAGATTTATCAGGCGTAACTCCTTCGTAAAGGTTGAAGAAGAGGGCGGGAGCGGGCATAGGTCTATTAATCTGGAGGATGCCTTTGAAAAAGTTTTCTATGGCAATAAGTATGACGAAAATATTGATAAACTGGAGTCCATTAGAGATTACTTCATGGCGATGTCTGCAAAATTAGTGGAATTATCCGAAGGTGAAGAGATTGAAGCGCATGATTACCATACTCTTAAGAAGCTGGTGGACGATTTTCTGGCGGCGGACTGTGTGAAATATGCGGACGTGGATAATCTGCTTGCCTTTTTGGAAAGAGTGTTCAGACGGCTGAAAAATAAACATAAGCAGTCTGATAAAAGAGCGGAGATTAGCGAGTTCTTTTTTGCTATATATCGGGAAATAATTCTGGATATGAATCGTCAGATGGGCGTAATCAGGGAAAACGACAGTACCACAAATTATTTCATGAAGCTTTGTATACGCGACATGCTTCAATTTGAAAAGGGAAACGACCAGAGTTATTCTTTCCTGCTTGGCAATCTGGACTGGGTTGGCATTAAGAATGCGTATATATATACATTTGAGAAGCCGATAATGCACTTATATAAAGAAAGCTTTACAGCCCCCAAGTTGCTTTACCTAAAAGCTTATTTATGTGAGGGAAAAGCTAATGCGGTGCCTTCGATTGAACAGAAGCTTCCCTTAAGCGACATCTTTCATAATCGGTTTATGAGTGATGATGAAAAGTATAATCTCGTGATGATGCCGCTATTTTCAAACGAGATGCTCTATGGTCTGATATTGTGCGATTTAACGACCAGCCTTTTTGTAAACGGTGAGTTTCTTGTATATCAGATGGGCTCGGCGGCGAAGATGATTGACATGCTGCGTACCAATGAGGAAATTCAGCAGCAGTTAGAAGAAAGCCTTGCTACCCTTAACGCGAATAATATCGCGCTTGATACCCTGTCTAAGTCGGACGGATTGACGGGCATATTAAATAGAAGAGGCTTCTATGATTCGGCGCAGAAGCTGTTAGATAAAAACAAGGCGAGCGGAGAGCCAGTCCTTGCCGTATATGTGGATATGAATAATCTGAAAATCATCAACGACAGATACGGACATGAAGAAGGCGATTTCTCCCTGAAGCTTATCAGCGATATTCTTGTAGAATCAGTGGAAGGAAAAGGCGTTGCCGGAAGGATAGGCGGCGACGAATTTGCCTGTCTGGTTGAATATAAGGAGAATGACGACGAAAGCCTTATACTGCAGGCGATTTACGACAGGTTTGATACATTTAACTTAAGCAGCGATAAGGAATATAACGTAACGGTCTCCGCCGGAGCCTACCTGCTAAGAGCGGACGATACGCTATCTTTATCCGAGGCGCTTACGCAGGCAGACGAGAAGTTGTATGAGGTAAAACAGTTAAGAAAGAAGGAAGTAGTTAAAAAACGCTAGAGTTTTTCTCGATAATCTCCATCAACTGCGGAGCGAGAATAATTGAAGCAAGTATAAGAACGAGGACTGCGACAACAAGTTTAAGCCAGAGAGGCATTTGTTGCCAGTCCTTGTTTCCGTTTTTAACCTCAAGCCATCTTGGTTGTGTATTAAGCCATTGATAGAGCGGGCTGCCCCATGATGTCGCACGGCAGATGAACATAGCATAAAAAATCAGGATAATAATGCTTATAACCAATACGGACAGCAGGCTGATTGCCCATTTATTCTCGGAAGCCGTTGATATATTTTCCGGATAAGCGCTTATCAATTCTTCTGTTACGGAATCAAAAAACAGCACAACTTTATCGCCTTGCGTCAGTTGATATTGTTCTAATCCAAGTTCTTCTTGTGTTGCATATTGATGTGTGCCCTGTGTATAGTGGATTCTGCCGTCGTCCTGAACGGTTCCGTACCGTCTGTCGCCGCGCGCGCTTATGGAACCCGTAAACAATGGAACGCTCATGGTTATGATAAGCGCAATTACCATAATAAAGCACAATATAAGCGTGCCGATAATTATTCTGTTAAATGCTTTTATAGCATTTTTTTCTGCGGGCGTAGGATTCGGTTTCTTTTTCAGTTCATCAATAAGCTGAAATATAACGCCGCCTCTCCAGTTGATAAGTAAAAGACCTCTCATTTTCTCTATGCCCTTTCTTTAGTTGCTCGCGTTTTCAAGCGCGGCATTTGCGGCAGCGTCAAACGTAGTGACATTTGCAACGCCGAAGGTGCTTGTTTTATACACCGGAGTGGGTTTATCGTATTCGTTGAAATATACATACTGCGAGGTAATATTTATATTTTCGTATATGCCTTCTGCAACGGTTTCCAAGTAACTGCCGTCAACATACATTCGCTTAAGCGCAGGGTTTGACGCCGCGCTGGTCTGATAATAGATATAATAGTCATATACATTGAAATAATCCACGCGGTCATTGGTTAATATCTCCACCACATTGTCATAGATAGAATAGCGGCTTAGTCCATAATTGTTTGAAAGGTCCATAAAATATATGTATCCGTCAGAGTATACCGGATTCCATACATTGCCCTGCCATAGAGTAGTCACTCTGTCCGTAGCCGTATCTAAAGTATAGAGATAATGGTCCTCTTGTGTGCCGTGGTAATAAATCCTGCCGTTAGCATAGGAAGCGGGATTGATAAAGTAATCTACAATCGTGGTCATTTCGGATTTATCTATTTTTACCTTGTTGAGTTTAAGCCCATTTTTATTGTTGTAAGCCTGATAATAAAGATAATTGCCGCATAACTGCATGATATCGGCATAGGTTCGCTCAAGACACTTTACTTGGCTGCCGTCTTTTTTACTGCGGTAGATTCCCGCCGTGCGTCCCATATAGCCAAGCCCCTTGCCGCCCGATGTGCCGCTCTGCATATAGTAATAAAGGTAATCGCCGCCTGCATTTATTGACGAAACCTGATTGACGCCGATTTTCTCTATCTCGCTTTCGTCGGGATTCATTGAATAGAGCGAATAGTTATCATAGGCGTTTGCGAAGTACACCTTATCGTCCGTTTCGCAGAAAAGTCCACTATTATTGAGGTTGCCGGCTGTGTTGCCGGTGGTGCTTTCGTCGTTCATCGGAATTTTGCCGACGAAGAGGGAGATGGTGATAAGTATTATTAATACGGCGGCTGCTGAGCATATTATTATGATATTCTTTTTTGCAGATGACATATGTAGGGCTCCTTTACTTTATAGTAATATCATGTTGTACAATTTATACCTTGCACACTTTGGTATAATTGATTTCATAATCATATGTAGCATTACTGTTCACAGTGGTTGGTGCGGCATGAACTCATATATTTCCCTGAGTGACACGCTCTCGCTCCGTGGAAAATCGCAGCGGTACTAAGTTCAAAAGCCGCTTTGCGTCTTTTTCACTAAGGACCGGCGTTTTACAAGGACCACTCATGGAAATATATGAGTTCATGCCGCCGAAGGCTGTGAAAAAGGAATAGTGAATAGTATGTATCATTAGTATGTATCATGTTATGAAATTTGTATTTTTTATAAATATAGTATAATCTTAAACTCGCTTGCTATCAAGAGGGTTTTGGTATAATATATTTAAAAAAGGGTAACAGCTCGATGAGGCGGCATGGGCACATATACTTCCTCTTGAGGTCCTTGGAAAACGCCGGTCCTTAGCGAAAAAGCCTGCTTTATGGCTTTTGAGCTTAGTACCGTTGCGATTTTACACGGAGCGAGAGCGTGCCTCAAGAGGAAGTATATGTGTCCATGCCGCCGGAGTTGAACTGTTAATTATTCATAAAAAAGACATATAATACGGAGGCTTAAGAGGGGCTTATGGATTTAGGAGTATTAAGAGACCAGATTGACGAGATTGACGAGCAGATTGTGAACCTATACGAGAAGCGTATGGATATATCTTCACAGGTAGCGGATTATAAGATAGAGAACGGCAAAAATGTTTTCGACAAGGACAGAGAACTGCAAAAATTGCAGAAAGTTAGAAGTCTGACGCATAATGACTTCAACGCTAAAGGCGTTCAGGAGCTGTTTGAACAGATTATGTCCATGAGCAGAAAGCTCCAGTATAAGAAGCTTGCGGATAATGGCTGTCTTGGCAAGCTGCCATTCACAGCGGTTGATTCATTGGATAAAGATAATGCGCGGGTGGTTTTTCAGGGCGCGGAAGGCGCATATTCGCAGATGGCGATGAAGGAGTTTTTCGGAGAGAACGTAAACTGCTATCATGTGGACACTTTCAGAATGGCAATGAGCGCGATTGATGAAGGGAGCGCGGATTTTGCAGTACTTCCGATTGAAAATTCCACGGCGGGAATAGTTAATGAAATATATGATATGCTGGTGGAATTTGAAAACTACATAGTGGGCGAGCAGATTATAAAGATTGAGCATTGTCTGATGGGAGTGCCGGGAACAGATATCGGGCAGATTCGTACGGTTTATTCACACCCGCAGTCGCTTATGCAGAGTTCATATTATCTGGCGGCGCACCCTTCATGGCAGCAGATAAGTATGCAGAATAATGCTTTTGCGGCAAGGAAGGTTATGGAAGATGGGGATATGAGCCAAGCGGCAATAGCAGGAGAGCAGGCGGCAAAAAGCTACGGGCTTCAAATTCTGGAAAAAGGCGTGAATCATTCAAACAGTAATTCGACAAGGTTTATTATAGTGACTAACCAGAAAATATTTTTAAAAGCTGCGCATAAGGTCAGCATATGTTTTGAACTGCCGCATGTCAGCGGTTCGTTATATCATACGATTTCGCATTTTATATATAATAATCTGAATATAACACATATAGAGAGCAGACCATTGGAAAATCGCAACTGGGAATACCGCTTTTTCATTGACTTTGAAGGCAACCTTGCCGATAGCGCGGTGAAAAACGCCCTGCGTGCGATTCGCGACGATGCGCGGAATATGAAGATTTTAGGGAACTACTAAGAAAACACGGTATAAAAATACTTAATAAGAATTAACTAAAAAAGGCGTGGATACAAATATGAGGATAGAAGAATTACTTTTATATAGGGATTTTGAGGACGGAGAACTGCTTCACAACATGGTGGGGCTTATGGCACATTACAGAGAGCGTCCCGACAAGGAGCTTCTTTATGAGTGTATGCACAAACTGATGGAGTTTGCCGCGTCGCATGGGTTTTACGGTAATATCTGGCATGTATTTTTAACTAATCTGCTTGTCAATAATGAGAACGGTTACAGTATGGCGTGCGAGATAAGGGGAAATGTGACGGGGACGATTAATCAGCTTGCCTTGCACGACATAAAGATTTTTAAGGAATTGTACGATTATGACTTTACAGATATGATGCAGGTGCTATCGGCTCCTGAACTGAATATGGCGCTGTCGTATGAAGCAAGCTTTCAGGAAAGCAAGGTATATAATGCGCGTATACGCGACCGTATATGCAAGCTTGCCGAGAAATTCAACCATGATAATACCGCGGAGGAGATGAAAGCGAGTCTGACGGAGTTTTATAAAGACTACGGCGTGGGGAAACTCGGACTGCATAAGGCTTTTCGCATAAGGCATGGGGAAGAGGGCGCTATGATAGAGCCTATCTTAAATATCGCGCATGTGCATCTTGATGATTTAGTGGGGTATGAAATCCCTAAGAAGAAGTTGATTGATAATACGGAAGCTTTTGTAAGCGGCAGAAAAGCTAACAACTGCCTTTTGTTTGGCGACGCGGGTACGGGAAAGTCGTCGTGCGTTAAGGCAATCGCCAATGAATATTACGATAGGGGACTGCGTATAATTGAGATATACAAGCATCAGTTCAGCGAGTTGAATGATGTTATTTCACAGATTAAAAATCGGAATTATAAGTTTATAATTTATATGGACGACTTGAGTTTTGAGACTTTTGAGACGGAATATAAATATCTGAAAGCGGTAATTGAGGGCGGTTTGGAGAAGAAGCCGGAAAATGTGCTTATATACGCTACATCTAACAGAAGACATCTGGTGCGGGAGAATTTCAGCGACAAGGCGGACAGAGACGACGAACTGCATACAAGCGATACGGTGCAGGAAAAGCTCTCATTGGCTTACCGCTTCGGCGTGACGATTTTCTTTACGTCTCCTGATAAAAAGCAGTTTGAACAGATAGTAAGAACTTTAGCGCGGCGCGGCGGCGTGGAGATGGCGGAGGAAGAACTGCTTGCCGAGGCAAATAAATGGGAGCTTTCGCATGGCGGACTGTCGGGCAGGACGGCGCAGCAGTTCATAGATTATCTGTTAGGACAAGCCGGAAGATAAGGAAGGAGTATTCAGTATGAAGGTATTCGCGGCAATCGACGTCGGCTCATATGAACTGGCGATGAAAATATTCGAGGTTTCCAAGCAGAGCGGATTAAAGCAGATTGACTGTATAAGGCACCGCATTGATTTGGGGACGGATACCTATGCGACGGGGAAAATCAGTTATGTCAAGGTAGACGAACTCTGTCGGGTATTAAGGGAATATAAAAATATAATGGAGGGTTATAAGGTTGACGCTTATAAGGCGTATGGAACCAGTGCATTTCGCGAGATGGACAACACTCTGATAGTGTTAGACCAGATTGAGCAGCGCACAGGCATTCATATATCAGTCTTAAGCAATTCAGAGCAGAGATTTCTAGATTATAAGTCGGTAGCATCTAAGGGGAAAGCTTTTAATAAGATTATAGAAAAAGAGACTGCAATTTTGGATATCGGCGGCGGAAGCATACAGATTTCTTTGTTTGTCAAAGATTCATTAGTGACGACGCAGAATCTTAAGCTGGGAGTCCTGCGTATTCAGGACAGAATGAGCCATCTGAACTTAAAGCCCAGCCAGTATGAAAATATTATTGATGAATTTATCAGTTCCCAGCTTGCCGTTTTTAAGAAGCTGTACCTTAAAGACCGTGAGATTGAGAATATAATAGTCGTTGACGATTACATCTCCGCAGTTGTGGAACATAGAATCGTGCGTATGGCTGACGATTGTATTGAGGCGTCCGAAATGCAGTCTTTTGTGGAAAAAGTAGGCACAACGTCAACCGTTGAAGCGGCAAGGATATTGGATATGCCAGAAGAGAGCATACCGCTTTTATATATTTCCAGTGTACTTCTTAACAGAGTGTCAAAAGTGATGGGGGCAAAATTGATATGGGTGCCCGGAGTGACGCTGTGCGATGGAATGGCGTATGAATACGCGGAGAACAGTAAGCTGATAAAGGCGGCGCACAATTTTGAACAGGATATCATCGAGTGCGCGAAAAATATCAGCAGGCGCTATATGGGAAGCAGGCGCAGAGGTGAGACGCTTGAGAAGATTGCCCTGACGATTTATGATAGTATGAAGAAGGTACACGGTCTGGGAAAAAGAGAGCGGCTTTTATTACAACTTGCCACGATTCTGCATGACTGCGGCAAATATATCAGCCTTGTGAATCTGGGCGAATGTTCATATAATATAATTATGTCAACCGAAATTATAGGACTCTCCCATATGGAGAGAGAAATTGTGGCAAATGTAGTAAAATACAACCATATGGACTTTAGTTATTATGGTATAATCGGTCAGGATATAAATTTGGATAAAGAAGCGTATCTAAAGATTGCAAAGCTGACCGCGATACTTAAGATTGCCAATGGGCTTGACAGGAGCCATAAGCAGAAATTTAAAGACGTAAAAACGCTGCTTCAGGGGGAACAGCTTATTATTACGATAGACACGCCGGTAGACATTACGCTGGAAAAAGGGTTGTTTTATAGGCGGGCGGATTTCTTTGAAGAAGTATTTAGCGTGAAACCGGTTATCAGACAGAAGAATGACAATATCTGAAAGGGGCATGTATATTAGTATGGCAGAAACGACAAATTTTGCTGACGCAAAAAATTATACAAACCGCGAATTAAGCTGGCTGCTTTTTGATAAGAGGGTGTTAAGCGAGGCGATGGATGCACGGCTTCCGCTGTTTGAGCGGCTTAAGTTCCTTAGCATAAGCGCGTCCAATCTGGACGAATTTTTCATGGTGCGCGTCGCTTCGCTAAAAGACATGGTAAACGCCGGATATATAAAAAAGGATATAGCAGGACTCACGCCCGATAAACAGCTTGAGAAAGTAAACAGGCAGACGCATGAACTGGTAGCGCAGCAGTACGATACATACAATCACTGTCTGCTCCCGCAGCTTATGGAAAACGGAATCCGGCTTATTACGCATCATGAGGACCTTACCGAGAAAGAGGGCGCTTATGTTGATAAGTATTTTGCGGATAATATATATCCGGTTTTAACGCCGATGGCGGTGGATTCTTCCAGACCGTTTCCGCTGATTCGCAATAAATCCTTAAATATAGGCGCGTTGGTGCGCAAAAAGAGCGGGGAGGAAGAACTTGAGTTTGCAACCGTTCAGGTGCCGAGCGTTCTTTCAAGAATCGTTACTATACCGGGCGACGAGCGGTGCAGAATCATTCTTTTAGAGGAAGTGATTGAGCGTAATATCCGCAAGTTGTTCCTAAACTATGACATTGTGTGCGCCTATCCGTTCCGTATCATGAGAAACGCCGATTTGTCGATAGAGGAAGAAGAGACGGAAGATTTGCTGGAGGAGATTGAAAGGCAGCTTAAGAAAAGACAGTGGGGCGAAGCGATTCGTCTCGAAGTCGAAGCAGGAATGGACGAGCGGCTGCTTAAGATTATCTTGTCTGATTTGCATATCGGAGAAGAGGATATATATCCGATTAATGGACCGTTGGATTTAACTTTCCTTATGAAAATGTATGCGATGGAAGGCTTCGACGATTTTAAAGAGCGGGGGTATGCCGAGCCACAGCCGGTACCGGAGCTGCCGGAGGACGAAGACATATTCGGAAAGATAAGGGAAGACGACATTTTAATGTTTCACCCGTATCAGACCTTTGAACCGGTGGTGCGTTTCATCGCTCAGGCGGCAAAAGACCCCAATGTGCTTGCTATTAAACAGACGCTTTACAGAGTCAGCGGCAACTCGCCAATTATCGCGGCGCTTGAACAGGCGGCGGATAATGGTAAGCAGGTGTCCGTATTGGTGGAACTAAAGGCAAGATTTGATGAAGAAAACAATATTGTATGGGCGAGAAGGCTTGAAAAAGCGGGCTGCCATGTTATATACGGACTGGTCGGCTTAAAAACCCATAGTAAGATTACGCTGGTGGTGCGCAGGGAAGAGCAGGGCATACGGCGGTATGTACATCTTGGCACAGGCAACTACAATGATTCCACAGCGAAGCTTTATACTGATTTAGGGCTTCTTACATGTTCGGAAGCGATAGGGGAGGACGCTACGGCGGTCTTTAACATGCTCTCAGGCTATTCCGAGCCGCGCTCATGGAATAAGCTGTCTTTGGCACCGCTCTGGCTTAAAGAGAGATTTTTATATCTGATAGGCAGGGAAAAGGAGTATGCAAGTCAGGGAAGAAACGCTAGGATAATTGCCAAGATGAATGCGCTCTGCGATAAGGATATCATACAAGCTCTCTATGAGGCGAGCGCGGCAGGAGTGAAGATAGAGCTCATCGTCAGGGGAATTTGCTGTTTGAGAGTCGGGCAGCCCGGAATCAGCGAGAATATAAGCGTGCGCTCTATCGTAGGCAACTATTTGGAGCATGCAAGGATTTTCTATTTTGAAAACGACGGAAAACCCGAATATTATTGCGCGAGCGCGGACTGGATGCCAAGAAACTTAGACAGGCGCGTGGAGATTATGTTCCCGATTGAGAAGCCTGCGCTTCAGGATAAAATCATGCACATTTTACAGTGCCAGTTAAAAGACACGGTTAAGGCGCATATATTGCTTCCTGATGATACTTATGAAAAGGCTGTGGGAAATAAGAAGAATGAGTTTAATTCGCAGCTTACATTCGGCAGGGAAGCGGTGGAAGAGGCTAAGAAAAAGAAGACTACGCTTACTGGGCGGGTGTTTATTCCGGAGATGAATCATAAGTGAGGATTTGCTTATATTGTGACTGAATGCGGCTGGATGCGACATGAACTCATATGCTTCCACTTGAGGCACACTCTCGTTCCGTGTAAAATCGCAGCGGTACTAAGTTCAAAAGCTAAAAAGCAGCTTTTTCACTAAGTACCGGCGTTTTACAAGGACCTCAAGTAGAAGCATATGAGTCCATGTCGCCTAAGAGTTGTGAATAAGAATAGAGAAAGGTATAATGTTTATATGAAAATTATTTTAGCGTCGGCTTCTCCGAGGCGGAAAGAGCTTTTAAAGCAGGCTGGGATATCGTTTAAGGTTATGCCGAGTGTGAAGGAAGAGAAAATTACTAAGACGGAACCGGCAGAGGTTGTGGAAGAATTGTCATATCAGAAGGCGGTGGATATCTGCGGGCAGTTAGCGGACGAAGCAAAGGAAGATTTCGTCGTGATAGGCGCCGACACAGTGGTTGCATGCTGGGGTAAGATTATGGGGAAGCCTAAGGATAAAGAGGACGCCTGTCAGATGCTTACACAGCTTCAGGGGAAGAGTCATCAGGTATATACAGGAGTTACACTTGCGTGGAAGTATAAGGACACTCCGGCGATGTTTCATACCTTTCATGAATGTACTGACGTTACCGTGTATCCGATGACGGAGGAAGAAATAGATAATTATGTAAACTCAGGCGAACCGATGGATAAGGCGGGGGCATATGCGATTCAGGGACGTTTTGCCGCATATATTCAAGGAATATGCGGAGACTATACCACAGTGGTAGGGTTGCCAGTAGGCAGGGTGTATCAGGAGCTTAAGAGCAGAAATTTAATATAGGGGGGTAAGAATATGTTTGATGATGCGGTATTAAAATGTTTTTTGAAAAATCAGGGGCAACTGTTTCCAGAGGACGTGGCTTCGACTATGGAAGAGGCGGACGATTTTCTGGAAGAATGTATGGCGGTTGTAGTTGATTCGGTGCAGGAAATATGGGAGTATTTCGACGAAGAAGGCTACGATGTAGAGGAAGGGAATGAGGAAGAAATTCTGGAAGCAGATGAAGTCTTCGATATAGGAGATGGGCGTTATTTGATTGTCGAGGGCTGATAGTGATAGGGATAGAAATCACAAGTGCGTCTTTTTGTATTTAGTCTCATTCCGGATATATTAATGGTATTAGGTATGGAAATTAAATACGAGGATTAGAAATGTCATGCTGGCTTATAATTGAATAATAGTTTTTAAACACGAGATTAGGCCGTCGTTGTCGTTATCTTTATCGGTAATGACGTCGGCGGCTTCTTTTACTTTAGACTCCGCGTTTAGCATCGCGATTCCGCAGCCCGCGGCTTTAATCATCGAGATATCGTTCTCGGCGTCGCCTGCGGCATAAGTATCGGAAACGGGTACGTTAAAATAATCGCAGACATAACGGACGGCGTTGCCTTTGCCTGCGTCTTTGTTAAACAACTCAAGATAATAATCGTTTGAAAAGATATACTGGATTTTATCAGATGCCCAATCCGCAATGGAGTCGCAAAAAGCCGTGAGTTTACTGCGGTCCTTTAGATTGATGGCGAGCATTTTAAACGGCTCTTTTGTAAGAAAAGAAGCGTAGTCGTCCGCGATAATCAGCGGGAGATGGATACGTATGCGATAAAATTTGGTTTCTTCATCGTCAGAATCATTTACTACGGCGTCGTCAGTGTAGGTATGCATATGGATTCCGTGGGCTTTTGCCTGCGATTGCAAATACGATATATAGGCAAGCGGAAGCCTTTTTTCTAAAATAGCAGACCTAGAATCGCAATCGTATATTAACGCTCCATTATAAGCGATTATGAGGATTCCGGGCTGCGTGAGCCCCGCATTTTCCTTCACTTCCAGAATGCTTCCAAGCGGTCTGCCGGAAGAGAGTACAAGCTTATTGCCCGCATGTATAAATTCGTCTAAAAAAGATTTGGTATTCTCCGATACCATGCTCTGTTTGTTTAATAGCGTTCCGTCTAAGTCGGTGAATAATATTTTCATGCCAGCTCCCTTATTTCTGTAATGGTTTGATACTTGGGCGCATGAACGCATATGTTTCCTCTTGAGGTCCTTGTAAAACGCCGGTACTTAGCGAGGTATTTTCGAGCTTAGTACCGCTGCGATTTTACACGGAGCGAGAGCGTGCCTCAAGTGGAAGCATATGCGTTCATGCGCTACTTAGCAGCAGCTTCTTTTATTTTTTCAAGCAACTCATACGGCACAAACAGCTTTCCATACCCCGTACCCAAGTCAAGTCCCGGCTTATTACCACCGTGGAAGTCGGAACCGCCGCTTAACAAAAGGTCGTATTTAATAGCAAGCCTGCGCATATCGCGTTCGTCCTGATTACTGTAAGTGCTGTATATCGCTTCGATACCCATAAGCCCCGCATCTTTAAGATTTCCTACCAGCTTGTCAAGACGCTCATTTCCCATATGATAAAGCGGCGGGTGCGCAAGAATCGGAACGCCGCCTGCTTCAAGAATTAATTCAACTGCCTGCGCAGGAGTGATTTTTTCTCTTGGTACATAGTATTTGCAATGGTCGCCTACATATTTGGCAAAAGCGTCCGCGCGGCTTGTTACATACTTATGGTTTGTTAGATAAGCGGCATAGTGCGCCCTTGTAATAACTGCGCCGGGATTTTCCGCGCATAGCTTGTCATAGGTTATGTCGATACCGGCTTCCTGTAGGTTGCGGCACATTTTAATATTGCGGTTTATACGCGAGTCAACAAAGGCTTGCAGCTTCGCCTGAAAAGCGGGCGCGTCATACTTTATATAAAGCCCTACCACATGGACGTCTTTTCCTTCGTGCTCGGTAGAAAACTCAATGCCCGAAATTATTTCAATCGGTTTATCCTTACCATAAGAGTGCGCCTCCTCAAGACCAGCCGTTGTATCATGGTCTGTCAGCGCGAATGCCGCAAGACCTTTTGCAAGAGCATAATCTACAAGCTCGGCAGGGGTATAGGTTCCGTCCGATTTATTTGAATGCACATGTAAATCAATCTGCTTCATAATCTTCCTCATCTGTTGCCGTGCTGGTATAAACGGTTCTCTTTCTTGCCATCTCGTCATTGGCAAGATATTCGTCGTAAGTGGTTATCTTATCGACTAAGGAGCCGTCCGGCAGAATTTCCATAATGCGATTGGCGGTAGTCTGTACAACCTGATGGTCGTGACAGGAGAAAAGCTCCACACCCTTAAATTTCATCATGCCCTCGTTGAGCGCCGTAATCGCTTCCATATCGAGATGGTTGGTCGGCTCGTCGAAAATCAGACAGTTTGCCCCGCTTATCATCATTTTAGAAAGCAGACAGCGTACCTTCTCGCCACCGGAGAGCACCTTGACCTTCTTAATTCCGTCCTCGCCTGCAAAGAGCATACGTCCTAAGAAACCGCGGACATAGGTGACGTCTTTAATCTCGGAATAGCCGGTCAGCCATTCGGTAATGTTATAATCGTTGTTAAACTCGTCGGTGTTATCCTTCGGAAAATACGCCTGAGAAGTCGTAACGCCCCATTTATAAGTGCCCTCGTCGGGTTCCAGTTCCCCAACCAAAATCTTGAATAAAGTCGTCTTGGCAAGTTCGTTGCCGCCGACAAAGGCGATTTTATCATCATGTCCGACAATGAAGGAAATATTGTCTAAGACTTTTTCACCGTTTATACTCTTACTAATACCTTCCACAGTAAGAACTTCGTTACCGATTTCGCGCTCCGGTCTGAAATCAATATAAGGATATTTACGGCTTGAGGGTTTGATATCGTCGAGCTCGATTTTTTCAAGCGCACGTTTTCTCGAAGTAGCCTGCTTGGATTTGGAAGCGTTGGCAGAGAAACGTGAAATAAATTCCTGCAGCTCCTTAATCTGTTCTTCCTTCTTTTTGTTGGCTTCCTTGCGCTGCTTGATAATCAACTGGCTGGACTCATACCAAAAATCATAGTTTCCGGCAAATAACTGAATTTTACCATAATCTATATCCGCGATATGCGTACACACCTTATTTAAGAAATAACGGTCGTGGGATACCACGATTACCGTATTTTCAAAATCAATTAAAAAGTCTTCAAACCATGCAATAGCGTCCAAATCCAAATGGTTCGTCGGCTCGTCAAGCAGCAGTATGTCGGGATTGCCAAAAAGCGCCTTTGCAAGCAGGATTTTTACCTTTTCATTACTGTTTAAATCCCCCATTGTACTGTAATGGAGCTCCGTGTCGATACCGAGCCCGTTTAAGAGCATGGCGGCGTTGGATTCCGCGTCCCAGCCGTCCATTTCCGCAAAATCCGCCTCAAGTTCACTGGCGCGAATGCCGTCCTCGTCGGAAAAGTCCTCTTTGGCATAGATGGCGTCTTTTTCCTTCATAATCTGGTATAGACGCTCATTCCCCATGATGACGACGTCCATAACGGGATATGCGTCATATTTGAAATGGTCCTGCTCAAGCACTGAAAGGCGCTGTCCGGGAGTGATGGCGATATCTCCGTTTGTAGTCTCCAATGCGCCTGAAAGAATTTTCAGAAAAGTAGACTTTCCCGTACCGTTAGCGCCGATAAGCCCATAGCAGTTGCCTTCGGTGAATTTGATATTGACATCTTCAAAGAGCGCCTTCTTGCCGACTCTATAAGTTACATTGTTTGCACTAATCATGTTAAGCCCTCATATTTTCCTATAGTTTGCGTTTACAACTCGCTCATTTTATTATACACAAAAGATATGTGTTTTCAAGATAAAAATATGTGTATATTTATATATAGTTACTTGAAGTTTTTGATTTAGGTACTATAATCATAAATGGATATATTATATATAGGTAGTATTTAGAAAGGCAGTAGTAAAAGAGTATGATAACCCCAAAAATGATTATAATTATAACAGTATGTATACTGATTCTGCTATTGTTATATTTATTTATGATTACGCCGAGGATATTGAATCGGGCGCAAAAGTCTTGCTACATGGGAGTATTTTATGCGCACCGCGGGTTATATGATAACAAAGGTTTAGCACCGGAGAATTCTATGAAGGCTTTTAGAATGGCGGTGGAAGAAGGCTTCGGCATAGAGCTGGACGTACAGCTTAGCAAAGACGGCGTGCCGGTCATTTTCCATGACTTTACTTTAGAGCGCATGTGCGGCGTGCCTGAAAAAGTCGAGAATATGACCTATGAGCAGTTACAAGAACTAACACTTCTTAATACAGATGAAAAAATTCCGACGCTTAAAGAATTTTTAACAATGGTAGACGGTAAAGTGCCTTTAATCGTGGAACTAAAAATCGAATGGACTAATCTTGCTTTATGTCCGGTGGTGGATAAGCTGCTTTCTGAATATAAGGGGATTTACTGTATTGAATCCTTTAATCCGCTGGCGCTTTTATGGTATCGTAAAAATCATGCAAAAGTTATGCGCGGGCAGTTGTCTACGAATTTTAGAAGAGACGGCGGATATAGAAACGTATTTTATTTTCTGCTTACGCACCTTTTGACTAACTGCATTACCAGACCGGATTTTATCGCGTATAACTGCAATTTTAAAAGAGAATCAGGCAGGCGGATATGCCGCAGTTTATACAAAAATCTGTCTGTGGCATGGACGGTAAAGAGCCAAAATCAGTTGGAAAGCCTTGAGAATGACTTCGATTTGTTCATTTTTGACAGTTTTATTCCCGAAAATACAAAAAAAGGCTTCAAAATAAATAAAAAAAATGGTGCGTATTACCAAAATGTATGATATATTTATTGGTAGATGATACATGTTGTATATAATGAATAAAAAAGGAGAAAGAATGTTATGGCGAAATGGGTGTACTTATTTGAAGAAGGCAACGCGGATATGCGTAATCTTCTTGGCGGAAAGGGAGCAAATCTTGCAGAAATGACTAATCTTGGTCTGCCGATTCCGCAGGGCTTTACTGTTACAACGGAAGCATGCACAGACTATTACAATAACGGAAAACAGATTTCAGAAGAAATTCAGAAACAGATTTTTGATGCACTGGAGATTTTGGAAGGAAGACAGGGCAAGAAGTTTGGCGATACCGAGAATCCGCTTTTAGTATCTGTACGTTCAGGTGCAAGGGCGTCTATGCCGGGTATGATGGATACGATTCTAAATTTAGGTCTTAACGACATTGCAGTTGAAGGCTTTGCCCAAAAGACAGGCAATCCGAGATTCGCATACGATTCTTACAGAAGATTTATTCAGATGTTCTCTGATGTTGTAATGGAAATTCCCAAGTCATATTTTGAAAGAATTTTGGACGAGATTAAAGAATCCAAAGGCGTTAAATATGATACCGATTTGACGGCGGACGATATGAAGGAGATTATCGTAAGATTTAAGGCGATATATAAAGAGAATAAGGGCGAAGAATTCCCGCAGGAGCCCAAAGTACAGCTTATGGAAGCGGTTAAGGCTGTTTTTCGTTCATGGGATAATGAGAGGGCAATCGTATATAGAAGAATGAATGATATTCCGGGCGACTGGGGTACTGCTGTTAATGTACAGGCAATGGTATTCGGAAATATGGGCGACACATCGGGAACCGGCGTTGCATTTACGAGAAATCCGTCTACCGGAGCGAAAGGCATCTATGGCGAGTACCTTATTAATGCGCAGGGTGAGGACGTTGTTGCAGGTATCCGCACGCCTCAGCCGATTACCAAACTAGAGCAGGATTTACCGGAATGCTATAAGAAATTTATGGAAATTGCTAATAAATTGGAAGAACATTACCGCGATATGCAGGATATGGAATTTACCATTGAAAACAGCAAGCTTTTCTTCTTACAGACTCGTAACGGCAAGAGAACTGCGCCGGCGGCAATCCAGATTGCCTGTGACCTTGTGGACGAAGGAAAAATTACGCCGCAGGAAGCGGTGCTTAGGATAGAAGCGAAGTCCTTAGACCAGCTTTTACACCCTGCATTCGATACAGACGCTTTGAAAGCCGGACAAGTTATCGGACAGGCGCTTCCCGCCTCTCCCGGCGCGGCGGCAGGCAAGGTATATTTTACCGCGCAAGAAGCTAAGGCGGCGCATGAAAAAGGCGAAAGAGTAATTCTGGTGCGCCTTGAGACTTCACCAGAAGACATTGAAGGTATGCACGCGGCGGAAGGAATACTGACCGTAAGGGGCGGTATGACGTCACATGCAGCCGTTGTAGCGCGCGGTATGGGTACGGCTTGCGTATCGGGCTGCGGCGATATAGCGATAAATGAAACAGATAAAGTATTTCAGTTAGGCGGAGAAGTATTCCACGAAGGCGACTATATTTCGTTGGACGGCTCTACCGGAAAAATCTATAAAGGTGACATTAAGACCGTAGAAGCTACCGTAAGCGGCAATTTCGGACGTATTATGGCATGGGCTGACGAGTACCGTAAACTTCAGGTACGCACTAATGCCGATACTCCGGCTGATGCAGCGAATGCTGTAAAATATGGCGCTGAGGGCATCGGGCTTTGCCGTACTGAGCATATGTTCTTTGAGCCTGACAGAATCCCCAAGATTCGCCAGATGATTCTCGCAAGGACGGTAGAACAGAGAGAGAAAGCTTTGAACGCGCTTATTCCTTTCCAAAAGGGAGATTTCAAAGCATTATATGAAGTAATGGAAGGCAGACCGGTTACAATCCGTTTCTTAGATCCGCCGCTCCATGAATTTGTACCGACAGAGAAAGATGATATAGACGATTTAGCAGTAGAAATGATGATGACAGCAGAAGAGGTACAGGAAATCTGCGATTCTCTGCATGAGTTCAATCCCATGATGGGACATCGCGGCTGCCGACTTGCCGTTACCTATCCTGAAATAGCCAAAATGCAGACCAGAGCGGTTATGGAAGCGGCGATTGAAGTTAAAGAAGAAAAAGGCTTCGACATCGTACCGGAAATCATGATTCCGCTGGTTGGCGAGAAGAAGGAATTAAAATTCGTAAAAGACGTCGTAGTAGAAGTAGCCGAGCAGGTTAAGAAAGAGAAAAATTCCGATATCAAATATCATGTTGGCACTATGATTGAGATTCCGAGGGCGGCGCTGCTTGCCAATGAAATTGCAGAAGAAGCAGAGTTCTTCTCATTCGGAACCAACGATTTGACACAGATGACCTTTGGCTTCTCGCGTGATGACGCAGGCAAATTCTTAGGCGACTACTACAAGAATAAGATTTATGAGTCAGATCCGTTTGCAAGGCTTGACCAGAGCGGCGTAGGACAGTTGGTACAGATGGCGGCGGAAAAAGGACGTTTGGTAAGACCGGATATCAAGCTTGGTATCTGCGGCGAACATGGCGGCGATCCATCATCAGTTGAGTTCTGCCACAAAGTAGGACTTACTTATGTATCTTGCTCACCGTTCCGTGTGCCTATCGCACGACTTGCGGCGGCGCAGGCGGCGATTAACGATATGAAGTAATATTGATATAACAACAATCTATCAATATATAACATACTTTGATAGATTGTTGTTTATTATAATATTATTTTTGGACATGGATTATGAAAATGTTAGGGTGTTGAAAAAATATGCTAATATAAAGATAAGTTTGCAAGAATAATTAAGGAGCATTATTATGGCAGAAATTAAAAATTTTGTGTATTCTTTGAATGTTGATACAGTGGATGGAAGAACTGATATAGTGGGAATATTAA
Source organism: Clostridiales bacterium (assembly GCA_023663185.1). Taxonomy (GTDB): domain Bacteria; phylum Bacillota; class Clostridia; order Lachnospirales; family Lachnospiraceae; genus UBA3282. The sequence continues at coordinate 14,808 of JAMPHY010000003.1, read as the reverse complement.
ATGCTATGACTCCAGAATATATTCCAGGGCTTTTTTCTTTTTCTATTAGTTTTACATTGCTGGGTATTGCCGAAGGAGAGCATTCTTTTGTCGTTAAGTTTAAAGATCCTGAGAAAGAAGTGATTGCAGGGATTGATAATGCAATAGTATTATATGAAAAAGATAGAAATAGTAATTTGCCTGATGAACAGAAGGGAATTAATATAGCGGCAGGATTGCAAAACGTTAATTTTAAGAAGTCAGGTTTATATTCAACAGAAATAGTATTAGATGGAACAAGCATGGGTGAATATTATATATTTGCAAAAGGGAAGAATGAATAAGGTATGGTAACAAATTGCGTAAGACTATCAAATGATGCTAATTTTTTTAGAAGTAGTAATGAAGTAAATATTAATAATACATATTCTGAAATTTTAAAAAGTAGTATGAATATTGGAAATAGTATAAGCTATAGTATGAGTAAAACTATGGAATCTATTGTGATATTTATTTACAATGGCAGAAGTGGATTACTGTTTATGGAACCAGAAGTTATTAAGAGTATTAAACGATTGCGTGATATAGAAAGTTTACCGTTTGACTGGAATGGATATGGAGCAAAGCCTTTTTCCAGTATGTTAATTGATAAGTGCGAAAGAATAGTAGGAACGCTTTCTGTACAACCGTTAATTTGTCCAACAGGAAGAAGCAGTATACAATTTCAGTACGAATTGAGTGATAGAAGTTATTTGGAATTTGAAATTTTTGAAAACAAGACTATGTGTTTGCAAGTTCCTAAAAGGATATATTCAGATGCAATAGAATTAGAATTAACAGATTCAGAAGATAATCGTATTAAGGAGATCGTAGATAATTTTTATGGAAGAAACAGTACAGAGAAATGAAATGCTATATAGAGTAATAAAAAGATCCCAGCCGGATTCTATGGATAAAAACGGGAGACCAACATCTGCTCTTTTTAAACAGGATGATGGTGTTTCGGTAGACAGAGACGGGGGCAGAAATGAAGAAGTAATTATTAAAACATTTAGAGAGCGTTTCGATAGAAGATTTAAAGGATTAGTAAAAGTTGGAGCTAAAGTATGTATTGATAACAATATGGCTGTCATTCCGGAAACATCATTTAATGTCTATCATGCAGAAATTTTTGAAAATGAAGATAAAGTTCCACTGGGGCAGTTAAAAGCCTTGATTTTGGCGGATAGTTCGGATGTTGTAGTTTATGAACCGGAAGTCAGGCAAGTATAGAAACAATATTTGCAAGTTTACAACGCTACTATTTCATGGGGAAAATTTATTTAATAATTTTCCTTTTTTATATTTTAGGCTGATACTTGAAAACTACAACTTGAAATCTTTGTATCTTGCAATATTTAAGAAAGTATATCTGCATAAATAACTTGGCAATTGACACAGTAACAGTATAACAAATATAATTATATATAGGTTTTGTGCAACTCAAATCATAAGATTAAAAGATGATAATTTGCAGAGAGGAGTGCAGTCCGATATGTTAGCTTTAGTTAAGACACCGATTGCATGTATTTTATTTACAATTTATATGGTTAGCTTTTATTATCGCAAGCCGCATATTCCGATTAAGTCAACGAAAATATTTCAATGCCTTATTATTGTGGCGTTACTCAATTCCTCTTTTGACTTGATTACGCTCTGTACGGTAAATAATAGGGATATAGTGCCTGAATTTGTGAATTTGGCGGTGCACATTGTTTATTTGTTGTCTATATTGGGATTTGTTTTTCTATTATTTTTATATATGCGGAGCTATTTGGAAGCAAATCTGAAATTCTCCAAACAGACGAGATTTTTACATAGTCTGCCTTTGGTGTTGTCTACTATTGGCATTTTCATACTGCCAATTACCTATGTACAGGGCAACACGACCGCGTATTCTCTGGGGGCGAAGGCGTATGCGCTGTATGGAAGCCTAGTGATATATCTGATATTGATTTTATATTACTGCCTGCGCTATTGGAAAATCTTAGATGGGGAAAAAAGAGTTGCAATCATACTTGCCGTGCCGCTTTTTGTTGTTACTGCGCTGATACAGATGATGATTCCGGAAACGCTGCTGGTGGTGGTATGCTCGACGCTTATCCTTTTGGGCTTGATACTTAGCAATGAGAATGTGGCAAAATATCTGGACGAGAAAACTGCCTTGTTCAACCAATATGCTTTTGAAACTGTACTAGAAGACCATGATTTTGAAAAGCAGAAAATTGTTGCAGCGGTGCTGTGTTTCTGCAAAACGGAGAACAGCATGGATTGGAAACAAGATGTGCTGATTCTAAATGATATTTATAAAGAATTAAAACAATATCGTCTGTATGGATATAGGACAGGCGAAAACGGCGTGGTATTTATAGGTAGTGGTAGTGCGAAAGAGCGGCTTGCAGCGGCATTGGAGAAAATCAAACAGAAAATAGAGGATAAGTATGGTTCGGAAAATATTAGTATCGAGACGAAACTTCTGACAGGTAGTGATGTTGATACGAAGTATAGCTGCATGCGTAATATTATTTCTTTTTGCACGGAGTCCGGAAGCCGTCTGGCTTATATTGATTATTTGACTAATATTTATAATCGTAATGCGCTAGAGCGTGATTTGGCAAACCAACAGGAAAATAAATCGCTAAGTTATTTACTTGCGGATTTGAACAATTTAAAAATCGTAAACGATACCATCGGACATTCTGCAGGTGATAAACTGCTGCAGGATTTTGCCGTTATGCTTACGGACGCTGCCGGAGAGGAAGGCAGGGCTTATCGTCAGGGCGGAGATGAGTTTGCCGTTTTGTATGAGAAGGATGCGCAGACTTTTATCTGTGATTTGGAAAAGCTATGTAAAGATTACAATAAGGAGTGTGCGGTTCCAATCAGTTATGCCATCGGTTACAGCCTGTTAGAGAATGAAAATTTCCGCGATGCTGCCGACCAGATGATGTATGCTGATAAGAGAAGAAAAAAGGGGATACAGTCATGAGTTTCATCGCGAATTAAAAGCAGGAGTATAAAGTAGATAAGAAATACAATTCGATTTAAAGAGTGGAGGCTCATAAGATGGCAGAAAGTCAAAATATAGAGTGGAAAGAGTCATGGCGTGATGAATATCTTAAATGGATATGTGGCTTTGCCAATGCGCAGGGAGGTAAAATATATATTGGAGCACGGGATGACGGAACGATAATTGGAGTTAATAATTCTAAGAATCTCATGGAGGATATCCCTAATAAGATTCAAAATAAATTAGGAATTATGGCAGATGTGAACCTTCTTACAGAAGGAGGATTGGATTACATTGAGATTGTAGTTGAACCATGGTCTTTTCCTGTAAACTACAATGGAGAATATCATTATAGAAGCGGCAGTACAAAGCAGATGCTCAGGGGAAATGTACTGACTAATTTTTTAATGACAAAGACAGGATTAAAATGGGATGCCGCAACCATATCTGATATTGGGATTAATGAGTTGGACAGGGAGAGTTTTGATATTTTTAGAAGGGAAGCTTTGCGAAGCGGACGAATGTCAAAAGAAGATTTGAATATTGCGGATGCCGAACTGTTAGAAAAACTGAACTTAATAGCAGATGGAAAGCTTAAACGCGCAGGTGCAATGTGTTTTTATCGAAAACCGGAAAAAGTGATTAGTGGATGTTATGTGAAAATAGGCAGATTTGAGGGCAGCGAATTATTATATCAGGATGAAGTACATGGTTCTCTGATTATTTTAGCAGACAGGGTGATTGACCTTATTTATCTGAAATATTTGAAAGCGGCAATTTCTTATTACAAAGAAACACGAGTGGAGACTTATCCTTTTGCACGTGATGCTGTGCGTGAAGCTGTTTATAATGCACTAATCCATTGCAATTGGGCTGATAATGTTCCTTACAGATACGTATTGAAGATGATGCTATGTATATCAGCAACTGTAGTACGTTGCCTTTTGGCTGGACGGCAGAAACCCTTTTAGGAACTCATGTATCAAAGCCATATAATCCAGATATTGCAAGAGTATTTTATCGTGCAGGTTATATTGAAAGCTGGGGACGCGGCATTCAGAAAATCCGAGATGCCTGCAAAAATCTTGGGGCGGAAGAACCAGAGTATATTATTCATGGCGAAGATATTATGGTAAAATTCTCAGCACTTCAAAGTGCCAGAATATCAGATTTTAAAGCCCTAAATGTCACAAAAGATGTCACAATGGAAATTAAAATATTAGCTTTGCTTAAAGAAAATGCATCTATTACAACTACTGAAATGGCAAAACAGCTATCTGTTAACAGGCGAACTATTCAGAGAGGTTTGGAAGTGTTGAAGGGTAGAGGGGTAGTAGAGCGTAAGGGCGGCAAGCGATATGGTTATTGGGAACTTCACGAATAGGCAAGCAAGGAAAATTATTATGCAAGGGAAAGTAAAGCGCTTTCTCTTGTTTGATTTTTAAGGGAAATATTCGTAGCATAAAAAGGTCAATTCATTACATATCTGTTTAGTTCATGAAATTAAACTCCGAAACAATAATTAAGAATACGATTAGACGAAGCCTTTAATATGAGGTTGGCAAATAGTCACAGAACACAGGAGGTTTTTATGAACATTACATTAAATTCTGAACATTCTCGCTTCTCTTCTATGAGAGCTATCCATTTTGCAACAGCAGAGGATAAAAATATGGCGGCTCATGCCGCTAACAGAGATCAGGTCACAATATCTCAGGAAGGACGTGACCGTTTAGAAGTTCTGGCGGATAAGACAGTGGAAAAGTTTGAAGCCATGACAAGAGAAGATTTCATGGATATGCTTAAGACATGGAAAAGTGAAAACCAGACCAAGCTTGAGGTTGATAATTACCGGAAAGTTGATCCTGATGGTTCAATCGCTAGAAAAACCTACTTTGAATCTTATTTAGGACAGTTGAAAGAACAGGAAGATACTATCAAAGCCTATTATGCAGAGGCTTATAAAGAAGCTGCTTCCGCTCCAATTGATAGTCTGACGTTTATCTCTGGAAAATATTTATGCGACTGGTCGGATTATTTTGATCCCAGTATGCCGAAGCAGGAGAGACAGTGGACACATCATCAGCTTTGGGCGATGTTTACCGGCTCCAATGTGGCGCTGAACGATTCGTATGCCCTGGCTTCATCTGGCGGAACCAAGACAGTAGATGAGATGGATAAAATTGCAAAACAGGCTGTAAAAGATAAATTGGATACACTTATACAAATGAAGTAGCTTGGGAACACTACACAGCAATGCGAAGCATTAGCAGTCAGACGTTAAAAGATGGAAATTATAATGTGGAAGATGTGATGAAATCTATAATGGATACATACTAAACCCGTTATAATGAAATCGTAGAAAAACATGAAAATGGAAATCGTGAAGTTTCTTACGAACTTACGGGGAAAAGGTCATTGACACTTGACGAAGATTTAGCCGGACTTAACGAAGCCTTTAAGATGAGGTTGGCAAATTTAGAAGGATATATTACCTGTCAACAAACCAATAAAGCCTTTGAAAATCCAGACAGTTCATGGTATTTCTGTAGAAATGATTCTCAAAATGAAGTAAAGACACAAGATAGAGTTCAAATGCCTGATACACAATATCAGAAAACCGCAGTAGAAATCATGGAACAGGCTAGAGAGAAGTTTTTGGCTGCCTATGAAAATATAAACTACAAAAAAGGAACAGCAGTAAGCATTTTGTCAGATATTATGAAAAAGTGCTGATAACATAAGGAGGACATAAAAAATGAGCGTTAGCGGAATTGGAGAAAATTATTATCAGAACTATGTAACAACAAGTAGCAAAGACAATGTACAAGAATATTTTGAGAAATTGTGCAAAAAGTTTCCGAAAATTACTTTTAATACAAGCGGTAGTCTTATGAGTGGAAATGAAAATAAAGTTGTATTAAATCTTTCCAGTCAATGTCTGGAGAAAATGGCAAATGATCCGGAATTTGCAAAAAAAGTGGAGTTTAATTTAAGCGGTGTAGTTTCGGGACAAAATAATATGTTTGCACGAGCTAAGGCAGATAACGCAGTTATACATGGTGTCACGGCTGTGATGGATGCCGATGGGAATGTTTCCGTTACTTGCGGCGGTATGACAAGAACCAGCGGTACAAAACAAAGTTCAACTACACAGAATACGGAAAAGAAACAAAAAGAAAGATTAGAGAAAAAGCGAGAGGAAAGAAAAATCTTAGAAGAAAAAGCAGCTAAGAAGCGGGCGGAGAAAAAGGTAGAAAAGAAACGGGCGGAAAAAAAGGCAGAAGAAAAGCGAGCAGAGAGAAAAGCTGTTGTCGAAGCAAGGATATATACGAACGAATATACCGCAAGTGCTTTGAGTGCAGACAGAAAAGATACGGCTGATATTTCAGCAGGTACATCTGCGCTGACAGTAGCAGGTTTCGACCTAAAAGCATAAGTAGTGTTTCTTCACACATAATTTTGCAGAGAGGTTTATAAAATGTATTTTTACATATTATTTGAAACGATTATAGAGCAGCGGGAGGGCGAAAATGGTTAAAACAGATTTAACAGGCGTAAATGGAGTGCATAAACCACAGCCTCATTCCAAATCAGCGGTTAAAATAGCAAGACAGCAGCAGGCAATTAAGATATTATCGAAAACGGGCAGCAGCGGGCACGATAGTCTGAGCATTTCCAGTGGTGCAAGGAGCTTTTCAAAAGAATCCATAGCTGCATTGATAGACAAAGGCGCAAATGTATCTGCAAGTGAGTTGTCATTTTATTTTGCAAACTATAATAATTCAAACGCCATTTTGGTTGCAATTAACTTCGGTGAGAATGTTTCCTGCGGTTATAATCCGAATTTTAAGGATTATGGCGTCATTTCCTTTGATTATAATGGTAGCAGTCAGGTAGTGCCAAATTATGCGGTGCCGAAGATTAACACAAGCTCACTGTCAGGCATTCGTGCTATAAACAATTCTTTGGTTCTAAATAATAAAAGTTATTATTCGTGGACAACATCAAGCGGCAGCCGATACGCATGGACTGTCAATAATGGGAAAATTGGCTGGGCGGCTTCGGAGTCGTTACTGTCAGAGAATACAAACCAAAAGGGGATAAATTATAAGTGGGAAATGCGGAAGGCGGGGAATATTCTGACATGTCTGGTGCAGGGAAAAGACTTGTGGGGATATAGCAGAGATGAGGTTTTATCGACCTGTGAAAAAGTCGGTATTACACCGGGCTTCTTTTCCATAGATGCAGGTGCCGGAAAACATACCTATATATTGCAGGAATCCGGTGAAGCCATGAATGTTGACGCAGAAATAAAAAATTTGAACAACATCAACTGGATAGAAATTGGTTATAAAGAGGGAGATACATTTTCTGTTTATGGCAAAGAGTATGCCGTTGACAGCAGCGGACATATTAATGTTTCAGCCAATGATACATTCACATCAACAGAAATTATTTATCCCAGTCGTTAAAAGTAAGTAGGAGGATTAAAATTATGGCAATTTCAGGAGTAACAGATTACACAAGCACTTATGATAACTACACAAATTCCGCAAAAAAGGCAGACAGCACAAAAGAAAGCAATGTGACGACAAGTACAGTAGAATTGAAAACTTCAAACGGCGGAACTAAGACAGAGCAGATTAAAACAGGATATAGTAATGTAAATGACTATTCCAAATATTTACAGGGAAAATACAGCTATATGAATACGGGAACTACTTCCATGCAGGGCGTTCCAACAACGGTGTCGGTATCGAGTGCATTTTTAAAGAAATGTATGAATAATCCGGAAAAGGCTAAATATTTGGAAGAAAATCTGGCGGCTATTCCTGACTGCGTCAAATCGCTTGTCAATTATACAAAGACGATGCCCGGTAGTCCTGTTTGTACATATGCAGCTTACTATATTGATGACAATGGTAATATCACAGGCATGAGTGGCTGTACAAACGATCCGGACGGAAAGATAGCCAAAGAAAATGCGAAAAGAAAAGCACAGGAGAAAAAGGCGGCAGAGGAAAAGGCAGCGAAAAGACGTGCAGAGAAAAAGGCAGAGGAAGAAAAAGCGGATAAAAAACGTGCAGAGAAAAAAGCAGCCGAAGAAGCAGGGACAGATATAGAAGAATATACCGTAAGCGCAACCGGTACGGATATAAAAGCTGTTACGCAGAAAATTATCGCTGCGTCTTTGGGTATATCTGCGCCCACAGGGGCAAGTTTTGATTTAAAAGCGTAAATATGTTTTTCTTTCATATTTGTAGAGGCACTTAAAATGTACATTTGCGGTTTGCTCGGACTTATTGCGAGGGAGCATAAGGCAGTTCTGAATGACAGAAGAACCGCCATTCAAAATATCGGTAGAAACGGAGACAGAAAATGATTTATATCAATCAAGAGAACCCAATAAAAGTAACGGAAAATTCAAGTCTTGCAGACAGGATAAGGGGAAATAGACCGACATTTCAGTGTACGGAAGAAATGGCAAAACGTACACAGGACGTATTTGAAAAATCCGGCTGTAAAAAGGTTACATATCCACAGTATACGAAATTTGCGGTCATTGACACACCAGCGGCAAATATTAGAAGCGAAATGCGTGAAGTCATGACAGGATATTATGATGGAGAAATCAGTAAAGATGAGATTAAAGGTTTCTTTATGGAATACTGCAGCACTATGTATGCGAGGGACGAAAAAACAATCTTAAATGTGTATGAAACTTTTCTGAATGTAAATTATACAGAGGCAGTCAATGCCTGCTTTGACAAGGGGAAAACCATAGCGGCAGAAGAAGGAACTACAACAGATGGCATGACGTATTATGACGCAGAGTATTATTACCGCTCAGAAGAGATACATAAGGCTTTGCAAGAGGCTGCAAAAGAATATGGTGAAAAATACGGCGTAGAGATAGATGCGTCAAGAAGAGATGAAAATTTCAATGGTGATTATCTGACAGGCAAACCTAACTTTAATGACAAATGGAATTTTATGGCGGCGAATATTTATGGTGTAGGAAGGATTATGGACATGGATGCAATCCCGCCGGAAAGCTTTTCCTTTTTTTATCATTTGGGAGAAGAGGATATGGGCGCAAAGGATAGCCTGCTTATTGTCAGAGGAAAAGACTGGACAGAAAGGCTGAATGTACCGTTTGAGGTGCCGACGGCAGGAAGAAAGCGTACAGATTATTTCTATCTCGCAGATTTGTGCCGAATCAGCAGCGAAAAGGAAGAAAACTATAAGCAGTATAATGATTTCCTGAACAAACTGGTTATCAACAGGGTTGCACCCGGAATTATAATTAAACGGCGGTAGATATGAGTTAGTACAGTTTTTTAAGGCTGCTCTGACCGACAGAGGAGCTAGCAATATAAAATTTTATTGTGGAGGACAAAAATTATGGCAATTACAGGAGTAAACGATTATACATCGTATACCAATTACTACACGGACACTAACCAAAAGGGCAGTTCTGAAAGTGCAAAAAAAGTAGCAGACAATCAGGCAACAGAAAAAACATATAGTAATACTCGTGAGTATAGAGAGTATTTAACAGAAAAATATGATTGCTTGAAAAATTCTGATTATTCTGTGGCAATAAACAGTTCTCTTTTGGCAAAAGCTTCAAGTGATGAAAAAACGTCTAAGTGGTTGGAATACAATTTATCTTTGATTCCTAAAGCAGTTGATAATATAAAATCAGCGGTGGCGGCGCGTGGTGCAAAACTGATAAGCTGCAATATCACTATGAATGGATATGACAGTATGACGACAGAAGTTGTTACTAGGGAAGAAGTTGATCCGGGAACGGAAAAAGCAAGGAAAGAACTGGAAGAAAGGATTAAGGAACGGAGAGAAGAAAAGAAAGAACAAGAAAAACGTGCCGAGAAAGAGGCAGAAAAAGAAAAAGCGATTAAAAGGCGTGGAGAGAAAAAAGCAGTTGAAGAAGCAGGGACAGAAACGGGCGAATATACCGTAAGCGCAACGGGTACGGACATAAAAGATGTTACGCAGAAAGTTATCGCGGCACCTTTGAGTACATCTGAGCCGACAGGGGCAAGTTTTGATATAAAGGCGTAAGTATTGTTTTTCTCCTATATAAATATTATTAACAATGGAGGACATAAAAAATGAGTGTCAGCGGAATAGGATATTATCAGAACTATGTAACAGAAAATAAGAGCGTGAACAGTATAGAAAAATTTGCGTTAGAAGAAACAGGCAGCACAAAGGAATTGTCGGAAGCGGAAGAAATGGCAATCTTCAAAAAAGAATTTTATGCTGAAATTGATAAGATACCAAGGGATAGAACAATAGCGAATGTGGCAATCAATATATCAGAGGAAGCATTTAAGAATATGAAAGATGATTCAGAGTATAGGGAAAAGATATTATCTTTGATTAGACGGGATATGACTGGCTCTGTTGCTCCGGCTCCGGATTGCTCTTTGGTAATTACGGTAGGAGCAACATCTAAAGATTATAGAGCTAATGGCTGGTCTGTCAACAACGATTCAGAATTTTATGCCCGTTCACAAAACAGTTTTTATAAAAAGACAAGTGACAAGAAAGATGGTCAAAAAGAATTTTTGGAAGAATATCTTGAAAAACGAGCGCAGATAAAAAAACAGCAGCAGGAAATGTTGAATAAAAAGATTGCTAAGCAGGAACAGGAAAGACAACGATTGTTACAGTCATGGAACAATGAAAAGCTTTTGTCGAAAGCGTCTAATATCTATGAAGCAAATGTTATTGCGGAAACGGTTACAGATAGCGTTTCTTTGCTTAGTTGATAAAGGGCATATGTTTATGATGAGGTTATAGAAAATTAATAAAAGTTTTGTTGCAGTAACCGCGATAATATAATAAAATGAAGATAGGGAAGTATGAATTGTTGAAGAAAAGCCATGCTAATAAAGGAGGTGTTTTTATGGCGACTTCAAGTATCACGAAAAATTTTGTTATTTCCGGCAAGGAGCAAGTGGAGATGTTTGTCAATGCGATTGAAGAATCTGCCAAAAACCGTCCTGAGCGTACTCCTGTGGCAGCAAGGTTTGTCAGGAATGAAGCGGAATTGATAGAATTTTTAGAACAAAGGGAGAAAATGAATGGGGACAGAAGATAAATTTTTAGTTACCAGCATTCGTCGTTATTTAGGCAGTGATAATCCAAAACTCGGAGAGGACAGGCTTATTCAGGAAATCTCCGAGTTTTCGTGTCCTAAGAATCCAGATGTTGAACATTTTTTGAAGAAGAATGCAATAGAGTTTACAAAAAAGAACCAGTCAGTTACATACCTTGTATTTTCGCTAAGCAGTAAGAAGTTAGTCGGTTATTTTACCATTGCTTTAAAGCCTTTGACAGTAAGGGGTGAAACAGTAAGCAATACCACAAAAAGAAAGTTGTTGCGCGTTAGTGAGCTGGATAAGAAATCTGATACATATACTATGTCAGCGTTTTTGATTGCACAGCTTGGAAAAAATTATACAAATGGTAGAAATAGAGAAATTACAGGAAAAGAGCTTGTAGAGTTGGCGTGGACAATAGTAGAGGAAGGGCAGTATATGTTTGGCGGTATGGTAGCGTTTCTGGAAGCAGAGAACGAGGAAAAACTGTTATCATTTTATCGTAACAACCGTTTCTCACAGTTTGACACCAGACAGACCACGTCAGATACAAATGAGTCACATGATTTGGTACAACTTTTAAGGTTGCTCTGACAATGATAAAAGTTTTGTTGCATTAACCGCGATAAGATAATAAAATGAAGATAGGAAAGTATGAAATGTTGAAGAAAAGCCATGCTAGGAGTTGCAATCATGTGTAAGATTATGGAAGATATGAGAAATGAGGCGGCGCAGAACGCAGAATTAAATAAAGCAAAAGAAATAGCTATCCGTATGATTAAGGCAGGTAAAATGTCATTGCAAGACATAGCTGATTATACAAAGTTACCTTTTGAAACAGTAAAAGAGTTAGAAAGTCAAACAATGCAGTTGGTATAATCAATCATATCAATCAAAACCAAATACAGTAATAGCGTTAGGGTGCATAGAAAATGAAACGTCTATGTGCCTTTTTTATGTAGAAAATGATTTATATCAATCAGGAAAATAATGTCTGTTTTGACAAGAAGAAAACAAAAAATTGGATTTCTCAGAAAATATTTATAGCAGAAAGAGGTCAATTCATTACATATCTGTTTAGTTCATGAAATTAAACTCCGAAACAATTATTGAAAGTAGGCAAAAGAAATAAAAAGAATGAAACTTTTTAAAGTACTGACTCGTATTATAAATATAGTGCACAGTACAATATGGCGGCGATGTGGACTGTATTATGAAAGACAACAGGTTCATTCTGTCGCTATGGTAAAAAATTAACAGAAAGGAGAACTTATTATGAGTATTTTAGGAGTAAACGGGGCTTTGGCGGGTGCATACCAATATGTAAATAAGGCGCAGAAAACTGCTACGAGCGGAGCAAGTTTCACGGAGCAGTTGCAGAAAACATGTGAGACAACAGATACGTCAAAGGTAGATGCTTATACAGAGTATCTCCGCTCAAAGTATGGCAATGTAAAAATCCAAAGCATAGGGAAAGACCAACAGAGCCTTGACAGAGCGGGTAAGAGCATGAGCGGTAATGATGTTGTGATTGCACCGAACATTCTGGAACAGATGGCAAATGATTCAGAAAAGGCGGCTTACTATGAGGGCAAGATAGATGATTTCTTTAATGATATTCCAATGTCGAAGGCATTATTTGCAGCAAGGGGGCTTGATTACCAACCATGCGGCGTAGTCGTCCATGAGGACGGGAGCGTTACTTATATCAGCGGTTGCGCGGATTCTCCGGAACGTGTGGCAGAAGTAAACGCTATCCACAAAGCTGAAAGAGAAAAAGAAGCAAAACAGCGTAAAGAAATGCTGGAACGCAGTCAAGAAGCGGCAGAGGAACGAAAAGAACTGATGGAGATAGCTTATAAAAAACAGAGCATAGCAGAGGCTATTGCTAGTCGCGTAGTGGATACAAGCAGGTTTACATATACAACAGCTACACCAGAGGCTATGAGTTCTGTAATCATAGCATATGAACAGAACATCATGGAAGCGGCGGACATTTGACAATGGGAATAAATACTGTAAATGACCAAAGTTCCGCATGGGGAGCGGCTTTTCGGGAAAAACCGATATTCTTCATGACGGGAAAAGAAACGGAAGCTTTTTTTGAAGGAAAATTACAGAAAAATATGGTGCTGCAGGAAGATACCTGTACCCTAAGCGGCAACGATACTTACCGTAGGGCGCATACCACTTATGAGGTTTCCGATAAGGACAAAGGCAGCGCATTTCTTGATTTGAATTTTTTAATCAAGGACGAAACCAGCAGTTTGAAAGGAAACCTTAGTGATGCAAATGATGTGGATTTCTATAATTTTTCTATCCCACTTATGAGTACGCAGCGGAATTACTTTGGCGTTGAAGTTTATATAGATATGCCGAAGGGCTGTGATTATAATCTTACTCTGTATGATGAATACGGCAATCAGGTAGGGAAAGCAGAGTGGGACGGTGAAGGTAGGAAGAAGCTGAACATTCCTAATTGGGATATTGAGACCAACCGATATTGTATCAAGATAGAAAACGGAAACGGGGCAGAAGTTTCCACAGATAATTATTACAATATCAGCTTTCATGTTTCCGAAAATAAGGAGCATGAAAAGACGGACGCCATAAGAGAAGCATTCGGGGCGTTGCAGAGCGCGTATAGCCGAAAAGATGAGAACTGGCGGGAATACCTTGATAAATATAATGCAGTTTTGCAGGAAACGGAGAAAAATTACATAAAGGAGATGGAGCAGCTCCACCAGAGACAGTTTGAAAGTCTGCCGGAAGAAAAACAGTATAGAGGCGGGCGTACAGTTGATGAACTGCTGTCGGATATGACAGAGGGGAAAGATTTAAGTAGTGCAGAGTTGGAATATGTGAAGATTTTTGCTAATTTACAAGACATAGAAAAGGCGCAACAGAAGGCAGAGTTGAAAAACGTATTTTCAGAAAATTTTGTAAAGGAACTGGAAAGCAGGGGTATATCTCATAACGACATAGAGGGTATGCGTGTAAAAATTGGCAGTAATGGAGATGTGACTGTGGACGAGATAGACGATAGAGCCGTTCAGGAACAGGTGCAAAAACTGGTAGGAAAGTACAGTGAACAGATGTATCAGTATTATATAGGGATTGCGGATAGCGTGGGGAATTTATCTGCTAATAACTACCAATACGCAACGGACGTGCAGGAAGTTCGTCGTTATTTAAAAGGGGTTACGGGAGAAGATATATCCTTAGAAAGCCTTTATCTTACGCCCGATGGGAAAATTGGGGGATTGCCTCAAAAGGCGGCTAATCTAATCAACAAGACAAAGAATAATGCCAAGATAGAGCGAATGAATGATGCGCTGAGAAACATCATAGGTAATATCAGAATAAGTGGCGACTTGGGGATTCCTGAGTTTACTTCGGAGTTTCAGTTTAGGAACGGGGCATTTTCTGTGGCTGACAGCGGGTTCGCGGTAGATATGGAGACCTTGAATGGACGACTGACACCACAATCTTCCGGCAATATGTATTCCGATATATATAAGTATCGGTTTAGGAAAGTTTTATAAGCCTGCGCCCAGCAGAGCCGCCATGAAAATAATTGACATATGGAGAGACTAACTATTAAAAGTCAACCCTAAAATAAAAATTTTTGAATGAATTGCTGAA
>JAMPHY010000039.1 GCA_023663185.1 Clostridiales bacterium | reverse complement strand
AAAGAGGCTTGTTTTCTGCAATATTAGTGCGAATTATTTTTTCCTTTCAGGGCTGCTAAAAAATTTATCAATTCACCCTTCCATTACAATATCCGCCGCAAAAAACGCCTCTACAACTGCCGGTTCAAAATGCGTGCCGGATTCTTCCCTGATAATCGCATATGCTTTTTCAAGCGGCATGGCGCTCTTATAACAGCGTTTGGAAGTCAGTGCGTCAAAAACGTCCGCCACCGCCATAATTCTTGCGCAAAGCGGTATTTCTTCCCCGCTGATGCCATAGGGATAACCCTTGCCGTTCCACCATTCATGATGGTACGCCGCCATCTTAAGCGCCGTATTCAGATACTCCGATTCTCCAAGCTCTTCCTTTGCGTGTCTAAGCAGCTTTTCACCTGCCGTAGTATGCGTTTTCATAATCTCAAATTCTTCATCTGTCAATTTTCCCGGCTTATTTAAGACCGCGTCCGGTATATGTATTTTCCCAATATCGTGAAGCGGCGCCGCCACCACCATGTCGCTCATATACCTGTCGGTTAGAATATCACTGTATAGTCCCTGTTTTTTCAACTCTTTTGCAATACATTCCACATATTTCGCCGTGCGCCTGATATGCCCGCCCGTATTATCGTCCCTGTTCTCCACCACTTCCGCCATAAACGTAATCATGCCGGACTGCATACTGGAAACTCGTTCATGGTAAAAAGAACGCTTATTACCCTGCATAATCAACACAATAATCGTAATCGTCATGACGAAGGCGGAAACGCTGGCAATACCGATAAAAGCAACCAGTCCACTCCCATACATACTGTCTATCGCCCGCGCATCTACACCGTTCAATGCAATCTGCATTTGACTGGAAAAAAGCATCATTAGAATCCCGACCACCCAGAGCAGATACTGCTCTGATTTTTGCAGACTTCTGTTCTGCATATTCTCCCGGAACCAGCTTCGCCAGTTTTTTCCCTTCACATAGAATAAAACAAGCAGCGCGAACAATATTCCATAAATTATAAACTGATAAATTGAAGCTGCCTGCGTCGAAAGCGCAAACAAATAGGGCGGCGCTAAAAGAAGCGGGACAAAAATCCCATTGATAATGCCCGGAAACAGTATTACCAGAACTATTCCCCTAAACTTGTGTTTTTTCCTGGCAAGACAGATATTTAAGCCAATCATAAACAGCGCCGTCAACGACGCCTTATCTTTCCCAAACGCAAAAAACATAACGCCGATTAGTAAAAAACTGACGCAATAAAAAATGCGCTGCTTCTTTATCTCTATATCCGGCTCCAAAAATACATATTTTTTAATCAGAAAACCACTGATTGCGATTGACACCGTTTCCAGTATTACCAGTATTTCTGCTGCCATAATCTATACCATCTCCTTCGCTCTTGCCCCTGCTTACGCAACTGCACAGTCAGAAAATCATCTCTCAAACCTAAAATCACAGCAGTTTCCGCCGGTCCCTAACGTCTGCGTTCTGATAAAGCGGATATACGGCAGATTTCCATACGCATATTCATCATTTTTACAAAAAACATGGACTATTTCCGGACATCCATATTTTTCACAGTAATGCTGATAAGGGCACTTGGTTACATTAAACGCCAATGCTTTGTTAGAACTTTCTATAAACTCATGCGCAAATCCGGCTTCTGGACCAAACCCCTTCTTTACAGCATGTGAGAAAATTTTCGTAAACATCAATTTTATAAACGGAACTTTCAGGAGTTTAGCATATTGTTCACCGGCTTTCTTAGATATCGACGCCGCACCGTTTTCTAAAACCGACATCGCCTTATCAGGATATTTCGCCGCTATCGTCTTATAGACTGCTATCGCAGGAAAAATACTGATATGCGTATGTCTTGCAACAGCTTTAGGCTGTCCGGGAGTTTCTTTAAGAAGGTCTTGAAATGCTTTTTCCGCAGCTTCCCACAAAGCATTAACCTCAGATTCTGAAAAAGTTTTTTCCATCTCGCGCTTATATGAGGTTGCATATTTACTTTCGATTAAGTTCATGGTGTATCAGTTCTCCTTACTTTACCTTTCTTCTCGCTGTCTAATTTTTATTAGTTATGCCTAATTACTTAATATTCTTATTTCGTAATTGTGCTATGATTTTAGCATTCTAACATTCCTTTGTCAATTAGCGATTTATCTGCTCGCCTAATACGTCTAATGCACAGCAGCATTTTACGTCAAAATGCAAATATCGGTTGACTTCAAACAGAAAAATATGTTTCGTCCACACTAATATTTATAAAAATGTGATTTTTCTCACATAATTATATATAATTTTGTGATATTGGTTGTAACTTTCATAAATATAGAACATTCCACTGTTCATGGCTGACCATACAGACCGGTTAATTGGGCTGGCACTACGGTAAAAGGCTGTATTCAGAACCTTAAACTACAATGTATCATCTCGCAAAACTTTATTCAAATCACACCTTAAAAGCCGTTTTCCACCAATATAATAAGCAAGGAAAACAAAAAACAGAATTGCCACGGCAAACGCTAAAATCGGGACAATCGGGGCTTCCTCCCAAAATACCGCAGGCTCTAAGTAGCTTGCAGTTACCGCAAACTGCACAAACAATACGGTAAGCGGCAGCGTTATTAAAAGCGGTCTTCCTGCAATAACAAACGCTTCAATACAGAACATTTTCCGCATTTCCTGCGGTGTCAGACCAATAGACATATACTGTGCAAACTCCCGTTTTCTTTGGCGCAGAAAGCCTAACGTATTGGAAAACACATTTACAATTCCGATAATGGCAAGCAATACGCAAAATCCGCCAAAAATCACCATCATGCCATTCATCATACTATCATTAGAGATTTTCTCCTGCACCCTGTTTTCACTTTCAATTTTGTAGTTGTTCCCTATTCGCTTTACGATTTCTTGCTCCAAATTACTCAAATCGGCAAGGTCGCGCCTTCCAGCAGAAAAAATGTGAATATAACTGTCGGGTTCAGCGCCGCCTATTATCCCCGACACTTCCTTCCACATAGTTATTGGCATAAAATGCACCAGCGCATAGTTTTTATATTCTTCCCGCAAAGCCGGGGCAGTCTGCGTATAAGACAAAATCGGGACTTCTGCAAACCGGCTATCGATATCAGCGCCAATATCAGTATCGGCGTCAATATCAGTACCGACATCAATGTCAGTGCCAGCATTAATATCAGTACCGACATTAATATCAGCATTATAAATTGTAGCTGTCGTTCTATCCTCCTTCACGAACGGAACATACTGCTTATAACGAAAATTGCTGTTTACGCTGTCCCAAATCCGATTTAAAACAACCACTCCGTCAAGGCTTGGGGTAATGCCAAGCTGGGAGCAATACTCTAAGAAACTTACATCGTCCAATATGATAAGCGGGATTTCCACCTGAAACTTACCTTCCACGTCTGATTTCCCCGCAATCGAATTTAATCCGCCAAGCATAGTCAATTCTGCGCTTTGCCAATCTTTTGCCAAAATCCCCACCGTTTCTGCTTTTTGATACAGCGTAACAGCCCGTATTCCTGAAACGGCTTTCACTTCATCTATCAAGTCAAAATCTGATACATTGGTATCTTTTATGGTCAACATAATATCCCACGCATTCTGATACCTTTCAAAATAAGTATATCTCGTACTAATGCCCGAAAGCGTGGTAAACACAAGCATAATAGAAAAGCCAAGAAAAGACAGCAGCAAAGATATCGTAGATATCCGCAGAGACTTTTTCTGTGCCTTTAACGCATTCCCCGCAAGCTCCCCTTTCATACCAAACAACAATGATAATATCCGGGAGTGTTTTCTTCTCTTTAGTTGTAAAGTACCGGTGCTGCGCATGGCTTCAAGCGGCGTCATCCTGCTTAATTTCCCCGCGAGTATCCATGCAGAAACAAATACAGTCAAAAAAGAAACAAAAATGGTGGCTGCAAATAGAAACGGACGATACTGAAAAACAGCCGCATGGCGTCCTGATACATCTTTAGCATAAAAATTAATCAGTTCTATCAAGCCGCAACTAATTGCAATCCCTATTAAGCTGCCTGATATAATCGGCAATACGCTAAGCGCTGACGCTTCCTGCAAAAGACATATCCTAATCTGTTTCGGTGTAGCGCCAATGCTTGAAAAAATCCCGAACTGATGGATTCTTGCATTCATGGACACCTCAAAGGAGCCGCGGATAATCAGAATTAACGATATCGCAACAATTATCAGTATTCCTAAATATAATGCCAATAACATCGGCGGTTCTGAATCCTGCGGATTATGTATGAAATATCTGGACAAGAGCAGCGAATGATATTCCACGGCGTCATTCTCTGCCCCAAGCTGTGCTGCAATTAAGTGCATATCCCGATAAATCGTTCTGGCATTTTGGAAATAAATATCAATCACGGTCTTTTCTTCTTCCGATAATTCTGTATTGATAACCGCCTCTCTTACATTTGCAAAATTTTGTATCATAGATAAATCAGCTTCATCTATCATACCGGTAATCCGCCCCTGCCAGCCGCCTTCTTCTAAAACAATATTTTCAATTTCATATATCCAAAAGTTGTAGGCAATACAACACAACAAAGACAGAAACATAGCTGCAATAAAAGCCGCCGCCATCACTGATATACTGGAAGCGCGGTTGTTTTTAATATAACTCTTAGAATAATCTTTCCACATATCAATAATCACGCTCCTCAACCTGCGTATTTGTGTCTTTTGTCACTAACAATCCTGCCATCTTCAACCGTCACAATACGGTCCGCCTCTAAAGCAATCTTCTCATCATGTGTAATAAGCAGGATTGTCTGTTGCAAATTACGGTTGGAAAGCTTTAAAAGGTCAATTATTTCTTTAGAATTTTTCCGGTCAAGATTACCGGTCGGCTCATCGGCAAGCAGAATCGCCGGACGGTAAATCAATGACCTTGCAATCGCCGCCCTTTGCTGTTGTCCGCCGGATAACTGACTTGGCAACGCCCCCATTTTATCCTTTATACCTAGCGTATTGATAATTGTTTCAAAATACTCCTTATCCGGTTTTCTTTTATCAATCAGCATAGGCATAAGGATATTCTTTTCTATTGTCAGGGTTGGAATCAGGTTATAAAACTGATAAATAAGACCGACTTTTCTCCTTCTGAATATTGCGGCGTCCGTGGCATTTAACCTTCCAATATCAACGCCGTCTATCGTCACCGTCCCGCTTGTCGGCTTATCAACGCTCCCCAAAATATGAAGCAGGGTTGATTTTCCTGAACCCGATGCGCCGACAATAGCCACAAACTCGCCTTTTTCAATGGAAAGGTCAATTCCGTTTAATGCCGTA
Organism: Clostridiales bacterium; assembly: GCA_023663185.1. Taxonomy (GTDB): domain Bacteria; phylum Bacillota; class Clostridia; order Lachnospirales; family Lachnospiraceae; genus UBA3282. Next base: position 13,181 of record JAMPHY010000039.1, on the reverse strand, counting down.
ACTTTATTCTCCCCTTTTCCAAATACCTTTTCGATGCCGCTGCATTTCAATATCTCCATAGTAATCCCCCGTTTTTATATTATGATATCAGAATAAAGTGACATCTTAGTGACAATAAAAACGGATTTCAAAACAAGCGCCGCCATCATGCAGATTGAATGCACGGATAATGCCATTTTGCATTTCAATGATTGCCTTCGATATGGAAAGACCGATTCCGATACCATTTGCAACGCTATTTTTCCCACGATAAAAACGCTCGAACAAATGTGGCAGCTCATCTTCGGCAAACCCGCAGCCTTCGTCCCATATCCTTATCTGCACATATAAGGGATTTTTTTCATAAAAGCAATGAACGCTAGTCCCCGCCTTAGTATGTTCCATACAGTTTTTCATCAAATTCATAATCGCTTCCATTGTCCAGTCTAAATCTGCATTAATATTAATTCCGTCCTCTTCCGGAATATCTATAGATACTCCCTTCTGTATAAACAACTCCTGCAAATTGTCTGAAGCCAATGTGAGCAAGGTAAAAACATCGACAGCAGTTTTCTTCATGACAAGCGTGCCTGCATCAATGCGGGATAAAAGCAGCAACGCTTCTTCAAGATGTGTAAGCCTGCTTAACTGCCGGCTAATCTGTTCAGAATAATCGGACGCTGTATTTTCCTTCATCATCTGAACAGAAAGGGATATCGCAGTAATTGGTGTTTTAAGCTGATGTGCAATATTTGAAAGGTTATCGGCATAATTTCTTTTTTCTTCGAGTGCCGCGTCTTTTGTTTGATAAAGGGTTGTCATTGTCTTATATATCTCGTCCTGCAGTCTGGAAAACTCATCTTCCCCCGCAGCCACGAGCAATCCCTGAGAGCCTGTATTCACTTTTTCTAAATAGTTAGTCAGACCATCTATCCGAACTACTGATTTTTTATGCCAATATAAAAATGTAAAAATAAATATTGCCACACAAGAAAAGAACGCCACGATAAAAAGCATAATCATCTGCCCCACCTGTCCATTGGCATTCCAAAAATCTGACGGTCTATATCCGAAGGAGCTCAGTGTGCTTTCTTCTATGTTTACTATAGTGGTAAAATTTTTTGATTTTAATATTTCCAGAACACTCTGTTTACTCTCCGGATATGCTTTTATAATTTCCCCGCAAAAAACATCTAGCAGCTGAAACTGCACGTTGCCAAAATAATATACCATCAAAATAGTTATAAAGGCGGCGACAAGCAGGCTGACCGCCAATACAAACCGAACCGTTAATCCTGCTGTTAATCCATTCATTGAATTGTCTGTTAATCTATCATTTGCTAACCTTTTTATTAATCTGCTCTTTTTTCCTTTCATACTTCGTCCTCCATGCGATAGCCGAAACTTCTAATTGTTTTTAAACAAGCTGGCTGATGGAGTTTTTCGCGCAGTCTCTTTATAGTCACGGTCAAGGTATTGTCGTTTACATAATTTCCGTTATTATCCCATATCTGTTCCAAAAGGCGCTCCCTTGTAATAGTTTTTCCCTTATTTTCCAGCAAAAGCAATAATAGCTGGTATTCCGCTTGGCTGACGCTTACTTCTTGCCCTTGATATAGAACCGTCATTCTATCCTTATCAATGGAAATAGAGCCGCAGGAAAGATATCGCTCCGATACATTCCCCATTCTGCGAAGCAATGCTCCGATTCGGGAATATAGCACTTCCAGTTCAAAAGGCTTCACAACATAATCATCTGCTCCGCTGTTAAATCCGGAAACAATATCGCGGGTATCACTTCTTACAGTCAAAAAAATAATTGGAAGTTCTTTCCATTTCACCCGTATCCATCGGCAAAGCGACGCTCCTTCTCCATCCGGCATATTCCAATCAACCAGAATTATATCTGGCAGCTTGTGTTCTAATGCGTATTTTGCTTCTGCAATCGTGGGAAATGTATAAACAGTACAGCCCTTTTGCTCCAAGTATTCTTTTACGATATCTGCTATGCTTTTATCATCTTCCATGTAATAGATTACTGCCATTTTGCCACCTCCAGATTGAGCCATTGCAATGCTATTTTTCCATCAAAATATCCCGTTGTCAAGAGACGTTCTTAACAACGGGTTCATAGCTTTACCTTACCATATTGACAAAGCATGGGTAAATCAGGGTATAATGATAATGGACAACATAACAAGAAGCAGGAAATGAGACTGATAAAATGAAATGTACTTTAATGCATAAAAGAATAGAAACTGCCGATATCGAGCTTGATGACGCTACAGGCTTTATACAGAAAATTAATGCTGTGTATGCTCCTTTGCATCTTCCTGTCGGCGTGCCTGTTCATCAAGGGATTGCAGACCGTGCGAGACTCAACGAATGGTGGGCTGAGCGTTCAATCCCCGCAAGCCGCTCCGGTATCCGTGAGACGCTTGAAGTACTTGGCATACCTGACACTAAAATACTCTTAATCCGCTGCTTTGGCTTAAGCCTTTCCGACCAGTATTGGATTCGTCCCGAAGATTCAAGTCTTACATGGGAAAAGGTAAACTTTTTTGATAATGAATTTTCATCTGATATAGGCGATATTCTGTTCGGAATGAATAAAAAAACTAATATATTGAATTTCAGCTCTCCTGACAACACTTCGGACGGAAATCTGAAAAAAAGATGGAAACTCGCAGACGGTAGGCGTTTTCTTGTGAAAGGCGGCTCTAATCCATTCCGTCAACAGCCGTTTAACGAAGTAATTGCGTCTGAAATCATGGAGCGTCTCGACATTTACCATGTGCCTTATACGGTAACATGGGACAACGGCGCGCCTTACTGTATCTGTGAAGATTTCGTCACAAGGGATACCGAGCTTATCCCTGCATGGCGCATCATACAGACGCAGAAAAAGGATAACAGCACTTCAATATATCGGCATTTTATCAACTGTTGTAAAACGCTTGGCATAAAGGATACTGTGCCTTTCCTTGACCGCATGATTGTGCTTGATTATATCATTGCCAACGAAGATAGGCACCTTAACAATTTCGGTCTGCTGCGGAATGCCGAGACGCTTAAGTGGTGCGGCTTTGCTCCAATTTATGACAGTGGTTCCTCTCTTGGCTATGATAAGACTGCCGGACAAATCCGCGCAGAGTCTGATATTGTGTGCAAACCTTTTAAAAAGCACCATACCGAACAGCTCAAGCTTGTATCCGATTTTAGCTGGATTAATTTTGAGCGTCTTGCCGATATAAATAATTTGATTACAAAAACACTGTCTGCGGACGCTGCCAAAGAGTATATCGACGATAACAGGTTAAGCGCCATAGTGGAATCAGTAGACCGCCGCATTCAAAACCTTAAGCGGCTATCCCTGACGCAGCCGTCTACACAACCCGATTCAACCGCTGGCGATGTTGAGAAAAACGTCGCAAAGAATTATTTATAATGGTACAGACAATTCGTTCAGTCAAAATGAACTCCGGTTATGCCACGCCCTTACAACTTCTGCTCCTTCATAAAATCATCAATAATTTTCATAAAGTTATCGGTATCTAACATCATGGCAAGATGTCCGCCGGGGAGTTCGCGCACGACAGTCGGCTCTGTCATTGATTCTATCAGCGCGTCCTTTATATCCTCCGTAAATGTTTTATCATCGTCCGGCTCAATAATCAGCACCCGCCCTTTCAGATATGTAAAATCTTCCTTAGAGTGCGTACCGACATAATTTCTCAAATCACCCAGCAAATGCCCCATATGGCACAGGTAATCATTCGTTAAGTCGGGCTTAACCTGATTTAGTATTTCCTTGATAGCGTTTAGCCCATTCGGATTATCCTTTAAATGTTTCTTAAAAACAAGCCCCATAAGCGCGGGCATTAGAGAAATCGGAATCTTCTTATACTTTTTAATATTTTTCTGCTCCTTCTCTTCATTCACCATTCGCACAAGACACTGCATTCCTTCAAAACGCAGATTCGGCGTCAGAGTCGCAGTCGATGTAAGGATAAGCCCCTTTACCACATCAGGCTGCCTTTTGGCGATAATCTGCGCAAGCACCCCGCCATAAGACTGCCCCCACAGATACACATTTTCCGCTTTCAAGGTTCTGATAAGCTCTGCAATGGCGTCAGCTTGCTGCTCATTGTTCTCAAACGCCATCGGATAGTTAAAGTTGATAAGCGAATACTTGTCCATAAAAGCCTTAGCAAAAGCGGCAAAAGCATCGCCAAGCCCCGTGCCTCCGGCAAGCATTACAATGGTCGCATTAACCTTTGGCGACGGATTTTTATAATAACGGTACTTAAACTCCTTCCCCAAAATCCGCTCGTTCTTAACCGGAGCAACCTTGTTATAATATTCAAATTCTTTTTTCATGTCTACAGATGCTAAATCCATATCGATATCTCCCTTCTTACGTTTTTAACCTAGCTCTATTTTCAGTTGCCATTCACAATATACGCGGCAAGCGCATTGCAAAATACCCGCACCGCTTCTTCATATCCTTCCAGCGCCATTTCCGCACGGTTAGCCCCGGCAAGCCCTAAAACATTGCACATGCTTACCACTGCTTCTGGTTTTCCCTTGCAGCCGCCTATCTTATCCATAAGCTCCTTAGCAAATCCAGCGCTGTCGTTCTCACTATCGCCGTTCGGGAGCAACCTTACAATCTGGCGCATTTCCTCCGGCGTAAAGTAATTATAGACCGTCTTGGTATTCATATATCTTTTAAAAAGACATTCAGCTATTTCGCTTATTGACGCTTTTTCAGGCAGCGCCCGCAGCGGCACTCTGGCTTTTTCCTTTATGTACTGCATGACTTCATAGAAAAAAGCTTCCTTAGAGGGAAAGAAACTGTAAAAAGTCCCCTTTGCCACGCCGACATCTGCCGCTATTTCCTCCACGGATATGTTCTTATACCGCTTAGTTTCAAGCTTATTTATACCGGTTTCCAGTATTTTATTTGTTAAAAGCTCTCTGTCTTCCTGCGAAAAAATTTTAGGCATGTTAAAACCGTCCTTACTGACCTAATATGTCTTTTTAGTCATTTATTATAATATTTATATTCTATCTTGTCAAGAGGCCGTTGCTTTGCAATTTCCAATCGTCAAGAGACCGCCGCTTTGTGATTTCCAATCGTCAAGAGGCCACCGCTTTGCGATTTTCAATCACCAGGCGGCAGCCTCAATTTATTTCACGTTATTTCTTTTACAATCAGCTTTACGTAGTTCTTGTATCGCCTGTGTCTTCAGTCGTGCCACCGGTCGTGCTACCGCCAGTAGTGCCGCCACCGGTAGTTCCGGTATTTGCAGCAGGGGTTGTCGGCGTGGTGGTTCCGCCGCCGATTCCCGGAAGAACGGTCGTGTCATCGCCTGCTCCGCCTCCTGCGCCACAACGCGAATTGCACGGAACGGTGCAGCTTTCTTTATACTGCTCTTCGCAAAGCGGAGGTCCAAGCTGCAAAGGCTTAATTTCCAAATCCAGCAAATCGCCTGCAACAAAACGCAGACAACTGCTGTTGTCCGGTGTAATCAGACTGCCCTTCGGCGTGTTGACTCTTCCTGCGCTCTCAACATTGTATCCTGCAAAATAAAGGCTCTGCAGAACCAGTGTAAGACCGACTGTAATCGTATCGTCATCTGTGTCAAAGCCCAAAACCTTTGCCATTGCATAAAGGTTAAGACCTTGTCTGATATAGTTATTGCCGCTTAAGAAGCCAACATAATTGATGTTAGGAGTCGGATCTGCATCCGCAGTCGCGCCCGCCTCATAGCTGATTCCGTAAGGAGCAAAAATCTCCAGTTCCACAGACGTCGGATTGGTATCCTCGTCATAAGTGTCCGCTGTCGTTTCCGGCGGCAGATACACAGCCGTAGGATAAAGCGTAGCCAAAAGCCTGCAGTTCTCGTCATACAAATTGACGGCAAACTCAATCGTCAGATTCGACAAAGTAACCACATAGCAGTTCGGTCTGCCTGTGATTGCCTCAATCACAACGTCTCCGTCGCCGTAGGTATAACTGATATTCAGCACACGCGCCGTTGCCGACACCGCCGTGGGATAAGTTGTTGAAATATCCGCGCCCAGCGCAAAAGATGTGCAGAGGTTGATTCCAATCTCGTCATATATCAATGGCGCCATAAGGCTTAATACTTGGGGAGTCCCACAAATTGGGTTAGCGCATACATCTATACAATTATCATTTCCCTGCATATTCTGAACCACGTTGCTGACAATCCTTGCCTTGCATCCACATTTTCCAGATTTACATTTCGCCATAATCGATTCCTTCTTTTTAATTATTTACCATATAATATGTCATTTTTTCTTATCATGTGCCATATAATTATATGAAAAAGAAATATTCTGCAGGAGCAGGGAATATATGGGAAATGTATATGCAGTTGATACTCATAAAAATCTCATCATATACAGTACCGGAAATTATATATGCTTAAGGACTTCTGTCGGAGAAAATCTGACCAGACCTATCATTCTTTGCAATGACTATGCTTCCGACCTTTCAGACATCGTCTACAACAACACCATTTACTACGCTTATCAAAATACGAATCAGGATATCATATTAAGAAGCGTCATCGAGCGTGACGATTTATATAAAATAAGCAGCCGCAACACGCCGGACTGTTTTTACCCACAGATTGTCGCCATACAAAACACGTTGATTTTATTTTACTTTGTCAAAAACCCCGTGGATAACAGCTACCGCCTGAAAACCCTTTTTCCGCTGCAGCCGGAGCAAAAGTTTATACTACCGGAAAGTATTTTTTCACCAAACGCAGAACCTGACGCCTTAGGCGAAGCGGTATTTTCATCGCTGCCCATACTCCGCATTCTGCCTGTCGGTACGGCGCTTTTTATACATCTGACTCACGATATGGAAGAATTTATTTTTACAATTAATGAGTCTCTCCAATGTAACAAGCTGGTGTCTGAACATTCCATTTCGCTTGAAGAGCTTACAGAATACAAAGAAAAAAGTCGCAAAAGTGACGAAATACTCTCTATGACGCAAACTGAACTAGACAAGAACAAAGAACTCCTTGCCAATACGCAAACTCAGATTTCTAAATTACAATCCGAGCTTTCCTCTCGCGACCAGTTGATTCAAAGCATCCGCAGGCAATATGAAGAGCTTATGGACACAGCCACGAAATACCGCGAAGAAGCGGTCAAGTGGCATAGTAGATTTTATGGAAAATAAGGTTACTATTCGCAGTCGTGGGGTGTCATGAACTCATATGTTTCCTTTTGAGGCACACTTGCGCTCCGTGGAAAATCGCAGCGGTACTTTAAGGTTTAGAAATTGCGACGTTTTCTACTATGACATTTTGAATAATACCCGCTTCAAAACCCGCCTTCCCTGCCGTAATCTTTAAGTTTTCAAAAGTGAAATCCCTCAGTCTGTACTGCTCCGTCTTAGGTTCAACATCGAAAAAAATGTCGCATTCACAGTTACAGTTGCGCATCGTAATATGCTGCGCTTCAGACAACGGTATGTCCTTGCGGTCCTTTAAATCATAAAACTGCGTCCACGGGTGAATATTGATAAAACTATCAACTTTTCCCACCATTTCTTCTACAGTAATGTATTCATAGAGCTGCGGAGTGTCGGGACGCATTTTCAGCCAAAGAAGATTCATGCCCTCATGGATTCTCCCTCTGCGCAGAATGATGTTGCGGTTATGCACCGACTCTGAGCCGCAGGTCAGGCAGCCGTGGCAAAAACCATAAGTACAATCCTCAATGATAATCCTCTCGTTTACTCCGTTTTCCTGCTGTCTGTCCGCCCACGGTCCTTTTCCGCCTTTTAATACAACGGAGTCATCGTTCACCTCCATGTAACAGGAATGAACCAGCACATCAGTACAAGCGTCAATATCAATAGCGTCCGTACTTGGCGCTTTCACAGGCGACGCCGGAGAGAAAATACGGCAGTTTATAAATTTTACATATTGGCATTTATAGATATGGTTCGTCCAAAAATGAGCATTTTGCAGGCAAAGCCCCGCTATCAGCACATTTTTACAATTCGACAGATATATAAGGCGCGGGCGCTGCTCGTCCTTATTAGTGCAGTCAGGATTCCACTCGCGGCGCAGCCAGAAAGCTTTCCATGATTTCAGTCCATTGCCATCGATAGTCCCCCTGCCCCATATCGTGAACCCGTCCAGCCCTTCACCGTTAATGAGCGCGGCAAAATATTTACAGGTCTCGCCTTCTATACGGGTTTCGCACAGGGCGTAATCGGATATGTCATCGCTGCCTTTAAGCGTTCCGCCCTCTGATACATAAAGATGGACTCCCCTCTTAAAAAATAAAGAGCCTGTCAGATAAGTCCCTGCAGGCACCACAATGACTCCGCCGCCATCTTTTGCCACAGTATCAATCAGCTCCTGTATCTGCGACGTATAGACTTTCCCATCATCATAAATATTATACTGCGTCAGTACATACTGCCTGCCCAGAGCAGCAGGCACCGGTATTTCTGTCTCATAAAACCAGTCTTCTATCGGCGTACCGTCAGGAAATGTTTCTCTCATCTTCTCCACTGTGATTTCCCCGCTTTCATATGGATTTCTTATTCTTATAATCAGGCTATCACTTGCGGTCTTTTATGTCAATGACGACTTGGAAAACCGCTTATCTAACTGACTATTGCTGCCACAGTCACGCATGGCATGAACTCATATGTTTCCATGAGTAGCCCTTGGAAAACGCAGACCACTGAAAGTGGTCTTGTACTTAGTGAAAAAGCTGGTTTTTAGCTTTTGAACTTAGTACCGCTGCGTAACAATAAGAATGTCCGCGCAGCGTGGCATTCGTTTGTTTATCCACTGGAGCGAGAGCGTGCTACTCATGGAAACATATGAGTTCATGCCCCTATAGACTATTAACACAGACTTGACAATTCGCCTAGTACAGTGTATCATATCAATGACCTAATTACTTCAAAACGGTCACTGAAAGGAAGCAGCATATGCCCGCATCATTTACCCCAAAACAACAGGAAGAAATACGCGAACAACTTTTCCACGAAGGGATAAAGCTGTTTCGCACATTCGGCGTACAGCGCACGACAATTTCAAAGCTGACCTCCGCCTGCAAAATCGCTAAAGGCAGTTTTTACAGCTTCTACGAGTCTAAAGAAGAATTTATCCTTGCGCTCTCAAAATGGGCTGAACATAAAAAAGATGAAATGCTTAAAGCCAAGCTTGCCGGACGCAGCAGTATGCCTGCGCATGAATTTCTCGAATTTTTCAAGGAATACCTGTATTCCGAATATGACCTTATGAACGGGCTGACCGTTGATGATTTTCTCTGGCTTAAAACGCATATGGCGGACGCTGATTTATTTAACCCCATAGACCAGATGGCGTTAGTTAAAACATGGCTTTCACTTATTTCAGACGCAAGGGAAAATATTGACTGCGGCACATTGGTGAATTTAATCAAAACCATCTACGCCATGCGTGAACATCGGGATACCTTAGTAGAAGCGTCGCTTGATAACAGTATCGAAATCATGCTGCGGGTGCTGGAAATTTATATATCGGGAAAAGGTGAATTACATGAAATATTTTGAATTTGGCGAAAGCAACTCTGAAATCATGGTTCTTCTGCACGGAGGCGGCATATGTTACAGGGCTGCCCTGCCGACCGCCGAAGTTTTATCGAAAAAATACCATGTGATTTTGGTCGCATATGACGGGTTCAATCCTTCGGAACCAGAAACAGAATTTAAGTCCGTCATGGACGAAGCGAAGCGTCTTGGCGATTATGTCATCGAAAAATACGGCGGTAAAATCGATATTCTCTACGGCGTTTCCTTCGGCTGCAGAATACTGCGGGAAGTATTGGCGGATACGCGCCTTACGATTACCACCACCATCGCAGACGGCATGGAAACCTATGATTATCCCGATATCAAAAGCGAATGGGGCAAGAATCTCTGCTGTTTCTTTATGTCCGGTTTAGCCTATCTGCTGTTTGGAAAAGCAGGTAAGCTCCGCAAAAAACTGATTGCCAAGTCAATGGGACGAAGCCTTGAAGACGTAGAGCGGATACTTTATCCTGACGCTACCTACCAAAGCTGGAAAAATCAAGACTATTCCTGCTTTGGCAGACATTTTAACTTTGATGATTTTAAAAGGACCGATATGTATATCTGGCATGGCATAAGCAGCGGCGTGGAGAAGAAACTCGCGGCAAATATCAAAAAATGGCAGGATTCAGGCTACGCCTTTACCTATAAAGTATTCACAAACTTAGGGCACGGCGGGCTTGCTGCAGAGCACCCAGAGCAGTTTCTTAACGAAGTAATTGCCGCCCACGAAAGCTCACTGAAAAAGCAGCAGTAAAGAAACTCTTTTTTCAGAGCATACCCACAACCGCGATAAGCCCGAACATTCCCATGCCAAGACTTGGCATGATAATCCCCGGCAGGTCGTAAAACCAGTCGGGCTTTATCTTTCTAAAACTCACGCCTATCAATAAGAATACAAAAGGATTGAGCAGCACGAACCATTTCGGCACGCCTAAGAAACCTTTTAAAATCGCAATGATAACGCATACCGCCGCCACAAGTATAAAACCATAGCCGATAAAAAACGGCGGCAAAACAGCCTTATAATACGCCTCTAACGTATCGTCCGCCAGTTTGAAATTATTTGTCTCCATAATCTTCTTGTATATTATCGCCTGCAGGCACAAAACCGTATGGACGAAAAATCCTGCAACAACGCTCACATATCCGCACACAGCGGTGACTGCCGCCAACGTGCCGCTCTTTTCGCTTATCTGAATCACTAACGGATAAAAGCCGAATCCAATCAAAACGTCGCCCAAAAAAGCTACGAGTATGGACGCGCCAAATCTCCAATATGACATCTTCATCCAGTTGCTGTCAATATTTCCCGAAGTGCCAAGCTTCTTATTTCCCTTTCCTTTTAAGTCAAAGAGTATATCCCCCACTGCGCAGAGCATACCTCCTGCAAGTCCTAAAAATCCCAAAACCATGTTCATTTTCCAATGCCTCCCTACTGAGTTATTAGGTCATATAAATACAAGTCATCTTCTATTCTCCTTGTTCCTGCAAGCTGCATTCCCAGACGGATATATTTATCCCGTTTCAATCTGCCGTCCGTATCCAGAATACATGGGATTTTCTTTTCCTTCCCTGCCTGAAAAGCTATATCAAGCGTTTTTCTCATATATCCCTGTCCCTGATAGGATTTGGTGACTGCCAAAAGTTCAATCTTAATAAACTTCTTTTTCTCCTTCTTCATGCGGCTTTCCAAAGATTTCCCGCCTTTATTCAGTTTTTTCAAATAGGAAATACATCCTTTAAAGCCAAGCGATTTAAGACAGCCTTTTATGACTTCCAATATCGCAGGAACGGAAGGAGTAACGTCTGCATCGTAAAACATAATATATCCCTCCCGCTTTTTACTTGTGGCATACAGCCAGCCCATACGGACTCCCGCGCGGACGAACGCCCTCATATACACCTTGACCGCTTCTTTATCAGGAAAAAGGTTAAACAACCCTTTTTCACCTTCTTCATATTGATAATCGGCAAACGCCTCCGCTATGCTTTCAATCTCCGCGTCTGTCATACTCTCCACTTTTACCGCCATATTAACAACCCCTGCCTTTTCCAGTTATTTTCAGCGCGCCTACTGCACCCCATATACAATCCCTTTCTTAAATGAAAGATAAAGCGGCAGCCCTGTTATAAAGTTCAAAAATCCGCCTGCGACAAGCCAGAATAACGTCGCAGAAGTTTCGGGATATGCAACAATATGAATAATTCCGATAATACCACCCGCAAGCCCTGCAAATACCGTCAGTCCAAAACCCCTATCTTTCTGGCGTTTTGTGGCAATTTCCTTTTCATTTATAACGTTTAAATATATTATGTAAATCACGCCATTCACGAGCAAATATAACGCAATGATAATCATATAATCTAACATATGGTGCAGCCCATTATTATAAAAATAAACTACGCCTACAATCAACTGCATAATCCACCCGACATCACAGATAAGCCCTAAAATCAAAAACGGTATATCCGGCATCATCGCCGTGTAGCGCACTCCTTCTTTCCCTTCCCGCTCAAGCTGCTTAATATGTTCTTCCGTTACGGCTCTTTTAGCGTGCAAAGTTTCTTTTATTTTTCCCATATTCTATGTCCTCACAGTCCGTAAATCTGTATAACCAGAGTTTAACCGACATGAACAAAATAAGGGGCGACTTACCTCTTTTCAGGCATGGAGCCCCGTTTTTGTTCATGTTGGTTAAACTCGTTCCGCTTTTCTTCTTGTTTCATACACTTTATCCCGCCCAGAAACATGACAATCCAGCCAAAGCTCTCAAATCCTGAGGCAAATCCATTAAACGACAGCGGCAGCAACGCTTCCAGCAAAAATCCTATTCCCGCAACAAGAAGCGGAGCTACAAGCGCCCACACTTTTTTCAAGGGTAGAATACCTTTCAAAACCAGCACAACCCAGCCGCCACTGACAGCAATACCAAAAGCGATAAAAGTTCCCCAATATGTCACAGCCTGCACCATATACGAGCGATTCCACATTTCTACCGCCAGCTCCGTATTTCCGCCAGCCGCGTCGTAGATAACATTGTAATTATGAATCAGCGTACCGCAAGCAATATGAAAATACATAAACGCCGTACACCCCAAAATCAGTCCTGCTATATAGATATTTAAAAATATTTTGTCCCATTTGTTCTTAAGGCTTAAGCGATAGCTTTTCAAAAATTCCACAAATGCCAACGCCGCTACAGCATAAAGTACCGCGCCAATCATGCCGCCGATATTTGAAACGGCGATTCTCCAATCAGAAATTGTAAGAAAGCCTGACGAAATCATGCCCGAAACGGCATAACTGTCAGCAGGCTCGATTCCCATACAGTAGTCGCCTATTATAGCACAAATCATTCCGGGAATAATATACAACATTCTTTTTTGTATCGTTTGAAGTTTCTCAGTTTCCATATTAAGTTCTCCTATTCAAATCTGTGTTAGTTATGACTAACCTTTCTCAATAATACCACCTGCCAAAAAATATGTCAAGATTTTCTATGTGCCCTAACACTGTTATGAAGGTCGTAAAATTTATTTTAAAAAGAAACCCCCGAAAAGAAACCGGGGG
>JAMPHY010000038.1 GCA_023663185.1 Clostridiales bacterium | reverse complement strand
TCTTTTCCTTAAAACAGTGTCTTTTATGGGCGGTGGAATTTTATTGTATCACCTGTTTCCTTTATTTGTCAAGGGATTTCAAAGATTTATATAAATATCAAAGTAGCCCAATATGTGATACAAAAACCATGCACATATAAGCGCTTCTCCCAAACCTAAAACTGCGCCCGCTATCTTATCCAGCCAGCTTATAATTGAAATATTTGTGATTGCGGCAATGGGCGCAAAAACAAGTTTACACAACTTAAAAATAATACCTATTCCAATAAGTCCGATTACGCACACGGTAAGGGTGCTGAAAGTCTTTGCTCTTACGCTGGTGACAATCAAAAAAATAAGCGCGATACATACAAACGAAACGATGATAGAAATAATATTAACTATTTCCTGCATCATTCCGTTATCATATCCTTTTCTCATTCTCCATGCCGCCAGCAAAAAGGCAACAAGAAAAAAAACAATCTTCAAATTAATATCCAACACCTTTCCACTATCCGTACATTAAAACACTACTATTTCAGCTCAATCGTATCTATAGAATCTTCTGTTACCAACGTATATCTATATGGAGTCGATGTAGGAATAAGCAGATGTACACTTTTTTCAAAACGCCCTGAATACTTTTCCAATCCTTCCATATTATAAACTTTACATTCGGATTCATTATAAATAATAATCTGTTCATCGGCAAAAACAATGTCAATATAGTCCATATCAAAATTTATGGACCGACTTAACTGCCCTGATTTATTATACACATCTAAACGGTATCTGTTACTGCCGTCCGTACCTATGAATACCAAACCTACATATTCTTTACCGTAATAAATCCAGTGCACTTCTTCATTAAGCAGGCGCTCCGCAGTACTGGAGGGTATTTCCGAGCCCCCGAAAAACATGATTCTATCGTCAGCCACGGCAAACAGTGTATTATCGTCCAGAAAATGCGTATATCCCACTACCGAATTAAGATAATCATAACCGTTGACAAAATTATATGTATAGTTCTGCCCTACCAAGCCAAAATTATAAAATGCAACACTGGATTTTACCTCTCCGCTGTCTGCAAAAAGATAAGACACACACACTAATTTACCGTTAGGCGAAATAGCAACACTGAAAGGGTATCCGCTCTGTTTCATGGTCGTTCTGAAATAAACCAGTTCTTCCCCCTGAGTATCATAGAGATAAATCCATGTAACATCAGAATCGTCCAGAACGGCTTCAACCACTCCGTTTGAAGCTACGCTGAAACTCCTGATAGGCTTGTTGGTTACAATCTGCCCTAGTATGCTGTTTGTATCCATTATATATATATTTCTTCCGTTGTAATCACCGATTGCTACTACATTCTGGCATATATCAATCATAGGATTCTGCATTTCAAAAGTTTCATTCCACACCACATTACCTTTGGAATCTATACAGCTTGCTCCGTCTTTACTGTAAGCTAATATGTATCCTGAAAACGGGATTATCCTGCTATTTTGTGGAATTGCCGTTTCTATGGAGGAGACAACCACACTCTCGGTATAAATCTTATTTTTCCATTGAATAAACAACGCTACAGTAATAGTCACGGCAAGTATCAGGATTAGTACAGTACGGTAAAAAATCATAAATTTATGGCTTTTTATTTTTTCTCTGTAGCTGAGTCCTTTTACCTTATCCTCACGTTTTTCCTTCTTTTTAAAGTAATCCCTAACGTTTGCCATACGTTATTCCTCTTTAACATTATTTCTCCCTATGGCAGCAATATTTTCTGACCGGATTCAATATGGTCCGGATTCGTAATTTGATTAAGTTCGCAAATCTCAGCCACCTTGGAAGAATCTCCATATATTTTTATACTGATAGTATAAAGAGTATCGCCTTTTTCAATGCGGTAATATTCTGTAATATTTCTGGAAAATGCCTGTTCGCTTGACGACGCCTCTGTCCCAGCCGAAGCCTCCTTTGTGTCGTCCGCTGTGTCCGTCGTCGTATCGCGTCCGCCTTCCTGTTCGCCACTCTCCGCCGCATTTTCCGGTTTTACGTCCCCTTGCGTTTCTACGCTGCCGCCACCCTCAGCTTTTGCTATATTATTTTCTTCGGCAAATTTCTCATCTAAATCTGTAAGGTGCAGAACAGTTTCTTTCGACGTTTCCGAAACGCCGGTCTCACCGTCAGCTTTATCATTACTTTCAGACGTACTATCATCTTCCGCCACGTCCTGATTTTCCATGACAAAGAAAACCTCTACCGCCGCCTGCCCTAAGTCTTTAAGTTTGTCATAACTGTTAGTTGAGTTAATCACAATCGCGGCAATGATGACAAAAATTGCCGATAATTGTAAAATTATCAGGGCATTTCCACTCTTGACCTTCTCGTGCGTATCAACTCTGCCCTGATATTGATTTCTTTTCTTTATGTCAATTCTGCTACGTCTTTTGCCTTTTATATCCGCAGCGGCTGTATTTTCGCCTTCTATATCTGTCATACTGCGGTTTCTGTTTTTTATGTATGCTTCAACATTATTCTCTTCTTTTTCTTCTAACGCGGCGGCTTTTCTCTGCTCTACCATATAATTCTGCATAGCGTCATTGCTTTGATAGAAAATATAATACCCCGCCAGTTCATAGGCTCCAGATTTTTCTATTACGGAAAATACCGGCATGTCCATTACATAACGGCATGTTATTTCATCTAAAAGCTCGTATTTCTCAAAATAAGATATCTGTTTCTGCCGTCCAGCTCCGTAAATATAATATTTCTTTTCCTTAAGTTTTCGTTCTCCATAGAAAAAAATTTTATTTCTGCTCTGGGTTCTGTAGTTCTTCAGATAAGACATAACGTAATCTTCTACATACAGTTGATACTTTTCTTCCTTTTCGCCTCTGTGAATCACAATATCCGATGCTTCCATGACTAACCCTCACACCCTCTCCGTGCCATATATAAGGCATACTTTTCCTAAATATAGCACAGAAGGATTGCGAAATTTATCAAATCGCGCGTAGAAGAATAAATATTATTAAATTATACAAACTGATACACAGTTACCGCGTCATAATCTCTACCCGGGCCGAAAACTGCGGAAGGGAACTGCGGTTTGTTGATGGTATCCGGATAATACTGCGTTTCAAGACACATTCCCATTCTAGCCCCATATTGCGCCCCGTCTTTACCGGGTTCTTCTCCTATGCAGTTGCCGGCATAGAACTGTACGCCCGGAAGAGTGGAAAAAGTCTTCATCTTCCTGCCGCTGACAAAGTCTTCCACCACGGCAATTTCCCTGAGGCTTCCGTCAGCATTATCAACCACATAGTTATGGTCGTATCCTAAAGTCAGCTTAAGCTGCTCAAAGTCGGCGTTAATATCCTGTCCGATTGGTTTCGGGCTTGTGAAATCCATCGGAGTCCCCTTAACGCTTGCAATTTCACCGGTAGGTATAGCTCCCGCAAGCACAGGCGTATAGTTTTCTGCATGGATAGTTAATATATGATTCTCGATTTTACCCGATTTATGTCCGTTCAGATTAAAATATGTATGATTCGTCATATTAATCAGAGTATTCGCATCAGACGAAGCATGATATGCCAGCTTCAAGCCGTTATCGCCAGAGAGCGTATAGCTCATGGTTATTTTTTTATTGCCCGGAAAGCCCATATCACCGTCCTCAGCTTCAAGCGCAAAAGTTACGCTGTTATCGCCCTCATCAACAATATTCCACACACGTTTATGATATCCAAGTTCTATATGACTATGCAGGTTGTTTACGCCGTCATTGGCATCAACCGTATAGGTTTTACCGTCAATCTGAAAACTTGCGTTTCCAATTCTATTAGCGCTAGGTCCGATAGTCGCTCCGAAGAAGCTGCCGTTTTTATAATAACCCTCCAGCTTATCAAATCCTAGCACCACGTCCTCCACATTGCCTTTAGCGTCCGGCACATATAAATTAATAAGGATAGCTCCAAAGTTAGTTACCCTCGCCTTCATACCGTTAGCATTCTCTAATGTAAAAGCATATACTTCCTTGCCATCTAAAGTCGTTCCAAATACTTCTTTTTTCATACCCATAATCCTATTCCTCTCTGATATAATCCTACAACTCAGTACGTCCTTCCAATGCGCGCAGCAGAGTCACTTCGTCAATATATTCCAAGTCGCCGCCTACCGGCACGCCGCTTGCGATTCTGGTAACTTTAACGCCTGTCGGCTTGATAAGCTTGCTGATATACATTGCGGTAGTCTCGCCCTCCAAGCTTGAATTGGTCGCGATTATAACCTCGTTTACATCTGACTGCAGCCGCTGCATTAACTCTTTTAACTTGATATCGTTTGGTCCTATGCCAAGCATGGGAGAAATTGCGCCATGCAGAACATGATATACTCCCATAAACTTTCCGGTTTTCTCATACGCCGCCAAATCCCGCGTGTTTTCGACTACCATTATCGTTTTATGATCTCTCCCAATGTTCGCGCAAATAGGGCAGATATCCTGCTCCGTCAGTGTAAAACATTCTTTGCAATATCTGACATTATCCCTTGCGTCCACCATAGTCGAAGCAAGCCGCTCAACCCTTTCTTTAGGCATATTAATTATATGAAACGCAAGCCTCTGCGCAGTTTTAACTCCAATGCCCGGCAGTCCGGACAGTTCTTCTATTAACTTATTTATAAGTCCACTGTATAAATCCATTAGAATGGAAGACCTCCGCCGAATCCGCCCGTCATTTTATTCATAATCTCCGCGTTGGCGTCTTCCGCCATGCGAAGCGCTTCATTAGCCGCCGCCATCACAAGATCCTCTAACATTTCGACATCTTCCGGGTCTACAACCTCTTGCGATAACTTCACTTTAGTAATTTCCTTCTTTCCGGTGACTGTGACTTCTACCGCGCCGCCTCCGGATTTAGCCGTAAATTCCTTTTCTTCCAGTTCCTTCTGGCTTTCCTCCATCTGCCGCTGCATTCTCTGCGCCTGCTTCATCAGATTATTCATATTGCCCGGCATTCCGCCCGGAAACCCTCCTCGTTTTGCCATATCAGTGCCCCTTTCTTATCTTTATTATTCAATAGCCAATATTACTCTTCTATTATTTCCATATTAATAAGACGGCTTAAATCCACATAGTCCTGCTCAAAATTCTGCTCACTCCGTATTGCCTGAATATTAACCTCAATCTCTTTGCCCGCAATGTCGGATATCGTTTTCTCAAGCAGTTCTTTATGCCCTTCCTGTTTCAAGAAGTAATCAGACGCGACTCCGTCTTCAACCACTATCATCAATTTATTATCTCCGCCCAGACTTAAATGAGCGCTCTTTAAATACTGCTTCATCGGCATAGACGTCTCTCCAACTACCGCCTGCCACTTATTTACAATCATTTTAACATCTTCCGGAATTGCCTTAGGAAGTTCAGGACGGTTAAGTATTCCCGCTTTTCCGGAAACGCTATCCTGCGAAGCAGACACATTCGCCGCCGGCATTACCGCTATGCCCTTTTCCATCTTATCTTCCATACTGCGTACTCTTTCAAGTAACGAAGCATTATCCGTTTCCATACTCGGACGGCAAAGCTTAATTAACGCTATCTCAATCATAATGCGTTTCTGGGAAGCATACTTGATTTGCCCTGAAAGTTCCGAAAAGATTCGTATATATCTCATTATCGTATCTGAATCGACTTCTTTAGCCTCTTCTTTAAGCCGTGCAAGGTTATCAGAAGATACATCGATAATATCCTCCACAACCGCTGCGTCCGAAGTATTTACCAGCAAAAGATTGCGCATGTACCATGTAAAATCCGTCACAAACTGAGTCAGTTCCCTTCCCTGCATGACGATTTCTTCAAGCAAGGCAATACAGCCCGGTACGTCCTTTGCAAGCACATGTCCGAACAGCCTGCTAAAAACCTCGGTATCTACCGCGCCCAATATGTCCAGAACTTTATCATATGTAAGATTTTTTCCAAAGTGGAATGCAATGCACTGGTCAAGCAGACTCAGCGCATCGCGGAAAGAACCGTCCGCCGTCTTGGAAATGTAGCGCAGCGCTTTATCTTCCACTTCTATCTGTTCCACTTCCATAAGCTCATGCAGCCTGTTTGTAATCGTATCTATTGATATTCTCTTAAAATCATAACGCTGGCAGCGTGAAAGAATAGTAATCGGTATCTTATGCACTTCCGTCGTAGCAAGAATGAAGATAACATATGAAGGCGGTTCCTCCAATGTTTTCAGCAGCGCATTGAACGCCCCTATGGAAAGCATATGAACCTCATCAATAATGTAAACCTTATATTTTCCTTCCGCGGGAGAATAGGAGACCTCGTCTACAATCTCTCTGATATTATCTACGCCGTTATTTGACGCAGCATCGATTTCTATTACGTTCATGCTTGCGCCCGCTGCAATCGCCTTACATGTTCTGCACTCTCCGCACGGGCTGCCATCTACCGGATTCTCACAATTTACCGCTTTGGCAAATATCTTCGCAACAGAGGTTTTGCCGGTTCCTCTGGTCCCGCAGAAAAGATAGGCATGCCCGACACGCTCTGCCTTAATCTGATTTCTCAATGTTGTTACGATATGCTCCTGCCCTTTGACGTCCTCAAAACAATCGGGACGGAACTTACGGTAAAGTGCTGTATATGACATTTACAACTAACCTCCATGCCGTATCCGGCATATATTTTCAAAGGCAGGGCAATTAATCACCGAAGCTTATACCGGTCAGCTTAGCTTCCTGAACAATCGTTGCATCGGGTGATACCATCTTAAGTTTGCCTGCAACCTCTTCAAGCGGAACCTTAACTACTTCCCTGTTCTTGTAGCCTACCATAAAGCCGTATTCTCCATTGAGAATCAGCTTGCCAGCTTCCGCACCGAGTCGTGTAGCAAAAACACGGTCATATGGACACGGACTTCCGCCGCGCTGTGTATGCCCCGGAACTGTCACGCGAACATCGTACCCTGTTTTCTTCTGGATTTTATCAGCGATTTCATAGGATACGGAAGGATACTGATAATTTTTCATTTTCTCCTTATAGTCCTTCTTAGACAGCTTAGCGTCCTCTTTAGAGATAGCGCCTTCCGCCACCGCCATAATCGTAAACTTGGAGCCGCGAGCCGCTCTCGCATTAATAGCGTCAACTATTTTATCAATATCATAAGGAATCTCAGGAATAAGTATAATATCAGCTCCGCCTGCCATTCCAGCATTTAATGTAAGCCAGCCTACCTTATGTCCCATAACTTCCACGATAAAAATACGTCCGTGTGAAGCTGCCGTCGTGTGTATACAGTCGATACAGTCTGTCGCTATATCCACAGCGCTCTGGAAGCCAAAGGTCATATCGGTTCCCCACAAATCATTATCTATAGTCTTAGGAAGCGTCACCACATTAAGCCCTTCTTCCCTTAACATGTTCGCCGTCTTATGTGTGCCGTTACCGCCCAAAATAACCAGACAGTCAAGTTTAAGTTTATAATAATTCTGTTTCATTGCCTCAACCTTATCGAGTCCGTTCTCGTCAGGCTCCCGCATAAGCTTAAACGGCGTTCTGGAACTTCCGAGAATCGTACCGCCCTTAGTCAGAATACCTGAAAAGTCTGCACCCGTAAGCATACGAAAGTCCCCATAAATCAATCCTTTGTACCCTTCCAGAAATCCATAGATTTCCACATCTTCTCCGCTGCACGACAAGCATTTGACAACACCGCGCATAGCAGCGTTCAACGCCTGACAATCTCCACCACTTGTCAACATTCCGATTCTCTTCATTACTTATACCTCCTTAAAAACACATTATTTCCTATAACAAGAAAAAAGCGGAGACGGCGGGATTCGAACCCGCGTGCCCCGAAAGGCAAACTGATTTCGAGTCAGCCCCGTTATGACCTCTTCGATACGTCTCCATATGAATAATTATATCCAGTTGTGCTTTTTAAGTCAACTAATAGAAAAAATTCTTTTTATGTGCTATATTAATGCAACAAAAATTATCTTTCCATGCTCTAATAAATATAAAGGTGCACAAAGGAGGGGGATATATGTTAGCACTTGTAGAAAAAGCGATGAATGGGGACAGTGAGGCATTTTTACAGCTTATGGACTTACACAAGGAAACAATGCTGCGTATCGCACATGGCTATTTTACGCAAAACGCCGATATAGCAGACGTTATTCAAGATACTATTCTTGCCGCCTATGAAAATCTGCCTAAGCTTAGAGAACCTCAATATTTCAAAACATGGCTGATTCGCATTCTAATCAATAATTGCAATCATATTTACCGCAGTAATAAAAAATACATATCGCTGGAAGAAATTGCGGAAATTCAGCAAGATACGGCACAGGACTTGGACACCCCGCTTTATAAATTCCATGAACTGCTTGCATGTGTTTCCAAAGAAAACAGGTTGTGTTTTCAGCTTTATTATGGCGAAGAGCTTACTACTAAAGAAATTGCCGACATTCTTCATATAAAGGAAAGCACAATTCGCAGCCGCATGCACAGAGAACGTCTTAAGCTGAAAACCAAACTGCAAAATACTGCCATATAGTAATGTCATAAAAGGAGGCGCATTACCATGAACAAACCGCACATCGATTCAGAATTATATGAAATTCTGCATTTTACGCCTGAAGCCAATTCGGAAATTCAGGACAAAATAGATAACGCCTATGAGCAAATCAGAAACGGCAAAACACGTATTGATAAGACACATATTAATAAAAAGAAAAAGCTGCGCAAAATAATTTATCCGACAGTTGCTGCCGCTGTAATTCTATTGATTGGATTTATAGGCTTTTCTAATCCTGCGCTTGCAGCTAAGATTTCTCTTGTCGGGAGAATTTTCGCTGCAATAGAGACTAAGAACAGATTTCCGGGCAATTATAGCGAGCGCGCCACTATAATAAGTAATCCCGAAAATTCCGAAAACGAAATAAGCCCCGATTCAGAGATAAATCCATATTCACAGACCTCAGGCAATATCACCATTACTCTTTCGGAAGTTGTCTGTACGGATTTAGCCTTGTATGTTTCGCTGGAAATATACAACGAAGAAGGGTTTCCGGAAGAACTAAATCGGGTGAAAAATCCTGAAAATTGGAGTCTGCCATATAATATGCTTTATCTGGTAAGCGGCTCTACTTTTGATTTTTCTACGCAGGAGCTTTCCGGTATAGAGCCTTATATTTATGGGGACTATGTTGATTCACATACGTTTCTGGGTACTATGAGAATTGAAATGGACCTTCTTTGCGATATTGCCGGATTAGATACCCTACCGGAAGAATTCACATATTCGCTCGAAATTATTGGAGTGTGGGGGCTGTTGCCAGTATCTAATGACGCTCCTGATAGTTCACACTGGGAACGATATGAAGGGCTCTGGCAATTTACTATTCCCGTCGTCGTAGACCGAAACGATACGCAGATAAAAGAAATCATGGAGACAAACGAGGACGGTATAGGTATCGCCAGCGTAATAAAAACGCCCTATGAAATAAAAGCAGAGCTTATTCTTCCTGACGTTTTACCCGGTGGCAGCGAACCTGCTCTCTATTCTGTTATTATCACAGACGCCGAGGGAAAAGCGCTTGACTCTCAGGGAAATGTTGTGGAAGTATATTCTCTCTATGGCAGGAATACTGACACGGTAGATATATACGTTATAGATACTTGGAATTTTAATGCTCCAAAAGACTGGCTGGATGAAAATGCAGTTTTTCATACTACAGTGACGTGGTAAAACGGCTGTTCATAAATAAGTGTTGCTAGCCATAGCTGTGAACGACATGGACTCATGTGCTTACTCTTGAGGTACGCTCTCATATGAGTCCATGTCGTACAATCAAATGGGTTAGGATTCCATTGCTCTTTTCAGTTCTGCTGGCATGCTTCGTGGTCCTCTTACCGCATATACGCCAAACTGCTTGATTTTTTCAAACGACCATTCTCCCGAATTATATTTTTTTAGAAGCTCTACTTTCATCGCCTGCTTGACGGTTAAGTTTTCGTCTGAAAAATTATAGGGAATATCTACTTCTATAGCACGGCATTTATACATTATTGATGAATACGGCGCCGCCACATACATATAAATAGTATCGCCTACATGTATGTCGCTGCCTTGCTTCCATGTCACAACATCGGAAGCCTCAAACGCTCCCACCACGTCATAATATTTCGGATTAGCCGGAATAATCCAATCCTTTGCCACAGTGCGATTTGACTTTCTTCTTATCAAGGCGCCGCCTTGTGAAATACCAAGCATTCTGTAAATCTGCTCTTCCGTAGCGACAGGGTATATCTCCTTCATATGATTTACTATCCGCTTCCACGATTCTTCGGCGCTTTCCTGATAAGCGGAGGTTACATAATCGTATCCCCAGAGATGTTCGGGCGTAGAATAAACTGCAATAGACCAACCATAACTTTCGCCCTTCTTATTCTTTCTCTGTCTAAAATCCATCATGCACAGGTACAGCTTCATTTCAAGGTCAGTGACCGTACCTTCAAAATTCTTCTCCCCGTCTTTACCGAATCCGGCTTTCTGCTTTACTTCAAATGAATACAACTCCTTATCTGCATTATCCTCTGCAAAAAGGTCCATAATCTTCTTCTGGCGGATAGAGGCTTTCTCATCGTCCCACAGTGCGTCAAAATCATATCCGTCCCGCCTGTAATTTACAAAATAGGGCAGCCATTCTTTAGAAATAAATCCCGCCTTCTTATCAAAAAATTTACCATAAGCCACTTCTTTGCTTCCAGCAATAATCTCTCTCCACTCCCACGGATCCCGCTCAGTATCTTCACTCCACCAATCCTCCGGCACGGTCCGCTCTTCCAGTGAAAATCCCGGAATGTCATTTTTAAATAACGGCAGGAAGCCGATTTCGTTAATATATGCAATCGCTTCTTTTACTGTATGTATGCAGTTCGGATCATCTTCGCTGACTCCATACATAACCCATGCTCCTGATTCATTTGCCATTTTTACACCTCATTATCCGCAATCAGTTTCTTTAACTTTTCTTTCAGACATTCATATCTTAAACGTTTTTCTTCCTTAGCAAAATGCACCTCGCGCGACTGTATGGGATTATTTTCATAGGAAAGCGCTTCGTCGCCAAACTGTTCGCTTGTTAAATCAAATGTGCAGCCATCTACCACATTGTAGCAATGGTAATTTCCGCCCGGTCTTAAAATACCGTAAACGTCTCCACCGAAAATATCCTGCGCAAGAAATGCAGTAATTGAGCATTGCCCCAGCGTCATATTTTCTTTAGTCCAGCTATCCCTCATTCTTGGTGCGCATGTATCGGCACACCATATTTCTGAAAGCAAATCATATAAATGCTTAGGATTTTTTATCTTCTTATACTCTTCATTCACAGCAGGCACATCAGCCTGCTCACAGCCATAAAATCTATATTCTTTCATTAAACATCTCTCCAATCATTATTTTGCCTTTATTTTTATGTTCTTGCCTGAAAAAGCGATTCCAAGCTTACAAAACTCCTCTATGCCTTCATATCGCATTTCAGCATCATATCTCTTCTCATCTATCTGATTCAAGGCTTCTTCCGACAACATTTCCAGTTCTTCGTCGTCTAAATCTTTCTTCCACTTAAATTCCATAATGATTCCCGGATATTTCTTATCTCTTGGTGTCAAGCTGATATCGTATCTTCCGTCACCAGATTCCCTATTTGATTTAATCTTGTAATGATTATCCATCAGGGCAACAAGCCCAAGCGTAAGACCATGATAAAACCCTTCCGTGCCAGCATCATAAAAACTAATTGTTTTATCCATGTATTCTGCAATAGCTTTCTGCAATTTTTTCATATCATTCGTATAAAGGCTCTCTGCTATCTTGTTTGCCGTTGTCATTGTGATTGCGCCAATCTGCATTAAATGCGTCAGGATTTCGCCTTTATATACCGCAGCAATTTCCCTATTAGGAATTGATACTTCACACAGATATGAACCATCTGCCTGCAGTTCCTTCTTGGGCGCCTTTAAATACCCTGCCACAAGAAGCAGACTGTATATATTTGCCGGTTCATCAGAAAGAGCGCGATAGACCACGTTCTGATCTATTCTTGCAATAACATTCTCACCTTGCAAAAGAGCATGAAGCCTTTCCGTAATATCATCCGTGGCAACCTTAAGCACGTCCTCAAGAATCTCATTCTTTCCCGTGTTTACCCAATATGCCTGCGTAATGCAGCCTTTGGAAATGTAATTAATTACCGACCACGGATTATATATTTTCTCATTACCAAAGATATAACCATCATACCATTCTTTCAATTCAGCTTCCTTATCTTCCACTCCATAGTATTTCATCATTTCATGTACTTCTGAATAAGTAAAACCAAAAAAACAATCATAATCCTCGTCCATTATGGAATTTACAGTCAGGTTGTTTAATCCGCTAAAAATACTCTCCTGAGCTATACGCAAAATGCCTGTAAGAAATCCATATGACAGATTTTTATTATCTTTAAAAGCTCCGGAAAATAAATTTCGCATAAAACCTATGATTTCTTCATAAAAATCTTTTACGTGCCCTTCCTGAATCGGCGCGTCATACTCATCTATAATAATGATAGGCGCCTTACCATAATGCTTAAATAACATCTTTGACAGATTATCCAAAGCAGAGGTCAATTCTACCACATTTGCATTTCCAGCCAAAATTTTTGAGAAATACGCTCTCTCATATTCCTCTAACTTATCACTATTCTTCAATTCGGAATGTCTGCCAAATTCTTCTCGAAGAAGGCTGGCAATCTTATCTATCGTTGATTCCCAAGAATCAAACTTCACGTCCTTAAATGTCAGGAAAATGACTGGATACTGTCCCTGATGCTTTATATATTCTTCACCACATTTCCATATAGCCTTATCCTTGAAATAAATACTCGTATCTTTCTCTGAAATTTCAAAGAATACTCTGAGCATATCCATATTCAGAGTCTTGCCAAATCGTCTCGGTCTCGTAAACAAAGATACTAGCGGCTTCTTATCCAAAAATTCCTTGATTAACAAAGTCTTATCCACATAGTAATATTCCGACTGGGCACGAATATAATCAGATATGCCAATCGGAAGCGCCTTTTTATCCGTTGCTCTTACACTATTCTTATAATTTCCGGACTTCACTCTCTTATCTATCGGCTTCTTGGCATCATCCGGTATATTCCATACCTTCCCAACCTTGACGGCTCCCGCTATTCTCTTATTTTTGCAAAGATTAGTAACTGTACGCTCTGATATTTTCCACTCCAACGCCTTTTCTTTACACGTCTTCATTATATTCAGCTCCATTTCCCGCAAATTATATATTCACTTACAGTAAATTATACATCAAATTCGGCAACATATCAATCGATTTTGATATATTGCCGAATAATTTTTATATATTGCGGAATGATTCGTCGAAATACTCTGATATTAAAATAGGCGCCCTCCAAAATAGAAAGCGCCCATTTTATTTATAGGGTAAGATATTTAGTGGCAATGTCCTCCGCAATGGCTGCAGTCTCCGCCGCACTGCAGGGATTTTCCTGCTTTCTTATCGCGAATCATACTGCGAACTGCCATCGCTACCATTCCTACAACAATTATTCCAACAATGATTGTTCCCATTTACTCATGCCTCTTTCCTATCTGGCTTTTGCCTTTAACAGTCCCCGACTATTTACTTTCAGCGATGTGCTTTCTTTGTAAGGTCTAATCAGCATATAAACAAATCCGATTACAACCAGTATCGCTACCGCAGTCCAGAGTCCGAAACCGTTTCCTGTGACAAGCATTCCAATCTGATATACGCACAGTGAAACCAGATAAGCAAGACCGCACTGATAACCTATTGCAAACCAGAACCATTTTATATTATTCATCTCTCTCTTAATTGCACCCATAGCTGCAAAGCAGGGAGCGCAGAGAAGATTAAATACCATGAATGAATAAGCTGCTATCGCGCTCATACTTCCGGCAAGCTGTCCCCAAATCTCCGCGCCGTCTTCTGAAACTTCCGCGAAACCGAACAACATTCCGAACGTACCGACAACATTTTCTTTTGCCACAAGTCCTGTAACAGCCGCAACCGCCATTTTCCAGCCGTTCTGTCCATCATTCCAACCAAGCGGAATGAATAACCATGAAACAGCGCTGCCAAGTTTAGCAAGGATACTGCTGTCAAGCTGCTCAGCTTCCAACATGCCAAACGAACCGTCAGCCCAGCCGAAACTCATCATAAACCATATAACAATCGTGGACAGCAGGATAATTGTTCCCGCTTTCTTAATGAAGGACCAGCCTCTTTCCCACATGCTTCTTAAAACTGCGCCTACTGTAGGCATATGGTAAGCCGGCAGCTCCATAACAAACGGAGCAGGATCGCCTTCAAACATTTTGGTTTTCTTTAAAATTATTCCTGAACAGATAATCGCCGCAATACCTACGAAATATGCGCTTGGAGCCACCCACGCCGCACCGCCGAACAATGCGCCGGCAATCAGGGCGATTATAGGAAGCTTCGCTCCACAAGGTATAAATGTAGTCGTCATAATAGTCATCTTGCGGTCTCTGTCGTTTTCTATCGTTCTTGACGCCATAACGCCAGGAACGCCGCAACCCGTGCCTATCAGCATAGGAATAAAGGATTTACCTGACAGTCCGAATTTACGGAAAATCCTATCCATAATGAATGCAACACGCGCCATATATCCGCAGGATTCCAAAAATGCAAGGAAGATAAACAATACTAACATCTGCGGAACAAAACCGAGTACAGCTCCCACACCTGCTACAATACCGTTAAGGATAAGCCCTTGAAGCCAGTCTGCACAGTTGATTGCCGTAAGCATACTCTCTATTGCCGGAGGGATAATCTCTCCAAACAGTACGTCATTAGTCCAATCTGTTACAATCGCACCTACCGTAGTAACGGATACATAGTATACCAAGAACATTACGACCGCAAAAATCGGAAGCGCAAGCCACCTGTTTGTGACTATTCTATCAATCTTATCCGATGTTGTCAAAGTTCCTTTGCCGTTCTTGGTCACACACTCTCCGATGATTGATGAAATATATACATATCTTTCATTGGTGATGATGCTCTCGGTATCATCATCAAACTCTTTTTCCAGCGTAGCGATTTCTTCGGACACATCGGGAACGCTTTGCATTTGCTCACCAATTTTATCGTCTCTTTCCAGAAGTTTAATAGCAAAAAATCTCTTCTGGTCTTCCGCTACGCCGTTCAATTTATCTTCTACTTTGCTGATTGCCGATTCTACCGAAGCTGCAAATTTATGAACCGGAGCGCCTGCCTGATTCTTCTTTGCAGCAGCCACCGCCTTATCAGCAGCCTGTTGTATGCCCGTTCCTTTTAACGCTGAAATCTCAACCACTTCACAACCAAGTTTCTTGCTTAACTTATCAATATGTATTCTATCTCCCGATTTCTCAACGACATCAATCATATTGACAGCCATAATTACCGGAATACCAAGCTCCATAATCTGTGTTGACAGATATAGGTTTCTTTCAATGTTGGTTCCGTCTACAATATTAATAATAGCGTCCGGTCTCTCCGCAATCAGATAATTCCTTGCCACTACTTCTTCCAATGTGTAAGGAGATAACGAATAGATACCCGGTAAGTCCATAATGGTAACGTCCTTATGGTTTTTTAACTTTCCTTCTTTCTTTTCCACGGTTACGCCCGGCCAGTTGCCAACAAACTGATTGGAACCTGTCAGCGCATTAAATAGTGTCGTTTTACCGCAGTTTGGATTACCTGCTAATGCAATTTTTACTGACATATATTCTCCTCTTTTCTTCATATGATACAATAGCTATATACTTCAAATCGTCGTTTGTATATACTATTTTATGTTAGCCTGCACTAACTGTTACTCAAAAAAATTATTCTACTTCTATCATTTCGGCGTCTGCTTTTCTAAGAGATAACTCATATCCCCTTACAGTTACTTCAACGGGATCTCCCAGCGGCGCTACCTTCCTGACATAAATGGACACTCCCTTAGTGATTCCCATATCCATAATACGTCTTTTTACAGGGCCCGTTCCGGAAAGCTTCTTAACCGTAACAGTCTGCCCGCACGCTGTTTCTTTCAATGTCTTCATAAGCTGTTACACGCTCCTTTCCATTATATATTTAGACAAGAATCTTGTTCGCCATGTCCTTACCTATAGCTACTCTGGAATCCTTGACATTTACAATTAAGTTTCCACCAATCTCAGAAACGACAGTCACACTACCGCCTGCCACAAATCCGAGATTCTCAAGGAATTGTCTAGTTTCTTCTTTTCCGCCAATCTTTTTGATTACATTGGGTTCTCCTTCTTTTAGCATTGATAACGGCATCAGTCGATTCTCCTTTCTTAAGTAAATCCTTAATCCAATGTATTGACATCAAAATCAATGCAATACACCTGTTGCAATAGTTAGTATACACTTACCTTCATTAGCTGTCAATAACTTTTTTATAAAATTTTAAAATTTCAACATTTAATTTAAGGAATTAAAACTTTGCTGTTTTCTTATATTTGTGGTATGCTTAATAAGTAGTTAAGAAACTATTGGAAGTTAAGGAAGGAATAGAAATGAAAGTAAATGAATCTGCAGAGAATTATCTTGAAACAATATTAATCTTGAGCAAGTCCAAGCCCGTAGTCCGTTCAGTTGACATCGCGGAGGAGTTGGGCTTTAAGAAGTCGAGCGTCAGCGTCGCCATGAAAAACCTTCGCGAGAAAAATCATATCACGGTTACTAAAGAAGGTTTTATATATCTCACCGATACCGGACGTGAAATAGCGGAAATGATATATGAGCGTCACGAACTTCTAAGTTCATGGCTGATACATCTTGGCGTAGATAAACAGATTGCCACGGACGACGCTTGTCGAATTGAGCATGTCATCAGCAAGGAAAGTTTTGAAGCCATTAAAAATCATATTAAATAATAGAAGTTCTTTAACGAAAGATACATACTAATAGGAACGCCGTTTAAACATTATGTTTTCACGGCGTTGTCTTTTTTTCTTCCTTTTCCTGTTTATTACGTATGCGCAATTCTTTAAAAAATGTTGTCAGCATATCGGTACAGGCGTCTTCTAAAACGCCTCTTTTTACTCTAACCTGATGATTAAATTCGGGCATTTCCAAAATATTAAGAATGGAGCCGCCACAACCCGCCTTAGGATTCATGCAGCCCATCACCACTTCGTCGATGCGCGCCTGCACTATGGCTCCCGCACACATCTGGCACGGTTCAAGGGTAACATAAAGCGTGCAGCCCTCTAAACGCCAGTCCTTCATTTTTTTACTGGCTTTATTGATGGCGGTAATCTCCGCATGCGCAAGTGTATTCTTATCCGTATTGCGTCTGTTATATCCGCGCGCGATTATTTTATCCTGATAAACGATAACGCAGCCTATCGGAACCTCTCCCAGCGCATACGCCTTTTTTGCCTGCCTGATAGCCTCGCGCATGTATTTTTCATCTATGTTCATTGCTGTACCTGTCTTTCCATTGGCGCCATTGTATGTCATTTTCACTGTCTCTATGATAACCGTACTAATCTGTCCAATACAAATTAATCTTTTCATTAGCTTCATTTTCTTTCAAGGCATACTGCTGAACAAGTTGCTCACATGCTGCCTCTTTGGAAGCACCAAGATTTCTGACAGTTTTTATCAACTTTTCTATGCCAATCGCCATCTCAGTTGCTATGCCTTCCAGTCTCCCAACAGCTATTCCTTCAGACCTTCCGGTTGTCATGCCCTCTACTATTCCAGCCTCATATCCTTCCAATCTCATATCTTCAAACGCCTTACACATATTGTACCTCTCCTCTCCATTTTCTTCGCTCTTAAATTTTTCAGGTATCCTTATATTCGCCACTACTTCAAGCATATCCTTCGTCTCACCATCTATATTACTGTATGTCTCTTTATTCTCTTCCATAACCGCTTTAAGCCTCTCCTTGTCCTTTGAATACCTGACTGCTTCAAATACCTGTCTTAATCCTGTTCGGTATTCATTAAAAGTATCATGCTCCTGACAATCATACAGGTTCAATTTGTAGTTCGTCACATACTCTTTAAGTTCATCGTCAATATCAAGAAGGTCATACAAACATCTTGCCCCGTTCCATTTATGCTCGTCTCCAAAGTATACTACTAGTGTAATAATAGGCGCAAACTTTTCATCTCTCTCTATTCCGGACAAATACTCATCTTTACCTTTTAAGTCGCCCGCAGCAGTATGTAACCGTTTTTTCTGCTTCCACTGTTTACGGTATCCGTTGCTCTCAGAAAGCATATTCCGCAACACCATCTGGTAATCGACATAGTTCTGGTTCTCAACTACAAGAATATGTAGCTTCCTGCCTTTCCATGCACGCGCCTTGTCCACGACTGTCTTGATGTTTCTACTTCCCGTGCTTACAATCTGTGAGTCCTCCGGCTCTAGTTCTTCCGGTTTTACAACTTGTTTTCCCTTGAATAATGCTCCGTTTATCTGGTCTG
>JAMPHY010000037.1 GCA_023663185.1 Clostridiales bacterium | reverse complement strand
AAGAGGCTTGTTTTCTGCAATATTAGTGCGAATTATTTTTTCCTTTCAGGGCTGTTTATGAATTAATCGAACGCCTGAAAATAACCCACGTACTTAAAAAATAGCAAAACAACAAAATTGCCAGAATCCCCACCGTCGCCCCAATCTGTAGCATTAATGCGCTAATCCCTATATACGCCGAGATTTCCGCCGATATAGCATGGATAAAGTAACTAATAACCACGGCAGACACCACGATTGCTATAATAATCGGCAGTCCGAACCAGACGCTTAACTGTTTCAAAATGAGCCTGCTTATATTTTTTTCTTCTACGCCTAACTGCCTCAAGACTGAGAAACGGTATTTATATTGCCCCGCGTCTAAAAGCTGTTGTAAGGAGAGTACCGTAAGGCATATAACCATCAAGACCACCGCGCCGTAAAGCATTGATGATTGTAAGATAAAATTATTGGCTATGGCGCTGTTTACTTGCAGCGTGTTGAAACGTATGCCGTATATAACGCCGCTTTCCGCCTGCTCAGGATATTCCTTTGTGAAAAGTCCTTCCAGCTCCATCGCATTTTCATAAGTGATGGTTTCTCTTGTTGTAATAAAGCGGTTTCTCATAACAGGAAGCAATTCATTGCAGATATTGTCAGGGAAAATATAGAGGACGTCTGTGTAAGAATTATAAACTGTTTCTCCGATTGCTTCGTCATAACAGGACTTCGCGGAAAGCTTTAATGCCCCTGCGTCTGTCGTAACACTGGTATGCTCTGCAAGAAAGCTGCTTCTTTCTTCTTCCGTTGCAATAGACTGCCATTGTGTCGTAAATTCATCTTCCTCTAAAGAAATCTGTTCATAACCTAACATTTCCCGTATGCCGTTATAGTCGCTTAAGGAAATCGCCACCACAGGAAAATCATATTTCTGCCGGTTGCGAAAATCGTCTTTCTTAGAAAGATATAAATTGAAAGTACAGTCATAGGCGGCGTTTATTTCATGTTCCGCCAGAAAGTCTGTAATGATTTCGTAATTGTCCTGCGGCAGATTTTTTTCTTCATATACATTATTGTATCTTGAATATACCTGCACGTCGTACATAGAGCGGATATCCAGATAACCGGAAGCCCAGCCGGTCAAGATTGGTGCTGCAATAAACATGAAAATTGCCAGCACCAGAGTGATACAGATAATTGACATAGTTTTACTGGTGGTATTTAATTTCGATATAATTTGTCCGAAAAAGAACAGATTTTCGCTCTTGTATCTATGCTCCGGCGATTTTTCCTTCCATGCCACGATAAAGCTGCCGGCAAGATAAATCGCTGAACAGATGGAAAAAATCAAGTAAGCAAGAATAAAAAGCAGATATTGGTTGATTGCACCGCTTCCTAACGGAAGGTAATAGCGATTGATTAAGGAGGGTACGACGGCGGCAATGCAGGCGTTTAGCACAGCGCAAATTAGTAGACCAAAAACAAATTTATTAAAGTCTGATTTCTTCCTGCCGATAAGCCGCCATACAGACCAGATTAAAGTAATTGCGGGAAAAATAATGTTGTCCGCATACATTAGTCGTACCGTAAGTACATAGCGGGAGTCATAATAAAACCAGACATTTCGTATTCCCGTAATAAACGCCGATACTGTAACAAGTTCAAAGAGTATTATTACAGCCCAAATCCAACGGCTCTTTTTAAGTTCGGGTTCGTTCTCCTTCTCAGCGGAAATCATCTCAATAATTTTTGCCTTCCGAATGGTGCGGGTATTGAAAATTCCTACCGCGAAAAAGCTCAAGATAAAAAACGTCGCTGTCAATAAAACGGTATCCGGAAATAATGTCCATGATATTTTATAGGGCTTTCCATAGGCGCTAAGAAGCATTGCCGTAATAAACTGAGAACAGAAGACGCCGCCAAAAATCCCCATCAAAATTGAAATTATCCCCATAATCAGCGTTTCCGCAAAGAAAATTCTGCCGATGGTTTTCTGCTCCATTCCCATGACAGACTGAATGGCGAACTCCTTTTGCTTTCGCATGAGCATATAATGATTGACAAACCGTATCAGGAATAACAATAGCAGCGTTATCATGCAGATTGCAGCTTTCATACCGTCGCTTAGCATGGTAAAATCATATTCGCTGCTTATATCAGGGTTATAATAGCTGCTGGAAATAGACAAAAACGCATAAAACAAGGTGACGCAGATTGTCATTGTGACAATATAAATTAAATAGTCTTTGACAGACCGCATGGCGTTTCTGCAAATAAGTTTAGCATACATGGCTCTGACCGCCTCCAATCATGGTAAGTACATTGAGTATTTTATTAAAAAACGTACTTCTTTCGTCGCTGCCTTTGCGCAGCTCCATAAAAATTTCTCCGTCCTTCAAAAAAAGAATACGGCTGGCATAACTGGCGCTAAAAGCGTCGTGCGTCACCATAAGGATTGTTGCTTTAAGCTGCTCATTGATACTCTTAATAGTAGACAACAGCATTTGCGCGGAATGGCTGTCTAATGCGCCGGTCGGCTCGTCCGCCAATAAGAGTTTGGGCTTGTTGATAAGCGCTCTTGCGCAGGCGCAGCGCTGTTTCTGCCCACCGGATACCTGATAGGGATATTTGTCTAGGATATCGCTGATATTCAACTTCTGCGCCATCTCCGATATACGAGGTTCTATGCTTGCAGCAGGCGTTTTATTGATTGCTAACGCCAAAGCAATATTTTCTGAAATAGTCAAGGTATCCAATAAATTAAAGTCCTGAAATATAAAGCCCAAATTTTCCCGGCGGAAGCGGGCAAGGGATTTGGGGTTAATCTCTGTTACATCTACTCCCTCTAAAAAAATATGCCCCGCGCTCACGACGTCAATCGTGGAAATACAGTTGAGCAGCGTGGTCTTGCCGGAACCCGACGCGCCCATAATGCCTAGAAATTCTCCGGCTTCCACTAAAAAGCTGATATCTTTAATGGCTTTGGTGATATTCCCTTCATTGCCGTAGTATTTCTGGATATGCTCCAGTTTTAAAATTGTATCCGGCTGCGCAATCGGCTGTATATCCGGCTTGTAATTGTTCAGTCTTTTCACAGTCACAGTATCCGTCTCCTTTAATATTTAATATCTTTATTGTAAATGGAGTGTGGCGATTTTGGTATCAGGTTTTCTTACACAGTTCTTACAAAAACGTAAGAAGTGCAGGACAGTTCAGCCCTGCGCCCCGATAACAAAATCATTCATCTGAAAAGAAAGTGAAATTATCGTCCCTTCATTCTCCGAATAAGCGGCAAGCCCAATTCCAAGCTTGTCGCAAAGACGCTTGCACAGATACAGACCGATTCCGGTGGAATTTTTAATGCTTCGTCCGTTCTGCCCCGTAAATCCCTTTTCAAAAATGCGGGGTAAGTCGCTTTTAGGTATGCCGATTCCGTTGTCGCTGACAGATAAAACAATGCTGTCATTGGTCTTTGCCGTAGAAAAGTGCAAAACGGGCTGCTCTGTACGATATTTTATCGCATTGCCGATAAGCTGGTTTAAGATAAAGCGTACCCATTTTTCATCGGTGTAAACTTTTGTTTCCATGTCGTCTGTCGTGATTGTTACGCCGCTTTGCCGCAAAAGGTACTTGTTGTCTGCGATTGCACTATGCACAATATCAGATAAGTTTATTTCACGGATAGAATAGTCTTTTTCCGCGTGTTCACTCCTGGCATAGTAAAGCGCCTGTTCCGTATATTGATTGATATTCTCCAACTCGGCAAGTATCTCTCTGGAAAAATGCGAACGGTTATTTTCGCAAAGCAGCTTCATTGCTGTAATCGGCGTTTTTACTTCATGTATCCATTGTTCAATGTATTCTTTATATTCCTTGCGCTCAGCCTGTACCTCGCTTATTTTTTCAAGCATCGATTTTTCCGCCATTTTCATAAGCTGGTAAAAAACCTGCTCGTTTGCTTTCTCCGGCATTGCTATAATTTCCGCTATTAAATATCGTTCTTCTAACTGCGATGCCATATTTAACAGCTTGTTCAGACGCCTTTTTTGCATAAAATATACGCTTGATAGATACGCAGTTAAGATAATCAGCCAGACTATGAAGATAAGCAGGACTGTCTGAATGGGATTACCGGCTGCCAATAAAAACAGGCTAAGCGCCAGCAAGCCCGTAAAGTTGATTAAAATAACCGGTATTTGATTTTTAAGGTATTGTTTTCCACTCATCATAATTCTCCATTTTTTACACGATATACCCTTGTCTGTGTTTTGTCTTAATAAAATCCGTAAGCCCGATTGACACCAGTTTGTCGCGGATACGGGTGATATTTACACTTAACGTATTATCGTCAATATATAACTGGTTATCCCAAAGGAAATCTACAATATCATTACGGGGGCAGATTTTGCCGCCGTTCTTAAAAAGGTAGTATAGGATTTTTAATTCATTTTTGGTTAATTCTGCTTTTTGCCCGTTATATTCTATAACGCCGCTCTCCAAATGTAAGTCGGCGCCTTGCCATGTGAGGATTTCTGTTTGCGGGGAAGGCTGCGCTTTCTTTAATAAGGCGGCAATTTTAGCAAGCAGGATAGCGGTATTATAAGGCTTCGTGATAAAAGCATCTCCCCCTAACATAATGCTGTTTAGTTCGTCCATGTCCGTGTTGCTGCTTGTCACGAATACGATAGGAATATCTGAAAAGGTGCGGATTTGTGAACATATTTCAAAGCCGCTATTTCCCGGCAGTTTTATATCCAAAATAACCAAATGGGGCGCAAAATCTTTTAGCTGCCTGATTGTCTGGGAAAAATCCGTCACGGCAAAAACCTCGTATCCGTTGCCGGACAAAAGGGTTTTAAGCTGCGTTTGTATGGTGAGGTCGTCTTCGATTATTAGTATTTTTTCCTGCATAAAGGTGTCTCCATGATAATTTGTTATATCACGTTGTACAATATATACAAAACAACGTAGGGCACGCTTCCGCTGCATTGCCGCCAGTAACGGTACTAGGCTCGAAAATACCTCGCCAAGTACCGACGGCGGCAGAGCGCCCTACTTATGCTTTGTATATATTGTACAACTCACGTTTTGGAATAATGAATTGTGCAATTACCTATATTATACCGTATAAAAGAGGGTTTCTCAATAATCCATGTCTAGTAAATAAAATGCGGAAGTGGTATAATGAGCTTAGATAATTACGATAGAAGGTGCGGCATGCGGACAGAGAATGAGATATATGACCTTATCTTAGGCGTGGCAAAAAACGACGCCAGAATTAAGGCGGTATACATGAACGGTTCAAGGACGAACGAAAACGTTCCAAAGGACATTTTTCAGGACTATGACATTGTCTATGTGGTGGACGAGACGAAAAGCTTTATAGCGGACAAGGAGTGGATTAAGGTTTTCGGGGAAATCCTTTATATGCAATATCCGGACGAGAACCCGTATTATCCAAGCGATAAGGAAAATTCCTACGGCTATCTGATGCAGTTTGCAGACGGAGTTAGGATTGATTTAACCGTGCAGTCCATAAGCTATGCGCTGCAGCACATTAAGGACGATGGGCTTTGCAGGATTTTGCTGGATAAAGAAAATGTACTGCCCCCAATAGAAACGGCGTCGGATAGGCAGTATTGGGTTAAAAAACCGGAGAAAGAGCAGTATCTGGCGGTTTGCAACGAGTTCTGGTGGTGTACTAATAATATTGCGAAGGGGCTATGGCGAAAGGAAATCCTTTATGTTCAGGATATGACGAATTATCATGTAAGGACGGAACTTATCACTATGCTGAATTGGAAAGTCGGTATTTTAACAGACTGGACGGTAAGCACGGGAAAATCATCGAAGTACCTGTATAGATGGCTTCCCGAAAAAGACTGGAAAATGCTTTTATTAACCTATTTTGACGGCAATATTGATAATGCGTGGAATGCCGTATTCAATATGTGTGAATTGTTTGAGGACGCGGCGCGGTATGTCGGAGAAAAGCTGGGTTTAGAATATAATGAAAAAGAAGGCAAGGGTGCACGGGAGTTCTTGGAAAATTGTAAATAATCTGTGAGCCAATTTATAATTTATTCAGATAGTGAGCTTTCTATTTCTTCCATTGTTATTGATACAAATTCTTTATACTATCGGTAAGACTATGTTCTGATATAAGGCTCAGTTATGCAAACAGGTATCAATTACCCTGCCCATACGTATTTCTGTAATCACCGGCAGACATGCCTGTAAGTTTTTTAAACTGGACGCCAAAATAGCTCTGTGTACCGAAGCCGAGCTGTTCGCTGATGTCCTGGATACTCAGGTCACAGGAAATTAAAAGCTCTTTTGCGTGTTCAATCTTGCATTGGTTGATGAAGTCCATGATGGAAATTCCCGTTTCCTGCTTGAATTTTCTTGAAAGATAGGTCTGTGAATACCCTGCTTGTTCAGCAAGCATTTTTACCGTAATTTTTTCAGACAGATGCAGCCAGATGTAATTCTGGCAGATCTGCACTTGTCTGGATATACCGCAGGAATTTTTTGTCCGGTGTACTCTGCGGATGAAATCATCTTGCATGGTCCGGCTGACATCAGCAAGGTCAGGCACGGAATCACAGGATTCTGCCATTTGGATATACTGGTCGCTTAAGGAATAAGCGGTCTCAGGCGGAAGACCGCCCCGGATTGCTGCACGTGTACAGAGGGCGATATATACAATGATTTGATTTTTCACCTGCCGAATAGGGTTTCCTACACTCATTTTCCCAACATTTCCCACGGAATTTAGGGCTCCCCGAACTTTCAGATGTTCAAGGTTTCCATTTTCTACAAGTTTTAATAGAGCCTGCTCAGATGCCCATGTGCCGTGACGCTCTCTGGGGGGCGGGTTTTGTCTGCGCCGCTGGATTTCAGTGGTTTGAAACTGCAGCTCACTGTTCGTGATTTTTTCCCCGGTTAGTGCATAATGGAGCATCAGAGCGTATTCAAACATACGGGTTACGGATATGACAGGCAGCTTATCCAGTACCGAAATGAATGTATCCTGCATTCTGGGTGACAGTTTGTGTGGGTGCAGGGCTTCAAGCATTGCCTGGTGGGACATGTCATCAAAAAAGGTCGGTCCGATCAGATAAAATACTGGCTCATGCTGCTGGTTTTGTATGCAGGCAGTAATCCAGATCAAGCCAAGCTGGTTCGTAAATATGAGGGGATAATTGCAGTTATAATCAGAACCCGTTAAAATATCTGCGGTATGGGATAAGGCAAATATCCTCTGGAATACAGAAGCATCAGGACAGTTACTGAATATTTCATGAAAATGTTGGTCGAATGTCCACGAGTACAGACCGTGAGCGCAGTGGATCATTTCTCGAAAAAAAGCAAAACGTTGTTCTAATGTTAGTTCCATAATTAATACCTTGCCTTTCTTTCAGTCTGCAGACTCTGGGGCGTAGGAACCAATCTGTGTGTGAAAAAGCTGTCATATAAGGTTTTACACACGAACTCCATCTGTCTGTTTCATTACTGGGCGTGTATCAGTAAATTTTCCTGTTATTATAATTATAAATGAAATGTGATTATTGTCAATATTTTGCCTTATATTAAAGATACAGCAGAATATTGATAATAATCACATAATAGAAATAACACATATAAGAATGATTCTGCTAGAATCAAATTGAAAAAATATAAAATATTTTATATTTCAAAGGAGGGGCAGGTTATGGCAAAAGAAAAAAAGAAAATAAAACCTGTAAAGGTCATTGTAATTATCGTGGTCGCTGCGGGCGTCCTTACAATCGCACAGTTGGCGGTGTTGGGGGCAATGGGGGGTATTGGACCAATGAGGTTTATCAGGAACAATATGATGTCAAAGCTGCCGGGGAACGCAGAACAGTACCATCCGGAAAATCTGTCTGTAGCAGAGGATTCTCCCCTAGCAGGCAAACGGATTTTGTTTTTGGGTTCTTCTGTTACCAATGGTTCGGCAGCTATGGAGGTATCTGTAGCGGATTATATCCGTACCCTTGATAATTGTGAAGTTGTAAAGGAAGCGCAGAATGGTACAACTTTGGTAGATAAGAGCGGTTCTTCTTATTTATCTCGACTTAAGAAACTAGATAAGGAACAGCATTTTGACGCAGTCATTGTCCAGCTTTCTACAAATGATGCGACACAGAAACTTCCTTTAGGGGAAGTATCTGATTCTAAAGATTCCGGACAATTTGATACTTCTACAATTATCGGTTCCATGGAAGCAATCATTGTGTATGTTGTAGAGACATGGAACTGTCCGGTAATTTTTTATACCGGAACGAAATATGAAAGCACAGAATATCAGTCTATGGTAGATATGCTGCCAATGCTTCAGGAAAAATGGGATATTGGAGTCATCGACCTCTGGAATAATGCTGATATGAATGCGGTTTCAAAAGAAGACTATGATTTTTATATGAATGATGAAATCCATCCCACACAGGCAGGTTATTTGCTGTGGTGGACGCCGGTATTTCAAGACTATTTGTATGAGTGGTTAGACTGATTTATTTGGGAAAGAGAGGTTCGTTTTTATGAAAAAAATGAAGGAAAAAGGGGCTATGCCCTTTATGGAAAGTTCCAGGCTGGACAGCCGGATTCAATCTGCCAATGTGCAGAACAGTGAGCGTTGGATTGGTTATTTTCTTGGACCGGCGGGCGTGATTCTGCTCAACGCGGTTTTGGCAACTTATCTGAATGTATTTTATACAGATGTATTAAAACTTGGGGGTTTGTGGGGCGGTATGTTCCTGATGGCATTTCCCATTGTTTCCAAAATATTGGATGCCGTTACCAACGTTATTATGGGACAGATTATTGAAAAAACAAAGACGCGGCAGGGAAAGGCGCGTCCGTGGCTGCTGGTGGGCGGTCCCATTGTGGCTGTCAGCGCAGTTCTGCTGTTCCTTGTTCCACAGGCAGGCACAACGGTACAGATTATCTGGGTTATATTCACATTTAACCTGTATTATTCCATTGGTTACACCGTATACTATATGAGCCATTCTATGATGGTTCCTCTTTCAACCCGTAATTCCAAGCAGCGTGATGGGCTGGCAATGCTGACTAATATGGCGTTGAGCATTATTCCGGGTATGTTTGTCGCCCTGTTTTTCCCTATGCTGATTCTGCCCGCTATTGGAGTGGATCAGAGCAGGTGGATTACCGTTATTGTTATTTTCTCTATAATTGCGTTACCCTGCGTCCTGTTGGAGTATTATTTTACAAAAGAGCGTATTACGGAAGAAAACAGCGATTTGAAAGAGGCGGCGTCTACAGTAACCTTGAAAGAGCAGCTTAAGGCATGTCTGTCCAGCAAATATTGGATAATTATGATGGCAGCGTTGATTATCATTCAATTCTGCACCAATATTCAGAACACCAGCCTTGTCTATTATTGTAACTGGGTGCTGGGAACTTATAACGATGGTATCACTCAGACACTGGTTTCTGCCATCGGCAATGCACCTTTGGGATTTGGCATTTTGCTGATGTGGCCATTAGTAAAAAAGTTCAGCAAAAAGAATGTTATGATTGCAGGTTTGGCGCTTGCAATCGTTGCATCAGTCAATTTCTGTCTGAAACCTACCGATATGGGCTGGGTTTTGATTATGCTGGCAATTCGTGCATTTGGAGCCCTGCCGATTACATATATCACTATGGCAATGCTGGCAGACGCACTGGACCATGTAGAATGGAAAGCCGGTTTCCGTGCAGATGGTTTTTCCATGTCCATTTACACAATCATTTTCACCGTTACAGCAGGGCTGGCACAAGGACTGTTTAATCTGGGACTGTCCGTTTTTGGATATGTTCCGCCTTCCGCTGACGGAACATGGGTTGCACAGAGTCAGGCTGTTCAAAATTATTTTGTGTTTGGATATCAGGGACTGTTTGCCATTGCCATGATTGTTCTGATCGTTTTATTTCGGTTCTATAAGGTAGAGAAAGATTTGCCGGCTATTCAGGCTGATATTACCGCCCGTCATAAAGCGGAAGCCGAACGTCAGGGGAAGGTATGGTATTCAGCGGAGGAATTGGCTGCAATGGAACAGGAAAAACAGGATAAAATCGCGGAAGAAAACCGTATTAGAGAATTGAAAGCTAAATGTGCGAAAAAAGGTTTGCAGTTTGAGGAAGAAGAGGCGAAGTATCAGGCAAAACTGGCGGCCAAAAAGGTAAAAGAGGACGCCAAGACAGCTAAGAAGACTGGAAGATAGTAGGAAGGATAGGTGTTATGGGTTTACCAAGTGACTTTTTATTAGGGGCGGCAACTGCTGCACATCAGGTAGAGGGAAATAATGTTCATAGTGATTATTGGATCATGGAACATTTAAAGTACAGCGATTTTATAGAACCCAGCGGTATTGCCTGCGACCATTATAGCTGTTATACTGAAGACATTAAACTGCTGGCAAAAGCCGGGTGCAATGCTTACCGGTTTAGTATCGAATGGGCAAGGATTGAGCCAAGAGAGGGTTATTTTGATGAAAAAGAAATTGAACATTACCGTCGGGTATTGCTCTGCTGTAAAGAGAATGGAATTACTCCTCTTGTAACTCTGTATCATTTTTCCAGTCCTGCGTGGCTGATTACTAAGGGAGGATGGTGCAAGGAGTATGTAGTATCTGCTTTTGAACGCTATACGCAAAAAGTAGTTTTGGAATTGGGAGAACTGATTCCCTATATTTGTACGATCAATGAAGCCAATATGGGTTTTCAGCTTCAGAAGGTCATCAGGGATATGATGAATGCCGGTAAAAAGAAAGCAGGAGGCGTTCAGGTAGGGCAGAACACAGGTCTGGATTTCAAAACAATTGTCTTGGGGATGTTTGAGCAGGGAAAAGCATTCCAATGCAGTCCTTTTGCAGTTAATACATTTCTAAAGCCGCGTAAGCAGAAACAGGAGAAGATTGTTATGGATGCTCATCGGGCGGCGGTGAGGAAAATAAAAACTGTCCGACCGGAAATTAAGGCTGGTTTGACACTGTCGCTTTTTGACTATCAGGCGGCAGACGGAGGTGAAGAAGTAGCAGCAGGATTATGGCAGGAAGATTTCGAGTGGTATCTACCTTATTTTGTGAATGATGATTTCTTAGGAATCCAGAATTATTCACGAAAGATTGTAGATGCGAAAGGAATCAATGAGCCTGCAGTGGATGCACCTATTACACAGATGGGCTATGAAGATTATCCGGCAGCTGTTGGAAATGTGGTGCGGAAGGCAGCACAGGAATTTTCCGGTGAGTTGATTGTCACGGAGAATGGCATTGCCACATCAGATGATAAGCGACGATGTGAATTTATCAAGGAAGCTGTGGCAGGCATTTTGGCAGCAAGGGAAGATGGCATTCCAGTAAAAGGATACCTTTACTGGAGTCTTCTGGATAATTTTGAATGGCAGGCTGGTTATGACAAGACATTTGGTTTGATTGCGGTTGACCGCAAAACACAAAAGCGATATCCAAAGGACAGTTTGTGCGTATTGGGAGGATTATTAAAATGAAACCGGTTAATGAATTGATTTCGCAGTTGACACTGGAAGAAAAGTCAGCTCTTCTGGAAGGTTATCAAAGTTGGATGACGAACGCCATTCCACGGCTGGATATACCGGCAATACATTTAACAGATGGACCTGTGGGGGTTCGGAAAAAAGCAACAGATGAGGGCAGTGGGGCAACTGGTCTGGGACTTTCCTATCCATCAACCTCTTTTCCTACCAGTGTATCTATTGCGAATAGCTGGAATGTAGAAAATGCAGAAAAGATGGGCAGAGCAATCGGTGAGGAATGTATAGGCTATGATGTTCAGGTGCTGCTTGGTCCTGCCTTGAATCTGAAACGAGATCCCCGTTGCGGCAGGAATTTTGAGTATTATTCGGAGGATCCTTTGCTTGCAGGTAAAATGGCATCTGCCTTTGTCAAGGGTGTACAGTCTACGGGAACCGCTGCCTGCCCGAAACATTTTGCGCTGAATAATAACGAGAATTACCGGTATATGAGCGACAGCGTGGCGGATGAGCGTGCTGTGCGCGAATTATACCTGAAAGCTTTTGAAATCTGTGTAAGGGAAGGGCAGCCCCGTACCATGATGTGCTCTTATAATAAGGTGAATGGAGAGTTTTCCAGTCAGAATAAATGGTTGCTGACAGATATTCTGCGCAAAGAATGGGGATTTGACGGTATGGTCATGACAGACTGGGGGGCGACCGTTGACCGTGTTAGAGGAGTGGATGCCGGTCTGGATTTGGATATGCCGGGGGGAATTTGGGAAAATAGAAAAAGTATTATGGATGCCGTTAAAAAAGGAACCCTGTCTGGAGAAGCGTTGGACAAAGCAGTTGCTAATGTTTTGAAAGTGGTTAAAGAATCCGTTCCTGCTGCTCCGGAAGGACAGAAGCAGCGGCTGCTGAATCATGCGCAGATTGCGGTTGATATTGCTGCTGACTGTGCGGTACTGTTGGAGAATGACGGTATATTGCCGTTGCAGAAGAAGCAGAAAATACTGGCAGTGGGTGATTTGTTTAAGAAAATGCGTTATCAGGGCGCAGGTTCCAGCGGGCTGAACCCTGCATATCTGACAACAGTGAAAGAGGCATTTGACAAAGCAGGTGTAGATTATGCTTATGCTAAGGGGTATCGTGAAATCAGTCATGAGCCTGATGCCGATATGGAAAAAGAAGCACTGGAGGCTGCAAAGGATGCGGAGGTTATTCTGTTTTTTTGTGGATTGACAGAATTGTTTGAGAGCGAGGGGTTTGACAGGGAAGATATCAGTATTCCATATAATCAGCTTCAGTTACTTGATAAACTTTGTGCTACCGGCAAAAAGACCGTTGCTGTTTTATATGGGGGAAGCCCCTTTGAAGTTCCCTTTTCCGGTAAGACAAACGCCATTCTACATATGTTCCTGCCGGGGCAGGGCGGCGGAGAGGCTACGCGGCGGCTGTTGTATGGTGAAGCCAATCCTTCGGGAAAACTAAGTGAAACATGGATGAAAACATGTGCGGATATTCCTTTCGGCAGCCAATATGGGAAGTCAAAAGTGGTGCCTTATCGTGAAAGTATTTATGTCGGATACAGATACTTTGACAAAATTGCTGACAGGATTAGGTATCCTTTTGGCCATGGAATGAGCTATACTACGTTTGAATACTCCAATCTGAATGTATGTCATGCAGGCGGGAAAATTACCGCAGCATTGACTGTAACCAACACTGG
Organism: Clostridiales bacterium; assembly: GCA_023663185.1. GTDB lineage: Bacteria > Bacillota > Clostridia > Lachnospirales > Lachnospiraceae > UBA3282. Next base: position 8,789 of record JAMPHY010000037.1, on the reverse strand, counting down.
CAGTGCAGATGGTGCGGAAGTTGTCCAGCTTTATGTGGGTAAGAATACCAATACAAGGGTATTTAAGGCGGAGAAAGAACTGAAAGCCTTTGCCAAAGTTTATCTTGCTGCTGGCGAAAGCAAAGAGATTATGCTGGATTTTGATGATAATGCGCTGGCGTATTATAATGTTAAAGCTCAGTCATGGGTGGTTGAAAATGGCAGTTATCCGGTTCTAATTGGGGCATCCAGCAGGGATATACGCATGGAAGCCAGCGTTGAGATTACAGGGCAGGAAGAAGTTCTAGGACCGTATTCTGAGGAAACAGTCAATGCATACGAAGCGATTGCTGAGGGTGGAGTTACAGATTCCGTATTTGAGCTTGTGCTGGGACGGAAAATTCCAATGGAACCAGCGGTGTATCCGTATACGATTGAAAGCCCAATCAGCGACTTTCAGCACACTAAGATGGGACGTTTTTTGTACAATTCTGTTATTAATGGGATTGCTGCACAGGGGAAAGGCATTAACAAGATGCCGGAAGGACCTGAAAAGGATGCACAGATCAAAAGTCAGAATTTTGTTTTGCGGTTCATTCCCTGCAACTGTCCCCGTGCTCTGATCCAGAGCGGCGGTGGAAGGATGCAGATGAATATGGCTTATGCGATTGCGGAATTTGCGAATGGACATATATTGAAAGCGATAAAAGCGGTTGTAAAAGGTGAAAAGCCAACAAAACTTCCATGTGAAGAAAAAGCAGATGTATAGCGATAGGAGACGGCATAACAAATGGAAAAACGGGAAAGCAATAAGCTCATATAATTGTGGCGGAAGGTGCAACATGCGGATAAGGAATCGGGAAAAGCGAACATTGGAGATAAAAAGCGAACATTAGTACAGAAAAAGTGAACATTGAAGATTCGTTCACATCTAAGACCGCTTCTCATGTTCAGAAATAGCTCTGCACTTTTGCATGAAATGGCAGAGCATGGAATTATTGAGCCGGTGTCCGGATATGGAAAAGGAAAATATCGGTTTCGGCAACAGGTAGGTTGAAGTCACTTGCAGTCAATTTTACATGATGATATAATTTTGACATGAACCAAAATATTTCAGTAAAGTGAGGTATAGGTATGAAAAAAGACTTAGGATTAGTGCAGGCGGTTTATCCGATGCCGGTTTTGATGGTTGCGGCGTATGACGGGAATGAAAAGGTCAATGTGATGAATGTCGCATGGGGACAAATCTGCGATGATGACAAGATTATTCTTTTTATCGGAGAAGGGAAGAAGACTTGGCTCAATATTAAGGAGAGCAAGGCGTTTACAGTTTCACTTGCTGATGAAGCGCACGTTGATGTGGCGGACTTTTTCGGCATCGCGTCAGGCAATAAGATTGATGATAAGTTTGAAAGAACCGGATACCATGCGGTGAAAAGCGATAAAGTCCATGCTCCGATAATCGAGGAATTTCCGGTTGTTATGGAATGTGAACTTCTTGAGTTTCTCAATACGGAATATGTATCGGGAATTGTAGGAAAAATCGTCAATGTGAAAGCTGAAGAAAATGTGCTTAGTGAAAATGGCAAAGTTGAACCGGAAAAATTAAAGGCGCTTATGTTTGACCAGTTCCAGCATGGTTATTACGCAACCGGTAAGAAAGTGGCAACCGCATGGAATGCAGGCGCAGGGTTGATGAAGAAATAAGATTAATTTTATTGGTGTAAAAAATACTCCCATCTTATGATGGGAGTTTCCAATGAGTCGCCAAACTCATTATAACTGATAAAAAATCCGAATGACCGCCAAGTCATTCATAACTGTACTTTTACTTGAAATAAGTGTACCACCGTAATATATGTAATGTCAACTGTTTTTATGACTTGTTTTTGCCTGTTCCTTCAAATAGTTGATTTTACCATTTAAGGAATTGATTATATTATCTTTCTTCTTTACAATGTAGGATAATCCTAGAATATTCAACAATTTTATATCTATCTCTGGCAGCTCGGCAGATAATTTACATATTTTTGAAGATATAATTCGCTCCTTGCCGATTGTCTTAATCTGTCCTAAATCTATTGTTCCAGACAGTATTGCAGGTTTTCCATTAGAATCGGTATAAAAATATTTTTCTGTAATGGGAATCTGAATATCAGGTATTGTTTGAGGACTTGTGGATATAATCGCACATGTAAACACAGGAGATGAAATATTGTATGAATTTGATTGTAAAACAACAACAGGACGTATTTTATTTTCTTCACTTCCAATATTTTCACCTAAATCAGCAAAAAATACTTCACCTCTTTTTACAATCCAACTTCGTTGATATTTTTTACCAACACAGTAATATAATTTTTTTGAGTTCCAGATATTAATTCGCTGTGCTTTTCCTAGTAATGTTTTTTCTTCGTTTGTCAAATGAATACCTTCGTTTTTTATATTATAGTATAGCATATAAAATATTTTTTGTCACTTTTTAGAAAAATTTAATATGAAAATTTTGAATAGAGTTCTAAATTATCTTGCAATCTGCCCTGAAAGCATTATATTATAGACTATAAGGTAATAAGGAGCAAGGACGTAAAGAATGGAAATACAAAGAATTAACGAATATACGGACGAACGTTTTGAAGCGGAGGTTTTGCAGCAGCATGGGGCTTTTCTGGTGGACGGACAGCCCTGTGCTTTTAAGATACTGGACGAAAATTCCGCAAAGGTGTATTATCATGATTATACGGATATGGAAGAAATTCTGGATACCTTTCGCTTTTATACAGGTCATATCAGCAGGTTTTACACTAAGGACGGCGCTCTTTTGAAAGAATATGAGAATGTGAAGTTATTTGAAATGCCGCTTGAACAGCTTCAGCCTTCGCAGTTCTATGTGGATAAGGACAAGCTTCAGGCGGTAGGCAGTTTTATCCATGAACCTAATGACATTGTGATTCCTGTGATGAAGTATGAAGGGCGATATGTGTCGGCTGACGGGCATACAAGGCTCTATCTTGCTTATCAAAGGGGTTATAAGCATGTGCGGGCGTTTATGGAAGAAGAGCAAGAATATATTTTGATGTTCGTAAAGGAAGCAAAGAGCCGGGGAGTCTTACATGTGAAAGATATGGAGTTGCTTTCTCATGAAGAATATGAGATAAAATGGAACAAGTTTTGCGACGATTTCTTCGGCAGGGAAAATCCATAAATGAAGGGATAAGTTCGGGGGAGAGAAGTTTATGTTTGGTTTTTTAAAATCCGCAGCGAATAAAAAGCAGCTTGATGTAATTATCGGGCGCATAGAAATGAATGTTTCAAATAATTATAAGGACGCCGCGCAGCTTAATTTAAAGGAGTTCGAGGCGGAGCTTGAGAAACTTGAAGCAGCAGGCGAATTAAATTTGAAGCAGAAGGAATATTATAGGGAAAGGCTCTCGGCTTTCAAGGAGCAGATGAAAAACTTTACGCATAAAGACCAGAAGCCGACTTGGGTATAGAGATACGCATAACGAGAAAGGAACAGGGTTATCAAAATGAGCTTTGATTTAAAAAAGGACGGTAAGAGAATAATTATAATATGTCTGGCGTCAGTTATAATGGCAGTAAATACGAAAACTTTTGTCAGAACGGGAGGTCTGTATCCGGGCGGCGTCATGGGGCTGACGCTTCTGATACAGGGGATATTTGAAAAATTTCTACAGATAACTATCCCATATACTGCGGTCAACTTATTGTTGAATATGGTCCCTATCTATATAGGTTTCCGCTTTATAGGCAAGAAGTTTACGCTTTATTCCTGTTTGATGATAGTCTTAAACGGCGTGCTGACTGATATCATACCGGGAGTGGTTATCACATACGACACGCTGCTTATAAGCATTTTCGGCGGAATGATAAGCGGATTTGCCATCAGCTTGTGCCTGATGGTGGATGCGACGTCGGGCGGAACGGATTTTCTTGCTATCTATCTGTCGGAGAAAAAAGGCGTTGACTCGTGGAATTTCGTGCTGGGGATAAATATTGTCATCCTTTCTGTCGCAGGTGTTTTGTTCGGCTGGGACAAGGCTCTGTATTCCATTATTTTCCAGTATGTATCCACGCAGGTTTTGCACATGCTTTATACTAAGTATCAGAAACAGACTTTATTTATAGTAACCAATAGGGCGAAGGAAGTCTGTAAGGCTATTAACGACGTGAGCAACCACGGTTCTACGATTTTGGAAGGCGAGGGCTCCTATGAGCATCAGGAGCGGGATATCGTATACTCCGTGGTATCCAAAGAAGAGGGTAAGGCGGTAATAAAGGCTGTCAAGGAGGCTGATCCGGACGCATTTGTAAACGCCATCAGAACTGAGGAACTTTCCGGACGGTTTTATCAAAAACCGACCGAATGAGTCAATAACGAGGTAAATTAATGGAAAAAGTAACCAATGAAAAAATTGAAGCGGTCTGGAAAACCTATTATAAGGCGTTTTTGGAGATGCCTTACGATAAGAGGAAAAAGTTTATCAAAAGCTGCGAACATAATATCTCGCAGCTTGAGCGTCGTATTGCCAGAAAGAATAAATTAGAGGCGCACCAGATTTTGAACGATATGCGGGAACTGCACAAGCGGGCGGCTGATATCGGCTATACGGTTGCCAATAGGGACAACCATCTATATAAAAAATACATGCACGCAATGAGAAGGCTGATACAGTTGGATATCGGCTTTTTACATATGATGGCGCCTTCCGCAGTTGCTGAAGAAATCGTGAAGATGGACAGTGCCTATAAACTGTTGCGCGAGAAATCGCTGTATGAGATATATAAAGACGACTATATGCAGTTTATGGTGGGTAAAAGAATAGAAGAGCTGATGGAAGCGGAGCCGGAGAAGCAGTATCCGGAGGCGCGAGGAATGCACAGACATTTTATTCTGCATATAGGGGCGACCAACAGCGGCAAGACATATCAGGCGCTGCAGCGCCTCAAACAGGCTTATCAGGGGATTTACTTAGGACCTTTGCGCCTGCTGGCGCTTGAGGTCTATGATACCATGAGCGCGGCGGGCGTGCCGTGCAGCATGATTACGGGAGAAGAAAAGATTGTGACGCGCGGGGCGTTCTGTCAGGCATCCACGATAGAAGTTTTGGATTTAAAAGAAGTTTATGACATTGCTGTCATAGACGAAGCGCAGATGTTGAATGATGAGAACAGGGGCGGTTTCTGGACAAGGGCGATTCTGGGAATCCGTGCGCAGGAGATTCATATCTGCGCGTCTCCGATAGCTGAAAAGTTGATAATTAAAATGATTGAACGCTGCGGGGACGATTATGACACGGTTTATCATAAGCGCAATACGGAGCTCAAATTCATACAGGACAGATATGATATAAATAAAGATGTGGAAAAGGGGGACGCGCTTATAACCTTTTCCAAGAAAAACGTGCTTGCAATAGCGGCGGCGCTGGAAGCAAAAGGCGTAAGGACAAGCGTTATTTACGGAAACCTGCCGCCTAAGACCAGAAGAGAGCAAGTGCAGCTTTTTGCAGAGGGCTTTAACGAAGTCGTCGTAGCTACGGATGCTATCGGCATGGGTATAAATCTTCCGATACGCAGAATCGTGTTTATGAATACAATTAAATTCGACGGCACTTCCAAACGCCGTATCAACGCAGAAGAGATAAGGCAGATAGCGGGCAGGGCAGGACGCTACGGATATTATGACGTCGGATATGTGCAGTCAACGGCGGAGATGGGGTATATTGATAAGAAGTTAAAGGAGCCGTTCTATCCACTGAAAAAGGCAAGAATCGGCTTTCCGGAAGTGCTGCTTGATATAAATATGGAGTTGGACGAGATTATTGAAGTCTGGGAGAACGCGGGCGGCACGCAGTTATACGATAAGATATCTATGGCGGAAAGCATAAGTAAATACCGCTGGTTGAAAAACTACAGGAAAGCGCAGGAGTGTATGAAAGATAAGAAGCTGCTGCTTTCCCTGATTACATGCCCGTTTGACGCAGGGGATAAGGAAGTAGTCAGACTGTGGCTTAAGTATTGTGAAAATCCTGATAAGGAGCAGGAATGTCCGCCTTATCCGGTTGATGTTAAGCTGGAAGAATTGGAGTCCTACTATAAGAAGCTCGATTTGTATAGCCAGTTTGCAGGGAGAATGGGCTGGCTTATTGATAGAGAAGCGCTGGACGCTAACCGCGAGGCTGCGCAGCGGGCAATCGGCGCGCTTTTGAAGGAAGATAAGCAGCAGTTTGAGAGAAAGTGTAAGATTTGCGGGAAGACTTTGGCGTGGAATTATCCGTATAGGGTGTGTGAGGATTGTTTTATGGTGGAGGAATAAGTGATTGGAAGCGGCATGGACACATATGCTAACTGAAAAGGTGCGCTCTCGCTCCAGTGAATAAACAAACGAATGCCACGCTGCGCGGACATTCTTATTGTTACATAGCGGTACTAAGTTCAAAAGCTAAAAAACAGCTTTTTCACTAAGTACCGATGTCTTTCAAGAACCTTTTCAGTGAGCATATGAGTCCATGCCGCCCAAGGCTGTGAATAAAAGCTTGCAAATAGAAGACTGTGAATAAAGGGTAGTGGGTAGTAAATATAAAAGGCGAGATTATAAAAAATGAGATTAGCAAGGCTGAAATTAGTAAAGATGAAATTATCAGGGAAGGAATTATGATTAAGACTTATATTGTAAATATACGGCAGTTTGACGATGTGGCGGTTTATAAGGAAATGCTTGAAGGTATCTCGCCTTTTCGATTAGGTAAGATAGATAAGATTAAGAATGAGAGTGATAAAAAGCGTAGTTTGGGAGCGGCTGTGGCGTTGGATAGGGCGCTTAGCGGTTATGGACTTAGGGAAGGCACGATGGAGTATGGGCTTGGCGAGAAGGGGAAGCCTTTTTTTAAGGATTATCCCGAAATATATTTTTCAATTTCACATTCTAAGGATTATGCGATATGTAGTATAGGAGATGTGGAAGTTGGCAGCGATATTGAATGGGTTAGAGATGGTAAAAAAAACGTCGCAAAACGGTTTTTTGCAGAAGAGGAGCTTAAATGGATTGAGGGAGCGGTGAACGATGTAGATAGGGATAAAAGACTGTTTCAAATCTGGACAATGAAGGAGAGTTTTCTTAAGGTGACGGGGCTTGGAATGTCGCTTTCACTGAAAGATTTTGCGGTTATTATAGGTAGTGATAATAAGAAGAATGGGGAAATATCATTGCGTCAGAAGGTGAATGATAAAGTATATTATATAAAGGAATACGCTATGCCTAAAGTTTTTAATGAGCAGACAGAATATAAAATCGCCGTGTGCAGTACGGGGGTGGAGTTTGCGAAAGGGTTGGAGATTGTTATAATTTAATATGTTGGGAATAAAAATTTTAAATAACCGGAGAAAAAATTCCAATGAAAAAATTATTTAACGCTATCAGGAAAAGTAATATAAATGAAGTCAAAAGTATAATTTCCAATAAACCTGAATTAGTTAATTGTGTTGCAAAACAGCCGCCCAAAAAGGACGATGGACAATCTCCGTTACAAGTGGCATTAAAAACAGGAAATTTTGAGATTGCCGAATATCTTATTGATATGGGAGCGGATTTGAACTTCATGGAAGATATAACTTGCTGTAATTCATGGAGAACGCCAGTAGTGCATGATGCAATAAATGCAGCAGTAATGAATTGCCGTTGGAACACAAATAATAAATATAGTGGATTTGAAGTGTTTTCAACCAAGCAAAAAGCTGAAACAGCATATAATATTTTGAAAAAAATGATAGCAGCAGGCGCAGACTTAAATAAGCTGGATTCTTATGGTAATTCAGCAATTTGGCGTTTTTGCCTACAGGCAGCGCAAATATTGCCTAGCTATAATTATAAAGAAAACTTTGAAAATGACGATAGGGTTTTTACTAATGAATTAGAGGAGGATTTATCTAAAATACTAAAATTATTATGTGAGTATGGGGCGGATTTGAACTATGTATCACCGAATACTAAGACTACGGTTGTAAATTTTTACAAATATGGTTCTATGGCAAAATTACTAAAAAACATAATTGGTTGAATGATATAATATTAATCTATAGAGGTGAATTATAAAATTGACACTTAATGAATTTTATCAAGGGTATTACTTTCATGACAGCACTCTCAATCGAATTGAATATAGCAATAGAGAATTAAAAATGTACTGCACTTTTTGTGAATTTCTTCAAAAAGATTATAATGAAAGTGATTATGCAAATAGTGATATTATCGTTATTTTCCATAATGCCTCATATAAAATTCCTGACGGCTTGCTTATCGAGGGTTCCGGCTTCATTACGCAGAAATTGCAAGATAAGACTACTTTGTTTTATATGGAAAGTATATGTAATGAATACGGTTATTTGGAAGTGGTGGCAGAGTCTATTGATATAATAAAAGTACGGTCTTATAATTTATAGATTTCCGGTTTATGCTGATTTGAAAATTGGGTTCGTCGGACATAACTTCATCATTGCTGAAATAGTTGACATTTTAATGCTGCTTACTTATAATATAAACATAAGGAAAGCACTGCGACAAGCGGTTGGCTTCCAGTATAAAGTGTTTAAATAATTTACTTATCTAAACAACCGTCACTTTGCCGAGTGGCGGTTGTTGCGTTTTACAATTACTGTAACAGTAAATCTACCAATATGTAGTGTAATCCGCATAAGCCTCACCTCCTTTCGGAGGATATCAGCCAACCGCCTGCCGCTATGCAGTGCTTCCCATCCTTGTTAAGGACTTCTTTATTGTATCAATTCAGCTA
>JAMPHY010000036.1 GCA_023663185.1 Clostridiales bacterium | reverse complement strand
ATAATCTTAAATTATCTTTATTTGATCGAATTCAACAGATAACACTTGATTATCAATCAATTATCAATACAGACAACACCATACTATAGTATTGTCCGCAAAGCTTATCTTATATATGAAAGCCTTAAGGATACTTCTTTTTTAATAATATATTTATAGAAAAACATATGAATCCCTATTGACACACTCAATAAAACCATATATCATATATTACGAAAAAAGGTTAAAATTAACCTAATTTCGTAATGGAGGATTTCTATGGAAATTAAACGTGATTTGTATTTGAATAAATTGATTAGAAAGAAGAAGAACGGACTGATAAAGATAGTTACAGGCATCCGAAGATGCGGAAAATCGTATCTGTTGTTCAATCTTTTCCATAATCATTTATTGGAAGAAGGCGTTGATGACGGACACATTATCGAAGTGGCTCTGGACGACCGTAGTAACAAGGAATTGCGTGATCCAGATAATATGCTAAAATTCGTAAAGGAGCGAATTACCGATAAGGAGACTTATTATATCCTTCTTGATGAGATTCAGCTTATGAATGAGTTTGAAGATGTTCTCAACAGCTTTCTTCATATCAGGAACGCAGATATTTATGTTACTGGCAGCAATTCCAAATTCCTTTCCTCTGACTTGATTACTGAATTCAGGGGAAGAGGCGATGAGATTCGTATTTATCCCCTCAGCTTTCAGGAATTTGTTTCGGTTTATGATGGTTCTTTAGAGGAAGCGTGGGATGAGTATTTTAATTACGGCGGTCTGCCTCTGATTCTTTCTATGGAGACAGTGGATGATAAGGCTGCATATTTGACTTCCCTTTTTCAGAAAGTATATATTTCAGACATTGTTGAAAGAAATAAGGTTAGGAATAAAGATGAATTGGACGAACTGGTGGATATTCTGGCATCGGCAATTGGCAGCTTGACAAATCCAAGTAAACTGGCAAAGACTTTCAAAAGTGTAAAGGGCAAGACAATCAGTGATAAAACCCTGAAAACCTACATTGATTATCTGATAGATGCTTTTATGATTAGCAAGGCTAAGCGGTTCGATATCAAGGGGAAACGGTATATAGGCTCTCCTGCTAAATATTATTTTGAAGATATCGGGCTGCGGAATGCACGATTGAATTTCAGACAGGTTGAAGTTACGCATATTATGGAGAATCTCATATATAATGAACTGCGGATACGCGGATATAATGTAGATGTCGGTCTTGTGGAACATTATAGTCCTGATAAAGATGGAAAGATACAAAAAAAGCAGTTGGAAGTTGATTTTGTAGCGACCAAAGGAAGTGAAAAGTATTATATTCAATCGGCATTTGCCATGAATAACGAGGAAAAGATTGCTCAGGAACAACGGCCGCTAGTCCATATTTCCGATTCGTTCAAAAAAATCATTATTGTAGCAGATAATATCAAGGTCAGAAGAAATGAAGAAGGCATTATTACCGTGGGGATTCGCAATTTTCTACTTGATGAAAACAGTTTAAATATCTAATGCAGATGCCGGAGATTTCTTTTTGGTTGAAAAAGAAATCTCCGGCTACATATTTTATATCCTAAAATCCTTCCGCGGATGCTTAGTAGCAAGGATATTTCTCTGTTTAGCCACTGTGACATGCGTGTATATCTCTGTAATGTTGATTGAACTGTGTCCTAACATTTCCTGAATATAGCGGATGTCAACGTCTGCTTCTAAAAGGCAGGTCGCGAACGTGTGGCGAAACATGTGCGGCGTTATGTGCTGTTCGATAGAGGCTATTGATGTATACTTGTTAATCATTCTGCGCACCGACTGGTCGGATAGAGCCTTGCCGGACTGATTTACAAAAAAGCTGCCGCACGATTGCTTTTCTAAGCTAAAGTCATCGCTGTACTCTGACAGAACATGGATTACGGCTTCGTTACCGATCTGGATGCGGCGTTCTTTGCTGCCTTTTCCATAGATAAGAATTGTTCCGTCGTTCAGATTTACGTCGCAGTTTTTTAAGCTGCACAGTTCGGATATCCTCATGCCTGTTGCAAACAGCAGTTCCGCAACCGCCGCGTCCCTAAGGGCGTTTCTTTTCTGGTAGGGCGTTTTGGCATTTTCCCGCTGTCTGTATATTGTGGACAAAAATATTTCCACTGTGCTTAAAGGTATAGTTTTAGGAAGTATTACGGGTTCGCGAAAATGTATCTGTATTTTGTTGAACGGATTTTTATTAATGATATCCTTATACTCTAGGTAGTGGAACAGCGCTTTTACCGAGGCTATTTTGCGCTTTACGGTTTTGGGTTTATATTGCGCGTGAAGTCCGGCGATATACTGCTCCAATTTTTCCGGCGTGATTTCTGCGGCGTCGGCATTAGGAAGCTGCTCGGTGAACTGCCATAGGTCGATTCGGTACGCTTTCAGCGTTTTTTCATCGAGGCGTTTCTGCGTTTTGCAGTATTCCAAATAGTTGTTGATACTTTCTTTTAGTGTTTCCATAGACATAAGCTCCTTTGTATTTTGATAAATTGATAAAATATATAACCGAAAAATGTTGAAATTACTCGTATTATATTATATACTGATTAAGTATTTATATAAAACAAAGGAGGATACACCAAATGAGTTCTATCCAAAACTTTTTATCTTCTATTTTAATGGCTATACCTAACATGGTTATGGCAATTATTCTGCTTGTTATTGCTTTTGTAGCGGCGAATATTGTTAAATCATTGGTAACTAAGCTTCTTAAGGCTGTTAAGGCGGAAAAGCTGTTAGCCAAAATAGGAGTCAAAGACACTGCTATGAATAGTTCCATTGAATTTGTAGCTAAACTGGCTTATTTCGTAACGTTTTTGTTATTCTTACCCGGTGTACTGGATAAGCTTGGAATGCAGAGCGTTTCATCACCGATAACAAGCATGGTATATTCATTCTTATCATTTATACCCAGACTTGTTGCGGCGGGAATTGTTGTTGCTGTAGGTATTTTTGTTGCCAATATTGTCAAGGAATTGCTTGTACCACTGTTAAAAGCGGTTAAGATTGATGCGCTTCAGGAAAAAGCGGGAATTGAGGCTTCTGAAAATACATCTTTTTCAAACATTATCGCTAACATCATTTACGGAATTATCGTACTGGTTGTTATCACATCAGCGCTGGATCAGCTTGGCATAGCGGCGATATCCGTTCCGGCTAATTCGGTTGTTACCACTATTTTTAACGCCATTCCTAATGTATTCTGTGCAATAGTGATAATCGCTGCAGGCGTATTTATTGCTAAATTAGTGGCTAAGCTTCTGGAGAGCCTTCTTGCAGGAATCGGGGCTGATACGTTAATTGAGAAGGTTACGGGCAATAAGGAGAGCAAACTTGTTCTTTCCAAGACCATTGCCGCAATCGTCAAGTATGTATTGGTAGTAATTTTCCTTGTACAAGGCGTAAATGTACTTAAGCTTGATATCTTGACACAAATCGGAGCTGCAATTATCGCTTATCTGCCTGCGGTTTTAGGCGCGGTAATTATTCTTGCTGTGGGAATTTTCGCGGCAAATACAGTTGAATCAGCGCTTGCAAAGAAGTTCCCTGCAGCTAAGGCGGGTGCATTTACGGCAAAAGTCGTTATCTACATATTAGTTGCATTCCTGTGCTTAAGTCAGTTAGGCGTTGCGACAACTATTGTTGAGACTACGTTTATTCTGATTATTGCCGCAATCGCGGTTGCATTTGCTATTGCATTCGGAGTAGGAGGACGTAAGTTTGCTTCAGATGTATATGATAAGCTGGAAAAGAAGATTGACAGCAATGATTCAGACAAATAATTATGCTGCATTAGTAAGTAAAAAGATATTGAACGTATTTTGAAAAATATGTGGTGATGGTATGTGCCCATCTGCTTTTGGCGGGTGGGCATATATTGTATCGCGGAAAGGAGTTATATAAGATGGAAGAACGTCTGAAAAGTTATATTGCATATATGGAAAAGCTGTCGGAGTCGTGGGATAAGAATAGCGAAGCTGCGGATTTGCAGAAGAAAAATAAGCAGATGGAAGATTTGCTTATACAGATTGGATTTTTCCAGCATGAAAGGCTGGTGCATTTGATTGTGACGATAACTTTCGCCTTGCTTACGATGCTGGCGATATTGGGGACTATTATTGAACCGCAGCCTGCGCTGTTTGTCTTGATTTTGCTGCTGGTGGTATTGCTTGCGCCTTATATACGCCATTATTATATTCTCGAAAATGGGGTACAGAAGCTGTATAAGTATTATGATATGCTGCTTAAGGCGCTGGATAAGTAGTTGGATACGGCATGGTTCCATATGCTGCCCAAGACTGTGAATAATAATGCAGTCAACAGATTGGTTTGTTATCGAAGAAATAAAAAAAGCAGGATACGGGAGTCGAACCCGCCTCCTCGGCTTGGGAAGCCGATGTACTACCGATGTACTAATCCTGCATGAGTATGTATCCAGTATAACATTAATTTATTTAAAAGAAAAGCAGAACTATTTATTTTTTTCATAAATGACTATGCTTTTTTCTCAGCCTGCGAATTTCTTTCTCGACTTGCGAATTTATGCTTGACAAAAACTATCAATGTGATATCATAATGATATCAAATAAATATTGGCTATTTACCAAGTGAGGAAGGGGTAAGATAATTTATGGAAGAGAAAATTTTAACAGGGAAGAAAAACGGAATGGCGGTGCTGCTCTTAACTTTGGTATTATATGCACTGGCGATTGCGGGCATTGTGGTATGTGCGATATGTTTAAGTTCAAAAGCAGGACCATTGCGGCCGGCATATTATATAGTGGGATTGGTGGTCTGTTTAATTTATGTGGTGCTTGGCTGGATACCGTGGTGCGGTCTGCATGTACTGAAACCGCAGGAGGCTTTGGTGCTGACGTTATTCGGAAAATATGTCGGCACTTTGAAAGAGGACGGCTTTTATTTCACAAATCCGTTTTGCTCCAGTATCAATCCGGCGGCAAAAACGAAATTGAACCAGAGCGGCGATGTGGATAGCCACGGCGCCGGAGGAATGCAGTCAATATTGACGATTCAAGGTCAGGCTAATCAGGTGGACATTGTTACAAATAATAAGATTTCCTTAAAGGTTATGACACTTAACAATAACAGGCAGAAAATCAACGACTGTCTGGGGAATCCGATAGAAATAGGAATCGCTGTAACATGGCGTATTGTGGATACGGCTAAAGCGGTGTTCAATGTAGATAATTATAAGGAATTTTTATCCCTGCAGTGCGACAGCGCGTTGAGAAATATTGTGCGTTTATATCCGTATGATGTTGCTCCGAATGTAGACACGACTGGCGACGGCGTGGCGGACGAAGGAAGCCTGCGCGGTTCCAGTGATGTTGTGGCAGGAAGGATAAGGGACGAAATCCAGAACCGCGTGGACGAGGCGGGAATCGAGATAATTGAAGCAAGAATTACTTATCTTGCCTACGCGCCGGAAATAGCTGCGGTTATGCTGCAGAGGCAGCAGGCGTCGGCGATAATTGACGCAAGAAAGATGATTGTAGACGGAGCTGTCGGCATGGTCGAGATGGCGTTGGAGCGTTTGAATGAGAATAATACGGTGGTATTGGACGAAGAGCGCAAGGCGGCAATGGTGTCTAATCTGCTGGTGGTTTTGTGCGGCAATCATGATGCGCAGCCTGTGGTTAATTCGGGAAGCCTTTATTAAAGCGCGTAGACTGTACCAAACGTAAATTTAGCGAGTAAAAATCTATCATTGAAGGTGATTTAGCGTGGATTTTGCTTGTAACTGTGAAGGCATCCAGCAGTTGCGAAAGGAAGATATAATAAATATGGGTGATTCAGGGAAAAAACAGGTTCCGCTGCGGCTTTCTTCCAAGCTATATGACGCCATTGCTGCATGGGCTGAGGACGATTTTCGTTCCGTGAACGGACAGATTGAATATCTTTTAACGGAATGTGTGCGACAGCGTAAGAAGAACGGCAAGTATGTTTCCGACGAAATTGACGTGCCGCCGGAGCTGGATATAGAATAGAAGTGTTAATGTGGTTAATCAACAGATTTGTGCTTTTTACTGCGCTGGCTTACGGAAACGCAAGCTTAACAGGAAAAAGCACGTAACCAAAGGTAAACAATGATTTATAAAGCAGGCAGGAAGGGGGAAAATATATGAACCACGGAAAGAAAATGATAGCGCCGATTGTGATTGCGGTTATCATAATTGCCTATTATGTAGGTATTGCAATAGTTTGTACAACAGTGACATGGCTTCCGATAGGGTTCAAAGTTGTGATGATAGTAGTGCCGCTTATAGTGTCGGCATTGATGCTTGGCACATTAATAAGCAGAATAAAAGAGATTAAAGGAGGAGAAGAAGATGATCTTAGTCAATACTGATTACATTAGTGGAAAGGAATTAGAAATGCTGGGACTGGTAAAAGGCAGCACGATTCAGTCTAAGAATGTCGGCAAGGATATTACACAGGGGTTCAAGACATTAGTAGGTGGAGAACTAAAAGCATACAATGAAATGATGAACGAAGCAAGGGCGCTTGCTACGAAGCGTATGGTCGAGGAAGCCGAAGCAATGGGCGCAGACGCTGTTGTTAATGTACGCTATGCTTCATCGGCAGTTCTGCAGGGAGCGGCAGAGGTAATGGCATATGGTACTGCCGTAAAATTTAGGTGAACGGATATTTTGAAGCAGCGCTTTCGGATTTTGTATTCGACGTAGCTGCAGGCGGCGCAATCAGGCACCTTACTGACAGGGGGCATTCTGTAGAGCAGATTATGAAGGAGCTTGATTATCCCGTCGCGCGTTCTAAAGTTGAAAAAGCTGTGTACAGACATCTTACGGAATCAGGAATTTTGATATCTAAACTGCCGGAAGAGAACGAGAAGGCGCACATACGTCATATGCAATCTGACAGCCATAAAGATAAGAATAAATTTGTCGAAGAATTGCTTAAAAATATTGAAGCCTATGGAAACGAAAACTCATATATGGAGTGCCCTTTCGGAATATGGCTTAATAATAATGACGATAAATTGCAGCAGGCAATGTCTGTTTTAAGCGTCAGAGAGCAGGAGTATATTATGGGTATACGCTGGGAGCATAATATTATGTACCACAGATTAAACGACCGTATGCGGGAGATAGGCGTGAAATTGGTGATAAAAAGCAGCGAAGAGTGGAGATTTTTCTTCCTTAATTGACTTTTATTGACCGCCATGTTAATATATCTTACGAGTTATAAATGCTTATGAGATGGAGGGCAATATGAGAAAAATTACTTCACTTTTTTTGACATTATTAATGATGGTTTTACTTGTCGGCTGTGCGGTTCCGGGGCTTGATGGAAATAGTTCAGGTTCGCCGGATAAATCTTTTATTTTGACAAATCGTGGTGATGATGAGTCAGAGGCAGATAATAAATCAGACGAAGAAGATAAGTCGGATACAGAAGATAAATCGGACTCAGAAGATAAATCGGATACAGACAATAAATCGGACTCAGATAATAAATCGGATACAAGTGATAAATCAGACTCCGATGATAAATCAAATTCAGACGATGATGAGGAATACATTGAGCCCGAAGCCGGATATCCCGACGAATATGGTGATGCAGAAGGCACTTTTGAAGATACGATGCACACCGCATTTTTCGATTATACAGTTCACAGCGCATATCTTTGTGAGGATTACGAGGGCTATGAGCCACAAGATGGAAATGTGATTTTAGTTGCTGATGTGACGATAAGCAATCCGTCCAGCTACAATGTTAATATGTATGATACAGATTTTCAGATACAGTGGGGTTCGGACGCAGACGACGCTTTCGACTTTCCTATTACTTTCTATACGGAAAATAATGAGACTCTTAACGATGAAATGCTTCCATATGAATATGAATTAAGGAAATATGAGAGTCGCGACGGACTTTTGGTATTTGAAGTGCCGGAGGGAGAAACTTACTTCTCAATTTCATACTTAGAGATTTATAATGACGATTCGGAGGGTAATGTTTTCTTTGTATATTTTAATGCCGATTTTTAGTAACGGTTGAATTTTTGGGTAGAAAAAGAAATAAATCCGTGATATGATATGGTATAGATAAATATACTTTGCTAATAAAGGAGAAGAATCGTGGCGAATCAAATAAAATGGGAAGAACGGTTTAATATTGGCGTAGACATTATCGACAAGGAGCATAAGAAGCTCTTTAAAATAATAAACAAGCTCTTTGCATTTGAAGAAGATGAAGCTAAGGAGCAGTGGGTATGCCAAGAGGGGATAAAATACTTCAAGGATCATGCACTCGGTCATTTTAAGGACGAGGAAGAGTACATGAAATCCATTAATTATCCGGGACTTGAGGTTCATAAGCGTATTCACACGGACTTTAGGCAAAAGATTCTTCCGGCGCTTGAACAGGAATTGAAGGATACGAAATTCTCGTCGGAATCAGTCAATCATTTTCTCGGAGTCTGCGTCGGCTGGCTTGTGGCGCATACCTTGTCGGAAGACCAGGCTATTACGGGTAAGAGCATGAACAGATGGGGCGACCTTTTGCCGGAAGAACAGCATGACGCTATGAAGGACACCATAGTCCAGCTTGTATATGATATATTCAGGCTTGATACACAGGTAATCAGCGAGAGTTATGGTGGTGAGAAATTCGGAAACGGAGTATATTATCGACTAATTCACGGTAATGATAAGGGTGAAAGATGTGAGACGATTTTGGTTCTTGAGGACAGACTGCTGATAAATACGACCGGTAAGATGCTGGGAGAGAAAACCAATAAGTTAAGCATCATGACTATCAACGCGGCAAGATATACGGCTCGCCAGATTGTAAACAGAGTTATGGAGCATTTTCCGCCTGTAGATTCATTTGAATTAAAATCGGAAAACTTACTTACATATGAGCAGTTCCAGAAAGTATTACATAGGGAAAAACCGCAAATCAGCTTGTTGTGCAATACCGGAGAAGGTTACTTTGCATATTGCGCGATTGCACCTTATCTGCATAATAGCAGCAAGGCAGGGGCTGACATTAAAGCACAGAATGCTATGGTTGAAATCAAGAAGTATCTTGAGAAAACCAAGACAAAGAATAAGAAGAAAATCCTTGTCGTAGACGATTCAAGCGTTATCAGAGAGAGCATGAGTAAGCTGCTGGGCAAAGATTATGATGTCGCGTCGGCGGAATCGGGAATGTCTGCGATAAGAAGTATTATTCTGGATAGACCGGATTTAATCCTGTTGGATTATGAAATGCCGGTATGCGACGGCAAGCAGGTCTTGGAAATGATTCGCGCCGAGAAAGCAATGGCGGATATTCCGGTTATCTTCCTTACGGGAAGAGGAGACGCCGAGAGCGTAAAGAACGTTATGGCTTTGAAACCGGCTGGATATTTGTTAAAGACAATGAAGCCTGATGATGTTAAGAATGTTATAGACGGTTACTTTGACAGTGTGGAGAAGAGTCGTAAGAGCGTGGGATAAGTGTACATAAAATAATGGAAAGGCAAATATGCCTGAGAGTAAACAAAAAAGCAGGGACGTCATTTGTGACGCCCCTGTCATTTTCTGCTAATTCCGCGGATAATCATCGTTATTATACTGTTTGTATCCCATTGCTTAATGCCTTTTCTATACAATTCTATACGGGCATCATATTTTTCGTTTATTATATCGATAATCTTATTTATCTCCGCTGATTTTGTTGATTGAACCGCTTCAATATCTGCAATCCGTTCTGCATTTATCATATCCTGCGCCATTTGAGCCGTATATTTAGGATTGTCCGGTGTTAAATCAATTATGGCATATCCTGTGGAAACATTAACAAATCCATGAGTTTCCATCGCTGTCGGCAATTCCTGCTCGCTCATGCTGTATTTGCCAATAGCATATTTTTCAAGGATATTTTCTTCGTCTGAAATACTATCCCAAAATTCCTGTTCAGCCGCGGTCGCCTTAAGACATTTGGCAAGCTGCTTAATACCTTTTCTTACTGATAAAACTAAGCACACACCATTATCTTTTAGTACTCGTTTCTGCTCCGCATAAAATATTGCAGATTCAATATGCTCGCAGACCGTATACGAAATAGTCACATCAAAAGTGTCCGCCTCAAACGGCAGCGCAGTCGCGTCTCCTTCGAGAAAAGTTATTCCCGCTATATTTTCTTTTGCATAGTTAATAAAATTACTATCGCGGTCGATTGACACAATCTCGGCATTAGGATACCATCTGTGCAACGCTTCCGATAAAGCGCCGGGACCACAGCCGATTTCGAGAATCTTAAGTTTTTGGTTTTTATCTAATTGAAATAGCGGCTCATATTGCGCATGGAAAAAATCATTAAACCTAAGCCTTCTACTTAAGTACAGAGTCTGTATTCCCTGAATATTGTCGGACCAGATGTTGTTCATTCTTAATCACCTATTTTGCGAGCTTATCGACTATATTTTTTCTAAATCTCCGCATAGCCAAAAATCCATCGAAGCGTTTAAAATAAATTAATTCCTTAAGCGCCTCTTCTACATAATTACCCAAATCATCACAAACTACTTTATCATTCCAATAAACCGGATTATGCCTTGTCAGGAACGTTTCGGAGTAGGATTTTAGATGTTGATAAGTATATTCCAAATCCATTAAAATATATGGATATTCTAGATTCTTATGTTTCTCCATTAGTTTTAAGAGAACCTTTATATACATATAAAATGAGTAATCTTCACTTGGATAAACGCGCTTTCCGTCCTCGAACCATATCTTGCCCCTGAAGTAGTCTTCACTTACATAAGCAGAACCGTAGCTTCCAATGCCGTAACTAAGACCGCGTGAAAAGTAACGGTCGTCATAATCTTTATCTGATAGCTCTATTTCATATATACGCGGAACTATTTTATCAAAAATTAAATCTATATCCGTCGAATATAATTTATCGGGAATTTTATAGCCATAAGTCCCCAAAAACAACGGACTAAAATCTAGCTCTCTTATCGAGTGGGAACGTATAAATTTATTAACAACATATTCTATGATTAGTTGTTTTCGTTCTTCGTCGTTCGTTGCTTTTGCTATTTCCTGTGTATTTATCTCATAATCATCATGGAATTTCCGAATCACATCTCTTTGAAACCTCACATCATCATAAGGAATATCTATGTAATACTGTCTGCGTTTATGGAGAGGACCATCTCCATGATCTGCATAATAATCATAAAATTTGAGCTTGCTTTTAAGCCATTTTGGTGGGAAGAACATTTCTAAATGAATGAAGCCGTCCCGTTCTTCATATGAACAAGATTCTCCATAAAAATAAGAACTTGACCTGCTCCAATCGTGATAATGCCTTATAACGTTTTCTTTCTTTATAAGTTTGTATTTTTTCTCAACAATATTGCTCTTATATTCATATTTATGCGTTGGAATACCTGTGTATACATCTTTGCTTATAACCGTATTGAAGTATGTTTCCTTTGTCTTGAGAGTAAAGCTTTCCTGTGATAAGTCTATATCATCAGAGTGGACGATAAATGTATCAAAATCTTCGCGGAAGTATTCGTATTTTTCTATTTGTGTACCGTTGCGGACTTCTATGGTGCTCATTTTTTGCTCCTTTCATGTAGATTTATCAAATTGTTTAAAATAAATCAGTTCCTTCCACGCCTCTTTTAAAAAATTACCCAAATCGTCACAAATTAATTTATCATTCCAGTAAACTGGATTATGGTTTGTCAGATATTGGTTATTAGCCTCGTGCTTCAGCCAATGATAATTATTTTTAAGGCCCAACAAAATATACGGGTATTCTTTATTTCTATGTTTTTCTATTAGCTTTAAATGAAAGAGGATATTCATAAAACATTTGTATTCTTCACTTGGATAAATGCGTTTTCCGTCCTCGAACCATAAGCTGTCGCTAAGTGTAAGAGTCCAGTGGCTGTTTACAATGCTGCTGGAAAGATCTCTTAAGAAATTACGCTCTTTATATGTATTGGGTTCTATGGACAATTCATGCAGACGAGGAAAAATTACGTCAAAAATTGTGTCTACGTCTGTTGAGTATAACTTGTCGGGAATTTTATAGCCATAGGTTCCAAAGAGCAATTGGCGAAAATTAACGGTGGTTCTCTTATCAAACGTCTTAATAAGATATTCAATGAGTAATTGCTTTTTTTTCTCCTCATTCGTTTCCTTCGTTATCTCATGCAAATTCATGGCGCAATCTTTATGGCATTTTGTGATTACATTTCTAAGGAATTTTACATCATCATAAGGAATATTTTTGTAATAACGGGTTGACGTTAGTGATGAATACTCGGAAGGATAATATTCTTCGCAGATGAATTCATTAATAAGTCCTTTAACTTTAGGAATTTCTATACGAATGAAACCGTCTTTCTTCTCATAAGAACAACGCACTCCACAATAATAAGAACGCGATATACTCCAATCCCTGTATAACTTTACAACATCTTTTTTCTTCACAAGTTTGCATTTTTTATTAACAGGGCGGAGGTTGCGGCCATAATTATAATGTTCGTTATATTCGAGCATGAAACCTTCCTTAGATAAATCTATATCGTCAGAATGGACGATGCAGGTCTCTAAATCTCCGCAGCCGCTGATATATTCGTATTTTTCTATCTGCGTACCGGTATTGACTTCTACTATTGTACCATCGCTATATCCGTTAATCATTTTTGCTCCTTTCATAAATCATGCGACAAGAATTGCTTGTAGAGGTTGGGATTATTATAACACATAAATGGTACTTCTGCTTGATTTAAATGGTAATTTCTGTTTATTCCATCTTTGTTTTCAAATTATTCAGAAGCCGTTCTGCAATGGGGGTAAAAACTTGATATTTTTTCCATACGAGATACATCTTAGCTTCCAGTTTGGGATATAAGGGGCGGAATACCAGTCCGCTTTCTTGGCTGGTGTCAATCAAGCGGTCAAAGGTTAAGAGATAGCCAAGCCGTTCTTTGACAAAAAGGGAGGCATTGTAGGAAAGCCGGAAAGAACCTTCTAAATGCAGTTTATCAATTTGTCCGCCGCACCAATGGGTTATATCTTTGTTCCAACCCTGCTCGGAACAAAATAAGGGCAGACCAATCAAATCCGTAACCGTTATGTTTTCTTTTTCGGCAAGAGAGCAGTCTTTTGGCATGACAACGCCCCAGATATCAGCTTCCGGAAAACATAAATAATTGTATTTTGTAAGATTGGGTTCTTCAACAAGTACGGCAAAGTCTATAACGCCCTTATCCAACTTTTCTATGACTTGTTCCGTATCACCGCTGGTAATATGATAGTGAAGTCCGGGGTATGATTTTTTAAAATAGTTGATTTCTCTTGCAAGAAAGCGGATTTGATAGGATTCTGCAAGTCCCAGATAGATATCGCCGCCTGTGACGTCATCAAGAGTAGTAAATTCGGTAATGATTTTATCCGCCATATCTACTAAATCCTCGGCACGCTTGCGCAAAAGGCTGCCTTCTTCAGTAAGCTGGATACTGAAGCTATGCCGTATGAATAGCTTTTTTCCTAACTCATTTTCTAAAGATTTTAACTGTTTTGAAAGGGTTGGCTGCGTAACGTGAAGTATTTCGGCGGCACGAGTCATATTTTCTTCTCTGGCTACTGCCAGAAAATATCGTAAAGTTCGTATTTCCATGTGATACACTCCTGATATTCGATATTGGAATAACATGATATAAATTATAACCATTAGCGAATTAAAAGTCAATGGGATAAGATAAGGATAGGTAGGACTAAAATTTGAAGGTAAAAAACTAATTATTTAAGAAAGGGTGGTAATCATCATGGAAAATTTGAAATTAGCAACGGAATGGGATAAAACTTTTAAAAAAAGCGACAAAGTAAACCACAGAAAAGTAACTTTCCACAACCGTTACGGCATTACGCTTGCGGCTGATATGTATGAGCCGAAAGATGTTTCCGGCAAGATGGCGGCTATCGCGGTATGCGGTCCTTTTGGCGCAGTAAAAGAGCAGGCGGCAGGGCTTTATGCTCAGACTATGGCAGAACGCGGATTTCTAACGATTGCATTCGATCCGTCATATACCGGTGAGAGTGGCGGCGAGCCGCGTTATATGGCGTCCCCTGATATCAATACCGAAGATTTTCAGGCGGCGGTGGACTTTCTTTCCGTACAGGATAATGTTGATGTAGAAAAAATTGGTATTATCGGTATCTGTGGCTGGGGCGGCATGGCGCTTAATGTGGCGGCGTTGGATACTCGCATTAAAGCGACAGTAGCTTCTACTATGTACGATATGACGCGCGTCAATGCGAATGGATATTTCGATTCAGAGGCTTCTGCTGATGCAAGATATGAGAAAAAGAAGGCTATGAACGCACAGCGAATTGAAGATTATAAGAATGGAACCTATGCGCTGGGCGGCGGCGTTGTTGATCCGCTGCCGGAAGATGCACCGTTCTTTGTGGCTGATTACCATAATTATTATAAAACGGACCGTGGCTACCATAAACGTTCATTAAACTCTAACGGCGGCTGGAATGTGACCGGCTGTATGGCTTTTATGAACCAGCCTATTTTGAAGTATAGCAATGAAATTCGCAGCGCAGTTCTTATCATGCACGGTGAAAAGGCACATTCCTGTTATTTCAGCCGCGACGCATACGCTGATATGATAAAAGATAATCCTTATGCGGACAATAAGGAGCTGCTCATCATTCCAGACGCTGTTCATACAGATTTGTATGATGGCGGAGGGAAAGACGCGATTCCGTTTGACAAGTTGGAGAGGTTTTTTGGGGAATATCTGAAATAAAGGGAAAATGAAACAAAATGAAAGAAACTGCGCTCAGATGTGAAAATTAATTTCAGCAGATGTGGAGGTGTAGTAAAATGTACGAAAAGCTTTTTTCTTCATTGGCAGTTGCGGGACTGTTGTTTCTGATAGGCTGCGGAAGTCATAATCAGACAAAAAGCGACACAAGCGCTTTGGACGCTGTGGATATAGAGCAACCTGAAAATATGGTGGAAAGTGTCAACGATATAAGCTTCAATTTTGAAACCAAAACGGTAATGCTGAACAGTGGATATGAAATGCCGATTTATGGTCTTGGTACGTACAGTCTGCTTGACGAAGTATGTGTGGACTCTGTTTCGGCAGCATTGGAAAGAGGCGTGCGCCTGATTGATACGGCATATATGTACCATAATGAAGAAAGCGTGGGAGAGGCAGTCCGTAACTCAGGCATTCCCCGTGAGGAAATTTTCGTAACTACCAAGCTGTATCCTAATCAGTATTCCAATCCGGAGGAAGCCATTGACGAAGCGCTTGATAAACTGAATATTGAATATATTGATTTATTGCTGCTGCACCATCCGGGTACGAACGACGTGGAAGCCTATCATGCGATGGAAAAGGCAGTTGAAGAAGGAAAGGTTCGCTCTATTGGCTTGTCAAATTGGTATATTGAGGAATTGGAAGAATTTCTGCCGCAAGTCAATATTATGCCTGCTTTGGTACAGAATGAAATTCACCCGTATTATCAGGAAAATGATGTAATTCCTTACATTCAAAGTCTCGGCATTGTAGTGCAGGGCTGGTATCCGCTTGGCAGCAGAGGCTATACCGCGGAGCTTTTGGGTGATGAAGTGATTTCAGAGATTGCTAAAGCGCATGGAAAATCGTCAGCGCAGGTAATACTTCGGTGGAACTTGCAAAAAGGAGTCGTTGTGATACCGGGCTCAAGTAATCCGAAGCATATTCAGGAGAATACGGAATTGTTTGATTTTGAATTAAGTGAAGATGAAATGGAGCGTATCAATGCGCTTGATAGAAATGAAAAACATGATTGGTATTAAATGAAACAGTAAAAATGGGGGATTCGAAGCTAACCTCAAATACGCCGCAAATACAGTAAAGAAAGGAGTTTGCGCCACCTTCCCTCATTTGAGTGTAACGAAAGTGTAACATTTTATAAAGCCCTATTATAATCTTTTCAATGTATCTAAAACGATATTATATTACAGAGATAAGTTGCTGATATTTCATGACACCAGCAACTTATTTAATTTCTTATCAAAAGTTTTAATTTCATATCCCTTAATAACATGATAAGCATATAAAATACAATCTGGAAAATCCAAATTCTGTTCTACAAAAGTTTCGATGCCAAGTTTCAGAACTTCTGGTTCTGGTGTTTTGACCTCTGACAAAAAATTAATCAGGCTTTGCCCTATTTCCCTTCTATCAATATGGTATACCCCTTTCAAGACGTACACTACTTCTGCAATAATTTCTATATTAACCTGAACAGACATATTTTTAATAATTGCCTCAGCCTC
The DNA here is from genome assembly GCA_023663185.1 of Clostridiales bacterium. Classification (GTDB taxonomy): domain Bacteria; phylum Bacillota; class Clostridia; order Lachnospirales; family Lachnospiraceae; genus UBA3282. The sequence goes on along the minus strand of JAMPHY010000036.1, from coordinate 6,013 downwards.
AGATGCCATTTGCTCATTATCATTTAATAGATAACGCAAAATGATGTTTGTATCAAGCATTACCATATTTCTCAACCACCGCCTTCTCCCATGCCATTTTTTCCTGTTCCCACAAAGCAGGATTAGCATACTTAGACAATATACCCCTTGCAGTCTGCGGATTTTGTTCTTTAGGCTTTTCTTCAACAAACTCATCTAATATCGTGATAATCAGCTTTTGGTTCTTCTGTGCATTAATTTTCTCCAATGTCCGAATTGACTCTCCATCATAATATCCCTCTAACGCTAACATATCGTCACCTGCCTTTATATTTTACTACCATATTTATATTATACTCCAATAAGAAGTCCATAACAAACAAAACTTTATTTTCTGTGGGAATAGACAGTCACTACTTCATTTTTAATAAAAACGATATCCCTAAATTAACAGAACGTCATTTCGATACGCTTTATAGTTTGGCAAAAATGAACAATTATGCAATCCCGTGTATGTGGATATAGACGAGGGAGGTCGATTGATAATTGATTAATTCAAAAGATGTCATACGCATGCGGATTCCTTATCCCAATATAGATGCTAAACTGGCAGTTAATTCGCATATGTATATTTGTAAAGAAGTCGTTGGAAATGTTTATAAATATATCAAGTGACAAACATTAAAACCCAAAATGTAATTTAAAAATTGAAACAAAATGAAACAGCAAAAAGGGGGTTCAATCCTTTGCATGAAGAAAGCCGAAACACTTGAAAAATCAAGGAATTTCGACTGACTCTAGGAACGTGCGTTAGAGGATTCGAATAAATACCCTTTTTGAAACCCTTGCAAAATCAGCGTTTCACACTCACATCTTAAAATGAAACAAAAATGAAACAAGAATTAAAGGGCACTTGTTTAAGTGTCCTTTTTTCACACAAAAAACACATATTATTCACAAAATGTTCACAAAAACCCTTTGATATCGAAAATTAATGAGATACAATCTCTGTATGTAAGCCAGATGGCTTACAAATACATAGAAAGGATAAATTTTATAATGGCTAGGCAACAAAAGGTTACAATTCGCCTTAATAATATTGAAAGTAAAGCAGTTCGGGAAGTTGCAAACAAAAACCAGATTAGCATATCTGAATATATCAGAAATCTTGTATTTGCAAAAAACAACCCCGAATGCAATGGGGTACTACGACACCCCAATGAAATCAATAATCAATAATCAAAAGAAAAGAATGGTGTAAAAATGGCAACAAGAAACACATATTATGCAACATTAACATATCCAGAAAGTGCGCCTGAAAACTGGATAGAACTATTGGAAGAAGAACATATACAAGCACTAATATCCCCATTGCACGATAAAGATATAGATAGCGAGGGGAAAACCAAAAAACCGCACTATCATGTAATACTAATGTTTGAGTCACTTAAAAGTAATAATCAAGTACAAGCAATAGTTGAAAAATTCGGTGGTGTAGGAGTGATTCCTATACAAAGCTTAGGTGCATATAGCAGATATCTGTGCCACTTAGATAACAGCGAAAAAGCGCAATATAAGTGTGAAGATGTAAAAGAAATAAGTGGTGCGAACTACAAAGAATGTTGCCGCCAAAACAGTGACAAAGAAAAGGAAGAAGAAAAAAATCTAATAGAATTAACTCGATTGATATTAGATAAAAAAATAATATATTTTCATGAGATTGTGGAATTAGTGCTAAAAGAACATAATGACTTATTTAGAGTTTTGGAACAAAACGCATATTATATTCGTTCGGTTGTTATGTCGTTAGCCACGCAAAGAGAAAGGGAAAGGAATTTTTAAAAATGATAGTAATAGCAAAAGATTTAGAAATCCGCGGCAAAGAAAAAAAGGTTTCAAACAAAACTAATAGAGAATATCTTATTGTACGTGTTGAAGATGAAACAGGAAAAACAATAGAATTGCTTGACTGGAATACGGAAAACTATGAACGATATCAAAAAGGTGTAACAGCAAACTTTGAATTAAATCTTGATATCGGAAAATATATAAATATTTCGATAAAAAATTTTAATACAACTGAATAGGGCAATAAAAAAGAGAGTATTAATATGCTCTCTTTTTTCATGATAAAAGGTGGTTACATAGCCATTCATGTGCTACGTAAACGAGCTTTTGGGAAAATCTTCTGCTAGTGATACAATATATTTAACAAGTTATATTTATATAGTATATTGTTTCCTTTATAGTCCGTTCGGGAAATGAAAAAAATAGAACGGTTTATCATATAAAGTTTTGAGTTTTAAAAGTTCATGTCGTTATGATATGAATAGTTTTTTGCTAAAAAAATTTAGAGAGAAAAAAGAAAAAATAACCCGAAACAAATGCAAGCGTAAGCAATAAAAAATGCGTGCTACATTATTATCTTTGGATAATAATATTTAACATAATGTATAACAGTAATTATAAAAGGGATATTAAATGGCTAAAAAGAAATCGGTTGAACGTATGTTTCGTAACGAATTAAGCAATAAGATTGCATACGGTCAAAGTAAGCATAAGGATAAGCAAGAATTAAAGTTCGGACAATCTACATATAAAATTTATAGTTACGGAACATACAACACATATATAAAAGAAGTGGCTCAATATGCAAAATGGCTTGAAACTGAAAAAGAAATAACGAAAATAAAGGATATAAAAGAAACAGAACAATTTGCAAAAGAATACTTGCAACACCGTTTAAATAGCGGTGTAAGTATATATACAGTTAAAATGGAGCGTTCTGCTTTGGGTATGTTATATAATGAAACAATAGATATAAAGATGCCTATGAGAAATAATAAAAATATAGTAAGAAGTCGCTACGTTTGCGAATATGAGAAACATATAAGCCGAGTTGGAAAGTATAAAGATATTTTTACCATAGTCTGTGCCTGCGGCTGTAGAAGAAAAGACGTTTCTAAACTCGCCGTAAATAATTTTATAGAAAAAGAAGGTTGTTTATATGTCAAAATTGTGCAAAGCAAAGGCGGTAGAGATAGAATTGCCCCCGTTGTACCTTATCTGCAAGAAGATGTAAAAGCGATTCTTGAAAATGCTAAGAAAGAGGGAAAAAACAAACTTTTTGATACCATACCACAAAAAATAGACGTGCATGGTTTGAGAAGAGAATATGCACAAAGTATTTATACTGCTTTTTCGGAAGATAGGAAGTTTAGGGATATCTATTTTAAAGTTGCTAACATTCCAGACCGTCGAGAATATAAAGCACATAAAGATAAAGACGGAAATATTCAAAATAAAGAAGTTAAGGCAACTTTCTATAAGGACAGAGATAATAATATCTATGATAGAGATGATTTATATGCGGTAAGTCAAGCACTCGGACATAATCGTTTAGATGTATCCGTTACGCATTACCTTAAAGCCTGATAAAGTGTAATTTTTTATAATAGTGTAGCGTGTCAAGTGGAATGTGGAATAAAAAAGCCTGCTTTTTAGGCTGTTTATGCCGCAAAAGCCACTTGATACAGCGGATTATTTCATAAAACAATAGAGATAGAGGGATTGAAAATGCACTTTTTTGAAATCCCTCTTGAGTATGTTATAATATGCTTGAAGTTAAATATATTAAAGTTTTTTTAAAGTTTTGACTAGTCAAATAATGAGGGCGGCAAAAGCCGCTCTTTTCTTTTTTATATAAACTCTATTACATCATTAGGTGTGCAATCTAAAATCTTACATAATGTTTCGAGAGTATTAGCTGTAACGCTTTTATTGTGCTTTAAGTCATTCAGTGTATGAGCGTCAAAACCATATTTGTTGATTAGTGCATAAGTTGTTATGTTTTTCTCTTTCATGGTTTTCCAAAGAGGTTCGTAGCTTATCATATTTTCACCGCTTTTATCATTCTATAAATTAATTATGCTAGGAAAAATATACTTGCGCATTATGGGATATCCCAGTATACTAAGCTGTAGCATTAAATTAAAGAAAGGGGAACTAACCATTATGAAAGAAGTATTGAATGTAATAACTGATAATCTCATGAATGAGAGATTAGACGATATTATTCAAAAAAATAACAATTATCAAGAAATTGCAAAACGAGTACATGAAGCATTATTGGATTTAAAGAATATTGATTCTAATACAAAAGACATACAAAAAATCATAGAAGAATATGACGTAGTAGTACATGAAGAATCTTCCTTATATGCAAGATTATCATACCAACAAGGCATGAAAGATGTCATTCAGCTTTTGTTTTCTTTAATCGTGTAATTAATGGGGCAGATATAAATAGATGGTATTGACGAATTTCATAATTCGCGATAAACTATCTACACTAAATAAACAGTGAAAACTGTAAAGAGAGGAGGAGGAACACTATAAAAGAAAGGAGTTGATACATAATGAATATTAAAAATTTTGTATATATTAATATGAAACAAATTAGAAAGGTCATTATTGAGTAGGCATGAAACTGCAAGCCAGATTGCTGCGTTGCTAAAAGACTCTAATGATTTTAATGATGTGAGTGCGAGCGTGGAAGTGGAGGCAGTCATGAAACGCGCACGAATCATAAATAAATATGGTAGCCAAATCAAGCAGATTAAAGATGGACGCTATCATATACGATATGAGGGCAAACAGATTTTTAAAAAAACTTATGACCTTGTAATCGAGGAAATTTTAAAAATGCAAAATCAGGAAGGGGTGAGAACACTAGAAAGTATCTCAGAACAATTTTTTGAATATCGTTATACAAACTGTGCAAGCGGCACGTATGCAAAAGACAAAAACAACTATGAAAAATTCATTAAAGGAACTCCGCTTGCAACGAAAGATATAACAAAGGTGGCTCTAAATGATGGTGTCGAATGGGCAAATCATTGTTTAGAAGTAAAAAGGGATATGAAAGAAAAGTATTTTAAAAATGTTAGAGGTACTCTCAATCAAATGTTCCGATATGCAATAGATAATCAGTGGCTTGCAAAAAATCTACTGGAAAAAATATCAATCCATAGAGACCATTTAGCGCCTAAAATAGTTCATAAGGATAATGAATTGATTTTTGAAGATTGGGAACGTAAAAAAGTTTGCGAATTAGCGTATAAAGACGCAATTCAAACTAAATCTTCATTACCGTTAGCGATTCCGTTTCTATTTTCAACGGGTATTCGAGACGGAGAACTGTGTGCGTTAAAGTGGAAAGATATTGAAAAAGGTGGAATACATATTCAAGCTGAAATGGTTGAGAAAAGGGACGAAAAAAATAAATTTAGCGGTTATAAATATGTAGACCATGCTAAAACGCCTGCGGGGAATAGGATAATCGAACTTAATAAAGAAGTTAAAAAAATATTATCCTTAATAAAAAAGGGTAATCTTGAAAATGGCTATCCTACCAACCCCGATGATTTTATTTTTTTAAGGAAGTACAAAAATAATGTATGCGAATGTACTACTAGGTGCTTTGACGCAAGAATAAGAAAATATTGTAGAAAGGCGGGAATGGATATCACGAAATCGCAACATGATATTAGGCGAACATTTGCAACCAACTTATTTTACGCTAGAATGAATGAGAAAGACATTCAAGCACTTATGGGGCATAGTAGCCTAGAGGAGACCATGAGCTATATAAAAAAGAAAGGAACAAATGCAAGTATTATTAGCTTTCTGGATTCAATATCAAGCGATAAGGATATCCAAAATGTAATTTAAAAAATGAAACAAAATGAAACAGCAAAAAGGGGGTTCAATCCTTTGCATGAAGAAAGCCGAAACCCTTGAAAAATCAAGGAATTTCGGCTGACTGTAGGAACGTGCGTTAGAGGATTCGAACCCCCGACCTTTTGGTCCGTAGCCAAACGCTCTATCCAGCTGAGCTAAACGCACATCTGTGAAATAATACCTTCACAACACAAGCTATTATAAAGAGTTTTATTAAAAATGTCAATAGGTATTTTTTTTGAGTTTCCCCATTTTTCCTCTGTAATAATAAAAATGCAAAAACAGCTCCAAC
>JAMPHY010000035.1 GCA_023663185.1 Clostridiales bacterium | reverse complement strand
ACCCGAAAGTAGCGTTACATATCGAGAATGAGATGCGTTGGGCAATGAAGAAGTATAAGAAACTGCACTCGGACAATCCATTGCCGCATATCACGCCTCATGTGTTCCGTCATACATTCTGCACCAATATGGCAAATGCGGGTATGGATATAAAGACCTTGCAGTATGTGATGGGACATTCCGATGTGGGCGTTACGCTGAATGTTTACACTCATGCCAGCTATGACCGTGCGGCGGAACAGATGGCAAAGATATTAGACTTCAAAGAAGCTGATACGCAGGAAAAACAGAGAAAATCAGGTTGATTCTTGTAACAGTTACTACACCAATTACTACACCATTTGCCCGTAAATTTGCGTAGATTTATAACGGATTATGCAGATTAAGGGTGAAAAACCAAAAATGAAAAAAGTGCCAAAAAGCCTGAAAAATCAAGGTTTGTAGGCTTATGAAGGGATATAAAAGATATGATTAAAATTTTATTCGTCTGCCACGGCAACATCTGCCGCAGCCCAATGGCTGAGAGCATTATGACACATATGGTTAAACAGCAGCACTTAGAAGCCCAATTTCTTATTGCATCTGCTGCAACCAGCCGCGAAGAGATAGGGAATACTCCGCATTATGGAACCGTAGGGAAACTTCGCTCCGTAGGGATTCCACTGGTGCCGCATAGGGCAGTTCAGATGACTAAGGCAGATTACGATAAATACGATTATCTGATAGGTATGGACCAAATGAACATACGTAATATGATGCGGATATTGATAAGTGATGAAGAGCATAAAGTGTATAGGCTTTTAGATTTTGGCAGCCGTCCACGCGACATAGCAGATCCGTGGTATACGGGTGACTTTGATATTACTTATGATGATATTATTGAGGGCTGCGAGTCATTTCTGGAATATCTTAAGCGGGAAAATAAAATTATTTACCGTTGACTATAATGCCATAAACACAAAAACCCCACATAAAAAGGACGGCACATAATGATTGAATGGAAGCACAAGTTTGAACAAAATACATTGGAGCGTGGAATGACATTCTACACTGACAACAGAGTAGTTGACCTTAATGAGAATAATGACATATATTCAGCCACCGTACTCGGCATACAGGATTTTAAGGTGAAAATCCGTGTCGATAAGGGCTTTCCGGCGTACATGTGGTGTAATTGTCCGATAGCGGAAGAAGGCGGAAACTGCGAGCACATGGCGGCTGTGCTATTTGCCGCAGAAGCAAAAGAGAATGAAGCGGAAGCAGAGTATAAATATATAAGCGACATGGAAAAACATTCCCCAAATAAGATAGAAAATAAAGAAGAAAAGAAAGAAGCAAAAGAAGAAACAGAAACAAAAGAAGAAACAGAAACAAAAGAAGAAACTAATCTGATTGATACAAGCCTAGACAACTTCGCCCGTTACCGCTACTTTAACGGGACAGCCATCAGGAAATCGTTGGATATTCCAGAAACGGCATATCAGAAAGGTGAAAAGCTGCTTAGGCAGCGTCAAATTGAAATATTGCAGATTACGTCCGACTATGCTTCGGGAAATAGCGGTGTTGGGCGTCTTAGCGCCATCGGCATATCTGAGCAGGAAAAGTTTTCCGTGAATATGACGTTTTCGCGCACTAAAGTACAGACTTTTGAATGCCGCTGCCCTAACTGCCGCAAGTTCTATTTTACGCGGTTTCCGCAGAAAAACGAATGTCCTTATAAGGCGGGCGTGGTAATAATGCTGGAGGAATATCTTGCTGCGCACAATATCGGCGACACTACGGATTTCAATGCGCACAGGCTCATTTCGTTTTATCAGGAAAAGCGGGCGGACATGGCGGCAGCGGGAGTCGTAGGGAGTAAAGGGAGTCTATATCTTACTCCCCGTTTAATTGAAAAGGAAGAAAAATTATCGGTATCGTTTAGTGTGGGTGAAAAGAAGCCTTATGTTATAAGGAGTCTTGATACTTTTTTCAGGAATGTGCAGAAATCCGCAACAAGCGTTTACGGTAATAGGACAAAGATTAATCACAGTCTGGAGAATTTTACTGTAAAAGGCAGGGAATGGGTGCATTTTATCGGCAGGATTGTGCGGGAGGAGACGGAATTTTACCAAAGGCTTATTGAATCGCGGATATATTATTCTTATCAAAAGGATATTGTTGGCGGCACGATTGATTTATTCGGCTGGCGTCTGGACGAGTTTTTTGCTTTGCTGGAAGGGGAGTCCGTCGAATATGAGAATAAGGACGGCAGGCACAGCGAAAGGCGTTCTCTTACATGTATAAGCCGCAATCCGAGGGTGTCTATGCGCATATCAGAAGCAAAGCTGGAAGATGATGAGTTTCACGGAGTCGCGGTAAGCGGGAACCTTCCGGATATGTATGCAGGCGATGATAACGCTTATTATATAGACGGTGATTATTTGTGCAGGGCTGATGGGGATTTCCTTAAAAAGATTGAACCGCTGTGCGATTTGGCGCATGAGAATGCTTTTAGTTTTAATGTGGGAAGAAATTATATGACGGAATTTTTCAATAGGATTCTGCCAAGATTTCAAGGTATTGTGGATATTACGGAGACGGAGCCGGAGAAGTTCAGGCAGTATCTTCTGCCCGACGCGCAGTTTATTTTTTATCTTGACGCGCAAGATAAAAATGTTACCTGTAAACTCCATGCCTGTTATAATGAGAGGGAAGTTTCCGTACTTGACATCATGGACGAAAGCATGCAGGAAAATCTAGAGCCGTTCCGTGATATCAAAAGGGAGAAAGAGGTTTTATCACAGGTGCTGCAGTGGTTTCCCAAATATGATATTGTGGAGGAAGAGCTGCATTGCGGCTCAGATGAAGATTTAGTATATAAGCTTATTGAAAGCGGCACCGACAGTCTTATGGAAATAGGCGAAGTGCGGTGTACGAAGCGTTTTCTCGGCTATCAAAATATTAAGACGGTTAAGGTCTCTGTCGGCGTATCGATATCGTCTGGTTTGTTGGAGCTTGATATTTCCACGGACGACATTCCGCAGGCTGAAATGCTGGACATATTAAACAGTTATCGCGCTAAAAAGAAGTATTATCGTTTAAAAGACGGCTCTTTTGTAAATTTAAACGACTCGTCGATGGAAATGCTGGCGGAGCTGATGGAATCTATGAATCTTAAACCGCGGGAGTTTGTTAAGGGTAAAATGAATCTCCCGATGTACCGCGCCCTTTATCTTGATACAATGCTGGAAGAAAATTCACTGGTTTATCGTAGCAGGGACAGCCATTTTAAAGAAGTTGTGAAGAATTTTAAGACGGTAAGCGACGCGGATTTTGAAGAGCCGGAGAGTTTATCTAAGATAATGCGCAGTTATCAAAAGAATGGTTACAAGTGGCTGCGCACTTTGGAAGCATGGCAGTTTGGCGGCATTCTGGCGGACGATATGGGGCTTGGCAAGACTTTGCAGGTAATCGCGGTTTTGCTTGCCTCAATCCATGAAGGAAGGAAGCGGACGTCGCTTGTGGTCTGTCCGGCGTCGTTGGTTTTTAACTGGGGGGAAGAGTTTCGTAAGTTTGCGCCTGAACTTAAAGTCGCATATATCACGGGGACGCAGGAAGAACGTCGGCTTAAACTAGAGGCGTATAGCGAAGCGGACGTTATAATAACGTCCTATGACCTTCTTAAGCGGGATATTGATTTTTATGAGGATAAGGAGTTTGAATACGAGATTATCGATGAAGCGCAGTATATCAAGAACCATACCACAGAGGCGGCGAAGGCGGTCAAAATCATAAAAAGCAGGATAAGGTATGCGCTCACAGGCACGCCGATAGAGAACCGTTTAAGCGAGCTTTGGAGTATATTTGATTTTCTGATGCCCGGATTTTTATATAGTTATGAAGTATTTAAGCGGGAGATGGAAAGCCCTATCGTTAAAAACAACGACGAGGCGGCGATGAAGCGTCTTAAGAAAATGACGGCGCCGTTTATCCTAAGAAGGCTTAAAGAAGACGTGCTTAAGGATTTGCCGCAGAAGCTTGAAGAGAATCGTTTCGTGCGGCTTGGAAGTACGCAGCAGAGTCTGTATGACGCGCAGGTTATGTATATGAAGGAAAAGCTTGCAGCGCAGGACGATGCGGAATTTAATAAAAATAAAATACAAGTGTTGGCACAGATTACCAGACTGCGCCAGATTTGCTGCGATCCGTCGCTTTGCTTTGAGAATTATGACGGCGGCGCGGCTAAGCTGGAAGCGTGTATTGAACTTATTCAAAACGCCATCGACGGCGGACACAGGCTGTTGGTATTTTCACAGTTTACGTCGATGCTGGAGATTTTGCAGAATGCGCTGGACGCCGTAGGTATAGCTTATTATACCATTACCGGCAGCACTTCTAAGGAGAAGCGTATACAACTGGTGAATGATTTTAACGGGGGCGATACGCCGGTATTTCTGATTTCGCTTAAAGCAGGCGGGGTGGGGCTTAATCTTACCGGAGCGGACATGGTGATACATTATGATCCGTGGTGGAATCTCGCTGTGCAGAATCAAGCGACCGACAGGGCGCACCGCATAGGGCAGAGCAAAAAGGTAATAGTGTACAAGCTGATTGTAAAAAATTCGATTGAAGAAAAAATCCTTAAACTGCAGGAGTCGAAGAAACAGCTTGCGGAACAGGTAATCGACGGCGAATCAGGGCAGCTTGGCAGCTTAAGCAGGGAAGAGATACTGGAGCTTTTGGAATGAAAAGAGATATACTTATGAAAATCAAAAAACGTATAATTGAATGTTTTGTCTTGATAGTAATGTTAATGGTATGCGCATGCGCTCAGGCTGATGTGGATAATGCAAAGATGGATAATACAATCATTAACCATATGGCGCTTATGCCGGATATTATTAAGATGATAGAAGAAGCGGAAATTATCGGGCAGGAAAAAACAGCTATTCTGCTGCAGGAAAGAACGACTATTCTGTCGCAGGAAGAACAGCTTGTATATGAAGCGTATCTGGCTGCGTATGGAGATGAAGAAGATAAGTATACATATGTTGATTATGATAATGATGGAAAAATGGAGCTTTATATCTGCAGTAGTGAAAACTGGTATGGTTATGTTATGAAATATCTTGACGGCGGTTTGATGGGTATAGGGAGAGGGACTGTATCGCAGGAGAATATAGAGGGGCTTGAATGGAATGAAATAGAAACAGACGATTTATCTGCTGACAAAAATGCAGATGAATGGACTCATGAAGGCATTGATGTTTATACTGGTCAGAATCCGTTTGAGGAACGGTATTTCTGGTATATTGATGAAAAATCATTTTTATCCCAATATGGTTTTGCGGAAAGTGAACCGTTTTATGTGTACGCATTACCGAACGGCGATACACGGCTGGTTTTATATTATGATGAGCAGACTAAGACAGGCTGTGGGCTTCGTTACTTTGAAAGAGATCCAAGCGATATTATGACTTCGGGATTATGCGGCTTTACATTTGCGGGGCTGTCTGCCGGAACTGATTATATAAGAAATGATGGTTTAAACATTGATTATACGAAGTTTGAGTCCGCCTATGGAGATACAGGTTCTGACGATGTATCAGATTATGAAGAAAATATAGAATATGATGATGCCGGACGGGTGGTGCATTTTGATTCAAGAGGAATAGTTTATTGGATGAATGAGGAAGAACCGTCATATCTATTGCAGATAGACTATGAATATGATGATAACGGGGTGTTGAGGTACAGGCAATATTTCCACAATCCTAATGTATTTGGCACATTTCGTCAGCGATGGGACAGTTATTTTGACGAATTGGGAAGACTGGAGCATGAGTACATTTATATTACGCATGGCTGGCTGGATTATTATTATATATATCTTGACGACAGCGAACAACCGTCGTACTGCCTTTTACTTGATGATAACCTGGGTTGGTGGATACCGGCGTTGATTAAATATTAATATTGTACAACTTGAGCATTGAAATAGGAGACTACTATGGACATTAAAATGAAGATTATGCTTATAGAAGACGATAAGATACTCTCGGAGCAGATTGCCGCCTTTTTAGTGAAATGGGGTTATGCTACGGCGGCGGTCACGGAATTTGAAGATATCCTTTCTGAGTTTTCGAGAATCAATCCGCACTTAGTCCTTATGGATATCAATCTGCCGTATTACGACGGCTTTTACTGGTGCAGGAAGATACGCGGGATATCGCAGGTTCCGGTCATCTACATAAGCAGCAGGAATGATGATGGCGACAAGATTATGGCGATTGCGCAGGGCGGCGACGATTATGTGGAGAAGCCGTTCAGACTGGAAATCCTGAAAGCCAAGATAGAGGCTATCCTGCGCAGAACCTACAGCTATAAGGTAAACGACAGGCTGTATCTTAAGTCTGATATGTATTTTGAACAGGATAAGGACGCGCTTAATTTTCAGGGAAAAGAGATTGAACTGACTAAATCGGAGAAGCGCATCATGATTAAGCTTTTAGAGAACAGGGAGAAAATCGTTACCAGGGACGAGCTTATGATGGCGCTTTGGAGTACCGATGAATTTGTCTCGGACGGCACGTTGACTACATTGGTCAGTAGACTAAGGAGCAAGCTGCTTACCCAGTGCGGCGATGAGATAATCATGACAAAGAAAGGGCAGGGGTATTATATCAAATGAGTTATTTTAAGACGCATTATAAACTTATCTTAATGGCGGTCTTGCCATCTTTGGCGTATAATATGTACTTTATATTTTTTATGCCATCTGGAAGGCTGTCCTATTTGATTTATCTGGACTTTTTGCTTGCCGTCTGTATGGTGTATTTTTTTATCTCTGATATTATCCAGTATGCGAGGATACAAAACTGTAAGGAAGGGCTGCTTAAGCAGGATTATATCGTATATCAGGAAATCAAACAGTTGCCGGAACTGCAAAAGTATATGAGCGCGTCGGGGAGTATGGACGGCGTGGAAACAGATATAGCGGAGCATGACGCGCTTATTTTAAACGGGCAGCTTAAAGAGCAGTTTGATATTAACTGCGACTTGCAGGACTTTATAGCAAAATGGTGTCACGAGGTAAAAATCCCCTTATCCGCCAGCCTTCTTATTGCCGAAGAGATAGAGGATACCGAGCTTAAAGATTCGCTTTTGGAGCAACTAGAGCGTATGAACATGCAGTTAAAATCCGCGCTGCTTGGTACTAAAATGCAAAGCAGCCTTTTTGACTTACAGATAAGCAGGACAAGCCTTTTAAAATGCGTGAAGGAATCAATCCATAACAACCAGTTTTTCTTAGTCAGAAAGCGTTTTGAGCTGGATATACAGATTGGTGATGAAAATGTATATACCGATTCGCTCTGGCTTGTATATGTGTTGGACCAGCTAATCAGCAATTCCATCAAATACGCAGGGGAAAATCCGCGCCTTAATATATATGCCGGGAGCAAAGACGGGGCGGTTATGTTATGTGTGGAAGATAACGGAGAAGGCATAAAGCAGAGCGATATACGCAGAATATTTGAAAAAGGCTATATCGGCAGTAATTATCATAACGGACAATATAAATCTACGGGTATGGGGTTATATATGGCGGCGGAGGTTTTAAAAAAGCTTGAGCATGAAATCGCGGTAGAGAGCGAGTATGGTAAGGGGACGAAGTTTACGATTACTTTCCGCGATAACCGCGAGTATTTTGGGTTTGATTAATTTTTGCCGCGGCAAGAACTCATATGTTTCCTAAATATTGTGAATAGTAGCCCAATCATACAAAATTGTAACATTGGAGCTTGTTTTGTAAGGTGAATGTAAGGATTATTGATTTGCTGTTCTTTATAATAAATTCAGTTGTGCACGAGTTTAGACCAAATGAACAAAAACGGAACTCCAAATACTAAACTCTGGCTACCTAAATGAGAAAGGAGAACAGTATCAATATGAATGAAAAAAAGATAGTAGAAATTAAAAACCTTACAAAAGATTACGGTACAAGGGGGTTTAGTACCAGAGTATTAAAAGGGATAGACCTGACTGTATTATCTAATGACTTTGTTGCAATTATGGGACCGAGCGGTTCGGGCAAGACTACGCTTTTAAATATTTTGTCGTCCATTGACAAGCCCACGCAGGGAACCGTTATTTTGGACGGAAAAGACATAACCCACATTTCCAATAAAGGACTGTCTATACTAAGGCGTGATAAAATCGGCTTTGTATTTCAGGACTATAACCTTCTTGACACCATGACTTTGCAGGACAACATTGCACTGCCGTTGTCGCTTAACGGAGTAAGCACTAAAACCTGTGTAGAAAAAGTGGACGGTTTTGCGAGGCTCTTCGGTTTAGCAGAACATCTTAACAAATACCCTTACCAGTTATCAGGCGGGCAGAAGCAGAGGGGTGCAGTCTGCCGCGCACTTATTACGGAGCCGGAGATTCTTTTTGCGGACGAACCGACGGGCGCGCTGGATTCCAAATCGGGAAAAGATTTGCTGGACTGTTTCAGGGCGGTAAACGATAAAAACCATACCGCGATTTTAATGGTAACGCACGACGCTTTCTGCGCGTCTTACGCCAAAGACGTATATATTTTACAAGACGGCTTAATGAAATGCAGATTAAGCAGAGGAGAGAGCAGAAAGGAATTTTATGACCGTATCATTGATATTCAGGCGTCTATGAGCGAGCAGGCGGGAGGTGAGTTGTCATGAGACTTGCCAAACTGTCATTTCATAATTTTAAGAAAAGCTTCCATAACTATTTTTCCCTGATTTTATCGCTGGCGTTTACGGTTATGATTATCTTTAATTTCGTCAATCTGCTTTATACCGATAAATTTACCGCGCTGTCGGCAAATAAAGGATATATAGAAAGCGTAGTAAATGTTTTGGAAGTTGTTCTGTGGTGCTTTATGTTTTTCTTTATCTGGTATTCGGCTAATGTCTTTTTGACTAAAAAGAAAAAAGAAATAGGAATCTATGTATTCATGGGGCTTACCAATCAGAGAATCGGCTGGCTTTATATGATGGAAATGAGCATGATAGGGATAGTGGCGCTGATACTCGGTATTTTGGGCGGCATGGTAACAACGCATCTTTTCCAGATGACGTTATTGGCAATTTCTGAGATAACGGTAGATATATCTTTTACTTTCGAGTGGAAACCTGTGCTTATTACATCGGTTATCTATTTAGTTATCTATATGGTATTTGTTGTAAAAGGGTATATTAATATCGTAAGGAGCAGCGTTTTAAGCATGATTTCCGCTACCAGACAGAATGAGTATGTAAAAAGCAACGCTTTTGTACTATTTGTTAAAATGGTGCTTGGAGTCGCCGCCTTGACAAATGGATATTATACCGCGACCAAAGACGGCGGAATGGAGACGCTCAACAATATCCTTGCCGGAACCGTCTTTGTCATAATCGGCACCTATTTTATTTTCGGCGGGCTGCTTCCGTTTGTATTTCAGCGTATGGCGCAGAATAAAGCTGTTATATATAAGCATGAGAGAAATCTGTGGATAAATAATGTTATTTTCAGAATGAAGAAAAATTACAGAACCTACGCAATGACCTGCGTGTTGCTTACATGTGCCGTTACCGCGCTTGCCGCGTCGTTTGCGGCTAAGGGACAGTATGATAATATGGTTAATTTTAGAAATACTTATACTTATCAGATTATTACAAGCCGCGACGGTATAGGCGAAGAGGCGGCGGAGATTATCGGCAGGAATAACGAAATTGAATATTCGGCGCGGATACCGTTTCTTCAACTGGACGGCAGTTATTTTGACACTTACGCCAGTTCTTATGGGATAGTGTCATTCTCCAATGTAAAGCAGCTTGCGGCTGATACAGGGCTTAACTTTCCGTATGAAAAATTGGAAGATGATGAGACTGTGTTTATGAATCATGTTTATCTTTTATCGCTGTATTGGGCTTCCGAAAGAGATATAGAGATTTGCGGTAAAACATATAAGCAGTTAGAAGAGACGATGGAGGCTTATCTGGGGTATTTTCAGGAGCAGATAAGTTTCTTTATGGTAAGCGACTCAGAATATGAAAGGATTAAGGCAAAATGCGAACAGGACTCCGCAGCTGCGCTTGCAAGTGGCAACGTCCCGCTGTACGCAGAAGTATATACTTATAATTACAGGATAGCCGATATATATAATTTTGAGGCTTCGGTAGAAGATTTGCAGGCGTATACGGTGCTTAACAATACTGATGATGAATATATGGGACTTGTTAAAAGCGATCCGTACAGTTCAGACATTGTCTGGATTAAACTCGAATACTCTTTGTGCGTTTTTGTATTTTTGGTATTTGTAATGGCAAGCGGCAGCATACTGTTTATGAAACTTTATAACGACGCCTTTGAAGAGAAGGAACGCTATGCGGTTTTACACAAGATAGGAGTGTCCGAGACCGCGATGGCGAAGGCTGTCGCCAAAGAGTTAAGGGTGGCGTACGCCGCACCCTTCCTTTTAATGACACTGTCGTCATATTTCGCCGTTCACTCTCTGGAGAAAATGATGTCCGCCAACCTTAAAATGATTAATATACTCAGCGTAGTTATTATTTTAGTAATTTTCCTGTTGTTTTATATGTTATCTGTAATCTTCTACAGAAAGAATGCGGGGGTGTATATAAATTAGTGAGACGCTTTGGAAATGTCCTGGCAGGTATTCTAGCCAGGGCATTTTAGATTGTTTCTTGTTCCGTAATATTTTTCAATTTCCACTATGTTTAAAAGCATTTTTTAATGTCCTCCTTTAATGAAAAAGCAATATGCAAATTAACATACTGAACGGCTGATGAAGCAGATATATCCAGATTGTTTTGCTGCCCAAAACCGATAAGCAGGGTAATTTACGCTGGGCATACTTTTGCCATGTACTATGTTTCGTGAATATCTGATTAAAATAGAAGCCACATAAATACAAAAATATCCACGGAAGCACGGGAAAGTAATCGCTTGAATAAAATCCTTTATATGGAAATCCCAACGGCGTGAGTATTTTTATATCGTACAATAGATTTGGGACTTGAATTTGCAGCAAACCGGGTATTCCAATTTGACCATATTGTATCTGCTTACAAAGTAGGAACAGTAAAAAACAGATTGCCATTCCATAAGCGGCAGGAATTTTCTTTAATAGCTTTTCTAAAGGGAGAATGATCAAGATTGCACAACCCATAAAATTCAATATCCCGAACCAAATTGTTTGCGTAGGCACGATTACTAATGTAATAAATGAAATCAGTAGCCCAAAAAGATTAAATATTACTCCACGCCGCAAATTTTTTGTTTTTCCCCATGTCCATACAAAGCCGGAAATAAAAATGAATGTCCAACATATCATCTGCTGCCAGATATGGATTGCCGGAAGGCTATACCATGTCGGGGATTTTTCATACACAATATACACATCGTATAAAAAATGAAATATAACCATATTGATAATGGCAATGCCCCTTATCCCGTCAACAAAATAGTACCGTGTCTTTTCTGCTTGCATAATGTTTTCCTCCAATCTAATACCACAATAGCAGACTAAGACACGATAAGCGGCTGGTTGGAAAAATTGCGCGTTTGAGTGGAAAAAATAAAAGTCCATCGCTTCAAAATAGAAGTGTCGGACTTTAATACTGTTTTGTGTCTATTAGCTTTTTTCTATGTTGGACAAAAACAACAAGATACTTGCATTGAAAACATCATCTACACATTCAGTAGATAGACTACCGTGATATTTTTCGACAATACGCTGTACATTTTTCAAACCATATCCATGCTCGTTTTCTGGCTGAAAATCAGGATGTACATCATGTATTGTGGGCTGTTCACGATTGCAATTATTTTGAATATTGATACAAAGAATCCCACGGTCATATTTCATTAAAATTTCCAAAGCTGGATTTGGTATATCTGATAATGCGTTTAGCGCATTATCTAACAGATTACTTAGAATCACGTTAATATCAAATGTTGAAATTTCAATTTGTTCTGGTATTTGGATTTTCCATGTTATGTGAATATCTGCGCTTTTTGCTTTTCCTATCATATAGTTTAAAATGCTGTCGATACGTTCATTACCAGATGTAACAAATACCTCTGAATTATCCATAAAAGCTCCCATATCTGAAAGATATTTTAGGGCAGCGTCCTTATCTCCGGAAGATACCAGATCAGACAACATTTTTAAATGATGTTTCATGTCATGCTTTAAAGAACGTGTAGTTATCTGTGATTGGCGGATTATTTCAAATTGATTTTCATACATCTGGATTTCTTGCTCTAAGATTTCCCGTTCCTGCTCCCTTTGTGATTTTTTCCATTTTTCTAAAGCAATTTCCAGAATGGAAAATATTACTACTGCTATTCCTGTGCCGATTAAGCATTGACTATTTTCTACAAAGGTGCTATGAAAGCAGGATTTTAAAATAATCCAGTTTAATCCCCAATAGAAGATTGGTAATAGCAAAGCAACAGCAAGACGTATAGCAATCTTTCCTTGAAAAAGAAAGACCGCAACAAGTAAGAATAGAATTTCAAATAAGAACAGGGTTGTATTTGCAGCAGAAAATTTTTTTGAAAAGGGGAGCAGCCTAAGAAAACAGCTAATTATTAAAAAGACTGCAAAAATAATCACTATAATTTTTTTATTTACACGGTACTTTCCAATACAGTTAATGCAAAATCGCATGAGCAGAAAAATATGTATCGCGTCAATCACAAAAATAGCAATATAGGACAATAGCAATAAACTCACCCCTTTCGATAAAGCTCCGTCAGACAAGCTTTCATATGTTTTCTATATTTTTGGCTTATTGGTAAAATTGTACCGTCCGTCATTTGAACAGCGTCATACTGGTAAATGGAAACATAGGAAGAATTTACAATATACGATTTATGGATTGTCCAAAATCCTTTTCCGTCCACTTGCTCTAATACTTTCTGCATAGTTCCATAAAAAGTTGTTATGCCCGCTTCGGTATGTATTTCTATCTTCTTTCCATTACAAGCAAAATAATAAATTTCATCTAAATATAGCCGTTGTATAGATTTTCCTATGTGAAAAAAGAAGTCATTCTTCATAAGATTATTCAACCGTATGTATTTATCTATTGTTTCATTAACATTTTTTTGTGTAATAGGTTTTATGAGGAAATCAAGCGGTCTAACTTGAAACACGCTCACTCCGTTTCTTTATTCTCCCGTCAGCAGGTTTCTCTGCGTCCTTTGGTATCAGCCACATACGGCTGAATTTTGCCACACCGGGTATGCGGTTTTCCTCACATAGCTTCTGTACCCGTCTTTCTGAAATGCCCCATTTTTTAGCTGCTTCCGGGGCAGAAATAAACTCTAACATTTCCATTCTCCTTTCTCTAAACTCTATCAGTATAATTATATACGGATAGCCGAATAAATTCAAGATGTTTATTGCAATCATTAGGAATTCTTCAAGCTATTTAATGGAATTATGTAGACATATCCAAGAAGAACTATGAAAAGCTGCAAGAACAGAAAGAAGTCCTTTATGCCGACTATGGCAAGCTGAAAAAGCAGGTTGCGGAGTATGATGTCATCAAGCGGAACATAGACAGCATTTTACAGACAGAGAAACAGCCGGAACGGGAAAGACAGAGCGTGGATAAGATTTAGCAAGATTTATAAATCAAATTTTTTCGTGGGGATTGACATATTTCCAAGGCTTGCGTATAATAATAACGGTAGGTAGGCAACTACCTCAAAAAGTAGTCCGCTTCCGATCATGCGGAAAAGAAATAGATCGTGTCAACGTGGTTCGCTCCCGGTCATGCGAATAATAAATAGACCGTGAAAAAGTTTTTAAGCCTCTTGCCAGAAAGGGCAGGGGGCTTAACTTATACAAGGAGAAATGCCGTTTATGGAAATTTTGACAGGAAATCTGTATTTTGTTTCTGATGATTGTTTTACAAAGATACAAGATCCTTATCTGAAAGTCAATTATGAGGACACAAAACGTCCGCATTATTTTGCTTTTAGGGACAGCAAAACGGGATTGTACTGGTTAGTCCCGTGCAGTTCAAAAATAGAAAAATTTGAACGATTGATATTGAAAAAGCGGGAACAGCACAAGCCAACTGATACAATTAAGATTGTGAAGATCTTTGACCGTAAGACGGTACTTCTCTTTCAAGATATGTTTCCTATAACCGCAGGATATATAGATGGTCAGTATATGAAAGGCGGTCAGCCCGTAAGGATTGCAGATCCTAAACTGATACAGGAGTTGGAAAAAAACGCAAAAAAAATTATCAATCTGTTACATAGGGGAGTGCGTTTTACGCCAACGCAGCCGGATATAATCAAAATTGAGAAAATTATGTTAGAGGAATTACAGGGAACAGAAGAAACAGGAAAAAATAATTTAGGTGGATATTTATATGATAGAAAAATAATGAACATTCTACACACCGCCCGGATTGTGTAACAGAAATCCGCAGAGGAAGTACCAATACTTGTCGTTTCTGGTTATTATAACCAAAATACAACCGAAACAGCCGAAGATAAGATGTTGAAAACCTTAGAAGCAGAGCTTTCAGCCGGATTATGGGATATTTAGAAAAATTCGGAATAATTTTTTTTTCATGGATGCAGATATTGGAATGTTACGCAATAGGACGGCATCTGTCCCGGCTTAAAACGCGCCCTAAAAGCCGTTTGTAGTAAGGCTCTTTCCATCAAAAGTAGTAAATTAGTAGTAAATTCATCTTGAAATCCTGCTTGTATGCCCGTAAATCGAGGCTTTTTTGAGATAATCAACCATTTTAAAAGAATAACTGATAGATATCTTAGGCGGATATGACGCGGTGCTGGAATGGTTTATAGAATCAGGCGATACAGAGGCAATGGAATGGTATCAGAAAGCGGCGGATTTAGGGAGTGAAGAGGCGCAGACATTCATTACAAAAATCCGTCCTTTCAATACAACAACGGTTAGGAATTTGCCCTCCGCACCCGATACATACAATAGAAAACATGGCGTCTGTATATTTTGACTGCCATGCTATCGTATACTGAAAAACGGATTTAGCAGTAATCAGTCAGGGAAGGGACAGGAAGGACAGACATAAGTTAAGAAAGACATATGAATATTGCAATCTGTGATGACGACGACAGAATCAGGGAGGGCGTAAAAAACGTATTGAAAGAGGCATTTCCGTCTGTGGAAATTAAAGATTTTTCTTCCGGGTGTGAATTACTTGAAGCGGCAGAGAAAGAATATCCGCCGGACATCGTTCTGCTTGATATTGCGATGGAAGGCATGAACGGAATGGAGACGGCAAGGCGGCTTAAAGAGCTTTCCGATATGCTTATTATCTTTGTGACAGGCGTGAAGGAGCAGGTATTTCAAGCGTTTGACGTCGGCGCATTCCACTATCTTTTAAAGCCCGTGGAAAAAGAGAAACTTATTTCAGTGGTGGCAAAAGCCATTGCCGAAGCTGAAAAAAACAACGTACAGCTTAAGTTTATGATGGTAAAGACAGCCGATGGTTACAGAAAGGTCAATATAGCGGATATTTTATATGTAGAGAGCGACGGCAGAAAAGTTATCCTGCATATGAAACAGGAAATATTGGAATTCTATGACCGTATGGAAGAACTGGAAAAAAGGCTCGGAGCCGGATTTTACAGGTGCCATCGGGGATATATCGTATCCCTTGAGCAAATCAGGGGATACGACAGCGCGAGTATCGTAGTAAGCAATGGAGACAGAATATACCTTTCTAAACGCAAATACGGAGAGTTTGTTAAGATATACTGCAAATTTTTACAGGAGCCTATATAAAGGAAATCATAATGGTACAGTTGCTTGACTTGACGGAGTATTGCATAAAATGTGTGCTGTGTATGTATTTATGCAATGGAATGACGGCGTATAAGGACAAATATACAAGGCAGGGAAAATATATTTTTTTCCTGCTCTTTGTCATTTGGAGATTTTGGTGTGATAATTCTTTGTGGCTGGCAAAATTATTGTACGGAGACAGTATACTTCCCGAAAAAAGCAGTATGAGTATCCTAAAACTTATTCTGAATATAGCTGTGTATTTTGCGCTTATAGATTTTTTCTATGCGGACGGCAGGCTACTTAAAGCCTATCTGACGCTTTTATATGCGGCGATTATTGAACTCTCAAGATTTGGTCTCCATGGCTTATGGAGCCTTATAACAGGCGTATTTTACAATAATCTGATAAATAGCCTGCTGGCAGACGACATACCGTTTGGAACGCTTGAGAATTTTAACCGGTTTCTTGAAATTTCCCAGTATGTATGGCAGTTTGTTTTTTCATTTATATGTATAGTAATCGCGTGGCTCACAATTTATTTTATAAGGAAATTTATAAGCGGTATTTGCGAAATAAGCAGACAGGGGATTTTATTCTTAATGATTTCTCCCGCTGTCGGCATGGCGTTTTCGCTCGCCTTGCGTTGTATTTTCTATACGATGGAAGGAGAGCGTATCGAGTATATATACGATAACCACCGCGGAATGTATGCGATTATACCGCTTATGACGTTTCTCTGCCTTATCTCCATCGTCTACAGTATCAGAATTTACAACGAATTAATA
The DNA here is from genome assembly GCA_023663185.1 of Clostridiales bacterium. Lineage (GTDB taxonomy): Bacteria > Bacillota > Clostridia > Lachnospirales > Lachnospiraceae > UBA3282. The sequence goes on along the minus strand of JAMPHY010000035.1, from coordinate 7,894 downwards.
AGGGTGCAGGAAGAAAAGAACGGTATGTTTTTCTACAAACAGCAGTTGTCGGATATGACGATGCATGTGCGGGATATGGAAAGGCTTTACGACGGAATCCGTGGAATACGCCATGATATGAATAACTATATCGCCGATATGGAGCAGCTTCTTAATGCAAGCGTGAAGCAGGGAGAGTTGAATGGAACAGTAGAGTCCGAGGCAGAAAAATATCTGAACAATATGAAAGCTACAATGGCTTCCATAACCGTTAAATATGCGACAGGCAATCCCGTAACCGACGTTATTTTGAACAGGAAGTATCAGGAGTGTGAAAAGGAAGGCTTTATGCTTGAGAGTGACTTCATATATCCCGACAAGCTGGGAATAGAAGCGTTCGACATGGGTATCTTATTAAATAATGCGCTGGACAACGCTATTGAAGGCTGCCGGAAATATAGCGGAAATAAGCCTGCGTGTATCCGTGTGCATAGCTATAGGAAGAACAGCATGTTTTTCATTAGGATAGAAAATGACTGCGACGGCGAAAGCCTGATATATACGCAGGAAAATGAACTCCATACCACGAAGGACGACGACTCTTTGCACGGAATAGGGCTTAAAAATATGCAGAGCGTTACTAACCGCTATTACGGAACGATGTCCTATGAAGTGCGCGGCGATGTCTTTTATCTTACGATTATGCTGCAGGGGAAAGAAAGTCTGGTATAGTACATCTTAGTAAAATCTTAATATTTTCTCATGTAAATAATTACAAATAATTAGCGTCTTTGTGGTAAAATTTAAGTAATTATTTATGCAACCCCGCAAGAAAGGAACTCCATTTTATGCCAGAGAAAATACTCGTCGTTGACGACGAAAAGGAAATTGCCGATTTGCTTGAGATATATTTACAGAACGAGAATTATACGGTTCATAAATTCTATTCCGGCAAGGCTGCGCTCGAATTTATAGATAAGAATGAGATTGACCTTGCCATCTTGGATATCATGCTGCCGGATATAGGCGGACTGACGCTCTGCCGTCATATAAGGGAGCAGCACACTTATCCGATAATAATGCTGACGGCGAAAGACGAAGAGATTGATAAAATAACGGGACTGTCACTTGGGGCAGACGATTATATTACTAAGCCTTTTCGCCCGCTTGAACTGGTGGCAAGGGTAAAAGCGCAGCTTAGACGTTATAAAAGATATAACGGAAACCAGAGCGCAGACTTAGACGATTCGGTTATCATTCATTCGGGTTTAGTGATGAATGTCAAGACGCACGAATGCCTTTTGAATGAAAAACCGCTGGTGCTGACGCCGACCGAATTTGACATACTCCGTATCCTGCTTGAACATAAGGGCGAAGTCGTAAGTGCGGAGAGACTGTTTCGGGAAATCTGGAACGATGAGTATTACAGCAAAAGCAACAATACCATTACCGTACATGTCAGGCATTTGCGGGAAAAAATGAGCGACACAGTGGATAATCCGAAATATATCAGAACGATATGGGGAGTGGGGTATAAAATTGAAGGATAAAAAGAACAAGAGAGATTTTTCGCATAATAAGGAGTTTTCGCAGCTTAGAAATAAATTATATTATCATATCTTTTTTATGATAGTAATGGCGTATGTAATTCTTTTGGTTTTATATAATTTATTCTGGAGCGGAAGGGGCGCGGACTTTTTTGTCTCCCTGTTTAGACGCTATTTTAACATGGATTATCAAGCGGCGTTGAACCTATATGTACGCCTTTTGCGCGATAGACAGGATATAATCATGATAATTGCCGTAATCGTCATTTTCGGGCTGTTACTGCGCGTGGCAGTCAACTGGTATGTCGAATATTTTGCCTTGATTGGGCAGGGGATAGACGACCTTCTAAACGATGAATCGGAGATAAGGCTGCCTATAGAAATGCTCTCCATAGAAAGAAAACTGAACGCCGTCAGAATGGCGCTTAAACAGCGTTCAATGGAGGCGGAGTTAGCCGAACAGCGTAAGAATGATTTAGTCATGTATCTGGCGCATGACATACGGACGCCGCTCACATCGGTGATAGGACACCTTGCGCTTATGGAAGAGATGCCGGACATGCCAAAGGAGCAGCGCGAGAAATATCTGCATATCACTCTTGATAAAGCTTACCGTCTGGAAAAAATGATAAATGAATTTTTTGAAATAACGCGCTATAATTTACAGCAGATTACGCTGGAAGAAGAAAAGACAGACCTTTATTATATGCTCGTGCAGCTAACCGACGAACTCTCAACGGTCCTGTCGGCTAACGGCAATACCATAGTGCTTAACGTGGACGAAAATATGTCCGTATACGGAGACGCCGATAAGCTGGCGCGCGTGTTCAATAACGTGCTTAAAAACGCCGCGGCTTACAGTTATGCCGATACTGAAATAATCATTTCCGCGAAAGAAGAAGACGAGAATACGGTTATTTCCTTCCAGAATAAAGGCAATACGATTCCCAAGCAAAAGCTCTCGGTAATATTTGAAAAGTTCTACAGGCTGGGTGAAGCGCGAAGTTCAAGAACGGGCGGCTCAGGGCTGGGGCTTGCCATCGCCAAAGAGATTGTCACCGCGCATGGCGGCACGATAACGGCATATAGTGAGAATAATACGATTGTTTTTGTTATAACGCTGCCGATGGGATAGGGGAAAGTAGAAGTGCAGTAACTATAATTACCATATAAAGTGGATACGACAGGAAAAAGAGATTGCAATTTCGTAAAAGTGATTGACAAATGATAAAATAACGTCTACAATATAACTATCAGGAAAATTCTATAAGGTGTGCATTGCGCACATTCAGACAGTTTCTGTCAGATTTTTCTAAACTATCAATTAAATATGGCAGGAACTGAAAAAACTGTGCGGCTATGCTGGTAATGTGGGCTATGCGATATGCACAGGCTGTTCAGGTTCCTGTTTGAGAATGACAAAGAGAATTTGCTGCAGCTTTACAATGCGCTTAACGGAACGGACTATCATGATGTAGAAGCTTATATCCCTGCCGACGCCACAGTGCGTGGTATTTTACAATGGAACAAGTAAGATGCCGGAAGAGACGGTATTAAGACTGTCGGATGCGTTCGAGAACAAGGACAAAGAAGCAGATGTTGAGTTAAAGGTTCGAATGCTCAATATAAACAGCGGTTATAATGAGAAGCTTATGAAGAACTGCCAGACCTTAAAGGAGTATGCGGCACTTGTAGAGATTTCCAGAAAATATATGTCAGAGACAGACGACAATAACGAAGCGTTATCAAGGACAATAGACTACTGCATAGAACATGGTATTTTATCTGAATTTTTGAGAAATAACAGGTCGGAGGTGTTAGGAATGTTGTTGGAAGAATTTGATGTTGAGAAGTATGAGAGGACGATAAGAGCAGAAGGAAAGGAAGAAGGTATAGAAAAGGGCAGGGAAGAAAAAGGAGAAGAGGATATCATAGAATTTATCGGCGCCATGAAGGAACTTGCAATTCCTGCGGAGAAGATTAAGCAGCAGTTGATGAAGCGGTTTAAGCTGAGTATAGAGGCGGCGGAAGAGAAAATAAATGAAAATTAAATTAGCTGAATATAATTTTGACTTTTGTGCTGGTGATATAGAAGAAATATAGTTATTAAAATGGGGTACAGTTATGAGATATAAAAAAGAGAAGTACGCTATCTTATCAGACAATAAAGAACTGGAATTAATGCCGAATGGTGATTTTAAAATTAGAAAAGATTTAGTTGAAAATTATGAAATCATTGATTTCCATTGTCATATATATGAAGGGCTTTGTCAGCTATTTCCGCCATTTTTACGAAAAGCGAAAATCGATTATAATAAATCGTTGATGGATTTAAGCTGTTTTCCTTTTTCCATAGATTTATTTGACCTGAATAAAATCTATTTTTCAGACTGCCCGACCAAGCTATTCAGCCTTAATGGATTAAAAACAAAGATAAAATTGTTTACAGGCGCGCTTGTTTTGAATTATGCGACAACGGAAAAGCTGATAATGGATATGAATACTAATGGTATTAGTAAGGCGGTTATCCAACAAATAAATCCGCCTGATAGAAACAGCGCGGATCTTATGGAAGAAATTATCACCCGGAATGAGCGGTTGTATACTTTTGGAGCAATACACCCTTTTGATAAAAATATTGATGATAAGATTAAGCATTACATGAATTTACATATAAAGGGTTGGAAGATAAATCCACATATATGCGGTTTCTCTATTAACTGTAAAGAGTCATTGGCTCTCATAGAGAAATTATCAAAGACCGGTTTGCCGATTTTGTGCTGCAGCGGCTTGGGTTTACCCCAAAATGTGCTTGCAACAAATATTCCATCTAAACAGACAAAGAAAGATGTTCAAAATCAAAGATTGGATAGATATGAGATAGTATTAAATACTTTTCCTGATACTACATTTATTTTAGCCCATAGCGGCTGTTTTGAATTTGAAAGCATGGTGCGTTTACTTAAAAATCATCAAAATGTTTATACTGATATTAGCATTCAGCCCGCAGAACATATAAAAACATTGATAGAAAAAATAGGGCGCGAAAGGATATTGTTTGGAACGGATTATCCGTTTGTAACGCAGGCGTTTTCTATTTTATCGGTATTAAGGGCGACTGATAATGAGAACGAAAGAACGTCCATTTTCTCTGAAAATGCAAAGAGGTTATTAAATACTTAAATCTGACAACTAATCTTGTATAGATTCATATGTTCATGCCAGATATACTGAAAGATTGCGATATTTATCAGACAGTTTTAGTATTCTTACAATTTGATTGTCCATAGTGTCTATGCTTAAATGTTTGTTTATGGTATCTATTGTATAAATCATATTTTCAAACATGGTAGCAGATAAGATTATATGGCAATTCAAATTTTCCATTGGTTTAATTACAATAGGCATATCAATATATTGCAAGCCATTCAGATTAAAATTTATTCTGTATAGATGTCCATATGTTTTTCCGCCAAACCCACTAAATGAAACATTACTTTTTTGGAGTTTGCCGCCCAGCTTCTCAAGCAGGGCTTCACTTTTTGTCCATACAGGGAATAGTGCACCTGTGTCAATTAATGCAAGACAGCTGGGAAACCAGTCTAATCGAGCGATTGGTCTTCTGGCTGACTGGTCCAGCAATATATCTAACTGCATTAGATAACACCTGCAATTCCTAGTTGCAGACCGTTGTCAGTTGTATACCAGCCGGTTATGCCGTCTTTGCCATCAATCTGCATTTCAAGTAGTTCATCACAGGTTTTATCAGTATATACGATTTCAGCAGATAATAATGTTACACCATCATTGTTTCTATAAACATGATTTTTAAGTCCAAGCCATTGATTAGGATATCGTATAGCCATCTGTGCGCAAGTCAATCTCATAAAATCAACTCCTTTTATTTAAACGATATACTCTTATTTTGTATATTCGTTATACTATTTAAATTATATAGGCTTCAAGTATAATTCCAAAAGTATATTATAGATTTTTCCTTTTCCATATGCTATACTAAAGGCAGTTAAACTTTTCCTTATAAAAGAAGGGTGGTGGAACAATATGCCAAATGCAGCAGAAACGATAGAGGCGTTGGCACGTAAACTTGAAAGAGCACGTATAGTCAACGATTTAAAAGAGTGCAAAACATTAGAAGAGTTTCAAGAACTTACGAAAAAGTATGAAGCACTTTGCAATGATGACAAAAGAACGGAATAACATTTTTAGAGAGTGTCGATTAATTTTGGCATTCTCTTATTATATAAAAAGAAATTTCAGTTATACATGATTTCTAAATAGAACAAGTATTTAGAAAACATTAGGATAATCTTAAGAATGAAATAACTTTATATTAAAGAATAAAAAACTCTTGTTTGGTAAGATATTACGGAACAGGAGTTTTTTATATGAGCTTAATCAGAAAGGAAAATATATATCTGGAAAGGAAAACATATATGGATAGAAAACGAATTACACAGATATTCCCGTGGCTTATGCCAATCAGAAAAAAGCAGCGGTTGTTCTGCTTTTATATGGGAATGAAACTTGACAGACGCCGTTATGCGTCAAAGAAAAGCAATATCACACTGCCGCACCGGTTGTTTGCCTCAAGCTGCCCGATGTATAACAGCGAAACCGGATTTGAAATGATATATCAGGAAAACAAGGTACACAATCTTAAGCTTGCGGCGGCGACGCTTGACAGAATACTTATAAGACCGAACGAGACGTTTTCATTCTGGCACCTTGTAAGATATGCGGACAAGCATACGCCATATAAAGATGGCTTAGTGGTTACAAATGGAGAACTGAAAACAGCTTACGGCGGCGGGCTTTGCCAAATGAGCAACTTGCTGTTCTGGTTATTTCTGCATACGCCGCTGACTATTATAGAGCGGCACGGACATAAAATCAAAGATTTTCCGGAGCCTGAAAGCGACGCGCCTATCGGGGTTGACGCCACAGTTTCGGAAGGCTGGCTGGATTTAAAGGTAAGAAACGACACCGACACGACATTCCAGATAGTGATTTCCTTTGATGAAGAAAATATCAACGGTCAGATTTTAACGGATAAGGAAATATGGACTGCTTATGAGGTCTTTAATGAAAATACGATATACTGCCGGAAGAAAGGCAGGATATACGAAGAGACGGACGTAATGCAGAAAGCGGATTTTAAGGACGGCGCGGCGAAGAAATTTTTATACAGGAATTGTTGCGAAATCGGCTATAAACTGCCGGAAGATATAGAAATTAAAGAAGGAGAAGAATTATGAAAAATATAGCGGTTATTTTCGGCGGCTGTTCGCCGGAGTACGAAGTCTCATTGCAATCGGCGTATTCTGTGATTACGCATATCGACAGGACTCGTTTTAGACCTATACTGATTGGCATTTCCAGAGATGGAAGTTGGTTTTTATATGAGGGGGATACAGAGAAAATTATTAACGATACATGGTGTGATAGCGGTTGCTGTACTCCGATAAGCCTATCGCTTAACAGGAATGAACGGAGTCTTATACTGCTAAAAAATGAAGGGCTTGAAAAAGTCCATATCGACGCGGCGTTTCCGGTTTTGCACGGAAAGAACGGCGAAGACGGCACAGTGCAGGGAATGTTTGAGCTTGTTGATGTTTCTATAGTCGGCTGCGGTATTTTGGCTTCGGCGCTATGTATGGACAAGGACAGGGCGCATAAGCTTGCAAAAGCAGCGGGAATATCTGTTCCAAATTCATTTGTCCTTATGAAAAGTTCGGATATTCAGACAGCCGTGGTAAAGGCGGAGCAGATAGGATATCCATTGTTTGTAAAGCCAATGAAAGCGGGTTCGTCTTATGGAGTCAGCAAAGTGCTAGGCGCAGATGGACTTATGGCGGCTATTAAGCTTGCTTTTGAATATGATGAAGAAATCATTATAGAAGAGGGCATATCAGGTTTTGAAGTGGGCTGCGCCATTATGGGAAAAGATGGGCTGATTGTCGGAGAAGTTGATGAAATAGAACTTGCAGAAGGATTTTTTGATTATACGGAAAAATATACTCTGAAAACTTCGGCAATCCATGTTCCAGCAAGGGTTGACGCCGATACTAAAGAGCGTATCTTGCAGACGGCAAAGACGATATATAGGGCGTTGGGCTGTCAGGGATTTGCGCGTGTTGATATGTTTGTGGCAGATTCAGGAGAAATCTATTTTAATGAAGTAAATACCATTCCCGGCTTCACGACGCACAGCCGCTTCCCTAATATGATGAAGGCGGCGGGGTTATCCTTTGAAGAGATTGTGAATACGGCGATTGAGGCTGCGCTTGCGTGATGGAAAGACTAACTATTAAAAGTCAACCCTAAAATAAAAATTTTTGAATGAATTG
>JAMPHY010000034.1 GCA_023663185.1 Clostridiales bacterium | reverse complement strand
AGTATCAAGACCTTGGAGAAGGTCTATAAACACTACTACTATATAATACGAGGAGTATACAAAACGTAACATGAAAGATAATAGGCGTATCGAGAGTTTAGATTACTTCAAAATAATAGCGGCGTTTCTAGTTGTGGCGATACATACGTCACCACTTGCGTCATTTAATGCGGACGCTGATTTTATTTTTACAAGGATTATCGCCAGATGTGCGGTTCCGTTCTTTCTTATGGTTACGGGATATTTTATCCTGCCAAAGTATTTGTTTAATGAAAGAAGGATAAATTCCCAGCCCATTAGGGTGCAGGGAAGTTTTAATAAGCAGGAAGATTTACACGCTCTTTTCCGTTTTATTAAGAAGAACGTAATTTTATATATCGTGGCAGTTATCCTGTATCTTCCAATCAACTTTTATGCAGGGCATTTTAAGGACGTGAAGATAGGCGGTATTTTGCGTATGCTTATATTCGACGGGACATTTTATCATCTGTGGTATCTTCCAGCGTCCGTACTTGGCGTGCTTATTGTATTTTTATTGGGACGCAGGCTTAAGTTTAAGACTTGCTTTAATATATGCCTGTTATTGTATTTCATAGGTCTTGCGGGAGACAGCTATTATGGTTTGATAACGGAAATTCCTTATGCAGCTTACGTCTATGACACTATGTTCAAGATTTTCTCTTATACAAGGAATGGAATTTTCTATGCGCCGATTTTTCTTATGCTGGGCGCGTATATCAGCCGCCGCGTTTTAAATGAGAGGGCGCTAGGAATAAAGAGAACGGATAACGCCGTGTGCTTTCTGATATCGCTGCTTATTATGACGGTCGAAGGTCTTATATTGCACCATTTTAATTTGCAGCGGCATGACAGTATGTATATTGCGCTGCCGGTGTGCATGTATTTCCTTTTCAGGACTATATTAGACATGAAAAGAAAAGCGGCAGTTTGGACAGGTATAGGAACTCGGCATAAGAATCTTAGTATGCTTATATACATAATCCACCCGCTTATGATTATTGTCATACGCGGTATCGCAAAACTTACAGGTCTTGAAAAGCTGCTGGTGGATAACAGCCTTGTTCATTATATCGGGGTGTGCATTTTGTCGTGCGCGATGTCGATGGTAATAGAAAGAGTCGAAAGGAGCCACCCATAATATGTACCAAAAAGGCAGAGCATGGATAGAACTGAATATGAACAATCTAGCCCATAATCTTGAGCAGCTACAAGCCGTACTGCCCCAAAACTGCGAACTTATGCCAGCCGTCAAAGCAAATGCGTATGGACATGGAGCCATACCGATATCACTTGCCCTACAGCAGATGGGTATCGGAAACTTCTGCGTCGCCACGGTCAATGAAGCGGTAGAGCTAAGGGTGGCAGGAATAGAAGGTCAGATTTTAATTTTGGGCTATACATCACCATACAGGTTTGAAGAACTTTGCCGTTATGAGCTGACTCAGACGGTAGTAGATTATGATTATGCCAAGCGGTTAAATGAATACGGATATACGCTTAATGTCCATGTGGGGATAGATACCGGAATGCACCGTCTTGGGATAGACAGTCAAAACATACAAGCAATATTAGATATCTGGACTCTTCCCAACATAAAAGTAAAAGGAGTATTTTCACATCTGTGTGTATCGGACGGACGCTCTAAGACAGATAAAGAATTTACCATGAAACAGATAGAGTGTTTTAAGCTTGTCATAAATAAGCTGCACAAGGCGGGAATTTATGATTTTAAAGCACATATACAGGGAAGTTATGGCGTCTTAAACTATCCGGATTTATGCTTTGACTATGCCAGAGTAGGTATAGCGCTATATGGCATATTAAGCAGCCAAAGCGATGAAACTAAAGTGAAAGCGTCGCTTAAACCTGTTCTGTCCTTGAAGTCAAGAATAGAGTGTATTAAAATATTGCATGAGGGCGAGTCGCTCGGATACGGTCTTTCTTATACTGCGCATAAGGAGACAAGAGCTGCCGTGGTATCAATCGGGTATGCAGACGGGATTCCGCGCGAGTTGTCGAATAAAGGAAGAGTCCTTATTAACGGAAAAGCTGCATCGATGATAGGACGTATCTGTATGGACCAGCTTTTTATTGACGTCTCGGATATTCCGGAAGCGGCAGCAGGGGACGAAGTCATATTGATAGGACGAAGCGGTGGGCAGGAAATTACCGTCGGTGAATACGCGGACAGCGTAGGTACGATTACGAATGAGATATTGAGTAGATTAGGAAATAGGCTTGAGAGGACAATTTATTAGAAATTAAAAATTTTTTCAACACTTTCTTCTTTTCAACCGTCTTATAGTTGAAAGGCAGAAGAAAGGAAAAACAAAGATGATAGAAGAATTATACGAAAAATATCATCAGGAACTTGTAGGTTGGTGTCAGAAAATGACAAACAACCTGCGTACCGCGGAGGAATTAGTTCAGGAGGCATACTTGCGCGCGATGCTGAATGAAGAATTATTTTCCGTGCTTGGTGAAAAGCAGCAAAGGGCATGGCTGTATCGTACCGCGAAAAATATTTATATCGACAGGATACGCCATACAAGCCGCGAAATGATGGTGGAACGCTTTCCTGAAGTACAAAAAGAACAGGAAGAAATGACGGCAATAGAGTGGGAAAATTTATTAAACTCGCTGCCCGACATGGAAGGTCTGCTGTTCACAATGCGGTATTTGCAAGGCTATAATTCCAAGCAGATAGGAGAAATGTTTCAGATTCCGCCCGGAACGGTTCGTTCTAAACTTTCTTTAGCCAGAAAGCATTTAAGAGATGCGCTTAGTTGAAACTTTTTAATGAAGAAGGAGATTGAAAATTATGGAAGAGAAGAAAAAATTAGTATTAAACTGCGAGGTATGCGATACCAGAAAAATGAATTTGGAGAACTACAGCCGTTACGAGAACATAGTCTTGAATACGGAGCTTATGATTGTCAGTGAAAAGAGCAATAGCATTTTAAGCGAGCTGCCGATAATGATAAATAGTGAAAAGACAATCATGCTTGACGAAGGCGTGGATATCTGCTTAAAAAGCGTAAACGGTTCATATGAGATTAGCGGAAACAGCGGCGTTAAAGAGCATACCGTACTTATGGTGAATGGCTCGCTCTTTGTCCATTCAGGTACGGAAGAAGTTCTGAAAAAATATGAAGAAATTATGGTGAATGGCAGCGTCAGTTATCCAAAGAGCCTGGAAGGGTTTATGAACAAATTAAGCGTCAACGGAAGCACGGACATTTATCCGGACGACTGCGTCATACTGGATTCTGAATTTACGATTGATAAATATTTTCCGCTGCGCGCTAAAGAAGGCAGCAGATACTATGTGGAAGACCTTGTTATTGTTAAAGACTCAGACGTTGACATTAAAAAGCTTGTGCAAAAGAATGTTCATTTCTTTACAGATGCGCTGCTTGTGCCGGAATGTAAGGTAGAAGAATGTGTTCCGCTGTTTGATGAAAGCGTGGAATTTATAGTTGTTCCAGACGGCATGAAACTTATATACGACGATGTCAGCCTTAATGAAGATTTTGTCCGCAGCGAAGGCGGAAAGTTGTTTATCTACGGAGATGTAAATATCGATGCCGGCGTGGATATGGGAAGATTAAGCGGATGTGTTGAAAAGCTGATAATAAAAGGAACTGTTAGCTTATGGGCTGCACAGGAAGCGGAGTTTAAGAGTCTTGATGTGGAATATGACGATATCGAGATTGTTACCAACAGCCTGAAAATTAAAAATGTTCCGAGAGCACGGATTGACGCCAAGTTATTTGAGAATGCCGACGATGGCATAGAGGTAAAGAATGTTGCTTCGCTTAAGTTGAAAGAAGACGTAACTCCGGAAATGATATTGGAGAAGCTTAAGATTAAGAATTGTGCAACAGTAAAATGCAGCGAAGAGCAGGAGAGCGCAGTAGCGTCCGTTGCGGAAAATGTTGCGACAATCAGTACAGGTGAAGACGACGAAGGCAGTGACGGAATAGGCGGCGTTATTGGAGGCATATTTGGAAAAATCAAAGATTTAGCTAATGTCAAGTTCGTAAATGCAGAGAACTATATAATGTGAAACCGCTGTTTCTTTCATGACATAAACGCTGCGCTTTAATACAAGTCCCTTTATTTTGGCGGATAACTTCCGATATACCTTACAAGAACAAACGGGAAAGGTGTGGTTACTAAATGAGAGTTACACGAAATTATATGAGCGCCTTGATGAACGCGAATAAGAACACAAACAGCAGAAGAAGAATGTCTGCAAGTTCAAACAAAAAAAGTGCGGGCAGATATATGGCGAATACGACTAGCGTAAGAAAGTCGGACAGCACTATGAGCGTTTATCAGAATATGAAAAATAATGCGGGCGAAGTGCAGAGCGCAGCGTCAAAACTTACTAATGCGGGCGATAACTCCATATTTGCCAAAGCAAAAGAAAGCGGAGATACCAGCGAAATAACAAAGCAGGTTAAGGAATTTGTCAGTTCTTACAACAGCATGGTACAAAACCTTAAGAACGGAACAAGCAGGGTTGACACCAGTTACCTGAATCAGCTAAATTCCTATGCGTCCATGCACCGCAATGCACTGCAGGCTACGGGAGTCACCAAACGCTCGGACGGTACGCTCACGGTAGACGACAAGACATTAAACAGCGCAAGCCTTGAACAATTAGAGAAGACATGGGGCAGCGGTTCAGGATTTGCCACCAAAGCAGGAACTACGGCGGCTTATATACAGTCCAGCGCAGTTTCAAGCATGAACAGTCTGGTTAATAATTCATACAGCAGCCTTCTTAGGAACTTCGGTTCAAGCGGCAGTTTCTTTAACTTCTGGTCGTAATATCATTAAAAAAGGTTCTTCGTCATAAACGGAGAACCTTTTTAGTGCGCTGAAAATGCACGTTTGTGGCGGCATTCGGGCGGAAATCACCCTAATAAATCGGCGACAGTAATATGCAAATCTTCATAAATACATACCGAAATATCATCATTAAAACCGTACTGGTTTGTCAGGAGGTTATGTTCAAGGTCGTATACCATGACAGAATGCTTCATTGGATTTACAATCCAGTATTCACGGACTCCGGCTGTACGGTATTTGAAGAGCTTGATGCCATAATCTAGGGTACTTGTGCTTTGGGAAGCGACTTCAATAATCCAGTCAGGCGCCCCGTTGCATCCGCGGTCGTCAAGCTTGTTTTTGTCACAGATAACGGAGATATCCGGCTCAACATAGTTTTTATCATCGGAGTTTAAGAAAACGGCAAAAGGGGCAGGATAGACTTTGCAATTACCCGAATGTGAATCTATATATTGACCGATTACTTTTGTGAACTGGCCAACAAGTTCCTGATGAATTCGCATCGGAGGAGCCATCATGTAAATCTGCCCATCAATTAGCTCTGCGCGCTGCCCCTCAGGAAGAGAATATATATAATCGGTTGTGTAGGTATTTTTATTTGGCAGTGGCATAGTATAGCTCCTTTCCTTTTTTATATCATCGGCTATTTTTAATTGCATTTTATCACTACTAAGAAAGCAAGTCAATAAATGCCCTAATTTGCGAAGATTTTCGGGAACCTTTTCACAACCTTATTTCTCTAATATTTGTAATTGACGATAAATAAGAGGAAGGGGGAGGGCTTAATGAATAAGGAAGCATTTGCGGTTCTGGTGCTTTCGTCCACGGACAGTCTCTACCGTATATCGAAAAGTATCTTAAGAAACGACGCGGACTGCGAAGACGCGGTACAGGAAGCTATTGCCGTAGGCTTTGACAAACTACATACATTAAAGCATGAGAAGTATGCAAAAACATGGCTAACCAGAATCCTGATTAACGAGTGCTACAACATACTTAGAAAACAGAAAAAGTTTGGCACGATGTATGAAGAGGCTCAGAGTATAGAATATGTAAATAATGATTACTCTGATTTATACCTCGCATTAAATATGTTGAAAAAAGAATACCGCCTGACGATTGTCCTGTATTATCTGGAAGGTTATTCGATGAAGGAGATTGCAGGAATCATGCGCATTAAAGTAGGGACGGTAAAAAGCCGTCTAAGCAGGGGGCGCAATGAACTTCGACGCATTTTGGAGAGCGAAATGGTACACATATAAATTTGAAAGGGGAAAGGCTATTATTATGAGAACCGAATACGAAAATTTTAAAACAGAATTAAGCAGAAGTTTTCCCAAGACACCGGACAGCTTTAAACGGATAGTGTCCGAGACAGTACACGATAACATGAAAACTGCTAAAGATAAGACGCGCGTGATACACAGTTCGATACACAAAAGAAAGCGGAAACTTTATAAAGCATTGCTGCCTACTGCGGCGTGTATCTTGATAGCAGGAAGTACCGTAGCCGCCGTGCGTCTGCCTGTATTTCAGAAGTGGTTAAACGGAATGGGAGATAATGCAAAGAAAGTGGAACAGTCTATTGTGCATAGCGAAGAAACAGAGGAAATGATTATCATGCAGCCGCTTGCCAGAACAGATACAGAACAAAAGACAGATACAGAACTGAAAGTAAAAACAGGATTGGAAACTGCAGACAATGAGGCTTCACCAATATATACTGTGACAGATGTCTACTATGACGGCTCAACATTAATGTTTTGGGTAAATTCATCGAGCGGATTTTTCGAGCTGGGCGACCATGTGTATATCAACGGCATAGACAGCCGCCTTGAGTATGTGGTTGAGAATGAGGCGGGCAGCGGTATATATGAGTGTAAGGTTTCGGTGCTGAATGAAGAATTACAGAAAATGGAAACTGATGTTATTACGGTAAAAGCACAGGTTTACACATCGCCGGATACAAAGTCGGATTATTCTTTTGAGATAAAATCGGATAAGTTCAGCGCGTCCAAACAGAACTCAGGAAACGTGTCGGATTTGGCTTTTGGAGAACTTGTTTCCTATGATGTGACGGTCTCGCCGTCGGTCATTAACTTAAATCTTGAATGGAAAGTGAGAGAGGACGGAATGCTTGAAACATTGCAGTGGGGAGACTACATTCTGGAAGATGTTTCCGGCAAAAGATTGACATACGATAAATGGCTGCGCTCAAACGCCACTTCCGTACCTGAATACCATGACGACGGGGCGTATGTCCTTTTCTCACAGGACTTGGAGATTATCGGATTTGACGCTGCTTCTCCTACGATGACGCTTATTCCCGTGCGTGTAAGCTGGAATGACGACGGCTCTATGATAGAGGGTTCAGAAGAAATTCTTGAGGATTATGCTGTGATGATAGACTTGACAAAGTGATGATAAGGCAGTATTAATATTCATAGTAGTTGGTGCGGTATGGATATATGCGTCCATGCCGTCGAAGACTATGAATAGTAACAAGGCGGTACTGCGAAGATGAACAAGATTTTAATTATTGAAGACGATACAACGATTAACGGACTTTTACGGAATATTATGGAAAAAAGCGGATATGCCGCCACATGCGCTTATAATGGTAAAGACGGTCTGTATAAAGGGCTGCACGAGGATTATAATCTTATATTGTTGGATTTAATGCTGCCGGAAAAATCCGGCGAGGAAATTATCAAAGAACTGCGCAGGGCTAATACAACCCCGATTATTGTATTGTCTGCAAAAGGGGAAATACATGACAGGGTGGAACTTTTAAAGCTAGGCGCAGATGACTATATAACTAAGCCGTTTGATATTGATGAGGTTCTTCTGCGTATTCAGGCAGTCTTGCGCAGAACCGCACAGCAGGAAAATGACGAAATCGTTTTTCATGAACTTATTATTAAGCCGGACTCAAAGCGCGCCTTTGTAAACGCTGACGAGATTGTCTGTACGGCGACTGAATATGCAATATTGGAACTGCTTATGAAAAATCCCGACAGAATATTTTCCAAAAGAGCGCTTTATGAAATTATAACGGGCGAGGACTACTTACAGGAAGATAATACGATGAATGTCCATATAAGCAATCTCCGTCGCAAAATTGCAAGGCACACTGAAAGAAAATATATAGAAACCGTGTATGGCATGGGATACCGGCTTATAAAATAAAATCCGTACAGCATTCAATAGATTTACGCATTTATTGTGGTAATTTTATAAAAAGATAAATGTAATAGTTCTGTATCTTTAGATTTTCTTTAAGTTTTGTGAAGAAACATTTTAATATTATGCCGTAATATTGTTTTTGGAGGTGCTAGAAATATGGAAAACATAATATTGCAAACCAAAAACATATCAAAGTCCTACCATCATTTTAAGGCTTTGGACGATATTTCCATTACGCTGCAAAAAGGACATATTTACGGCTTTATCGGCGAGAACGGTGCGGGTAAGACGACGCTCATGCGCATACTCACAGGCTTATCTCTGGCTACGGACGGAAGTTATTCCCTTTTCGGAAAAGAAGTCCATGAGGGAAAACGGCGTATCAACCATGAGGAAATGCAGCATATCAAGAAACGCATCGGGAGTATGATAGAAGAGCCGGCGCTGTATTCTGAGTTTTCAGCTTACCGCAATATTGAGCTGCAGAGGATATTAGTCGGCAATCCCGACAAGTCAGTATGCGACGAACTATTGAAACTGCTGGACTTATATGATGTGCGGGATAAGAAAGTGCGCAATTTTTCCATGGGTATGAAACAGCGGTTAAGCATTGCGCTTACGCTTGTCGGAAAACCTGAGCTGTTAATTCTTGACGAGCCGATTAACGGACTTGACCCGAAGAATATTTCCGCGCTGCGCACGCTGCTAAAAAAGCTCAATGAAGAGCGTGGAATTACCATGCTTATTTCCAGCCATATTTTAAATGAACTGTATCTGTTGGCAACCGATTATATTATTATCTATAAAGGCAGGATTATAGAGAATCTTTCCCATGACGAATTAGAGGCAAAATGCGAGAATTATGTGAAGATTTGTACGGACAGCCTGCCGCAATGTATAACCGTGATTGAAAAAGAACTGGGGGTTTTAAATTATAAGGTGATTGACGATAATACTCTGCACATATACGCATATACAGAAGAACCGCAGAAGATTTCACAGGCTCTGACACAGAACGATATAGTTATCAGGGAGCTGTCTGTATGCGGACAAAGCCTTGAAGAATATTTCCTTTCAGTGACAGGAGGCAGGAGTGATGACTAATTTATTAAAGGTTGAATTATATAAATTAAAAAAATTTAAATTCGGATATATTGCCATGATTTTTATGTTTGCGCTCGGATATTTGTATGGTGACAGCCGTCTTGCCGCTATACCATTTGATATTGTAGATGACACAGATACGGTTTTTTCTTCATCGGTCTGCGATACGTCGCTTATATTTATTATATCCATTGTTTCGGCGTTATTTATGGGAAAAGATTTTTCCAACCACACGATATGTAATGAAATAAAGCTGGGATACAGCCGTTTTAACGTCCTTATTTCGAGAACAATCGTAGTATGCGCATTTTCTGTTTTGCTGCATATTATATATGTTGCTTCCGTCATAATCGGATTTTCTTTTGCCAGGGGATTTGACGACAGTTTCTTATGCGTGGAGAATGTTTTCTGGCTGCTTACGGTGATTATTCAGTTAGCGGCGGTCATATGCGGCGTTGTTTTGATTTCCTTTTTGACAAGAAAAGTGTCGGAGACTATTGCATTTTCAGCATTATACACAGTCCTGTGTTGTAATATCCTGCGCAACTACTTAGACACAAAGTTGTTTACCATGTCCTGTTTCTGCTTTATACAGGATCGTACGGAAAACCTTGCGCTTGCAACAGTTATCGCGCTTATCACCATGATGGTTTTTCTGACGGCAGCAGCAGTTACATTTAGAAAAGCAGAAATAAAATAGGGGGTGGCAGCGGTGGAATATATAATTATTTTAATATTTTTTGCAGCTGCCTTACTTTTCGCGGGAAAATATTACGGACTAAAGCGGCAGCTTAAATCTATTTCCAAGCAGCTTGATACTGAAAATACGCAGCTTGTGACTGTTGAATTTTCTGATAAAGATTTAGAAACCGCCGTCCTTAAAATTAATAAATTACTTGAAAAAATGCAGCAGATAATTATTAAAAACAATGCGTCTTCCGCCGCACTAAAATCTTCTATTGCGGATATTTCACACGATATGAAGACTCCGCTCACATCGGTAATTGGCTATCTGCAGTTGGCGGATAAAGAATGTAAAGACGAAAAAGAGAAAGAAATCATCAACATCTGTTTGGAGCGGACACGCTATTGTAATAAATTAATCAATGACTTTTTTGAACTGTCGCTGCTTGAATCGCAAGGCTTAACCCCGCAATTTGAAAAGGTGGACGCAGCAGGAATACTCTGCGAACAGATACTGGCAAACCAGCCGGTTTTTGAGAGAGAAAATATATCCCCACATTGCGAAGATTTAGATAAACCGGTAATAGTTTCGGCTGATTACAATATGCTTAATAGGGTAATCCAAAACCTGATTTCAAACGCGGTGAAATATACGGACGGCGATATCACATTCCATATCGCTCAGGAAAATCAAAAAGTAATCATAACTGTGTCCAATCCCGTAAGTGATTATGTTGATACCACGCATATATTTGACAGGTTCTACATGCAGGATAAGTCGCGCAGCACAGGGAGCGGCATCGGGCTGTATATATGCAGACAATTCATAGAGGCTATGGGCGGGAGTATCAGCGCGGAAATGACGGGGAAGGGTTTGGCGGTGAGAGTGGTTCTTGATGAGGCTGAATCTGTGTATACGTTATAAAATATGAGAAAAAATCTCAAATATAGTTTACAAAAATAAAAAACAGGTATAATATAGATATAAGATGGAGGTAGGAACTATGTTATGCCAATTTACTGTGAAAAACTATAAAAGCATTCGTGAAGAGATGACTTTCGATATGCAGGCGACAGCAATAATGGAACATAAAGATAGAATAATTCAAACGGAAGACGGAGAAAAATTTTTGCCGGTATCCGTGATTTACGGACCAAACGGCGGCGGTAAATCGAACGTATTGGAAGCATTGCATACGTTGGATGCAAAAGTTTTAAGACCTTTGTGCGCGACCTGCGATAAGTTCGAGTGTGAATATAAGGCAAGGAAGATTCCGGTAGAGCCGTTTGCTTTTTCGGAAGAAACGAGAAAGGAACCAACGGAGTTTGAAGTGTTTTTTAGAACTCAAACTGCAGAATACCGTTATATCCTTCATGTGAAACATGATTTTGTTGTTTATGAGAGCTTGGACAGAATAAAATTAGATACCGGAAGGCGCTCGGCTCTTTTTGTAAGAAATGGGAATGAAATTGAGTTAAAAGGTGTTTTTGGTAAAATCAAAATCAGTGAAGAGATTTCAGAGAATTTGCCGCTATTATCTTATTTGGGAATTACCTATAAAAAGAATGAGGTGATTGCCGATGTGATTGAGTGGTTTGAAGAGTCTATTGATTTTTTGAATTATGGAAATCCACGACAGGAATTGCGAACTGCTATTGCGAGGACGGAAACAGTTAAAAAGCTTGTATTAGATATGATTCGTGAGATGGATTTGGATATTGAGGATTTTCGCATTGAAGAAAAAGAAGAAAACCGTATAGAAGTTTATACGAAACATACAGTAAATGGGTATAGTACAGAATTAACATTGTCAGAAGAATCCAGTGGAACAAGGAAGTTATTTGGATTACTGCCTTTTATTGCAAGAAGTCTTGTTGTGGGGACGACGCTTGTAATAGACGAACTGGATGCCAAAATTCATCCGGTATTGTTGCGTTATGTGATTATGCTATTTAATAATATGGAAATTAACAAGAATGGTGCGCAGTTGATTTTTACTTCGCATGATTTGTCCACGATGAATAATGATATCTTTCGCCGTGACGAGATTTGGTTTGTGGCAAAAGGAAAAGAACAGAATTCTAAGCTTTATTCTTTGGTTGAGTTTAAGAATAAAAAGGGTGAATCCGTTCGCATGGATGCAAAATATGACAAGCAATATTTAGAGGGCAAATATGGCGCAGATCCATATCTGAAAAAGATTATTGACTGGAGTGATGTCAATGCCTAAAAAGGTAGGAACGACACAGTGGAGAAAACAGAGGCGCAAGGAATATCTGGAGAAGAAGGAATACCGTTATTATATCTTTTGCGAGGGAGAGCAAACGGAGCCACTTTATTTTGCAGGCTTTAAGCGGTTGATAGAGGATAATCCGATTTATAAGGATATGGTTTTGATTAAGATTGAGCCTTGTGCCGCAGAAACAATGCGGGTAATTGGCATGGCGGAAAGATATGTTCATGATAATGATATTGACAGAGGACAGATTTGGTGTGTGTATGATAAGGACAGTTTTCCGGCAAAGGATTTTAACGGTGTAGTAGAGCGGGCGGACAAGTTAAATGTAGAAAATCCGAAATTGCAGTATCATGCTGCGTGGAGTAATGAGTGTATTGAGTTTTGGTTTATATTGCACTTTGCGTATTATACGTCCAATAATCACAGGACGGAGTATATTAAGTTCCTAAATGATAAGTTTAAAGAATTGGGAATTGGAAAATATCAGAAGAATATGGAGAATATATTTGATATTCTGATGAAGAAAGGAAATTTAAAGTTGGCTATACGATATGCGAAACGAATTATAAAAGAAGGAGAAGGGAAGACACCGACTGATATTGCGCCGGGAACTAAGGTATATGAGTTAGTAGAGGAACTGATTAAGTATTTGCCGGAAAAATAAAATCCATAAAACCATCATATCCAAAACGTATCTTTTATATAAGCAATAATTAATTGCGAAAGGGGCAAGGATATGATGAAAAAATATGGAGTTATAGCGTTGATTGCAATAATGATGATTGTGCTTATAGCTTATGGAAAACAGAAATCTGGTGAAAGACCGTTTAAAGACCTGGAAACATCAGAAATAGTATCCGCCACAGTGTATTTGGAGCAAGAAAACAAGACTATTAAGATAAATGATATTGATGAATTAACGGATTATTTGAATGCCTTAATTATCTATGACGAAGATAGTTCTTATAAAGAGTACAGTGGGAGCGCAACGGTTTTTAATCTGACGATGACAGACTCTACCCAGATGTCTATTGTGACGTATATGCCGTTTTTGATAATTGATGGCGTTGGTTATCAGGCGGAATATGAACCGTGTTATGCACTTGCCCGCTATGTGATTAATCTGCTATATAAGGAATAATAAGTTTTTATTTAGTAAATTGTTTTAACAATTTTACGGAGGCAACACAAATGGATATAGAAGAACAATTTAACTTAATTGCAAAAGAATATGATAATAACCGCAGAAAATTTATCCCATGTTTTGACGATTTCTATCAAAGGACAACGGAGTTTATTACTTCAAATATAGAGACTCCAAACAGGATTATTGATTTAGGCGCAGGGACGGGATTACTAACTTATTTTTGGTATAGGCAGTATCCAACTTCTAAATATGTGCTTGTAGATATTGCCGACGAAATGCTGAATGTTGCAAAGAAGAGATTTGCCGGTATCGAAAATATTTCATATCAGGTGGATAATTATATACATAAATTACCGGATACGGCTGGCGATACGGTTATATCTGCACTATCCATTCATCATTTAGAAAATAAAGAAAAAACTAATTTGTTTTCAAGAATATATGATTATCTGCCAAGCGGCGGTTTGTTTGTAAACTATGACCAATTTTGCGCCGAGCAGGAGCAAATGAATAATTGGTTTAATTCTTATTGGAAAAATCAAATAAAACACAGTGGATTAACAGATAAAGATATAGAGTTGTGGAAAGAACGCAGAAAACTGGATAAAGAATGTTCCGTTGAACATGAAACGGATATGCTGAAAAACTGTGGGTTTAATATAGTTAAATGCGTATATTCCTATCAGAAGTTTTCCGTAATCGTTGCAGTTAAATAGTATTTCTCCCTTTTCGGAATTGTGTACCTGTTAAAAACAAGTTATAATTGCATTTACAAATCGAAATTTGGGAGAAGAAGCAAAGATAGAAAGTTGGGAATAAGTATGTCAGAATTAACGTCCATGCTGAATATAGGAAAAGAAATGGAAAGAAAGCTCATCTCTGTTGGGATTAAATCTTCCGAGGAACTTATTGATATAGGTGCGAAAGATGCATTTCTTAGATTAAAGCAGAAATACCCGAATGTGTGTCTTGTGCATTTATATACATTAGAGGGAGCAGTTCATGATATAGAATACAACAGACTTTCAGAAGATACAAAAAAGGAATTGAAAGAATTTAGTGATTTTCTAAAAAGGTAACAGTAACGAAAATTCCGGTTTGTAGAGCAGTTGATATAGGAACACTTTTCCGAAAAGGGTATAGTATTTTTATGTTCAGGGTTCTGAAAAAGTCCTTGAAGATTATATTGTTACTGATAGATTTGAAAAAATCCATAAAATCATCCTATCCTAAACGTATCTTTTATATATGCGACAAATAGAATAGTTGCGAAAGGAGCAGAGATATGATGAAAAAATTTAGAATTATAGTGTTAAGTGCAATAACGATGCTTATGCTTACAGCTTGTGGGAAGCAAGGCAATCCCATTGTGCTGCCGGAGAGGGAAGAAATTATATCTATTGGAGTTTCAGACGGTGAAAAATTAGGATTTTCGCCAAACACCGAAGGGGAAGCAGATGAATTTATTGACGAATTTCTTAGCATTTTAATGGATATGGAAGTGACTAACAAAGAGTCGATAACGGATGCTCCGGTTAATGTGGATTATATTGAGATAAGCTTAAATTGTGGCGATAAAAATACAACTCTTTTTTATTACAAAGAGAAAGGTACAGAGTATGTAGAACAGCCATATCAGGGAATTTATAAACCAGCACCTGCTTTGGGAGTACTTATAACAGAAATGTTTAACTCAACAGATAATGAGCCAAAATATATAACATTTCAGGCAACAGTGATTGAAATAAATAATGATACAATTTTAGTAAAACCTGTAGATGGTTCGTTGGAATTGGATTCGGCAGATAAATTTAGCATATCAAATAAAGAGGAACTTGAGCTACAAGTTGGCGACTTGATAGAGATTGCATATAATGGGGATATACTGGAATCATATCCCGCACAACTAGGCGAAGTATATGAAATTAATGTAATAGAGCGGGCGGAAACTGATGTTATGTGGGATAGGATACCTATGGTAAGAGTAAATGGAAAATTATATTATGATACGGGAATGGAAAGCACCATACAAGCACGTTGCGGCAATATGGACGGTCAAATAACATCAACAGTTGATGGTTCTGCAATTCCAATGGAAGATAACCAATCCAACTTTGGAAGTGGATTTGGGTATCAGTATGGAGAAAATGATACAATAGAAATCTATATGAATGAAAAATGGTGTGTTTTTGAATACAGGGAAGAGTAGTTTCAGTTTCTTTTGTGATTGTATTAAAATAAACATTGTAAATAAGTAATTAAATTCAATAAAATAAGGGCGAAATTTATAGCATAGAGTTTATAACTGTAATATAATAAGTAAATACCAAAGCAGGACAAGGCGCAATACAATGGAAAATAATACAATGAGCGAAAATATTAATCCCGAAAATAAAATATCCCTGCCGCACGAATTTACAGAGCGTATGAAGAAAATGCTAAAAGGTGAGTATCAGGACTTTCTATTATCATATGAAAAAGAAAGACTGTACGGTTTACGCTATAACCCACTAAAAGCTGCAGGAAGGGGAAAAGATTTCTTTTTACAACAAACGCCGTTTGAACTTAAAGAGATACCGTGGACAGAGGAAGGCTTTTACTATAAGCAGGACGACCAGCCCGGCAAACATTATTTTCATGAGGCGGGCGTATATTATATTCAGGAGCCGAGCGCTATGGCAGCAGTAGAGGCGCTTGGAATAGAAGCATTTGGTGCAGAGCAGGGGGAGAGAATACTGGATTTATGCGCGGCACCGGGCGGAAAAAGTACCCATATAGCAGGCAAAATGTCAGGTAAAGGCTTGCTTGTCGCCAATGAAATAATTCCGGGAAGGGCGAAGATACTTTCCCAAAATATTGAGCGAATGGGAATACCTAATGCCATAGTCTGTAATGAAACACCTGAGAGAATGGCTGAGTTTTTCCCAGAATATTTCGACAAAATTCTGGTGGACGCCCCATGTTCAGGAGAAGGTATGTTTCGCAAGGACGAAACCACCATAAATGAATGGAGCCCTGAGAATGTAAAAATGTGCGCCAAAAGGCAAAAAAACATCTTAGAGCAGGCTGCTACAATGCTTAAGGCAGGCGGCGTACTGGTCTACTCTACATGTACGTTTTCGATTGATGAAAATGAAGGGCTGATTAACGACTTTTTAAAAGAACATAAGGAATTTTCCATAGAAAAACTTAAGTTAGAAGAATTTTTCGGGACTAGGGAGAGGGAGCAGATTGAGGAATGGATAGAAGCTCCAGTATCAGAACTAGAGCATACTGTGCGCATATTGCCGCATAAAGTTGACGGCGAAGGGCATTTTATTGCCAGACTTAAGAAAGCGAATAGAGAAAACGCCGTTAATGCAGAAATGCAAGCAGAGCCCAGAACCGCGCCAAAGAATAAAAAGAGCCTAACCGCCAACGCAAAACTATGCCGCGATTTTCTTCTTAATGAATTAGGATTGCTGCCGGAGGTTTGGGAAAAATTTATGCGAAGCGGCGAGATTATTTCATTTGGAGAGCAGATTTATCTTATGCCTGAACAGATGATGTCCCTAAGAGGCATTAAGGTGCTGCGCCCCGGCTTACATCTTGGCACGGTTAAGAAGGACAGGCTTGAGCCCGCCCATGCGCTTGCTTTGTATTTATCAAAGGACGAAGTGAGAAAAAGCTATGAAATGAGTGAGAAAGAGGCGGAGAGTTATCTGCATGGAGATGTATTTAGCTGTGACGCCAAAATGAAGGGCTGGACACTTCTTACTATAGGCGGTTATTCTATCGGATTTGGCAAAGCGGGAAACGGGCAGATGAAAAATCATTATCCGAAGGGGCTTAGAAGATAAACAAGAATAAGAGAAAATAAGCGAAAATAATGTTGGTTCTGCTTGTAAATTAATTCGGTCTGGAATATACTATATCTAGAGTTGTTTGTGCAGGGAGCTTATAGATATGTTATTTTCCAGTATAGAATTTATTTTCCGGTTTCTTCCGGTTTTTATGTTGATATACCTGTTGGTTCCCGAAAAATACCGTAATATAGTGTTGCTTTCGGGTAGCTTAGTCTTTTATGGAGTAGGAGAACCCTATTATGTTCTTCTGCTTATTTTTTCTATTATTGTTAATTATACGGCAGGTCTGTTGATTTTGTCTAATAACAGAAAAAGTAGAAAAAGTCTGAAAAAAGCAAAGAACCCTAAAAATGACAAGAATGTCAGTTTGAAAACCGCTGAGGAATACAAGTGGTATTCTAAATATATCCTTAGCCTTGCGCTATTGTTTGATTTTGGCATTCTTTTTGTCTATAAATATTGGGATTTTATAGCTGAAAATATAAACAAACTGTCTACGGCGGATATTATGCCCGTACTGTCAATCGGATTGCCGCTCGGTATCAGTTTTTATACTTTTCAGATGGCGTCTTTTTTATTTGACTGTTACAGGGGTAAAATCAAGGGAAGTACGTCAATTGTGGAATTTTCGACATATGTAAGCATGTTTCCGCAGTTAGTCATGGGACCGATTATAAAATATGAAGAGGTCGAAGGCGAGCTAAAGTGGCGTAAGATTACATATAAAAATATAGAAGACGGCTTGAAACTTTTCAGCATGGGACTCGGCTTTAAGGTGCTTTTAGCAAACCAGATAGGTACGTTATGGACTACGCTTATGACGGCGGGAGCGGGGAGTTTATCTTTGCCTGCCGCATGGCTGGGCGCGTTTGCCTATTCTTTTGAGATATATTTTGATTTCTGGGGCTATTCGCTTATGGCAAAAGGGTTAGGAGAGATGCTGGGCTTTAATCTGCCCGATAATTTTGATAACCCTTATGCGTCCAAATCGCTTTCGGCATTTTGGCGAAGATGGCATATAACTTTAGGAAGATGGTTTAAAGAATATTTGTATATTCCCTTAGGCGGCAATCGAAAAGGTCTTGTCAGGACGATTTTTAACCTTCTCATTGTCTGGACGTTGACGGGAATATGGCATGGCGCGAATTATAATTTCGCCTTGTGGGGCTTGACATTTTTCCTGCTGTTATCTATAGAAAAATGCGGTATAGGCAAGTGGCTTGAGCAAAGGAAGATATTAGGGCATATATATGTCATAATTCTTATTCCGATTACATGGATGATTTTTGCCATCAGCGATATGAATAAACTGGTTCTATACTTACAGAATATGGCAGGGATACATATTGAGGGAGTAATCGTAGGAAGCGAGCAGGTGATACGGTATCTGAAAGAATACGGACTGCTTTTTATCGCCTGCATTATATTTTCGCTTCCCGGCACGATGGCGCTATATCGTAAGCACAAAGACAAATGGTATGGAATTTTGGCAATCGTGGCGGTATTTTGGTTATCTGTTTATGAGATTATGAAAGGAAACAACAATCCGTTTTTGTATTTTGGATTTTAACGGCGGTTATAGATACCGTCTTTGACATAATTCGGGAGTGAAGTTTTTTAATGGAAAAGTGGAAAAAGATTTTACAGAATTGTCCATATATATCCGCGCTGCTTATCATATGGATTTTTATGACGGCAGGCAGTATCGGGCTTATGATATATAGAGATTATGGCGGACCGGAGAAAAGTAAGTTTCTCTCCAACCCCCTTTTTGCGATTATTATGGAAGAAGAAATGCACGGCATGACTGAAAATGCTGTTGTACATGCACAGCTTTTGCCTGTGGCAATACCTGAAAATGACGGCGCCGACAACCTGTTCATTAATGTAAAGCAAAAAGCCTCGGAAAGTATTGCAGAGGGTATTAAGAATAATGTTGGCTACACAGATATTGAGGGTAGGGATATAGATGAAGAACAGGCGGCAGGTGAAGAGACGGATACCCCTGATGATACAGGAGAGGCAGCGGAAGTAAAAGCAGGGCGGACGGTATTTGTGCCATATACCCCGGTTGAGACAAACTCCGTTTACTATTCAGACGCCGGACAATATGCTCTGACAACCGAGTATGATTATACGACGGTTGATGATGAATACTTTAACGACGCAGCGTTTATCGGTGACTCTCGGACGCTGGGGATTGCGGACTATTCCGGAATCGACGCCGACTTTTATTGCGAGAGCGGCATGACTATATATAAGCTTTTTAATGAGAAGGGTGTTAAAAATCCCAAAACAGGTGAGAAGGTCAACCTAAACGAAGTTTTGCAAAATAAAGAGTATGGTAAAATATATATAATGCTCGGACTGAATGAGCTTGGCTATGGAAATACCGGAAAATTCTATGAGAAGTACAGCGAAGTGGTCGCGCAGATAAGAGAGTGGCAGCCGCAGGCTGTGATTTTCGTGATGGCTAACCTGCATGTGAGTCAGGAGAAGAATAATTATGACACGGAATTTAATAATATTAATGTAAACGATAAAAATGCCGCGATTGCAAATTTGGCGGACGGATTAAATGTTTTTTATATAGACTGCAATCCGTTGTTTGTGGACGAGGGGGGCTTCCTTAAAGCAGATTTGACTTTTGACGGAGTACATCTTTATGCAAAGAGTTATTCTGTATGGAAAGAATTTCTGCTGGAGCATGGAGTAGTGAGAGATGGCGAATGATAATACGGCGGTTAGAATAAATAAATACCTTGCACAGTGCGGCGTATGTTCAAGAAGGGACGCCGATATTATGATAGAGCGCGGTGTTGTAATGATAAACGGAAATATAGCGCTGCCCGGCATGAAGGTGACAGATAAAGATAAGATAAGCGTGAAGGGAAAAACAGTAACGCCGAATGATAAAAATGTGATTTTGGCATACTATAAACCCGTGGGGGTAGTCTGTACAAAACGCGACCGACACGCTAAGGTAAAAATTCAGGACAACTTGAAGTATCCAATACGGCTTAACTATGCGGGCAGGCTTGATAAGGATTCGGAAGGGCTGCTTATCATGACAAATGACGGCAGCTTGATTGAGGCGATGATGCGCGGAGAGAACAGGCATGAGAAGGAATATCTGGTAAAAGTAAATAAGCCCTTGACAGACGAAGCCATTGAGTGTATGAAAAAAGGCGTCTACTTAAAAGAACTGGATACGACTACAAGGGAGTGCGAGATTACGCGGCTGGGTGCAGAGACCATGCAGATTGTTTTAACTCAGGGACTGAACCGACAGATACGGAGAATGTGCCGCGCAGTAGGGTATGAAGCTAAGAAAATAAAGAGAACGCGCGTTATGACAGTTAATCTTGCAGAGCTTAAGCCGGGGGAATATCGTGAGTTGACGGAAGAAGAGAAGAAAATTCTCTATAAAGAATGCTCGCTTAAACCATAAAATATTATAAGTTATTAAATTCTATATGTTGTGTACTTATCATGGCGTCAAATATTCGAGATGGAACATTATATTGTAGAAAGGTAACGGGTGTTACTCATGCAGAGTGAAAAAATGAATCAAATGAAGGAATTGATTTCTAAACTAAATATGGCGTCAAAAGCATATTATGCTCAAGATATAGAAATAATGAGCAATTATGAATATGATAAACTTTATGACGAACTTACAGCGCTGGAAGAAGAAACAGGCGTTATTTTGTCGAACAGCCCGACACAACATGTAGGGTATGAAGCGATTGACGAATTGCCTAAAGAGCGCCATGAGAAGCCGATGTTGTCTCTTGGAAAGACTAAAAACCGGGAAGAACTACGCGACTGGCTGAATGGAAAAGAAGCGCTGCTTTCGTGGAAACTTGACGGGCTTACTATTGTTTTGACATTTTTTGCAGGAAAACTTGCAAAGGCTGTTACGCGGGGAAACGGTGAAGTTGGTGAGGTTATTACGAATAACGCCCGCGTTTTTAAGAACATTCCGCTTTCGATTCCGTTTCAGAAGGAACTTATTCTAAGAGGAGAAGCCGTTATTTCATATTCCGACTTTGAGAAAATAAACGACAGGATAGAAGACGTTGACGCAAAGTATAAAAATCCGAGAAATCTGTGCAGCGGTTCCGTGCGTCAGCTTAATAATGAAGTCACGGCTAAGAGGAACGTGATGTTCTATGCTTTTAGCTTGGTAAAGGCGGACGGAGTGGATTTTAATAATTCCAGAGAAGAACAGTTTAAGTTTCTTAATAAGCAAGGTTTCGATGTAGTAGAATATAAGAAGGTAACGCCTGATAACATACTTAATGAGATAGAATATTTTGAGAAGAAGATAGAGCACTATGATATACCTTCCGACGGGCTGGTGCTCACTTATGAGGATATCGCCTATGGATTGTCGCTGGGAACGACGGCGAAATTCCCGCGGGATTCAATCGCTTTTAAGTGGAGCGACGAACTTAGGGAAACCACGCTTAAGGAGATAGAATGGAGCGCAAGCCGTACCGGGCTCATTAACCCGATAGCTGTCTTTGAACCGGTAGAGCTTGAAGGCACGACGGTAAGCAGGGCGTCCGTACACAATATAAGCATAATGCGGGGCTTAAAACTTGGTATCGGCGACCGCATCACCGTATATAAGGCGAATATGATTATTCCCCAGATTGCAGAAAACCTAACCGGAAGCGATTCCGTGGAAATCCCCGATACCTGTCCGGTATGCAGGCAAAAGACGGAAATCAGACAGATAAACGATGTGCAGTCCCTTTACTGCGTCAATCCCGACTGCGACGCGAAGAAGCTTAAATCGTTTACGCTGTTTGTGAGCAGGGACGCCATTAACATAGACGGTCTATCGGAAGCTACGCTGGAGAAATTCATCGGAAAGGGCTTTATACATGAATATGCGGATATTTTCAAACTCTCAGCTTATGAAAATGAAATAACACAGATGGAAGGCTTTGGCGAGAAGTCGTTCAATAATCTGATAAAAAGCATTGATGAAGCCAGAAACACGCTGCTCTATAAAGTGATTTACGGTCTTGGCATTACAGGAATAGGGCTTGCCAATGCGAAAATGATATGCCGCTTTTATAAGAATGACCTTAAGGCGATGATGGCTGCCGGAATAGAAGAATTAAGCGAAATAGAAGGTATAGGCGAGGTGCTTGCAGGGGCATTCTATGAATATTTCCGTAATCCTGAGAATGTAAGGCGGCTTAATAATCTCTTAAATGAAGTAACGATTGAAGAGGAGAATGTAAATGAAGAAGAGCAGACTCTTGCAGGACTTGTATTTGTAATTACGGGAAGCCTTGAACATTACGAAAACCGCAACGAACTTAAGGAAATCATTGAAAGCAAGGGTGGAAAAGTAACGGGCAGCGTTACCTCCAAGACCACCTGCCTGATTAATAATGACGTGACTTCCAATTCTTCCAAGAATAAAAAGGCGAAAGAGCTTGGCGTGAGGATTATTTCGGAAGAGGGGTTTATGGGGGAGTATTTGTAGGGGATAAAATTGATAGACTTTATTGCGCGGTTATGCTATACTAACCATAACGTAATAATTGTTTTTTCTAATTTGGGAGGTGAGTACATTGACCGAAAACGAAATAATACAAAAAAATGTTGAAGAGTTTTCAAGATTACAAGATTACATGATAACTTGTGATAAAGAGTCAGAAACATATAGAAAGATGAAAAGACGCTATATTGAATTAAAAGTTATTTTGACGTCGTCAAAAGTAAATCTTACCGAACTGGACATAATCAAGGAATAGAAATAGAATTAAATAATAGCATAGCAATTAATTTTTCATAGTTAGGGGTGGAGCATATGTCAGAAAAAGAAATGATTAAAATATCTATTGAAGAATTTTCAAGGTTACAGGATTATATGCTGGAATGCGACAAGGAATCGGGCGCATATAAAAAGATGAAAACTAGATATGTTGAATTAAAAGTATTTTTACAGATTGCTGGCGTAAACTTAACAGAACTGGACAAGATTAAAGAGTAAAGAAGGGAATTAATTAAATAGCGGTAAATAATAAGGGCGCTGAGTATGGGGTATTGGACAGCACCCTTTTATATTTTATAGAATATGATTAAATTGTATTAATCAGCATTTCCATCATCTATCTGCTCAAATAGGTCGCCGATGGGGAGGTTTAATATTTGGCTGAGTTTATCCAGTGCTTCAAATCTGATACTGTAAGTTTCGTTATCGACAATCTTTTTAAAGTTCCGGTAGCTTATCATGTCCATTCGCTTATAAAGCCAGTATTTTGTATGGTTATGCGGACGCGAGAAGGGTTGGAAAAATGGATAGACTTTATCACTCGGTTATGTTATACTAAACATAACTCAATATCTGTTTTTGCAAAATCGGGAGGTGATACAATGCCGAATACAAATTTAGAAATAACTCAAAAAGCAATGGAAGACTTTAAAAAGATTCAAGTGCATATGCTAATCGCAAGGGAAGAAAACGCAATGAGAACATATGAAAGTTTGAAAGACGAATACTTATATTTAAAAAGTTTTTTAAATGTTGCGGGAGTAAACCTTACAAATATTGATAAGATTAACGAATAAAAAGTAGAATTTAATAGCAGGAAACAATAAGGGTGCAATGTCTATCATAAGCACCCTTTTATAACGGAAAAATTTTTCTATTAATAGCATATTAATTGACAATATATAGAAAATGATGTAGCATGATATGTGCAGGCAACCATGGTTGTATTGATGTTATGGTACTATTGGAAAGACGAAGAATTGAGGGAGAGGGAAAGACTGTATGAGAATTTTACTTCTATTAAGAGGTTCGGCAAGCTGTGGCAAATCTACATGGATTGAGAAAAATGGTTTAAAACCGTACACATTATCTGCTGATGATATCAGGCTGCTTTGCCAGAGTCCAATTATGCAGGTAGATGGTACGGAAACGATTAGTCAGGCGAATGATAATGTTACATGGAAAATATTATTTAATCTGTTGGAAGTAAGGCTGCAGAAGGGTGAGTTCACGGTAATTGACGCTACAAATTCTAAAACTTCTGAAATGAACAGATATAAAGAAATGTGCACTACATATAGATACAGAATATTTTGCGTTGATTTTACGGATATTCCAATTGAGGAAGTAAAAAGGAGAAATGCAAATAGGGAAGCATTAAAAAGAGTTCCGGAAGAAGCAATTGATAGGATGTATTCAAGGTTTGCTACACAGAAAATTCCTTCCGGAATTAAAGTAATTAAACCCGATGAATTAAATGACATTTGGCTGAAAATGCTTGATTTATCTGAATACAAAAGAATCCATCATATCGGTGATATTCACGGCTGTAATACTGTTTTGCAAAAGTATATATCAGATAATGGCGGCATAAAAGATGATGAATTTTATATTTTTATCGGTGATTATATTGATAGAGGGCTTGAAAATGTTGATGTTGTAAAGTTTTTGATTTCCATTAAGGATAAGAAAAATGTACTTATGCTTGAAGGAAACCATGAGAGATGGCTGTGGTTATATGCAAATGATTGTATTGGCAAGTCAAAAGAGTTTGAACTGATTACAAAACCTCAGTTAGAAGAAGCAAAAATTGATAAGAAGGATATCAGGCAGCTATATAGAAAATTTGGACAGTGCGCTTATTACAAATATGGGAATAATATTTACCTTGTCACACATGCCGGACTGAGTACAATGCCTAAGAATTTATCATTTGTAGCAACGGACCAGATGATTCGCGGCGTTGGCGGATATAATGATTTTGAGAAAGTAGCAGAAACTTTTGTGAATACTACCCCTGAGAATACATATCAGATTCATGGACACAGAAATACAAAGAGAGTGCCAATAAAGGTAAATGAAAGAGTATTTAATCTTGAAGGTCGTGTGGAATTTGGCGGGGAGTTAAGATGCGTACAGGTAGATAAAGATGGTATTCATACGGTAGAAATGCAAAACGAAGTATTTAAGACGCCGGAAATGCAGAGCGAGCAGACTGTAACAAGCAGTTCTGTGGCGGATACAATTATTTCTTTGCGTTCTAACAGATATATTCAGGAGAAGAAGTTTGGTAATATTTCATCATTTAATTTTACCAACAAGGCGTTTTACGATAGGGTTTGGGACGAGCAGACAACTAAGGCAAGAGGATTATATCTTGATACTATGAAGGGGAAGGTAACGGCAAGGGCATACGACAAATTTTTTAACATTAATGAACGTCCGGAAACAAAATTTGATATGTTACAGCACAAATTGCAATTCCCTGTAACCGCTTATGTAAAAGAGAATGGATTCTTAGGGATTGTAAGCTATAACGAGTATGAAGATGATTTGTTTATAGCAAGTAAATCTACTATTGACAGCCAGTTTGCCCAGTGGTTTAAAGAAATGCTGTATGAGAAGGTATCATCTGAAAACCTTATAAAGTTGAAAGAATATGTCAAAGAGAATAATGTGTCATTTGTGTTTGAATGCGTTGATATGAAGAACGATCCGCACATTATAGAATATCCAAAAAGTGAATTGTTCTTGCTGGATATTGTAAAGAATGATATGGATTTCTCTAAATATGAGTATGACGCAATGGCTGATATTGCCAATCAGTTTGGTTTAACGCCGAAAGAGAAAGCGTTTGAAATCGCAACATGGCAGGAATTTTTTGACTGGTATTATGATATTCTGGAAGAAGATTATGAGTACAACGGGCGCAAAATTGAAGGCTTTGTTATTGAAGACAGTGTTGGATATATGACAAAACTTAAACTCGCATATTATAACTTTTGGAAGTTTATGAGAGGCGTTTCCCACGAAGCTATCAGGAACGGATATATTAGAAAAACATCTGCGCTGACAACTCCAACGGCAAATGAATTTTACGCATGGGTGAGAAAATTGCACGATGTAGAAGATAAAGACAGTATTCCAAAAGATATTTGCACGCTAAGAAGGTTATTTTATAAAGATAAGTATGAAGAGGGGTTGCCTTTTGTGGTAGCAGATTAAGTGAGGAAAGTGATATGTATAAAGAATTTTTAAATTTTCTTCTGGAAAGATGTTGAGGAAATCTGGAATCGTGCCGATTGTGATAGAGGACGTTAATAGAAGTGAATATCTGGAATCTTTGAAGGAGTATAGAGAAGAGAAAAAGTTGGATAAGATGATTGAACTTTTTGAATAGATATTTACACAGATGTATTTCTTGGCAATACAACTTAAAAGTTGTAAAATTAAGGTGTCAAAAGAGAAAGAAGGTCAGCATGATATTACATCATTATCAGTCAAATTCTGGGAAAGATTTAATTTTGGAATATGTAAAGTCTATTTTTATAAGGACAATAGAATATTTTATGTAGTGGCAGACGAAAATAATATGTATTTATTACATGCCTGCCGGAAACAAAAGAACCAAACGGAAAAGAAAGACAAAAAATTAGTAATCAAGAGAGCGAAAGAACTTGAAAAAATATTAGGAAAGACATTTGTCTGACATAGGGGGTGTATGATATGCCGTTCGTGCAAGTTGATATTGAGAAAGAAATAGAAAAACAGTGTAAGGAGTCTCCGTCATTTGCTAAAACATGGAATGAGAGTAGAGAGGAATACAGGTTAATTGGAGAAATGATTAGTCTGCGGAAAGCTGAAAAGGTTACACAAAATCAATTAGCTAAAATTACTGGAAGTAAACAGCAAGTCATCTCACGTATTGAGAAAAAGGAAAGCAGTCCATCTTTGCGGATTTTCTGCAGCATGCTTAGTGCATTGGGATACGAATTACAGATTGTAAGAAAAACAACTGTAAATTAATAGATGCACTACTGAAAAGGTATAAGAATAGTATAAAGAATCAGGGAGTGTCAAAGCTAAGAAATTTTGGTTTTGGCACTTGTTTTGTATGAATACATATGAAAATTATTTAATATAAGGAACAATCTCAGTTATTATTTTTTCCGCAACCGCCAACTGC
>JAMPHY010000033.1 GCA_023663185.1 Clostridiales bacterium | reverse complement strand
AAATGCAACAAGATATTGTATTGTGCAAAATTATTTGTTGAATATACTAAAATTGGTTCTTACATTGCATATACTCAGATATTCATATGAGGAATTAACATTTATGTGGAGAGTTATAGTTTCTAGCATAAAACTCTTTTTAGAAAATTAATTCCGTATGAGATTATTGACAATGTATATACTATTGATGTACCCCCTGTCAAGAAAAAATACTTGACACCCTCTCTTCACTATAGTAAAATATCAACTTGCAGGGGGCAATTATGGAGAAAATCGTAGAACAGGGTTTGCTATATGATTTTTACGGAGAACTACTTACAGAACATCAGAAGCAAATATACGAAGGAATAGTTTATGAAAATCTTTCTCTGGGGGAAATTGCTGCAGAGCAGGGTATCAGCAGACAGGGCGTACACGATATAGTGAAGCGGTGCGATAAGGCGCTTATAGGATATGAAAAGAGACTTAGGCTTGTCGAGAGATTCATGAAAATGAAGGAGAACATTAGGAAAATTGACGAGCTGACAGAGCTTTTTGAAAAAGACGAATCAGGGGATAAAACAGCATACTGCCGCAAGGTAAGGCAGTTATCATCAAAGATTTTGGAAGAATTATAGAGGTCATATATGGCATTTGAGAGCTTAACGGACAAACTGCAGAATGTATTTAAGAATTTAAGAAGTAAGGGACGTCTTACGGAGGACGATGTTAAGTCCGCCTTAAAAGAAGTTAAAATGGCGCTATTAGAAGCAGACGTCAATTTCAAAGTAGTAAAGCAGTTCGTCAAATCTGTGGAAGAAAGAGCAGTGGGCGTAGATGTTTTAAATGGTTTGAATCCCGGACAGATGGTTATTAAAATCGTCAATGAAGAGATGGTAAACCTCATGGGTTCGGAGACTACCGAGATTCAAATGCAGCCGGGCAAAGCGATTACCGTTATAATGATGTGCGGTCTTCAGGGTGCAGGTAAGACGACCACCACGGCGAAAATAGCCGGAAAGCTTAAATTAAAAGGAAAGAAGTCATTGCTTGTTGCCTGCGATGTATACAGACCGGCGGCAATTAAGCAGTTACAGATAAATGGTGAGAAGCAGCAAGTTGACGTTTTTTCAATGGGAGAGAACCACAAGCCCGCGGACATTGCTAAGGCGGCGTATGAACATGCGCAGAAGAATGGGCATAATGTTGTGATTTTGGATACCGCAGGACGTCTCCACATCGATGAAGAGATGATGGAGGAGCTAAGGGAAATCAAAGAAAATGTTGAAGTCCACCAGACGCTGCTTGTAGTGGACGCCATGACCGGTCAGGACGCGGTAAACGTGGCCAAAGATTTTGATGAAAAAGTAGGCGTTGACGGCGTTATCCTATCCAAGATGGACGGTGATTCCAGAGGCGGTGCGGCACTGTCGGTTAAGGCGGTTACAGGCAAGCCGATTCTATATGTCGGTATGGGCGAGAAGCTTGCGGATTTGGAGCAGTTTTATCCGGACCGTATGGCAAATCGTATTCTGGGAATGGGCGATGTTCTGACGCTTATAGAGAAAGCGCAGCAGAATATAGATATTGACGAAGATAAAGAAAAGCAGATGGCGGAGCGCATGAAGAAGGGTAAGTTCGATTTTGAGGACTATCTGGAAAGCATGAAGCAGATGCGGAATATGGGCGGCATATCGAGTATACTGGGTATGCTTGGCATGGGGAAGCAGTTAGGCGATATAGACTCTATGGTAGATGAGAAACAACTTGCGAGAATGGAAGCAATCGTTTTAAGCATGACTCCTAAGGAGCGGCAGAATCCGAAGTTGCTCAATCCAAGCAGGAAGCATCGTATTGCAAAAGGCGCGGGAGTTGATATCAGCGTAGTGAACAGATTTATCAAACAGTTTGAACAGTCGCAGAAGATGATGAAGCAGATGCCCGGAATGCTTGGCGGCAAGCGTGGAAAAGGTATGTTTGGCGGAATGGGTAAGTTCCCTTTTTAACAATTAGCCGGATATAGAAAGATATCTGTTTGAGATACTTTCTATTCAAAATAAAACAAATAAAATATTTTTACAAAATGGAGGCAGAAAAATGGCAGTAAAAATCAGATTAAGAAGAATGGGAAAGAAGAAAGTTCCTTTTTACAGGATTGTAGTTGCAGATTCAAGGTCGCCCAGAGATGGAAAATGTATCGATGAAATCGGCACTTATGATCCTAACACAGATCCAAGCACTTACAAGGTTGATGTAGAAGCAGCTAAGAAGTGGTTGGCAAACGGCGCGCAGCCTACGGAAATTGTTAGCAAGATTTTTAAGAATACCGGAGTAATTGAGAAATAAGGTAAAACTTGTTAATTCATTTTTGGAGGTGGATTATGAAAGAATTAGTTGAAGTAATCGCAAAGGCGCTCGTTGATAATCCGGACGAGGTTGTTGTAACACAGAAGGAAGACGGAAGAAACATTACTATAGAGCTTCATGTGGCACCAGCCGATATGGGAAAAGTCATTGGAAAGCAGGGACGCATCGCAAAAGCAATCCGTTCCGTAGTGAAGGCAGCATCTTCCAAAGATAATATGAGAGTTGATGTAGAAATCATCTAAGCACGGCAGCCTCATGATATATTCGTGAGGCTGTTTTTAAGAGAAAATCCGGTATTGGAGGAGAGTATGATATCTGAATTTCAAATCGGCGTCATTACACAGACTCACGGCTTGCGCGGAGAAGTGAAGGTTTTTCCGACAACCGACGAAGCAGGACGTTATAAAAAATTAAAGGAAGTTATTCTGGACGACGGAAAGAAAAGGCTGACGATGACAATCGAGAGCGTCAGATTTTTTAAGCAGTTTGTTATTTTAAAATTCAAAGGCTTTGATTCCATTGACGACATTGAGAAATATAAAAACGCCAAACTTCTTGTGACAAGGGAGAATGCGGTCAAACTGGAAAAGGACGAATATTTCATAGCGGATATGCTCGGAATGAAGGTGGAAACAGAAGACGGCAGTCCTTTTGGCATATTGAAGGACGTGCTTACAACCGGAGCAAACGACGTATACGTAGTAGAAATGGAAGACGGCAAAGAGGCGCTTCTACCGGCTATTAAAGAGTGCATACTTAATATAGATATGGAAAATGCAGTAATGACCGTTCATATCATGGACGGGCTGTTGTCATAGATACGGAGGACATAAATGAATTTTCACATATTGACGCTATTTCCCGAAATGGTGCTTCAAGGGCTTAATACCAGCATACTCGGCAAGGCGGTTGAGAGAGGGCTTATTTCCATAGAGGCAGTTAATATCAGGGACTACACGACCGATAAGCATGGAAAGGTAGACGACTATACTTACGGCGGCGGCGCAGGTATGCTTATGCAGGCGCAGCCTGTTTATGATACGTGTATGGCTGTGTTTAACGCGATAGATAAGAAAGCAGGCAGCGTCCCCAGAGTAATATACGTTACGCCGCAGGGCAGAACCTTTAATCAGGAAATGGCAAGGGAGCTTGCCAAAGAAAAGGAGCTTATATTCTTATGCGGGCACTATGAAGGTATAGACGAAAGGGTTTTGGAAGAAGTAGTGACGGACTATGTTTCTATCGGGGACTATGTGTTGACAGGCGGAGAACTTCCGGCGATGGTGATGATTGATTCAATATCGCGGCTGGTTCCCGGTGTGCTGCATAATGACGAGTCGGCAACAACAGAGTCTTTCTATAACAATTTACTGGAATATCCGCAGTATTCGCGTCCGGAGGTCTGGAATGGGAAGCGCGTACCGGAAATTCTTCTATCCGGAGACCATGCGAAAGTGGATAAGTGGCGGCTTGAGCAGTCCATAGAGCGAACTAAGAAGCTTAGACCGGATTTATATGAGAAGTGGGAGAAAAATCATGGAAGTCATATTTAAAAATTAATGCTTGCAATTACTTCCATAATATGATAAATTATTAATGTTGTGAAAAAGATGGTCCTCTGTTACAGATAGTATTAAGAACATCTCATGTTTAAAGGAGGCGGAAGATTAATTATGAATGAAATTATTAAAGAAATCGAAGCAGCTCAGGTAAAGGAAACAGTTCCGGAGTTTAACGTAGGCGATACAGTTAAAGTTTACGGAAAGATTAAAGAAGGAAACCGCGAAAGAATTCAGGTTTTTGAAGGTATTGTTTTAAAGAGACAGGGTGGAAGCAACAGAGAGACTTTTACCGTAAGAAAATTATCAAACGGAGTAGGCGTTGAAAAAACATGGCCGCTTCATTCTCCTAATGTAGAGAAAGTCGAAGTGGTAAGAAGAGGTAAGGTAAGACGTGCAAAACTGAATTACCTGAGAAGCCGTGTCGGTAAGAAGGCTAAAGTAAAAGAGTTGTAAAATAAGAGTTAATCATGGCAGTTACCTTAAAGCAATTTGAGGTAGCTGTTTTAGATTATGAGTATATGAAGAGGTATAGCTTTGTTCAAGAGACGAAAAGGACTTCAGTTTTATCAGAAAGAAAAAAAATTAAGCCCTAAACTCATACAAGAAATATTTGAATTGATATTCAGTACGTTTGTCGTTATTTTT
The DNA here is from genome assembly GCA_023663185.1 of Clostridiales bacterium. Taxonomy (GTDB): domain Bacteria; phylum Bacillota; class Clostridia; order Lachnospirales; family Lachnospiraceae; genus UBA3282. Next base: position 24,534 of record JAMPHY010000033.1, on the reverse strand, counting down.
ATTGCGGCTGCAATTATTTATTTCGTGGGAATGCGCACAAGCGTGATTGGCGAATCAATGGAGCCGACGTTGTATAACGGGCAGGAAATTTTAATAAATCGTTTTATCTATAGTTTTTCTTCTCCAAAGAGAGACGACATTATTGTGTTCCTTCCTAACGGCAACCAGAAGACGCATTATTATGTGAAAAGGGTGATTGCGCTGCCGGGCGAAACCGTGCAGATTATTAACGGAAGGGTTTATGTGGACGGGGTAATGCTTGATGAGGACGGCGATTTTGATAAAATAGCCAATCCCGGTATTGCCGAAAATGAAATAACTTTAGGTTCGGACGAATATTTTGTATTAGGAGACAGCCGTAATAATGGCGAGGACAGTCGTTCGGGCAACATAGGCGCCATTAAGAAAAGTAATATCATCGGACAGGCGTGGTTTAGGTTTAAGAGTGATGATAGTGAGATGGGATTGATAGAATAAGTGGAGGTTGTTAAATGAATTATCAATGGTATCCCGGTCATATGATGAAAGCAAAACGAATGATGCAGGAAAATATCAAGCTGGTTGATTTGGTAATAGAACTATTAGACGCCAGAATACCTATAAGCAGCCGCAATCCCGATATTGATGAACTTGGAAGAAATAAATCCAGACTTATCTTATTAAATAAATCCGATTTGGCGGACGCTAGATTCAATAAAGAATGGATTGAATTTTTTAAGGAAAAAGGGTACAGTGTACTTGAAGTTAATTCTAAAACCGGAAGCGGTATCAAGGCAATTCAACCTGCGGTAAGAGAGGCGTGTCGTGAGAAAATAGAGCGGAACAAGCAAAGAGGTATTATAAATAGACCGCTTAGGGCGCTTGTTGCCGGTATTCCCAACGTAGGCAAATCCACTTTTATTAATTCCTATGCGGGTAAAGCGTGTACAAAGACCGGAAATAAACCGGGGGTTACTAAAGGAAAACAATGGATTCGTTTAAGTAAGGAGTTAGAGCTTTTGGATACGCCGGGCATTCTATGGCCGAAATTTGAGAATCAGGACGTAGGGCGGAAACTTGCGTTTATAGGTTCTATGAATGATGAAATTATTCAGATGACTGAACTTGCCATAGACTTACTTGCCTATTTAGTGGTACACTATAGAAAAGCTTTGATTGAACGCTATCAGATTTCGGAAGACTTGAATGTACCGCTTGAGCTTCTTGAGGATATCTGTAATAGCAGAAAATGCGTTAAAAAGGGCGGAGAAATCGATTATGAGAAGGGCGCGGCGCTTCTTCTTGACGATTTCAGAAGCGGCAGAATAGGAAGAATTACGTTAGAGACGCCCGCTGATTTTGGAGGTAATATATTGCAATGAAAAAGGTTTTGAGTGAAATATTGAGCACAAGTCTGTATATTTTAGTGGTGCTGTGCCTGTCTTATCTGGTAATTCATTTCGTGGGGCAGCGCACGGAAGTAACCGGAAGCTCTATGGAACCGAAACTCAGCGATCAGGATAATCTGATTGTGGATAAAATTACATATAAATTCAAAGAACCGGAGCGCTATGATATCATTGTCTTTCCGCTGGGAGATAAGTTTCTAATTAAGCGTATTATAGGCTTACCCGGAGAGACGGTTTATATTGATGAAGAGGGTAATATTTATATTGACGGTGAAGTTCTTGCGGAAGGCTATGGTAAGGAAGTTATCGAGAATCCCGGAAGGGCGAATGTGCCGATTATCCTAAAAGATGATGAATACTTTGTTATGGGCGATAATAGAAACAATAGCTCTGATAGCAGGGATCCTGTTGTTGGGAATGTAAAGAGGGATATTATTGTCGGCAGGGCGTGGCTTAGAATATGGCCGTTTGATAAATTTGGCTTTATAAAGCATAGGTAAATTAGCGGCGTTAATTTATGGAAATTTCAGTTATAACATATTATTAATATAGGGGAAGAATAAATGGCGGAAACAATTCAGGAAATTAAGAAGAATTTGCAGGCAGCGGATTATATGAAGCTGCCTGAATTATTATCTGTTTATGAGAAGGACGAAAGAAGCGGCGTCGTGCAGGCGGTCAATACGGCGAAAAAGCGTCTTGAGGCATATAAGCGAGAGTTGGAGAGGACGGAGAAGCTAAAATTTTTTGAAAAAAAGTACGAGGCTTATTCGTATATATGCGGCATTGACGAGGTAGGCAGGGGGCCGCTTGCGGGGCCGGTAGTGGCGGGCGCGGTTATTTTGCCAAAAAATTGTGACATTTTATATATCAACGATTCTAAGAAACTCTCCGAAAAAAAAAGAGAGGAGCTTTATGACGTGATAATGGAGAAGGCGGTTGCAGTCGGTATTGGTTATAATACTCCGGCGCGGATTGACGAGATAAATATTCTTAAGGCGACATATGAGGCCATGCGCGAGGCAATATCCAAACTTAAGGTTAAGCCGGATTTACTCTTAAATGACGCCGTTACCATACCGCAGGTAGATATAAAGCAGGTAGGTATTATTAAAGGTGACGCTAAGAGTATATCTATCGGGGCGGCAAGTATCGTGGCAAAGGTGACGAGGGATCGGCTGATGGTACAGTACGACAGCGCTTTTCCTGAATACAGCTTTGCGTCCAATAAGGGATATGGCTCAAAAGAGCATATAGAGGCGCTTAAAAAATATGGTCCGTGCCCAATTCATAGAAAATCCTTTATAACACATTTTGTTGAATGAATGGAGGTCATTAATTGAATCTCGGTGATATTTTTAAATCATTAACTAATAGCATAAGCCAGGTGGATTCAGGGCGGCAGACGGCGGCTGTGTCTGAGGATAAAAATTACAGGGCGATGAATGAAATGCGAAATGTTGCGCCCGGTCAGACCATTCAGGGCGAAGTGGTAGCTAAAGACGGGAATAGCGTGCAGATTGCTATTGAGCCGGACGTCGTGCTTACCGCCAGATTGGAACGGGATTTGAATATTGCGCTGGGGCAGAGTATGAGCTTTGAGGTAAAAACCAATAACGGCTCGCTGCTTTCGCTTACGCCGCTTTATGCTAATATGGCGAACGAGGCTACCATTCTTAAGGCGTTATCGGCAGCCGGACTTTCTCAGACAGCGGAGAATATAAAAATGGTATCGGACATGATGCAGGAAGGGCTGCCGATAGACAGGGATTCCATAGCATATGTGAACAGACAGCTTGTAGACTTTCCGGGCGCTAATCCATCATCTATTATGCAGATGATCAGGCTGGGGTTGCCGATATCGGAGATTAATCTGGAACAATTTGAATTATATAAGAATAATGAACATCAGATTTTGCAGAGTGCAGAGCAGCTTATGCAGGAAATTCCGCAGACATATAATGAACTTTTGGCAGAAGGAAAAGAAGCGGACGCCGTCATGTTCTATGGACAGCTTATCAAGGCGTTTATCGGCGAGGGTAATGCGGAAAGCTTGAATGTAGATACACAGGCGGCGCAGAATACGCCCACAGAAGCGCAGGCGGGGGAAAATGCGCAGATAAATGCCGCTGTTAATACTATGCCGGAAAATCTTCAATCCGAAAATCCACAGTCAGATAATATTAATGCAGATAAGGCGCTTGTGCAAGAAATGGCGCTTAAGAATATGGCGGAAACAGACAGTTCTGCACTTTCAGGGGAAAAGGTTGTAATTTCAGAAGAAAAAGGCATCATAGGGCAGGAAGATGTAGGGACGTCCAAACCCATACTTTCACAGGAAGCATGGAAAGAATTAGAGGGTATGTTAAGGAAGCTTGGCGCAAATGAAGAGACGGCAGGACAGATAGGGAAGGGAAATTTTTCTCCGAAAGAGACGCTTTCACAGATAAATGAGTTACTTTCAAGTCAGTCAGATATAGTGGGAAGTCGTTTTCATGAGCATGTGAAAGAACTTTTTGGCAGCAAGGCTTTTCAAAATCTTCTCCATACGCAGATGGCTAAAGATTGGACGATAGGAGCAGACGAGACGGCGTTGAAGGAGAAAGTGGAGCAACTCTATGAAAGAATAAGAGAACAGACGGCAAGAATAAGCGAAGCTTTTCAGATGGCGGGCAAGGCTGACAGTCTCGGTGCGAAGAGCGTACAAAACCTGCAAAACAATGTAGATTTCATCAATCAGATGAATCATTTGTTTCCGTATGTCCAGCTTCCGCTTATGATGAGCGGCAATCAGGCGCATGGTGATTTATATGTATATACTAACAAGAAGAGTCTGGCGAGAAAAGACGGTAATATCAGCGCACTTTTACATCTTGATATGGAAAACTTAGGACCTATGGACGTATATATTACCATGCAGACAAGTCAGAATAAGGTAAGCACTAATTTTACACTAAGAGATGAGGAATCGCTTGATCTTATTGCGGAGCATATTCATATTTTAAATGAGCGTTTGGAGAAACGGGGTTATTCAATGAGCGCTAACTTTAAACTTAAAGACAAAGAAGAGGAAGAGACCAATATTATGCAGAAAATATTGGAGCAGAATAAGAATATTTCTGTGCTTAGCATGACGTCGTTCGATATGCGCGCATAGATAAAGTGGGAGAGTCGTGCGAAGAAGGAAGGAGTCTGTATGGCGGGAGAAAAAGAAAATAAGATAAAGCAGGCAATCGCCCTTGAATATGATCCGAATGACGAGGCGCCAAGAGTCATAGCTTCCGGAAAAGGCGCGCTGGCGGAGAAGATTATCGAAAAGGCGAAGGAAGCGGACGTTCCGGTGCATAGGGACGATAAGCTTGCCGATACTTTGTCGAGACTGGATATCGGCGAGACGATTCCGCCTGAGCTGTATGAAGTGGTGGCGGAGATTTTGGTGTTTGTTGACGCGATGGATAAGATTAAGGCGAAGGTGGGAATGTAAGGGATATGGGTGGTTGGATGCGACATGAACTCATATGTTTCCACTTGAGGCACGCTCTCGCTTCGTGTAAAATCGCAGCGGTACTAAGCTCGAAAAAACCTCGCTAAGTACCGGCGTTTTACAAGAGCCTCAAGAGGAAACATATGAGTCCATGTCGCCCAAGAGCATAAGTAAGGAGTAATGGATAGATTTGAACACAAGAAAAATAGGTGCAAATAAGGAAGAGGTAGCTTGCAGGTATTTGGAAGAGAATGGAATCCGTATAAAGCAGCGGAATTTCAGGTGTAGGAGTGGGGAGATTGACGTTATCGGATATGATGGGGAGTATTTGGTGTTTTTTGAGGTTAAGTATAGGAAGAGCGGTTCTGATAAAGGCAGTGCGTTAGAGGCGGTAGGATTTGCTAAACAGAAGAAGATATGCAGGGTGGCGGATTATTATAGAATGATACACAGATGTCCGGCGGATACGCCGATTCGCTTCGATGTGGTGGCGATTGACGGCGATGATATACAATGGGTAAAGAATGCGTTTGAATATGCGTAATGAATGAAGAGTGTGTTTAAATATATGTAAGGGGGATTGATTTGATGAAAATAAAAAGAAAGCCTTCTAAACTGCAAATGAAGCAGAATATAGACGGTGATATGGAGTATTTAACTTTTCCTATCCTTACGGGAACAGGAATTGTCAAGCATATGTTTACAACCAGACTTGGCGGCGTGAGCGAAGGAGTATTTTCTTCCATGAATTTAAGCTATACAAGGGGAGATGAAAAGGCGGCGGTCGATGAGAATTATCAAAGGGTGGCGAAGGCGTTAGACTGTCAGGTATCCGATATAGTCTGCTCAGACCAAACCCATACTACTAATATCAGGGTGGTAAGTTATAAAGATAGGGGCAAAGGCGTTTTATATCCGAAAGACTATACGGATATTGACGGTTTGATTACTGATGAAAAAGGAATAGTGCTGGCAACTTTTTATGCGGATTGTGTACCGCTTTTTTTTGTTGATACAAAACATAGGGCAATAGGGCTTGCGCATTCAGGCTGGCGGGGGAGCGTGGCAAGAATGGGGCTTCGCATGGTAGAAGCGATGGCAAGGGAATACGGCACAAAACCGGAGGATTTGACGGCGGCAGTCGGACCGTCTATCTGCCATGACTGTTATGAGGTGAGTGAGGACGTAGCGGAGGCTTTTGCAAAGGAGTTTTGTAAAACGGGACAGCGTGAAGAAATCCTTACAGATAAGGGAAACGGCAAGTTTTTGTTGGATTTATGGAAGGCTAACGAAATTGTGCTGATAGAGGCGGGGATAGCGCCTGATAAGCTTCAGATAACAGATATATGCACCTGTTGTAATCCGGAATATTTGTTTTCACATAGGGCGAGTCAAGGCAGGAGAGGCAATCTGGGTGCATTTATGGGATTAAAATATTAAGAAAACCTTAAAAAAGTTCGTAGGAATTTCTTTGTTTTTATATGTTGTAATATTATCGGGAGGTGTAAAAATATGTCTAATATTCTGATATGCGATGATGATAAAGAAATAGTTGACGCAATAGAAATTTATCTGATTCAGGAGGGTTATCAGATTTTCAAAGCCTATGACGGAGAACAGGCAATAAAGGTTTTAAAGGAAACGGATATTCATCTTCTAATAATAGACGTGATGATGCCTAAGCTTGACGGTATCCGCGCTACCTTAAAAATCAGAGAGTATTCCAGCATACCTATTATCATTATTTCTGCGAAATCGGAAGACAATGATAAGATTCTGGGATTAAATATCGGAGCCGACGATTATGTGACTAAGCCTTTTAATCCGTTAGAGCTTGTGGCAAGGGTAAAATCGAATTTAAGGCGGTATACGATGCTTGGCAATCTCAATGTTGATAATAACGCCTTATTTCAGGTAGGCGGTTTGTGCATTGACGACGATAAGAAAGAGGTTACGGTAGACGGTGAAGTTGTGAAGCTGACTCCGATAGAGTATAATATTTTGCTTTTGCTTGTGAAAAATTGCGGCAGAGTGTTCTCCATCTCGCAGATATATGAAAGTATCTGGAACGAGGAGGCTGTCGGGGCAGACAATACCGTATCCGTACATATCAGGCATATCAGGGAAAAGATTGAGATTAATCCCAAAGAGCCGCGCTATTTGAAGGTTGTGTGGGGAGTAGGGTACAAAATCGAAAAACAGTAGAAAGGGGATTACGATGAGCGAAAATTCAAATATAGAAATTGATGAAAAAGTAGAAGCGAACGAAAAGAAGAGTAAAAGCAAAAAGAAAATTAAAAATAAAAGCGGAATGCAGGGCTTTTTGCAGTTCTTACAGCATGTGTTGATTACTGTTGCGGCGGTTGTTCTATTGTCTGTGATTTCAGGTTCAACCATTGTAGTGCATGATTTGTATGGAAACAGCCGTTATACATATTCGCTATGGAATGTAGGCAATAATGGAATTTATGAGGAGTCAGATATTTTTAACTCCACATATAAAAATGCTGTCTCGGATATCATGAGATTTTGCGTTATCAGAAGTCAGATGGAAACGGACGGTAAATTTGACGGTAATAAGATTATTGATGTAACGGCATATGTTAATCGTACAAGCGCCATGCCTGAAAGTTATCTGACTGCAAGATATTATCTGAAGGATTTATTAAAGTGGCAGAATTATGGTCTTGAGTATTCAACCTACGCTTCAAACAGTAAGGAATTGAATAATTTTTTAAGCCCGATAACCATAATAACGACGCTTAACCGCGATATTCCACAGGACTATCCCACAGATTATTATTATATGAAGGTGCCGACAGACGCATATAAGATTGATGTATCCGGCAATTCCTTAATATATGGCGGTTCGGGTGGTTATGATGGGGCGATATCCTCTTATTCTAGTTACTCAGGTTATGACAATACTACAGAAACAGTCACGGTGGAAGAAATGCTGGAAGAAACTCCGGATCAGTACTATGATATTCTGTTTAATCGCTATAAGACTATTGAAGGTAAGAATATTGAAGATTATACATCTGAATGGGGAAGTTATTTACGGTTATGCGATAATATAGCTACAGCAATGGAGGACCTTAAATATAACTATGATGAATATTTGCAATTTAGCGATTATTACGCCGGAAACAATACCAATATACGTTACTGTCTCGAAAGAACCGTAAATGGATATACGGAATATTTTACCAATATGATAGACGATTCCATAGACGGTACGACGGAAGAAAACCGTATAGATAAAGCGGCGTTTTTCGATGATGTTTTTGCGGGAAAAATGAATGACAATATGAGCAGGTATATCTATTATGATCCTGATATAATGTTATATGAGACTAACTCAAATATAGATGAAGAATGGGTTCGGCAAATTTTAAAAAAATATAGTTACGCATATCCGGAGAATATCAGGTTATGGATTGCGGTAGATAACTATGTAGCTAATGATGCATTTGCGGAAGGATACAACGGATTTCAAAATTATGCGCCTAACATATTTAAGTGGTTGGTGCTTGCAGCTTCGGCAATTATTCTGTATTTGATTATATTTATACGTTTGACTGTAACTACCGGACGCCATGTTGATGAAAATGGTAATGTAAGTATCGCTCTAACGGGCTTTGACAAAATACCGACGGAAGCGGCGCTTGTTCTGGGAGTGGTTTCCGGAGTACTAATAGTAGCAGCGTTTGTTATGAGTTTAGATGTAGTTTATTTTGATGACCTGTATACTACTTGGTTTAGGATTGGCTTTGGCGCGATAGTATTTGTGGCGGATATAGTGCTCCTGTTCTTCTATTACAGTCTGGTAAGAAGAATAAAGGCAAAAACATTATGGAAGAACAGCTTTATTAATCGTATCGTCAGAAAATGTGTAGATGTGGTATCGGAGTTATATGCAAACAGTAATATAGCGGTAAGAACGTGTGTGCCTTATATACTATTCTTGATTTTTAATATTTTTATGATGATTATGTTCCAGTTTGTTTTAGGTTCCTATCATCTGTTTGGATTGCTTCTTGTGATATGTATAACGCTCGCTGTAGACGTGGTAGTTGGAATGATTCTCTACCGCGATGTTAAAGAAAGACAGGATATCGTAAATATTATTGAAAAAACAGCAAACGGGGATTTCTCACATCAGGTAGAGCCTGAGAAGGTACACGGACATAATATCACGCTGGCAAAATCCGTAAACAGTATCGGCAACGGCATCAAAACCGCGGTTGAAAACAGTATGAAGGACGAAAGAATGAAAACCGAGCTGATTACCAACGTATCGCATGATATCAAGACGCCGCTTACATCAATTATAAATTATGTGGATTTAATCAAGCGTGAAAAGATAGACAACGAGCGTGTAAACGGCTATATTAAGATACTTGATGAGAAGTCGCAGAGACTGAAACAGCTTACCGACGATTTGGTAGAGGCAAGCAAGATATCTTCGGGCAATATCAGTCTGAGTTTTGAAAGAATCAACTTAACGGAGCTGCTGAATCAGACGGTAGGAGAGTTTTCAGAGAAATTTGAGGAGAAAAACTTAAATATCGTTATGAACATAAGCGCGTCTAATGTAGTAATAGAGGCGGACAGCAGAAGAATCTGGCGCATTATGGAAAATCTGTTTAATAATATCTATAAATATGCGTTGGAGGGTACGAGGGTTTATATTACGGCAGAAGAGATAAAGAATAAAGACGCTGCGGGAAAAGCATGGATTGAAATATCCTTAAAGAATATTTCGGCTACCGAGCTTAACTGTAATCCGGAAGAATTGACCGAGAGATTCATAAGGGGAGACGAATCCAGAACGACGGAGGGCAGCGGACTGGGGCTTTCGATTGCCAAGAACCTGACCGAAGCGCTCAACGGCACTTTTGAAATCCGCTTAGACGGTGATTTGTTCAAAGTGATTATAGCTTTTCCGCTTATTCCCGCGGGCAATGAGTAAAATAGTAAAAGATGGCTTCAGGATAATTAATCTGCAGAATATGCAGATTAATTATCCAAAGCATCGTCTTCACGATTATTGTATTTTGCAAGAATATTATGAATCTTGTCCGTAGGCGTATAAATATTCGACATGGAAGCGTCATGGTTCATAAAATTAATGATTGAGGCAATAAATTTACTCATATCGGCATCCTGATAATAAGGTTTATCCCTTAACTCAGGGGGCTGATAGCATAAATTGGTAGTAATTATGCGGTCAAAATAGCATTTTTCATAAGCTTCGTCAAACGCGGAAAGACCGTCGGTAAAAAGTCCGAAGGTAGCGCAGATAAAGACGCGCTTGGCGTTTCTTTTCTTTAACTGTTTGGCGGTGTCAATCATGCTGCCGCCGGAGGAAATCATATCGTCTATAATTATTACGTCTTTACCGTCGATATTATCTCCTAAAAATTCATGTGCGACTATCGGGTTTTTACCATTTACGATAGTGGAGTAGTCACGGCGTTTATAGAACATACCCGTATCTACACCGAGTACGTTGGCAAAATATACGGCTCTGTCGAGCGCGCCTTCGTCCGGACTTATGACAACAGTATGCTCCTTATCGATTATTAAATCGCTCTCTGAATGAAGGAGCGCCCGCATGAACTGATAGTGCGGAGTGTAGTTGTCAAAGCCTTTTAACGGTACGGAGTTTTGCACTCTGGGATCGTGCGCGTCAAAAGTGATGAAATTGGCGACGCCCATGCTCATAAGTTCTTCGATTGCATAAGCGCAGTCAAGGGATTCCCTGCCGCTTCTTTTATGTTGTCTGCCTTCATATAAAAAGGGCATAATAACATTGATTCTATGCGCCTTTCCGTTGATGGCGGAAATAATTCTTTTTAAATCCTGATAATGATCGTCGGGAGACATATGGTTAGTAAAGCCGTTCATCTGATAAGTTATGCTGTGGTTACATACGTCGGTAAGTATAAAAATATCTTTTCCCCTTACCGAAGTATCGAGAACCGCCTTACCTTCGCCGTTGCCGGAACGGGGACAGTCTACCTTGATAAGATAGTCGTCCTCCATATATCCGTAAAAGGCGGGATCGTTTTTGAAGCTGTTGTTCAGATGTTGCCTGAATTCGACCAGATATCCGTTAATTAAACGCGCAAGCGGAAGCGCGGCGTCCGTAGTCAGAATTTTTATAGGCGCAACAGGCATAGATGTTTCTAATTCTTGTATGTTAGGCATAATTTTCTCCTATCTGTAAAAGCACAAGTTGTCAAAAATGTATATCAATTATTTTATAACATCTGACAGTCGGGTAGTCAAGATATTTAGTGTACAATTTGAACGGTTGGGCTTGCTTTATATCTGTAAATTGTGCATAATTTTTATAGAGGGACGGCTGAATGCGACATGAACTCATATGCTTCCACTTGAGGCACGCTCTCGCTCCATGTAAAATCGCAGCGGTACTAAGCTCGAAAAGACCTCGCTAAAGTACAAGACCACTTGCAGTGGTCTGCGTTTTACAAGGACCTCAAGAGGAAGCATATGAGTCCATGCCGCCCAAAGGTTGTGAATAGTTAATTATAGCGAGTTATTTATATAGATATAATTGGAAGAGAAGGTAGGACTAGCTTGATGAATACACAGCATGTGATTAAAACGGTATATCCTGATTCTATTGCAGAAGAGATGGGAATAGAAGAGGGGGACGTTATTCTTAGGATTAATGACAATGAAATAAAGGATATTTTTGATTATCAATATCTTATTCAGGACGAATATATAGAAGTTCTGGTGCGTAAGAAGGGCGGCGAGGAGTGGCTTTTGGAAATTGATAAGGAGTATGACGAAGAGTTGGGCGTGGAGTTTGAAAACGGTCTGATGGATGAATACCGCTCGTGCAGGAATAAATGTATATTTTGTTTTATCGACCAAATGCCGAAGGGAATGCGGGATACGCTGTATTTTAAAGATGATGATTCGAGATTGTCTTTTTTACAGGGGAATTACGTTACATTGACTAACATGGTCGATAGTGATATTGAGAGAATAATAAAGTATCATTTGTCGCCTATAAATATTTCGTTTCATACGACTAATCCTGAGCTAAGATGTAAAATGCTGAATAACCGCTTTGCAGGGGATAGCCTTAGGCATGTGAAAAGGCTTTACGAAGCAGGAATCACGATGAATGGACAGATTGTTCTGTGTAAGGGCATAAACGACGGCGGGGAATTGGAGCGTTCTATTGCCGATTTATATGAATATATGCCGCAGCTTGAGAGCGTGTCGGTAGTACCCGTAGGGCTTACGGATTATAGGGAAGGACTTTTTAAACTAGAGCCTTTTACAAAAGAAGACGCCGTCTGTGTGCTTGAGTGCATACATAGATGGCAGGAAAAAATTTATAAAGAGCATGGCACGCATTTCGTACATGCGTCTGACGAATGGTATATTATGGCGGGAGAAGAACTGCCGGAGGAGAGCCGCTACGACGGTTACTTACAGTTAGAGAACGGTGTAGGAATGCTGCGGCTTATGATGAATGAGTTTGACGAGGCTATGGAGGAATTTGCTGAAGGTGTGCGGACGCAGTATGAAGGCAGGGAACTGCCTATGGCTATAGAGAAACATGACATCGTAACAGATACAGAAGAAGTTAGAGCTGGTGAGGAGTTGTCTATAGCTACGGGGCAGCTCGCCTATCCTTATATTAAAAAGATGGCGGACACGATTATGCAGCATTTTCCGCAGCTTGATATCCATGTATATGCGATAATCAATAATTTTTTTGGCAGGCTTATTACGGTGTCGGGGCTTTTAACAGGGCAGGACATTATAAACCAGCTAAAAGATAAGAAGCTAGGCGCGAGGCTTTTGCTTCCGCAGAACGTACTGCGCAGCGGCGAGGATTATTTTTTAGACGATATAACCGTCTCAGAAATGGAAAAAGCTTTACAAGTTAAGGTAGATATTGTAAAATCAAGCGGACATGATTTTGTTGAGTCGATATTACGTTATAAGAAACTTAAGTAAGAACGGGGGACGTTATGGGAAAGAAAAAATCCAGACCAATCGTGGCGGTTGTAGGAAGACCGAATGTAGGTAAATCTACCTTGTTTAACGCATTGGCGAAGGCAAAAATATCTATTGTAAAAGATACGCCGGGTATTACCAGAGATAGAATATATGCAGACATCACGTGGCTGGATATGAATTTTACTTTGATTGATACCGGCGGAATCGAGCCGGAAAGCAAGGATATAATCTTATCACAGATGCGTGAACAGGCACAGATTGCCATTGATACGGCGGACGTTATTATTTTTATGGTGGACGTAAAGCAGGGGCTTGTGGACGCGGATTCCAAAGTCGCGGATATGCTACGGCGTTCAAAAAAGCCTGTCGTGCTTGCTGTCAATAAGGTTGACGATTATAATAAATATATGGCTGACGTATATGAATTTTATCAGCTTGGAATCGGCGAGCCTTTTCCAATTTCCTCCATAAATAAGCTGGGATTTGGCGAGCTGCTTGACGAAGTGACTGCACATTTTGATAAAGAGACGGCGCAGGAAGAAGACGACGAGCGTATCAGAGTGGCAATCGTCGGTAAGCCTAATGTCGGCAAATCCTCTATTATAAACAGGCTTATCGGGGAGAACAGGCTGATTGTATCAGATATTGCGGGCACGACAAGAGACGCCGTGGATACGAATATTACTTATAAAGAAAAAGAATACGTCTTTATTGATACGGCGGGCTTAAGACGTAAGAATAAGATAAAAGAAGAACTTGAGCGGTATATGATTATCCGTACCGTTTCCGCGGTTGAACGCGCTGATATAGTTATTTTGGTTATTGACGCCAATGAGGGCGCTACCGAGCAGGACGCTAAAATAGCGGGGATTGCGCATGATAGGGGAAAAGCGACGATTATTGCCGTCAATAAATGGGACATGATTGAGAAAGACAATAAGACGGCGACTCAATATACCCAGAAAATAAGGCAGGTGCTTTCTTTTATGCCATATGCTGAGATTACGTTTATTTCGGCGGTGACTGGACAGCGGCTGTTTAAACTATATGAGTTGATTGACGCAGTATACGAGAACCACGCAATGCGTATATCTACAGGCGTTCTCAATGAAATTATGGCGGAGGCAGTAGCTTTGCAGCAGCCGCCCTCGGATAAGGGAAGAAGGCTCAGGCTCTTTTATATTACGCAGGCAGCGGTCAAACCGCCGACGTTTGTGATTTTTGTTAATGATAAAGATTTGATGCATTTTTCATATACAAGATATATTGAAAATCAGATAAGGGAAGCTTTCGGATTTAGGGGAACACCGCTTAAATTTATAATAAGGGAAAGAAAAGGAGAAAAGTAAGGTGGAACGTATTATTTGCTTGGTAATTGGTTATGTGTTCGGCTTGTTCCAGACCGCGTATATTTATGGAAAGCTGCATGGGATAGACATAAGAGATTATGGCAGTCATAATGCAGGAACGACAAATACGATGCGCGTGCTGGGGACTAAAGCGGGACTGATTGTGCTTTTCGGGGATATAATTAAGTGTATACTTGCCGTTGTCCTTACGGGGATTTTATTTGGTAAAAGTAATCCGGACACAATATATTTGTTGAAAATGTATGCCGCGGCAGGAGCGATTCTCGGACATAATTTTCCCTTTTATCTTAACTTTAAGGGCGGAAAAGGAATTGCGGCGACAGCGGGGCTTATTCTTTCATACCACCCGTATTTTATTCCGATGGGCGTGATTATTTTCTTCGGTATTTTCTTTACAACACACTATGTTTCATTAGGTTCGCTGCTTGTTTATATAGGCTTCATAATAGAAATCGTCGTTATGGGACAGATGGGTAAGTTTGGCATGAGTCAGGCGCACTTGTATGAACTGTATGCTATCGCGGCAGCATTGACGGTTATGGCGTATTATAAACATCGGGAAAATATTGCGCGCCTTATTAAAGGGGAAGAGCGTAAGACGTATTTGACGCATAAAAATGATAATTCTAATAAAGAGCAGGGTTAATGGAGGTTAGTATGGCAGAGATAGGTATAATTGGGGCGGGAAGCTGGGGGACTGCATTGGCGGTTTTACTTCATGGTAACGGGCATAGTATAACTGTGTGGTCGATAGTTGAGAAGGAAATCGAGATGCTTAAGGAAGAGCATGAGCATAAGGATAAGCTGCCCGGCGTGAAGCTGCCGGACGATATGGAGTTTACAACCGATTTGGAAAGCGCGGTAAAGGGAAAAGACGTTCTGGTGCTTGCCGTGCCTTCGCCATATACAAGAAGCACTTCAAAGAGCATGGCGCCCTATGTAAAAGAAGGGCAGATAATTGTCAATGTGGCAAAAGGCATTGAGGAAGATACGCTTCTTACCTTGTCGCAGATTATTGAAGAAGAAATTCCGCAGGCGGAAGTAGCGGTACTATCTGGACCTTCACATGCTGAGGAGGTCGGAAGAGGTATTCCTACTACCATAGTAGTTGGGGCTAAGAGAAAGAAAACTGCGGAATATCTGCAAAATATTTTTATGAATAAGGTATTTAGGGTATATATCAGTCCCGACGTGTTGGGGATTGAGCTTGGCGCAGCGCTTAAGAACGTGGTTGCGCTTGCAGCAGGGATAGCGGACGGACTCGGATATGGCGATAATACTAAGGCAGCGCTTATTACAAGGGGAATAGCTGAGATTGCAAGGCTTGGAATGGCTATGGGCGGCAGACTGGAGACTTTTACCGGACTTACCGGAATCGGTGATTTAATAGTGACATGTGCTTCCATGCACTCAAGAAACAGACGCGCCGGAATCCTTATAGGTAAGGGCTATACTATGGACGAGGCGATGGTGGAAGTCAAGATGGTAGTGGAAGGCGTGTATTCGGCGAAGGCAGCGATGGGGCTTGCCGCGAAATATGACGTGCAGCTTCCCATTATCGAGCAGGTGAATGAAGTCTTGTTTAACGGCAAGTCGGCGGCGGAAGCCGTAGGGAGCCTGATGCTGCGTGATAAAAAGATTGAAAATCCGTTGATACCGTGGGAGGAAGAGTAAGGGTGGATAATAGTGATATCAAGGAGAAACAATGGGGAAAATAATCAAAGATAAAATTCATGCAAAAGGTATTGATATTGGCATATATACTGCAGATTTTGAAAATGAATTTATTTCATTGACTGATATTGCAAAATATCGTAATGAAGATGATCCGAGATTTGTAATTCAGAACTGGATGCGTAATCGAAATACAATAGAATTTCTGGCAGTTTGGGAAGGTTTGCATAATCCTGATTTTAACCGTGTGCAATTCGAGGCGGTTAAAAATGAAGCTGGTTTGAATCGTTTTGTAATGACACCAACGAAATGGATAGAGCAAATGAATGCAATTGGCATTGTTTCAAAAGCGGGACGTTATGGCGGCGGTACATATGCTCACAGTGATATTGCAATGTCTTTTGCTACATGGATTTCTCCGGAATTTCAATTGTATATTATGAAGGATTACAGGAGATTAAAGACAGATGAGAATAGTCGATTGTCTTTGAACTGGAATTTAAACAGAGAAATTTCCAAATTGAATTACAGAATACATACGGATGCAATTAAGGATAATTTGATACCGCCGGAATTAACTCCTGCACAGGTGGCTTATACATATGCTAACGAAGCGGATATGTTGAATGTTGTTTTATTTGGAAAGACGTCAAAGCAGTGGAAAGATGAAAATCCAACAGTAAAAGGAAATATGAGAGATGTGGCAACACTAAATCAGTTGTTAGTGCTTGCAAATCTGGAAAGTTATAATGCCGTTTTAATAAATCAGGGTAAGAATCAAAAGGAGCGAATGGAATTACTTCGGCAGTTGGCGCTGCAGCAGTTACAGACGTTGAAAACAGTGAGTTTAAATAACCTGCCGGGATTAGAAAGTGAAATTAATATTTAGGATTTTTAGAAATTATTATGGAGAAATGGCAACGGTATGACTGATTTAGAAGAAAGAAGATATTCGGGAAAAATAAATAATAAAAAGCAGTTAGAAACTTTTCACAAAATACGCAGATTAGGCTTGTTGCTGTGTCTGATTTTGATTGTGTGCATATGCAAATATGATACCGCATACGCCGACGCTCCCCAAAGCAGCGCATATAAAGAAGCAGAAGACTGTATTATATCGTATTTTGAAGCTCTTTCAGAAGGCAATCCGGAAAAAGCAAGCGATATCTTTGGAGAAAAAAACGATTCCGACAGGAAGTGGCGGGCATATCGAAACCATGCGGCTAAGTCATGCGGTATGGAAAGATATGAACTGGTTGAAATCTGCGGATATCCCGTAGGCGATGACGAAGATGAGTTTTTCTTCGTCGTTATCTATGATTTATGGGTAAAAGGTATTGACGTGGCTCTGCCCGGATTAGAATGTTTTCTTGCCGGCAAAGAGAATGGAAAATGGAGTCTGTGCTGGAATTTAACCGTGGAGGGTGAGCTAAAGGAAATCTGGGAAAATGAAAACATTGCTGATAAAGTAGAAGAATGTAACGAAAAATACTATCAGATTAAAGAAGATAACGAAAAAGTGGTGAAATGGGAACAGGACGTACAAAACGCAACCACAGAAGAGTATGCGGCAGATACAATCAATAAAACAAAAGAAGATAGCTATATAGTAAAAGCAGGAGACAGTCTCTGGACGATATCAGAGAAGAAGCTTGGCGACGGCATGAAATGGACTGCGCTTTACGAGACTAATAGAGATGTTATCGGCGACAATCCCGATTTGATTTTGCCGGATATGGAGCTTAGTCTGCTTATTGAAGAGGAAAATCATCAAAATCAAATTAATGATTTGGTTGAAACTATTTTAAAGCCGATTGCAGATGATGCAGCAGATATATACGATAATGCAACAGATATAGACGATATGAAACAGGCGAGAACAGAATTTTATTATTCTGTGTCTGCTGAATTTAAAGATGGAAAGATAGTTCTTTTTGATGAAGCAGCAGAAAAAGAATTAGCGTCTTTTGATGAAGAATACGACAGCGGCGGTCTGTATTTAAGTATGACGGACGAAAATAACGGAGTTCTTCTGTATTGCAGTACTCCCGCAGCTGGACAGATGATGAAGCTAATGTATGTCACGAAGGACAGATGGAAGACATGCAGCAAAATTGATATCAGCACTAAAATAGACGGCTATCCTACAAGTTTAACGGCGCTGTCAGATAAGCATTTGTATATTGGCGCGCAGATGCGCAGCGATGGATATTTGTTTGAGACAGTTGACGGTGGAGCAAGTTGGAATCCGGTTATTATCGATGAGGCAATCGAAAAATGCAGATATGGCTATGCGCCGATATATAATAGTGAAGACGATAATTTTTATCTGCTTTTGGAATGCGTTGATTTTTACGCCTTGTACCGCGCAGACGCTACGTTATCAACGTGGAAGCGTGTAGGTGATTTTGTGATGGAGACAGGAATAGGGTCATATTTCATTTGGGACGGCAGTTTGATAATTGAGGATATGGAAGGACAGTATTTTCAATTGTTATTTAACTGAGTGTAATTGAAGTGAATATCTTTTAAAAATTAAAACATAGTATTGACATTCCTATAAGACTGTGGTAGTTTGTAATTAAATCACACTACTACAGTCTTATAATATTTTATGAAAGGGGGAGTACATATGAGCATATTGGATATGAGTCTTGCCGGAGCGGTTTTTATAATTGCAGTTGTAGTTGTCCGAGTGATGTTGATTAATAGAATACCTAAAAGAGCATTCCTTGTTTTATGGGAAATTGCTTTTTTAAGGCTGATTATTCCTTTTACTATTCCATTTAGGTTTAGCATATATACCCTGATTAATCAAATGCTATCCGGATTCGGTCTTGTAAAAACAGAGTCGGATACTGCTATAACGGCTTTGACACAGGGAAATAGCATTGCTATACGGGAAAGTGGTGCGATATCTTTATCTGTCCCGCCAGCGACTTCTATATGGTTTGTTATTTGGTGTATGGGAATGATATTGTCAGTATCTTTCTTTGCAGTCGCTTATTTCCGCTGCCGCCTTGAATTTCAGGCGTCGTTGCCGGTATGCAATGATTATGTGGAACAATGGCTGAAAGAACATGCGATAAGACGTTCAATTTCAGTCAGGCATTCAGACAGGATTTTGACGCCGCTGACTTATGGTGTTCTTCGTCCTGTAATATTAATGCCGAAAACAACGGATTGGGAGAATACAGAACAACTACAATATGTTTTGGTGCATGAATATATGCACATTTGCCATTTTGTAACAATTTCAGCAAAAACGCAATAGAAGAAAGGATTACAGCTATTATGAAAATGAAAAAAACAACAGTATTATCACTTGCTGCCGCCTGCCTGCTTATAGGCGGAATTGTGGCGGCGTTCGCGACCTCCGCACAAGCCGTAAATGCGGAAGCGTCATTAGACGGACATGAATCAGAATTTATAGCTCCTGATATGCAGCCATACGGCAAAGACTTCGAGCGTTATTGTTATCTTGCAGAGGATTATGTTTTAGATGGCAAAATGGTCTATAAGGCGGGATATTATGAAGCAGTCAAACTTGTAGACGACTCTGATTTACGCATTTTTATACCAATCAATCCTGACTCTTATGAAAGGCTTCCTTCGGAACATTTCTCAAACGGTACTATCATGGAGATTGAGGGAAAAGACTACGAGATACATATAAACGATAATCAGTATACGGCGACTTTGAAGGAGTGATTAACCATTTCTTTAATCACTTTAGTGACTCGATTTTACGATTGAATTTATAGGAAAACCTGCTATAATTAGTCTATAAGCTAAGAAAGAAGGTATGGGATATGAGCAATAGGGAAAGAATTATTGAACTATTAGACGTTATACCAGATTATAAAATCGGTTATGTATTAGCATATGTTCAGGGCGTAGCCGCCGATGAGGAAGCAGATGACATTTTTTGTCAAAGAATGTTAGAAAATTACAAAAACGCTCCCGATGAAGATAAAGAAGGAATACCACTTGAGGAATGTTTAAAGGAATGGGGGCTGGATTGATGTATAAAATTATCATCAAAAAGAAAGCCAAAAAATTTATTGACAAATTACCATTGAATGAAAGAAAGCGTGTTGTATATGCAATAGAACAGCTCCCAAATGGTGAGGACATAAAGAAGCTAAAAGGGCATAGTGATTTATTAAGATTGCGTGTCGGTGATTACCGCATTATTTATAGTGTGGATAATGGGAATTTGATTGTGTACGTCATTGATGTAGATAATCGAGGAGAAATATATAAAAGATATTAGGCTGATGGGATAGGTATAAAACCTATCCTATTTTAAAATATCTGCTTATACAATATGTCTTGTCTTCTTGCTTTTCAACAACGACTTCATAAAATAGTAGGTCATTTGTTTTCCCCCTCGTAACGTGTTTGCCGGATTTCTTCGTTGATTTCATCTAAGGTTAAATCCTGAATGCCGTTCTTTTTTGCCTCAGCCCGCAGAGCAAGAAAAGCTTGCATACCAGAAGCTTTTCTTACATCTTCTGAAGTTTCAATTTGATAATTGGAATGTATCATTCCGCACATTATATCTGCCCCACAATCTCCGTCGTCGTCTTCGGCAAATTCATTGTATAAATATGTATACCATCTACTCCATGCGCCTTTAAATCAAGAATTTGCCTTACAGCATAGTCAATCCCCGCTTTACGCATATCTGTAGGATTATCTCCATAATTGGCGATAATGTCTGAAAGTTCTTTCGGAACGGAAGAGCCGGAGAGGGTGACGCTTGTCCCAATCTGTTTAGCGGAGGTTATTGGCATAATTCCGGCGCAGATAGGCACGTTTATCCCGACTTTACCAGCCATATCCCTGAAACGATAGAAGACGTCATTGCTGAAAAAAAGCTGTGTAATAAGGAATGAAGCGCCCGCCTCTACTTTTTCTTTTAGACGCGAAAGGTCATTTTCAAAGCTTTCCGCCTCATAATGCTTCTCTGGATAACATGCGCCCGCAATCTGTAGAGAGGTATTAGCTTTTAGATACCGTATCATATCGGAGGCATAGAGAAATTCCCTGCCGTTATACTGTTCGTCCGTCATTGATTGCGGCCTGTCGCCGCGCAGCGCCATAACATGAGTTATTCCTTCTTTTTCAAGCAGTTCACAGTTTTTCTGTAGGTCGGCGCGCTTAAAACCTACGCAGGTCATATGAGCGATGGCGTCAATATGTAATTTATGCTGGATATAAGAGGCGATTTCTATCGTCTTGCCCGCTTTAGAGCCGCCCGCGCCATAGGTGCAGCTTATAAAATCGGGGTTCAGTGCCGCCATTGTATCAAGTTTTGCAAATATGGCGTTAAATTCTTCCTCCGTTTTCGGCGGCGAGACCTCAAAAGAAAGGCTGGTTTTGGTTCTGTTGATTAAATCGGTTATCATATGCTTGTCATTCCTTTCATAACAAAATAAGCAGATACTTGCCTTTAAACTTAAAGTAATAAAATAAGCAGACACTTGCTTTTAAGCTTAAAATATCGTAACATAAATTCAGGTGCATATCAAGAAACGGCATATAAAATTTTTCAATAGAGTTATGAAAATATAAGAAAGGGAAATCAGAACATGAGTGATACGAAAAAAGCATTTACAAACACATCTCAATATGTGGCGTCAAAGGAGCTGCTATCCGGCGTAAACGTCGCCATAGCATTGCAGAAGCCATTGCTTATTAAAGGAGAGCCGGGAACCGGCAAGACCATGCTTGCGCAAGCGGTAGCGGAGTCGCTTGGCAAGAAGCTCATCATATGGAATATTAAGTCTACCACGAAAGCGCAGGAAGGACTGTATGTATATGATACGATACAGAGGCTTTACGATGGACAGTTCGGCGAGGAAGGCGTAGACGATATCGCCAGATACATTAAACTCGGAAAGCTGGGGGAGGCTTTCGACTCCGACGAACAAGTGGTGCTGCTGATTGATGAAATAGACAAGGCGGATTTGGAGTTCCCTAATGACTTGTTGTGGGAGCTTGATAAGATGGAATTTTATATCCACGAGACTAAGCGCACGGTTACGGCGAAACACAGACCGATTGTAATCATTACTTCCAATGCGGAGAAAGAATTGCCGGACGCATTCCTTAGAAGGTGTATATTCCATTATATAGATTTCCCGAATCCGGAACTGATGGAAGAAATCGTGAGGACGCATTATCCCGACGTAGAGGATAAGTTGTTAAAAGACGCTATGGAAGTATTCTACTGGATACGCTCGATTAAGGATATCCGTAAAAAACCGAGCACTTCTGAACTTATTGACTGGATTAACGCCTTGCAGATAGGCGGCATTCCGACGGACAGATTAAAAGAAGAACTGCCGTTTATCGGCGTGGTTGTTAAAAAAGACGAGGATTTGGAAACTTTACGTCATAGGACGGATTAAAGGGGAAAAATATGTTTAGTAAATTCTTCTATACTTTAAAAGCAAAAGGGCTGCATGTCACCCTGACGGAGTGGTTGACCTTGCAGGAAGCGCTAAATCAGGGGCTTTGCAATAGCAGTCTGACGGATTTTTATTATACTGCAAGAATGATTTTGGTTAAGTCGGAGACTGAGTTTGACAAGTTTGACATGGCGTTTGACGAAGTATTTAAGGGGATACAGTCCGAAAATGAGATAAGCAAAAACATGCTGCGCTGGCTGGATAAGTCGGAGTTTATAGACGAGTTCCATGAGGAGATGCGCAACGTTATGAACGAAGAGCAGATACAGGTGGATAAAGAGGACGTAGAGCAGAAATTCAAAGACCGTCTGCGCGACCAAGATTCCGAGCATAACGGCGGAAGCTTCTGGATTGGAACTATGGGCAAGACTTCATTCGGCAATATGGGCGGCAATATGGGCGGCGTCAGGGTAGGCGGCTCGACAGGCTACCAGTCTGCTTTTCAGGTGGTAGGGGCAAGAAAATACCGCGATTTTCGCGACGACAGGATTCTTGATAACAGGCAGTTTCAGGTGGCGCTAAGGCGATTGCGCCAGTTTTCAACCAAACTGGATATCCCCAAGACAGAGCTTGACATCGACGGCACGATTGATAAGACCTGTAATAACGGCGGCTGCCTGCAGATTGTGATGGAAAGACCGAGAAGAAACGCAGTAAAACTGCTGCTTTTGATGGATTCCGGCGGTACGATGATTCCTTATAGCAGCCTGCTTAATGAGCTTTTTCAGTCGGTGCATAAGTCCAATCATTATAAAGACGTAAAAACCTACTATTTCCACAACTGCATTTACTCCAAGCTCTATAAGACGCCGGAGTGCGAAAACGGCGACTGGATTGATACGGAGTGGATGTTCAGAAATCTGGACAGTGACTATAAGGTTATCATTGTCGGAGATGCGGCTATGGCGCCGGAAGAGCTTTATTCCACGTCCGGCAATTACAGGGGACCAAACGGCGGACTTTCCGGCATGGAATGGCTGCAGCTTATGAAGAAGCATTATAAAAAGATTGTCTGGCTGAATCCCAAAATGGCACCCGGACGCGCGCCGTGGCGTGAAGCGGAAACTGCAATCAAGGAAATGTTCCCGATGTATAAGCTGACCGTGAACGGACTGAATCAGGCGATGGTTAAGCTGATGACGAATAAATGAAATATAATTTTAGCTATTGGAGAATTATAACCATGGATAATGCTATAGAAAATGTTGAACAGGCTAGAAAAAGTTTTAATCATATCTTGGATAATGAAAAATATGCCGGCATAATAAAAGACGATAAACATCTGTCTTTGTTATTGAGTTTGACAGATAATGGCGCACCTAATAATATTCTGGATATTGGGACAGGGACAGGTTATCTGGCGTTTCCCTTAGCTGAAAGATTTCCCAAAGCAAAGGTTTGCGGCATTGATATTGCAGAAACGATTGTTAAGAAAAATAATGTAATTGTCAAAGAAAAAGGGATTTCAAATCTCACATTTGAAGTTTTTGACGGTTTAAAATATCCGTTCCCAGATGAAAGTTTCGATTTGATAGTTACCAGATATGCGTTTCATCATTTTCCCAATGCAGAAGATGCAATCCGGCAGATGAATAGAATTTTGACTAAAGACGGACGAGCGCTTATTTCTGATCCCATTAGAGATGAAAAAGATAAAAATAAAGTAATCGACAATTTTATGAAGGTAAAGAAAGATGGACATATTCAACTTTATTCGATAGATGAACTGAACAAATTATTTACCGGTAATGGTTTTATAAAGGATAGTCAGGTTATTACCGATATGAAATTTCCTTTTGCAAGACAAGATGAATATATTCAGTTATATAATAAAACTGCCGATAAGGATAAATCATTGTATGATATAACAAATGATAATGGAACTATATGGATTAAACATATTAATGTGGGAAATTTTGTTTTTGTTAAAATATAATTATAAGATAAAATGTCATTGGAAAGAATTAAAAAAAGAAACGTAGTACCCCGCATGAGCTAAAAGCTGTACGGCACAAAACCACATTTCCTTTTATAGAAATTTTAAGTCGTTCGCCTTGATTTGTCAAGGCGGGTGTTTGACACTTCTTTTTAACATCACATTACAAAAATCCTTTATTCAAGTC
>JAMPHY010000032.1 GCA_023663185.1 Clostridiales bacterium | reverse complement strand
GGAATTTAAGGTATTTAGGCAGGATATAATGGAAATTTACCTTTCAGAACTGATTCATAAAAGTCCCACTTGACGCTGGCAAATAACTCTGTTATTATTTAGCCTACTATATCGAAATTAGCTAAGGAAGATTTTGAATGGAAACAGAAATGTCATTAAAATAACTCAAATATGCGACTCATGAAAGGAGCAAAACACAACATGTTGGACTATATTAAAGGCATGGACATCTCGACGCTTGACGAAGTTGAAAAGCTGGGCGGAAAGTATTATGACAAGGGCGAGCAGAAGGGATTAATTGAAATCCTGAAATCATACGGGGTAAATTATATCAGATTAAGACTCTGGAACGAGCCAAAATCTCCCGACGGCACGCCATATGGTGCGGGCAACAACGACTATGAATGCGTGCTGCGCATGGCAAAGCGCGTAAAGGCGGCAGGACTTAAGTTTTTGCTTGACTTTGCATACAGCGATTTCTGGGCGGATCCGGGCAAGCAGAGAAAACCTAAGGCTTGGGCTGATTACGGCGTTGAAGAATTGGAAAAGGCGGTCTATGATTTTACCAAAGAAACGGTAAGCGGCTTCGTAAAAGAAGGCGTCGCTCCCGATATGGTGCAAGTTGGTAACGAAGTTTCAAACGGACTTCTCTGGCCGGAAGGACAGACTCCGAATTATGCCAATATTGCACGCTTTATCAGCGCGGGCATTAAAGCCGTAAAAGAGACATGCCCCACATCAAAGATTATGATACATCTTGACAACGGCGGCAATAATGAGCTTTACAGGACGTGGTTTGAGCAGTATATCGACGTAAACAAAGGCGAAGATTTTGATATTATCGGGCTTTCATATTATCCGTTCTGGCACGGCTCGCTTAAGCAGCTTGAAGATAATATGAATGATATTGCGCTGCGTTTCGGCAAAGAGCTTGTCGTAGTGGAGACTTCGACCGGATTTACTACCGACGACTACGCCGAATATGAGAACCTTACCTCCGAAAACAGAAAAGGCATGGCTACCAAACCCGCACTGTGCGAAAAAGTAACCTATCCGCTGACAAAGGAAGGTCAGTGCGAATTTATGAAAGCAATTTTAGAGATTATTGAAAAAGTTCCCGAAAATAAAGGGCGGGGCTTCTTCTGGTGGGAAGCAGGCTGGATTCCGGTTGAGGGCAGCGGCTGGGCTAATGACGCGGCGCTTTCTTATATCAAGGAGAAAGGTCCCGGCGGCAACGAATGGGCTAATCAGGCGTTATTCGACTACGAAGGGAATGCGCTTCCTGCACTTGAAGTAATAAAAGAGTATAAGCCTAAATAGAGACATAATTCAATGCAGTAACAGCGAGTCACAACAGTTTTTCGAGTTTCAGTTGACACCATATAAACGTTAGTCTATAATAATTATGTCCGAATATCGCGGACTAATATAGTTTATGGAAAACGAGGGAGGAGATTCCAATGAAGAAACTATCAGTAAAAAGCGTTGTTGCAATCGGTATCGGCGCCGCTTTATTTTTCGTTTTAGGAAAGATTGCTATTCCTACGCCGGTTCCGAATACTAATATCAGCTTACAGTATGCGATTCAGGCTGTATTTGCTACACTGTTCGGACCTATCGCAGGTCTGCTGATTGGATTTATCGGGCATACATTGATTGACGCAACCAGCTATGGTCCGTGGTGGAGCTGGATTATCGCATCTGCATTTGTAGGTCTTGTAATCGGTCTTGTGACAATGAAGCTGGATATCAACGAAGGGCTTGATAAGAAGAAGATTATCACCTTCAATATCGGTCAGGTTATAGCGCATCTGCTCGCATGGGGAGTTGTGGCGCCTTGTCTGGATATCCTGATTTACAGTGAACCGATTGAGAAATTATTTGCACAGGGGCTGATGGCAGGCGTTGCCAATATAGTTACCACAGGCATTATCGGCACGCTTTTGTTAGTCGCATATGCTAAGACTGTTGTAAAGAAAGGTTCTTTAAATAAGGAAGATTAATTTATAGCGGTAATTATAAAGAGCGGTCGTTTTATGCGGCGGCTCTTTTTAATCTATAGCAGCAATTCATTCCAACTAAATCTGATTACATAAAAGGAGTAAAAACATGGCATCTCCCGTAATTTCTTTTAAAGATTATAACTTTCAATATACGGCTCAGGCTGAACCAACCCTGCATAACATCAACTTAGATATCTATCCGGGGGAAAAGGTGTTAATCGCAGGTACTTCGGGCAGCGGCAAAAGCACAATCGGCAACTGTATCAACGGTCTGATACCTTTTGCCTATCCCGGTAAAAGCACAGGCAGCCTGATTGTAGACGGCATAGAAGCACAAAAAAGCAGTATCTTTGAACTAAGCCATGCGGTCGGCACGGTACTGCAGGATACGGACGGACAGTTCATCGGCTTGACGGTAGGCGAAGATATCGCTTTTGCACAGGAAAATGACTGTATGCCGCAGGACGAAATGAAAGATTTGGTGAAAAAGGTCGCAAAACTTGTAGATATAGAACATCACCTTGAGTATTCGCCGCAAGAGTTATCAGGCGGACAAAAACAGCGCGTCAGCCTAGCCGGAGTCATGGTCGAAGATGTAAAAGTGCTGCTGTTTGACGAACCTCTAGCAAACCTTGATCCCGCCGCAGGACGCGCCGCAATAGAACTGATTGATATGGTGCATGAGCGCACGGGGGGGGCAATTATTATTATCGAACACCGGCTTGAAGATGTGCTATGGCGCAGAATGGACCGCATTATTCTAATGAACGAAGGCAGCATTGTCGCGGATATGCCCGTGGAAAAACTGCTTGCAGGCAATCTTCTCTTAGAACATGGAATCCGGGAGCCGCTATACCTTACCGCGCTTCGCTACGCCGGAGTCGAGATAACCGAGGCAATGCACCCCGAACATGTGGACAAGCTTATCCTTAAGCCTGAGGATAAGGAAAAAGTGCGCAGTTGGTATAATCTGCAAAAAAATGAAATAAAAAACATTTCCCACGGAGACGAGCTACTCAGTGTGAAAGACTTAACTTTCGGCTATACGCCGGATAAGTACAATCTCCAAGACGTAAACTTTACAATCCACAAGGGCGAAATGGTAAGCATAGTCGGGCGCAACGGCGCGGGAAAAAGCACGCTTGCCAAGTTAATCTGCGGTTTTGAAAAGCTTGTATCCGGCGGAATTTATATGGAAGGTAGAAATATAGAGAACGATACCATCAAGGAAAGAGCGGGGAGAATAGGCTATGTTATGCAAAACCCTAACCAGATGATTTCCAAGCCGATGATTTGGGACGAAGTGGAGATGGCGCTTGTACAAAGCGGCATGCCTAAGGAAGAACGTACTAAGCGCGTCGAAGAAACGCTTAAGGTCTGCGGTCTGTATGCTTTCAGAAATTGGCCGGTTTCCGCCCTATCCTTCGGACAGAAAAAGCGCGTAACCATCGCCAGTATTCTGGTACAGCGCCCACAGATAATCATTTTGGACGAGCCTACCGCGGGGCAGGACTACCGCCACTATACAGAAATCATGGATTTCCTCAAGGAATTAAATGAAAAAGGCTATACGATACTGATGATTACACACGACATGCACTTGATGTTAGAATATACAAGGCGCGCTATCGTTTTTAGTGAAGGTAGAATGCTTGCCGACACTACGGCGGCGCATGTATTAAACGATCCTAAGCTGGTGCAGGCGGCAAACTTAAAAGAAACCAGCCTTTATACCTTAAGCCTTGCATGCGGCATAGAGGAACCGCAGGTTTTCACGGAATGTTTCATCGGCTATGAGAATAAGGAGGTGCGGTAAGATGGCAAAGATTGCAATATTAAGCTATATTAAGCGTAAAAGCCCCGTACACGAACTGACGGGCACGACGAAACTAATCTTCTTCATACTCTGGAGTATCGCAAGCATGGTTACATACGACACAAGAGTGCTTATTTGTATGCTTGTAATCAGTATAGGGATTTTCAAAATCAGCAAGGTAAAAATCCGTGATATCAGTATCGTACTCGGACTTGCCGCGATTTTCCTGCTTATGAACAACCTGTTCGTATATCTCTTCTCTCCTGAATACGGAGTCGGGCTATATGAAAGCCGGACGGTGCTTTTCACTATTGCAGGACCTTATACAATTACCGCCCAGCAGTTGTTCTACCATTTTAATATGACTATGAAGGTAATCTGCGTCGTTCCGGTAGCGCTTTTGTTTATCGCCTGCACAGACCCCAGCGAATTTGCGGCGTCCTTGTCAAGCATAGGCGTAAGTTACCGAATCGGCTACTCCGTAAGCCTTGCCCTGCGCTATATTCCCGACGTACAACGGGAATACCACAATATCAGTCAGGCACAGCAGGCAAGGGGTATAGATTTATCCGGCAAAGACAAGCTTTTAACAAGAATGAAGAATTCCGTCGCAATTCTTCTGCCCCTCATACTGTCGAGCCTAAACCGTATCGAGACGGTCAGCAACGCTATGGAGCTTAGGGGCTTTGGCAAGAATAAGAAGCGTACATGGTACGCCAAGCGCCCGATGAAAAAGAACGACTGGCTGACAATCGGATTTATCGTGGTAATTCTGGTTGTTGATTTGGTAGTGACGTTCTGGGACGGAAGCAGGTATTTTAATCCGTTTGTATAGATATGACAGACAACGGGGCTTTAGAGTCCCGTTGCAGTTTATTCATCAAAATGATAAGTCGTATGTATTTGCAGAATATCATTCCAATTTTGTCTGTCTTTTAGTATTCTTAATATAATGACTTCTTGTTCATTATAATCAATTACAAAGAAAATATTGTATGTACCGAATGGCTTAATTCTAATTTCATAGCCCCGATACTCCATACCGATTCCTCGATATCCAGTCGGGAAAAATCTAAGTTTATTTACTTCATTATCATATCTATTTAAGAAATCATCGGCTGCCTTGTAATTTTTAAATTTTCTCATCATGTATGACGCAAAATTTATGACATCATCTACAGCCTCCATAGTCTCTATTATACTATATTGCATATTCCTTTAGTTTCTCCCTTATCATTTGCATTGCCTTATCATGAGGCATAGTTCGACCATTCTCCATAGCATCTATCCCCTTATCCAGTTCCTCATAAAGTCTGCTGTCAGATTCTATAATATCTGTTTTATTTCTTTCCTCTAACCTCATAAAATCACCCTTTTTCTAATCAAAATTATACTTATATGATTATAGTACCACTATTTCTATTTAATATCCATTATTTTTTATTGCTATCCTTATTCACAGGATATTTACTGACTTATTCTCCATAGTCACTTAACACTTTTTTGATGTTATCCAGAAATTCTTTTTACTCCTTTATGTATTAATATTGCTTAAAATTGTGTTCGTTTGGTTCAAAATATATCCCTTTTGTTCTTCCCATTTATTTTTACCAAAAAACAAAGTTGCAATATCATCCATTTCATTAATGAGTGAAGCTCCATATTCGTGTATTTTTGCAGTCTGTATATTGACACAATTTCTCGTATCTGTAATAAGCTTCTCTTTTTCTGGAGGAAAAAACATTCCAGGCATAATTGTCTGTTTTTCTAATTGTAAGTTATCTGCATTCAAAGCATTTATTAATACGTTATTCAAACAATTTTTTAAATTAAACACTTTAGTTTCAAAACTTTTCATTTTGCACACTGCACTATTCAACTTTCCATATTTAAAAAATCCCGAATATGTATTAAGTTCTTCTTTTCCTATCGATTTTAGTGCAATATCTGCCATAGAAATAGACATATTATAATTAAGTTTACTTAAATTTTCTGTATATATAATCCATGGTAAAATACCACCTATAATAGCATGTATAACGGTTAGATTAAAATAAGTATCTGGAATTACAGTTTGCAATTTGCTCCTTATTTTTGTTCTTTCTACATAATATCCTACTATTCCCGCCACAAGCGAAACTATCAACCCCGTAAATATTCCTATTAATATATCATATATTACTTTAGGTATATCTGCCCAATATAAAATATTACCAATAACAATATCTAAAACCAAACTAGAAATTACTGCAACTTTATTTGCTTTCATCCATTTCCTTCCCTTCCTACTTTATAAAAATAACTTGTGAATAAATTTATCTAATTCTTTTTCACAATCCACAATATTTGCTCTTCCATTTGTTTTTTTCATCTCCATATGAATATCTTTTGAAATATTTGCTATTTTCACATGAATATCATTATTATCATCAAACTTAGGAATTGCAATATATTTCAAAACATCAACACCTCTGTTAGTTGAAATTGCATAACCATCTACCACACTTGGCGAATTAATAATTCCACATACATAATATGCTTCTAACTCATTATAAACATCTAACATAAGTACCTTTGAATCAACCACAATTGGTTTATCCTCAGAAAATAATTCATCATCAGCTTCGGGAACAGAATCTAAATAAGTTGATACTACAACTGCTGACATACTACCTGTTTGTTCTTTCCACAAAACCTTATATGGCGAATATGTATATACACCCACATTGTCCAGCCTATAGAATGGTTGCGTATCTTTATTAAAGAATTTTCCATTCTGAACTCGTGTATCCAACAATTCATCATGATAAAAAGATAACCACCGATATGTTTCCGGTGCCTCTTTAGCTAATGTAGTTTCCGGTATACCATACTTATATTCCGCAGTGTGCGGTACTAGCATAAACTCATTAGACTTAACTCGCCAACGCGCTATATTTCTTCCACCCAGCATAGGGAAAATATACTTTTCTTCAATACAGCCTTTATGAACGCCTTTATCAATAATATCTTGACGTCTTTGCCTTGACATATCATTTATGATATTCAAAAATCCTGACTTCGCCTTTTTTGGCAACTGTAAAATATACACACCTTTTGCACCAGCCGGTTCAATCCCCTTGCGACCTTTGTATACTCTTTTCACATTAGTATTAAGAACATTGTTTGCAAATGTCATATCTTCTAAGGTAAGCCAAGAGGATTGCAAATCATCTTTATCTACGGGCTGTGCTAAATAATCTTTAAATTCTACTATTTTAGCAACTTGATTCCAATTTGCATGCGAATCTATTTTACTTTTTCTCCCAAC
This sequence comes from Clostridiales bacterium, assembly GCA_023663185.1. Lineage (GTDB taxonomy): Bacteria > Bacillota > Clostridia > Lachnospirales > Lachnospiraceae > UBA3282. Next base: position 25,612 of record JAMPHY010000032.1, on the reverse strand, counting down.
CTGACTATAAACTTTATATTTATCCATAGGATAAGTCATTTTACTGCCTTTTTCAAATTTGATAGCTACTGCCGGAATTGTAAACAAACTAACTCTGGAAAAGTCGTGTACCTCTTTCACTGAAAAAGGAACGCACTGTTTATTTCTAATTATACTAAATTTTCTAAAACCTTCTCCACCTTTTGTTGACTTTAAAAATGAAGCAGGTAATAAAAAAACCATTGTGCCTCCAACCTTTAAATACTGATCGACAGATACATACGTTACAGCCATCCCAAAATCATCGTGTGTAGTTTTTTTATCATAAGCATTCTTTTCAAATATTCCATAACTTTTCCAAATTTTAAGAGTACCTGACCTATAACTTTTACTCATAGCTTTCCAAGCAATCCATGGTGGATTTCCAATAACAAAATCAAATTTATCTCTAATCATTACGGGCGCAAAACTATTTTTAAAAATAATTGGCCAGAACGAATCCTTACCTGCACGATGTAGAACACTTAATTTTGAAAATAGATTTTTCACTACATCTATGTCATCTTCTGTTATTAATCCCTTGCCTAAAGCCAAACTCTCAAATATTTCATATGAACCTCTATCATCAATAGATTGACTAAGAAGTTTCAAAAATTCATTCCCTTTCGCCAAAGAATCAAATTTGGGAATCTCAACGTTTCCAGCTGTGGTTTCCAGTCTTAACGTAGAATCATTTTCTTCTGTATAAACCACAGGCGCTAAAATTGAATCTGCTATAAAAACAGGGATACTTATCGACTCACCAAATTCTTCATTGCAATTATCAAAAAATGCTGAGAATATAACAAGAATATAATTTGCTTTAGCTGACACAACAGATATTGGATTAATATCAAATCCTACAACATTTTGCGTTATTTTAACAATATCATCTTTAGTAAGGGTTCCGCCATTTTCGCATATAATACGTTTTAGAGATTGTGTTAAAAAAGAACCTGAGCCTGCCGTGGGATCAATTAATGTTTTATTAATGTCTCCTTTATATTCAGCCATATCTAAAACATGTTCAACAATCCAATCCGGTGAAAAATATTCTCCCATGAGATGTCTCATTTCCTTCGGAATTAATCCCATATATACTTCTTGCAAAATATCTTGCACATTCTCAGGACGTAAAACGAATGTACTCAAATCAAACTTATCCACAACTGCCATAGTCTCATTTATAAGAATAACATCAAAACTGCTTTCCGGTTCTTTGACGTCTGCTGTAAATGTAAACCACTCTAAAAAATGAGATTCAAAAAAATTATTTACAAGTTTATTACTTGCAGTTGTATTTCCATCAAATAATCTATTGATTTCATCCTTTGTAAGTTCTTGTTGTGTTGTAAACATTGGATCTACAAGTTGTGAAAGGAATGAGTACACTAACAATTTTAGGAAAATATTAAAGAAGGTTTGCATAGAAAACAAATATCTCTTGCTATCAATATTATGCTCTCCCTCTATTCCATACATTTCTCTAATTTTAGACGATACTTCTGTAAAATCGGTTGCCTCAGCATCGTCACCATACATTACTCCAAATACTCTATCCCATTCATCGAACAATGTCTTAACACGATTATTATAGTTTCCATCTGGATTAAGGTTTTCTTCAAGATTATTATAAATGCTAAATATGCTATTTCTTACATAATCGCTTTTAGGATTAACTACAGAACAAAGTGTCTTTTTTGATAATGACATTTTATCTGCCTGTTTTACAAGAATTGCCAATCTTTTTAATCCCGTCTGAAAATCTTTCTCTTCATGCACAAAATCAAGGTTTAATAATTCATCTATAGAAACCTTTACCTTATCTGTATTAATCTTATTTTTTTGCGTTGATGGAATAAATCTAGCAAAAATAAATTTTTTCCCATCAAATCCAACCCCAATTCCTAATAAAATTTTGTTTGTAATTATCTCTGTACTATCATCGGCATTAATATCAGCATTGCTTATTATATAATCATATAGACCATGATCTGCATCATTTCTTCCATATAAAGCCTCATTAATTCCAGATTCTGTAGAAAAATATCCTTCTTTCTTAAACTCAAAAGAAATATTCTGGAATGTAGCATCAGTTTTTCCTCCAGCTTTCAGTACATTTTCACTATGATAATGACACGCCATCTCTGGATTCAGCTCATCCAATAATGGTTTTACAATGTCTGTATGAAAGTGTATCTTCATTATAAAATATATTCTTTTTAAATTCTTGTTCCAATTCTTTAATGTTCATATTTATCTACCACCTTTTTTATATTGTACCGTCATAAAACATATTGGTCAATATATTTTGGGGTTATTTTATCTTGATTTTATAGTAAAAATAACTCATTGGTCATTTAAAATATATATAAATTTGAACAGACATTTTAAAACGAACGACTTTATTCAAATTTATCATGTGACTTATCAATTTCTTTTAGCTTAACAACATGACAAGGGGTTTATCCCTTCCTGCTTTTCAATCAAGCAGAACAGCATGTCCAGCCTTTTAGCGCTGCTTTTCTCCGCACGTTTCTTAGCTGTATTGTAATACAATTTCTGCCGTGCAGTATTCTGCGGCAGTGTACGATAATCATTCGGTGCATTATATTTAAATTCATCATGGGCTTTTATATATTTTAAATACTTCATAATGCTGCCAGACTCAGGAATATCACCCTGGCGATGAAACGGTGCTTTTTCTGCATCTTCCAACTCAATCCTGCCATTCACATAATTCCTGTGCAGCAGGATAAATATCTGGTCTCTGATTTTATAAATAATCTTCCAGCAGCCTACGTCTGTTCGAACATAGATTTTTCTATCTTTGAAATCCACATTTATATTGAATTGTTCAGCATATCTCTCAATTTTCTCTTTCTCCATCTTGTATAGAAAATCAATGCCGTCACAACATTTACAAGGTCTGTATCCCTTCCATTCCGCATCTTCCCATCTCATCTTGATTCGATTCCTTTTATCAATCTTTCCTGCATATCTACATTCCGGTCTATGATACACCCTGCTTGATGATTCTATACTCATTATTCTCATACCCGTTTGCTCCTTTCTCCCTGCTTGCTTTTTCTGTAAGATAAGGATAACAGAATATGTGTCCAAAAAAACGGACTTATAATATTTAATGTTGGAAATGAGTTCTTTCTACCGTTATATAAAAGAAGCTTGCATATGCAAGCAAATATGGATATAATATAAAAAAGGAGTGTGATATTTATGGCAAATACAACTGCTGTTTATGCAAGAATAGATACCGGATTAAAAGAAAATGCTGAAAATATATTAAGTCAACTTGGTATTTCTCCGTCAAGCGCTATTCAAATGCTTTATAGCCAAATAGTGTTGACAAGAGGACTTCCTCTTGATTTGCATTTACCATCTGCAAAACCTACGGCTATCGGCGGCATGAGCCGTGCTGAAATAGATGCTGAACTTATGAAAGGAATTGATTCCCTAAAGTCAGGTAAAACCTATACCGCAGATGAAGTTGATGCAGAACTTAATAAGGAGTTTGGTATATGAATGACAACTACAGTGTGATTTATTCTCCAGAAGCATTGGATGATATACGGAAAATTTATTCTTATATTGCCTTTGAATTGCAGGTGCCGGATACCGCATTAAATCAAGTAAATCGAATTAGAAAAGAAATTCGTTCACTTAATCTCATGCCAATGCGTTACTCCATTGTTGATTGGGAGCCTTGGAAAAGTATGCAGATACATAAAGTACCTGTTGATAACTATGTTATTTACTACTTAGTAGATTCCAACATTTATACCGTCACTGTAATCCGTATTGTATATGGTGGACAGGATATTGAAAACAACATAAAATAAACTCACTCTTCCATAGCCCCCAGCACTTCAAATCCGTGGTCGAACAATAAGTCGTTAACTTCATAAACCGATTGGTTTCGCTGCAGGGCAAATAAAATTATGGCGTCCCGCTTGTCTCTTGCATATAATTCCCTATTCTTCGATATTTTTAACATTTTCTGCGCTTCATCTTCGGAAAGATGCAGACCAAAAGCTATGGCGATAAGTTTGTCACGAAACGGCGTTTTTTCACCGGAAAATATCTGGTACACATATGAGCGCGTCATTAGTGAGTCGCGTACCACATCGGCTTTAGTAATCCCTTTTTGCGACAGCATAATATTCAAATATTCCGGCAGACTGCATATATTCAGGTTGTCTTTATTACTTTGCAGATAATCCTCAATGTCGCTTGCCGCCTTAATCTCATGCCGCAGCTCTTCTGTTGATTTTGAATCCATATTGCATTTCTCCTTATTGATGTGCTATGATTTTATCACATAATAAATGGAACGACAAGCAGGGGAACTTAATTTTCCCTGAATTTCCATACGCATAAAACTTTCGGAGATGACAAAAACATGCAATACGAAGAGATAAGACTAATAAGCCAGACTGAAAAAAGCACAGTGTCGCTGGTACGTGAAAAGGGCGGAACGCAATTATATGTCCAAAAGAAATTAGCCGGACAACATCAAGTTTATCAAATGTTGCAGAACTATCCACACACCTGTCTGCCTAAACTGTATGAAGTTACTGTTTCAGAAAACTCCACCACAGTTATTGAAGAATATATAGAAACGCAGCCTTCAATCGCTAAAAAATTGTCTAAGAAACAGTTTCTTCATGTTGTCAAAGAACTCTGCTCTGTCCTGGAATTTCTGCATGGGAACGGAATAATCCACAGGGACATTAAACCGTCTAATATTCTGCTTACTGAGGACGGACATGTATACCTGATTGACTTTGACGCTGCCCGTAGTCATAAACCTGATAAGGAACATGATACAAAATTATTGGGCACCAAAGGCTTCGCCCCCCCCCGAGCAGTACGGCTTCGCCCAGACAGACGAGCGTACAGATATCTATGCGCTGGGAGCTACGCTTGAATGTTTTCTGGAAGGCAAACCCTATGAAGCGCGTTATAAAAAGATTATCCGCAAATGTATGAATCTCGATCCTGATAAGCGATATCAGTCCGTGCTACAGGTAAGACGTGCTTTTTTTCATACAGGACGAAATGTTCTGTGTGTTGTTGCGGCGCTTATTCTGCTTGCCTTCATAGTTTTTGGCGTAACGCGGCTGCCTGATTGGTACAAACAAGCAAATAACAGCGGCGATAATGTCCCCCCCCTGATTGTCCTGCCCGCTCCGGAAAATCCACATTGGGACGGCGAAACCGGCAGCGTAGTCTGGGATAATGTTCTGGAATCGGGCGTAGTGGACGAAGTCCAGTTTTATTTAAAACTATATAGAAGGGATACTGAAACTCCACCTGAGCCGGACGATGACGACTGGTATTATGAGGAGTTAGTAAGATCGGGCGGTCCCACTCACAAATACGACGAAACTATAAAATGGAATATTTCACAGGTATTTACGGAAAACGGCATTTATTATTTTACAGTATACGCGGTTGGCGACGGCGTACAATATACCGACAGCCCGTACACAGTGTCCGACGCATTCGTATACACAGGCGAAGCTGCGCCCCCGCTGCCTGCCCCAACCGGACTTAAGTGGAGAACATATGAAGTTGACAATTCACGACGTTACTATGCTACTTGGGACAATCTCGACGACTATGAAGATAACGACTGGTTTAATGTAACCCTCTATGATAAAGACGGCAATTATGTGATGAATAATACATGGACAAAAGACTATATTATAAGTGACGGGCATGGTGGGATTCCTATTCGGGACACCTTCATGTCGAATGAGCCTGACAGCGCATACCGTTTTACCGTTCAGGTTTATTCTTCGCGTCCCAATGAATATCGCTCAAGCCCCATGCCTGAGCCTGTACCGGAGGAATACTTTAGCCCGTGGTTTTCTTATAATTAATTAGATTGCGAATTTCAAGCATGTCTTCATTTCATTATAAATAAATATAAAAATCTACTGACAGTGTAACAATAATCCGGCGATTTTTATTAAAATAGCAGTTAAATGAGAATGCTATATGCACATAATGAAAGGAGATTTTATAATTATGAAAAATCGTTGGAAAATGCTAGTGGCTGCATTAGGCGCCGCTGCACTGGTTATCTGCCAGAACGGAGTCCTGCAGGTAAATGCGGAGGAACCGGAAACACAGGCAGCAAACAGTACGCCTGCTGCTGTAACAAGTTTGCAATGGAATCAGGATACAGGAGTCGGCACTTTTACTAATACCAATGGTTCAGATGTATCTTTAACGGCTTATATTTATTATTGTGGGACAGATTCATCGGGAACTCCACAGCAGGTAAGCGGTTACGAATATGAGAATCCGTCTCCGAGTGGAGCTGATTTATACCATTTACTTCGTGGGCAATCAGCGGGCTACTATAAGTTTAAGGTAGTAGCAAAAGACTCTAGCGGAGCAACCGCAGAATCTGATTTCTCTAATGCGATTCAATTTGAAGCTCCAACAGTAACGTTACCTGTGCCAACTATTGATATTACAGTAACAGAGGATTCCGATAATAATAAAGATATTGTTTTAATTAACTTTTCAATTAACAATGAAAGCTATACGCTGGGAACCGACTATGGATTTTACTGTGATATATATCTTAATGGCACTCGAATTGACCAATTTTCCGGAGGTTCTAATAATAGCTCAATTAGAATGGAACTAAGTGGTTCGTATAAAAATGCTTCCATAAGGGTAGTCGCCAATACATTAAGCAGAAAATATAATACATATAAAGACAGTAACTCGGTAAGTAAAAGCTACCCTGAGAGTTCATCTACGACAACGGACTCACCTTCCAACAATTCAAGCAGCTCTTCTTCCAACAGTTCACATACTTCTTCTACCGAAACCGTTGAAGAAGAGGTTAAGAAATGGGAGCCCACTACGCCTGATGAGAAAAAACGCTTTGCAGTTTTCAGTACGGAAAAAGCAACCTATACTGCAGATAGCGGAAATGCCTATTCTGTAAAGATACAGAATGCGCTGCAGGGACCGAAATGTTTTGAAGCTTTCGAGGCAGTATTGATGGATTGGAATATTGGAAGAACATACGATATCCTTCCCACAGGCAAGACTGTTTATAAGATGGATACCAAAGCGCGTATTACCTTAAGCATACCCAAGTCATTGCAGAAAGAAGGCAGAGCCTACAAGATGATTTGCGTTACTCAGGGTGGAGCCGCTGTCATTCTGGATGACTTAGATGCAGATCCAAGTACAATTACTTTTGATACTGACACGTATTACGCATTTGCATTAATTTATAAATAATAAGATAACATATAAAAAGGCGGCGGCGGTTCGTATGAACTCTGCCGCTATTTTTGTACAATCATCTCTTCATGTATCCACTTCCCACTCAAAAACCGCAGCACAAATATGACGGCGCGGATAATCCAGTCCGCAAACATTCCCAGCCACACCGCGATAAGCCCCAGATGGCACACTTTTACAAGGAAGGTGCAGAGCGCCACGCGGCAGCCCCACATGCTGCATACCGACACTATCATCGGAAATTTAACGTCGCCTGCTGCCCTGAGTCCGTAAGGTATGCCAAACGAACCCACCCAGAATATAGGCTTTACAATCGTTATCAGGCTCATCATTTCAAAGCACAGCTTAGCCGCTTCCGGCTCCATACCGCTAATCCTCGTTATAGGCTTCGTAAGCGCCCACACAAGCAGGCACGATACCAATACCCCCACCCACGCGGCACACATGAGCTTTACGATATTATACTTTGCCTCTTCTATTCTGCGTGCGCCTATGCACTGGCCTGTCACAGTCATAAGCCCTATTCCTATGCCGTGGCACAAAACTCCGGCTAGCATTTCAAGCACATTCGTCATTGCCTGAGCCGATATAACGGCCGTCCCCATCGTCGAAACCGTGGACTGTATCGCGACTTTTCCGAATTGAAACATGCCGTTCTCGATTCCCGATGGAATGCCTATCGCCAGTATTGATACTATAAGCGCCATGTCGGGACGGATTTTTAAATAGTTCTTTATCACGATTGTCTGTTTGGGCTTTCTTAGGCAGTAATAAATTACGACCGTGCTGAATATTCTTGAGAAAAGCGTCGCAAAAGCTGCTCCGGCCACGCCCCATTTAAAGACGTAGATGAAAAGCGCGTTTCCCACAATATTTATAAAATTGGAAATAACGGATACTTTAGTCGGGAACTTAGAGTTGCCCCCCGCCCTGTAAAACGCCGCCCCCGCGCTGAACAAAGCAAGAAACGGATAAGAAATCACCGTTATCGTAAAATAAATCAACGAATTTGCCATTACGGAGTCTTCCACCGCTCCGAATACAAAGCGCAAAAGCCGCTCTCCGCCAAGCAGGCCGAGGGCCATAATCGCAAAGGAAATTACCGAAACCGTCAATACGACCTGCCTTGCCGCTTTGTTGCTGTCTTCATTATTCCCGCTGCCGATATACTGCGAGCAGATAATTGCCGCGCCGGACGCCATCGCGGTAAACACTTGTATAACAAGGTTATTGATTGAGTCTACAAGCGCAACCGCCGATATCGCTTCGCTGCCGACCGTCGATACCATCATGGTATCCGCTAAACCCATAAGCAGATTCAAGAGCTGTTCTATCGCGATTGGCAGAACCAGCCAGAACAGCGCTTTGTTGTCAAATAGTAAGTTTTTAAAGTCTATCTGCTTTTTATCATACAGTTTCATTCTATGTATCTCCATGTCTGGTATAAATTACGGAGTAATTCGTGTAGCTCAGCCCGCCGGAGCTGAGCTTATTATACCATTATATCGGACAGAGAAACAGAGAATATTTTCAAGACGGTATTGCTTAAATTAAACCTGCCTTTGACCTGATATAACAAAATCTACTGAGCGCTGACGTCCGCCCCATACGAGAAATCAACCACCGTAGCTTTAGTATATTCATCATATACTTTAAGATAATCTTTCTCATAGACCACCTCTTCTTCTCCATCTTTTATGCGGCTATAGAAAATCTCGTCACCATCGCCATATTCTGTTATATATTGTTCTTTCAGCTTCAATTCATGGTTAGCGGTATCTATCTCATAGATATTCAGCCTATCATGCGATGCTGCATAGATGCGCTTATTCCCATAGGATATCGGATATGCCGTACTCATGCTCTCTATCACGCCGAGATTATATGTTTCTCCGTCCACAGCATAATAAACATCAGCAAAAATCGTAGCTTTATGCCCCTGTCCATCGTCATATGTAGTATCAGCCGCGAACAGCACAGGATTTTTCTCTCCGATATCTTCCTGCGCAAACTGCCAGCCATCTCCCAACTCTTCTATAATACCGTTATAAAGTCCGCTATTCTTCTTGTCCGCACTCTTTCCGCCGTTTGCTAAAACATAAGCACCCACAATCATAACTACAACAACTCCAATAATCACCGCTAATATTTTAATATTTTTCATCTCTAATACTCCTTTCAAGCTTAATGCGTTTTCTTTCTTCCAATCTTTCCGGTTTTTAATAAAGTAGTACGCGCATAAAAGCACTCCTACAGCAAAAATCAACGCCGCTGGAAGCCAAAGTTTAAAATAGTTTATAGGTGCTGCTGCATACTGCCCCGTAGCGATGTAACGGTATAAAATATATCCCATCGCCGACGTGGTACTGTCAAGCGCCGTGATAAACGACGCCATCATCACTCCTATCACGAGAAACATAATCCCGCTGGTTAAAAGTATATTCATTTTCCTGTTATGCAGGTTAATGCGCGTCAAGTCTTCTAATGTAATCTGAAGCTGCGACTCTTTATCTTTTGGCTCTCTCTGTAGCAGTAATTCGTCCAGCGAAATCCGGAACAGCACGGCGATTTTCACCATGCTTTCAATATCAGGCGGACTTGCCCCGTTCTCCCATTTTGATAACGCCTGCCTTGATACATTCAATTTCTCCGCAAGCTGCTCCTGCGTCATGCCCGACAGCTTTCTCAACTTCCGGATTTCTTCTCCTATCTGCACTTTCCATTCTCCTTTCATGCAATCCTATAACAAATAGGCATTGAACTTCGTTTTTGTTCATTTAGGTTAAAATAGCATATAACGTAATCAAAATAAAGCAACACGCCCTTACATTTGCGCTACAATAATTTACCACATAAAAAATCCTCTTACCATTAACAGATAATATATAAACATACCTGCTAATAGTTAAGAGGATATTATTCCATGTCGTTATCTTAGACAATTCTTTTACCCAGCACTTTTCTCTCATTGAATTGACGTTCTAACCGCTCCACCAATTCCTTATTTTTCCGAAACATCTTTTTTAGTTCTTCTTTATCTGCATTATCTCCCTGCCCTATGGGACAAAGAGTAATGGGTTCAGGATTAAATTTTATATCATTCAATGTGTATTCACTCATTTATTCGCCTCCTCTAATGATAAAACTGCCCAACCTCGCTACACCTTGCCAGAAACGTCAACCCTGCCATATAATACTCTTGTCTCTTTGATTTTGATGTCAATCCTGCAATACATTCTTTATACAATTCAACAGAATCCAGATAGTCATATTCATCGTCCTTACAAAGATAATGGACAATACCCTGATTTGTAACCACGACCATGACCTTAACCGATTCAAAATGAAGAAAGAAGCGTATATCTTCTATGGATAAAGTCTGTGTAGATGGATGGTTATGCAGTACAACTACGACACATCTTTTTGCTGACAAAATCAGGTGATTTGAAGCAGTATCCGCACATATATCTACCTCATGCTCATTTCCAAAGGAAATGCCTATCCTTTCCAATGGATTATCTGTATCCAATGTGCAGGTTATTGCCACCTCATTACTGTTATTTTCTGTCTGCGATGTCAAAAGAACCAGCTTTGCCAACTGATATAATGCTTCATTTTCCATATCACTTAACCCTTTGTATTGGAGCAAAGGAACTTTCGCGATAGCAATATCCGTGATGAACACCTTTTTTTCTCTCTTTTTCGCAGATAATTTCGTTTCTTCCATTATTGCCCTTTCTATATTTGTTAAAAATAGTATATCACATTTTTTCCGTAACTACTATATTTTTCACCAAATATACCCTTTAGATTTTCCCCACATTATGATACACTAATCCTAGTAGAATAACAAACGTAACTGTAAGGTGAGTGAACAGTTACAACAAACAGCGAATGGAGGGTTATCATGTTTCAATTTACTGACGACTGTCTGATTGGCATCGAACAGCTTGACGACGAACATAGGACATTATTTGACTTGCTTAACAAAGCAGCGTACATACTTGATAATGATTTTTGCGGCGACCGTTATCAAGATATAAAGCAGATTCTTGAAGAGCTTGACTATTATGCGGAGCAGCATTTTTCACACGAAGAAGAATATATGGCAAAAATATGCGATCCCGAACTTATACTGCAACGCTCGCAGCACGCATATTTTCGTGAAAAAGTTCGCGATTATTCATTTGTAAACATTGACGATGAGGACGAACAACATAGGGTTCTAACGGAGCTTGTGAATTTCCTTGCCAAATGGCTCTACAGACATATTTTAGGAAGCGATATCCTAATCGGCAAACTGCCGCCTTTAGAAGAATGGATGGTGCGTGAAAATCCCTGCGAATTTACGGACGAATACCTGACCGGCATTGAACTGATTGATAACGAACATAAGGAGCTTTTCAATATAGTAGATAAAGCCAGCAAACTTGTGAAGTCTTACGACGAAGTTTCCGGCTATGACAAAATCCTCGATATACTGGACTTGCTCAAAGAATACACGAAGGAGCATTTTGCCGACGAAGAAGAATATATGGAAAGCATAGGATATGGCGGACTTAACGCGCAGAAGCTTGCGCACGAGGCTTTTATTCAGAAGCTTGAAGATATTGATACCGCCGAGATTGATAAAAATCCACAGGAGTCTTTACAACAGCTTTTAGAGTTTCTGCTGGGCTGGCTTGTAAACCACATTTTATATACGGATAAGAAAATACCGGTTAAATAACTACAACAAAGGCGCAAGCTGTAGGGCTTGCGTTTTTTTATAAAAATAATTAATTATCCATACTATCAATGATGATATCCATCATCTGTCTTGGCGTCACTACATAAGGTTTCACCGGAAAATGTTTGATATTTCCAGTAACAAGATAGGCATCTTCCGATTTTCTTTCCTCCATCACAACCTCATAAAACACTTGAATATTTCATTCGTCCGCCTGCCTTCTTACTGCAGAAATTTCCGCATTGATTTCCTCAAGTGTCATATCTGATATCCCGTTTTCTTCTGCTATTTGACTTGCTGCTTTCATTGCCTTCAGCGCAGCCGACTCTGAATCACTGTCAAGCTTCATGCTGAATGGTATTCCATTCTCCTGCACCAGTCTTGACATACACATACGCAGATAGGTTTGAAGGTCTATACCGAGTTTTTCGCAAATGCTGACCGCCTTTATTCTTGATGATTCATCTGCGCGAAACTGAACCAGCGTGTTCGCCATAGTAAACGCCCCCTTAAAATAACTTAAACTATTCTAGCATTTATATTATATCACTTTTCTGATTTCAAATACAATCATTTGATTACAATTTTAGGAATTTCTAAATAAATTATATTTCTAATTCCCCCTATTGACAACTGATATATACTGTTATATACTGTTTGCCAAGAGAGTTATATAACCCATTATGCTTAAGCAAAAAGTCCCGTTAAAGCGGGCGAAAAGGTGTAAATTATGAACATTATAATAAGCAATTCATCAATGCAGCCCATTTATGAGCAAATCATAGGGCAGATTAAAGCAATGATTATGGACGGACGGCTCAAGGAAGAAACCATGCTGCCTTCGGTCAGGTCTTTGTCCAAAGATTTAAACATCAGCGCCCTTACGGTGAAAAAAGCCTACGACAACCTTGAAAGCGAAGGCTTCATCGTCACCGTGCATGGCAAGGGCAGCTTCGTGGCAAAAGGAAACCGGAATCTTTTGCAGGAGGAAAAAAGAAAAGCAGTAGAGACCAAACTCGAACTCGCCATTCAGGAAGGAAGGAATTGCGGAATGAAGGACGATGAAATAAGGGAATTGTTTGAGTTAATACTGGAAGAATAATGATTATTTGCTGTCACGATTATTTGATAGGAGGATTTTTATGATACTAAAACTAGACCATGTGCAGAAAAAATATAATGATTTTACTCTGGACTGCTCGTTAGAGTTGGAACAAGGGCGCGTGACGGGTCTGATAGGCTCTAACGGTGCGGGCAAAAGCACCACTTTTAAGGCGGTGCTGGGGCTTATCAGTATCGACGGCGGCACAATAGAGATTTTGGATAAAGACAGCCGCAAGATAAGCGCCCTTGACAAGCAGCAGATAGGTGCGGTTCTTTCCGAAAGCACTTTCAGCAATATGCTTGCCATCAAAGATGTGATACCTGTGATGAAAGCCGAGTACCGCGATTTTAATAAGGAATGGTTCCTGCAAAAATGCGCAGCCTACAACCTTCCTTTAAACAAGCCGCTTAAGGAGTTCTCCACGGGAATGAAGGCGAAGTTCAAACTTCTGATTGCGATGAGCTATGGCGCAAGGCTGCTTATATTAGACGAGCCTACCGCGGGCTTAGATTCCGTCGTCAGAAACGAAATTCTCGGCGAACTGCGTGAGTTTATGAATACGGAAAACCGGGCGGTTCTCATAAGTTCCCATATTTCCACGGACCTAGAAGGGCTGTGCGACGATTTGTATTTCCTGCAAAATGGGGCAATCCTTTTCCATGAAGACACAGACGTGATTTTGTCCGACTATGCCATTATGAAGGTAAACGAAGAACAGTACCAACAACTTGATAAACGCTATGTTTTATATAGAAACAAGCGTCCCTTCGGCTACGAGCTTTTGACGAATGAACGACGCTACTATATGGATAATTACCCTGAAATCGTGATGGAAAAAGGCAGCATTGACGAGGTAATGCTCATGATTACGAAAGGAGAGAAACTATGAAAGGACTTATTATAAAAGACATTAAACTCATATCCCAGAATATAAAATACATTATTTTAATAATGGTGATAGCGGCGGTAGTATTTTTAAACCAGCCGACTTCAAACTTCATATTTATATACGTTACCATAGTTTTCAGTCTGCTTTCACTCAATACACTTGCCTATGATGAAAGCGACAAAAGCATAGTATTCTTAATGACGCTGCCTGTCAGCAGGGCATCTTATGTAAAAGGGAAATACATTCTTTCGTTTACATTCAGTCTTTTAGGCGGCATATGCGCATTTGCAATTGGCTTTGTCATATATCCTAATCAGTCATTTGATATTTTGTTGGAAGGTATTTCCATATATGTCACAATGCTGATATTCAATATGATAATGATACCCATGCGACTTAAATTCGGCAGCGAAAAAAGCGGGACTATGCTGTTTATCTTCGCTTTTCTGATTTTCGCGGTTTTCGGCGTAGCCGGAAAAATTATAAGCCGCAGCGGAATCAACATGCCTGTGCAGCTTAACAAGCTGAACAACTTGATTGAACGCTTTATGACAATGAATGAAATGCTACTTGCCGCTGTATTGTGTTTATTTATAGTCGTTTGTTTCGCGATATCATTCACTATTAGCTTAAGAATTATGCAGAAGAAGGAGTTTTAAATAATATTCGGATACTCAGCCTGCCATCTTCATACTCGGCGGATATCGTGCCGCCCATCTGCAAGGTCAGGGTTCTGGCAATCGCCAGCCCTAACCCTGTCGATTTTCTTGCCGACTCAACCGTATAGAAACGGTCAAAAAGCTTGGCGACCTGCACTTCGCTAAGCTTTGAAGCGGTATTGGAGAAGATGATTTCACCCGTCTCATATAGAGCGATATCCAAATCGCCGTCGCTATACTTCACCACATTATTTAAAAGATTGGCAAACACGCGAGCAAGCGCGGAACGGTCAAGCTCCCTTATCACTTTATTTTCAGGCAGACGGATATTCGGAGTAATGCCGCGCCCATTCAGCGTGGTATAAAATGCGGCGATGCTCTCTTCTAAAACTTCATTAATTGATACGCTCTCACTGACTATGCCGTTTTCACTTGAAATGACAATCGAGTAGCGGAAAAGTTCCTCCGTCAACTGTATCAATATATCCGCGCGGTTTCTTATTATCTCGGTATACCGCTTAACCGCGTCCGACTTTTTCTCCTGCTCAAGCAAATCCAGATAGCCGCAGATAGCTGTAATCGGCGTACGCAAATCGTGTGAAATGTTGGTGACAGCGTTTTTAAGCTCCCTGTCGCCGTTAAGATATTGCCTGCGCTGTTCGCGCAGCAGCCTAAGCTGCTTATTTAAATCTGCCGCCAGCAGCCGCAGCTGCTTGTCATTAGAAGATATGGAGATAAGGGTATTCGTATCTGTTTCCAGCCAGTCTGCGAGTTCTTCCCGTATCTGCGCCATACTCGCTTTCATCGTATAAATTTTCACACACAGAACCAGCACAACAACAGACAAAATGCCGCACAAAACCCACGCTAAAGGCATGATAATACCCCCATTTCATATCTTCAAACTTTATTATAATACTTTAATTCAAATTGTATCATCATTTCTGCATGGCTGAACTGTTAATTCACATTTTTCCTTTTAAAAAGCGCCACACCGCAGCTGCATGATAAAACAATCCATGCTGCCGAAGCCGCAAACATCTCTATATAATGAGTGCGTTCATATAACATTCCGCTAAGTTGTAACGATTGTCCGCCCGGATTAACTTCAAAAGCTATTTCATAAATCCGCCGCTTAGCTCCTTCTAAATAATTAGGATTATGAACCCATTCAGAAGAACTCCCATCGTCTATTTCGCCTATTCCCAAAGTCACGTCCGGACTATAAAAATACTCTGATTCGTCCAGCCTGTTTGCAACAGCGTTACCGGCAAACAACAGCAAATACGAAATTAAAACACAGACAACAGCCGTAATCGCGCGGTTAGAAATTAATATAGCAAAAAAGAAGTAGATTGCCGTATAAGCCGCGCTCAAAGCCAACAGGCAAATTCCCTCTGCAATAATATCCGCAAGTCCGCTATGGAAAAATCCCAAAAAATAAACGCCTGTCACAAGTGAAACAATCATACAGCCCAAGCACATAATCCACCCTGCAACAATGCAAACCACCACATTAGCAAGGTAAATATCTAAGCGGCAATGACCTGAAATAATTTTATTCCTGATTGTGCCGTACTCATATTCATCACCTACAAAAAGACTGATAAAAACAGAAAGCGTAATGCCAATCACTAACGCCTGCACCCAAAATGCCTCTTCCAAATAATGTACTTCTGTCGCATCCTGACTTAAGCCGATGCCGATTTTTTGGATAATGCAAAAAACAGCCATCGCAAAAAATCCCACCCAAAATACTTGGCTTTTCCAAAGCCTTGCGAAGTTTGCCTTTAATAGCTTACTCATATAAATACTTACCTCCTTTCTAATTCAAATTTTTCCTCCGAAAGAAGAATACCCCACCAACAGTTGACAATCCCGCTATCACCAGCGAATAGATGATAAACTGCACGCTCTTTTCAGGAATATCCTCCTCCTGCTGCCCTATCTGCACCATCTGGCAGCCGGGAAGAAAATCGTATAAAAATTCATAAATCTCACGCTTTATGCCTGTAATATATTTAGGATTCTTTTCTTGTTCAATGTACTCTTCAATCATTTCACCCGTTTCACCATCATAATACTCGACGGTATATGCGTCATAATATTCAGGCGCTTCAAGACGGCTGCTTATCATCATCGCGCCCATAAGAAAAGCAAACGAAATAAGGATTACCGCAACTGAAGCGTTCGACCTGCTGTTTATAAGCATACATATCAACAGTAAAAACGCCGCTGCTGCAATCAGAGTCAACACGCTTAAAAGCCCAAGCGTAACACTATAACCAACAGACATTTCCCGATTTCTAAGAAGCGTACCGCCCAGCACAATAACCGTCACAATGCAGACAATGTGCATTATGAGAACAGCCGTTGCACTGACAATAAGGTTAGCCAAGTACACGCTACTCCGCATATGTCCTACAATAATTTTATTGCGGATTGTCCCATTGCTATATTCCGTGCCGATGAATAACCCGATAAATACAGCGGCAACAATCGGCATAAACATACAGTTAGTATACAAAAACTCATCAAAACCCGGATTATAGTCCGTATACATAAGTGATTCACGATACGGCGTAACCGATGAAAAAAAGCCTACGCCGAGCGAATACACAATGCCAATCCAGAATATCTTGCTTTTCCAAAGCCTTGCAAAATTTGCCCTTAATAATTTACTCATATAATCCACTCCCTTCTTACACCAGATTCACATAGTAGCTTTCAAGGCTCTCATCATGTTCCTGCATGGAAATGATTTCACAATTTTCCTGCTCAAGCGCCTTAGCAAGCTGCGAGACATTGAGTTTGGCGTAGACATCAACACTGGTGTCTGAGAGTATCTTATATTCAATATTCATTTTATCCAGCACACGCGCAAGCGCCTTCGTATCGCTTACTTCCATTCTCATACATTTCCGGCAGGCGTCCTCCAACTCCCTCGCGCTCATTTCTTTTATGATATGTCCGTTGTCGATAAAGCCGTAATATGTGGCAAATTTGGAAAGTTCGTCGAGGATATGGCTTGATATCAGCACAGTAATCTGCTTTTCACGGTTAAGCCTAAGTATAAGCTCACGCATTTCGATAATGCCCTGCGGATCAAGCCCGTTTACAGGCTCGTCCAAGATAAGAAAATCCGGGTCGCCGACAAGCGCGATTGCAATCCCCAGTCTCTGACGCATACCTAATGAAAAGTTTTTCGCTTTCTTCCTTCCTGTTCCTTCCAGACCGACCAGTTTAAGAATGTCGTCTAGCCCATCATATGACGGCAGCCCCAGAATCAGATACTGCTGCTTAAGATTGTCCACAGCCGTCATGTCGAGATATATCGACGGCGTTTCCACTACCGCGCCTACCCTTCTGCGCGACTTGGCTATATCTTTATCGGTATTTTTTCTGCCATACAGCGTGTACTCGCCGCTTGTCGGCTCCTGCAGCCCGCAAATCAATCTGATAAGCGTAGTTTTGCCGGCTCCGTTTTTTCCAACGAAACCATAGATTGCCCCTTTGGGAACATTCATTGATAATCCGTTCAATGCTTTGAAATCTTTATAATTTTTGCTCAAAGCATTCGTTTTAAGAACATAATCCATATAGATAACCTCCATTTTATGATGTAAATGCTTATAACAATAAAGCATTCTACAAGATAAAGGTAAAGGAAGCGGTAAAGAAAAGCGTAAAGAAAAAGTAAAGATTTAGCAATCGTGAAAGCAGCAAACAGTCGCAAGCTTTATTCTGTCCGCATTTTAAAGCCAATCCCCCAGACTGCCTCTATATAGTCTTTACCGTTTACATTCTTAAGTTTCTTACGCAAGTTGCTGACGTGCATTTTCAGGGAAGTCTCCGTGCAGTCCGGAGTGTCTTCGCTGATACGCTCTAGCAAAAGCGATTTCGTAATGACTTGCTCAGGGTTTTGCATAAGCAACCGCAAAATCGCGTATTCCGTTCTGGTAAGCTTGATTTCGCTTATAATTTCACTTGTGCCTATCGTTACTATGTGCGAATTTGTATTAAGTGTAATATCATCGAATGTTAAAACGGACGCTTCCGTATTATTTGCCGCAAGGCGAAGCTGTACGGCGATTCTTGCCAGCAGTTCTTTGACATTGAAAGGCTTTGTCACATAGTCAACGGCTCCGCCAAGCAGCGTCGCTACTTTATCGTCAACGTCAACTTTGGCGCTGACTACAATAACGGGTATGCCTTTTATCTTAGGAAGCACCTCTTCACCGTTTAAGCCCGGCAGCATTAAATCTAACAGCACAAGGTCGGGTTTCTGATTAGAAAGGACATATAAAGCCTCCGTCCCCGAATATGCGCGCAGGACTCCATACCTTTCTTTTATAAGGGTTTCTTCCAGCATATTCCCTATGTGCATGTCATCATCAACAATGAGTATCTTTTTCATAATCGCTCTTCTTTCTGCTTGCGTGGCATGTTTAGTAAACGGTGGTATTATAGCATAAATGATTTTAATTGTCACTACTTTGCTATTTGGGAACCGACACCACAAACCACTTGACTTTATACTAAAATATTGTATAATTAAGTTACTGAATGAGTAAGCTATATTGAATGAAATCTGAGGACGGAACAGGCAGCCGTCACGCCCTAGAGGTCTTAAAAGAGATGTGGGATTGCCACCCCACCTATTTCATTCAACTAACAGGCAGGTAACTTTGGTTATCTGCTTTTTAATTCTTCAACAGTTATTTATATATGCGCAGAAAGGAACCCGCTATGTTTGGAACTCTATTAAATTACAGCATGGAAAATCAGACCGTCACGCTGCAATATGCAAATAAGAGCGTGCAGCTTCATGTTTTGAGCGATAAAATAATCCGAGTATTTGTTTCATTGACTGATTCGGTCTATAAATCTAAGGCAGTCGAAGGAAGTAAGGAAACGCCTACTTCATTCACCTTAAACAAAGAAAACGACCACTTAGTTTTATCCACAGATTATCTTATCTGTAGGATTTATGACGACTTTATAATTGATTTTTACGAAAGAGGTCAAACCGGCGAAACTATACTCTGCGCAGACTACCGAGGAAAGCGAATCCCACGCTTTGAACTGCAGGAAGACTTTATCGCATTTATCAAGCAGGAGGGACATGCCGCGGATACTGCGGGGAGCCGCGATTATCCTGTGCAATGCGTGAAACAGCTTGATAAGGGCGACTGTATCTATGGACTTGGCGATAAAACCGGAGTGTTAAACAAGCGTTATTATGAATACGAGAACTGGAACAGCGATATTCCCGATCCGCACGAGGACAGTTTCAAGTCCCTTTATAAGAGCATTCCCTTTTTTATCACTCTAAAAGAAAAGGGTGTGTACGGCATTTTCTATGACAACACTTTCAAAAGCTACTTTAACTTTGGCAAGGAAAATGATAATTATTACAGTTTCGGCAGCGATAACGGCAATCTTGACTATTATTTTATCGGCGGTGAATCCATGCCCGAAATCGTGGGCGGATATACTTATCTGACAGGGCGCACGCCTCTGCCGCAGAAGTGGACTCTTGGCTACCAGCAGTCGCGCTGGGGCTATGACAGTGAAGAGACTTTCCGCGCTCTTGCAGCTAAACTTAAAGAATGCCGCATTCCCTGCGACGCGCTACATTTTGATATTGACTATATGGAGAATTATAAAGTTTTTACATGGAATAATGAGCGTTTTAGCAGCCCGCGTGGTCTGATTGCCGATTTAAAGGCGCAAGGTATCAAGGCGGTAACGATTATCGATCCGGGTGTTAAAGTCGAAAAAGGCTACTATATGTATGAAGAAGGCATGGCGAATAATTATTTTGCCAAATCTCCCGATGGCAGCGTATATGTCAATGCGGTCTGGCCCGGCGACGCGGTATATCCTGATTTCGGCAATCCTAAGGTGCGCGAATGGTGGGGCGAACATCTGCAATTCTATGCAGACTTAGGGGTGAGCGGAATTTGGAATGACATGAACGAGCCGGCAAGCTTCAACGGTCCGCTGCCCGATAATATAATTTTTACGGACGAAGACAGACCTTCCACCCATGCCGAAATCCATAATGTCTATGGACACAATATGGCTAAAGCCACTTATGAAGGCTGGAAAAAACTGACAAGTAAAAGACCTTTCGTAATTACAAGAGCCTGCTATAGCGGCTCCCAGAAATATTCTACTGTCTGGACAGGCGACAATCAGAGTTTGTGGACGCATCTGCGTATGGCGATTCCACAGCAATGTAATCTGGGGCTTTCCGGCGTTGCCTTTATCGGCACGGATATCGGCGGTTTCGGTGCGGATACCACGCCTGAGCTTATGGCGCGCTGGGTGGAAGTCGGCTGTTTCTCGCCGCTTTTCCGCAACCACTGCGCCAAAGGCAGCATGAATCAGGAACCGTGGCTGTTTGGAGATGAAGTCTTAGCTATTTATAGAAAATATGTAGAACTTCGCTATACCCTGCTGCCATACTTCTATGATTTATGCAGGGAATGTGAAAAAACAGGTCTGCCAATCATCAGACCATTGGTTCTTCATTATGAAAACGACATAAATGTCAGAAACTTAAATGATGAGTTTTTAGTAGGAGAACATCTGCTTGTTGCCCCAGTAGTTGAACAAGGCGTCAGAAAACGCATGGTCTATCTGCCTGAGGGAGTATGGTATGACTATTTTAGTCATTCAGAATATCAGGGCGGTCAGTTTTTTATTGCAGACGCGCCGCTGGACGTATGCCCTATCTTCGTCAAAGCTGGCACGATTCTGCCTAAAGCTCCGGCTCAGATGTATGTAGATGAAATTGAAAACCCACAGCTTATTCTCGAAGTCTATCCCGGCGCAGGCTCATACACGCATTATAATGACAACGGCGAAGATTTTGCCTATATGAACGGCGCTTACAATGAGTACCTTTTTAAAACCGATGGAAACAGGCACTTGGAAATCACGAAGCTGCATGAAGGATATATGGATTATACAGATATTGTGGCGGAGTATGTTTAAACAAGCTCCGCATACTTCTCATAATAAGACATCAGCCTGTCAATAACCCTTTTCTTCTTCTCCGCCCTGTTGCCACCGCCAAACCGCGACACTGCCGGAAGGATAACGTCAATATCCGTCCCAGTCGTTTTCAGCATACCGTCACGAAACGAATTGTCGATAAATTTATGTGTTTCCGCTGCCTTTAGCTTTTCCTCTTCAATAATCACAGCAAGGTCATTTTCTCTCTGCTCGTCCACAAATTTCTTCCAGTCGCCGTCTATTTCAGTCTGGGCATTGATTCTTGATAAGAATTGCCTAATCAGCTCCATCTTACTGCGCAGATTCATACTGGAATTAACCGCCTTCTCAATCGTCACGACAATCTCCTTGTTCCGGCTTCCTTCCTGCTGATATTTCTTCACAAGCATCAAAATGTAGTCGATATTAATTTCCACTTGTTTCACAAGTTCAATTTCAAACACTACATCATCATTGATATCCTCTTTCTTTTCATTTACCCTTGATTTATATTTCTGATAAAGACCAATGTATTCACTCTGGTAGTTTTGAAAATCCCGCTCCGACAGAATTTCTTTTCCTTCAAAATTATCAAAAGCGGAAAGAATGTTCTTCATTCTGAGAATTGCTCCATAAAGCATAATAAATTCTTTCTCTGTATTTTCTCCTTCAAACGCTGCTCCCAGCGGGAAGAGACAGCGCAGCCGGTCTATTAATTCCACATAACCATAGCAATGCTTATCATTCTCATCATACCCATTATAATAACTCTCAAAATTCTTTAAAAGAACAATACCCCCTGCCTCTTTGTCTCCAAAAAGTGCAATCGCATTATTTGTTGCTTCTTCTAAACTGCGGAAACATACAATATTTCCAAAAGTCTTTACCGAGTTAAGAATACGGTTTGTACGCGAAAATGCCTGTAACAACCCATGATATTTTAAGTTCTTGTCCACCCATAAAGTATTCAAGGTTGTTGCATCAAATCCTGTAAGGAACATATTAACTACAATCAGAATATCAATTTCCCTATTTTTCATTCTAAGAGAAACATCTTTATAGTAATTCTGAAATTTGTCACTCGATGTATCATAGTTGGTTTTAAAAATCCTGTTATAATCATCAATCGCCATTTCGAGAAAATCTCTGGAACTTTTATCAAGCCCGTCTGTATTTTCTGAATTTTCATCTTCTACAAAATTATCGTCTTCTGCTTCATTTACACCATAACTATATATGATTGCCACTCTAAGTTTATGCGGTTGCCCCATCGGTGCAATCTGCGGTAGATTTTCCATTTGACTCTTAAATTCTGCATAATACAATTTAGCTGCATCTATGGAACTCACTGCAAATATAGAATTAAATCCTTTCATACGAACAGGTTCTTTTATTTCTTCTACACTTTTCTTATTCTTTGCCTGATTGCTTGCTACTTCCTGAACATTCACCAATTTTGAAAAATCAAAACTTTCCCTGTTTCTCTTCGTTTTTTGGTCAAAATGTTCCAAAATATACTTCACAATCTTAGTAATCCGCTTTGGCTCTAAAAGCGCCTTTTCTGTGTCAATAGCTGATACCTGCTTGTCCTTACCCTTGTCCTTATCCTTAATCGTCGTAATATAATCAATACGGAACGGCAGCACATTTTCATCATTGATTGCATCTACAATCGTATATGTATGCAGTTTATCGCCAAACGCCTGCTGTGTCGTGCGCAAATTAACATTCTTTCCACTTACCGCATTATCCGCAAAAATCGGCGTCCCCGTAAATCCAAAAATGTGATATTTCTTAAAATTCTTGGTAATCGCTTTGTGCATATCGCCAAATTGTGAACGATGGCACTCATCAAACACCAAAACAATATGTTTATTAAATACCTCATGCCCTTTATACTTTCTAATAAAATTATCCAGCTTCTGAATTGTAGTAATGATAATTTTGGCTTCCTTATCTTCTAACTGTCTCTTTAAAATGGCTGTGGACGTGTTGCTGTTGGCAGCGCCTTTTTGAAAACGGTCATATTCTTTCATAGTCTGATAATCAAGGTCTTTGCGGTCAACAACAAAAAGCACCTTATCCACAAAGTCAAGCTGACTTGCTAACTGTGCCGTCTTAAATGATGTTAAAGTTTTACCGCTTCCGGTTGTATGCCAGATATATCCGCCTGCATCAAGCGTTGCCAGCTTCTTATAATTAGTCGCAATTTCAATACGATTTAATATCTTTTCTGTTGCCGCAATCTGATAAGGACGCATAACAAGCAGCAATTCCTCAGAAGTAAACACACAATATTTTGTCAACACATTCAAAATCGTATGCTTTGACAAAAAAGTCTTCGTAAAGTCTACAAGGTCTGGAATCACCTTATTATTTGCATCTGCCCAAAAAGAAGTAAATTCAAAACTGTTGCCGGTCTTTTTACCCCTATTTGCACTCTTTCCGCGCAAATATCGGTTTTGCTCCTTAATATGAGCGGAACGAGTAGTATTAGAATAATACTTAGTATGTGTTCCATTTGAAATAACAAATATCTGCACATACTCATATAATCCGCTGCCTGCCCAGAAACTATCCCGCCGATAACGTTCAATCTGATTGAACGCTTCCCGAATTGCCACGCCCCTGCGCTTCAACTCAACATGAATAAGCGGAAAACCATTTACAAGAATCGTCACATCATAACGGTTATCAAATTTTGCCCCTATATTCCGTGACGCTTCATATTGGTTAATGACCTGTAAACGATTATTGTGGATATTTTTCTTATCTAAAAGTGTAATGTTCTTCGTACTTCCATCATCACGCTCCATATTCTTTACTGCATCTTCCTGAATCGTGCGCGTCTTTTCTACAATCCCTTCATTGGCATTGGCTATGTATTTATGAAAAAATCTCTCCCATTCCGTATCTGTAAAGTTATAGGAATTTAGCTGTTCTATCTTCTTACGAAGATTATCAGTCAGTTCTGCTTCTGTATGAATTTGCAGATATTCATAACCCTGCTCTGTAAGCATACGGATAAATTCTTTTTCCAAGTCCGCCTCACTCTGATAACTGTCAGAGCGTCTGCTTTCCGGTATATATTCAGATACTACTGTACTTTCATTCATGGAAGCAACCATATTGAATGTACTCATTTGTCATACTCCTTCATGCAGCATTTTCATATTCCACAATAGCAACTTCCTTTACAAATAAAGCATGTCATTTACATTACCACCTTATTTATTCAATTCTTTAAAATTTAGTAATTTGTCTCGATAATACTCATATTGTTTCTGCCTTGCCTCTATTTCTGCCGGAAGTCCGCTAACAAAATCATTGCATAAATCATTAAAACGGTCAAGAATTTTAACTATTCTATCCTGTTCCTCTTTAGCAGGCAGTGGGATAAATAAATCCCCCAGTTTGTCTGGCGTAACCTCGATAACCTTTGTTCCGTGAGCCAATTTTCGTTTTTGTGTATCAAAGTGCGAAGTATGGAAATAATATGCCAAATACTTAGCATTCTGGTTATGATGAATAATTGCCGTATGCCCACTAACCGCTATATCTTCTTTACCTAACCATGCTACACATTTACAAACATCTTCCACGTTTTCACTCGTAACTGCCATAATAATATCATTTGTAACTGCTTTTTTTGACTTTTCAGCAGTTTTTCCAGACACATATTGTAATGTTTTATCCGTATATATTCCATACCCAGTATATATTTGTCCATAATGAATACATGGCACTCCGTTTTCCGTAAAATCTTTCTTTTGGAAATTACCGCCTCTTGTTATCGTGGCAATATCATCCAATTTAACAACCGCATAACCAAATACATACTGAATGAGCTTAATTATTGTCTGTCTGTCTGTCTGTCTGTCTGTCTGTCTGTCTGTCTGTCTGTCTGTCTG
>JAMPHY010000031.1 GCA_023663185.1 Clostridiales bacterium | reverse complement strand
AACATAAAATATGATATTCTGCAAGCTTGCACATTTAGAGAAAAAGTTATATAATTAAACAGACTGAAAATTTTGACACAATTTTGAAAGGTATAATGGAGAATATAAATCCGTATACTTAAGAAAGAGGCAGGGTTATATGGAAACAGCATATCAAAAAGTAAAAGTACACAACGAATTGGAATGGTGTCAGGTCGGCGACTTGGAGACTAAGAAAAATATCGAGAAGCTTTTATTGAAGAGCAGGGTGTCGTATTATGTGAAATGGGAGAAGCCTAAGTTGTTCTCCGGCGATAAATTTGGCACTTGTATATTCTGCGTCAATCAGTTGCAGAAGGAGATTGCCGACGCCGCGATACAGCCGCTTATTGATGAAGAGAACTGCCGTATTAAATTCATTAACCGCAAACTTGATAAATCTTTTTATTAAAACAGTATAATAAGGATTAAAACCAGAATGAGCAGTAATTGTGATACATGCAGTAATTATGTCTATGATGAAGACTATGAATGTTATGTCTGTATGGTGGATTTGGACGAGGACGATATGAGCCGTTTCTTAAGCGGTGGGAGTTTTGAATGTTCCTTCTATCAGTTGGACGATGAATACAAGGTAGTAAGAAAGCAGATGTAGCCGAAGCTACTCTGCTTTCTTTAAGTTTTTCTGTGCTGTAGAGAGCATCAGTTTGATTCGGTTTAACTGGTTGACCTCGCTTGCGCCGGGGTCATAGTCGATTGCCACTATATTAGAAAGCGGATATTGCTTTCTTATTTCTTTAATTACTCCTTTTCCCACAATATGATTAGGCAGGCATGCAAACGGCTGGGTGCATACTATATTGTTGACTCCGCTGTGGATAAGCTCAATCATTTCTCCGGTTAAAAACCAGCCTTCGCCGGTCTGGTTGCCGATATTGACGATGGGTTTGGCGTATTCCACGAGTTTATAAATGCTTACGGGCGGTTCAAAATGCACGCTCTTTTCAAATGCTTTGGCAGCGCTGCCGCGGAGTTTCTCTATAGCCCCTATTCCAAGTCTGCATATAGCCGCCGCTTTTTTAGAAGTGCCTAAGTTATCCGCTTTATAAATTTGATTGTAGAAGCAGTAAAGTATAAAATCGAGCAAATCCGGAACAACTGCCTGCGCGCCTTCCGACTCAAGCAGTTCAACCAGATGATTATTAGCCGCAGGAGCAAATTTTACGAGGATTTCCCCTACAATGCCGACGCGGGGTTTATCTTCATCGGTAATAGGTATGTTGTCGAAATCTTCAATTATCTGTCTGCACATCTTATTGAATGTAAAAAAGTTAAGATGTTTGCCCGAAACAAATTCGCGGCATTTTGCCAGCCATTTCTGATGAACGGCATTGACGGAGCCGGGCGTTTTTTCATAGGGGCGCATTCTGTATATACACCGCATGAAGATATCGCCGAATACAGCGCCATAAGCGGCGCGCATAAGCATATCCGCATTCAGATGGAAACCGGGATTGCTTTCTAAGCCCGATAAATTTAAGGAAATTACGGGTACCTGCCCCATTCCTGCTTTTTCTAAAGCTCTTCTGATAAAGCCGATATAGTTGGTTGCACGACAGCCGCCTCCGGTCTGGGTTATGATAACGGCTGTTTTGTTTATATCATATTTACCTGACAAAAGCGCGTCCATAATCTGTCCTACTACCATCAATGATGGATAACATGCGTCATTATTTACATATTTAAGTCCGACGTCTACTGCGTGTCTGTTGTCATTGCCAAGCACTTCAAAATGATAGCCGCAGGCGTTGAAAGCAGGCTGTAATATATCAAAGTGGATAGGAGACATCTGCGGGCAGAGAATCGTATATTCTTTGCGCATTTCTTCCGTAAATTCGCTTCTTATAAATGCGCTGGAATTAATTATCCTTTCTTTTTGTTTCTGCTCTTTAACCTTAATCGCAGAAAGGAGAGAGCGGATACGTATTCTTGCGGCGCCGAGGTTGTTGACTTCATCAATCTTTAAGCATGTATAAATCTTATCCGAGCCCGATAAAATATCATTAACTTGGTCTGTGGTCACGGCGTCTAAGCCGCAGCCGAAGGAGTTAAGCTGTATTAAATCTAAATCGTCCCTTATCTTTACGAAGCTTGCCGCCGCATAAAGTCTGGAATGGTACATCCACTGGTCCGAAACGATAAGCGGGCGCTCAGGCAGCGCAAGGTGGGAGACGGAATCTTCCGTCAATACCGCCACATCATAGGAATTAATCAGTTCGGGTATGCCGTGGTTGATTTCCGGATCGATATGATAAGGGCGTCCGGCAAGCACAATGCCGCGTTTGTGGTTCTTTTCCATATATTCAAGGGTTTCTTCACCCTTTTCCATCATATCTTCCCTAGCTTTTGCCAGTTCTTCCCACGCCGCCTTGCATGCGTCCATAACATCTGTTATCGGAAGTTCATTAAATTCTTTGGCAAGAGCCTCGGTAACAGTCTTTAAATCCCTGAACGACATAAAAGGATTGCGGAATACGACTTCACCGCGCCCGATTTCTTCCACATTGTTCTTGATATTTTCGGAATAAGAAGTAACAATGGGGCAGTTGTAATGATTGTTTGCCTCATTAAACTCATTGCGTTCATAGAATAGCGCAGGGTAAAAAATAAAGTCCACGTCCTGTTTTATCAGCCATGTTATATGTCCGTGCACAAGCTTGGCAGGGTAGCATTCGGACTCGCTTGGAATCGATTCAATACCCAGCTCATAGATTTTGCGGTTGGAAACCGGCGAGAGTACGACGCGGTATCCAAGCCTTGTGAAAAACGTGAACCAGAACGGATAATTTTCATACATATTCAATACTCGCGGAATGCCTACGCTGCCCCTTACCGCCTCGTCTGCCGGAAGCGGCTCATAGGAGAATATGCGTTTAAGTTTATAATCAAAAAGGTTAGGTATGTCGCTTTCTTTCTTAGCCTTCCCCAGCCCGCGCTCGCAGCGGTTGCCGGAGATATACTGTCTGCCGCCCGTAAATTTATTTATGGTAAGACGGCAGTTATTGGTGCAGCCCTTGCACTTAGCCATACTTGTCTCAAATTGAAGGGAATTGATTTTATCAATGCTAAGCATGGTGGTCTGATAACCTTCGCGATAGCCTGCTCTTGCAATCAATGCCGCGCCGAATGCGCCCATAATGCCCGCGATATCCGGACGTATAACTTCACAGCCTGCAATTTTCTCAAAACTGCGCAGTACAGCGTCGTTATAGAATGTGCCGCCTTGTACGACGATATTTTTACCAAGTTCTGAGGCGTCGGATACTTTGATAACTTTAAATAGAGCGTTTTTAATAACAGAATATGCAAGTCCCGCGGAAATATCCGAGACATCTGCGCCTTCTTTCTGCGCCTGTTTAACTTTGGAATTCATAAATACGGTGCAGCGCGTACCTAAGTCGATAGGGTGATTGGCAAAAAGCGCCGCGTTGGCAAAATCCTGTACGCTGTAATTAAGCGATTTGGCAAATGTCTCTATAAATGAGCCGCAGCCTGAGGAACACGCCTCGTTAAGCTGTACGCTGTCAACCGTCTGATTTTTTATTTTAATGCATTTCATATCCTGACCGCCGATATCCAGAATGCAGTCAACTTCCGGATTGAAAAAGGCGGCGGCGTTATAGTGCGCAACTGTCTCAACTTCACCATCATCAAGTAAAAAGGCGGCTTTCATCAGCGCTTCGCCGTAGCCTGTGGAGCATGAGCGGACTATTGACGCACCGCTAGGGAGCAGGGAATAGATTTCTTTAATTGCGCGGATTGCCGTCTTTAGCGGACTGCCGTTATTGCTGCTATAAAAAGAATAAAGCAAAGAGCCGTCTTCACTGACAAGAGCTGCCTTAGTCGTAGTGCTTCCTGCGTCTATGCCGAGGAAGCATTTGCCGTGGTATGATGCTAAATCAGCGGTCTTTACATGATGAAGAGAGTGTCTTTTACTGAAATCGTCATAATCATTTTTAGAGACAAACAGCGGCTCCATACGTTCTACTTCAAATTCCATTTTGATATCGGAAGAGAGCTTTGCCACCATTTCTTCCATAGAATAACATACGTTTTCTTTAGCGTTTAAGGCGGAACCGATTGCGGCGAACAGATGTGTGTTCTCCATATCTATAATATGTTCCTCATCAAGCTTTAAAGTGCGGATAAAGCTCTGCTTAAGCTCAGAGAGAAAATGCAGCGGACCGCCTAAGAAGGCAACATGTCCGCGGATTGGCTTGCCGCAGGCAAGACCGCTGATAGTCTGGTTGACTACAGCCTGAAATATGGACGCCGACAAATCTTCCTTAGTCGCGCCTTCATTTATAAGCGGCTGGATATCTGATTTGGCAAATACGCCGCACCTTGCCGCAATAGTATAGAGCGAATGATAATTTTTAGCGTACTCGTTTAAGCCGGAAGCGTCTGTCTGTAACAGGGAAGCCATCTGGTCTATAAAAGAGCCCGTGCCGCCTGCGCAGATTCCGTTCATACGCTGCTCCACGTTGCCGCCTTCAAAATATATAATTTTAGCGTCTTCACCGCCCAACTCGATTGCCACGTCGGTAACGGGGGCAAATTCCTGAAGCGATGTAGATACCGCGATTACCTCCTGCACAAAAGGCACTTGCAGGTGATTGGCAAGGGTTAGGCCGCCCGAACCTGTAATCATCGGATTTAAGGAAATATTTCCTAATTCTTTATATGCACTTTGGAGTAAGTCGGACAAGGTTTCCCTGATATTAGCAAAATGCCGTTTGTAGTCGGAGAACATAAGTCTGTGCTTACCGTCCAAAACGGCTATCTTTACAGTAGTTGAACCTATATCGATACCTAAAGTATACTGTGTTTGGTTCATTACAACAATCATGCTCCTTTCTTGGCCTGCTTTATTTTTCATACTATACTTCTTCTTGCTATATGAATATAATGAACTAATGTAATTGTTCGACAGGTCTGCGCATTATAAACTGACATGCTTAGTCATTATACGACACTCATTTTGAAAAAGCAATCAACTCTGCCTGAGAATTTTTGAGAAATTATGAAGTTTTTGCAAGTAAAATATTAAATTTTTATTACCTTTAATTTATTTTACAAGAGTGTCATTTACTTTTAAAAATAGGAATGGTAATATATTTGTAACTGTGAAAGTATTGGACAATTCAATATATTAAAAATTTTCATAAGAAATGACACAACATAGAAGGAGTATGATATAAATATGAGTTCGTTTGAAAAGAAATTCGGTAAATATGCAATCAGGAATCTTTCGCTGGTACTGGTTGTCTGCTATGCGGTAGGATATGTGATTGAGCTGATAATACCAAGTATTTACGGCTACATTACCTTGAATCCTTATGCGATTCTGCACGGGCAGATATGGCGGCTTGTGTCGTGGATTCTGATTCCGCCGGAATCGTCAAATCTTTTTTTCACTCTTATAATGCTATATTTTTACTGCTCCATCGGTACGACGTTAGAGCGTACATGGGGGACATACAGATATAATGTATATATTTTCGGCGGGATACTTTTTACGATTCTCGGAAGTTTTCTGTTGATGGGCTATTGCTATCTGGTGAAAGAGCCGATTTTACTGCGTGGCGTTTATGGTATGGTTGCAACGCCTGATACAATGCCATACGAATATTTTAATGCCGTTTCCACTATGTTCAGCACCTACTATGTAAATATGTCGATTTTCCTTGCATTTGCGGCGACATTCCCTGAACATTCGGTATTGCTGATGTTTATTATTCCTATTAAGATGAAGTGGATGGGAATAATTTATGGAATAATACTTGTTATTTCATTCCTTCAGGGCAGTATATATGCTAAGTTTGTGATTGCCGCATCGCTGATGAACTTTATAGTATTTTTCTTTACATCAAGAAATATGATGCACCTTAATCCTAAGCAGATACGCAGGCGGCAGGAATTTAAGCGCGACGTAAGGCGGGCGGGTGGCGGTATCACCAAGCATAAGTGCGCAATCTGCGGCAGGACGGAGGAAAACAGCCCCGGTATGCAGTTTAGGTTCTGCTCTAAGTGTGACGGCAATTACGAATACTGCGAAGAACATTTATATACGCATACCCATGTGAAACATCAATGAAGTCAAACAGCGTAGCCCGCATGGAAGCATATGTTCCATTTGCGATACGTTTTCGCGGTATTTATAGTTAGGCTTATGAAAGGGGAACTTTTATAAAAATGAATCAGGAAGTTGTATTTGCCAAGACTTTGGAGCAGGTCAAAAAGACGGCGAAGGAGCAGGGAAACTGCATATCTAAAGAGCAGGTGGAAGAGGCGTTTGCGGCTCTTGAGCTGGATAACGAAAAGTTAAATATGGTCTTCGACTATCTGAAACAGCATAAAATCGGGATTGGCGAGCCGGTCAATCTGGACGATTATCTGAGTGAAGACGAAGTTGACTATCTGCAAGACTATTTAAATCAGTTAAATGAACTTCCGGAAGTTTCAGACGGAGAGCAGGAGGCTGTTACGCTCTCAGCGATGGCAGGAGATACGGCGGCGCAGAACCGTCTGACGCAGATTTTCTTACCGCGCGTAGTGGAAATTGCGAAACTCTATACAGGACAGGGCGTGCTGTTAGAGGATTTAATTGGAGAAGGCAATGTTGCGCTTGCTATGGGCGTGACTATGTTAGGCGCGCTTGAGAATGCCGCAGAAGCACAGGGCATGTTAGGTAAAATGATTATGGACTCTATGGAAGAACTTATAGCGGAAGACGCAGGAGAAGCGCAGAAGGATAAAAAGATAGCCGATAGGGTAAATAAAGTCGCGGATAAGGCAAACGAGCTTGCGCAGGACTTACAACGCAAGGTGACGGTGGAAGAGTTGATGAATGAGACCGGAATGAGCAGGAAAACTATTTTAGACGCGCTGCGTATTACTGCGGATAAAATAGAGGCTATACAGAAATAGAAAGACAGTTCAGCCCGCAGGAGCATGGACGCATATGCTTCCCCTTGAAGCACGCTTTCGCTCCGTAAAAAACGCAGCGGGTACTAAGTTCAAAAGCTGAAAAGATGCTTTTTCACTAAGTACCGGCGTTTTTTAAGGACTTCTGCACGGAAGCATATGCGTCCATGCTCCTGCGGGCTGAAAGAAAGGCATGGTAATTATAATAGATGGAGCAGTTTGAGACAGACGATAAATATCAGGATAACGATTTTAAATATTTTATGCAGGACGTGGGAAGTCTGTATATGGGCGCCCGCTATAATTATGCGGAGATTATCGGGAATGAGATGGTTCCGTTTAAGTTAAAGAGTATTATCGAGCATTATATAATGAAGGATACGCAGGCGGATACCACGCTTGAGAGCCAGTTTTATTATATGAATAAGGAAGATTTTTCCTATAAGACCTATATGCAGCTTAAGACGAAGGTTAAAGTATGTATGTACATAGAGAAAAAGGGACTTTTCGGGGCAAATAAGCTGGTTTATAAGAATATGAACCTTCCGCTTGAAAAGTTAGTGCAGATGAATCTTGCACAGAAGAAAAAATGCGGTTTGAAAATACAGGAGATAATGATTTCTAAGCTGGCAATGATATCTTTTAGTGTATAAAAATAGCGCGATAAATAACAAATTATTTAGCGCATAAAACACTTGATTTTGACATTATTTTCTGTTAAACTGACTCTACTAGACAAATTCTGGTAAAATTCCCCTTTTACACTGAA
This sequence comes from Clostridiales bacterium, assembly GCA_023663185.1. Lineage (GTDB taxonomy): Bacteria > Bacillota > Clostridia > Lachnospirales > Lachnospiraceae > UBA3282. The sequence continues at coordinate 25,698 of JAMPHY010000031.1, read as the reverse complement.
CCGGTAGAAACATTTTTTGTTTTTGCCGGTTCTTTTAATAGACAGTTCAGCCCACAGGCAGCATGAGCACATATGTCTTCGCGCAGAGGTCCTTGAAAAACGCAGACCACAGAAAGTGGTCTTGTACTTTAGTGAAAAAGCCTGTTTTATGGCTTTTGAGCTTAGTACCGCTGCGATTTTTCACGGAGCGAGAGCGTGCCTCAAGGGGAGACATATGTGCTCATGCTGCCTGTGGGCTGAACTTTTGTTTTGCTTATTTTCCCCATAGGTGATATACTAAACCATATGCAGCAATATAAAACCATAAGCAGAGAAAATTTAGGAAGGAGCATAGTTATAAAATGCAGATTGAACAGTTACAGGCTTATACAGTATTAGAGAAAAGAGAGATAAAAGAATTAAATTCAGTAGGATACAGGTTGAAACATAATAAAACAGGCGCAAAAATCGTGCTGTTGTCAAATGATGATAATAATAAAGTTTTTTATATCGGCTTCAGGACGCCGCCTAAGGACAGTACAGGCGTTGCTCATATTATTGAGCATAGCGTGCTTTGCGGCTCCGATAAATTTCCGGTTAAAGATCCTTTTGTTGAATTGCTTAAGGGTTCGTTAAATACATTTTTAAACGCGATGACATTTCCTGATAAGACGGTATATCCGGTGGCAAGCTGCAATGATAAAGACTTCCAGAACCTTATGGACGTCTATCTGGACGCGGTTTTCCACCCTAATATATATCATGAGGAGAAAATCTTCAAGCAAGAGGGCTGGCACTATGAGATGGAGAGCGTAGACGACGAGCTCACTCTTAACGGTGTGGTTTATAATGAAATGAAGGGCGCGTATTCATCGCCTGATGATGTGCTTATCAGAGAGATTATGAATTCTTTGTATCCGCATACGTCTTATTCAGTGGAGTCGGGCGGCGATCCCGATGATATTCCTAATCTTACCTATAGCGATTTCCTTGAATTTCATAAAAGATATTATCACCCGTCTAACAGCTATATTTATCTGTACGGCGATATGGACATGGCGCAGAAGCTTACCTTTTTAGACGAAGAATATCTGTCCAAGTATGATGCGCTGGAAGTGGATTCAGCGCTTGCAACGGAAGCTCCTTTTGCTAAACCGATTTCAGTATATAAAGAGTATCCGATTATGGAGAGTGAGTCTGAGAAGGATAATACCTATCTGTCTTATAATGTTTCCTTTGGAAATAATCTGGACAAAGAGCAGTATATCGCTTTTCAGGTGCTTGACTATGCGCTTTGCGCTGCGCCCGGAGCTCCGCTTAAACAGGCGCTTATCGATAAGGGTATTGGTAAAGATATAGAGAGTATGTATGAAAATGGTATTAAACAGCCGTATTTCTCGATTGTGGCAAAAAACGCCAATAAAGAACAGCTTTCTGAATTTACGGACACCATCGAGAATGTATTAGAGAAGCTTGTCACGCAGGGGCTTGATAAAAAAGCGTTGAAGGCGGGCTTAAATTACTATGAGTTCAGATATAGGGAAGCGGATTTCGGCTCGCACCCGAAGGGGTTATTATTCGGTCTGCAGGCGCTTGACAGTTGGCTTTATGACGACGACCTTCCGTTTATGCACATTGAGGCGGACGAGACTTACAAGATTCTAAAAGCGGCAATCGACACGGATTATTATGAGAAGCTTATTCAGAAGAATCTGTTAGGCAACAATCACAGGACTATAGTGGTGATAGAGCCGTCTAAGGGGCTGACCGGCAGGAAGGATAAAGAACTGGCGGATAAATTGGCTAAGAAGAAGGCTGAATTATCCACAGAGCAGCTTGAAGAGATAGTGGAGCAGACTAAGGCGTTAAAGCAGTATCAGGAAGAACCCAGTCCTAAAGAGGACTTGGAAAAAATTCCTATGCTTAAGAGAGAAGATATGAAAAAGGAAGCGGAAAAATATGTCAATGAGGAGAGAAAAGCGGGGGATACTCTGCTGCTTTACCATGACATATTTACTAACGGTATCGGATATCTGCGGTTTATGTTTGATTTGCGGCAGGTTCCGGAAGAGCTTTTCTCATATGTGGGCTTATTAAAATCCATTCTGGGAATGGTAGATACGAAGAACTATACCTACGGGGAGTTATTTAACGAAATAAATATACAGACCGGTGGAATTGATACAGTAGCTAATACCTATACGGACGCCCTCGATGTGCAGAAATACACGGTTACGCTTGAAATCAGGGCAAAGGTGTTGTATGAAAATCTGGATAAGGCGTTTGAATTGGTAAAAGAGATAATTATGAACTCCGTATTCAGCAACGAAAAGCGTCTGCATGAGTTGATTGCAGAGTTAAAGTCACAGAAACAGGCGAGTATGATGTCGGCAGGACATTGGCTCGCTATGGCGCGCGCGCTTTCATATATATCCAAGACGGCGTCAATCTCCGACAGCATAAGCGGGCTTCCGTACTATCGTATGTTAGAGGAGCTTGATAACGATTTTGACAAGCATAAGACGGAACTTATAGAGAAGCTTAACAAACTGACAGAGTATATTTTCAGAGCGGAAAATATGATGGTGGATTATACGGCGCAGAGGGAAGGGCTTGATAAAATCGACGATTATATAATAAACCTTGCAGGAAGTTTGAATACAGGTGTTATTGAATCCCAGCCGTATGTACCGGTTACTGAGAAGAAGAACGAAGGCTTTATGTCCTCTGCACAGGTGCAGTATGTGTGTAGGGCTGGTAATTTTAGTCATAAAGGGCTGGCTTATACGGGAGCGCTTAAGGCGCTTAAGACCATGCTTAGCGGCGATTACCTCTGGACGCAGGTTCGCGTCAAGGGCGGCGCATATGGCTGTATGTGCAGTTTTGGGAAAACCGGAGAAAGCTTTTTCGTATCATACAGGGATCCAAATCTTAACAAAACCATAGATATCTATGAGAAAGCGGCGGATTATATTGAGAAGTTTGAGGCAGATGAAAGAACAATGACGCAGTATATTATCGGTGCGATTGGCGAACTGGATACGCCGATGACTCCGGCAAGAAAGGGCGCATATTCATTGGCGGGTTATATGACTCATTACACTTATGAACAGGTGCAAAAGGAGAGGGACGAACTTCTTAGCGTGCAGCCTGAGACATTCAGGGGACTTGCTGAATATATAAGGGCGTTTATGGCTGACGACTGCTTGTGCGTAGTAGGAAATGAAGAAAAAATCAAGCAGCAGAAGCAGATGTTTAATGAAACTGAATATTTATTTCATTAAAAAAAGTTTACTATAAAAAAACCCATAAAATATTTTTTGCCATTCGTATATTATAGTGTAAAGAAAATTTTAACGTAACGCTTTAATTGCGAAAAGGAGGAAATACTATGAAGAAGAAACTTGTCATAATGGCGGGGATACTTGTTATTACGGCTCTTATTACGGGCTGCGGAAACTCAGGCTCGAAAGCATATGACACGGCGGTGCAGAATGCCGGTGGTGCAGCATATAATAACGCTAGTTATACAACGAGTGCAACTGCAGATATGCTGATGGAGCCGTCAGTCGAATATGAGACGGCAGACTACATGACGGAAGAATCTGCGGTCGCAGCGGAGGCGGGCGGCGCGCAGGTTCAAAGCGAAGAAGTAAGTCAGTCGCAAAGAAAGCTGATTAAGACGGTAAGCTTAAACGCCGAGACGGAAGAATACGACGCTCTGATTGCCGGACTGGAAGCGCAGATTAAGGCGCTTGGCGGCTACATTGAATACCAGTATCAGTATAATGGCAGCGGCTATTCCGATTATACGGAAAACCGCCACGCCAATATGCAGATTCGCATTCCGGTGAATAATCTGGATAGTTTTATCGAAAAAGTGGGCGAACAGACCAATATCACCAACAAGGAAGAACAGGTAGAAGACGTTACTTTAAGATATGTGGACTTAGAGAGTCATAAAAAAACACTTGTTACTGAACAGGATAGACTCTTAGACTTACTTGAAGTGGCGGAAACCGTAGAAGATATAATTACGATAGAACAGCGGCTTTCTGATGTAAGATACCAGCTTGAGAGCATGGAGTCACAGCTTAGAACCCTTGACAACCAGATTGATTACAGCACAATTAATCTGACTATCAGGGAAGTAAAGAGATATACCCTCACGGAAGAAAAGACCGTCTGGGATAAGATTAGGAACGGTTTTTCAAATTCGATTTATAATATCGGGCAGGGGATTGTGAACTTCTTTATATGGTTTGTAGTCAATATCCCTTATATAATTATCTGGGCGGTAGTGATTTTCGTCGCGTTCATGGTAATAAGATTTGTTATGAGAAAGAGAAAAGCTAAGAAAGCTCTTAAAGTACAACAACCGCAGAACATGAGCATGCAGCCGCAGAATATGAACATTCCGCCACAGAATCAGAAAGAAGAGGAAAAATGAGCCAATGAACAAGGAACAGGAACATTATAAGGCAGGCTTTGCCACATTGATAGGCAGACCGAATGTAGGCAAATCTACGCTTATGAATAACATAATAGGGCAGAAGATTGCGATTACCTCCAATAAGCCCCAGACTACGAGAAACAGGATTCAGACCGTATATACCTCTAAGGAGGGGCAGATTGTCTTTTTAGATACGCCGGGAATCCATAAGGCAAAAAATAAACTCGGCAATTATATGGTGGGCGTTGCCGAAAGGACCTTGTCAGATGTAGACGTGGTGCTGTGGCTGGTTGAACCAACCTGTTTTATCGGAGCAGGGGAACGCCATATAATTGAGCAGCTTGCTAAAATAAAAACACCTGTTATCCTTGTGATTAACAAAATCGATACGATTAAAAAAGAAGAAATCCTTGCCGTTATCGATACATACAGAAAACAACTTGATTTTGCCGAGATTATACCGGTATCGGCGCTTAAAGACCGTGGAGTTGACGAGCTTATTTCATATATTATGAAGTATCTGCCGGAAGGCATACCTTTTTATGATGAAGACACTATCACAGACCAGCCGATACGACAGATAGTAGCAGAGTTGATTCGTGAGAAGGCGCTTAGATGTTTAGAGGACGAGATACCGCATGGCGTCGCGGTAACGATTGAGTCTATGAATTACAGAAAGCGTATTGTAGATATAGAGGCGACGATTATCTGCGAGAAGGAATCGCATAAGGGTATAATTATTGGCAAACAGGGAAGTATGTTAAAGAAAATCGGTTCAATGGCAAGACCGGACATAGAGGATTTGGTAGAGTCTAAGGTTAATCTTAAGCTGTGGGTAAAGGTAAAGAAGGACTGGCGCGACAGTGATTTTCTTCTGAAAAATTTCGGATATAATCCTAAGGATTCAGAATAGAAAATATGAAATATGCGAACCCTAATAGTATGCAATAGCTTAGGGGGCTTAAGATGAAGGATATAAATTACTGGGACAGATTTCTTATGACCGGAAGCATATACGACTTCCTCTCATATAAAAATGCACAACAGGATGCAGAAAACGGCAAAGCGGAAGACTTTGACAATAAGATTAAGTCGGGTGGACATTCTCATGCAGGAATATATAGAGATTACGGGAATGGTTTTAAAGGTTGAACCAATAGGAGAATATGACAGAAGAGTAGTTATTTTGACGAAAGAAAGAGGGAAGCTTTCCGCCTTTGCAAAAGGGGCAAGAAAGCAGGGCAGCAGATTACTTGCTGCCACTAACCCTTTTTCTTTTGGTACTTTTAAGCTCTATGTGGGAAGGTCGTCATATAACCTTGTCGAAGCCAATATAAGTAATTATTTTGAGGGGCTTAGAACGGATTTTGAAGGCGCGTATTATGGAATGTATTTTTTAGAGGTGATGGATTACTATACCAGAGAAAATAATGAAGATAAGGAAATGCTAAAACTCTTGTATCAGTCGCTGCGGGCGCTTATGCACGAAAAACTCCCTAACGACATGGTGCGTTACATATTTGAAATTAAGGCAATGGTACTTGCCGGAGAATTTCCCGGAGTTCCTAAGGAAAGGGATTTCGACGAGTCTACAATATATACAGTAAATTATATTATGGCGTCATCTGTCGAAAAACTATATACTTTTACGGTAACTAAGACAGTTCTGGCGCAGTTAAAAAACATTGCAGATGAATATAGAAAGCGTTATGTGGATAAAGCTTTTAAAAGTCTGGAAATACTGGAAGATATAAAGCTTGAATATTCTGAATAAGTTAGATATAATGTAGTACAGTCGGAGGGAGGGGAAAAGTTGAAAAAAGGGATAAAATTTCTGACAATTATGTCAGTAATAATTATGTCAGCATATTTAGTTACCGGCTGCGGTGATGGAAGCTACGAGAGTTTAGTAGGAGAAGGCGCAGCTTCGGGCAAAATGGATACGGTTTCCGTTAAGAAAGACGGGAGTATAGAACAGAAGATTATAGACCAATTTGAGATGGACTATTATGATATAAATGAACTTGCGGCAAAAGCGCAGGAGAAAATAGACGGATATACTGATGAAGAAGGCGATATTATTCTTCAATCGGCAGAAGATAATAATGGAAATATAGTCGTTAAACTGATATATAAATCGGGAGAATATTACGAACAGTATAATAACAGGGAATTTTTTTATGGCACGGTTTCAGAAGCGTCAGCACAGGGCTATTCCGTGAAAAATGTTTATGGTGAAGATGGCGCTAAGCTTAGCGATACAAAAGAGATTTGGGACAATCATGTGGTGATAATACAGACTAAAATAGATGAAAAAATTGACGTCAATGTTTTTGACAAAATTCTATATACAAGCGATAATATCGTGAAGGCAGGCAATAACGATGTAATTATAGAAACTAAAGGTTCAGATATGATTTCGTGTATTGTATTTAAGTGATAAAGTTTATACTTAGGAAGGAGATAATATAGTAATGGAAAAAACGATGGAGAAAATTGTCGCTTTATCAAAAGCGCGGGGATTTATATATCCCGGTTCGGAAATATACGGAGGTCTTGCAAACACATGGGATTACGGGAATCTCGGAGTAGAATTAAAGAATAACGTAAAAAAGGCGTGGTGGCAGAAATTCGTAATGGAGAATCCCTATAATGTAGGAGTGGACTGCGCAATTTTGATGAATCCGCAGACATGGGTAGCGTCGGGACATCTGGCGGGCTTTTCAGATCCGCTTATGGACTGTAAAGAATGTCATGAGCGTTTCCGCGCCGATAATCTGATAGAAGACTATGCTAAGGAAAATAATATTACACTAGAAAGCTCCGTAGACGGTTGGACGCAGCAGCAGATGAAGGAGTTTGTGGAAGAAAACAATATTCCCTGTCCGAGTTGCAATAAACATAATTTTACCGATATAAGACAGTTCAATCTGATGTTTAAGACTTTTCAGGGAGTTACCGAGGACGCGAAGAACACGGTATATTTAAGACCTGAGACAGCGCAAGGGATATTTGTTAATTTTAAGAATGTGCAGAGAACTTCGCGTAAGAAGATTCCCTTTGGCATAGGTCAGGTAGGAAAGGCGTTCAGAAACGAGATTACGCCGGGCAATTTCACCTTCCGTACCAGAGAATTTGAGCAGATGGAGTTAGAGTTTTTCTGCGAACCGGGGACAGATATGGAATGGTTCCAGTATTGGCGGGGCTTCTGCCGTGACTGGCTGCTTTCTCTTGGTATTAAGGAAGAAGAAATGCGTCTTAGGGACCATTCTCAAGAAGAGCTTTGCTTCTATTCTAAGGGCACGACCGATATTGAATTTATGTTCCCGTTTGGCTGGGGCGAATTATGGGGTATCGCAGACAGGACTGATTATGACCTGACGCAGCACCAGAATACCTCCGGTGAAGATATGTCATATTTTGATGATGTTAAGAATGAAAGATATATACCATATGTTATTGAACCATCATTGGGCGCAGACCGTGTCGTGCTTGCCTTTTTATGCGCGGCATATGATGAGGAAGAAATCGGCGAGGGCGATGTAAGAACAGTGCTGCATTTCCACCCTGCGCTTGCGCCTGTTAAGATTGGCGTACTGCCGCTTTCTAAGAAGTTGAACGAAGGCGCGGAGAAGATTTTTACAGAGCTTTCTAAGAAATATAACTGTGAATTTGACGACAGGGGCAATATTGGCAAACGCTATAGGAGACAGGACGAAATCGGTACGCCTTTCTGCGTTACATATGATTTCGATTCAGAGACTGATAACTGCGTAACCGTCAGATTCAGAGATTCAATGGAGCAGGAACGTGTAGCGATTGACTCACTTAGCGCTTACTTTGCAGATAAATTTGATTTCTGATTCTTTATAAAGGGATTATAGAAAGGACAATGACAGATATGAAGCCATATGGTGTAAATGAACTAAGACGTATGTTTCTTGAATTTTTCGAGAGCAAGGAACATCTAAAAATGAAAAGCTTTTCTCTGGTGCCGCACAATGATAACAGTCTGCTGCTGATTAATTCCGGCATGGCGCCGCTTAAGCCTTATTTTACGGGACAGGAGATACCGCCGAGGAGACGTGTGACTACTTGCCAGAAATGTATTCGTACAGGCGATTTGGAAAATGTGGGAAAGACTGCAAGGCACGGCACGTTTTTTGAAATGCTTGGTAACTTTTCTTTCGGGGATTATTTCAAGCATGAGGCGATTGCGTGGTGCTGGGAATTTCTGACGGACGTAGTAGGTTTGGACGCGGATAGGCTGTATCCTTCAATTTATGAAAACGACGATGAAGCGTTTGAAATCTGGAATAAGGAAATCGGTATTGCCAAAGAGAGAATTTACAGATTTGGTAAAGAAGACAACTTCTGGGAGCATGGTTCAGGTCCTTGCGGTCCCTGCTCAGAGGTATATTATGACCGCGGTGAGAAGTACGGCTGCGGCAAGCCGGACTGTACGGTAGGCTGCGACTGCGACAGATACATGGAAATATGGAACAATGTTTTTACGCAGTTTGATAATGACGGCAAAGGAAATTATACGGAGCTTAAACAGAAAAACATTGATACAGGTATGGGGCTTGAGAGGCTGGCTTCCGTCGTTCAGGACGTGGATTCCATCTTTGATGTGGATACGATTCTCGCCCTGCGTACTAAGGTATGTGAAATTGCGGGAGTGTCCTATAAAGAGGACTATGATACCGATGTATCCATTCGTATAATTACAGACCATATCCGTTCCGCTACATTTATGATTTCTGACGGAATTATGCCGTCTAACGAAGGCAGGGGCTATGTATTGCGGCGTATTATCAGAAGGGCGGCAAGACAGGGGCGTAAGCTTGGGATTCAGGATATTTTTCTTGCTAACTTAAGCAATACCGTAATTGAGGGCTCTAAGGACGGCTATCCGGAACTGGACGAGAAAAAAGAATTTATATTCAATGTGCTTACGCAGGAAGAAAATAAATTCAACAAGACGATAGATCAGGGCTTAAGCATTCTTGCCGAAATGGAAGAAGAACTTACAAAGAGCGGTAAGAAGGAGTTGTCGGGAGAAGATACCTTCAAACTCTATGATACTTATGGTTTCCCTATAGATTTGACTAAGGAGATTTTGGGAGAAAAGGGCTTTAGCGTGGACGAGAAGGGCTTTGGCGCGGCAATGCAGGAGCAGAAGGACAAGGCTCGCAAGGCGCGTAAGACCACTAATTATATGGGAGCTGATGTGACGGTTTATGAGTCCATAGACCCAAGTATAACTTCCGAGTTTGTAGGATATGACAGGCTTAAATACGATTCCAAGATATCGGTTATTACCACGGAGACAGAGCTTACCAATGCGCTGACCGACGGCGAGATTGGAACCATAATAGTTGATGAGACGCCTTTTTATGCGACTATGGGCGGTCAGGCAGGGGATATCGGTATTATCAGAAACGCTGCCGGTGAATTTAAGGTAGAGGATACCGTTAAGCTGCTTGGCGGCAAAGTAGGGCATATCGGACGCATGACATCAGGAATGCTTAAGCTTGGCGATACCGTTACGTTAGAGGTTGATGAAAAGAGAAGGAATGATACCTGTAAGAACCATAGCGCGACACATCTTTTGCAAAAAGCATTAAGAATGGTATTAGGAACTCATGTTGAGCAGGCAGGCTCTTATAATGACGGCGAAAGACTGCGTTTCGACTTTTCGCATTTCTCGGCAATGACGGCGGACGAGATTAAGCAGGTAGAGCAAATCGTCAACGAGAAGATTGCGGAAAACATTCAGGTTGTGACGGAAGTGCTTACGATAGAGGAAGCGAAGAAGACCGGAGCAATGGCGCTTTTTGGTGAAAAATATGGGGAAAAGGTGCGCGTAGTGGAAATGGGCGATTTCTCTAAAGAGTTCTGCGGCGGTACGCATGTTAGCAGTACGGGAATGATTGCTTCTTTCAAGATAATTTCAGAAAGCGGCGTAGCGGCAGGAGTAAGAAGAATCGAGGCGCTTACCGGTAACGGCGTGGCGAAATATTACGCCGAGATGGAAGCAAAAATCGAGGAAGCTGCCAAAATATTAAAGACGACGCCGGTTAATCTGCTGGATAGATGTTCACATTTGATGGCTGAACTTAAAGCCCTGCAGAGTGAGAATGAGTCGTTAAAGAGTAAGGCGGCTAAGGACGCTTTAGGAGACGTTATGGACAATGTCCGTGAAATAAAGGGAACGAAGCTGTTAGCGGTGAAGATATCCGGCGTGGATATGAACGGTCTGCGCGATTTGGGAGACCAGTTAAAAGCAAAGATTGGCGAAGGCGTAGTCGTACTTGCTTCCGAAAATGAAGGCAAAGTCAACCTTATTGCTATGGCGACCGATAAAGCTATGTCAATGGGCGCTCATGCGGGCAATTTGATTAAAGGAATCGCTGGACTTGTCGGCGGCGGCGGCGGCGGACGTCCCAATATGGCGCAGGCAGGCGGAAAGAATCCGGCGGGAATCGATGCGGCAATCGAGGAAGCGTCTAAGGTTCTGGAAGGGCAGCTATAATTAAATGGCACAAAAGGCGTAATAGAGTAAAAATTTGGTTGACAAACTAAAACGCTGTATGTATAATAGGTGGAGTGTGGATAGGAGTCTGCTATGTTCGTGAATTTAACTGATGTATTTAACTCCGAGGACGAAGAACTTTCGTTACAGGTAGAAACTGATATGACGGAGGTTTCCATAGGCGGAGAGATATTTCAGATTACCGGAAAGTTGCCGATTCAATTAGATATAACTAATATCGGCAAAGATAAGGCGATGATTAAAGGACGGGCGGAGTTTATATTTTCTTTAAGCTGTGACAGGTGTCTTGAGCCGGTGGAAGAGAAGATGACGCTTAATATCTGCCGGGAAGTATATTCTCCCGATGCGCAGGACGTTTCTTTAGATAGCGATGAACAGAGCTTTATGGACGGTTATCAGTTGAATGTAGAAGACTTGCTTAACAATGAAATAATGATTAACTGGCCAATGAAGATATTATGCAGACCGGATTGCAAGGGAATATGCTTACAATGCGGAAAGAATCTGAATACAGGGGACTGCGGCTGTGATACGTTCGTTCCTGACCCTCGGATGGCGGCGATAAAAGATATCTTTGATGCAAATAAGGAGGTGTAACGATGTCTATATGTCCTAAGAACAAATCTTCTAAATCAAGAAGAGACAAAAGAAGAGCAAACTGGAAAATGTCTGCTCCTACATTAGTAAAATGTAGTAAATGCGGAGCTTTAATGATGCCGCACAGAGTATGTAAGAAATGTGGAACTTACAACAAAAAAGAAATCATTGCGGTTGAGTAATCTTTTCCCCATTAGATATGTCTGATGGGGACTTTTAAAAGTATGCGATTTGCACATGAGGAAGGAGCAGCGTTATAGGCATGGGTGAATATGTAAATGTAGCTGTGGACGCGATGGGCGGCGATAATGCCCCTCAGGAAATTGTCAAAGGCGCGATAGAGGCAATTAACGAAAACAGTAAAGTCAGAGTCTATCTGGTAGGAAAAGAAGATGTGTTGAAGGCTGAGCTTACCGGATACACATATTCTGATGAGCAGCTTATAATCGTTCCCGCGAATGAGATTATTGAAAACGCGGAGCCGCCGGTTATGGCTATTCGTAAGAAGAAGGACTCTTCGATTGTTAAAGCGCTGTATATGGTAAAGGACGGAACCTGCGATGCATATGTGTCCGCAGGAAGCACCGGAGCGACTTTAGTAGGCGGACAGATTATAGTCGGACGCATTAAAGGCGTGGAGAGACCGCCGCTTGCCCCGCTTATTCCTACTGAGAACGGCTGTTCTTTACTGATAGACTGCGGAGCCAATGTGGACGCCAGACCTTCTCATTTAGTGCAGTTTGCCAAGATGGGTTCGATTTACATGGAAAGTATCATGGGAGTGAAGAATCCTAAAGTGGCGATTGTCAATATAGGCGCGGAAGAGGATAAGGGTAACGCCCTTGTGAAAGAAACCTTCCCGCTGCTTAAAAACTGCCCCGATATCAATTTTATTGGCAATATCGAGGCAAGGGACATTCCGGCAGGCATGGCGGACGTAGTTGTATGTGAGGCGTTTGTCGGAAACGTTATACTTAAGACATACGAAGGAGTCGGCGCAGTCCTGATTAAGAAGGTAAAAGCGGGAATGATGACGACTCTGCGCAGCAAGATAGGAGCGCTTTTAGTAAAGCCTGCCCTAAAGACTACGCTCAAAGCTTTTGACTTGGAGCAGTACGGCGGTGCGCCGATGTTGGGCTTAAACGGACTGGTCGTTAAGACGCACGGAAGCTCTAAGTCGGTTGAGATTAAAAACTCCATTTTGCAATGCGTTACTTTTAAGGAACAGAAGATTAACGAAAAAATTAAAGAGAAAATTACCGTACAGGATTAAGGAAGGTTGGCTTTATTATGGAATTTGAAAAACTCAAAAAAATTATTGCAGACATTTTAAATGTAGATCCGGAGGAAATTACGACAGAAACTACATTTACGGAGGATTTAGGCGCAGACTCATTGGATATATACCAAATTGTAATGGGTATTGAAGAAGAGTTCGATATGGAAATCCCCGAAGACAAGATAGAAAATATTACAACGGTCGGCGAGGCGGTAAACTTAATTAAGAGCGCTGTTGATTCAGCGATGTAATAATTGTTTGTGCCGTTGTGAATAGGGCGCAGGCTGCCTAAGTCTGCGTTTTGTTTTTGTTGTTTTGGAAAGATGGAAGCAGATGAGACAGATATCTATTGAAGAATTGGAAAAAGAAATCGGATATTCTTTTAAGGACAAGCTGCTGCTTAAGCAGGCATTGACGCACAGCTCTTTTGCCAATGAGCAGAAAATCAATAAATATGGAGACTATGAGCGGCTGGAATTTTTAGGCGACGCCGTGTTAGAGCTTGTCACAAGCGAATTTCTTTTTCATGAAAATCAGACCATGAGCGAGGGCGAGCTTACTAAACTGAGGGCGTCTATGGTATGTGAGTCGGCGCTTGCTTATTGTGCCAGAATGTTTAAGCTTGAAGAATATATAAAGCTTGGCAGGGGCGAGGAAATGACAGACGGCAGAAATAAGGACTCGATAATTTCTGACGTTATGGAAGCAATAATCGGAGCGGTATACTTAGACGGCGGCATGGAGAATGCGTCTAAGTTTATCAATAAGTATATTTTTTCAGACCTTGAGAAGAAGCAGTTGTTCTACGACTCTAAGACTACGCTTCAGGAGTATGTGCAGCGTGATAATAAGGGGATTCTTCATTATGAGCTTGTAAGCGAGAAAGGTCCCGACCATGATAAAAAGTTCATTGTAGAGGCAAAAATAGACGAAAAGATAATCGGAACAGGCTCAGGAAAAACTAAAAAGTCGGCGGAGCAAAGAGCTGCATACGAAGCGCTTAAACGACTTAAGAAATAAGTGTATATGCGAGGTATATATGTATCTAAAGAGTATTGAAGTACAAGGATTTAAGTCATTTGCAAATAAAATTACATTTCAGTTTCACAACGGTATCACGGGTATAGTAGGACCGAACGGAAGCGGTAAGAGCAACGTTGCGGACGCTGTAAGATGGGTGTTAGGCGAACAGCGCATTAAACAGCTTCGCGGGGCGTCTATGCAGGACGTAATTTTTTCCGGTACGGAGATGCGTAAGGCTTTAGGTTATGCTTATGTGGCAATTACACTGGATAATTCCGATCATCAGCTTGCGATTGACTATGACGAGGTTACGGTTTCAAGGAGGCTGTATCGTTCGGGGGAGAGCGAATATATGATAAACGGCGCACCCTGCCGTTTAAAAGACGTGAACGAGCTTTTCTATGATACGGGTATAGGTAAGGAAGGCTATTCCATTATAGGTCAGGGACAGATTGATAAGATACTTAGCGGCAAGCCGGAGGAGAGACGCGAGTTGTTCGACGAGGCGGCGGGTATCGTTAAATTCAAACGTAGAAAATACGCGGCGCAGAAGAAATTAGAGGACGAGAAACAAAATCTGGTGCGTGTGAATGATATTCTGGCAGAACTTGAGAAGCAGATTGAGCCGTTGGAAAAGCAGTCTGAAAAAGCAAGAGTATATCTTCGCAAAAAAGAAGAATTAAAAACGCTGGACGTCAATACCTTTCTGCTTGAAAATGTGAAGGTTAAAAGCCAGCTTGATGCGGTTGAGGAGAAGTTGAATATCGCAGGCGGCGATTTAGAAGAGACTACTAAGAAATATGAAAATATAAAAGAAGAATATGAGCAGATAGAAGCAAGGCTTGAAAGCCTTGATAAAGAAATAGAAGAAGCGCGTGCCACACTTACAGATACGGGCGTATTGCGCTCCAAATTAGAAGGTGAAATTAACGTATTAAAAGAGCAGATTAATTCTGCGCAGGGAAATGAGGAACATCTGCTTTCCAGGATTGATAATATTAAAGCGTCAATAGATGAAAGAAATCAGGAGAAAGAAGGCATTCTTACAGAAAAGGGCGAGATTGACGATAAACTTGCTGCTCTTAACGCTGCACGCGAGGAAGCGAGAGGGCTGCTTGAAAAGGTCCAGACTAAGATAGAGGAAATTAACGCCCGTATTGAAGAAGATAAAAATACAATAATTGAAGCGCTTAATAACAGGGCGACCATTAAATCTAAAATGGGGCGCTTCGATACGATGTTAGAGCAGATTCAAATCAGAAAATCGGAGTTAAACTCAAGAATTTTGCGTGCAAAATCAGACGAAGCGGCGCAGACGGAGACGATTAAGAATCTGGAGGAAGAATTTGAAAAAGTAAGCAGCGCCATTAAAAAATTGCAGGATAATCAGGAGACCTTAGAAGAAAGACTGGCGGGAATGCGCGACGAGCTGGCGGATAAAGACCAGAAGCTGCGCGATACGCAGGTGTCTTACCATCAGGAGAAATCTAAGTTAGAGGCGCTTTCCAATCTGACTGAGAGATATGAAGGCTACGGCGGTTCGGTCAAGGCGGTTATGGAGCAGAAGCATGAGCATAAAGGGATAATAGGCGTAGTGGCGGATATTATTCAGGTTGAGGCGAAATACGAAACCGCAATCGAGACGGCGCTTGGCGGCAATATTCAGAATATTGTGACAGAGGACGAAGAGACCGCTAAGAGCATGATTACCTTTTTAAAGCGTACCAAAGCGGGGCGTGCTACCTTCCTGCCGCTTACAAGCATTAAAAATCCGCAGGAATTTAATAATAAGCAGGTGCTTAATGAAAAAGGCGCAATCGGCATGGCGGATGAGCTTGTTAAGATAGACAAAAAGTATCGCGACGTGGCTAAATCAATGCTGGGGCGCATAGTAGTAATTGATAATATGGACAACGCGGTTAAAATTGCCGCCAAATACCATTACAGTATCCGTATGGTGACAATAGAGGGCGAACTGCTTGTTCCGGGCGGCGCCATAAGCGGCGGTACCTATAAAAATAACAGCAACCTTTTGGGACGGCGTAGAGAGATGGACGAGCTTGAGAAAAAGGTTAAGCAGTATGTAGTGGAAATAGACAGGCTCTTAGAGGATATAGAAGCTACCAAGACAAAGAGGAATAAATTAAGACTTGAAATAGAAGATATTAAGGGGCAGTTACAGCGTAAATTTATTGAGCAGAATACGGCGAGACTGAACGTAATTCAGGCAAACGAGCGTAAGGACGAAGTTGCGGAGGGCTTCGGCGAATTGAAGGCGGAAGAGACCGATATGGAAAATCAACTGCTGGAAATTCAGAATAATAAGCAGGATATCATTAAAGAGCTTGAAGAGTCCGAACAGTTAGAGAAGGATATGGAAGCGCGAATAAGCGACTATCAGGGCAGACTCGAAGAAGAAAGGGAAGAGGAGTCTAAGCAGAGCGCGAAAGTCTCAGAGTGGGACGTAGAAGTAGAGAAGATGCTGCAAAAGGCTGACTTCCATAAACAGAACGTAGATCGTATTACGGGAGAGATTGAACGCTACGAACTGGAACTTAAGGAAGTACAGGACGGCTTGAAGCTCGGCAAAGAAGAAGTGGAGCGCAGAAAACAGAATATCGAAGAGTTAGAAAAGACTATTCTTGCTTCCCATACCACGCAGTCGGAGACGGAGATAAAACTTAAAGAGGATATTGCTTCTAAGGAAGAACTTTCAACCAAGCAGAAGAATTTCTTTGCTGAAAGAGAGAAGCTCTCGGAGCAGATGAACTCATTGGATAAGGAAGTGTATCGTCTGAACTCTCAAAAAGAGAAGATGGAAGAGTCCATCGAAACTCAGATTAACTATATGTGGGAAGAGTATGAAATCACGCTTTCGGACGCTTCGGCAATGCGTAACGAAGAAATGACAGACCTTTCTGCAATGAAGAAGGATATTTCAAGGTTAAAAGATGAAATCAGAAAATTGGGCGACGTCAATGTAAACGCCATTGAAGATTATAAGAACCTGATGGAGAGATATACTTTCTTAAAGGGACAGCATGACGACTTGGTAGAGGCGGAAGAAACTCTGCTCGGTATTATTGAAGAGCTTGATACCTCTATGCGCAAGCAGTTTACAGAGAAGTTTGCCGAAATCAATAAGGAGTTTGACAAGGTGTTCAAAGAGCTGTTCGGCGGCGGACGGGGCACATTGGAGCTTATCGAGGACGAGGACGTGCTAGAGGCGGGAATACGTATTATTGCACAGCCGCCCGGTAAGAAGCTGGTAAATATGATGCAGATGTCCGGCGGGGAGAAGTCCCTTACCGCCATCTGCCTGCTGTTTGCAATACAGAACCTTAAGCCTTCGCCGTTCTGTCTGCTAGATGAGATTGAGGCAGCGCTTGATGAGAACAACGTAGGAAGGTTTGCCAAATATCTACATAAGCTGACGAAGAACACACAGTTTATCGTTATCACGCACAGGCGCGGCACGATGGAGAAAGCCGACAGACTGTATGGTATTACGATGCAGGAAAAAGGCGTATCGACCTTGGTAAGCGTAAATTTAATAGATAAGGAATTGGACGATTAATGAGTGAAGAGAAAAAAGGATTTTTTGCCAGATTAAAAAACGGACTGGCTAAGACAAGGGATAATATTGTACGCGGAATTGATTCAGTATTTAACGGCTTCTCATATATAGACGAGGATTTCTATGAAGAACTGGAAGAAATTCTTATTATGGGCGATATAGGCGTGAATGCGACCGAGGAGATTTTAGAGAAGCTGCGTGCGCAGGTAAAAGAAAACCATATTAAAGAACCCGCAGAATGTAAAGAATTTCTGATTCAGAACATCAAGGAGCAGATGCAGGTAGGCGATACCGCTTATGAATTTGAACATAAGCAGTCCGTGATACTTGTTATCGGAGTCAACGGCGTAGGCAAGACCACTTCTATTGGTAAGCTTGCCGGCAAGCTAAAAGCAGACGGTAGAAAGGTGCTATTAGCTGCGGCTGATACTTTTCGCGCAGCGGCAGGAGAACAGCTTGCTGAATGGGCGAACCGCGCCGGAGTCGATATAATAAGCGGAAATGAAGGCTCTGATCCTGCGAGTGTAATTTTCGACGCGGTAGCGGCGGCTAAGGCTAGAAATGTCGATGTACTGCTCTGCGATACCGCGGGACGACTTCATAATAAGAAAAACTTAATGGAAGAGCTGAAGAAGATTAATCGCATTATAGATAAGGAATTTCCAAACGCTCATAGGGAAAATCTGGTGGTGCTTGACGCATCTACCGGACAGAATGCCTTGCAGCAGGCGAAGGAATTTGGAGAAGTCGCTAATCTTACCGGAATAATACTTACTAAAATGGACGGAACGGCTAAAGGCGGGATTGCGGTAGCGATTCAGTCGGAGCTTAAGATTCCCGTAAAATATATCGGAGTTGGGGAGACGATTGAGGATTTGCAGAAGTTTGATTCGGAGCAGTTTGTGGAGGCGCTTTTTGTTAGGGAATAGAGTATTATGGCTGAATGCGACATGAACTCATATGATTCCACTTGAGGCACGCTTTCGCTCCGTGTAAAATCGCAGCGGTACTAAGCTCGAAAATACCTCGCTAAGTACCGGCGTTTTACAAGGACCTCAAGAGGAAGCATATGAGTCCATGTCGCCCTGAGACTGTTGATACTATAAAAGGAAAAGGAGTGGGGATATGGAATTGTCATTAGATAAATTTGAGGAAGCATGCGAGGTTGTTAAGAAGGTTACGCAGGAGACTAAGCTTGTATACAGCGATTATTTTAGTGCGCAGACTGGAAACAAGGTTTATCTTAAGCCAGAGAATATGCAGCTTACAGGCGCATATAAATTAAGGGGCGCATATTATAAAATGAGCACCCTCACAGACGAAGAGAGACAGAAGGGTATCATTACGGCTTCGGCAGGAAATCATGCGCAGGGCGTTGCCTACGCTGCTAAATGCTATGGGGGCAAGGCGACTATCGTAATGCCTACGACGACTCCACTTATAAAAGTCAACAGAACGAAGGGCTATGGAGCAGAGGTGGTTTTGTATGGCGATGTCTATGACGAGGCGTGTGAACATGCGTATAAATTGGCGGAGGAACACGGATATACATTTGTACACCCTTTTGATGACTTGGACGTGGCGACAGGACAGGGAACTATCGCGATGGAGATTATTAAGGAATTGCCGCTTGTAGATTATATTCTGGTGCCAATCGGCGGTGGCGGTCTGGCCGCAGGAGTATCCACCCTTGCTAAGCTGCTCAATCCTAAGATTAAGGTAATTGGAGTGGAGCCTGCGGGCGCTAACTGTATGCAGGAATCAGTTAAGGCGGGAAAAGTTTTGACGCTTGAGAGCGTGAATACGATTGCGGACGGTACTGCGGTTAAGACTCCGGGAAGCATAATTTTCCCCTATGTAAAAAAGAATCTGGACGACATTATTACAGTAGACGACGAGGAGCTTGTAGTGGCGTTCTTGGATATGGTCGAGAGTCATAAAATGGTGGTGGAAAATTCAGGTCTGCTTACGGTAGCGGCGCTTAAACATCTGGGAGTAAAAAATAAAAAAGTAGTATCGATTTTAAGCGGCGGAAATATGGACGTTATTACTATGTCCTCGGTGGTGCAGCAAGGGCTTGTAATGCGCGACAGAATTTTTACCGTATCGGTGCTGCTTCCGGATAAGCCGGGCGAGCTTTCCAGAGTATCGGATATAATCGCGAAGCAGAGCGGAAACGTAATTAAACTTGAGCACAATCAGTTCGTATCGATTAATAGGAATGCGGCTGTGGAGCTGAGGATTACTTTGGAGGCGTATGGTACGGAGCATAAGAACCAGATAATAAAGGCGCTTGAAGAAAGCGGGTATAATCCGGAGTTGGTAAGGGCGAGTATATAATAAGTTAGCGGCAGTTCGGGGGGGGCGTCAGAAGCACATATGTTTCCACTTAAGGCACGCTCTCGCTCCGTGTAAAATCGCAGCGGTACTAAGCTCAAAAGCTTAAAAAGCAGCTTTTTCGCTAAGTACCGGCGTTTTACAAGGACCTTAAGTGAAAACATATGTGCCCCTGACGCTTGGGGAACGAAACGTTATATTTAGTGTGAAGATTGTACGCATAATTATATGATATAGTGAATAATGGCAGATGAAAATACAATACTATGAAGTAAGGAATATATATATTAGAGTCAGAGTAAGGAGTATGTTTGGATAATGTCTAAGCTGGGTACTTTAAAAAAGTATATCATTATTACCGTTATGGCTTTTGTATATGCGGCTGCGGTTAGTTTGTTTATTGACCCAAACGACATGGCGCCGGGCGGGGTAACAGGTATAGCTATTATTATCAGTAGGTTTTTGCCAATAGAGACCGGTACTCTGATATTTGCATTTAATGTGCCTATTTTATTATTTTCGATATGGAAATTTGGTCTTCGCTTTACAATATCGACGGTTTACTCGATTACACTTATTTCTTTGTTTACCAATATTTTAGCGCCGCTTGGCGCAGCAACAGATGATATACTGTTAGCGGCTCTTGCCGGCGGAGTATTGTACGCTATATCAATTGGCTTTATGTTTAAAGCCGGAGCTACTACGGGCGGAATGGACATTATAGTGAAATGGCTGCGAATAAAACTGCCATATTTAAAAACAGGAGTGCTTTTTTTCGTGACAGATGTTATAATTATAATGATGTCGGGCATTGTTTTTAAAAATATCGACGCAGCGCTGTATGCGGGGATTACCGTGGCGGTCAATTCCGTTGTGCTGGATATCGTGCTGTACGGTAAAGACGAGGCGAAGCTTATCTATATCATAAGCGATCATTCAGAAGAGATTGCGGGACGAATGCTTAAAGAACTGGACGTCGGGGTAACGTATATAGAGGGGCGCGGCGCATTCAGCGGCAAAGAGAAGCAGGTGCTTATGTGCGCGGTTAAGAAACCGGTATCTCCGAGGGTAGAGGCTGTTGTAAGAGAAGAAGACGCAGATGCCTTTATGATAATTTCAAGCGCGACAGAGGTATTTGGCGAAGGATATAAGAGCTATTTTAATGAACGGATATAGAAAACGTGTAACTGTGAAGATAGTGGACAGGCATAAAGCATAAGATAGGAGCAAGTATGCAGGATAATAATTTACAGGCGAAGACTAAGGGCAAGAGGCGCAGGAGAAATGAAAACGGAATTTTATTCGGTTCAATTATGCTCTGCCTCGTTACTTTAAGCGCGATTACGTTCTGTTTGGTTCTGGTATTTAAGTATCGGGCGTCGCAGCTTGAAACTAAAGAGGTGATGAGCGAACTTGAGACTTTACAAAACAGATATACCGAAGAAGAGGTACAAGCCCTGTTAAATAGCAGAATAGAAGAAGCAAGGCTGCAGGCGTCGCAGGAGACGGAAGCAGAAGTGTTAAACGAGATAAAGAATATGGTAATTTCCGAAGGCAGCGCGATAAAGATGTTACGGTATTTTTATCCGGACGATGTGGTGATTTATGACGCCAATAATTATTATTTCTTTCCGGTAATTGATACGCTTAAGCGTAATACATATAAGGCGGAAAACTTTGTAAATACAGACGAAGGTTTGATAGAATATTATGAGGACGACGCTTTGATATCTCATAAAGGCATAGACGTATCCAGATATCAGGAAACAATCGATTGGGAAAAGGTTGCCAACGACGGCGTGGAATATGCTTTTATAAGACTGGGAATCAGGGGTTATTCCGAAGGTAAGATTTCAAAAGATGACAGGTTTGAATATAACATAGAAGAAGCACTGAAAAATGATGTTGCCGTGGGAGTGTACTTTTTTACGCAGGCAACCAGCGTGGAAGAAGCGGAAGAGGAAGCGCAGTTTGTGCTCGATGAAATAGAAGCTTATGACGTTACATATCCTGTTGTAATAGATGTGGAAGCGCTTTCTAACGATAACGCAAGAACGGTGGATTTGACGAGGGAAGAGCGCACGGACTATTGTATCGCTTTTTGCAATAAAATAAAGCAAGCAGGATATACGCCGATGATTTACGGCAATTTAAAGACGTTTATGCTGATGTTGGATATCGAGAGGATAGAGGAATACGATAAATGGTTTGCGCAGTATGATACGCAGGCGTATTTTCCGTATGAATTTAAGGTATGGCAGTATACGGACGAGGGCAGCGTAGATGGAATTGATGTAAATGTAGATATTAATATAAGTTTTGAAAATCTTTCTCAATAAAAAAGTTTTCAATCGCCAAAGAATTTGATACAATGATAGTGTGAAATATTTTTTCACATTATTATAGAGAGGTATAGCGATTGGTGTAGAACACCGGAAGGGAGATAGCAATGAGGTATTTTTTTGAGTCCAAAGTTGAAAAACAGGATAAAGGGTATTCGATTGATATCCCGTTTAATGTGTGGGAGGTATGTAAACAGCGGGATATTATCAAGGGCGACTTAGTTCTTGATAATAAGATAATTGACTGCGAATTACACCCGAAGGAGAAAGGAAACTATTTTATTTTTGTCGAAGACGAATCAGCGGTTAGCGTAGAACCCGGCAGCGTTCATAAAATTCTGCTGCATGTAAACGGTTCATTAATACGTATGGACCAGAACAGTCCGTACAGTTTCGATAAACCGATTCGTAAAATCGACAGCGTAGAAGTAATCAAGCTGCCTGAGGACGGTCTGTGCGGACAGGCGTGCGTGGCTATGTTAGCGGGAGTTACTATTGCAGAAGTAATAAGCGTTATGGACTGTCGTGAGTGGCAGGCAACTATGGGACGTGTGATTTCCGCCCTGAATTATTATGGTATCGATCACACGGATATTATCAATTATACGGAAGGGCGCGATACGGTTCTGCCTAAATGCGCGATACTTATGGAGAGAATGGGGCGTTTCTGTCACTATCTGGTGCATTTCGACGGCAAGTTCTATGATTCCCATGCGGGCGTGCTTACCGAGTATGATATGAGCAAACTTTTAGGGTATCTGGAGATTAAATGTTAATACATATCAATTAAAATGAACAGCCGGCGCTGCTATTAATGGTGCCGGCTGAAAAAATAAAAGAAAGAAGGGAAACAATATGAACAGATTTACTTTGAACGAAACATCTTATCACGGAAGCGGAGCAATAAAGGCAATTCCTGATGAGATAAAGGCACGGGGCTTTAAGAAGGTATTCGTAGCTTCGGATCCGGATTTGTTAAAATTCGGCGTAACCGCTAAGGTGACAGACCTTTTGGATTCCGCTGGAATCGCTTATGCAGTTTATAGTGATATTAAGCCGAATCCGACCATTGAGAATGTACAGAATGGCGTAAAAGCATTTAAGGACGCTGCCGCTGACTGTATCGTTGCAATCGGCGGAGGTTCATCTATGGATACGTCTAAGGCAATCGGTATTATTATTGCCAATCCGGAGTTTGCTGATGTGCGTTCCTTAGAAGGCGTAGCAGATACTAAGAAACCGTCAGTTCCGATTATCGCCGTACCGACGACGGCAGGAACGGCAGCAGAAGTAACGATTAATTATGTAATTACAGATGTAGAGAAGAAGAGAAAATTTGTATGCGTCGATCCTCATGATATTCCGATTGTCGCAGTAATCGATCCTGATATGACAGAGACGATGCCAAAGGGACTTACGGCTGCTACCGGTATGGACGCTTTAACACATGCGATTGAAGGATATATTACAAAGGGAGCATGGGCTCTTTCTGATATGTTCCATATTACTGCTATCAAAATGATTTCAGATTCCCTTCGTGGTGCTGTTGCCAATGAAAAGGCAGGACGCGAGGGCATGGCTCTTGGACAGTATGTTGCCGGAATGGGCTTCTCCAATGTAGGACTTGGCGTTGATCATGCTATGGCGCATACATTATCTGCTTATTATGGCACGCCGCACGGAGTTGCCTGTGCGATTCTCCTTCCGACCGCTATGGAATACAACAAAGAGTACAGCGGCGAGAAGTATCGCGAGATTGCACGTGTTATGGGAGTGGAAAATGTAGATAAGATGACGCAGGAAGAATATCGTCAGGCAGCGATTGATGCAGTTAAGAAGCTTAGTCAGGACGTAGGCATTCCGCAGTCATTAGAAGGAATTGTAAAAGAAGAGGATATTCCAGCGTTGGCGCAGTCTGCTTATGAAGACGCATGCCTTCCGGGAAATCCGAGGGAGACGGGCGTAGAGGATATTGTTGGACTTTATAAGAGTCTGCTTCCGTGAAAGGCTGTAAATAAATATTAAAAATTAAAGAGATTGTTAATATGTAGGTTGCCATCAGTGTATTCATTTGATGGCAACCTTTTTCATAAAATTTTGCTTTACAAAATAGCATTAACTATGCTATGATTAACTAAACATATCTGGGAGTCTTAAATTCTGGAAAATCTTTTTTCACATCATGGAATCTGAATCCCTTATATGCAAAATAAAAAAGGGAGGACGACTGATGGGAAGAAAAGATGATTATCAGTTTGATTATCTGGACGACAATACAAGGTTTGCAGACCAGATAAACGGAGCACTATTCAAGGGAAAACAGGTTGTAAAACCGGAAGAACTGGAGCCGGAAGACTCACAGACTGTAAGCAAGTTACATATCGAAGGGGATAAAAAACGCGGCAAGAGCAGTATCAGGACGGTCGTGGACAAGGTGCGTGTCTGGAAAGGCAGGAAGTTACATATTCTTGTAGTTGAGAACCAGAACTATGTCGATTACCAGATGGTGATGCGGAATATTCTTTCGGATGGTATCGGCTATCGTAAACAATGGAAGCAAAAGAAGCGGCAGCATACGGTTTCAAAAGATTTAAAAGGCAAAGACGAGTATTTGTCCGGAATAAAGAAGGACGAGAAGTTTGCGCCTATTATTACGCTGGTGGTATATTTCGGAGATGAGCATAAGTGGGACGGGGCAAAGTGTCTGTATGACCTGCTTGATATTGATGAAGAATTAAAAGAGTATGTGACAAACTACAAAATTAACTTATATGACTGTCAGGAGCATGATACTTTTAATGAATACCGAACAGGGTTAAGGCAAGTATTTGAGACGGTAAGGTATTCAAAGGACAAGGAGAGGCTTAAAGAAGTTATGGAAGAAAATAAGGAAGCATATAGCAATATAGACAGTGAAACAAAGGATATGCTTGAAGTAGTAGCGAACGTAAGGATACCAGAGGAGTTCAAAACAGAAAAAGATGGAGAGGAGAGGTACAATATGTGTAAAGCGTTTGAGGATATGAGATTGGAAGGATATGAAGAAGGAATAGCTACCGAAATGGCGTCTGGCATAGAGAAGCTGATAAAGACTATAAGAGATATTGGTGCTTCAAAGATGGTGGCGTGCAGTCAGTTGATACAGAAATATTCGCTTAATGAAAATGAAGCTAATGAAAAAATAGAATTATATTGGACAGACTAAGAGACAAAATATAAAACATTTAAAGATTTATTGATTCGGAAAAATCGAAAAAAGAATATGTAAATAAAATTAGGTGAAAGCACAGATATTTAACGTATGTTTTCACCTTTTTTATTTAAAGTAGCAATACTTACGCGAAATGCAAGTCATAGTTGACGCATAAAAACAGTTGTGCTATAATCAACTTGCATAATCCGTAAGAGATATGCTGAAAATTTGAAAAGAATACGCAGAAATTTTTGAAAAATTATTAAAAAGGGATTGACAGGACATGAGTAGCCAAGACATAATCTTGACAGACAGACAGACAGACAGACAGACAGACAGACAGACAGACAGACAGACAG
>JAMPHY010000030.1 GCA_023663185.1 Clostridiales bacterium | reverse complement strand
TTTATCCTGAAATGATAGCATATCAGATTAATTCGTATCGTGAATTATGGGACACGGAATAGCTAAAAGACCGGTCTTATGTCTTTGTGGCGGAGCCGAAATTCTGAGGAAATAAGCAATACAAAAAGGGCAGCTACAAACCTATGAGTATAAATAGGTTTATAACTGTCCTGAGATTGTATTAATATTTAATTTTCGCACCTGATAAAATCGTCATGTGCCGTTGCGTACATTTTGATATTGTACAACAATTTTATTCTTGAGTTACGGTACACTCGCCGGAACTGATTTGTACCTGTATATTTGACTGTGTACGCGCATCAAATTCTTCTTGGCTAAACTTTTCAATGCCTGTCAATGTTCCATTTCCAGATGTATCCAAATTTAAGAAGTCGCGAACAGTATAAATATCTATCGTACCATTACTGTTGAAAGTGCGCATCGTTCCTTTGAAATTTCCACTCGTCAGACTTTCACCGTTGGAAGTTAAAACATCTCTGAAAAACCGAACTTTTTCGCCGTTGAAATACCACTGGTCATTTTGGGCATCATAGGTAACGCCGAACGTCTCATATTCCTTTGCAATCTCTTCAAGTTCTTCTGCGGTTAGCATTCTATCACCAGATATAAGGGTAACAGGTTGTGGATTTTTGATTGCTTCAATGTCACGGGCAGTAAATTCTTTTTCTGGAAATTCCTTTACGCCGATTAGCTTTCCGCTTGGATCGAAGGAGCCGTCAGTATTACGGATAAGATTGCTAAGGTCACGGACAGCATACACATCGACAACGCCGTTTTCATTAAAGAAATCCATACCAGCCTGCGCCCCATCCTCTGATAGAGGATAATAGTCCTCAAACCAGCGTACTACTTTTCCCTTGTATTGTAGCTCATTTTTGCCGGCATCGTATGTCAGCCCAAATTGTGCATAGGGCTTGAATTGTTCCTCGAAATTAACATAAGGATATCCTCCGCCAGCAACTTCGGTATGCTCTGCATTATCTTCTGTAAACGCGGCAAGACAGGGAGAAGATTCACTTGTTACTTGTTGAGGATTCATTTCAGTTAGGGGAGTCATGCTTTGTGAAGCTGCCACAAAGCCGCACCCACCTAAACACCCAATAAACAGCATGCTGCCAACACTTAATGCAGATAATTTTTTTGTACTCATAAAATAAACACCATCCCTTCTTTAAATATAGCTAAAGAATATCATGTTTTTTTGTGATATATTTGTGATTAGTTTGTGATTTATATGTAGTTAATCATTACATGACAAAAGAGAATTTTACCCCTGACTGTGTATTGCAGACCGTACATTCACTTCCATGATGATGTAGGATTTCCTGTACAATATATAGTCCAAGTCCACTTCCGCCAGTTTTGCGGCTTCTGGACTGTTCCACACGATAAAATGCGTCAAACAGTTTAGGAATACTATCCTCCGGAATATGCACACCCGTGTTTTCAACAGAAAATTCTACCTGTTCATAATCTGCATGGGCAGAAATATAAATAACCGCTCCATACGGAGAATACTTGACTGCATTCCCAATGAGATTTGAAAAAACTTTTTCCATCAACATTTTATTACCGCTTATAAAAGTGGCTGGTGACATATCAAGATGTATTTGCAAATCTTTTTCTGCAATTAAATCTTCAGTTTCGCTCAAATAGGATTTGACAATTTGAACACAATCCAAACGGTCATACCTAAACTGTTCTTCTGCGGTTTCCAGCCGTGAAATTGTCAATATTTCCTGAACCATTGATTCAAGAGTGTTTGCGATTTCCAGTGCCCTTGATAGATATTTCTCATGGTCTTTATAGGCTCCGATACCAAGTATCATACCCTCTAATTGCCCTTTAATGATTGTAACAGGTGTTTTCAGTTCATGGGACACCGCTGAAAAAAAGTCTGTACGAGCCTGCTCCAATTCTTTCTCATGCTCAATATCGGCTTCAAGCTTTTTGTTTGCGCTTTGTAACTCGGAAAGTGCGTTGGAAAGATTGTGGGATAATGTATTAAGACTTTTCGCTAATATCCCCAATTCGTCTGTGCGTTGTTCATCAATTTCCCAATCCATTTGTAAATCAGACATTTTTTCTGATATACGGCTGATTGTCAACACTGGCTTCGTAATCATTAGAGAGTATAGCCATGATATAGCAAAAGCAACTACTAAAACAGAAAATAGAATTATGGGAAAAACAAGAACAAAGGATTGTTGCAGCTCGGCAACCTGCTCTGCCGTTCCATAAACAATAAGTAAATAACGCTCATCACTATCTAAAAAGGAAAAATAATAATTATTTGATAAGACAGGAGCGTTTTCGCTAAAATCATCATCAGAAAATTGCGCAATTGTTACTTCCCCTACATTGTTAAATTGTTTTGTAGGTAATGGCACTAAATCACCATTGCCATTATATAATTCAACGAAATTAATTTCCATATCCTGAACAAAGTTATCGAACAGTCCGCCACTGTTTGAAAAAGCTACTTGTTCCAATTCAGTAATAAAATCCTGTGTTCTTTTGTCTAAAACCGTATTTAGCTTATTGGAATAAGTCTGCGGCATCAACCATGTTAATAAACCAAATACCAATAGTGACATACATAATAGTAAAATCATAGTAATAAGAAACACTTTTGCAAATAGGCTGCTTTTAATTTTCTTTATCAATTTTGTATCCCACCCCTCTGATTGTCTGTATAAAGTCAATATTCAGTTTTTTCCGCAGATTCTTAATATGGGTATCAACTACACGCTCATCACCATAAAAATCATACTTCCATAGTTTATCAAGTAAATTTTGTCGTGTCAAAATCCGTCCCTGATGTGTCAACAATTCTTTTAGGATTTCAAATTCCCGTTGTGTCAGCTCATAAGTAGTTTGATTTATTATTGCTGTATAACTGTCACAGTCTAAAACAAGATTTTGGTAAGAAATGGTTTTATGTTCATCGTTTGGCGACTGGCAGCTCCGACGAAGAACAGCTGCAATCTTACGAATCAAAATTGGCATAGAAAAGGGTTTCGTAATATAATCATCTACTTGCAAGTCCAATCCCCTAATCTGTTCATCTTCGCCATTTAATGCAGTGAGCATAATAATAGGAATTTGTGATTGTTTACGAATCAATTCACAAACGCTAAAACCATCAATCTTGGGAAGCATTATATCCAACAAAATCAAATCATACTTCCCTTTTGAAAAAGCGGCAATCGCTTCAACGCCATCATTAGCAGTAGTTATTTCATAGCCAGCTTCTTGCAAGAAGTTCTGCAAAAGTTCCTGAATATCAAAATCATCCTCGACAATTAAAATTCTTTGCATAGTACCACCTCCGCTATAAGCATAACATAGTTATTTGTGTTCTATGTGTAGTTTTTAATTTTTTCTGCTATCATTAAAAATGAAAAACCCTGCATATTATCATACGCAGAGTCTTTCTAATTTTTTATCTACTCTTTATATAGGGCGTTTCCCTTTCTATCCTATCTCGACGGAACCAGCCGTATAATCCTTCCTGCAAACTCATTGAAGTTCTGTGTCTGTAAGATAACACGTCCCGGTCCTGTGAGCTTGGTTAAGAATAAACCTTCGCCGCCTAAGAAAATATTTTTAAGACCTTTAACCGTCTCAACTTCATACTGCACTGACCGCTCAAAAGCTACTACGTTTCCGGTATCTACCTTAAGCACTTCGCCGGGAGCTAAGTTTTTTTCTACCTTATTTCCGTCAATCTCAAGGAAAACCATACCTGTTCCGCTGATATCCTGCAGAATAAAGCCTTCGCCGCCGAATAAGCCTGCGGAAAGTTTCTTAGTAAATGCTACGTTTAAATTTACGGATTCCTGCGCACACAGGAAAGCGCCCTTCTGACAAATCATGCCGCCGTTTGCGCCTACATCGATTGGAAGAACTTCGCCTGCCACCGTAGAAGCGAAAGCAACCATGCTTCCGGGACGTTCAGCCTTATATGTAGCCATAAAAAGTGATTCGCCGGAAAACATTCTACCGATACTCTTTCCGAGACCGCCTCTCATATTAGAATCCATAGTGATTCCCTCGCTCATCCAAGCCATACCGCCCGACTGCGTATACATTGATTCTCCCGGCGCATCAAAAAGCACCTCTACTGCCGGCATTGTGTCTCCGATAACTCTGTACTGCATTGTAATTTCCTCCCTCATAAAAGCATATTTTTTGACATTACGTGTCGCAATATTTCACGCATTTACAGTATACTAGATTAATCCCCTTTCTTCAATCAAATATTTTTGTCGGAGCGTGGGTGGGGAAAATTATATATTTCCGGCAGGAAGGAGAAAATATGGCAGATGTGTATGGATACATTCGCGTCAGCAGTTATGACCAGAATGAAGAAAGGCAGCGGATTGCCTTACAGGAGATGGATATTGATAAAAAGAATATCTTTATGGATAAGCAGTCGGGGAAGGATTTTAAACGTCCGTCCTATAAACGCATGCTGCGCCGTATGAAAAAGGACGATTTGCTTTATGTAAAAAGCATAGACAGGCTGGGGCGTAATTATGGTGAAATATTGGAACAGTGGCGCATTCTTACTAAAGAAAAGGGAATTGATATTGTAGTGCTGGACATGCCTTTATTAGATACCCGCAGGGGAAAAGACCTGATGGGGACATTTTTAAGCGATATTGTTCTCCAAGTGCTGTCTTTTGTGGCGGAAAATGAACGGATAAATATCAGGCAGCGTCAGGCGGAAGGAATAGCTGCGGCAAAAGCAAGGGGAGTGAAGTTTGGACGTCCGGCAATTCCTTATCCTGAGAATTTCGCGGAAATACATAGAGATTGGCGGGATAAAAAAATGACACTCCGACAGGCAGCGGCTGCCTGCGGAATGCCGGTTGGAACTTTTTATGGAAAAGCAAGAAAATTTGAAAATCCAACTTAATTACACTATTTTCTCAAAATTATCTGCGCCGTGCTTGCACCACGGACATACGAAGTCGGGCGGAAGCTCCTCGCCTTCATATACATAACCGCAGACCGTACAGCGCCAGCCTTTAGGCGCATCAGTTTCAGTTGGCGCCGGCTTAGGCTTAACTGCCTCATGGTAATAAGAATAGGTCATTGCCTTTTCATTGGAAATAACATCGGCGTCCAATACCTCAGCAAGAAACATCGTATGCGTGCCTAAGTCATAGGAGTTTATAACCTTGCAGTCAAAATAAGCTGTGGTATGTTCGGTTAAGTATGGCAGCTCCTGTTTCGTCATAGCAAAATTAACGCCTACAAATTTATCAACTTCCCTGCCGCTTTGAAAGCCGAAATGCTGAAAAAGGGAAAAAGGCGCGGTTTCGGAAAGAACCGAAATAGATACGATTCCTGACTCCCTAACAATTTCGCCTGTAAGGTTGTTCTTATTTATTGCAAGAATAACCCGTTTCGGATTATCTGCAACTTGCGTTACCGTGTTAATAATGCAGCCGTTCATTTTCTGCTCCGATTTTGAAGCCGCTACATATAGACCGTAGGATAATTGGAAAAAAGCTTTCTGGTTCATAGTTATTCCTTTCTGCTTGCGCATAGTATAATTCCCGCGGCAGCGAGTCAAGCGACTGCTTGCACCGGGGTTGTTGATTTGGTTGAAACTAACCAAAAGAGGTATATATTCATAATATATTAATAATGGTATTTTTGCAATTGTTAAAACTTTATTATTGCTATTTTTACAATGCTAAAAATTTTATATTTGTAAAAGATACGCTATTAATATATTATTATAGAAGAAATATTTTATTTTATACTTACATACAGTGGGAGAGCTTGAAATATTAAAATTTTTCAATCGCAAATTCTCAGGCTAAGGAAGGGACATTGTTATGAAATTTAATAATGCGGAAGAGAAAAGAAAATATATGTTGGAGGCGCCTGTAAGGACGCTGGTGTGTTCGCTGGCGGGACCGACCATCTTAAGTATGCTGATTACTTCTTTTTATAATATGGCGGACACGTTTTTCGTGGGGAAAATCAATACGCAGGCGACTGGAGCCGTGGGTATCGTATTTTCCATGATGGCGGTTATTCAGTCAGTCGGATTTTTCTTCGGGCATGGTTCCGGCAATTACATATCCAGAAAACTTGGCTCGCAGGAACTTGAAGAGGCGGAGAAAATGTCGTCGATAGGATTTTTTTCTGCGTTTATCGCAGGGATAGTAATGATGGCAGCAGGCTTGGTTTTTGTCAGACCGCTTGCATATGCGCTTGGTTCTACGGATACGATACTGCCCTATACTGTTTCTTATCTGGGAATAATTTTGATAGGCGCGCCGGCAATGACTTCTTCGCTGGTTCTGAATAACCAGATGCGCTTTCAGGGGAGCGCTTTTTATGCGATGATAGGGATAGTGTCAGGAGCGGTACTCAATATTATTTTAGATCCGTTGTTGATTTTTACATGCGGACTGGGAATCGCGGGAGCGGCGCTAGCTACGGTAATCAGCCAGTATGTAAGCTTCATTATCCTTATTATCATGATAAAAAAAGGCGGAAATATTCAGATTCGTTTCCGTAATTTCAAGCCGAGCCTTCATTACTATAAGGAAATTATACGCGGCGGCACGCCTTCGCTGTGCAGACAGGGGCTTGCAAGCGTGGCGACAATCTGTTTGAATCATGCGGCGGGTGTTTATGGTGACGCAGCTATCGCAGGAATGTCCATTGTGTCAAGGGTAGCAATGTTTGCCAACTCTGCGCTGATTGGATTCGGACAGGGATTTCAGCCGGTATGCGGATTTAACTATGGAGCAGGAAAATATGACAGGGTGCTGGAAGCATTTTGGTTCTGCGTAAAATATGCGCTGTTATTCTTAATCGTTATAGGCGGTGCGGGAATTATTTTTGCGCCGGAAGTGGTAGCGCTGTTCAGAAAAGGGGACCCGGAGGTAATCGTGGTCGGAACGGCGGCATTGCGGTATCAGGCGGCAGCTTTTCCGTTGAACGCATGGATTGTAATGTGCAACATGATGTTACAGTCGATAGGAAAAGGTTTGAAAGCTTCGATAGTCGCTTCGGCAAGACAGGGGCTTTGCTTTATTCCGCTTATTTATATTCTTCCGCACTTTTTCGGGCTTACTGGCGTGGAGATGTGTCAGGGGGTATCAGACGTATTGACGCTGGCGATATCAGTGCCGATAGGACTCAGCGTAATCCATGAGATGCAAAAGAGCAGGGAGTAGAAGTTATCCCGCGGGATTATATTTCTATCGTCCGAAACCCCATCTGCTTGTACTTTTCAACATGTGTTACCAAGATAACGGTTTTCCCCATGCCGTTTAACGATTTTAATAATTCTATCACCTTATCCGCGTTGTTTGAATCAAGCGAACCTGTAGGCTCGTCTGCTAATATGATAGAACATTTTTTAATCATCAGTCTTGCCAATGCAACCCGCTGCTGTTCTCCGCCTGAGAGTTTGTATACTTTTTTATCTATAACGTCCGATAAGCCTACATACTCTAAAGCCTGTTCTGTGGTATATTCAGAGCGGGTTTGTTTTTTTACCATTTCCAGATTTTCCCGCACGGTTTTTGCTTCAATCAGCGCGAAATTCTGGAATAAAAATCCGACTTCGTTTTTTAAATATTCCCGCTGGTTTTTCCTAAGAAAAATGTCCTTATGGTTGACAAGAATTTCTCCGCTATCGATTTTTTCCAATGAACCTATCATATTGAGAAGGGTTGTTTTCCCGCAGCCGCTTTCTCCCCAGAAAACAACGAACTCTCCGTCACCTATAGTTAAATTAAAATCCTCAAACAGTTGCTTTTCATCAAAGCTTTTAGATAAATGTTTAATCTCTATCATTATATAAATCCGCCTTTCAGTGTTTTCTGAATACTCTCTTTTTCCATATGGAGAAATTTAACT
Source organism: Clostridiales bacterium (assembly GCA_023663185.1). Classification (GTDB taxonomy): domain Bacteria; phylum Bacillota; class Clostridia; order Lachnospirales; family Lachnospiraceae; genus UBA3282. The sequence goes on along the minus strand of JAMPHY010000030.1, from coordinate 26,619 downwards.
ACTATCACAGATAATTCAATAAGCATTAAACTTAAAATAACGACGCACACAATAGCGATGTGGGCGAGGCTAAAGATTATATAGAAGATTACTGCCGCAATAATTCCGAAAACCCCAGATACTAAGGTCAGTATCAGTTGCTTTTTAATTCTTCCTATTACGGAATAGCCGAGTATCTTCTTTACCATGATTTCGAGGCGGTTCGTTTCAAATTCTAAGCGGATAATGGCGAAACTCAGACATAACTCCACAGTACATTGGAATAGCAGAATGAGCATATTCATAAACGCCCCTCTTTTAAGATTGTTCAGTTCATGCTCAAAAGTAAGCCATACGTTTTCCAATACATATCTGTATTCATACTCCGTGCAGAAGCTTTCCAACTCTGCAATGTCAGGCTTCATCATAACCTTGCTGAAATCTAATTCAAATATAGACTGACCTTCTTCAATCGGTCTGGCATCTTCGATACAGTTGTTGTAAATAATCACAGGGCAATATGACCTGACATAGCCCTTGTATACATCATAATTAATTATATACGCGCGGTCGCTGTAGTAAATTGCCTGCGCGTCTTCTTTTGGCAGATTGGCAAAGTCCGCTGAAATGCCGATTAGAAAATTCAGCGTTTCGTCAGACATGGATTCCTGCTCCGGAATCAGCACACACGCCTTGCTTTTACTGATTTCGTTTGCTACGGAAGGCAGATTTTCACACAGATAGTCTTTCATATTGGCATTTATACAAATTGCCAGTTTACTCTGGTTCGTTATGTCATAACTGCCGTTTCCGCATATAAACTGCATATCGAACTTGGAAAAATAATTTCTGTAAAACCATGTTTCATCGGTATTGATTGAATCCTTGAATCCGGACGGTCCCGCTAAAGTTAAATAAAAATATTCTTTACGCGCTTCATAGAACTCCCTTTGCTTCTCCATCTCGGAATAGCTTACCCATAGGGCGATTGTTGACGCTGCGGAGACGGCAAGTGCGAAAGTAAGTATTGTTTTGAGGACATAACTTACATCCAGAAGTTTCTGAGACATTTTTATTCCTGAGAATCCTAACTTGATATCGCAGCGCAGCAGTGAAGCATAAATCAAAACTGAGCCTAAGATAATGACGGCTAAAGCTGCTGCCGCATAATTTAGCAAAAACAGACAGTGATATGTGCGATAGATAATTAATGACGTAAGCAAAAAACAAGCGCAATACCACAAGGTATCCTTAATGGAATGGTATAATACAATTCTGCCTATGGATTCGCCCAGCGATAACCGTACCACGATTTCTTTTCTAATCCCGACGGTTTTATAATATGTCAATAGCCAGATTAGAACGCCGACTGCAAACCAAATCCAAATAATCTGTACGAGGGCTTCACGTATGCTGTCCCTTTCTTTCGGGCGCGGCATACTGCCGCCGTAAGTATCGACCAGAGTGGCTTTATACTCTATGGCATTTTCCGTCTGTCCCAAAAGGTAATATCCTTCAGCGTCTTTTATCATTAATTCCCTGTCCAGTTCTTCCGTCGAATAAAAAAATATATCCGCCCACCCTGAAAGAAGGCTGCCGTAACGCCCTTCTTTTATCTGGTATTCTTTGGCAAACATTTCTTTGGCGTCGTTACTGCAATAAATGTCTACCTGTGTGTAATAATCTCCCACGATACGCTTATCTATGTAAATAATTTCTAATCCGTATCCTTTGGCAGATTCAAAAATCTGCTCTTTCATCTGTTCAGTGTTAATTTCTTCCTTTACATAAAAAGAAGTCTGCCAGAAGTCGTCAAAAGCGTATAGGAATATTTGAAAAAGGTCACAACTGACACATAATGCCGCGGCAATTAATAAGCCGCTGAATAAATACCTGACAAGCTTCATTACAATAGCCGCGCCCCTTTCTCGCCCTGCAAATTTGTGTACCCTATGGCAACTCTAAAATCCCCCACATATCATATGCAAGGTGATATAAATTCTCTATTTTATCCAGATTTTGTTCATACAATGCCCTGTTTTCCGGCGTGTCGTCTAACAGGTTCATATTCTTATCAAGCGCCATATTCGTACAGATACTATGCGTTGAATGACCGTTATTATATGTAGTTGTCGTGATAATTCCAACCATTACTTCATAATCATTGATTCCGCGGGGCCAGATAATCAAATCCGCGGATACAGCTTCGTCCTGATTATCGCCTGACGTGATATATTCGGAAATATGCAGATTTCCCGTGAAAGATAAAAAATGAGGCTTAAATACGCTATAGGTATAGCTGTCTTTTTGCAGATATGATTTGCTGCACCCAACCGTAGCGCCAAGTTTTTTACGAAACGGCTCATAGCGGTATGTCACATATGCGCTCCATACCGCGCTGTATAGAATGAATATGGAGACGAAAACAAATAATGCCTTTTTCCATTTTTTGTTGAGCATAATATTTTTTCCTTCATATTTTGAGCTATTGCCATGACAAAACTTACTGTTCCAGCACCCATTCCAGTGCGCTGTTCTTACCTTGACGGATATCTTCTATGTCCTGATGGATATATACGTCCGGCAGGACGGTATTTTCCCATTCATATAGCTTGCCGTCTTCGTCATATACAGCTCCTGCATAATTATATCCTTCATACCAACCGGTAGAGAGGGAAACGGGAAGCTGTGACAGCGGCAGAACAAGATTCATGGATAATCTATGGTAGAAAAAGGAAGTAAACTGTCCGGTGGGCTCGCCTACCGTAACTGCATTTAATTCTTCCTTGAATACACTGAGACAGCCCATAGCGGCGGAGGCTGTATAGCCGTTGATGAGTACATATATCTGGTCGATTGAAAGCTCTTTTAGGATTTGCACGTCTTCACGCATAAAGTCAATAGTGCCCAGATAACCGCCGGAATTGCGTCGAAGGTCTATGACTAACTTGTAACAGTCAGGGTGCATCTTTATAAGCTCGGCTGTTTTTTCAAACAGAGCTCGGTAAATATCATTAGAGCGACTCTCCAACTGTTCCAGATTCATATAGACGTATCCGCCGTTTTCACCTTCGCGGTATTCTGTCCAGTTTCCTTCTTCCGCACTGAGAGAAGAAGCCCAGCTTTCAGGATAGATAATTTGGGCTGCTGCACTCTCATCATACGGCACAAGGGGAGCTTCTACAGATTGAACCATCTGGTTTTCGTCCAGAATTTGAAAGGTATATCCAACCTGATAATCGCAGCCCGCCCAGTCAAAAAATGCCGGAACAAAATATGCCACACAAAATATTTCTCTGCTTCTCCATATATTATTAGGATCAATGAGATTCTTAAATTTTTCTTCAATATAGCTGATATCCACGCCATTAACGGCAACGATTTCCCGCAGCATATATGGCTCGAATTGTTCATATCCTTCCATGTAACCAATCAGATATAATTTACCGTCGAAATATGAGACGCTAAAAGGGAAAAGGTATTCATAAATAGAGTCCGGTGGCGTAAGGCTTGTATGAAGGTCGCCCATTCCGGCGATGATTGTCGCCAGCTCGAAAAATATTTCATTGTCGGACAAGCTCTCCACTGTTTTGCATAACTTGTCAATCTTATAGTCAAAGTCTTCTTCTGAGCAAAATAGAAAAGGATTGGGGTGATATTTCTTATAATGACTTTGCAGGTAGTGAATGTCGGTAATCCAATTCTGCGCTCGTTCTGACAGCTCCGGAGCTGTCTCATCATCTGTTGCGGAAGAAATCTCTATATCAGACTCCGCGGGTTGTTCCTCAGATGTAGAGGAAATTGCTGTGTCAGACTCCGCAGGCTGTTCCTCAGATGTAGAGGAAATCTCTATATCAGAATCCGCAGGCTGTTCCTCAGATACGGAAACAGCTTCCATATCGGCGTCCATGCTTGTCTGAACCGAAGAGGCACAGGCGGGCAGCAGGGGAAGCAGGCAGAAAAGCAATATAAGTAGACAAACTCTTTTTTTCATAAGATACTCCTTTATGTTTCAATCTTATTTTGTAAAAAGATTATTTTACTAATTATACCAATCCACACGCGCATAGTCAATATGCCGCCTTGACATTGTAAAAAGAATATTTTACACTGATATAAAATAAAGAATGAACAAGGTGACCTGATGAATTATGACTTAAAACCAAAAGAATATGAAATTATGAAGTTCATATGGAACAACGCCCCAGATGGTGCAACTTTTGGCGAAATTCACGACTATGTAAACAGCCTCGGTAAGAAAGAATCCCGCCAGCGAATCAACTGCTTTATACAAGCATTAATCGCTAAAGAAATCCTTACTGCTTCCGGAGAAGACCGCCATAAAATATATACCCCCGCAGTCTCCAAGAAAGAATATGATAAATTGATTGCAAATAACTTGTTAAACCAGTTGTTTAACGGCTCTTTAAAAACGTTTGTGTCGGCGCTGTCAGGAGGCGAAGGATTGTCAGAGGAAGATGCAAAAGAACTCCGTAAACTACTACGAGAAAGGAATAAGAAGAAATGAACATTCTTTTTGCCATGTCTATAAGTGGCAGTATTGTTTTTCTGTTATATCTGCTTACAAAGCCTCTCGCTAATCGTTTACTTACTGCGCGCTGGCAATATAATTTCATAAGGATATGTCTTTTATTTTATCTGATTCCTTATCAATGTTTTCGGGATAAATATCTCATACTCTATAATTTTCTGTTTAAAACCAAAGAGCCGGATTCACTGAGTAACGGTATAATGGTATTTGAAGGGAAGAATACTATCTACATAACAAGTGACGGTGGACTGCGCTATAAATATTGGCTTCCGCTGTTAATCTTTTCTGTCATATGGCTTGCTGCGGTCACAATCACACTATATCGGCAAATTAAAAAATATCGGTTCTGTAGAGACAGTCTTTTACAGTTTTCGGAAAGCTTCAATCCTGAAGATTCTGATATTATAAGGCAATGTTCGGATATTACCTTGCATAAGCGGGCAAAAAAAGTGAAAACCATGTATTGTCCATTTGTGAGAGCCCCATTTACCATCGGTTTATTTTATCCTATTATTGTTTTGCCTAAACAAAATGATACGGAAAATTTATCTCTATATCTGTCACATGAGTTATCCCATATAAGAAATCACGATATATTGTGGAAATCTATTGCCTTTCTTACAATGCTGATTCATTGGTATAATCCGCTTGTTTATCTCCTTTTTTATGAGCTGTGTACTGCGTGTGAAAAGAACTGTGATGAAATGGTAACACAATCTTTGGACGAAATTCAAAAAGGACAGTATGAGAATTTAATTATTGAAGCCGCCAAGTATCAGAACGATATAAATCTGTTGTTTGCAGGTGCTTTTTCTGCCAATAAAAAACGGACAAAGGAGAGATTACTATTTATGACAAGAAAAAATCACAAATCACCCTATCGAAAACTTATAACCGCGCTGGTGATATTCTTAGCCGCCTTGTCAATGCCTATATCCGTGCTGGCTTATCAACCGGTTTCGGTCTACCGCAATGCGCCATCTTACGAATTTAACGAAGGCATAGGCGATATGTATATTGTTTTTGATGAGGCACAGTCTCCCTTTGAGTCAGATCATATTTTGATGCAGCTTGATTTTACATTGTCGTCTGACATAATAATTGATGAATATGGCAATCAGTATGCTATTACCGCCGTGGACGAAGAGACTGCCCGTTCATGTTCTCACGAATATATAAGTGCAGACAAATATCATCACGCTCAGCAAGGCAGTGGTTGTACTATGTATATCTATAAAGGAATCTACTGTAAGAAATGCGGCTTTTGCCTGCAGGAAAGTCTTGATAACCAGATTGCCTATGCTAAATGTCCGCATTAAGTGTTCTTAAATCTTCAAGGTGTACAGTATCAAGTATCGTGTAAGAACCAGGCTTTATTTGACTGGAATTTGCAGACATGCTATAATTGTAAAAAATTCGCGAAAAAGCATGAACGATGGAGAAAAAGCCTGATGGATATAGGAGCCTGCAGCGATGATATTGAATCATTTGTCATTCCGCAATGTGCAACATGTGAAAACTTTATAAGAGGGGATCTGCGGCATTGTAAGTGTTTCGAATGGGAATTGAACTTCGGAAAGGCCAGGGAGGAGACAGAGCCGGAAGAGAAAGGAACAGTTAAAAAGAGAAATGCAATAGCGGCATATTTTTTGGAAAGCCGTAAATGGATGTGGTGTTGCGCTGTGCCTGCTGTGGTCTTTGGCTGTGTTGCGTATTGGTATTACAGTCAGCCGAGATTCCATGATCTGACAGTGGAACTGGGGACAGAAACTATCGGCGTCGAAGCTTTTATGACAAAGTATGCGGATCCCAGAAGATCCGGTATCGTTACAGACCTTTCCACAATAGATATTAGTGTGGTGGGAAGCAGTTCTTTGACACTGAGAAGCGGTTATAAGAACGAAACGGTTACACTGACCGTAGAAGATACGACGCCCCCGGAAGCGGAGTTTATCCCATGGCTGCAGAAGACGCCTGATTATACTCCGGATTCCGTTGATTTTGTGGCGTCCTGCTATGACCTGTCGGAAGTTACGGTTTCTTTTGCAAAAGAGGTGACTATCCCGGCGGATTATAAAGATCAGAGCGTAACCGTGGTAGTGGAAGATGCATATGGAAATGCGGTTTCACAGGAGTGCACGCTTTCTATTGTATGGATGTTAAGCGATTATACAATGGAGCTGGGAGAGCTGCTTGAAAAAGAGCAACTGCTCTATGTTCCGGAACTGGACAGTTCTAAGATTGCGCAGACCGATATTGACAAGATCAATGAATCCGGGGTGGGCGATTATATGGTTAAAAGCCTCGTGGATGATTCGGTCTGCCATATTCATGTGGAGGATACCACACCGCCGGAATTGTCTGTAACGGATGTTGCTGTTTTCAAAAGGGAAAAGGTCACGGTAGATGATTTCATAGAGTCCTGCTCTGATTTGTCTGGTGATGTGGAGGTGCGCCTTGTAACAGAGCCGGATGTGAATACGCTTGGCAGGCAGACTGTGACGATTGAAGCCACGGACTGTAACGGCAATATCGCCACGGCCACAGCAACACTGGCAGTTGTGAAGGACAAGACTCCGCCGGTGATTAAAGGACTTACCACTTTAAGCATTACTAAAAATTCGACGCCGAATTATCTTGCAGGAGTCAAGGCAGTCGATACAGAAGATGGCGTCTGCGAGGTGACTTGTGACGCCGGTGGCGTAGACGTCACTACGGCAGGCACTTATTATGTCACTTATACGTCAAAGGATAAAAATGGAAACACAGCTACGTCGAAGCGGAAAGTAGTGGTGGAGCATGATAAAGAAGATACAGACGCGCTGGCGGATTCCATAGCGGCAGGGCTTAGTAATGATCCGGAAGCAATTAGGGATTATGTCCGTAACACCATCAAGTACAGTCATAATGCCGGTGGGGATGATCCGGTGTGGTACGGATTTACCAATAAGTCGGGAAATTGTCTGGTGCACGCCCTCTGCCTACAGAGCCTTTTGACGCGAAAGGGCTATGAAACCCAGTTGATATGGGTGACTGACAAGTCGCATTATTGGCTCATCATTAATTTGAACGGTGTCTGGCGGCATATCGACGCGACGCCGGGCAGCTTACATACGAAGTACAGTCTGATGACGGACGCTCAGAGGTATTCCATATTACAGGGAAGGAACTGGGACCGCTCTGCGTGGCCGGCGTGTGAATAGAACAATGATGATAGAACTGATATTTTTCATAGCAGGGCTGGCGGTCTATGCCGGATATGGTATATCGGTCCTGTATCTGTTGGCGGCAACCCTGCTAAGTTATCTGGCGGGGCGGCTGATTCCAAAACATCGTCAGGTTATGTGGATATGTACGGTTCTGCAGGTATTACTGCTGCTTTTTTTCCGGCTGCAGCATTGGCTGCCATATCCGTCTGTCACTGCGCCCATTGGTATTTCCTATTTTGCGCTCCAGATCATAGCGTATCATGTGGATCTGTACCGGGGCAGATATGAGCCGGAGAAAAATATACTGCGGTTTGGACTGTTTGTTACATGGCTGCCGCATATGTTTATCGGACCGATTGAGCCATACCCTAAGATGCGTAAGGCACTGGCGGAAAGGCATATTAGTGGGGATAATCTTTTGAAAGGCGCGCTTCGCAGTCTGTGGGGATTATTTAAAAAGCTGGTGATTGCTGCCAGATTGGAAGTAATCGTATCTGCGATATCTGCGGACTGGGGGCGCTATAACGGCGCATACGCTCTTGCGGCAATGCTTTTCTATGCGGTTTTGCTATATGCTGATTTTTCCGGTGGGATTGATATTGTTCTGGGCATATCGCGAATGTTGGGTGTGCGAATGAGTGAGAATTTTGACGCACCCTATTTTTCACAGTCGGTTTCGGAGTTCTGGCGACGCTGGCATATGACGTTAGGCAGCTGGCTCCGGGAATATGTGTATATTCCGTTAGGCGGCAGCCGCAGGGGAAAATTGCGGACATTTTTAAATACCGTGACGGTATTTTTGGTTTCTGGTATCTGGCATGGGGAAGGTTATCTCTTATGGGGACTATTGCATGGCATTTTCGTATTTTGCGGGGATAAATGGAAAACGGGAAGCAAGGTGTTAAACCGCGTGATCACGTTTCTGTTAGTTAGTTTTTTATGGTCGTTTTTTATCTGGCCTGATACAGTTGTTGCGCTGCGGATGATAGGTTCCGTATTTACAGTTTTTAATTACCCTGTTTTCTTTGCCGGGATCGGCGGAATGGGGCTTACCGTGGGGGATTGGGTGGTCATGGGTGCGGCGTGTCTGCTGCTTTGGCTGTATGACTGGAAAAGCGGAAGCCTGAGAGAGCGGTTCTGTGCATTTTCCCCGGCGGCAAAGCTAAGTGTAATCTGCCTGCTGACGTTGTTGGTTCTTACTTTTGGTATGTACGGGATTGGTTTTTCGGCGTCAGAGTTTATATACAGCCGGTTTTGACAGGGGAGGCGGATATGAAGAAAAAAGGAAAACAGATTCTGTCCATTGGCGTTGTTCTGTTTGTTTTTTGTATAGTATTTGTGTTAATATCCAGACTTCTCCAGCCGAAATATATGACGGATCTGGTGGAGGGCAGTTTTATCTCTCAATACTATCGTGAGGTGGGCGGACATGATGTTATATTTCTTGGAGACTGTGAAGTATATGCAAATTATTCACCGATGGAGCTGTACCGGGATTATGGTATAACGGCGTATATAAGGGGAACGCCGCAGCAACTTGTCTGGATGAGTTATTATGTGGCGGAGGAAACTTTTCGTTATGAGACGCCGCGAGTTATGGTATTTAATGTGAATGCGATGCGCTACTCTGAGCCGGTCAGCGAAGCGTATAACCGCTTGACGATTGATAAGATGCGCTGGTCAGGCAGCAAGGTGGGGATAATTATGGCTTCCATGACGGAGGAAGAACAGTTCCTTTCTTATTTATTTCCCATTCTTCGCTACCATTCACGTTTTGATCAGTTGACACAGGAGGACATTTTCTGGCTTTTTCGGGTGAAAGACCATACCTTTAACGGCTTTCAACTGCACACAGAGACGGTACCGGAAGGGGCGCTTCCGACAAAAAAGGTTCTGGCGGATTATCAATTTGCGGATGTCTGTTATGAATATTTGGATAAACTGCGTTTGCTATGCGAGGAAAATGGGACGGAACTGGTTCTTGTAAAAGCACCCAGTCTCTATCCGTACTGGTATGAAGAATACGATGAACAGATTAGGAAGTATGCCGCGGAATATGGGCTGTCGTATTATAATTTTGCGGGCTGTCCTGAAGAGATCGGACTGGATTTTTCACAGGATACCTATGATGGCGGCTACCATCTCAACCTGTCCGGCGCTGTCAAACTTTCCCGCTATTTCGGAAAGATTCTGTCGGAAGAGTATGGGCTTTCGGACCATCGTCAAGATTCGGAAATCGCGGCTGTCTATGATGAAAAACTACAATGCTATGACATTATAATAGAAGAAAGTCTGAGGGGACAAAATGATGAAGAAGATAAGTAAATTGGTTGTTGTATGTGGAATTGCCGGAATATTATCGGCTTGCGGACAAGGTGCGGCTTCCGTAGATTTAGCACAGGATATTCGTATGGAGCCTGGCAGTCTGGAAAATGCCGGAGCGGAAGGTTTAAATAAGGACGATGGGAAAGTAGAGTTGGCAAAAGAGGAAAAGGTGAAGGAAGAGGAGAGGGAGTTTGGCTTTGTATATGAAGGAGCCACATTGGTTCCGGGAGAACTTTTAGATCACGATACTTTGCCGGAATATACTAGTGTCGCAGAAGTTCCAAGCTGTGCATTTGAAGGGAACGATAATGTATATGATTTTAAGACATTTGAACTGACGGCATATTTTGCTCAGGAAGAGGAGCGTATTTATTCCATTTATTTTATAACCCCTGATTTGTCAACGACAGAAGGGCTGAGTCTGGGAGATAGTGTAGCTGATATGAAAACGCTCTACGGGGAAGGTTATGAGACAGAGGGAACATCCTATATCTATACAAGGGGAGAGACTTCACTAATCATTATTGCCGAGAATGATACTGTGGTCAGCATTGAATATCAGCTGGGGCGATAAGGTGGAAAAGGCGGCATTTAATGCTAAAAAATCATGAGGATATTCGTTGATAAAAGCCCGACATCTGTATATAATTAAATTTAAAAGTACGTCTATTAAAAATGGAAAGGAAATCATTATCATGCCGATAAATGAAATTGAAGAATTAAAAAATCAATTTGTAAAGCAGTTATCGCCTATAAAAATATATTTATTTGGTTCATTTGTGAATGGAACAAATTCAGTGAATAGCGATTTTGATTTTTATATTGTAGTAGATGATAAGGTGACTGATTTGGTGGAAATGACTGCGAGTGCATATAAAGCGATTCGTACAACGAAACAAAGACCTGTAGATATTATCGTAGGAACTAGCAGCCGATTCAATGAAAGAAAAAATATGGTGTCTGTAGAAAATGAAGTGTTTGAAAAAGGAGTGCTGTTATATGAGGCAGGAAACGAAACAGTGGCTTGATATGGTCGATATGGATTTGGGAGTTGCAAAGCATTTGATGGAGAACTACTATCCGAAGCCTTTGGAGATTATTTGCTACCATTGTCAACAAGCTGCGGAAAAAGCTATTAAGGCATTAGTGGTATTGAGAGGGACACTTTATCGTTTTTGCTAAATCAAGTTAAAAATTATGTGAAGATTGAAGATAAATATTATGATTACGCGGATACACTTACTCCGTATGGTGTGGCTGTCAGATATCCAAATGAGTTGTTTTTGGAGGAACGTCATGCCAAAGAAGCTATTCTGTATGCAGAGGAAATAGTGCAATGGGTATATGCTCTGCTGGAGGATGAAGTAGATAAATGATGATGACAGTATCATACTGTCGGAAATTATTAACATTACAAAAAAGCCATATGTAATTATTGCAGATTACATATGGCTTTAAATCAATCCAACAACATAGCAGTACATGCGGCAATATATATCGAAAAGTTAAAACTCCTAACATTCATATTCTCCGAATCATCAAAAATGCCTTTGTAATAATAATAGGTAAGGCGGTCATTTGTATCGTCACAAGGAATGTTTCTTTCATCAAGCGCGGCGGACTCCTTCATCGTTTCTATAGGAAGATTAAGATACGGATTATATCTTTTATCCAATATAACAGGCGCAGCGTCTGCGGACAGGCTTGTGATATAGGCGTAACTGTAGCCGATATTATCGGTTTGTTCATGACTAAACGGCGGATTCAGGTTATATAAGGCAATCCAGTAGTCCGGGTGGGAGAACGACAGCCCGATATAAAGGACAGTCGTAACCGCAACGCTATAGAAAAACAATGGAAAGCGGTGGAAATATATATAGGCGGTTACACCGCACATCAGTAAAAATATAACCACAAGAGCCCATAAAACAAAAATCCGCAGGAAAGTCAGATTATACTGTGCGATATACATAAACATTCTTAAAGCGCTCGAAAGAATCATAATGAATGTGCAGCCGCTTATAATAGTGAGAATTACTTTTAATATCATGTTGTCTTTAAAAAGTCCCAGACAAAGCAGCACAATGATAAGATTCAGTATACATACGGCAAGAAGCTGGAAGAAACCCTGTCTCGCGTAGGCGGAATAAGTATAGCCGTCGGGAAGCTGCATATTTCCGATAAATAAATACAATATTTGAACCAGACTGAACATGAGATAGACTGCCGATAACATTCCGGTAACGACTATTGCAATTACAGGCTCAAAAACTCTTTTATCGGTGTCTTCTTCGGTAACTTTCTTTTGACATAATGCGGTCAACAGCGCGTAGGATACAAGAAATACAACGGCAATAAGTAACGCTATTTTAAAAAGCTCCGAAAAACTTTCTGCAAAGCTGAAATCCAGAAAGAGTTGGTTTAGTATCTTATGAAATACGATATCCGCGCTGCATAACAAGGCAATAATGACTGCAAGCAGCGGAATGGCGATTGCCACGCCGATTAAAATATAGATAAAATTGTTATTTTTTTTACGATCCGCTTGTTTTTGGGCAGCAAAAAAAGAAACCATGTCTTCAAAAGGGCTTAAAAGGCAGGCGAAAATGCTGCTGAGAGTGCTGCAAATTGCGCTGACATATTTAGATATACTCCACGACTTATCCTGATAAATCGTGTGCAGCATAAGAATAAGGCTTAAAAGGAATATGCCGGCTTTATTTAAGAGAAGAAGCTGTAAAGAAGCCGTACAGCAGTTGGAAATTCCCAACAGTACAATGCTAATCACGTAGAAAAGACTGCTTTTTTTGAATGGAACCCCTAGCTTTTTCATAGATAAGAAGAAATAACAAAGGGTTCCGATAACGAAAAAAGGGTAGGTAATCCCCGAAGCGTTTTTATATAGGCAGAATGTATAGAAGACGGCGTAAACTGCGGTAGTAAGACTAAAAAATGGAAATTGGCGTTTCATGCTTTTCGTCATAAGGGTTTCTTCGTCTGGCTCGGTTATTGACTGATACATTTGAGTGCTTGGGTAAGGCTGTTGTGTCCCCTGTGCGTAGGGGGTTGGTGTTGAAAATTGTTGATTGTTCATGGTAATCCTCCTTTATGTTTGACTTCTATGTCAGAGCTGTTATCCAATAGCTTATCACTATTATCAAACATACTAAGCTGGGAATGAAAAACAGAAATCCTGCAAATTTTTGCTTCATCTTTACAACTAAAAAATTAAAAACATTGGCAATAAGAAGCGGTATAAATCCAAACGTTAATGTCATACCAGCCTTATCCCATGCCTCAGCAGGCAGCATTGCATCAGGGTACGCTATAGTGGTATCATGGGTAAGGTATGGAATGGCAAAATAAATTAAGCAGATAATTCCAATAATATTTATGGCAATTATTAATATCTGTAGTGTTTTATTTGCTTTCATAAAAAGCCCCTTTCTTACTTTTTACTGTACTGTTTCCGGCGGCTCGTCTTCATCATCGACATACTGAATGATATCGCCGGGCTGACAGTTAAGCGCCTTGCAGATGGCTTCAAGTGTGGAGAAGCGTACCGCTTTAGCTTTGTTGTTTTTTAAAATGGACAGATTGGCAAGAGTTATATCTACTTCGCCGGCAAGCTCCGTGAGGCTTTTCTTGCGCATTGCCATCATAACATCGAGATTAATTATTATTGACATGGCGCCCTCCTATATAGTCAAATCGTTTTCCAGTTTATAAGTTACAGCTTTATCAAAGACCTGTGCCAGCACTTTGCTGAACAGCCCCGCAATTACGAATACCAGAATCAAAATCAGGACGGACGGCGTTATATAGATAAAGAGCCGACATGCCATAATAACTGCAATAAAGAAACTATATATGCTCATTTTCTCAAGGCTTCTTACGTTCTCCCTAATAAAGCAGTCGTCGTTTATTACCGACTTAAACATCTTGCGAAGCTCACGGACAATTAATAAAGCGAATATGCCCGCAAGGAAAAATACAACCAAAAGAGAGTAATAGTTATCGGCAAAATAAGTGTTGAATTTACCGTAGAGTTTAATGCTAAGAGGCAGGGTTACGATAACAAGTATGCCTGAGTAGTTCATAAAATCTAATAGGTATTTGGTGAATAAGGTAAGTTTGTCTTTCATGGGGATAATCTTGCTCCTTTCTCAATCTGCGAATTGCCTGTAAAAATGTCATATTATAGGGCGTTTCTTATATCATTTTCCATAATATAGCATAGCTGAATTTGATTGTCAATAAAAATTTATTGAAAAACAATAAATTTTTATTCTAGAGCGATAATGCATGGAGAATTACTGCATGTACTAGGGGTGAATAGTAAGGCGAGAAATAAAAGATAAAAAGTAAAACGATATGTGTTTATGTGCCTATGAGCTGAATTATTATGAAAGAGTAAAAACATCAAAGATATTTCTTGATTTTCACTTTGAAAGGAACTAAAATAAGTTAGCAGTTATTAATAAATTTTGGCATATATGACGATAGCCATATTAAAAATTATAAAAATTAATATAGATATATGTACAAATAGTAAAAAATGTTATAAGATAAGATAAAGTTAATTAAGGGGGACAGATTATGAGAGATCCAAAGATTTTGTTTGTAAAGCAGTTTTTGGCAGTTTTGTTTCATGATCAGGTTACCACAATACCGATTAATAATGATGCTTTTAAATGTGGCATTCAAAATATGTCAGAATATTTTACACATCATGTCGAACAATTTGGTCCATATGTAAATAAGCTGGATATTCTATTTCTTAAATACTCAACTAAAGGTAATTACGAGCAGTTTTCAAAAGTAATTGAAAGTTTTAACGGAAGAGTAGTATCCCTTGAAAACCCGTATTATGTAAAGGCAAACATTAAACTGGAATCAGATTATGCGGATGAGTTGTTGCAAAACACCGAACTGGGAATAGACCAAAGCTGTTTTCTCGAACTGGCTAATTGTTTCAGGAAAGGTGCTAATATATAGAATTTTATAAAGGCGGAAGATAGATGACATTTAGCGAACTGTTTGAAGAAACTGAATTTGCAGAAATCTACAAAGAGATTTCGCGATTTTCAGACGATATGTTATGCGAATATAATAAAAAAATATGTTTAAAGAAGAACCTTGGTAATAATCGAAAAGAAATATTTGATGCAGTATGGGGAAATATAGAGTTTTCCGGCGGGGAAGTATATATATTGGACTCACCATTATTGCAGCGCTTAAGAAAAATAAAACAGCTTGGATTGGCATATTATGTGTATTGCGGTTGTGATTACTCTCGATTCTATCATACGTTAGGAGTTACTTTTTTAGCTAATAGAATGGCGGAGGCTATTAATCGTTGTGAACTTGGTATAGATGATAAAAAGAAAAATTACTTTAGGGAAACTGTGCGGCTTGCGGCTATTTTTCATGATGTCGGGCATATGTTTTTAAGTCATGTTTCAGAACACTATTTTGGTAAAAGTCCGCTATATCCTCGAAGTAACGTTATAGAGTCTGCACTTGTGAGTTTTGAAAAAAAGGCAGGAAAAGAGACCGCATTGCATGAACTGCTTAGTTGTATGATTGTAAATACGAATGCCGTGCATACTTTGTTGAAATATGTTTCTGCGGGAATTCCTGAAATAGGAGCAGTTTCTGATGAGGAAATCAATGAATTAGTAGAATATATTTCATGCTTGATAGTTGGAGTTCCGGTTGATAGGGGAATTCTCCCATATTCCAGCATTATTAACGGACCTATTGATGCAGATAAATGTGATTATCTTTCACGTGATTCCCATGCAACACGTGTTCCGGTTGCGGTAGATATTTCCCGAATAACACAAAAATTGAGCGTTGTGGAGACAAATGATATAAATATGTCTTTGCTTTGGCATGATAATGCAGATGTAAGCAATAAATTTTATGAACTTGCGATGGTAGACTCTGCTGAAAAAGCATTGTTTCAGTTATGCATAGCAAGGACTATAATGTTCGATAGTGTTTATTACCATCATAAAGTCTTGACAGCAGAAACTGGTATGCGTAATCTTTTGAATCAACTATCACATCTAAATAAGCCCTTGTTTACTACATTTTCAGAAATACTTAATTATACAGATGAAGACTTTAACTATTACTTTTTTGAGGCTATGAAGGCTGATAGAGAAAAAGCTGATTGCGATAAACTAGATTGTATATATAATCAATTGGTAGATTTATACAATCGCAATATGGCAAAAAGAGTTGTGTGCCTTATGCCGGAGTATCTTGAAGGAACACAGAGTTGCAAGGAGAACCTGTTTGACTCAATATTAACAACAATTGATTCATCAGAAGAGAAAACTTTAATTCAAGAAATAAAGGGTGAGTATATAAATATTTGTAAGTTATGTAATCAAAAAGTAAGTGATATTGATAATATACAGATTTATGTTATACAGGCGCCTACAAATATTTTTGGACATAGTAAGATACAGGTCCCAATTGACTTAAGAAATGGAATAAAAAGAGATTTTAGGGGATATGAATTGGTAAGCAGCCGCGAGACGAGTAGTTCTGCGTCTTATATTGTTTCTAATGAAAATGATAGGCTGCTTTTATTCTTAGCGATAGAAAAGATTCTATATAAGAAATATGATATACGCATTAAAAAAGAAGGAATTGCGTGCGGAAAATTTGAGCAGAAAGAAGTTAATAATAGGTGCAACAGCTTATTTAAAAGCGGATACTACAACGATGCACCATTATTGATTAGAGATGAACTATTGTATAATCATATTTCTAAAAGCAAAGTGTCAAAGATTAAAGAAAAATATAGTAGTTATGAAGGACCAAAAGGATATAAAGTAACAGAAAAGGAAATTGAAAGTTTTTTCAAACAAGTTATGAGCGCATGTTTAGATAAAAATATGTGTAATATAGTGGTTGAAGGTGTTTATAAATTGCTGGATAAAGCGCTGTTTATTAATCGCGAATATATAGCTAATACTATATCAGAGACTTTACGGACAATTGCTGACGGAGATGACATCTTATATGTTGTTCCGCTAGGAAGCTTGATGGACAGTGGAAAACATATGATGTATTTTTGGAATGATATTAAGGATCTTGGTTTCTCAATCGAGACAGAAACATCATTAAAAGAGATTATACAGGATGGAAAAACAGATAAAATTATGTTTTTTGATGACGGTTCATATTCGGGTACACAATTGACATCCATTATGCAGGAGTACTTAGGAATAAAAGATAAAAAGACAAAAGAAGAGCATGTTCAGGTATTGCCGAAAAATCTTAGGGACACTTTTTGTAAAAAGGAATTGGTGTTTTTCTTGATTGCATTTAATAAATCCAAAGAGAAAGAACTGAAATTAGAATTATCTGAATTGGGACTAACAAATATTAGTTTTAAGTATATTAATGATATGAGTAATAAATGTTTGGAGGAACAGACTAATTTGGCATTCAAAAATGATGAACAAAGGGAAGGCGTGAAAAACTTGTTGAAAAATGTGGGATTTGAATTAATGAACTCAACCAAGAAAGTAGATGAAAAATATAAAGATGGTTGGAGCGAGGAACGGGTAAAAAATGCGGCATTGGGCTATAATGATTCCCAGCAAATGGTTTTTTTGAAGTCAAGTGTTCCTACATATACAATTACCGCATTTTGGAAAGAAGGAATATATAACGGATTTAAATGGAATCCGCTTTTTCGAAGGACTGATAAGTAGCATGAAAGAAATGATATGATATACGATAGAGGGAGTTTGATGTACATATGAAAGAACACATAAAACAACAAGTTATTAACGGCTTATACTACCTTAAGGATTCTATGAAGTGGATTGTTTTTGCGGCTGTTTCCGGCGTAGTGGTGGGAGGGGTTGGAACGCTGTTTTCCTTCTGCATGGCGTTTGTAACACAGACACGCGCGAAAAATCCGTGGATTGTCTGGCTGTTGCCGATAGGCGGTATTTTAATTGTGGGAGCATATAAGCTTCTGCGCGATGAAGATAGTACCGGAACCAATTTAGTGTTATCTTCAATTCATTCAGGAGATAATCTGCCGCTGCGCATGACTCCGCTGATTTTCTTTTCCACTCTGGTAACGCATTTGTTCGGCGGTTCCGCGGGACGTGAAGGCGCGGCATTACAGATTGGCGGGAGCATTGGCAATAAGCTGGGGATATGGTTTCACTTTGATGATAAGGACAGACATGTTATGACTATGTGCGGCATGAGCGCCGCGTTCTCGGCATTGTTTGGCACGCCGATGGCTGCCGCAGTATTCTCGATGGAAGTAGTGAGCGTAGGCATTATGCATTATTCCGCGCTTGTACCCTGTGTGATAGCGTCGTTTATCGCGCATGGCATTGCTGAATACTTTGGCGCAGAAGCGGAGTTTTTTCCTGTTGATACGGCGCCTGCATTTACAATCAGCTCGGCGGTAAAAATTTCCGCGCTTGCGATTCTCTGCGCTTTTGTGAGCATATTGTTCTGTATACTGCTTCATCAGGCGGGGCATATGTATAAGAAATTTTTTAAAAACCCGTTTGTAAGAATTGTCGCAGGCGGCTGTATAATTGCCATATTGACATTTATTGTGGGCGACCAGCGATATAACGGTTCGGGAATTGATGTAGTTGCGGTCTGCATGAATGGAAATGTCGCTCCGGCAACCTTCATCATGAAAATGATTTTTACGGCGTTGACTTTAGGCGCTGGATATAAAGGCGGGGAGATTGTTCCGTCATTCTGTATCGGAGCGGCGTTTGGCTGCCTGTTCGGAAATCTGATTGGATTCTCACCGATGTTGTGTACTGCGGTCGGAATGGCGGCTGTGTTCTGCGGCGTAACCAACTGCCCGATTTCGTCGCTGCTCGTAAGTTTTGAATTATTTGGCTACGCGGGAATGCCGTATTACTTGCTGGCGGTGGCTTTCAGCTATATGTTCTCAGGATACTACGGACTCTACCACAGCCAGAAGATTATGTATTCCAAGAATAAGACGAGTTATATTAACAAGATGGCGAAATAACAGTTCAGCCAGAGCATTATGAAATAGAAAGCGTAAAACGCGCGATTTTGTGAATGGCGTGCGTTGAACAAGAATGTAGGAGGAACCTCAAATGTCCAAAACAAGCGATAGTGTTAGAAAAGAATTTAAAAAATCCGACGACATAAGAGACGCGGGCTTAGTGACGCCTGACGATATAGTACGGTATGACGATATCGTATATGGCGATAACCCCAAGTGGCAGTCATTAGACGTATATCGCCCGAAGGATAAAGAAGGGAAGCGGCTGCCGGTAATTGTGAGCGTACATGGCGGCGCGTGGGTGTATGGCGATAAAGAGCTTTATCAATATTATTGCATGAGTTTGGCGCAAAGAGGGTTTGCGGTAGTAAATTTTACTTACCGTCTGGCGCCGGAATACAAATTTCCTGCGCCGTTAGAGGATACAAATCTGGTGTTTACATGGATTTTTAGCCACGATAAAGAATATGGATTTGATACGTCGCATGTATTTGCGGTCGGTGACTCTGCGGGAGCCCATATCCTCGGACTTTATACAGATATCTGCACAAATAAGGAATATGCGGCGGAGTATTCTTTTAAAGTTCCCGACGGATTTGCATTTGCAGCGATTGCGCTCAACTGCGGCAAATATGAGATGACGCTTGAAGGAGACCTTACGGACGAGCGGACGAAGCTTCTAATGGCAGATTTTCTGGAAGAACAGGGAAGCCCTAAAGAGCTGGAATTGATTAATGTAATCCGTCATGTGACGGAAAAATATCCGCCTGTTTTTCTCATGACCTCTGTAGGAGATTTCCTAAGAGAACAGGCGCCGCTCATGGCAGCTAAGCTTGCGTCCTGCAATGTGCCTTTTATTTATAGGTTTTATGGAGACTGCCAAAATAAACTTGGGCATGTATTCCATTGCAATATGAAGCTGGACGAAGCTAAGCTGTGTAATGATGAAGAATGCAACTTTTTCAAGGAATTTCTAACAATTTGAGAATGTGGCTTTTTAAGGTTGATGCTTTACTGCTTACTGTGGTGCTTATTTAAGCAGCAGTCCCACCGGACAGTGATCTGAGCCCATTATGTCTTTATAGATAACGGCGTCTTCGAGCCTGTCTTTAAGACATTCGGAAGCTACGAAGTAGTCGATACGCCAGCCGGTATCCTTTTCTCTTGCATGGAAGCGGTAAGACCACCACGAATAAGCATTTTCCAAATCGGGATAAAAATAGCGGAAGGTATCAATAAGCCCCGACTCTGTAATAATAGTAAATTTTTCGCGCTCTTCGTCTGTAAAACCCGGATTTTTGCGGTTAGTTTTCGGGTTTTTCAAGTCGATTTCTTTGTGCGCCACGTTTAAGTCGCCGCAGAAAATGACAGGCTTATTTTTCTCAAGTCCTTTTATATAAAAAAGAAAATCATCTTCCCACTTCATACGATAGGGCAGTCTGGCAAGACCGTCCTGTGAGTTGGGCGTGTATACGGTAATCATATAGAAATCAGGAAATTCAAGCGTGATTACGCGCCCCTCGTGGTCGTGCTCTTCTATGCCTATTCCGTATGTAACGGAGAGCGGTTCATTTTTAGTGAAAATCGCCGTCCCTGAATAGCCTTTTTTCTCGGCATAGTTCCAATACTGATAATAGCCGGGCAGTTCCAGATTAATCTGCCCTTCCTGCAGTTTGGTTTCCTGAAGACAGAAGATGTCCGCGCCTTCCGCATTAAAGAAATCCATAAATCCCTTGCCTACGCAAGCCCTAAGCCCGTTTACATTCCAAGATATTAATTTCATTAAATTTCCTCCTTTTAACAACCATAGTTTATTCATTTGTCTAAACTTCGCTTATGATAATCAGGGAAAATATTCCAATATATACTCTCCCTCTATTTTTTCCGTCAGATTATACATATTTTGAATCGCTTCTTTATAATTATCCAAAGTCAGCCGCCCTTCGCCTGCTATCATTTTATCACAGATTAAGTGGTTAATGTCGGCGGAAAAGTGAATAGGGTCCATATAATTATCTAAATCTGTAATAATTTCTTCATCGCCCTGATAAAAATAGACTTCTGCGTTTTCGTATTGTAAAATGGCGGCAATCGTCTGTTCTTCGTTATAAAGATAAGCGTCACGTTCTCCGCTTCGGCAGTTATAGTCCCACCATAGCATTGAATAGGGTGAGAAGAAAAACTTAAAATTAGTTTCGGGGTGCGCCTCTATAAGTGAGGTTAATAATTCTATGTTTTCAGCAAGTTTATCTGCGTGGCGGGTTTTCTCATACATAGGCGTGATGGACGAGGGACGTCCGTAGAAGCCTAACGCCTGTTCCGCGTTGAAGCTTTTATCCTGCGCCCAGTTGTATGAGGTGCCTTCATCATAATCTTTTTGCAGGGAAAAGAACAGCATATAGGGTATTTTTTCCATTAATATGTCTTTGTTAAGGACATAAGGAATGTCGTTAAGGTAATTCGTATCATACAGATACATAGGGCAGCCGGTAAGCTCAAAGGTAGGTTCCGTATCGGCGCAGAGCGAAGGCGGATCAATATTATAAAAAATATATTTTATGTCATGGCTCTGATAAGCGATATCCAGCAGATAACATAAATCCGCAGTTGCGCCATAAGAGCGGATTGCCTTTATCGCCGTGCAGTTAAAACCGTCGCTGAACCAGCGGTTGTTATAGTTTTCGCATACGGACGAACCAACTATCAGGCTGTCGTAGTCGAAGTTGCGTAAGGTTCCGATACACTGATATTCTTTATCTGTGAGCACGCTTTTAAGCCATGGCAGCGGTTTGTGGTATTGATAAAAAGGATCAAATATAATAACAATCGCAATGATTGCTAAAAGCAAGACTGCGCTTCGTATAAAAAAAGATTTAATAAACTTTTGCTCCATAACAAACAGCTCCTTCCGGCGTTCCGAGGCATAGGCAGTTACGCAAATGCCTAATCTTTATAAGCTTACTTAGAAATTAAAATACAAAAAGGTGCTTACCTGCGATAGCGAAATTATGCACCATATGAAAATAATACATACGCCCCAGCATTTACCTGAATTTAAAAGTCCATTTTCGGCAATCTCCCGCGCGTTTTTGCGGGAAATAAGGAAAAACGATAGAAGCAGGTAAAAGACAAGAAGCAGTACAAACGCATAATTTATCATGTTTGGCGCGATAACCTGCAAAGCTTTTTTTACAATATAAAATTCAGCAATATCCATCTTCGCGGCAATATCGAAAACCTTTCCCGTGTACTTAAATTCGGCGAGGTTTCTAAACATCTGTATGGCGTCCGGAAGGCTTTCGCTGCGGAAAAATACCCATAGCAGATTAAAGACGGTAAAGGTGATAAACCAGCCAAGCCACGCCGGAATGTGATACTTTGCCGGACGCTTTTCTTCCCGTCCCTTGACGCCGACGATTCCCAGATTGTCCCACGCGACCAGAACGCCATGCAGGACGCCCCATACGACAAACGTCCACGCTGCGCCGTGCCATAGCCCGCTTAATAAAAAGACTATAAGGATATTTATAGTGGTCCGCAGCCTGCCGTTTCTGTTGCCGCCAAGCGGAATATACACATAGGTGGTAAAAAATCTCGTCAGCGTTATATGCCACCTCTGCCATGCTTCCTTGAATGAACAGGACTTGTACGGTGAGTTGAAGTTTGCCGGAAGGATAATATTGAACATTCTTCCCAGCCCCATAGCCATATCGGAATATCCGCTGAAATCAAAGTAAAGTTCAAAAGCATAAGCCAGAATAACAAGAATCGTTGAAATAGTATCAAGGTAATAAGTCTGCTCGAAGCCGTAATTAGCGACAAGCGCAAGAACGTCCGCAATCAGAACTTTTTTCCCAAGTCCGAGGACAAAAAGGACAATCCCCTGCGCAAAATTGCGGGCATTAAATCTGCGGTTAGAAATATTCTCAAACTGCGGAATCATTTCCGTATGCAGAACGATAGGTCCGGCAATCAACTGTGGGAAAAAGGTAACATATGCCGCATAGGTAATAAGAGGATAATGCTTAGCCCTGTCCATACACCTGTCTATGATATAAGATAGTTGCTGAAAGGTAAAAAAGCTAATGCCAAGCGGCAGCAGGATATTTTTAAACGCAAAATCCGCATGAAAGACGGTATTGATATTTTCTATAAAAAAGTCATAATACTTGAAATAGAAAAGCAGTCCCAGATTAAAGATAATCCCTGCAAACAGACAGAAACGACACTTTATCCGCGTCCATAGCGCATTTTTATCCAGAGTAAGAAGAACGCTCAATAAGTAATTGACGGCGATGCTTACTATAATGATTGTAAGATAAGATAAATTAAAGTATCCATAGAACCACAAGGACATAGCGGTTAAAAAGAACTTCGCTATCTCGTAGCGCCTATAGTGGTTTAGGAGATACCAGCCGATTAGCGTAAGCGGCAGAAATATGAAAATAAATATAAAAGAGTTAAACAGCATAAGCGCTCCCGATAATATAAATACTACAATCTTAATATGGAATAGTATACCAAATAAGGAAAATGGATACAATGATAATATTCCCATAAAATGAGTGAATAATAAATTTTTCACACGTAAGTTAAGTAAGAATGGGAATTATAATAAAGAAGCGGGGACATAAGTATGATTAAGAAAAATATAGTTAAAATTTTTTTAAGCGCAATTCTTCTTATAACAATAACAGGCTGCAGCGAAAGCACGCCGACGGGCGAGATGGTACGGAATAATATAACTATTATAAATCATTTAGAAAGTTTAGATTTCTTTTATGATTTTGACATGATTTAGACATATTTTCCTGCTACAATATTTATATCAAAAGAAGCTGTGGGGTTGTTTACAGGGGGTACTCGGTTCCAATGGCTTCGCCAAAAAATTATTTTAGTTTATATAGATTACACAAGCTGCCGCCTTGCAATTTTAATTGTATAAGCGGCGGCTTGTTTTGTGGTTGTAAAAAATGTCTAGAAAGATTTAATAAAAATCGGTTGATAATCTAATACTAAATACCGTATAATAAAGTCATAAGTTGAAAAGGAAGTGATATTATGGCACCTGCAGTACAGACAGTAAGCAATAGTGAGGTTCTGCAAACAGAATATTCGGAAAGAGCAGCCATAGGTGCATTATATGAGGAATTGTCAAAAGGAATAGACAGTATGAAAAAAGGCGATGTCTATACGATTGATGAAGCATGGGAGGAAATCGATAAAATATAATGCCTACGAATAAACCAAAGAAATATAAAATTATCATTTCTAAAGATGCTCTTTCTGATATTAAGTCAACAAAAAAGTATATTCTTGATACATTTAAATACCGTGAATATGCTGAAAATTTTTCAAAGAAGATAAAGAAAGCAATAAAGGAGCTGGATTCTTTTCCGAAAGCTTATGAAGCTACAGGATATGTAATCGAAGGGTTAAGCGTATATTTTAAGCCTTATAGTACATATTTAATCTTCTTTGTCGTAGAAGATTCCACAATTACGGTGATTAGAGTTTTAAAAGACCGCATGTATTGGCAGTCAATTATAAAGAAAATGCAGAAAATCAACAAGTGAACTTCTCTTACAAAACGATAAAGTCGATTTGCAGATTGATAAAATAAGTGCAGGCAGCACAGGCAAGAGTGGGCTTTGTTACATAAAATATTGATGTGGACTGCAGTCAGGGAAATGTGGCAGTTGTTTTAAGCGTTAGCAGGAGGAGAGAAAAGTGGAGCGTTATTTTAACACGGAGGGACGGTGCAGACCGGACAGACATTATATGGTGCAGCTTGATGAACGGCTGCGGCTGATAAAAGAGCGGTTTGTGGACAGGGAAAAGTACTTTGTCATCAACAGGGGGCGTCAGTATGGCAAGACGACGACGTTGATGGCACTGGCGGAGTATCTGCGTGACGATTATGCAGTGATTGCTATGGATTTTCAGAAAATGAGCACGGCAAGCTTTAGGGATGAGCCGGCTTTTGTGAAAGCGTTTATTAATTATATGGAAGATTTGTTTTTAAAAAATGAAGCTTTAATGCAGTCTGTTGCAGTAGAGAACTATCAGAAATTGATTGCTTTAGCAGGGCAGCAGGAGCGCTCTATGGATGAAATGTTCCGATGTCTGAGTAGAATCTGCAAAAGTGCAGCAAAGCCGATTGTGCTGATAATTGATGAGGTGGACAGCGCATCAAATAATCAGGTATTTGTTGATTTTCTTGCACAGCTAAGGGGATACTATCTGGATAGGGAGAACAGCCCGATTTTTCATTCCGTGATTTTGGCAGGGGTTTATGATATCAAGAATCTGAAATTGAAGATACGCCCCGATTCAGAGCACCAGTATAACAGTCCGTGGAATATCGCGGCTAATTTCAATATTGACATGAGTTTTTCGGTGGAACAGATTGGCGCTATGCTTGCAGAGTATGAGACGGAGCATGGTACTGGAATGGATGTGTCTGCGATTGCCGGAGAAATCTATCAATATACTTCGGGTTATCCGTATCTGGTGTCTGCAATCTGTAAGATTATGGACGAAGAACTGCCATATATGGATGCTTTTTCGGACGGGAAAAATATTTGGACGAAAGCAGGGGTTGGAGAGGCAGTCAGGGTGATTCTGCGGACGAGGTCAACATTGTTTGACAGTATGATGAAACACATTAGTGAGTATCCGGATTTGAAGGAAATGCTGTATTTGATGCTGTTTCAGGGAGAAAGCGTGGCATATAACCAGTATAACCATGCGATAGAACTGGCGTGTATGTTTGGATATGTTGTTGGAAATGGTGCGAGGGTGCAGGTGGCAAACCGTATTTTTGAGATTAATTTATATAACCTTTTTTTATCTGAGGAAGAACTGTCAAGCGCGATGAGCAGGGAAGCAAAACAGGACAAGAACCAGTTCGTTTTAGATGGCAGACTCGATATGGAGCGCGTCTTGGAACGGTTCGTGCAGCATTTTGAGGACATATATGGGGATAACTCTGAGAAATTCGCAGAGAATGATGGGCGGAAGCTGTTCCTGCTGTACCTGCGACCAATCATAAACGGTACCGGCAATTACTATGTCGAGGCGCAGACCAGGGACGAGAGGCGGACGGATGTCATCGTGGACTATGCGGGCGAACAGTTTATTGTCGAGATGAAAATTTGGCGTGGAAACGAGTACAACGAGCGCGGTGAAAGGCAGCTTACGGAATATCTTGACTATTTCCACCAGACGAAAGGGTATCTGTTGAGTTTTAATTTCAATAAGAAAAAGGAAACTGGTGTGAAGACAATAACAGTCGGCGATAAAACAATTATAGAAGCAGTCGTGTGACATAAAAATTACAATCCATACCCAAAAAAGTGCATAGTGTGTCGGAATGGTTGATGTTTGCTCATTTGTGTGATACTTTATGAAAAAAGGAGTTGACAGGAAATGGGCAGAAAAACTACAATCGTTAGCCAAGCCAAGCCAAGCCAAGCCAAGCCAAGCCAAGCCAAGCCAAGCCAAGC
>JAMPHY010000002.1 GCA_023663185.1 Clostridiales bacterium | reverse complement strand
TGCCTTTTCGGTTGCGGAAAAAGCGGATACGTTTGCCGATTGCCATAGTAAAACCGTTTCTTTTTGAAAGCTGGTTATTTGTTTTCCGAAGAAGCCGTATCCTCTGAAAAACCTTTCATGCGCCGAATATTCTTTGAAGCGGTTTTCCCACCGATTTTTGAGATTAAAACAACAGAACCTCCGGCAACTGCAATGATTACAGGAACCATTAAAATTGATGTGATACTTAACATAATAAATACCGTCCTTTCTTAAAAAATAATGTATTAAATCCAACATGGTGTTGAATTGTGTTTACAAGGTCAGTATAATAAGAGAGAAAAAAACATTCAATCATCAATGTTTTTCAATCTGTCTTTAGCCGGACAGATTTGCGGTATTTGTTGGATTAGAGAAAAATTTTAGGAGAGAAGCAGATTATGAGAGAAAACAGGCGGGTAAAATTTACGAAAATGTTTCTGAATGAAAGCCTTTTGAAATTTTTGGCAGAAAAGCCAATATCAAGAATTACAGTGAAAGAAATATGTGAGGAAGCGGACGTAAACCGTTCTACATATTATGTTCATTTTACCGATCCGTATGACCAATTAAAGAAACTTGAAATGGATATTATGATAGATATGGCTGTTTATGTAGATAGTATCACCACGGGAAATACACATGACACAAAAAGGCAGAAGCAGACTTTGAAAAATATTCTTGAATATATCCTGAAAAAGAAGCACATTTTTCAAGTCCTGCTTACAAAGGACGGCGGGTATGATTTGCAGAAAGATATTCTTTCTTTTTTTGGGGAACGGTTATTCCCGAAAACAGAGAAAGCGACAGATGGCAAAGAAACGGTATTGCAGTATAAATATATTTATGCAAGCACCGGGGCGTTTGGAATCATATATCATTGGATAGTTGACGACAGTAATTTGAGTACAGATACAGTTGCACAAATGATTGCGGATTTTACGGAAGAAATGCGGAAATAGAATTATTTCTTAATGATTATCCATACATGGTGCTAGCACCATGTAATAACAGCGAATAAGGAGAAAATCGGAATGGGGCTATTGGCAATTAGCAGATTGTGTGAAATTGGGTGCTGTTTTATTTTGAAATGGGTTGTTATTTAGTGGAGATTTGTTATAATAAATGCGTGGCAACATTTTGGCAACAGAAAATCAGCAAGCCATAATAAATGATGTAATTGAAGTAAAAAAGGGCGTGTATTTGCACGAAACTTAAACAAATATAGTTAATAACAACAAAGGACACGCCGAGTAAGGATAATAGGAGATTATTATGAATAATATTCTTATTGAGAGAACCGAATATCTTAATTGGCTTAAAAATTGGAGAGAGAAACAAATAATAAAAGTTGTTTCTGGAGTCAGACGTTGTGGAAAGTCTACATTATTTGAAATTTACAGAAATTGGCTTATTTCTGACGGAGTGGATAGAGGACAAATTATCAGTATTAACTTTGAGAATATAGAATATGAAAGTCTGACTGACTATCGTATGCTTTATGAGTATATTACAAAGTTGATTACTCCCGATGACATGAATTATATTTTTCTTGATGAAATTCAACATGTTAAAAACTTTGAAAAAGCGGTTGACAGCCTTTTTCTGAAAGATAACTGCGATGTATATATTACCGGCTCAAATGCTTATTTTATGTCAGGAGAACTTGCTACATTATTGTCAGGAAGATATGTTGAACTTAAAATGTTGCCGTTATCATTTAAGGAATTTTGTATCGGCATCGATGATTCCACGCTGACAAACACCCAGAAGTTTAACAGGTATATAGAGTGTGGTTCATTTCCCTATATTGCAAAATTTAAAATCACTTCACAAGAAGCTCGAGATTATCTGCATGATATATATAACTCTGTAATGCTAAAGGATATTGTAGCAAGATAAATATATTGAAATAACTTAAAAAGAGTGGTTCTGAATGGATTTTGTACTATGCGCAAAACACAAGTTTAACGAATAGTTGCTTGCGTTCATGGTTATATTCATACAATGCCTGAAAGGATAAATTAATGGACAATTGGCTACGACAACTGCTGTATGGTTCGTTTATTGATGATTTAGAAATTAATCCTAACTTAAACGCTAATGACAGAAAGAAAATATGTAAGAAACATATTAAAAAAGTATGGAAATTTAACGGCGCCTTATTTCTGGCTACCGTTATTTATTCGGGAATACGGTTGAATTTTCACTTTAATAACGGATTGAGAAATGCAGATATTGCAGTGATTTTTCTTATTGTATCTACCTTCCTTATACTAAGCCTGTTTGACACAGCCAAATTATTACTAAGAAATCGAAAAATTGATAAAATGCAGAAAGTAAAAAATAATACAGGTAATTCAACGAATAAAAAAGAAACGGGAAATAACGGAGGACGAAAAGCAAATGGATAATGATAATCATTTTGAACAGGCTTTTTTCAGGCAGCTTGAGGAAGCGAGAAAAAAAGACTCGCTAATTGGTGCTAAAATGGGTGCTGAGGATATTTGGAACACTTTATTTAAAGCATTTCAGGAACCAAACGGGCGAATTAATGCCAAAGTGGTTCTTTTATGGACAAGCGGTATTGCCGGCTATGCGTGTCAGGCGTCGGCATGGGAAAAAGCGAGATTGGAAGGAACGTCTCCTGAATTATTTACAGTAGGTACAAAAAATGGCAAAACTTTTTATATGGGGGAAGGTATCAACAGACCGCTACTCTCCTCTCAATATTCCATATGGAACCTTGCAGCCGGTATCTATAGGCAGCTTGAGCCATCAAAAGCATTGCCTGATATTATGGAACTTGTAAAGAAATCTGTTGACCGTCTTGGCGATGAGAATTATAAAATTTGGGACGAAGTTGATACTGAAGAGATGGTCGAGGAATATGGAATGCTTTGGAAAGCAATTAAGAATAAGGTAACTGCTTATTGTAAAAATCCTGATGAATGGTCTCTTCTTTTTGGACTCGTGCTGCAAAAAGCACTAGAAATGATGATAAAGGTAGCGCCTCCGGAATGGAATTGTCTGGAAAAGGCAATGGAGAACGCGCTTTATATATCCAAAATAAAGATTGTGCTTTGATATTTAAAAATGAGGTCTAACTAATGAAAAACAAGAGAAATAACTTTAATCCATATATAAATGCCGCAGCCAGAAGAAAATATGTAAGGAACAAAATCAAGAAAATATGGTTATTTAATGGCGTCATTTTTTTGATTGCTATTATTTATGCGGTTATATGGTGGTTTCTTTTACATAGAGACAAATCATTATTAACAGGTGTTTTATTTATTGTGTCTTTTTTGTTTTTATTTAGTTTGTTTGGTCTGGCAGATACAATCAAATTATTGAGTAGAAATCGGAAAATTGACAAGTTACTGGACTTTACGGACAAAGAAAAAATCAAAAATGATGATTTTCTTAGATCGATTGAAAGTTCGTCACGAAATAATCCGTTGTTGGGTGCTCAACTGGCAGCTCAGGATATTTGGAATACTTTACTGAAAATATTTCAGGAGTCAAATGAACGAATTAAGGCAAAAACACTTCTTTTATGGGCAAGCGGACTTGCCGGTTATGCGTGTCAGGCGTCTGTATGGGAAAAAGTGAGGTGGGAAGGAAAAACTTCTGAGCTTTTATATACAGTAAAAACTAAAAGCGGCAAAACTTTTTATGTAGGTGAAGGTATCAATAAGCCGCTGTTCTATGATAATAACTCCATATGGAATCTCGCTGTTAGCGTTTGTCAGAAATTTAAGCTGCCAGAACCTTTGCCGAAGGATATAGATGAACTTGTGAAGAAATCAGTTGAAGTTGACTGGATTGACGATGAAAATTATAAAATATGGAATGAAATCGCCCCTGAACAGATGTTTAGGGAATACGAATTATTCTGGAAATTAATCATTAATAAATTAATTATTTTTTGCGGAAATCCTGAATATTGGCATCTTGTTTTTGGACTCGTTCTACAAAATGCACTTCAAATGGCAATAATAAATGATAAATCCTTAAAACAAAATTGTCTGAAAATGGCAATGGAGAACGCGCTTTATACATCTAAAATGTGCCAGAGTCATGATTTCTCCCTGTAATCCACCGAACTGTTATACTTTGTCACATACCTGTTATATCCGTCTATTTTTTCGATTTTGGGCTGCGTATTTATAAGTTTATCATATGAATCGTGAAAATCACGGATTGAATCGATATTTTTAGTTTTATCTTTGTTTTTCTTAATTTTGATAAAACTATAGACATATACAATTATAATAAATATGCCCATCAATACAAAAACTTTAATCATATTATTCATATTATTTCAAGCTCCTTTTATATCTCCTCAGAATCCAGCAGCACGGTAAAAGGACCGTCATTTAGAAGCGAAACCTTCATATCGGCGCCAAATTCACCGTGTTGGACATTGGGAACGGTTTCTTTACACTTAGCTATTATATACTCATATAAATCATTCGCCAAATCAGGACTTCCGGCGTTCGTGAATGAAGGACGGTTGCCGTGGCGACAGTCTGCATACAGGGTAAACTGTGAAACTATGAGCAGCTCACCTTGTATGGTGGACAGATTTAAATTGACCTTTCCTGCCTCATCTTTAAAAATGCGTAAATTTAACATCTTATTTAGCATTTTGTCGGCTATTTCGTAAGTATCGTTCATACTTACCCCAACGAAAACAAGAAAACCTTCTTTAATTTCCCCCACAGTCCTTGAATCGACTGTCACTTTTGCTTCTTTAACCCGTTGTATCAAGAATTTCATTGCTTATCTTCTACTTCCTTTTTAGGCTTTTTGACATTTCTGCTTTTTCTTTTCTTCTTTTCAGGCACATATTCGTCAAAAGTATTATCTTCTGCGATTGAACCCACCATTAAATATGGTTCTGTGCTTGTAGGAAGCTCTTTTTTGGCAAGCTGCTTATTAATAACGGACTTAATTGCGGCATAAAGTACGGCAAATATAGGTACGCCTACAATCATACCTAAAATATTGAACATTCCGCCGAAAACGGTAATCGCGAAAATTACCCAGAAGCTTGATAAACCTGTGGAATCGCCTAAAATCTTCGGTCCTATTATATTGCCGTCAACCTGTTGTATAATCAGTATCATTATGATGAAATACAGGCATTGGAGCGGATTTACCATCAAAATAAGCAACGCACACGGAACTGCTCCGAGCCACGGACCGAAAAACGGAATAACATTGGTTACACCAATAACAACGCTGACTAAAATTGAATACGGCGTTCCTATAATAGTCGTACAGATAAAGCATATTATACCGATAATGGCTGAATCAATAATCTTGCCTACGATAAAACCGCTGAATGTTGAATGTACAAACCTGAAATTTGCTATAATCTGATTAGCCGACGTATTCTCAAACAAAGCGTAAATAGCCTTTTTTGCCTGACCAGCAAACAGCTCTTTGTTTCCCATTACATAAATTGAGATTATAAATCCAATAATAAAGTTCCATGTCGCCTTAAAAAGCCCCACTACACTTGATGAAAGCACCTTAAGTATATCGTTCAATCTAGGAAGTATACTGGTGTTCAGGAAATCATTCAGCATGGTTGAATATTGATTCAAAAGCTGCATGACTGTGCTTTCCAATTCAGGATTATCCTCTAAGAGCCCAGTAACCCAATCGGTTAAATTCTTTATATATGTAGGGAACTGCGAATAAATGTTCTGAATACTCGTAATAAGCTCTGGAATAATCATTCCCAGAAATTCATAAGCCACTATTAACACAACAACAATAGTCAGGATAATTGAAAATGAACGCATTCTTTTTTTGCTTTTTTCATTAATTTCAACTTTTCCTCTAGCATAAATTGGCTTCAATAATTTATTTTCTATCGTATTAAGGATAGGCGTCATCAAATAGGCAAGAATAAGCCCGTCTATGATTGGCATGGAAATGCTTATGATATTATTTATGCCACTTGACAGGTTTTCCCTGTGGAAAAGAATGTAATAGAATAAAATTCCTAAACTTATCGCAAATCCACCGGTCAGCCCCCAGTATATGTATTTTTTGTTAAAATGAAACTTCATTTAATATACAACCTCGCTTTCTGCTTCGCGTCGCTTGTTTTTTCTATGTGCCTATTATATCACTTTTTTACATGGAATGTATTATATAAATATAAATTTTTGAAAAAATTAAATATTCCTGCTATAATGGGTTCAGCCAATGATTTACTTTAGTTGCTTCTGAGACTATAATATAGTGAGAAATAAGATTGCTTGTGAAAGGGTTGGACTATGAAATTACAGCAGGTGTTGAGCGTTGTAAGAAAAGCGGTTGACGATTATAACATGATTGAAGAAAATGATAAAATCGCCGTCGGCATATCCGGTGGCAAGGACAGTCTGACACTGTTATACGCCTTGCATGGACTCAAGCGCTTCTACCCCCAACATTTTGAACTTCATGCCGTAACTGTGGACTTGGGCTTTGAAAATCTAAATCTTGATGAAATCTCGAAGTTATGCGCAGAACTGGAGATTCCGTATCACATTGTCAAAACCGATATTGGAAAAATAATATTTGAAGACAGGAAAGAAAGCAACCCGTGTTCACTCTGCGCTAAGATGCGTAAAGGCGCATTAAACGACGCAATTAAAAAACTCGGCTGTAATAAGGTTGCCTACGCCCATCATAAAGATGATGTGGTTGATACAATGATGATGTCTTTGATTTACGAAGGACGTTTCCACACCTTCCGCCCCGTCACATACTTAGACCGTATGCAGCTTACGGTAATCAGACCGCTTATATATATGAAAGAAGCCGACGTCATAGGCTTCGTAAATAAATACGAATTACCCGTTGTTAAAAGCCCCTGCCCTGCCGATAGGCACACCAAGCGCGAATATGCCAAAACGCTTATACAAAGCATAAATCTTGAGGCTCCGGGAGTTCGTGAGCGAATGTTTACCGCAATACAAAGCGGCATGGACGAATGGAAAATCACCGTAATACAAAATGCTATAGACGAATGGAAAGGATTATCAGAAAATGGACAGCAAGAATAATAACAATTACCACGACCAAGAAAATATACATAATATCGAGAAAATGCGCGCCGTTCTCGACACTCTCCCACCCTTTTGCAAACAATTTTTCAGAGGGATAACGGAATATACGTCCGCACGAACGAGGCTTGCCTATGCTTACGATATCAGAACTTTTTTTGAATATCTCCACGATAAAAACTCCTATTGCAAGAAAATGGAGATTACCGACTTCCCTATGTCCATTCTGGATATGATTGCAAGGGAGGATATTGAAGAATATCTTGAATATTTATCTTATTATACAAAAGACGACAAGATATATACTAATGATGAACGTGGTAAGAAGCGCAAATTAGCGGCGCTTAGGAGTTTTTACCAGTATTTCTATCAAGCTGAATTAATTGAAAAGAATCCTGCCGTGCTGGTGCCTTTGCCTAAGCTGCATGACAAAGAGATTATCAGGTTGGACGCCGACGAAGTAGCCGAACTGCTGGATATGGTTGAAGATGGTTCTAACTTAAGTAAGTCTCAGAAACGCTGCCACCAGATAACCAAAACAAGAGATATCGCACTTCTTACTCTTCTTCTGGGGACAGGAATCCGTGTTTCCGAATGCGTAGGTCTAGATATAGAAGACGTTGATTTTAAAAATGATGGTATTAAAATACGCCGTAAGGGTGGTTATGAAGCGGTTATATACTTTGGCGAAGAAGTGGAAGAAGCGTTATCAGATTATCTTGAACAGAGACACCATATTATTGCACAAAGCGGTCATGAGCATGCGCTTTTCCTATCCATGCAGAACCGCCGTATCAGCGTGCGTGCAGTTGAAAATATGGTAAAAAAATATTCTTCCGCCGTTACAAGCTTAAAAAAAATCACGCCGCATAAGCTGCGCAGTACCTACGGCACTTCATTATACCGTGAAACAGGCGATATATATCTGGTCGCTGACGTCTTAGGGCATAAAGACGTTAATACTACGAAAAGGCACTATGCGGCGCTTGAAGACGAACGAAGACGCTCGGCTGCCGACAAGGTCAGACTCAGGGAGAAAAGAAAAAAATAATACTGATTATACAACAGGTTGACAGCGATATAATCGGAGTGAAAATATTTTATTGATATACTTCAATAATGACCTTATTAGCAATAAACTCTTCACCTTCAAAATATCCTTCTGCTTCCAAGCCTCCGCCCTCCGTTATTTCGGAAAAAGAGGCTTCCCTTGTTACAATCCCCTCTCCGCCGCCTTGAATTGTCCAATGCTCAAACACTGTTGAGTCCATACATTTAATAGTCACTAACTGTTCGTTCGGGCTTCCTGCTTCCGGCATAGTAACATAACCTTCTGAATCTATTAAGGTACGGCTGATTACAAAGCTTTCCTGCCCAATGCTCCGCACCTTGCCGCCGATGTATTTCTTGCTGCCGCTGCTATCCGCTTCTGGTATTAATTCATTGTCATTAGTTGTATTATCTATATTACTATTATTCGTATTGAGATTATCAACATCTTTACTTGATATTTCCGGCGAATTACTGTCATGCTCTATTTCGTCAACAATTTCTTCGACCGGAACTTCATAATTCACCTTCCATTCAGGCTCCTGTCCGCCACAACCTGTCGCAGCCGTCATTAATGCTATAGCTGCAATTACTACCATACTTTTAAATTTCATGCCTTGCTACCCCATTTCTTTATATTTTGGATAATTATAGCAAGACACTCTCTAAGTTATCTCTAAAGCGGAAATTGTTTTATAAAATCCTAACTACCATAACTATAATACTTACAACAATAATATTAAATATCCATGTATTCTTATTCCCTAAATTCATTGTATATCCAACACCTTGCGGTCTCTTGATAATTACTCTTGTATCTTCTTTGTTAAAATATAATCTTCCAGTTACCCAACCATTATCTATCTTGCTTGATTTCATAAAGTCCTCCTTTGCAACTTCCGTAAAAAATTTCATAATTACATGAAAACTTATTTCATCAAGTAACAGGACTCTACTTCTGTCCCCTAGCTTCAAAATCTTCAATATACTGCACTAACAACTTAACGGTTCCGTCCTCACCCAGAATACTGCTGTTAATCGAAAGGTCATAGCTGTCTGAACGTCCCCATTTCTTAGAAGAATAATAGTTATAATAACTCTGGCGCTGTTTATCCTTCTTAATCATCATATCCCGCGCCTTCTGCTCAGTGTTTACATCAGGGTACTTATTCATAATAAATTTAATCTTACTCTGTTCGTCAGCATGAATGAAAACATGCAGGCAATTTTTATATTCATTCAAGGCATAATCCGCACATCTTCCTA
This sequence comes from Clostridiales bacterium, assembly GCA_023663185.1. Taxonomy (GTDB): domain Bacteria; phylum Bacillota; class Clostridia; order Lachnospirales; family Lachnospiraceae; genus UBA3282. The sequence continues at coordinate 234,930 of JAMPHY010000002.1, read as the reverse complement.
CAATGACGCAGGAACCTTCAGAGGCAATTTTTTTAATAGTGTCAAACTGCGCTAGAAATATTTTATGTCCTATCGGCATATCTACAAAAGCCGCCGAATTATATCCGAATGAATAAGTGTCCATAACCAAATTATATAAGAATGAGCTTGTAGGCCTTTCATCATGAGTGTTAAGCATTTCTTCGCAGTATCCGCTCTCCTTAGCGGCTCTTGTTAATAACTCCTTATCGTAATACTTGATTCCGAAATGTGCCGCCAGTTTCTCGCCTATTTCCCTGCCGCCTGAACCGAACTGTCTGCCTATAGTTATAATTGTATTCATATACTCTTCACCCTTTCCTTAATCCGCCGTTATATCAGTCCTACCATATAACAAGCGGTTTCTTATATATTTATTATATAGAAATTGGTTGAAAATAGCAATTATTTTAATATCTATTTATATAAAATTGCCTTAATACATTTATATTGGTTAGCATAATTGATACTTGCGATTTACTATATAGAAATAAGCATTTTATCGTTGCAATAACTAATCATATATGATATTATTTATGTGTTGTCAACCCAATCCGCAACGGAAAGGGGGTGAAATACATATGTTTGACTCATTTATTCTTTCTGTACTGGCAAGTATAGTTGCCTACTATATTTGCAAATGGCTAGGCAGAAAAGAAGACAACAACTAGCCTTGGTCTGCTCAGCCATAAATCGAGAAGAAACCCCGGCAGTTGCACCTGTCGGGGTTTCGTTTTTGGTGAATACATAAAATGTTTGACTCATTGCCTAATGGCATTATAGCATATGCAGATTTAGATTGCAATATACTTACCTAAATTATGCCGCTTTCTTTTCTTTGCCCCATAATGCCTTGCCGCCATCGATAAGAAGAATAACAGCAAGTATTACGATAGGAACGATGATAACGTTCTGCAATACGTTTGTAAATGTTGCAGTACCGTCGAGTCCCCCCCCTATTAAAGCAACCATGTTATTTTTAAATGAAAGCACCAGTGAAACCAGTGTCGCACATGACATAAAGATAATCGGGATATACAGCATCTTGTTGTTTCTGCCGATTTTCTTTAAATAAGTACCGATAGCAAGGAACGCCGGAACCGCTACAAGCTGGTTACAAGCGCCGAACAGCGGCCATACCTTTGCATATCCTGCAAGGCAGAGTGCAAAACCGCATAATGCTGTAATAATAGTAGCTACATACATATTCTCAAGTTTAAGTTTCTTGCCTACTTCTGTTCCTGCAAACAGCTCCTGGAACATGAAACGTCCAAGTCTCGTAGCCGTATCAAGAGATGTCAGGCAGAAGCATGATACCGCAAGGGCGATAATCGTATAAGTTGCAGAAACTGCGCTTTCTGAAAAGCCGAGCGTTGCAAAGAAACCGGAAACTGCAGTAGCAAATACAACTGTCGGAGAAGCATAGCCTGCTGCAGCGAACTGTCCGTCTGTTGTTAATGTTGCAACAGCAATCAAAGAGATAACTGCAAGTACACACTCGATTAACATGGAGCCATAACCTACCAATAATGCATCTTTTTCATTATCAAGCTGCTTTGATGTCGTACCGGAACCAATCAGTGAATGGAAACCTGAAATCGCACCACAGGCAATAGTAATGAAAAGCGTCGGGAACAAATAGTTATTTCCTACTTTGAAATTAACAAACGCCGGAATCTGGATAGCCGGATGCGCACCGAAAATACCGATTACAGCAGCAATCATCATAAAGTAAAGTAAGAAAGAACTTAAATAATCCCTGGGCTGTAACAGAATCCATACAGGCGTTACAGATGCAATCATGATGTATACAAATACGAATGCAATCCAGAAAGTCTTAGGAAGTTCAATCGGGAAAGCAAGGCCAATTGCAACACAAGCTGCCAACAGGACGACGCCTACAACAGATGCAACAACCATCGGAGCATTCTTTCTATATACTGCAAAACCAAAACCGATTGCCAGTACGATAAAAAGCATGGACGCTGTTGCCACAGAGCCGTTCGCTGCGCTTCCCGTAAAGGAATTTGCCACGATATCTGCAAAGGCTGCGATAACGAGCAAAAGAACCAGCCATGCAAATACGGTAAAAAGAACCCTGCTCTTACGTCCGATATTTTCTTCAATAACTTCGCCAAGAGACTTGCCTTCATGACGGATAGATACGAAAATGGAACCGAAATCCTGAACGGCGCCAAAGAAAATACCGCCGACTACAATCCATAAGAAACATGGAATCCAACCGAAAAATGCTGCCTGAATAGGACCATTGATAGGGCCTGCACCGGCGATTGATGAAAAATGGTGTCCCATAAGAACCGGAGTCTTTGCAGGACAATAATCCACACCGTCTTCAAACTCATGAGCCGGCGTTTTGCGAGTGGGGTCGATTCCCCATGTCTTAGCTAAGTATCTGCCGTATGTAAGATAAGCTACCACGAAGATAACAATAGCCAGCAAAATTAATACTACTGAATTCACACTAAATCCCTCCTATAAATTTGTTAAAATGGTTAAAAAATTTTGGAACTTCTTATATTTAAATAGATTGCTCTATTATATAAGCACATATTATTAAATATCCAATTTGCTTTATATCTTATTTATACTTTTTCATTCAATCATACATAATTACATTAAATAGCTTATCAAATCATATATTTATTAAGCTGCAACTTTATCCTGTTTTATTCTGTTCAGATATTAATTGTCTATATCCCGGCTTGCCTTTCTTTACCTCTGCAAATGTATCTTTATAGACCTTCCTAGACGAACGAGCGGCAAAATTGCTGTATACACGCTCATCTTCCATCGAAGCGCAAACTATATGTGCCTGTGAAAAGCCGCGCATTCCGAATCTATATCCTTTTTCAAATTTAAACTTCTTTACTTTCTTCTGTAAAGATTTAGAAACCGGCATATCGGATAAAAATGCAATCGTTAAATAACTGTACATATGGTTTGGTTCAGGCATATCCTCTCCTTTTCTTACCAGAACCGGTTCCATATAATCTTTTACAAGCATATAGGCTTCGTTAAGCAGCTCTTGTGTAAGCTCTTTAGTCTCTATAAAAATTATATGTTCATAGCTGTCGGAAGACCACATATTAGCTTCCCTAATCAGCACATACTTCTCAACATGTGAAAAAAAGTATCCATACGCAGGATACTCTTTTCCATGAATAACATATGGTTGATAAATATCGAACGTACCGGAGTACTTTGCCAGCAGTCTATCCAAATAATCGACCGTATTCATGCAATACTCCTCCGTATTGTTGTTTAATATATTATTGTTTATATTATTATTTATAAAACAAACATATTATTAATTTACCACACATATGTATAAAATACAATCATAATTTAATAAAAATTTAAGAATTTTCAACACCTCTGCTCTAACGCCGACAGTATCTTCTCAAAATACTCCGGCAGCGGAGCGGATACTTCTATGTATTCTCTGCTTGTAGGCTGAAGGAAGCCGATTGTCATAGCGTGCAATGTCTGTCCCACCGTATGAAAGCGCGACTTATGATTACCGCCGTATACCTCGTCGCCAAGAAGCGAGTGTCCGATTGACGCCATATGCACACGTATCTGGTGTGTGCGCCCTGTCTCTAACTGACATTCTATGTATGTGTATTCTTTATATGCTTTCAATACCTTGTAATGAGTTACGGCTCTCTTTCCATGCTGTTCATTAATTGCCATCTTCTTGCGTTCTTTATCGTCTCTGCCTATGGGTGCGTCAATACAGCCTTCTTCCTCCGTTATCCGACCATGTACGATGGCGCGGTACTTGCGTGTAATAGAATGTTCTTTTAACTGTGCGGCAATGGAATTATGCGCATTGTCATTCTTGCAGATAATGATTGAACCTGTGGTGTCCTTATCTATCCTATGAACTATGCCGGGGCGCATTACGCCGTTTATGCCCGAAAGCCTGTCCTTACAGTGATACATCACCGCGTTTACAAGCGTGCCGCTATAATGTCCCGGCGCTGGGTGCACAACCATGCCCTTTGGTTTATCTACAACAAGAATATCATCGTCTTCATACAATATTGTTATGGGAATATTTTCTTCCAGAATGGAAGGCTTGAACGCCTCTGGAATCTGAAAACGGATTTCATCATCGGCTTTTAAGCGGTAACTTGCCTTCTGCGGCTGCTCGTTGACGAATACCAGATTATCTTTAATTAATTTCTGAATATATGAACGCGATATATCCTGCAAAGCGCCGCTTATCCACTTATCAAGCCGTTCGTCTGTATCCTCTAATGAGATACGATAACTGAACTCTTCCATATATAATTCCTCTTTTAGTCAATTTCCCTATACTTCTTCTGCCTCAAACTTATAAACTCCAAATCGCTCTCTTTATAATAGAATAAAAGCGACAGCACAAGTATCGCCGTAGAGAAGGTCACATACATATCCGCCAGATTAAAAATCGGGAAATTAATAAGTACAATATAGATAAAGTCTACCACATAATTAAACCGTATACGGTCAATCATATTACCGATAGCGCCCGCGGCAATCAATGAAAGCAGTATGTGCATGCGTGTGTATTTCTTATTGTTCGGCGTCTTATACAGAATATAAGCTATAGCGCCAAGAACTATAACCTCGACAAAAATAAAAAAGACTCTCTGGTTTTGCAGCATACCGAAAGCCGCCCCGTGATTTTCCAGATAATTAAGCTCTAAGATGCCGTTAATAATAGGAAACGCCGGTTTATCTTTCAGTCTGATAACGGCAAGGTATTTACTGAACTGGTCAATAAAAATCAGCGCGACAATCAATAATATATCAATTATAAGTATGCGTACTTTACGCACATTCACTTTTTTTCTGGCTTTACTCATAATTAAGCTCCCATTTTACTTACTCTTTTGCGTCTTCCTCAGTATAAAGTATCTCGTTTATGGCATTTAAAATTTCTTTGTCCGTCACATTCATATCTATAACGGCTTTTCCGACTTTCTTAAGCAGGATAAAGCGAATCTGTCCTGCCGCCATCTTTTTATCGGATTTAGTCAGTTCAAGAATTTCCTGCGGATTAATATCCTGAATGCTGATAGGAAGGTTAAAAGGCACATACATGTCCCTGATTTCGTAGTATTCTTCCATCGACAGCCAGTTATGCTTCCATGAAATAAACGCCGCGGCAACAGCGCCTAGTGCAATACATTCGCCGTGGAGCATTTTGAAGTTTGTCGCCTTCTCTATTGCATGTCCTATCGTATGCCCAAAATTCAATAATGCTCTCTCGCCCTGCTCCTTCGGATCTTTTTCCACCACAAGCTTCTTGATGGCACAGCTTTGCATCACCATCTCTTCCAATACGTTCAAATCCCTATCATGTATCTCGTACATATTTTCAAGCAGCCATTCATAATATGAAGCGTTTTTAATCAGACCATACTTCATAATTTCAGCAAAGCCTGAATAATACTGCCTGTCGTCCAGCGTCTTTAACGTGCTTACATTCATATAGACAAGCTTAGGCATATAAAATGCGCCTACCATGTTCTTATAGCCGTCAAAATCCACGCCCGTCTTGCCGCCTATGCTACTGTCAGCCTGTGCAAGAAGCGTAGTCGGTACCTGCGCAAAGTCAATCCCGCGAAGATACGTTGCAGCAGTATATCCCGTCATGTCGCCCACTACTCCGCCGCCTAATGCGATAAGCAGATCTTTTCTGTCAAATTTCTCTTCAATTAACGTCCTATATATCTCTTTGATATTATCTAAGGTCTTGTTTTCTTCTCCGGCAGGAATACTATATAAAATCACTTTTTTACAGTTTCCGTCAAGAATATTCTTTATTTCTTCGCCGTATAAAGACGCTGTGTTAGTATCAGCGATAATCGCCGCCCTGCGCTCTTCAATCCCCAAATCCTTAAGTTCTTCCAACAGCCCGCCGAAATCCTGTGCAAAGACAATATCGTAGCAGGGCTTTTTATCATAATTGATAGTCATTCTGTCAGCCATAGTCTTTCTTCCTTTAATAATGTATTTTTATATATATGAAAAAAGCGCCGCCTAAGACGGCACTTTTTAAGCTAAATTCCTCGGTTAATGGGAACGTCGAAAGAAGAACCCGCCAAAATATCCTGAAAATCACCGGAAATATCGACGCTTGCCGGCGTAATTATAAATATGTACTGGGATATTTTCTGTAGGTTTCCGCTGATGGCGAAGCATGAACCTGAGGTAAAATCTATTATCCTCTGTGCAATCTCCACGTCCAGACCTTCCAAATTAAGTACAACCGTGCGGTTTGCCAGCAAAGTCTCTGTGATTTCCCTTGCGTCCTCTACAGTAGTAGGTTTAATAACGCATACTTCCATACCTGAACCCACCATTTTCTTAGTCTGCCTCATAGGTGTTACTTTAGGCGTCGTCTTCTTTACCGGTTTCTCATCGTCGAGAGTATCATCTCTTGCCGGCGTCGGCTTTTTAACCGGTTCCGGTTCATCATAATAATCATCATCGTAGAAATCGTCGTCGTCTTCATCGTTCAACTTCATTGCATTTAAAAATTTATCCATAACGCTCATATCAATACCGCCCCTTTCCATACCTGTATTTATTATGTGTTCGCATACAGGCGTTCTCCGAATATGGCTGTTCCTATTCTTATATAAGTGGCTCCCTCTGCAATGGCGGTTTCAAAATCACCGGTCATTCCCATAGAAAGTTCTTCCATATAAACATTATCAATGTTTTTGTGAATTATGTCAACATATATTTGTCTCAATTTTTCAAAATATTGTTTATTTTCTTCTGATTTTTCTACATATGGTGCTATTGTCATGAGTCCTTTTATCAAAATTCCCGGAAGTTTGGCAATTTCTTCCACCAAATTGTATATATCTTCGCAGGTAGTTCCGAACTTGGTTTCCTCTTTGGCCACATTGACTTCAATAAGTATGGATACCGTAACGCCTTTTTTAACGGCTTCTTTACTTATCTCCTCAGCCAGTTTGAGAGAATCCACGCTATGAATAAGATATACTTTATCTACGATGTACTTTACCTTATTGCGCTGCAAATGCCCAATCATGTGCCAGCGTATGTCTTTGGGCATCTGCTCCCATTTATCCAAAAGCTCCTGCACCTTATTCTCGCCAAAATCCCGACAGCCGAAAGTATAGGCTTCTTTAAGCATTTCTATAGGCTTCGTCTTACTGACTGCAATCAGCTTAACGTCTTCCGGTTTTCTTCCACAGTCCGCACAAGCCTTCTGAATACGACTCTTTACTTCTTCTATATTCTCCTTAATCATAAAATAATCACTATCCTTTCACTTATGAATGCGACATGAACTCATATGCTTCCACTTGAGGCACTCTCTCGCTCCGTGTAAAATCGCAGCGGTACTAAGCTCAAAAGCTTAAAAAGCAGCTTTTTCACTAAAGTACAAGACCACTTTTAGTGGTCTGCGTTTTACAAGGACCTCAAGCGAAAGCATATGAGCCCATGTCGCCCTAAGTTGTGAAGATAACATTCTTTATTCCTATTCTCATTCAATATACAACTAAATTCACTATTTCACAGCCTGAGTTGTACAATATATACAAAGTAATGTAGGGTGCTCTGCCGCCGTAGACCACTGCAAGTGGTCTTGTACTTCTGCGAGGTATTTTCGAGCTTAGTACCGCTACTGGCGGCAATGCAGCGGAAGCGTGCCCTACATTGCTTTGTATATATTGTACAACGTACCAGTACCAGTATACCAATTAAACACTTCACCTTTATTCATATATCAAATCATTATCTCCCACCGTAGAAGCATCAAGCACAATATAATCATACTCATTCAATCCGTATGTAGTATTAGACTTCACAATAGAATACTCATCATTTTGATACAAGACTATAATCTGCTTAAAATCCGCATAACCCTTATTAATATTATAGACTCCTTCAAGCGAACCAATCCTGCTTATCGCATACTTATCAGTCGAATCCGGTTTGATAATATAGTTGCCGCTTCTTAAGGTAGTATCGTCAATATAATACTCCTCTTCCGTCTCTTCATAGATAGTCGTCTCTACGAATTTAGTTGTCATGACGCCTTCTTCCACGGTTTCTAACAAAACTCCGTATGAACCGCTGTTGCTGCCCTGCGTAACATAGTCTTTAGGAACGATGAAAAATTCCTTCTTAACAATAGCTGAATTAGGAATCTTAAGTCCCTTTTCATTCTCTAATAGAAGCTCTATATCAATAAAGCGCTCTGTGCAGAATGTTATCATGGAATTAGTGAAGGTAAGCGACACAAAGGTATCTCCCTCTATATTAGTGAAGGCTTCTACCTTTCCCCACGACTTATACTGGTTCTTAAGAAATCTGACTTCAACGTATTCCTCCTCTACTAAACGGTTCGCAAGCTCCTTTTCTACAGGAATAACTATCGACCAGTCCTCGTTGGTGGATAGTTTATATACCGGATCTCCGGAAGCTACCAGCTCATTACTGAGCAAATGATTCTTTTCGTAGTTCTCCTGATTGAAATACTCCTTAGTCATATCCTGAAGCGTCAGTGCTTCATAGCCGTCAATGGAATAAACGATTATGCCGCTTTGGTTAGCGTAATAGCGCCCGATTAATGTCGCATTAGAGGCGCCGTTTAGCTCGTTGACATTTTCAAGTATGTTGTAATTGGCGAGTTTGATAACCGTGCCCTGCAGATTATATTTAAAATTATAAATTTCTGAGAAATTGGTGCGGTCAAATCCGTTGGCAAAAGACTCTATCTCCGTCTTTATTTCTGCAAGTTCCCTATCGGTAAGCGAGTTCTCTCCGGTTTCACTTGTTTTAATATAATCGGAAAGCCTTCCGGTCTCGTCGATTGTATATACCAGATTGCCTACTGCTATACGCTCGCCCTCTCTTGCATAATAGTTAGTGTATCCGGCGCTGGTGCTGGTGATGATAGTCTCGTCACGAAGCGCGATTCCCTTATATATATTGTCCGAAGACAACGCGCCCTCGCGCACCTCGTATCCTACGATATGTTCAGTTGAAAAATACATGAAAATACAAATAATAACATAAATAAAAATAACGGCAAAAATAACCATACCGATATTAAAATTAATCGGACGTCTGTATTTCCTTATATTACCTTGCGACCTTGCCAAAATGCAGTCTCCCTTCAATCATACGTCTAAAGAAGCGCATATGATAAAACCCCGGAAGCTCCGAGGTCTTATAATTATGTAAATGCTGCTTAGAGTGAAACAATCACTTTTGATTTTAAGTTTTCAGGCAGCTCGTGTTCATCAAGCGAAACACTTAAAACAAAGTCTACGCTGAAATTTTCACTGATTGCATCTAATTTTTCAATCGTCCTTTCAATGTCGTCCGCCGTCATACATGCAATTTTCAAGAAGCTGTCAAGATACATTTGCTGTAAGTCATGATCCTGAGAGATAATCCCGCAGATAAATCCCAGAAATTCGTCTCTATTAGTAACCATATAATCACCGACATTAATCAGCCTGATTCTATTATTCAGCTCAAACATGTGCTTGGTGCTTTTATCGAGGTAAACGATATTACCCTCAATATCTTTTACTTCCTTATTTACTTTATCTAACAACTGTTTTGTCTTGCCTTTTCCTGCTCTGCCTACTATTAATTGAACCATTGTAAACCCTCCTAAAGTAAAATAAAAATGCAAAACTTTTTTAATATAATTATTATACTTTAAAACATATAAAAAAACAACTAAAATATCTATTTCAATTTATTGATTTATAGAATTCAGAAGTTCCGACATCTTACTATACAGATTTTCCGTAGAATCCGAATTCATAATTACGGATATATACGGGTTGCCGCTGCTGTTGCGGGAAAGCAGTATCAGACAGTGCCCCGCCGCCTTAGTCGTACCCGTCTTACCGCCTATAACCGTAATATTTGCCGGCATCTGTATATCTCCGCGTACATACCCATTGGTGCTTTGCTTATCAAATGCCATCTGTGTGCCGTCAGCCCTCATATATGTAGTCGTATACGAAGGCATCTGGATTATCTCGTTAAATAAATCATACTTAACCGCTTCTGCAAAAATCAGATATAAATCATAGGCTGTAACGTAATGTCCTTCTTCGGTAAGACCGTTAGGGTTTAAAAAATTGCAGTTGGTGGCTCCAAGCTCCTGAGCTTCTTTATTCATCAGGTCTGTAAAGCCTTCCACGCTGCCGCCTACGCCCTCGGCAATCAATATCGCCACATCATTAGCAGAATATATTAAAAGAATATGCAGCGCTTGATCCAAAGTCATCGAATCTCCCGGTTTTATCCCACAAAGCACTGCTCCCGATTCGGTAACGATAACATTCTCGGAAGCTTTGAGCACATCGTCAGGAGAACCGTATTTTAACGCCACCAACGCCGTCATTATTTTAGTTAAGCTTGCCGGGTGAATCTGCGTATTGGCGTTCTTAGCATAGAGCGTTTCGTGATTAGCTAAATCAAACAACGCCGCCGCCCCCACATCGTCAATCGTAAGACCGGGCTTTGAAACATCGCCGTCCACCACGCATAAATCAGTGGCAAACGGAGTCGCGGTATATTGCTGTTTTTCACTTTGCACCAGCCTAAAGCTGCTAACCTGATAATTGCTGTCATATGGCATCTCAAAACTGCTTGAACCGCAGCCGGTTAAAAATAGCGATATGGCAAATATACAAGCCGCCGTCAACTTCTTGTGGATATTTTTTTTATTTACGCCTGTTTTATTCATTTTTATCTTATTTATACATTTCACGCCACTCTAAATCTCCTCTGTCAAGTGATTTAATCAACAGTTCTGCAGATGCAAGATTAGTCGCCGCCGGAATATTGTGGACGTCGCAAAGACGAATAACGTTACTTATATCCGGTTCATGCGATTTAGGCGTGAGCGGATCGCGTAAGAAGATAACAAGGTCGATTTGATTATGCTCAATCTGCGCCCCTATCTGCTGTTCGCCGCCCAAATGCCCCGCTAAATATTTATGAACGGATAAATTCGTGACCTCTTCAATCAACCTTCCGGTCGTGCCTGTCGCATACAATTCATTTTTGCTCAAAATCCCCCGATAAGCAATGCAGAAATTCTGCATAAGTTTTTTCTTTGCATCATGTGCAATTAACGCAATATTCATAGTCATACCCCTCTGCCTTATTTTTTGCACTGTAATCTCACATTAAGCACAAAGCCTATTCCAATATATGAACTGACTAAAGATGTAAGCCCCGCGCTGACAAACGGTAAAGGAATTCCGGTATTGGGCATAGCCCCCGTAGCAACCCCAATATTCATTATCCCTTGAAAGCCTATCAGCGCAGCAGTGCCTGCCGCTATAATAGTTCCTGCTAAATCTTTTGCCCTCCTAGCTATCATAATACATTCAATTGAGATTAAAATCAATATCACAATTACACTACAGCCCCCTATAAAGCCAAATTCTTCACCGATTACGGCAAAAATGAAATCATTTTCACGAGCAGAAATGAAGTTACTGTTCTTCATGGAGCTGAACTCATTGCTCTTATAGCCTTTGCCATAGAGCTGTCCGGAGCCGATAGCCATCTCGGAGTTAAGCTGTTGGTACGCTTCCGTAGTGGCGTATTCTTCAGGATAAAGCCATGAAAGTATTCTGTTCTGCATATATCCCTTTATTAAATCCTGCTCCGGCTGTAAGATAAGCGTAAATAAAATGGCAAAAGTCGGAATTGCAATCGCAAGAGCCGTAATAACATATTTCCAGTGCAGCCCGCCTACAAACATCATAACGCAGAACACGATTGCCATCAGAATGCTTGTTGACATATCTGGCTGTTTATAAATAAGATATAACGGAATAGCAAATAAAGCAATGCAGATGATAACGAACCGCAGCGAGCCCATCTGTTCCTTGTGCCGCATGATTAGCTGTGCAAAAAACAGTATCAGCAAAATCTTGGCGGTTTCGGACGGCTGGAAGCGGACTCCGAATATATCAAGCCATCTTTGCGCGCCGCCCGCAGAATCACCCATCTCTTTGACAAGTATAAGTAAGACTAAATTTACCACATACAATATCCAGTAAAAACGAAGGATTACGGAATAGTCGAAAAGGGAAAGCACTAACATAAGGAAAAAGCCTAACACAAATCCGGCAATCTGCTTCGACTGCAATTCTTCCTTCGCGCTTCCGATGGCAATTATGCCAATAACCGTAAGCGCCACTACAAGAATAATCAGCTTAAAATCATAGTTCCTGATATGGTAGTGCTTTATCATGCGCCTTCTCCTTTCCGTATGTAATCAATCCTTAAAACTATTCAAATCCAATATCGGAATATTGGCATACAGAGCGGGGTGTTTCGTGTTTCTGCCTCTGCCGCCTGTTTTAGTGATTTGGATTTCCATGCTTTTAGCGTCTATCTTCATGTACTTTGATATCACCTTAGCGATATCGTTTTTTATCATTTCCATCATTTCGGGCGAGCAGTTCACCCTGTCGGAAATCAACAGTATCTTGAGCCGGTCTTTAGCTATTTCTCTGGAGCTTTTTCTTTTTAAAATATTCTTAAACAATCCGCGTCCCCCCTAACTCCGATGAAAAATGCCCGTTACTCTGGTCCAGAAGGAGATGCCTTTCTCAAAATCGAGAAAAGGCGTGTCCTTTCCGCTCACCCTGTCGCAGATATTCTTGTATGCCTGTCCGGCAAGGGTGCTGCTTCCGACGAGCGGTTCTCCCTGATTAGTTGCAATTACTACATTTTCATCATCTGGAACCAGACCGATAAGTGGAATTGAGAGAATGTCAACCACATCGGCTGACGACATCATATCGCCCCTTTTTATCATATCATAGCGGATTCTGTTTATAATTAAATCAATCTTCTGTATCTCATTGGCTTCCAAAAGCCCGATAATGCGGTCGGCGTCTCTTATGGCGGAGACTTCCGGCGTAGTAACTACAAGCGCCCTGTCCGCTCCGGCTATCGCATTCTGGAATCCCTGTTCGATACCTGCGGGACAGTCCAGAATAATATAATCGAACTGGTCTTTTAAATGGTTTATCATTTTTACCATCTGTGCGGGATTTACCGCGGTTTTATCCCTTGTCTGCGCTGAAGGCAGAAGGAAGAGCGTCGGATAACGCTTATCCCTGACTAAAGCCTGCTTGATACGGCAGTTTCCCTCCACTACGTCTACCAGATTGTATACGATTCTGCTTTCGAGTCCCATGACTACGTCAAGATTACGCAATCCGATATCCGTGTCGATTAGAATTACTTTTTTCCCCATGGCTGCCAGACCTGTACCAACGTTTGCGGAAGTAGTGGTCTTACCTACTCCGCCTTTCCCTGATGTGACGACAATTACTTCACTCATGCTTAAAACCTCCCAGATGAATCGTTATCGTCCGCCAAACGCCATGCCTTTTAGCCTAAATTGGCAGGCTGTTCAGTAATTCTTTGGTAATGGCTTCCATAATCACATGACCGTCGTTTACATAAGCAATCTTAGGCTGAACCTTAGGTCTAATCGACCACCTGCTCTGCTTCTCTGAAGTTTTATATTTGAATTCACCTATTTTTAATTTCTCCGGTGACATTTCAAGCGCCACAACAAAATGTCCGTCCAGTCCGTTTCCGCCCGCATAAGCCTGTCCGTATAATCCGCCTAGAATTATTATGTCTTTCTTGGATATAATGCTGGCTCCGGGATATACATCGCCCAAAACGATAATACTGCTTTCTGTTTCAAGCGTCTCCCCGTCTTTTAAAGTACCTTTATAAAACTGTCCGGCATTTTCCATCTCCTGCTTGTGAAAATCAAGCTGCTGAATGGCATGTATGTATTTCTTGTTAGTTTCATCGTCCTTGCCGACTACGCATACAATATCTAACGACGAATTAGACAAAATAGTTTCTACTATCTGGCACTCTTCATCATTAGTCAGCTTCCTGCCCTCAAACGAGACTCCCATTCTTGCGTTTTTAAAGAAATTAGCAGAATCTTTAAATTTTATTGCAATCTCATTTAACAAATTGTCAAATTCAATATTTTCATCGAGGTAAATTGACAATCCGTTAGGAAAACTCTTAATTATAACCGGACTCTTCATAGCACATCACCTATCCTTTTATCTTTATAAATCGCAAGCCGTATTGAAAGCTTTTAATCTGCGTTGATGGAACCGCCTTCAAGCGTACCGGCAGTACCTGTAATAATTTCATCTTCATCGGCAAGTTTATAATAATATTTATATACGTCCTTCGCTACCTGTGCAGCGTAATCCGAAGTATAACCGTTGGCAATACGCACCACCACGCTTATCTCCGGATTCTCATATGGAGCGTAACTTACAAATAATGCGTGGTTTGGTCTGGAATTACTCTCCTGTGCAGTACCGGTCTTACCGGCAACGTTTACGCCGAAATCAGCATAGTATTTTTTACTCTCTATAACCTTACGCATACCAAGATGTATGGCGTCCCAATACGAAGAGTCCATATCTATAGTGTTGCGGACTTGTGCCTGATTGTCCACAACTATATCTCCGTTATGGTCGGTAATTTTATCTATCAATGTTAAATTATAGCATGTTCCGCTGTTTGCGACAGTTGTAACATATCGCGCAAGCCCTGTCGTCGTAAAAGCGTTACGCCCCTGTCCGATTGAGGAACGAACGGCGTCCGTATCGGATATTATCGGGGAATATTCGTCTATTTCCACGCCCGAAGGCTCTGAAAGTCCGTACATATCCGCATATTTTTCCAGTTTTCTAAGACCTACGTCGCTGTTATATGAATCTCCTACGATACCGAGTCTGTACCCTAATTCATAGAAGAAATAGTTACAGGAATGTTCGATTCCGCCGATTACGTTAAGCGAACCATGCGCGCCGCCGTTTGCCGCAATCCAACATCTTGGCTCAGGACGTATTTTATCAAAAATTCCCACACAGGTTATGGTATCTCTGATTCCGATTGTATTTTCCATAAGTCCGGCAGTAGAAGAAACCATCTTAAACGTAGAACCCGGTGCGGTACGCTGCTGTGTCGCATAGTTTAAGAGCGGGCTTGAAAGGTCGCTTTGGAGCTTCGCAAAATAAGCCGCGTCTACGCCGTTAGCCATCTTATTGTTATCATAGCTTGGATAAGATACAAGCGCCAGCACATCGCCGGTATTTACGTCTGTAATTACAATAGAGCCGGAATACGGATCAAGCGCAAGCTGCGCGGGCGTAATATCCAGATTAGTTATCCTATTCATCATAAAGTTATATGGTGAAAGCGAGCCATTCTCAAATTTCGTAAGCTCTTCGTCCTCCACCGTTATAAGCTCTTGTTCTAAAAGAATCGAACATATCTGCCGTCCGCTCACTGTATCGTCGTTTATCATATAGCGGTATATTTTTTTCTCAAACGCTGCATCGGTATCCAACTGCTCAAAAATATAGCTTATAATCTTATTATAAATCTCCTGTGAGTCCGAATACTGCTCCGTAATATCCAGTTTGGAAACGTCCACCCAGTTCTTCGATATAGTATAATTTATATATTCATTTAAACTTATAGTTTCCTCATTCGTCCATGCAAGATAAGTTGCATCTTTTCTGTCTACCTCGCTTGTCGGCACGATTTTATCATCATAGAGCATAGACATTATGAAGCTCTCATACACCTGAAATTCTTTAGTAAGTTCGTTGTATGGAGTACAGGTCTGCGTAAGCTCTTCCCTAAGCTCGTCAAATATCTGACTCTTTCTTTCCAAATACGCCGCATATACCGTTTTTTCGGCATCTCCGGCATATTTAGAAGTAAAATGCTCTGTGTCTATAATGTTATTATCTATACACGCAAAATAAACATCATAAATCGGAATAACGATATTACTGCTACCCGAATTTTCAGCCGGAGCATACTCTTTGATGTTCTCAATTTTCGTTGCAAGAATACTTGCAATTTTCTCCTCCAGAATTTTATACATAGCTTTTTGCAGTTCGGAATCTATCGTAAGATATATGTCGTTTCCAGCTACGGCTTCTACCCTGTTGCTGACCTCTATTACTTTACCGAGGTTGTCTACATAGACGGTCTCAGAACCCTTCGTTCCTTGAAGCATAAGCTCCATAGAAGACTCGATACCCGATTTGCCGACAATATCGTTAGGATCATAATCCGGATTTTCTTCCTGCAGAAGCTTTAACTCGTCGCTTGAAACTTTGCCCGTATATCCTATAATCTGCGAGAAATAAATGCTGTCGTTATATTTGCGGATAGTGTCTTCGGCTATAGATACGCCGTCTAATATATCCGCATTTTCCATCACAATAGCAACCGTCTGCGGTGAAACATTCTTCGCTACGGTAGTTGCAATATATTTCTGGAAACGGTTAGCGTTCAAGGCGTATCGAATGGTAAGAATTTTCAACACTTCTTCCTTCGTATAGCCATAACCGACTATAAACTCGTCCTCATCTTCATCGGCGTATCCGCCAATACCGTATTGGCTACTCCCGCACAAATAATCCATCACTTCGTCGGGAGTAGCAGTTTTCTCCTTTTCCTCAAGGTCATCAATAAGCGTTCTACCATAAATATCCGCCAGAAAACGCAGAAGCTGTGTGCCCTCGACGTTAAATATATATCTGTTGCTGCTATCCAGCGTAATGTTAAAATCGTTAATTATGCTGTCGCCGTTTCTTTCAATCATCTGAATAAGCTGATAGATGGTACTGTTTAATTTATCATTTTTGCCGCGTCCCGACTCATATACGTCCTCAATCGTTACAGAATAGGCAAGCTCGTTATATGCAAGTAATACTCCGTTTCTGTCCCATATATTGCCGCGCGTGGAGGCTACAGTCTTTTCCTTAGTGATTTTCAACTGAAAATTATTATAGTATTCTTCACCATGAACGATTTGAAGCTGGAATATCGTATATATAAGATAACCGCCCATGCCTATGATAAGTAGGAAAAGTATGAGCAGTCTGGAAGCTACCATCGTAAATATATTCTCTTTCAGATGTTCCCACAGTTCCCTAAACAAATTTCTTTTCTCTCCTCTTTTCTCTCTTCTCAAGCATATTGTTTATTCCCAGAATTATCGGGTATAAAAACAACGTTACTACAACCGTATAAACAATCTCCGGTGCAATGATATGTACCAGATAATAAATAAAGTCAAATCTTCCGCGCAGTAAAAACAGAGTCGTATAGCAGACGCCGCCGTATAATAAATCGCTGCATATAATCAGGATAATAGGCAGCTTAATATCCTCCGGATAAAAGATTGTACAGAACTTACCGTTAGCATAACCGATATACATATATATCATGGCGTAAAAGCCTATGACTGAGCCAAAAAAGATATCGATAAGCAGTCCGCTGAAAAAACCGATAAGCAGCCCCGCCTTTTCCCCGCGCATAAAGCCAAAAGACGCAGTCAGCACAATCATGAGATTAGGCACGATTCCGCCGAAGGCAAGCGCATGAAATACGGTACATTGGGTTAAAAAACACACAAATATTAACAAAGCGGTTATAATGGCACGTAACATCTATAATCTCCATTCTTATTCGGACTGCATTTCAGGAAGTTCTTTCACTTCGAGAATAACAAGCACCTCTTCGAGATGTTCAAAATCCACCGCCGGAGTAATATATCCTGATTTGGTAAGATTATTGGCGTCTCTGTTTATAGCGCTGATATATCCTATAAGTATGCCGGGAAGGTATTTATCGCTGATATTTGAGGTGACTATCTTGTCTCCTTCAACTACTACGTCTGCGCTGTCTATAAGCTGCTCGAAGGCAATAACACCTGAAGCGTACAGCTTTAAATCGCCGGAAACAATCATATTGTCGGAGCTTGATAAAACCATAGCGCTGACATTGGAGTCGTCGGCTATGATAGCCTTTACCTTCGCCCAGTTAGGACCGGTATCTATGATACGCCCCACAAGTCCGCTGCCAGCCATTACGTTCATATCCACGGTAAGCCCGTCGTCTTCACCCTTATTTATTACAAAGGAATAAAACCAGTTGCCCGAATCCCTTGTAATGATTCTGGCGCCGATTTTTTCATACTCGTCGTATTGTGAATCAAGCTGATATAACTCCCTTAAATTAGTAAGCTCGTAACGGTCCTGCTGTAATCCCGTATTTTCTATAGTAAGCTCATCTATCTGCTGTCTCAAACTTTCGTTCTCGGCAAGCAAATCCCGCATCTGTCCAAGTTCTTCGGAACGGCTTCTTAAGAAGCTTCCCGCAGAGCTTATGCCTTCCGCAAAAGGTACAATCATATATCCCGCCGCCACATTAAGCGGTCCGCTGAATATATTAGTGTTAAAAGTGAGCAGAACCATGCCGGTACATAAAATTGTTAAAATAAAAAGGAGATATTTACCCGGAAGAGTAAATTTTTCCCCTTTTCTTTTTATGATTGGACTCATTTACTCATTCCTTCTATTGCATAAGCTACTGATTTATAATTACCGTCGTTAATAATCTTGGAAAGCCCTAAAGCAACGCTCTCCATCGGGTGTTCGGAAATATTAACCTTAAGTCCTGTGCCTTTGCTCATAAGCTGCGCAAGCTTGCTGACCTGTGAGGCTCCGCCGGTAAGATATACGCCGTGCCTGTAGATATCGGCGGCAAGTTCTGGCGGCGTGCGCTCTAGGATAACTTTAATATTATCTATAATCGTATTAAAATGCTCTATCATGCACTCTTCTATTAATGCGACCGGAATCTCGCGTTCGACAGGAAGCCCGGTAACTATGTCGCGTCCGTATACGACCGCTCCGCTCTTAGACGCCTGCAGCTCCGCTAAGGAAATCTTGACGTTTTCCGCAGTCTTTCCGCCTATAACAAGACTAAACTCACGTCTGACCGCGCCTTTTATCGACTCGTCGAATTTTCTGCCGCCGACTTTGATAAGCTTGCTTAAAACTATGCCGCCAAGCGATAAAATCGATATCTCCGTGGTATCGAAGCCGACGTTTACTACCATGATACCCTGCGAATTTTTTACATCAATTCCAAGCCCTAAGCCGTCGGCAACCGCTTTATCCACGACCATAACCTTCTTGGCTTTGACGTTGGATTCTTTGATAAGGTCTTTGAAGGCACGCTTTTCAACCTCCGTCACGTCCCACGGTACTGCAATATAGTAATCTGCGGGGCGGATATTACCCTTCATCAAATCGACCATAAAGTATTTGATTAGGTTCTCCATGTTCTGTATATCTGCAATGACTCCATTGGTCAACGGATATGTTATGTGAATGTTATTCGGCGTCTTTTCATACATTTCAAACGCTGAATTGCCATATGCGAAAACGTCCCTTTTGTTCTCAATGGCTATCATATTCTTTTCCACTAAAACACTGTCGTCGCTGCGGCTGTAAATTTTGATATTGCTTGTTCCTAAATCAATTCCGAATGCATTATTCGCCAAGGTAAATTACCCCTTTCTTATGCTAAATTAGTTTGCTTTCCTTAAAGCTGAAATAATTATTATCACCTATGATGATATGGTCTAAGAGCGGAATATCGATGGTTTCACCTATATCCGCAACCTTTTTAGTTATCTCTATATCATTGTTGCTTGGCACCGGATTGCCTCCGGGGTGGTTATGCAGCAGCATGATATGCGACGCATGCGAACGGAATGCGCTTATATACACTTCCCTCGGTGACAAAAGGGAAGCGTTAGAAGTTCCCGTGGAAATCACTTCTTCTTCCAGTAAATGCAGTCCCGAATCTAATAAAAGCAACAGGATATGCTCTACTTTCTCATGCCTGAGCCTTTCCATATAATAATCGGCGACAGAATAAGGCTCCGTGAATGCAAGGGATTTCTTCGCTTTAGTCTGCGACATTCTCGTACATATCTCCGCAAGGGCTTTTAGCTTGATTGCCTTAACCTTCCCTATGCCTTTAACGTCCATAAGCTCAGACAGCGGTATATGGTATAGTCCGAGCAAACCGTTGCCATATTTGGCGGATACTTTTAAAATCTCCTCGCCTAACTTGCACGCGCTCATTTTGGAAGTGCCGGTTCTTAAGATAATCGCAAGCAATTCCGAATCCGTAAGAGTCTCCGCTCCATGAGAAATAAATTTCTCATATGGAAGATTCTGCATAACGCCATTATCATTGTTCTCATATTTTACCAGTTTCATTCAGTCTCTTTCCCGACAGCAGCTCTCTCCTTCTGCATGGGAAAACCCTAAATCATGCGATAAATTATAATCGCCAGAATAACGCCTATAATACTGGCAACCGTTATCTTGATTGAGAGTCCGAAGGTAATGCACAATATGCCTAAGTCTAAAACAATCGGCGAAGACAAACCGAAGGTCTGTCCGTAATTCAGCCATTCGACAGGCAGGATATTGCCGATAAAACCGCCTATTACGATGCCTGCCAATATTAATAAAAAGCACGCCCAGTTGTTTTTACTCATAGTTACCTCCCATAAACATACACTGTTTATTTTATCACAATCTTTTTTTGATGTATACAAAATTTGGAAAAAATCTTTTCAACAGTAAATAGTAACTTTTACATGCGTGCTTCCATCAGGTTGCTTGAAGAGTATCTTCGCAGTCCCATATAAAACACAAAGGCGGCTATTGCTGAGAGTAAAATTGTGTATCCAATGACGATAAGCAGGTTTTTAATATTAAAATCCAACATTGTATGCACTGGCAGGTATATTGACATGCCTACCGGAATAAGCAGATACATCATAAACCTGACCGCGCCCTTAAAGATGCCGTCCGGATAGGTGGAAAAGCTGATAAATATATTAAGCATATTGTCGCCGAAGATTTCCGCCCTGATAAACCAGAAGGACAAGCTTCCCATCAACAAGGCAAACGCCGTTACTATTACCGCCCCAGTTATTGTGAAAATACAAAACAGCGCAAATTTAAGCGGGCTGAATGAAAATATGCACATAATAACTATTCCATAGAGCAAATCCCCGATTGCCGAAGTATTGGTCGATGATGTTATGACGCTCAAAAGCACATTTTTAGGCTGTACCAGATAGGCGTCCAGTTTGCCATTTATAATAAGGGAAGGCAGCGCAAAGGCTCTGGCAAACAAAATTCTCGCAAGCCCGTAACTGCTTGAGGTAAGCCCCCACAAAAGCATAACGTCGTTTAACGTATAGCCGCCGATATCCTCCTTTATCCGAAACAAAATATCCCATTGTATTATAAACGTGGCGTTATTAATCATCATAAAGCAAATATTTGTTAAAAACGTAACTTTATTTATCATTTCACGCATTATATTATATTTGACTGAAAGCATACATACCTTTAACTGATTTTTAACCGCCGTTGACATAGAGCTTCTTTGCCCCCTTTCCGTAAAGATAAAACATAAATATAAAGCCTGCCGCCAGATATATTACCTGAGCTGAAGTTATTTCCAGAAATTTCTCCGGACTGAAATCAACAAACAGCTTTGCCGGACCGTAACAAACCGTATAAATCGGCGTCAGTTTAAAAAACGGCTGCAAAAATGCGGGGAATATTTCTAGCGGAAATAATGTTCCTATTATCAAAATAGTCTTATTATATAACCACTGGAAAGGATTGGCGTCCTCTATCCAGAAGGAAATTAAGCTGATTGAGAGTTTAAAAACCGCATTGATAATAATTCCAAGCAGCAGGCTTATGCTTCATGCGGCAAGTCCGACGATACTAAGCCCCGGAATTCTTCCCACCATCAAAACCCCCATTCCCATACAGAACGCCGCGTACATCGGCAGTTTTATGCTGCACTCGCCCATATATTTTGACAAAATATATAAGGTGTAATGGTAGGGCTTATTGACATGATATGCTATATTGCCGCACCTTATATCTGACGCTGCCTGCCATGTTATAGTCGATGAGCGTCCGCCGTGCCACATCATTTCAGTAATCATTACATACCAAATCATCTGCGTCTTAGTATATCCTGCTATCAGCTTAGTTGGGTTATCATATATATAGTCCCAGAGCCTTATGAAAATAAAGATAAAGATAAAATAACTGATAAATCCCATGACAATATTTGCTGCATATTGCAGGTTTTCCATTAGTACTGATTTATAGATTACGAAATATTTTTTCATAATGTGGTGTTTTTCCTTTCGATTGAGTTCATAATGGTTAAAATATTACTTACTGCTACGTTGTACAACTCATGCTGTGGGATAATGAATTTTTCAATTATCTTGACTTATAAATGTGTGTAATAATTTCTTCAAGCGGTATATCGGAGATATTAGTGCCTTGCATGTTATTATCACCAATATTTGTGCTCAGATAGTTGTACTTAAGATTCATCATCGAATCGTCTAACACAATCTGTCCGTGGTTTACGATGATAATACGTTTACATAACTTCTCGATATCTCCTACATCATGGCTGGTAAGGAAAATCGTGGTATTGAACTCTCTGTTCATTTGCTGTATCAGTTGCCTGATGTTTTCCTTAACCACTGGATCAAGACCTATCGTGGGCTCATCTAAAAACAAAATTCTAGGTCTATGGATAAGCGAAGCCGCGATTTCACAGCGTATGCGCTGCCCTAAGGAAAGATTACGCACGGGAGTATTTATAAATGAAGCAAGCTCAAAAATATCAGTAAACTCGTCAATCCGCGCGGCAGTCTCTTCCTCAGAAATATCATAAATCGCACCAAAAAAGCGGAAATTGTCATACGGAGTTAAATGAGTCCATAACTGTTCTTTCTGCCCGAATACAGTCCCTATTTCGTAAGAAAGCTTTTTCCTTTGCTTCACGGGATTAATGCCGAGGACTTCAATATTTCCGCTGTCAGTGTCAGGATAAAGAATACCCGTCAACATCTTAATGGTGGTGCTTTTTCCCGCTCCGTTCGGACCGATAAATGCGAGCATTTCACCTTCATCAACGTCAAATGAGAGCTTATCGACCGCCCTTATTTCTTCCGTTTTAGGCTTCACTATCGCCCTAAGACTCCCCTTCATTCCTTTTTCCTTCTGCCTTACCAGAAAGGTTTTGGACAAATCCTCTACTGTGATTGCTTTCATACTAATAACTATGCTCCTTTCTCAAGCTGCTCCTCGTATTTTTCTATAAAAAAAGAACCGCTATGTTACATACACTTATGTGCATATACCATGCGGTTCAAATTATAGCCCTAATTACCGCATAGCCAAATAAGACTTACTTATCTTACGGCCATGCGTATTCCCGAAATCAATCGGATTTAGGTAGTGACCGTAATAGAAAGTCTTAGCTGGACCAGCATAATAATAATGGACTGCATATTACTTCTATTGCTCATAATTTTCCCTCGTTAAATTTTTGAATTTATATAAAATTTCTGATAGATTATCACAGTATTTATAATAAGTCAAGAGATTATCACTACACTATGCTAACTTTTGTAATTTTTCGCTATGATCTGATACTACATTTTTAAGAAGTTCAATATCTGAGAAAGCATTATCCATTCTATCAACATAATCTTTATAGCGGTCATATGTAGATGTATAACATGATTCAATCGTATTTAAGCGCGGAATTACATTATTTTCCAATAGGTCAATTTCAACTCTTTTTAAACGGTTATCGATTTTATCCATGCGGTTATCGATTTTATCCATGCGATTATCGATTTTATCCATGCGATTATCAATTTTGTCCAAACGGTTATCAATTTTGTCCAAACGGTTATCAATTAGTTCAAACCTTTCATCAAATTTATCCATGCGCTTTTCTATTGGTATCAGTCTTGCATCTAATTTTTCATCCAACTTTGTGTCAAGCTTTTCATCTAGTTTTGTATCTAACAACCTGCTGATTGCCATCAAATCTTCGTTAGTTAATGTCATTTCATCATACTCCTTTCCTTAATCTGTACAATATGATTTAGTCTCTTTGTTTCTTTGTTCCGGTCTGTGAGAGAATGGGCTATTCGAGAGCTGGTTTATTGCAGCATTATGCTAACTTTTGTAATTTTTCGCTATGCTCTGATACTACATTTTTAAGAAGCTCAATATCTGAGAAAGCATTATCCATTCTATCAGCATAGTCTTTATAGCGGTTATATGTAGATGTATAGCAGGCTTCAATTGTATTTAAACGTGGAATTACATTATTTTCCAGCAAGTCAACTTCAACTCTTTTTAAACGGTTATCGATTACACTTAGTCTCGTATCCAGTTTTGTATCTAATAACCTGCTGATTGACAACAAATCTTCGTTAGTTAATGTCATTTCATCATACTCCTTTCCTTAATCTGTACAATACGATTTAGTCTTTTCGTTTCTTTGCTCTGGTCCGTAAAACTTATACAGCCATTCAGCTAATCAACTAATAATCGTCCTTTTTCTTAACCATCAGTTATCCTCCCTTATTTTATTTTTCATATAAGGGATTTAGATTCCATGATGTGAAAAAGATTTTTCAGAATTTAAGGTTCCCAGATATGTTTAATTAAGCATAGCATAGTTGATGTAATTTTGTAAAGAGGGATTTTGAATTTATTTCTTTGCTAGAAGGAAAAAGGATATGGAGCGTCAGGGACACATAAGCTAACTGTAACTAATAACGAAATAGATATAACCGCAGAAAATATATAATTATAGAAAATATGTAGCCATAGAAATATGCGAATGCGCAATAGCTCAATTTATGGCGGCACGAATGGTATAAAGATATAGTACACAAAATGTTCTCTTGCGTCCTGTGAAGTCGTATGGGATTTTCTTAATATTCCGTAACATATACTAGCAATTTCGGGACATGGAAGTCCCGAAAAGCCTGCATTGAGCACGGATGCGAATTGCAGGCGGTTGCGTAAGCTTATTCTACCTTATCGGAATATTTAGAAAATTCATGCGACGCAGCCGGACACGAGAGAGCATTTTGTGTACTATATCATACAGTATCCCTTATAAAAAGCTCCCGAACTGCAAATGTGCAATTCGAGAGCCGATATATTCTGTTAATTGTTAAATTGCATTAGTTTCCTGTCTTTGTTTCTGTATAATTACATTTTGAACATGTACCTTCGTTTAAGGTATGCTCTTCTTCTTCGTTACACTTAGAGCATTTATGCTTAGTAGCGTCGTTATCAATCGGCTTCCAATCATGCTCGCACGTAGTAGTCTGAGTTGGAGGCGTCTCTACTGAACCCGAACCTGAACTGGAACTCGAACCAGAGCTCGAATCCGAGCTGGAGCTTGAATCTGAATCTGAGTCTGAACTGGAATCTGAGCTTGAAGAAGTAGAATCACTTTCAACGTCATCGTCGTCATCTGAGGGCACCACTTCCGGCTTGCTTGCTGCTACAATCGTTGTTTCAACCGCTTCAACCAATGTATCCTGTACCTGTACCAATACTTCCTGCACTGCAGGTTCATCTCCCAGTGTTCCTTCCATAATTGCTAATATCGCCGCTGAGCCCGGAACAGCTTCTGCACCGACACTCTCAAGCGCGTTTGTCATAGCTGCTTTTAAGCTTGCCACAGTTGAAAGCCTCATATCCTCTGACGCTCTTCTGCTCTCAAGTATTCCATATGCTACATAGTGCTGGAACAAAATATCGGGATCATTTCCAAATGCCTCAACAACATCGGGATATAAAGCCGCATATTCTTCTGCATTGAAGAACTTACGCAGTTTTGCTTCTACATCAGTACTGTTAGACATACGACCTTCTGCTTTTCCCACCATTTCATAATGCTGCGCCAAAATCTCCGGTGAATCGCCAAATTCAGCAACCACATCAGGATTCTGCTCTGCATACCATAACGGATCAAAGTCCGCTGCATTGGCGGTGCTGCACGTCCCTGCAATTATACATGCCGCAAGTCCAAATACAGCCACACCCCTTACCGTCTTCAATAATTTTGTAATTTTTGTCATTTTTCTTCCTCCTGCCTTTTAATATATATATTGTATAGACAGTTCTATCATACGTCTGCCCCCCCCGAGCCGTCAATAGTAAAATTATCTAAAAAAATTACAGCGCGTATGTGATAATTAGCTAAATCTTACGAGAAGTAATGAATTTGCTTTTGAAAACTGCTTTTGAAAAATTGGGCAATGTTTAGAACGATTTCACAAAATAATATGCCGCTAATTGAGCTCGTGAGCTAAATTCTTCTGTCTCCAGCAGTTCGCGCACCTCTTCCCTGTCATAGAAGCGGGCTTCAATCAGCTCATTGTCAGAGGTGTGGTCTTCAAACTCTCCTTCTGCTTCTACAAAAGCAATCTGCGTCTTAATATCCGAAATGGCAAGCGCGGAAAAAGACGGCGGCAGAATATCCACAACCTTCTTAAGCATAAGTCCGGTTTCTTCATAGAGTTCCCTTTGTATGCACTCTTCAATCGATTCACCGTCTTCTATCATTCCAGCGCAGAGATTATACACATAACGGTTTACGCCCATGCGAAATTCCCTAAGAAGCAGCATTTTATCATCGCAGTATGCTACGATGGAAACGCCGCTGACACGGTTCCCCAGCTCTTTTACATCTGCGATATCGTGTCTGCTGACAATCTCGTAGACTTTTTCTTTATCCTTCTTATTCAGATATGTGAGCTCATAATTTTTCAGGTATTTTCCATCTTTAACCTTCTTTAAATGTAACAATTTCATACTTTAAGACTCCTTATCTTTCATCTGTTCCGCAAACGACTTATTTTTCTTCTTTCTCGTAATCTCCATAAGTCCGAGTCCTGTTATATCCACCACGCTTGATGGAACCGAATCTTTTTTAAGCAGACTCTTCATATATTCCATCAACTCCTGCGTATGTTCCCTACTATTCATATTGATAAAATCGACCAATATCATTCCTGCAAGATTTCTTGCACGAAGAGCCTTAGCTATCGCTTCGGCGGCTTTCATATTGATTTTAAAACAAGTTTCTTCCTGATTTTTCTTCTTTGTTTCATATTTTCCGGTGTTGACGTCTATTGCAATAAGCGCTTCGGTATTTTCAATTACAAGGTATGCGCCGGATTTAAGCCAGACTTTCTTGTTTAGAAGTTCGCTTATTCTCGCTTCTATGGAATAAAGCTTATATAACGGCAGCATTTCATCTTCATAGAATTTGACATTGGACGGATTAAGAGCCGCATATTCGATAAGCCTGTCATAAATCTCCTTTTCGTCCGTGATAATCTCATCATATTCCGACTGATAGCAGTTTTTTACAAAGGCAAGGTATTCGGGTTCGGTCTGATAAAGGCAGGTAAAGCATGTCCGTTTATCGCCTACGCTTAGAATATGCTCCATCTGTGCGGCAAGTTTCTCCGCTTCGTCTGTCACGACTGATATATCGTCCGCTTCGGCGGCGTTTGTCCGCACTATTATATCAAAGCGTTTCGCAATTTCCTTAAGCGGCTCCAAGCTTTTATACATCTGGTGGTATTTCTTGCCAAGCTTCGATGAAACTTCGAGGCTTGCATTATCCGCCCGTCTGCACTTAACCACTACATAAGAGCCTGATAAAGACAATTCTGCGGTAACTCCAGCGAGTTTAGTCTTTACAGGTTCTTTATCAAGTTGAACCAGCAATTCATCGCCTGCTTTAATTCCACCGCCTTTTCTGTTGAGGATAACTGCGTTCTTTGCCTTATCAAGCGGTAAAAAGGCAAGCTCGCCTTTTTTAATCTCCACAAAGGCTGCGCCGATATTGGCGGATATGTTTTTGACCTTTCCTACATAGATATTTCCGATTGACGACGCCGGATTTTTGTCTGAATCATCGACGTCCTGTGCCTGAATTGCAATAATATCCCTATTGCGTATAAGAATGGAGAACAGTTTGTTATACAGTTTTAAAACTAATATCTTTCCTTTTTCGTTGTCCTGCATTCAATAACTATGCCCCTTTTTCACACTATTTACCCACATCGGCAAGCGGTATCAGCTTTCCTCCTGCCGTCTTTGTATATGTCTCAAGCCTTATAATCTGCCAGTCGCACGCCGCATATTCTACATCGCAGAACTTAAACAGTTCTTCCATCACCATCGAAGGCTTGATGTTTCCGCTGCTGCTTGCGTCTAAAAGCATATAAAAAGCAAAATTATCGTTTACATCTTTATCGGGAAGATTTACGCCCTTCCCTGTCTTTATTTCCAAAATACCGGGTTTTATATCAATCTCAAGCACGCTTTTTTTCGTGGTCTTCGTAACCATAATTGATTCCTGCGCCAAAAAAGCTGTTAGTTTGATATCATTAATAGAACCACCTTTATTCTGCCCTGCCATTGTATCATCAACAATACATTCTTTATCCGCCGCCTTATACACAACCAGATATTCCGCGGCAGCCACGCTCGCCATAGCGTTTTTCACAGAATCAGGAAGCAGGGTTACGTCAAGCACCGACATACCCTCTACCATAGTCTTACCAAGCGCTTTCTTCATCTCTTGCACCGACGTCATGGAATTTACTTCAATATCCAAATATTCCCCCACGCTCTCTATTCCGACTCCCAGCGG
Organism: Clostridiales bacterium; assembly: GCA_023663185.1. GTDB lineage: Bacteria > Bacillota > Clostridia > Lachnospirales > Lachnospiraceae > UBA3282. The sequence goes on along the minus strand of JAMPHY010000002.1, from coordinate 206,376 downwards.
TGCAGCAAAAGACATTATCTGGTGTGGGCTAAACCCTTCTGAATATTTGATATCAATATCCGCGCGTCTGATTGCCTTCTGAAAAAATCTCATCACATCAAGATGCCCTATGAACTTCATCACGCCATATTTGGCAAACTTTATCCTAATCTTCATTATCAATAATCCTCAATTATTACTCCGTCAGCTCTCTTATATAAACCACGGTTTCCACGCACATACCGTCTAACCACGATTCTCAAAGCACACCCCGCCGCCGAATCTCATCGCGCCACAGCCCTGACACTGACTCCTGCAATTAGGCGATACGGTTTCTTCCTTCGCCTTTTTCCACTCCCGCAGAAGAAATTCCTTCGTCACGCCGCAGTCTATAAAATCCCACGGGAAAACCTCGTCTTCTTTTCGCTCGCGGATAGTATAAAAATCAGGCTCAACGCCGCATTCTTCAAAACATGATATCCAAATATCGTTATGGAAGTATTCACTCCATGAATCAAACATACAGCCCTTCTTGTATGCGCTCATAATCACTTTTGCAAGTTTTCTGTCACCTCTTGCAAGAATTCCTTCAATCACACTTACGTCGGCTTCATGCCAGTTATACTTAATGCTCTTTTGATTAAGCTGCGACGCAATGCCCTGTCTGGTCTTATACGCTTTTTCTATAAATTCTTCCTTCGTACACATCTTCGCCCACTGAAACGGCGTAAACGGCTTAGGAATAAAGAAAGACGTACTTGCAACAATCTGGACTTTTCCGTTGATACGCGCCTCCTTCGGCACGGTATCAAAAAAGACCGCCGCGATTTTATTGGACAAATCGCCTATGCCTGCTATATCTTCATCAGTCTCCGTGGGAAGTCCCAGCATAAAATAAAGTTTAACCCTTGTCCAGCCGCCTTTAAAAGCAAGCGCTGCCCCGTCAATAATGACTTGTTCGGTCAATCCTTTATTTATCACATTTCTAAGCCTTTGACTGCCTGCTTCCGGCGCAAACGTAAGACTGCTCTTTTTAACGTCCTGCACCTTGCCCATTACATCAAGTGAAAATGCGTCGATTCGTAATGACGGCAGGGAAATATTTATATGCTTTTTGCCGCATTCATCAATCAGATACTTAAGCAGCTCGTCCAATTTGGAATAGTCGCTTGAACTTAACGAACTTAAAGATATTTCTTCATACCCTGTGCTGTCCAACATTTCTTTGGCGTATTTTTTGAGTACCTCGACGTCGCGTTCCCTGACCGGCCTATATAACTGCCCCGCCTGACAGAAACGGCAGCCCCTGATACAGCCGCGTTGTATCTCCAAAACCACCCTATCCTGCGTCACCTGTATGAAAGGCACAATGGGCTTAGTCGGATAATAGCTGTCCGAGACTTCCATTAATATTTCTTTAAGAATCGTATCCGGCGCTTTATCATACAGCTTTCTTCGTCCTTTAACCGTGCCGTCTAAGTTATATTCTTCTTCGTAGAATATTGGAACGTATATGCCCGGAATCTGCGAAGCTTTTTTAAGAAAATCAAGGCGGCTTCCGCCTGAACGCCTATTTTCTTTATATGTATCCAGAAGCAAGCGGTACTGCGTCTCGCCCTCGCCTATATAGAATAAATCAAAAAAATCCGCAATCGGTTCGGGATTGTAGCTGCACGGACCTCCCCCGATTACAATCGGAGCATTTTCGTCTCTATCTTTTGCAAGAAGGGGAATTTCTGATAAGTCGAGTATCTGCAAAACATTGGTATAGCACATCTCATACTGGAGCGTAATACCTAAGAAATCCATATTTTTCACAGGCTCCTGTGATTCTATGGCAAATAACGGAATATGCCTGTTGCGCATGATTTTATCCATATCCGTCCACGGTGAATATACGCGTTCACACCACACGTCGTCCCAGTCGTTGAACATGCTGTATAAGATTTGAATCCCCAAATGCGACATGCCAATCTCATAGACGTCCGGAAAGCACATGCAGAAACGGATATCCACCTTATCTTTATCTTTCATCACGGAATTAACTTCATTTCCTATATAACGCGCCGGTTTCTCAACCTGCAGTAATATTTCATCTGATAATGCCAGTTTCCTTGCCATGTGGAGTAGTTTCCTTTTCATATATATTAAAATAATCCTCTGAAATCATGCCGCATACGTCGTTCATGGAAAAGCCAAAAATCTTATACTGCCCTGCGTCGCACAAAAGATACGCGATAAACAGTATGACGGCGGCAGCCATACGCAGTCTGAATGTACTTGTACTACTATTAGGAAGTTCTTGTTCGCGCAGACCATTCATGCCCATGCTGTCATAATCCGAACGCATAATCTCGTCCATACGCATTGAATCGTTCCTATTCCATACAAGCGGCATGTTGTCTTTCATTCCGTACAAAATACGCTCCCGCTGTCTGACTTTCATACGGTTATCCATGTTCTCAGCCCTGATATATTGAGCTAACTTAAGTTTTTTATCAACCGGCGTCTGCCTGCCCTGCCTATACCCCTGCTCCATCTGATTTGACGTCATTCTTTTCATCACAATTCCCCATTCTTACGTTCTTTTACAGAATTGTATGTGGAAAAGCTTAGAAAAAGAACGTCCGGAGACTATCTTTTCGCCAGCTCGGTAGTGATTTCCTCCCATGTGACGCCCTTTTCAGCCATTAGCACCATCATATGATATAGAAAATCTGCAATCTCATATTTTATCTCGTTGGCGTTCGGATTTTTCGCTGCAATAACTATTTCGGTAGCTTCCTCGCCAAGTTTCTTAAGTATCTTGTCTATGCCTTTATCAAAAAGATAGTTGGTGTATGAGCCGTCTTTAGGGTGGACTTTTCTATCTTTAATCACATCAAACACCTGTTCAAAAACCCGCAGCGGATTGCTCTCATCATACTCTTTACGCATTATTTCATTAAAGAAGCACGAGTGCGCGCCCGTATGACATGCGGCTCCAATCTGGGATACTTTAGCAAGAATCGTGTCTTTATCACAGTCCGCAGTTAAGGACTTAACATATTGATAATGCCCGCTTGTCTCGCCCTTAACCCACAGCTCATTACGGCTTCTGCTATAATATGTCATCTTGCCAGTCTCAAGCGTTGCGTTAAACGCCGCCTCGTCCATATACGCCACCATCAGCACTTCGTCGGTCTTATAGTCCTGCACCACCACCGGAATATGCCCGTCTGAGTTGAGTTTAAACTCCGACCACTCGATTCTTGCTTCAAACGTATTCATTGAGATACCATTTGCCTGACACAGTGTTTTCACGGCAAGCAGCTCTTTCGCATTCTCATTGATGGCATAGCCCGAAATACCGCAGATATTTTCTAAAGAAAGCATCTCGATGATTTTATCTAAAGACACCTCCGGCACAGATACAATCATGGGAAACTTAGATACCGCAATTGCTTCTTTAATACAGCGTTCTTTCACCAAGATAAGCCTATCGACATAAGTATCAAGCAGCTCTTCGTTATCTGTAATCTCATTTGTATCAGAGATACATACGGCGATTTTATCCTTGCCAAACTTCTTCGATACTTCTTCGGTAATCTCGATATTTCCTGTCTTGGAATAGTTCAAAGCCGCCATTTTGCAACCCGCATAGATTAGCTTCTTGACGTCTTCCATTCTATGTACGTTGCCGGCTCCGATTACTGGAATCTCCGCCTTCGTGCAGATATCCTTGATAATATCAAGCGCCGCTTCATGCTCTGTATCGCCGCTTGATAAATCATATACAATCAGCTCGTCGGCGTTGTTGTCACTGTAAAATTTAGCCAGCGCAGCGGGGTTGGTATTAATAATCGTCTTATCCGTAAAATCTTTTACCGCGTTTTCCTTATACAGATATATACATGGTATCAGTTTTTTGTACATTGCAATCCCTCTCGTCTTATATAATGTAAAAATGTCTCAGCACAGACTTCCTTTCGTACTAAGTACGTCAACAATTCGGCTATCGCGCCCAACCGCCATATCCAACGCTTTCGCAAACGCCTTGAACATCGCCTCAATCATGTGGTGCGCATTGCTTCCCGAAATCATTTTGATATGTATATTCATACCCGCGCTATATGACAGCGCATAGAAAAATTCCTTCACCAGAGCCGTATCCAGACCGCCTACACGCTCAGTATCAAATTCACACTCATATGAAAGATAAGGTCTGCCGCATAAATCCACAGCGCACAGACATAATGCGTCGTCCATTGGCAGAATAAAAGAACCGTAACGCTTAATTCCTGCTTTGTCTCCGAGCGCTTCCTTAATCGCCTGCCCTAAAACTATGCCGGTATCCTCCACCGTATGATGTCCGTCCACTCCCAAATCTCCATTGACTGATACAGTCAAGTCAAAAAGCCCGTGTTTAGTAAAGCCTTCAAGCATATGGTCGAAAAATCCTATGCCCGTTCCAATCTCGCCTTTTCCTTTACCGTCTAGCGCAAGCGTTACAATTATATCCGTTTCCTTTGTCTTTCTTTTAACCGAAGCTGTTCTTGCCATAATGTCCCCTTTCTTTTATTCAAATCTCACACTTATAGAATTAGCGTGTGCCGTAAGCCCTTCCTTTTTCGCAAAAAGTTCTATATCTTTATGCGCTGATTCCAACGCTTCTTTTGAATATGAAATAATGCTTGTCTTTTTCACAAAGTCGTCTACACTAAGCGGTGAGAAAAACCGCGCTGTGCTGTTGGTAGGCAGAATATGGTTAGGTCCTGCATAATAATCCCCTAACGGCTCCGAAGAATATTCCCCTAAGAATATCGCCCCCGCATTCTCAATCTTAGTCATAATCTCATACGGATTCTTTGTCAAAATCTCAAGATGCTCAGAAGCGATTGCATTTGCCGCCGCAACCGCCGAATCCATAGAATCAGCAATTAAAATATATCCATAGTTATCTAACGACTTGCGTATAATATCGGCTCTTGAGAGTTCTTCTAAAAATCCGTCTATCTGTGCGGATACTTCCTCTGCAAGCGCGCGGCTTGTCGTAATCAGAATCGCACTTGCCAGCTCGTCATGCTCCGCCTGTGAAAGCAAATCGGCAGCGACATAGCGCGGATTTGCCGTCTCATCGGCAATTACCAGAATTTCGCTCGGACCGGCAATCGAATCAATGCTGACATATCCGAAACACGCTTTTTTAGCAAGAGCCACGAAAATATTGCCCGGTCCCGTGATTTTATCCACCTTAGGAATGCTTTCTGTGCCAAACGCCATCGCTGCGATTGCCTGCGCACCGCCCACTTTATATATCTCGTCCACGCCGGCAATCCTTGCCGCTACTAAAGTCGCCGCCGGCACTTTGCCATCTGTTCCCGCCGGAGTCGTCATAATAATCTTTTTTACTCCCGCTACTTTAGCAGGAATGACATTCATAAGCAGACTGCTCGGATAGGCCGCCTTGCCGCCCGGAACATACACTCCCGATATCGCTATCGGCATAATCCGCTGCCCTAAAATAGAGCCGTCAGGCTTCGTATCTATCCAACTGTTACGTAGCTGCTTGCAATGAAAAGCCTCAATATTGGCAGCACTCCTTTTCATCACCTCGATAAATTCAGGCTCCGTCCCTGCATATGCTTCTTCAATCGCTTTATCCATCACCCTGATATTATCTGCATTAATCTCCCACTTATCAAAATTTCTCGTATATTCAAAAACCGCTTCGTCCTTTCTTTCACGGACATTGGCAATAATATCGGCAACCACCGCCTCATACTGCCCGTAATTATTCGGACTCCTCTTTAAAAGACTCTCAAGCAGACTGCTCTGAGTCTTACTATTTAATTCTATAATATTCATATGAACTGTATCCTTTCCATAATCTATTCAAATATATAATTATAATTCTTTTAGAGCTTCTCCTTCATCGCCGTAATCAGCCTCTTAATCCGCTCAGGCTCCATCTGCATACTGACCTGATTCACAATCATACGCGCCGACAACGGACAGATTTCTTCAAGCACTTCCAAACCGTTCTCCCTAAGTGTAGAGCCCGTCTCCACGATATCAACTATTACGTCCGAAAGCTGCACAATCGGTCCTAATTCCACGGAGCCGTTTAACTTAATTATATCTACGGTCTGGTGCTTCTTATTATAAAAATAATCTTTGGCGATATTAGGATATTTGCTTGCTACGCGAATCATTTCATGGTGCTTGAGCAGTTCTTCCGCGCTGTGCGGCCCACAGACGCACATACGGCATTTGCCATAACCCAAGTCCAGCACCTCATACACATGGCGGTTCTCTTCCATAATCGTATCCCTGCCGACTACGCCGATATCCGCCGCGCCGTACTCCACATATGTCGGCACGTCCGGTCCTTTTGCAAGGAAAAATTTAAGTTTTTTCTCCTCGTTTACGAAAATCAGCTTCCTTGAATCCTTATCCTTCATTTCTTCGCAGGTAATGCCGATTTTCTCAAGCAGTTCCATGGTTTTATTTGCAAGTCTTCCCTTTGCCAGCGCAAAAGTAAGATATCTTTCTTCACTCATTTCAATCCCCCTATACGCTTCGGCAGCAGTTCCACGTTCTTTCTATCTGAGCGCAGTGATTTTGCCTCTCTCAATTTCTCACTGAAATTATCTTCATCATAAAAAATCTGTATAGGCTTCTCAGTATGCGAACTCACAACCTTCTGTCTGTCCATTGCAAGCAGCAAATCGTCTACCGATACCATAAAACCGATTGCCGCCGCATCCTTACCGAAACGGCTAAGCAGCGTATCGTATCTGCCTCCCTTTACGATTGCGTCGCCCACGCCGTATGTATAGCCTTTAAAAATAATGCCTGTATAATAATTATACTTGCTAAGCATGGTAAGGTCAAAAGAAATATATTTTTCCACGCCGTAATCACATAACGCCTCATATACCTGTTTAAGCCTTTTGATTGCGTCAAGAGAGCGCTTATTTTCAACCGCTTTCTCCGCCTCTGTAAGCATATCGTAAGAGCCGAAAAGGTCGCTTGTCTTTAAGAGAATCTTCCGCTCTTTTTCCCCTACGTTCTTATTTTCAAGAAGTTCTTCCGCGCCGAAATAATTTTTGCCCGATATAAGCTCCCTGAGCGTAAGTTCCGTATCTTCGTCCAAGCCTGCCTCCGCGCATATTCCCTTGAAATACTCAAGGTTGCCGATACTTACCTGAAAATCATTAAGCCCCGCGTGATAGAGAGTCTCTACCGTCATGGCTATCATTTCCGCATCGGCTTGCACAGACGCATCTCCGATAAGCTCCGCGCCCATCTGTGTAACTTCCTTTAATTTACCCTGCAGATTCGAGGTATTGGTAAAGGTATTACCTTTATAGCAGAACCGAATCGGCGTATCGCTTTCCATGAAATACTTCGCCGCACATCTGGCAATCGACGGCGTGAAATCAGGTCTTAACACCAGCGTATTTCCTTCTTTGTCAAAAAATTTATATAATTCCTTTGACGGCGTCGTGCCGATTTCCTTAGAAAAAACATCGAAAAATTCAAAGGTCGGCGTCTGAATGTCGCGGTATCCGTATGCGTGGATACGCTCGCTAAGAAGCTTCTCCACCTTAAGCTTCTTCTCTTCTTCATCACCGTATATATCTCTGACGCCCTCAGGCGTATGTACCAGTTTGCTGCCCATATCTGTAAATACCAATCCTTTCGTAAATTACACTTAATTATATTGTTAAATCACATATTTTGCAAGCATTATACCCTATCGTCCAAATCTTTCTGCAACATATCCAGATAAGGCACCAAAATCCCATGCTTTTTAGGCAGAATATATTCGGGATTCAGTTCTTCGTAACGGAAGCTTTTTCTTCCCCCTTCTTTAGCCCTGTCCCAGAAAAACCGCAGCATTTCATACGGAAGATAATAGAAAATATCCCTATGCGTATAGTAAATCAGGAAAAACGCTATCCCCTTCTGCTTTTCAAACTGCTCCATAAAAAGAACTTGATGTTCATGTATATTCTGCAGGGAAAATGTGTCCGTCGCGCATTCCTTTGCGTCGAAACACACGGGAATCCCCTGTACCGCGCCAATATAGTCCACGGTGCTTTTCTGCTCAAAATATGCAAGCGTGATATGCCTGCTCTGTTTATCAATATTAATCGGGGTAATCGGAGTAGGAATTTTCTGGATTAGCGCCAGACCATTGTCCAGATATTTCTCATTTGTGCGGTTAATCAGGTCTTCCAGCGTAGAACCGCGGAGTCCTCTTGAGTTCCAAGTCGCCATTGTAAATATGCTCCTTTAAATTTCGGTAACTTTATCAAAAATCTCCGGCAGCGGTGCAATAAACTCCCTGCCGCTTATATCGCTAAACGGCTCATCAAGCTGCGGAAATACTACCTTATAAGCATGAAGGAGTTGATATTTAACGCCGTATTCTGCACGGTACTTGTCATTCCACGCTCTGTCGCCGTATTTATAATCTCCCAGAAGAGAATGCCCGATACTTGCCAGATGTGCCCTTATTTGATGGGATTTTCCGGTAATAAGCTCTACTTCCAGTAATGTTTTATCCCTATATTGTTTTATAGGCGTGTATTTTGTCTTTATATAAGACTCTTTTAAACCTTCTTTATTGACTTTAATTATTTCATCAGTTATATTCGTCATGCTTTCAGAGGCAGTACGAATCTGCACTGTGTTGTTTTTTTCATTCTTTATCAGATAGCCTTCTATCGTTTTTTCTTCCGTAATACTGCCTTTCACATATAGTCTGTAAAATTTACGGATACTGCGTTCTTTAAGCGCATCTCCAAGCATCTGCGCACCACGCACGGACTTAGCGCACAGCACTATGCCGCTCGTATTCCTGTCAAGCCTGTTACAGACTGAAGGGCGGAACGTTTTAAGAGACTCTTCCGTTATCCCGCCATTTTCAAGTAGATATTGTATAAGCCAGTCATTCAGTGAAAAATCATCTGCCTTAGCTTTCTGGCTAAGCAATCCTACAGGCTTGTCCACTATCAGAATATGCTCGTTTTCGTATATAATAGATAAATTGTCAATAGGCTTTGACGCCTTCCCTACCGGCTCTATGCAGTTTTTCTGCCTCGTTCCCATAAATTTTTCTAAAGTTTCATCAGAAAAATAGACCTGTACGGTATCTCCTGTGCGAAGCTTCTCGCTGCCATCAGCCCTTGCGCCATTTAGCACAATATTTTTTTTGCGTAGCATTTTATAAATAAAGCCATTGTTAGCCTTGGGAAGAAGCTTGTGCAGATACCTGTCAAACCGCTGCCCTTCTTCGTTTACCGTAACCGTCCTTGCATACATATTTAAGCCTTTCTATCATGACCTTAATCCCAATTATGATTATTATAACATTTACAATATAATGAAACAATCAATATTTATAAAAATCAGCAAAACTGCGTACTCTAAGTATAAACGACCGTTTTATACTTGCGTACTCTAAGTATAAATAGCGTTTTCATACATGCGCACTCTGGATAAAAACAGTTATTTCAAACTTGCGCATTCCAGAAATTTGTGATATTTTATACTAAACAGGAGGAGTTATCTCATGATTTTTAAAAGAAAAATATATGAAAAAATGCTGAAATGGAAAACCGCTTCAAACGGCTCCAAAGCTTTGCTCATTGAAGGCGCAAGACGTATCGGGAAATCCACGATTGCAGAAGTATTTGCCCAAAATGAATATAAGAGCTATATAATAATTGACTTTAACGATGCCAGCGAAGCGGTCAAAGATGCCTTTATAAACTATTTACAGGATTTGGATACATTTTTTATGATTCTCTCTACAGAATACCGGACCAAACTGTATCCTAGGGAATCTGTACTGATTTTTGATGAAATACAACAATTCCCTAAAGCCAGACAATCTGTAAAAAAACTTGTTAAAGACGGACGTTTTGATTATATAGAAACAGGCTCTTTAATTTCAATCCGGGAGAATGTTCAGGATATTACAATTCCCTCCGAGGAACGAAGAATAAAAATGTATCCTATGGATTTTGAAGAATTTTGCCAAGCGGCAGACGAAAATGAAATTGTCCAGTATATTAAAAATTGCTTTAATGAGCAAAAACCGCTTACAGAACAGCTTCATCACAAAGCAATGCTTTTGTACCGGCAATATCTTGTAGTTGGCGGAATGCCGCAAAGCGTTGCCGCATATTTAACAAGCGACAGAAGTTTTGAAAAGGCAGATGCTGAAAAAAGAGATATTCTGGCTTTGTATAGAGATGATATTATGAAAATTGAGGCGAAATATCAATCGAAGGTTTTAAGCATTTTCGACCAAATTCCTACGTTTTTATCACAGCACGAAAAACGTGTGGTTTTAGCAGATATTGAAGTCGGTTCTTCTTTTTCAAAATTTAACGATACATTTTTCTGGCTGGATAATTCCATGATAGCGAATGAGTGCTTCAACTGCACAGACCCAAATGTGGGGCTGTCATTGAACGAGGACAGGACATATTTGAAATGTTATATGGGAGATACCGGACTGCTAATCAGCCATGCTTTTACAGAGTCTGAAATTGAAACTGAAGATTTATACCATCAAATGATACTCGGACGTTTGTCAATAAACGAAGGCATGCTGTTTGAAAATGCAGTCATGCAGGCTTTAGTCTGCAACGGATACAAACCGTTTTTCTATACGCATTATAATGCCGAAAAACATAGAAACGATATGGAAATAGATTTTCTTATTTCCAATAAAAGTAAAACCCGATACCGCATTCACCCGATTGAAGTAAAATCCACAGAAAAATATAGTATAAATTCTTTAAAAAAATTTGTAGCAAAATATGAAAAACATATCGGGCAGCCTTATGTAATTGATACTAAAAACTACCGCCAGAAAGATGGAATCATATATATTCCGGCATATATGACCATGTGCCTGTGAGCAAAATGTTACAACGAAACCGAATACAACGTCTTAATTATTTCATTCTTATTTTTATTATCTTCCACATATGACGTTGATATTTGACTTAATCGGTCAATATATTTGTCCATATTATCAAAAATCTTAATCGTAATATTTTTATATCCGTCCTGCGCTAACATCTGTTCTAGGTGCTTTTCGCCCTCATTACAGTTGCACTTGGCGTCTTCCGTATAAGCGCATATCGCACTCCCCTTAAGCGCCATATGGCTTATAGCGAAATTCTTCTGGTATGAAGTAAAATACATATCATAAAATCCCGTCAGCTTATCATCATACGGCGATATTTTCTCCCGCGCTTCATTGCTGCAGCCTTTAGCCGTCAAAAACATTATCATATTTATCGCGCTTTTGCACGAGGGCAGGCAGCCGAGCACCGCTACGACGGTAAGCAGATTTTTACTGCTTCCTGTAGAATATATGCCTATTCCGTATACCAGCATGGATATTGCAAAGTATGCGCATGTTCTAATCGCAGTAAACGCCTTCATGTACCTTATATAGCCGTAGCTTCCTTTAGTTACTCTTTTTTTCATTAAATCAGTCCCCTTGTCAGTCCGTATAACATTTTCATCGGCGTGCCGTATATGGAAAGCTGCTTCTTTTGCTTGCAGTCCTTTAATGCCTTATGTACGACCTTCTCAGGCTTTGCCATTGTGAGCTTTTTAAGCATGTTCATCTGTCCGTATCTTCCATAGGCGTGTTCCAAAAACGGCGTATCCACAGGTCCCGGACATACCGCCGTCACGGTGATATCTTTTTTCTTAAGTTCTTTGGCAAGCGCCCTTGCAAAAGAATATACATACGCCTTTGATGCGGCGTAAACGGCGAAGTCTTTCTGCGGAAGAAACGCCGCGCCCGATGAAGTCTGTATTATCTTGCTGCCTTTTTTCATATAAGGCAGGCAGAATTTGGTAATCTGCGTTAATGCAAGCACATTTAGACGTACCATCTGCGCCGTCTCGTCCCTGCTTAAATTTTCAAAAGCGCCATATGTCCCTACGCCCGCGCAGTTAATAAGCACTGATATGCCTGCATTCTTTATCATTAAAAGCTCTGCAAACTGCGCAAGCTGCGCTTCATCGGTAATGTCAATCGGAAGCGCCCGTACTTTAGGGGTACGGTGCGAAGCATTTATCCGTTTCTTAATTATATCTTCAAGCTTTATCTTAAGCTCGTCTAATGCGTCTTTCCTTCTTGCCAACAGCCAGATTTCGTCTGTTTTATGCAAAGCAGGCGCAAGCTGCATGGCAAATTCCTTCCCCATTCCCGAAGATGCCCCGGTAATAACGGCGATATTCATAAAAATCCCCCTTTTTATTCATTTTGACTAAACTCGTGACAGCACATAATATTTTCACAATTATTCCTATTTCTTCTTATGACCATTAACCTTCTTTTTCGTCGTTTTAACATTTTCCGACATTTTTTTAATTTTTCTCGGCGGAATCAAACATTTCTTATCAAAACCTATTAAATCCTCTCTTCCCGCTTTTATGAGCGCCTCGTGAACCAAATCGTAGTTTTTCGGGTTGCGGTATTGTATCAGGGCGCGCTGCATTGCCTTTTCATGCGGATTTTTACATACATATACGTTCTTTTGACTAATAGAGTCAATGCCTGTATAGTACATTACGGTAGATATCGTGGACGGCGTCGGATAAAAATCCTGCACCTGTTCCGGTCTACAGCCTGTATCCCTTAGATACTCCGCTAATTCAATCGCTTCTTTTAACGACGAACCCGGATGCGACGACATAAGGTACGGCACAAGAAACTGTTCTTTTTTAAGTTTACCATTTATTTTATCATATTTGTGTACGAATTTCTCATATACGGCGCGTTCAGGCTTCCCCATTCTTAATAGCACCGTATCCGAAATATGCTCAGGAGCCACCCTAAGCTGTCCGCTCACATGGTATTTAAGCAGCTCCGTGAAAAATGTATCGTCCTTATCGGCAAGCAGATAGTCGAATCTGATTCCCGAACGGATAAACACCTTTTTCACGCCGGGCAGACTGCGAAGCTTGTGCAGGAGCGCAAGGTAGTCTGAATGGTCTATATGTAGATTGGCGCATGGCTTGGGAAAAAGACATTGCTTATTCGTACATACGCCTTTTGTCATCTGTTTCTCACACGACGGCTGTCGGAAATTCGCAGTCGGTCCTCCGACGTCGTGGATATAGCCCTTAAAATCGGGTTCTTTTGTCATAAGCTCCGCTTCCCTTATAAGCGAATCGTGGCTTCTTGCCTGAACTATCCTACCCTGATGAAAGGTAAGCGCACAGAAATTACAACCGCCGAAGCACCCTCTATTGCTGGTTAATGAAAACTTAATCTCCGTAATGGCAGGCACGCCGCCTTTAGCTTCATAAGAAGGGTGATAAGTACGCATATATGGAAGCTCATACACTGCGTCCATTTCTTCAGTAGTAAGCGGCTTTTGCGGCGGATTCTGCACCACATATACCTGATGCGGATATTCTTCTATCAGACACTTGCTGTTAAAAGGATCGGTATTCCTATACTGAATGCCAAAACTTTCGGCATATCGCTTCGGTTTAGCCTGCATTTCTTCAAAGGCAGGCAGCTTTATGCCGTCATAGACTCCTGAAATATCCCGAGTCTTATATACCGTTCCCTCTATAAAGCCGATATCCTTCACATCAATACCGCTTGCTAAAGCGTCGGCAATCTCCACAATCGACTTTTCGCCCATACCGTAAGAAATAATATCCGCCTGACTATCAAGCAGTATAGAGCGCCTAAGGCTGTCGGACCAATAATCATAGTGCGCAAGCCGTCTTAAACTCGCCTCGATACCGCCGATTATTATCGGCACGTCTTTATAGGTCTTTCTAATCAGATTGCCGTAAACTATTGTAGCGCGGTCGGGACGTTTATAAGCTTCTCCGCCGGGCGAATAGGCGTCGCTTGTCCTGTGTTTCTTGGAGACATAATAGTGATTTACCATAGAATCCATATTCCCCGCAGAAACCAAAAAGGCAAGCCTCGGTTTTCCCAAAACGGTAATGCTTTCATCATTTTTCCAATCAGGCTGTGATATAATACCCACGCTATAACCGTTTGCTTCAAGCACCCTGCTTATTATAGCATGTCCGAAGGAAGAATGGTCCACATAAGCATCGCCTATTATGTAGACAAAATCAAGCTGCTCTATTCCTGCCCTTTGCATATCTTCTTTCGATATCGGTAAAAATCCCATCGTCTTATACAAGCTCCCCATAATCGAATATATAATAATCGGCAAGTTCTTTCTTTTCTTCGTCCTGCTGCATAGACGCCTCATCATATACGGCGCATACCTTCATGCCTGCCGCCTTGCCTGCCATAATGCCATGCACGATATCTTCAAAAACCAGACAGCGCTGCGGCATAACCTTAAGTTCTTTTGCCACCGCCAGATATATATCCGGCGCAGGTTTGCCCTTCATGCCGTCCGAGCCTGTCATAATGCTGCCAAAATAACCGCCTAAGCCGTTGACGGCAATAAGGTTTTCCACAAGTTCTCTGGAATTACTGGTGGCTATCCCAAGTTTAATGTTATTTTCCACGCAGATATCCAGAAATGAAAGCGCGCCCTTTTTTAACTTGACATCACGGCTGTATTTATCCCACGCCATCTGGTTCCAGTCAGCTTTTATTTTCTCAAGATCATCAGCGAGCATAAATGTTTCCTTAAAAAATACCGCCGTCTCGTTAAATGTCCTTCCACCAATGCGGGAATGAAGGTCTTTAGGCGACTCAATTCCGAATCTTGCGAGATATTCTACGTCTATCTCCTGCCACATCCATGTCGAATCCACTAAAGAGCCGTCCAAATCAAAAATAACAGCGTCGATTTCACTTAGCGACAATTTATCCTTTTGCATATCTTTTCTTCCTTTTTTCATATACTGAAAATATAGAACTTATCCTAATAAAAATATAATCTCACAAACCCCGTTTTTTAGAAAGGAATAGAAACATCATGCTTAGTAAAATATCCGACTCTTTTACACGCGCCTTATTTACGCTGCTTGCAATATATTTGACGTTTCTTCTTCTGCGCTATCCCGCCCTGTCCCTAGACTATGCTTCCACCGGACTGCTTTTGTGGTTTCAGAAAATGATTCCTACCCTGCTTCCTTTTATGATAATATCCGGCGTAATGGTGCGTATGAATCTTACTGAACGCTTTGCCAAATTTTTTCACCCGCTGTTCCATTTAATCTGGGGTACTTCCTTAAACGGCTCCTACGTTATTCTAATGGGTATGTTATGCGGCTTCCCTATGGGTGCCCGCGTCATTGGCGAATTGTGTCATTCAGGCAGATTATCCGAAGAAGAAGGGGCGTATTTACTGGCTTTCTGCAATAATATAGGTCCGATATATTTTATCAGCTTCGTTATGAGTACGCTTTCCTTATCCGGAAATTATATTCCGTTCCTTATTATGTATGGCGTTCCGCTCTTCTACGGCTTTATACTGCGCTTTTGCCTAAGACGGCGTAATAATCGCAGCATGGCTTGCCACGCAACTAACCTTACTCCAATTACTACAATCGCAAATACGCCTTCTTTCCTAGCCGCCCTCGATGATTCCATAATATCAGGACTTATCGGTATCGGCAAACTCGGCGGTTATATGGTTCTTTTCAATCTGCTAAATATTATGCTGATTCCCTTTTCTTCCCTGCCGGAAAAATTCTTGTCGGTCTGTAACTGTATCCTTGAAATTACAAGCGGCATAAGCCGTTTAGGAGTAAATGGAGTTTACATAATCCTTATTCTACTGCCTTTCGGCGGGTTCTCCTGCATGGCGCAAACATATAGCATGATAAAAGATACCAACCTTTCAATTTCACACTATTTCATACACAAATGTATTCAAACCATACTAACAGCCGCCATATATGTATGCCTTTTATAACAGTTCAGCCCGCAGAAGCATATGTGTCCATGCACCTGTGGGCTGAACTCCCCACTTATCTCCGTCTCCTTTTATATCCTTTAAGGATTAACACCATCGAAAATACCATCGCAACAATCAGGGCGACGCACACCAATGATACCTTGAGAAAATATGATATTGTAATCTCCTGTTCCCTATTTTCTATCTCGTCAAGGTCATTTTTAATATATATATAATTATCATTTGACGCAGCATTGCCGGACGAATCTATGGAAACTCCTGTACTGCCTGAACCTGAACTTCCTGCCGTTCCATTCGCGCCGCCATCATTTCCCACACCGTCAATATTATCCAAGCTGCTTCCCGTATCTCCATTATCATCTTTTTCAAGCGTCTTCGTCGGCACCGGATTCAGCGTCAGCATATTGCTCGTGGTATAAAGGTCATATCCATTATAGGCGTTGACCGCAACCTGCGGCGTGATTCCGTCAGGCACAGTAAAGGTAAATTCAAAGGTATCCTTCGACTTATCCGGCCATCTTTGCAGCTCCGAAAAAGTCTCTCCGCCGTCATAGCTGTATGTATAATATAGCATTCCGCTGTCATAATCCGCTGCGGACACTCTGATTGTCACATCGCCGCTCTCAGTATCCTGCTTCACCAGCTCAATTATGCTTATGTCAGGCTCCGTATAGTCCGGCTCCATCACCTGTGTGGGCACATTTACCTGTACATTTTGATAATTGCTGTAATCTTTGCCAAGAATCGTAGAATGCAGCCCGAAATATCTTGCTACCGCCTCAGCGTCCAGCCTGCCAAAAGCTTCCAGCTTCTCCTTATGGTCGTAAAACGGCTGGTCGTTTATCTGGTCAAGATGACAGTGTTCGATAATCACAGCCGGCATTCCATACTCCGTAGCATGCCGTATAATACCATAATAATCCACTCCGTCCTCATTGAGCCTTGTCTTAATTCCTCTTGAATACAGTCCTGTTTCCTGTAAAAGTCCGATTTCAATAGAGGCAAAAGCATATCCCTTGCTATACTGCTCACCAAAGGCGGAAATCCATGTTTCTGCACCAAACAGCGTATGATTTGCCGACATATTATAATGCAGGCAGAATAAAAAGTCCGCATTAACGCTCGCCGCAAAATCACACCGCTCCTGCAATGACAGCTCTTTATCACCCGTTCTTGTCATATATACGGTAATGCCTTCGTACTTTTCAAGTTCTTCCTTCATCGCATTTGCCGTTATAAGCGTAATCTCTTTTTCCGTATAGTCCTCATACTCAGCGCCCAGATTATCTCCGCCATGTCCGGGATCGATTACTATGACAATATTTTCGTCCGCCCATACTTTCGACATGCCGCTATCTGATAAGCCGAATAGTCCTGTGCATACAAGCGCCGCTATTATAAATGCCGTGAAAAATAATAAGCCGGCTTCCGTGCGAAACCAGCTTATTATGAACTTTTTGTTCATATTAATTGCTCCCTTGAACCAAATCCAGATTAACCGCTTCCTCAGGTTTAACATTGGTCTCTTCCTGATTCATCATTTCCTCTACCTGCTGCGGTATCAGTTCCGCCCGATTTGCCTTTACAACCTCGTTATAATCATTAATTGTATTAAAAAAGCTGTCGTAATGCGCAGTCGTAGCATTCAAAGCATTAGTCATCAAAGCCTCAAGATTAGCAAGCATCTCATCTAGATAATTTACCGCGGCAGCCCTCATACTATTAGCCTCCATAGTCGCATTATCTAAAATCTCCTGCGCCTGATGTGTGGCAAGCGTAACGACCTCATTAGCCTGCGCATATGCCTGCTGCATGATTTCATGCTCGCTGATAAGCTCGTTGGTATGTACGGTAGCTTCATTAATCAACGCTTCCGCTTTAGCGCGCGCATCATTCAAAATTGCTTCCTTATTGGTAAGCATCTTCTGATAATATTTAATTTCTTCCGGAGTCTTCATCCGAAGCTCGCGCAATAGCTCATCAATTTCTTCCTTATTGACGATAATATTCGTCTTAGAAAGAGTCTGAGGTCTACAGCTGTCAATATAGTCTTCAATCTCATCAATTAATTGTTCGATTTTACTACTCATTATTGCTCCTATCTTGTATGGCCATATTTTTCGTATATCAATTTTCCTACAAAGTCGGGGACGCATTGCGATATGTCTCCGTTAAAACTTGCAATTTCTTTGACGCTTGATGAACTTAAGTAGGCATATTCAAGACTGGTAGTTAAAAATATCGTATCCAGTCCGCCTTCTGAAAGTTTCCTATTTGTCTGAGCAATCTGTAATTCATATTCAAAATCCGTGATTGCGCGCAGTCCCCTGATTGCCACATGCACCCCCTTTTTCTTTGCATAGTCAATCAAAAGTCCGCTGAAGGAGTCAATAGACACATTAGGAATATCTTTAGTCGCCTCTTCTAACATTTTAACACGTTCTTCAACAGAAAACAATGGAGTCTTTACGTTATTATTCAACACGCTTACTGTTAATTCATCAAAAATCTCGGCAGCACGCTTAATTACGTCCAGATGCCCGTATGTAACAGGGTCAAAACTTCCCGGATATATTGCTGTTTTCATACTCGTCTCCTTTTATATTATATCAATTCGCTCAAAAAGTCTTTACTAATTTTTAAAAAAAGTAAAAAAATTTATATTTTTTTGAAAAAAACATGCTTATTTGTCTTATATCGCTTATCCTTAACGATAGTATAACCAAGCTCCTTAGCATATGAAAAATCAGTTGAAAGCTGCGCCTCTACAACGATTAGCGTATTTTCCGTCACATATGGTATATTGATTAGCCGTTCTAAAATGCGTCTTTCATATTCCTGATTGTATGGCGGGTCCATAAAAATAATATCGGCTTCCTTCTCATGAATACCCTCTATCGCCACAAGCGCATCTTGTTTTAATACGGTAGCTTCCTCTGTAAAGCGCGTAAATTTGAGATTATCAAGGATACAGGAAAGAGCCTCTTTTTGTATTTCCACAAAATACGCATGCTCCGCCCCCCTGCTTAGCGCCTCAATTCCTATCCCGCCGCTTCCGCTGAACAAGTCAATAAATATTGCTCCCTGCAAATACGGCTGCAGCATATTAAACAACGTCTCTTTGATACGGTCCGTTGTTGGTCTTGTATCTAATCCTTCCGGAGTTTTTAATCTAAGGCTCCTCGCCCGTCCTGCTATCACCCTCATAATTACCCCTACTGCCGTCAGGACATGAACTCGTATGTTTCTTATTGAGGCACGCTCTCGCTCCAGTGTATAAACAAACGAATGCCGCGCTACGCGGACATTCTTATTGTTACGCAGCGGTACTAAGCTCAAAAGCCATAAAACAGGCTTTTTCACTAAGTACCGGCGATTTACAAGGACCTCAATAAGAAACATACGAGTTCATGCCATATCTGGCATTTAAACGCGTATTTTTGTTCCTTTACTGTCCCTGCTACCCAATTTAAGCTTATTAAGCTCAACCATCTTATCGTGATACTCAATAGCCGCATCGTCTGTATTTCGCGTATAATACACTTCGTCTAACTTATCATTTGCCCCCAGCTTCATACCTCTTACGCCTATCGCGCCCTTCTTCTTCTCAGGAATCTCAGCAATCGGGAACCTTAAGAAATATCCGTCCTTAGTCTGTAAAATAATATTATACTGCTCCTTTAGCGCCACAACGCTTACCACTTCGTCGCCGTCCATAAGTTTGGTCGCCGCAACGGTTCTTTTCGCCACGTCAAACTCTCCGCCGTCTACGACTTTTAACATCGCATATCTTGTTACAAAAATCATTCTATAGAGGTTTAAGTCAGTCTGGCTTGATACATAGACAATACTTTCTTTAGTTGAATCATAGTTGCTTATATTGTCAATCGGAACACCCTTATCCCTGAATTTTCCAAAAGGAAGGTCGGAGACTTTAATCGTATGAAGCTGTCCCATATTGGTAAACAGGCATACTTTTCCGGTATTCTTGCATTGCAGCACATACTTATTCTCCGCAATAACCGTATCCTTATTTCTTTCATATGTCTGCAAATCAACGGTTCTCGCATATCCGAAGCGATCCATCATGAAGATAATATCCATTTCCTCCGCTTTTTTCTCAATATAAACCGCTTCTTCGGCATTGGTGATTTCCGTCCTACGCTTCCTGCCGTATTCATCTTTAATGGCGTCAAGCTCATTAATAATTACCTGCGCCATTGAGTCGCGCCTTGCGAGAATATCTTCGTAGCGGTAGATATTTGCCATCGTATCTTCGTGTTCATTTATTAAAGCTTCAAGCTCAAGTCCAATCAGCTTATACAGACGCATATCCAGAATGGCGTTTGCCTGCTTCTCCGAAAACATAAGCTGCGCCGCCATGATTTTGGATTCCTTGCTTTTGAACTTAATGCCGTCCGTCTTTCCTTCAACCAGACACGCTTTCGCCATATTTCTATCTCTTGAACCGCGCAAAATCTCTATAATTAAGTCTATGACGTTACATGCCTTTATCAGACCTTCTTGAATTTCCTTCTTTTCCAGCTCCTTCTCTAAAAGGTTCTGATATTTTCTGGTGGTAACTTCAAACTGGAAATCCACATTCGCTTTGATTACCTGTTTAAGCCCCATTGTTTCAGGTCTGCCGTTTGCTATCGCCAGCATATTTACGCCGAAGGTATCCTCCAGCCTCGTTTTTTTATAAAGAAGGTTCTTAAAGTTCTCTACGTCGGTATCTCTGCGCAGTTCGATAACGATACGGATTCCTTCTTTTGAGGACTGGTTAGTAATATCAACGATATCCTGCGTCTTTTTTGTCTCGGCAAGAGCTGCTACGTCCATTAAAAACTTACCTATGTTGACGCCTAT
Organism: Clostridiales bacterium; assembly: GCA_023663185.1. Classification (GTDB taxonomy): domain Bacteria; phylum Bacillota; class Clostridia; order Lachnospirales; family Lachnospiraceae; genus UBA3282. The sequence goes on along the minus strand of JAMPHY010000002.1, from coordinate 185,626 downwards.
CATCGTATAGGGAATTTCCGTGATAACGAGATTTATGTGTCCGCCCTTCGCCTTCTCTACCTCCACTTTGCCGCGGATTTTGATTTTGCCTGTGCCGGTCTCGTATATCTCAAGTAAATCGTCCTTATTGACGACAATTCCGCCCGTGGGGAAATCCGGTCCCTTCACATAACGCATTAATTCTTTAGTAGTAATATTTTCATTCTGCATATAGGCTTTAGTTGCGTTGACTACTTCGGTCAAATTATGCGGCGGTATATTGGTCGCCATACCTACCGCAATACCTTCTGAGCCGTTTATCAACAGATTCGGGATTTTTACAGGAAGTACGCTCGGCTCTTTTTCCGTCTCGTCAAAGTTAGGTAGAAAATCTACCACGTCCTTATCCAAATCAGCAAGAAAAGCCTCCTGCGTTATTTTTTCAAGCCTTGCCTCCGTATAACGCATTGCCGCCGCGCCGTCGCCTTCTATATTGCCGAAATTGCCGTGCCCGTCGATAAGCGGCAGTCCTTTTTTAAAATCCTGCGTCATAACCACAAGCGCGTCATATATAGAGCTGTCGCCGTGCGGGTGGTACTTACCCATCGTATCTCCGACTATACGCGCCGATTTACGATACGGTCTGTCATAACGTATGCCAAGCTCATACATATCATAGAGGGTTCTGCGCTGTACGGGCTTAAGTCCGTCGCGCACATCGGGAAGCGCTCTGGCAATTATAACGCTCATTGCATAATCTATAAATGATTTCTGCATTACATCGGAATACTCGGTTTTTATGATTCTGTCGTCCATAAAATAACTCCATTCTTATCTTTAAGGTTATGGTTATATATCCAGCTCAGCCTCGTTTGCATGACGGTAAATAAATTCTTTACGCGGCGGAACCTCCGTACCCATCAACAATTCCGTCATTTCGGAAGCCATACGCGCATCTTCTATTTCCACCAGCTTAAGCAGCCTTGTCTCCGGATCCAGCGTCGTTTCCCATAGCTGCTGTGCGTCCATCTCGCCAAGTCCTTTGTAGCGCTGCAAAGTAAACGGTCCTTTATGGCTCTTTCTATATTTTTCCAACGCTTTATCATCGTATAGGTACTCTTCTTTACCCTTTGACGGCATCGCCTTATAAAGAGGCGGCATCGCGATATATACATGCCCTTCATAGATAAGCTCCGGCATGAAACGATAAAACAATGTAAGTAAAAGTGTGGAAATATGCGCGCCGTCCACATCGGCATCCGCCATTATTATAATCTTATCGTAACGCAGCTTGGAAATATCGAAGTCGTTGCCGTAACCCTCCGAAAATCCGCAGCCAAACGCATAAATCATGGTTTTAATCTCAGCGTTGGCAAGAACTTTATCAATGCTTGCCTTCTCCACGTTAAGAATCTTACCGCGAATCGGCAGAATCGCCTGAAACATACGGTTTCTTGCGGTTTTGGCGCTGCCACCCGCCGAATCGCCCTCGACTATAAAAATCTCGCATTTGGAAGGATCCTTCGACTCGCAGTTAGCAAGCTTTCCGTTAGAATCAAAGGAAAACTTCTGCTTTGTCAGCATATTGGTCTTAGCTTTTTCTTCCGCCTTCCTGATTTTAGCGGCTTTTTCGGCGCAGCCGATAATACTTTTTAAGTCTTCCAGATTTCTGTCAAAATATCTGACTATTTCATCACCCGAAACCTTACTGACTACCTTAGCCGCGTCCTGATTGTCTAACTTCGTCTTAGTCTGCCCTTCAAATCTGGGATCGGGGTGCTTAATAGACACTACCGCCGTCATACCGTTTCTAACGTCGGCGCCCGTGAAATTAATGTCCTTATCCTTAAGGATATTTAACTCCCTTGCATAAGTATTGATTATGTTGGTAAACGCCGTCTTAAAGCCTGTAAGATGGGTGCCGCCCTCGGCGTTATATATATTATTACAGAAGCCTAACACGTTTTCATGGAACTCATTTACATACTGGAAAGCGACTTCTACGCTTATTCCCTCCGACTCTCCCTTGATATAAACTACTTCGTTAATGGTTTCTTTAGTCTTGTTCATATCCTTGATAAATCCGACTATGCCTTCGGGTTCATGATATTCAATATGCTCCGGCTCTTCTTTTCTTTTATCTTCAAAAATTATCGTTAAATTGGGATTAAGATAAGCGGTCTCATGCAGACGGCTTTTAACGTCGTCCTCCTTAAATCTGGTCTTATCAAAAATCGTGTCGTCGGGAAGAAACGTTATCTTGGTTCCAGTTTCCTTCGTCTTGCCGACCACCGGGAGCAGTCCGTTTTTTAACTCCATCGCAGGCAGACCGCGTTCATATTTATCCTCATAGATACAGCCGTCAGTTTTTACCTGAACATGCAGCCATTCAGACAGCGCGTTGACAACCGAAGAGCCTACACCGTGCAGACCGCCGCTTGTCTTATATGCCTCATTGTCAAATTTACCGCCTGCGTGAAGCGTGGTAAATACCAGACGTTCAGCGCTTATGCCCTTTTCGTGCATTCCTACCGGAATACCGCGCCCGTTATCTTCTACTGTAGCGGAGCCGTCAGCCTCCAATGTGACACGTATGGTATCGCAATATCCTGCAAGATGCTCGTCTACCGCATTATCAACTATTTCGTATATTAAATGATTCAGACCTTTGGTGGAAACGCTTCCGATATACATACCCGGTCTGACTCTGACCGCTTCAAGCCCCTCAAGGACTGTAATGCTGGAAGCGTCATACTTGACATCTTTCGCCATTATAACAACTTTACTCCTTTACACTAACATTCTTGAACATTTTATCATAGGAAACTAAAAATTGTAAAGGGTGAATATTATTACGTTAAAACCTCGTACAAATATTCCCTTCCGCGCTTACCGTTTCGTTCTACAAGCCCCATGCTGTAGAGGATATGCAGGGTAACTTGTGCCAAATCGCTGTGTATATGCGCCGCTTTCGCAAATTCTTTGACTGTAAACGCCTCTTCAAGCTCTATAGGAATCACCTGAATAAAATCCTCTTTACGTTCAAAACATATCTCGTCATACAATTCAACTGGCATTCTGTCATAGCGCGTCCCACGTTTTCTCCACGCCCTATCCTTAGCGTCACGTACCCTGTATTCGTCCATATCAATAAGCGGAAAGGCAAAAGAAAGATTGGGATGCGTTAAATAATCTTTTATTTTATATAACTCAGGAAATGCGCTGTATATGCTGCCAGTCAGCGGGGATTTACGCCTTTGCGAGAGCTCGCCGCTCTCCTTATCCAGCCATATAAGCCATCTTATATGCGGAATCGGCAGTACCACCATGACCTTATAAAGCGGCAGGAAAGCCTTAAGCTTGTCCCTTAACCTGTTAAAATTCCCATTCTGTATCTCAATAATGCGCTCTCCTGTATAAATATCCGCAATATATCCCTCAATCGGCACTTCATGATAGTCCTGATTAGGCTCATAATATGATTTCATCACCGCATGCACGGTCTTTTCCTGTAATGTGCCAAAGCCGTGCTGCTCATATTTTCCAAGCAGAACGCTGACTTTCGCCTGTTCAAACGCTTTTTTATCCATCTGTTGTTTCTCCTGTCTGCTTCGCAGCCGCTTGTTTTTCTCTATGGTTTATTATATTATATCATAGCCTTATAAACGGTTTACGTCAATTATATGACAATATTTGGCAATTTTTGCTTATCCGCAACAATCTGCGGCAATTATATGACAATCTATGACAATATAACATTTTTTAATTTACTTTATAAGTATTTTACTATATAATGTTATCATATATGTATTTTATAAGGAAACCAAAAAGCAACTATGAAAAAAATACAAGATATACTTCAGTATATTAAAATTAACTTTTCAGACGACAGATTTAAATACCGCATTTTATTGTATGCCATTACCTCAGTGCATGCCTTTCTTGTTGTACTTTTTGCACTAATGCACGTATTTGTGCTGGTATTCTTTAATATCGCAAGCGTGATTATATATTTATACTGCATAAACACTACCAAAATTGAAACCGAAGATAAGCTTATCAAAGTCTTCTACATCACTTATGGCGAGATTATTCTGCATTCATTATTTGCAACCTTCTGTATCGGCGGGCATTTTGGCTTTTCACAGTATATTACAGGGCTGGTTCCGTTTGGATATTATATCTGCGTGAAAATGTTAAAATGCAGGACAAATCAAAAATATATTATCGCCACCTCATTTGGTATATTTGCTTTAATTGCATATATATGCTGTAAATTAATGTCCGTCTACTTGGAGCCTATTTTTATAGTAGGCGTACCGATTGGAGTAGAAATGCTGATTTATGCTTTTAACGCCATATGCAACTTTGTATTTCTCTTCCTTGTTACTCTTATTTTCCTTATGGATATGCAGATGGCGGCGAACAAGCTCTCAGACCAGAACGCCATCTTAGATAAAATGGCAAGCGTCGATCCGCTGACCGGTCTATACAACCGCCGCAGCATGAAGGCGTTTTTCGACCATGTAATAGAAGCCGAAGAAGCTTTCTGTCTGGTTATGTGTGATATTGATGATTTCAAAAAATGCAATGACAACTACGGGCATGACTTCGGCGATATAGTATTAAAAGAAATTACCGAGATTATACACGAACTTGCAACAGATCACGGATATGTCTGCCGCTGGGGTGGTGAGGAAATACTTATCTTAAGCAATGAAAATCTGGACTCCACCTGTAAGATTGCGGAAAATATCCGTAAGGACGTAGAGGCTCATGAATTCATATATAATAATACAATAATTCACTGTACTCTTACTCTTGGAGTCGCTTCTCATAAGCTGGGAAATACTATTGAAGATACGATTATGCACGCCGACAGACGTTTGTATCATGGTAAAAAGAACGGCAAGAACAGAGTCGTCACCCCATATGATGCGCCTTAATTAAATACACTAAGCTCATCATATAGGGCTGTTTTTTATAATTTCTTCGTATTCCGGTCTCCACGCAGAATCCGCTCTCTGTCGGAAGCATTGAGTTCAACCATTTTTCCATTCCTGTCATAATATGTTAAAAGAGTCGAATTAATTGCTACCGTCTTCTTTCCGTTGTCAGTAAGAAGGCTTATGACTTGATTTAAGTCGCCTTTGCGCAGATAAGGCTGGATTTCACGGTCAAGACGCGCTTGAGCGGATTTATGCGAAGCATATGTCTCTTCAAAATCCTGCGTTTCATTTTTTGCAGCGAAGCGCTCTGTTCCTGCGGTTATGCCATCGCTTACGGCTAAAGCATCCGCTTCTGCACCTTCCGCCATGCCGTCCTCAGCAGTCAAAAGTTCCGTCTCCGCCGTGCCGTTACTGACGGTCAGATTATCTATCTCTGTCTCCGTGCCATTATCAGCAGCCGCAGCGTCCATCTTTGGCTCCGGATCATTCCATATCTTATAGAATATATCCTTAACTGCAGAGACCACCGTAGACACAAGCTCCCGCAGCATTCCAAAAATCGACTGCTGATTTTCTGTCGCCTGCGCTTTAGTTTCCGTAGCCTTCCCCCTGTCCGCCGCCGCATTTTTACCACTGTTTGAGAGTTCCAGCTTAACGCCGCTTTCGGCAGCCTTGCCCTTTTCCGACTCGCCCGCCTTATCCTTTTTCTCACTGTCCTTAGTCTGAAGTTCTTCATTATTATAATTCAGGTTGAACTTCTCGCCGTTATTTGAGACATTGATATTCTTTGTTTTTGTATACGTATAGTAATTTTTGTCGTCGATTCTATTGACCATAAACTGACTTTCCTATACCTTTCTTGTATGTCATGAACTCATATGAGTTAATGACGCATTCACTTATTATGCTTTCTGATTAATATAATTAACCAGCCCTTCCGCCGCGATAATCTTCTGCATAAATTCAGGGAACGCCTGACCTTTATATGTGGTGTTCTTAGTAACGTCGGTAATAACGCCTGTATCGAAGTTCACTTCCACGCAGTCTCCCGCCTCAATATCCTTAGCCGCCTCCGGACATTCAATAATCGGAAGCCCGATATTAATAGCGTTCCTATAGAATATTCTTGCAAAGGTTTCCGCGATAACACAGCTTACTCCCGCCGCCTTGATTGCGATAGGCGCGTGCTCTCTGGACGAACCGCAGCCAAAATTCTTGGTTGCCACAATGATATCGCCTTTCTGCACTTTTTTAATAAAATCCTTATCAATATCTTCCATACAATGTGTCGCTAATTCCGCCGGCTCCGAAGAGTTCAGATACCGCGCCGGAATAATCACGTCTGTATCCACATTGTCGCCATATTTAAAAACAGTTCCTTTTGCTGCTTTCATTTTTTATCTCCTCTCTTACCAATCAAAGTTTACAAGGACAGGTAATCTTGCCCGCAACCGCGCTTGCTGCCGCTACCGCCGGACTCGCAAGATATATTTCCGAATCCACATGTCCCATTCTTCCGACAAAATTACGGTTAGTAGTGGATACGCAGCGTTCTCCTGCCGCAAGGATACCCATATATCCGCCCAGACACGGACCGCATGTAGGAGTGCTGACAACCGCTCCCGCTTCTATAAAAGTCTTTAACAAGCCCTCTTCCATTGCCTGCATATAGATTGTCTGAGTAGCCGGAATAACTATACATCTCATGCCTTTTGCCACATGCCTGTCCTTTAATACCTCTGCGGCTATGCGCAAGTCATCAAGTCTTCCATTCGTACATGAACCTATGACTACCTGATTGATTACGATATCCTCTTTGATTTCATCGATTGTCTTAGTGTTCTCCGGCAGATGTGGAAATGCAACCGTCGGACGAAGGGCACTTAAATCAATCGTATATTCTTCATCATAAACAGCGTCGGCGTCAGCTTCATAAATAGTATATGTTTTCTTGGAATGCTCCTTCATATAGGCAATCGCCGCCTCGTCCACCGGGAAGATTCCGTTTTTGCCGCCCGCCTCAATCGCCATATTAGCAATCGTAAAACGGTCGTCCATCGTAAGATTTTTTATGCCTTCCCCTACAAATTCCATTGATTTATAGAGCGCGCCGTCTACGCCAATCATACCGATTATATGTAAAATAACGTCTTTTCCGCTCACCCATTTATCCGGCTTGCCTATGATATTGAACTTAATTGCAGACGGCACCTTGAACCATGCTTTTCCTGTAGCCATGCCTGCCGCCATATCAGTGCTGCCGACGCCCGTGGAAAACGCCCCCAGCGCACCGTAAGTACAAGTATGCGAGTCTGCACCGATTATAACGTCGCCCGCCACTGTCAAGCCTTTTTCTGGGAGCAGCGCGTGTTCTATCCCCATCTCGCCAACTTCAAAATAGTTGGTTATCTCATTGCGGTAGGCAAATTCCCGCACGCATTTGCAATGCTCCGCCGATTTAATATCTTTATTGGGTACGAAATGGTCGGGCACAAGCGCAATCTTATCTTTATCAAAAACGCCGTCCACCTTCATTTTCTCCATTTCTTTAATCGCAACCGGACTTGTTATATCGTTGCCAAGTACCAAGTCCAAATCCGCTTCAATCAACTGTCCGGCTTCTACCTTATCAAGTCCTGCGTGCGCCGCCAGTATTTTCTGCGTCATCGTCATTCCCATTATAATTTCCTCCCATCTTTGCTTGTCTTTCTATTGTAACATAGGCTGTGCAAATTTGCAAAAAGAACAAAAACAGCCAAAATAAGCTAAATATAATAAAAGTGGGAAGACTATGCTCCCCACCCTGATGTGCATCACTTTTAGTTATTAATCAGCTTGTCCTCGCCGTTCCAGCTATAGAGCTTTCTAACTTCTTCGCCTATAATCTCTGCCGGGTGCTCGGAAGCAAGCTTCCTCATCGCCTTGAAGTGTACCTGTCCGCCTGCGGAAGACATATCAAGCAGGAAGTCTTTGGCAAAAGTACCGTCCTGAATATCGGAAAGAATTTTCTTCATAGTCTTCTTGGTCTCTTCTGTGATAATCTTAGGACCTGTAATATAATCGCCGTATTCTGCGGTATTGGAGATGGAATATCTCATTCCTGCAAAACCTGACTGATAAATCAAGTCAACAATCAGCTTCATTTCATGAATACACTCAAAATATGCGTTTCTGGGATCGTATCCTGCCTCAACGAGAGTCTCAAAACCTGCCTGCATCAATGCACATACGCCGCCGCATAATACAGCCTGCTCGCCAAAAAGGTCTGTCTCTGTCTCTGTCCTGAAGGTTGTCTCAAGAACGCCCGCTCTTGCGCCGCCGATAGCAAGTGCATATGCAAGCGCCATATCCTGCGCTTTTCCGGTTGCGTCCTGATGAACCGCTACCAGACACGGAACGCCTTTACCCGCCTGATATTCACTTCTTACGGTATGACCGGGACCTTTGGGTGCAATCATCGTTACGTCTACGTCCTTAGGCGGTACAATACAGCCAAAATGGATATTAAAGCCGTGAGCGAACATAAGCATATTGCCCGGCTCAAGATTGGGCTCAATATCCTTCTTATACATTGCCGCCTGTAGCTCATCATTTATTAAAATCATGATGATATCAGCTTTTTTTGCAGCCTCAGCAGCCGTATATACTTCAAATCCCTGCGCTTCTGCCTTCGCCCATGATTTTGAGCCTTCATACAGACCGATAATAACGTGGCAGCCTGACTCTTTCGCATTCAGAGCGTGCGCATGTCCCTGACTTCCGTAACCGATTACTGCTATGGTCTTGCCTTCAAGCAGTGATAAATTACAATCCTCCTGATAAAAAATTTTTGCCATTTTACTTATCCTCCATTTATTTTATTTTATATGGTTTACATAATTACAAGTATGTGACATTCTCCGTTCCTCTTCCCAAGCCTGCGATGCCGGTTCTGGCAAGTTCAAGAATCTCATATCCGTCCAGCAGGTTGATAAAAGCGTCAATCTTCTCCTGATTGCCAGTCAATTCTATAATCAGGCTGTCTTTCGATACATCGACGATTTTGGCACGGAAAATATCCGCAATCGCTATAACGCTCTGACGCTCCTCGGCAGCCGCCCTAACCTTAATCATCGTAAGTTCGCGGTAAACGCTCTCATTAGGTTTAAGTTCTTTAATATCCCTGACGTCAACCAGCTTAGCTACCTGTTTCTCAATCTGGTCAAGAATCTCATCGTCTCCCGACGTTACAATCGTTATTCTGGTATATCTGGGGTCCGCGGTCACTCCTGCGGTAATGCTCTCGATATTATAGCCGCGTCTGGAGAATAATCCAGAAATACGGCTGAGCACGCCCGATGTATTGTCTACCAAGAGCTGAAATACTTTTCTATGCATAAAAAGTCCTGCCTTTCTAATATTTGCCTTCATTGTGAATAATTGTAGCAACTACCGTATAAAAAGTCAAGCCGGCTATTCCCCTATCTGCAACTATTCAGTATCTACGCATTTTGGGAGCGCAAGGGTTCCCGTCCTCGCCACTTCTATCACGCTGACCGACTGCAGCATAGTGATAAGGCGCTTAATCCGCTCAGGTACATCACATATCTGGATAATCAATTGATTTTTGGACATATCGACTATATCCGCCTTCATCATCTGGCATGTTTCCATGATATCGCGCCTGTTGCTCCTGTTGTATTTTACCTTAATCAACATAAGCTCTCTGCTGATACTTGCCGTCTCGTCAAAAGTCTTTACCTTAATGACGTCTAACTTCTTATTAAGCTGCTTCTCAATCTGCTCTATGGTCCGCTCGTCGCCGCTGCTTACAATCGTCATACATGAAACCGCGGGATCGTCTGTCTCACCCACCGCAAGCGAATCAATATTATAACTCCTTCTTGAAAAGAGTCCCGACACCTTACACAATACGCCCGACCTGTTCTCTACCAATACCGAATATATTTTCTTCATCATTATCCGTCTCCTTCGCCTCACACGAATTTTGACTTATTCAGTCAATATATTAATTCCACAGTCATAAGTTCATACCACCACTACACCAAATCCATCGGATCTATCACACATTCAAGCAGCATCGATTCGTCCGCTGCAAGAAATCTGTCAATATTTTCTTCTATATTATCCATCGTGTAAAGGCGCATGAATTTCATCTCATATGCCATCGCCAATTTCTCTAAATCAGGGCTGCCGGACAAATCCACTACCGAATAATTATCTTTGTATGTAAAATGCTGGAACTGTCTTACCATGCCAAGATAATTATTCTTTAAGACCACGATTTTCACCGGAACGTCAAACTGTCTCATGGTGGCAAGCTCCATCATGGACATCTGGAAAGAACCGTCGCCGCAGACTGCGACAACCTGCTTATTCGGACACGCCAGTTTTGCGCCCATAGCCGCCGGAATCGAATAGCCCATCGTTCCCATGCCGCCTGTGGTTAAAAAGCGTCCGTTTTTAACAATATGGTAAGCGCAGGACCAAATCTGATTCTGCCCTACGTCCGCGACATATACCGCGTCGTCCTGCATTTTCTCCGACAATATGCGTATAAACTCCGCTGGATCTACATATTTCGGATTGGGAGTCCGTTTTAGAGTCATTGTATCCCTGTATTTATTTAATGTCTCAATCCATTCTTTATGCCCGCAGTTAAAGTCTTCCTTGTCCAAATCTTCAAAAATATGTTTTGCGTCGCCTACAAGCGGAATCTCCGCGCCTACATTCTTACCGATTTCAGCGGGGTCTACGTCTATATGCACAAGAACTTTATTCTCCATAATCAAGTCCGGCTGGCTTATCGCGCGGTCGGCAACACGGGCGCCTACCATAATCAGCAAATCCGATTCATTCATGGCTCTATTGGCGTAGGGCTTGCCGTTATTACCCACCATTCCATAGTACATGGGGTGTCTGGTCGGCATGGCGCCTATCCCCATCATAGTTGATACCACGGGAATACTGTGTTTTTGCGCAAACTCACGCAGTTCCCCTTCCGCATGGCTAAGCAGCACTCCGCCGCCCACGCACATAATCGGGCGTTTTGCCTTAGATAATTCACCTATTACCTTCTTAATCTGTACTGCATGACCTTTAACCGTAGGCTTATAAGTGCGCAGATTTACTTCTTTAGGATATTCAAATTTTTTAACGGCAGCGTTCTGGACGTCTATCGGTATATCTATAAGGATAGGTCCTTTTCTGCCGGAATTAGCGATATAGAACGCTTCCTTCATAATACGCGGTATCTCATTTGCATCTTTTACCAAATAGCTGTATTTTACAAAGGACTCCGCCGCTCCGGTAATATCCGCTTCCTGAAACACGTCTGAACCTAAAAGCTCGCTGTTTACCTGTCCTGTTATGCAGATAAGCGGTATACTGTCGGCAAATGCCGTCGCAATGCCTGTCAATACATTAGTCGCTCCGGGACCTGACGTTACCGCACAGACTCCGACCTTTCCGCTCACCCTTGCAAGCCCGCTTGCCGCGTGCGCGGCGTTCTGCTCCGTGCGCACCAGAATCGCATTTATTTTTGAATCCAATATACTATTATAAAACGGGCAAATGGCAACGCCGGGATATCCGAAAACATATTCTACACCTTCTTCTTCCAGACATTTAACTATCGCGTCTGCACCTATCATATTAATACATGCTCCCTTCTTAACCTGCGAATAAATTTCTATTTTTCCATTCTGTCTTAATCAATATGCAAAATATTCTTAGTAAGCTTCACGGCTTCCGCCGCGTCTTTAGAATAACCGTCCGCTCCGATTTCGTCCGCATAGTCCTGTGTGACAACCGCGCCGCCTATGATAATCTTAGAATCCACATGCTTTTCCTTCGCGTATTCTATGACTCTTCTCATCTGCTGCATAGTCGTCGTCATAAGCGCTGATAATGCGATAACCTGTGCATTGTATTTAACAGCCGCTTCTATAATCTTCTCTTTAGGAACGTCTTTTCCCAAATCGATAACATTAAAGCCATAGTTTTTAAGCATCAGCGCAACCAGATTTTTACCGATATCGTGAATATCGCCTTCCACCGTGGCTATGACGACGGTAGGCATTTCCTTACCGGAGTTATTCTCCATAAGCAGCGGTTCAAGATACTCTATGGAAGCCTTCATTGCCTCTGCGCTGGCTATAAGCTGCGGCAGAAAATATTTTCCCCTATCAAAAAGCTCGCCGACTTCATTAATTCCCGGTAAAAGCACGTCGTCTAAAATCTTCTTAGGCGCATTTCCTTCTTCAACCGCCTTAATCGTATCCGCGACAATGCTGTTTTTATTACCTTTAAGGACGTCCGCGTGCAGTTTGTCCAAAACAGAAGCATAAGTCTGCTCCTGCGTTGCTCTGCCTGCAATATGGACTCCGCTTGTGCCCGCTATATGAACGCCGCCTGCAGACGCTGCCTTTGCAGCCGTCTCTCCTAATGCTTCCCTTTTTTCCTTCACAGCGTCCATCATGTTTATATAACGTATGTCGGCGCCCTCTTTATTAAGCAGCAAATCCGAGGCAAAGGCAAGACTCACAAGCAGTTCTTGTGAAGGATTGGCAATCGCCATCGTCAGCCCCGCCTGAATCGCCATAGTAAGAAACGCCGTATTTACATAGCTTCTCTCCGGCAGACCGAAAGAAATATTCGATAGTCCGCAGATAGTAGCAAGCCCATTCGCCTTGCAATAGCGGATAACTTCAAGCGTCTCAAGCGCAGCCGCCTTATTTGCACCGACCGTCGCTACCAGACCGTCTACTATAATGTCCTCTTTACGAATCCCCAGACGGTATGCGCGATCTTTAATTTTCTCTATTATATCAATTTTTTCTGCCAAATCTTTCGGCAGCCCCTCGTCCGATAGCGGAAGCAGTATAAACATCGCTCCGTATTTCTTTGCTATGGGTAAAAGCGCTTCTACTTTCTCTTTCTCAAAGGATATCGAATTGATTAGCGCCCTGCCCGGATATCTGCGCAGCGCCGCTTCCAGCACATCTATATGGCTTGAATCAATGGATAACGGCAAATTAGTGACTCCGCTTACCGTCTCTATTGCTTTCAACATCATTTCCTTCTCATCAATGCCGCTCATACCCATATTTACATCTAAGATTGACGCTCCACAGGCTTCCTGCTCCTGCGCAAACTCAGACACCATTTCCAGAGAACCTTCTTTAAGCTGCGCCTGCAATTTTTTCTTGCCCGTAGGGTTAATGCGTTCTCCTACAATCATAAAGTTATCGTTAAGCCCAAACTCGACCGTCTTACGCTCGCTGGTAAGATATCTGCGCTGTTCCTGCTCCTCATGATTTGCAACGGGCATATTTCCTACCGCCGCCTTTAACGCCCTGATATATAAAGGCGCAGTTCCACAGCAGCCGCCGACAATAGACGCGCCCGCCTCTACCACGGCTTTCATTTCTTTAGCAAATTCTTCTTCGCCCATGTCATAGACTGTGTTGCCGTCCTTATCCAAAGCTGGTAGTCCGGCGTTGGGTTTGGCAATAATCGGTATGCTGCTCACCTTAGACATCGTTCTGATAACCGCCGCCATCTTATCCGGTCCGGTAGAGCAGTTGGCTCCCAGCGCCGCCGCACCCAGACTTTCAAGCACAATCGCCGCGGTCTTTGCGTCCGTTCCAAAAAGCGTCCTGCCGTCCGCCTCAAAAGTCATAGTCGCCATAATCGGCAGCTCACAGACTTCCTTAGCCGCAATTAACGCGGCCCTAGTCTCTTGCAGGCTCATCATCGTCTCCACTATCAATAAATCAACGCCTGCGTCCGCCAGATATTCAATCTGCTCCTTATATATATTAACAAGTTCTTCAAAATCCATTCTGCCTATCGGCGCAAGCTGCTCTCCGGTCATGGTAATATTGCCCGCCACATAAGCGCGTCCGCCTGACGCTTCTATAGATGTTTCCACCAGTTCATGATTTATTCTGCTAATCTGCCCTTCCAGCCCGTATTCCTTTAGCTTAACGCGGTTAGCAGAAAAAGTCGGCGCATATATAATATTAGAGCCCGCGTCGATATATTCTCTTTGCAGCCCTATAAGTACGTCTTTATGCTCTAATATCCATTTTTCAGGGCATACTCCTACCGGCATACCCCTTTTTATAAGGTTAGAGCCCGTGGCTCCGTCAAGAAAAATCGGATTATTCTTAATTAACGCATGAAATTCCTGCCTATTCATAAATTATCTTATCTCTCCGTTATGTATTGCTATTCCGTTCACTTTGCTGCGCTTCCCAAGTCTGCCTACTCTGATTGAGATACGTCTTCTATTCAGCCTCTGTGTCTTCGTCCTCGGATTTATTCATATAACCCCCGCCAAATATACCGCTTTCTTCCTCCGTATAAATAACGCCTTCTCCTTCGGGGATTTCTCCATGCAAAAGCATAATAATATATTTTATTCTTATATTGGCTCTGTTATAATATTCCCTTGCCGCCGCTTCAACGTTCTCGTCATACTCGCCGTTATCATAGACCATATGATATAAAAGAACCGCCTGCGTCATATTTTCGCTCGCTTCATCAGCCAGACTATCTACTGCCGCGAACTGCTCCGGAACTTCCAGCGTAGACATCCACGCCACTTCTGCGTCCAGTTCGTCCAAGAGTGTGAGCAGCTTTTGAACATATCCTTCTTCGCTTACATCAATATTGTTCATACTGTCGTCAAATTCTGCGATATGCTCAAAGAAGGTGTTCATGTTCTCCTGATATTCCGTCAGTTCTTCGTCTTCTTTCTTGCCGCAGCCCGTAAAAATCAGGCAGCATAACAAAATTATCAATAAAGCTTTTAGCGTTTTCACTTAAATATCCTCCACGCAAAATAACATTTAACTCAAAATACATACATATCTAACTGTACCATAAAGTGCGCATCAAGTCAAATCAGATATAAAAATCGGAAAGCAAAAAGCAGGAGAGGTATTATACCTCTCCCGTTTTATAAGTTTACGGTTTTTTATTAAACAATCTCATGTCCGCCAAACATATGCTTCAAATACATGAAGCCGTACCAGCCCTTTGAATCCTGCAGTTTACTAAAGTCATAACCTGCCGGAATCGTAAATGTATATTTCTTACCTTTATAAGAAAATATCACTGTAAGTTCGCCACCGGTTCTTTCCTTAATTGCATTGAGCTGTTTCACACTCATACTAAACCATGGTGCAGTTGAACAATCAATTGTTAGTGCACCTGTATTATTTTCCTTAGCAATACTTTCAAGTTTGCTTAAGAAAAACTTAAATGTGCAATTCTTTGAAAAGCTTGCCACGCTGCCTGAACTTACATTTTTAATATGGACATAATTATTGTTTAGCACATATGTATCATTATAATCCTCCACAGCGCTCATGTCCGAATCATAGGAAACAACATTAGATACAGTATAAGAAGGTTCCGCCGGCTTTAACTTGTCATAATCTGCTTGTGCAATAGCAAGATTCGCAACCGCCAACGCATATGCCTTTTTAGCGGAAGTAAGTACGGCGTTCTTATCAGCCAGGACTGTCTCTTTCTCCACAACAGCCTCATCCGCTGCAGTTTTCCGAATCTCAGCATTCGCCTTATCAGTCTGTGCCTGTGCATATTTAGCAGCAGCTTCCTCCAATGCAGCAACAGCTGTGTCATATTCGTCGTTTGCATCTGAAAGCTTGGTATATGAATCTAAAATATTACTGCTAACCACGTTTAATGCAGCATCATATGCCGTATTTGCATTCGCTAAGGCTGTGTTAGCCTCATCCAATTTCGCACTGCTTGCATCCAATTCAGACTGTGCCGTTACCACATTAGCGTCAGCCGTAGCCTTTAGCGTCTCTGCATCCGTTAAAGCGGCTGCCATCTCCGCGGCTTCGCTCTTTGCATCTTCAAGGGCTTTCTTGGCATTATCAAGTTCCTTCTTTTTTTGTGCAATATTATTCTGAATCAGCTGCTCTGCAGAAGAACTGTTATTGTAGGCATTGTCGTATGCGGTTTTAGCCTCATCATATGCCTGCTGTGCAGCAGCCAACTCCGAAGTAACCTTGTTGTAATATGCCATGAAACGTGCTTCATATTCGTCTACCGTATAGCATGTGCCATTGCTGCTATAACTATTAGTAGAGCCAAATTCTTGTGAATGAGCCACCTTAAAATTATGACCATCAGCATGAATATCATTAAAATTAACGCCGAAACCAGTAATCACCCATCCTGAACGCGTAATATTTGTGTAATGTCCTGCACGAGAATCATTATTGTCTGCTATATAATACTCCTTCTCCTCATAGTACCAGCCGGCGAAAGGATCAGTACCATAATACCCCCCATAATAACCCCAAGCCAAGTTTTCACCAATATTAAATACTTGTGAGTGACCTATGACTCCACTATTTGCAGCCCAGTTGGCATTCATCTGTGCAACCGCCATAAGGTAATCCGTCACAAGCAAATTATTGTCACACGGACGTAGTTCATCGGATGTTCTTAATTCATTGCCTCTTTTTATATGGTCAAATGTTGCTTTCATGCTTTCAAGGCTGGTCGCATCATTCTCTTCACCTTTATGCGTATAACCGCGGAATGTGTCCCATGCCGGGACATTATCACCCTTATTGTCCCTTATATCATCCGTAGAAGTAAGAATTTCTACCGCCTTAGCCGCCGAGCTATTTGCATCGTTCTCCGTCTTAGACATTTCCTGAAAGAAGCCGAGTGAGCCGTTATTATATTGTTCCTGGGCTTTATCCAACTTTGCTTTTGCGGCATCCATGGCATCTTTAGCAGTGCTCAATATGTCATCTGCCGAAGTCTGGCTCTCAGCCTCATCTAAAGCATCCTGCACTGTTGTTACGTATGCTTCGGCTGTCGATACCTGCTCGTCTGCCTTGTCCTTTTGCGTCTGAGCTTGCTCTACAGCATTAGCAGCTTCGCCAGCCTGTGCCTTTGCATCGACAAGCGCCTGTTCCTTAGCATCGTTATCTTCCTGCGCCTGTTCCACCGTCTGTTTAGCATTATTGACTTCTGCCTTTTTATCTTCAATGCCATTCTGTACTTCTTCAAATTCATCTTTACTGATTCCTGCTTCTTCCAGCGCACTGTCAAGATCACTTTCAGCCTGCTTCAATGCTTCATCGGCAGCAGTCACAGCCGAATCGGCGCTATCTTTATCAATTTGCGCCTGATTTTCCGCATCTTCCGCTTCCTTTAGCTCACTGTCTGCATCCTCCGCTTCCTGTTTTGCACTGTCCAGTTCAGCCTGCGCACTGTCAACCGCGCTCTGCGCATTATCAACATTTTCTTTTGCAGCTGCCTCCTCCTGCTTTGCCTGTTCAAGATTTTCTTTTGCTTCTTCTAAACTGAGGGTTTCATCATTCTCAGAAGAATCATCAGTACTATCCGAATCCTCGGTTTCCTCTTTGCCAGCATCACTAGAATCCTCAGCGTTGTCCCCCCCCGCTGATTCCGTTGTGCTGCCTTCTGCTGAATCTGTACTGCTTTCTGTTGAATCTGTGCTGCTTTCTGCTGCAACAATATCTTCATTTTCTGCTGCTTTCGCATCAATGGGTGTATTCGCAGCCATCATTCCGACAACTGCCGCTGCTAACACTTTATTCAATGTCTTTTTCTTCATAAATAATATATTTTCTCCTCCATATATTCTAATAATCTGCTTTTTATTTATATATTAATGCAAATGCATGGAACTTATCTGTCCTGATAGTAATTGTATTCGGATCCGGATCCAAATCATCAAGGATAACGACGATGCCGCCTTCTGTCACACAAAGCATTTTGTATTGCCTGCCGGTTCTACTAATATCTGCCGGAATGGTAATCGTCAGTTCTGCTTCTTGTCCCATGTTGTAGGTATTCCTTTTATTATTCGGATAAATATCGAATGTCCTGCTGATAGTATAATTCCCGGCTCCCAAGACTTTAAGGGCTTCAACGCCTGCCTCAAATGACTCAAAGCACTTCGGTCCCTGCATAATATTTACTATCATGACTGGATAAGCGCCGTTACCTGCCACAGTATACTTAACAGAGTCTTTTCCCACGCAATCATAACGCTTCTTCTCTTCAGGAGTAGTCGGCGTCCACGGAGTATCATCCGGCTTGCTGTCAGGCTCGCTTTCCAAGCTGCCAGTTGTTTTATTATTGTCCGGCTTAGACTCGTCTGATTTATCCTCAGGCTCTTTCACCGACGGCTTTTCTGTGTCATTATCTGTGCCGTTATATTTTATATTGGAATTAAGCAAAGATTCGTTATTGTCACCAATTTCTATAGACTCCCAGCCTTTTTTACCTCCTGCATAATCAACATTAGTTAGTTTATCACAATCGGAAAAAGCATTATCTCCAATGCTGGTTACACTAGCCGGTATATTTATGCTTGCAAGATTACTACAACCACTAAAAGTGCGCCTTCCAATGCTGGTTACACCATCCGGTATGGTTATGCTTGCAATGTCACAGCCGGAAAAAGCATTATCTCCAATATTGGTTACACCAGCTGGTATATTTATACTTGTAAGACTAAAGCAACCGTTAAAAGCATAATTTTCAATGCTGGTTACGCTATCTGGTATAGATATGCTTTCAAGATTTCTACAACCACCAAAAGTACCATCCGCGATGCTGGTTACGCTATCTGGTATAGTTATGCTCGTAAGACTTCCACAAAATTCAAAAGCATTATTTCCAATGCTGGTTACACTATCTGGTATATCTATACTTGTAAGACTGTTACAATGAGCAAAAGCATTATCTTCAATACTAGTTACACTATCTGGTATAATTAGGCTTTCAAGAGCTGAGTAAGCAAAAACACCGAATCCAATACTAGTTACCTTATCTGGTATGGTTATGCCCGTAATGCTACAACGCTGAAAAGCACATCCTCCAATACTAGTTACACTATCTGGCAGGGTTATGCTCGTAAAACCACAATGTTCAAAAGCATTACTTCCAATACAGGTAACACTACCCGGTATTTCTACACTCATAAGTTGTGTACATTCCCAAAAAGCTTCATTGCCAATACTAGTAACGCCTTCTTCGATAATAACCTTTTTTATGAGCTCTACATCATGCCATGGTAATTGATCAGGGGTACTATAATCATCCATATCCCCCGTTCCACTAATAGTAAGTGTCCCATCTTCTGATAATGTCCATGTGAGATTTTCTCCACAACTGCCAGACTGTTCAGTTGTATCGGAGATTACGGATATTTCCTCTTCTACATCTTCGTTTTTAATATTTTCCGACTCATTGCCGGAAGATTCTTCTCTCTCTTCTGTTTCCAATACTTTCTCTGTTACCACATCTTCTGTTGTTACTTCCTCTGTTGCTGCATCTTTTACTTCCTCCGATACTGTACCTTCGGTATCCTCTAACTGTCCGGATTCCGTCTCAGTCAGATTGCCCCCCCCGCAAGCTCAACATCCAGCGGTTCTTCTGTCGCCATCGCTGACATACCCTGCATGAGAACTGACACGCTAAGAGTCAACGCTAGAGCTGTAGACATAAGTTTTTTGAAATGTGTCTCATGTTTCATGATATTGTTTCTCCTTTTCTTTACTGAGGAATTGTTTTCCCCTTATTCTGCATAAACTTACGTATTATGCAAGTAGATTGTAGCATAATAGTATTTATAAGTCAAACATTTCTTACATATTGCGTAAGTAAGTAAGTATAGGCGTATAACATATAATAACAGTTCAGCCCACAGGTCATGAACTCATATGCGTTCATATATCTGTGGGCTGAACTATTTACTACTATTTAATTCTATTTTATTCCTTGATTTTATCAATATCTGTAAGGTTCACACCTAAAGACATTAAAATAGCTTTTTGCAACAAATAATCATCTTTCAAACCATTATATGTGTTAGTAGCATTCTCGGCGCGTGCATTAAGCATATGCGTTTGCGTGCGCATAAATTCCTGAATATTACGTTCAATTATTTCACCATTACTCGGCATATTACCACCTCCCGATTATAAAATCAGTTATGTCTCTTTATTCCTTAACAATATCTAATTCTGTGAGATTAACACCGGCAGCCGTTAAAATTGCTTTTAAAGAAATGTAACGCCGTTTCATCTTTTTATATACTTCTGAATCCTTATCGGCTACTAACATCCAATCTTGGATTCTTTCAAAATCCTCAATATTTCTCTGTATCATTTCTTTTTCTGTCATACCGCTGTACCTCCTTATTTACTGATATCTTTATTATAGCATTTTTTCATAACTTTACAATATATCAGCTTCCCATTTTATCTATATGTTTTTAAGATTTATATGGTTTAATACGGTTGTTCTTACATAAGCTTCTTAGTATTGAGCGTGCGTGTCGCATTGAGTACGGCGATAACCATAACTCCTACGTCTGCGAAAATGGCAATCCACATATTAGCGATTCCAAGCGCCCCTAAAATCAGGCACAAAGCCTTTATTGCAAGAGCAAAAACAATATTCTGGTAGACTATTCTAAGACATCTCCTCGACAGTCTGATAGCAAGCGAAATCTTTTGCGGGTCGTCGTCCATAAGCACTACGTCCGCCGCCTCGATTGCGGCATCCGAGCCTAAAGCGCCCATTGCGATACCGATATCCGCCCTTGTAAGAACAGGAGCGTCGTTAATTCCGTCTCCGGCAAAAATCAATTTCTCTTTTGCACCTTTTTCCTTAAGCAGCATTTCTACTTTTTCTACCTTATCGGCAGGCAGCAGTTCGCTGTGTATCTCATCGATACCTATTTCTCTTCCTACCGCTTCCGCTACGGCTTTACTGTCTCCGGTAAGCATAACAGTTTTCTTTATGCCCGCTGCTTTCAAACTTCTTATTGCTTCCGCCGAATCTTCCTTTATGACATCGGCTATAAGTATGCAGCCTGCATAAGTATCGTTTACCGCCACATATACGACGGTTCCCGGCTCTGAGCATTCTTCATAAGCAATATTTAACTTTTTCATTAATTTAACGTTGCCAACAGCCACCTTATTGCCATCTACAACCGCCGTTATGCCGTGTCCGCCAGTTTCTTCAATATCGCTTACCCTGTCTTTATCAAGTTCAGTCTTGCAGGCTTCTTTAAGGCTTAGGCTTATAGGGTGTGACGAGTAGCTTTCAACTAATGCGGCGATTTCCAGAAGTCTATCTTCCGCCGTCTTATCGGCATTTTCATTCACGGCGCTTTCTTTTGTAGTATTTTCGTTCAAGATATTTTCTATTGTGGCATTATCCTTAACGGCGTACACCTTCTGTACCTTAAAGACTCCCTTCGTGAGCGTGCCCGTCTTGTCGAATACGATATAACCTGCTTCCGATAAAGCCTCAAGATAGTTTGAACCTTTTACCAAAATACCGCATTTAGACGCCGCGCCTATTCCGCCGAAGAAACTTAACGGTATGGAAATAACAAGCGCGCATGGACAACTAATGACTAGGAAAGTCAACGCCCTGAATATCCATGTACTCCATTCAGGAGCCGCCTGCATAAATAACATTTTGATAAGGGGCGGAAAGACTGCAAGCACGGCTGCGCCTATACATACCGCAGGCGTATACACACGCGCGAACTTGGATATAAAATTCTCGGATTTGGACTTCTTCATACTGGAATTTTCCACCAGATTCAAGATTTTGCTTACCGTCGATTCGCCAAATTCCTTCGTTGTGCGTATCCTTAATACTCCCGTCATATTTATGCAGCCGCTTATAACTTCGTCGCCCGCCTGCGCATCTTTAGGAATGCTTTCACCTGTAAGCGCGCTGGTATTTATGGTTGAATTTCCTTCAATAATAATTCCGTCCAGCGCAATTTTTTCACCCGGACTTACGACAATCGTTTCTCCAATCTTTACTTCTTCCGGCGAAACCTGTTCTATCTCTCCATCTTTCTCGATATTGGCATAATCCGGTCTGATATCCATAAGCGCCGTAATATTGCTGCGGCTCTTGCCGACTGCGTAGCTCTGGAACAGTTCTCCAATCTGATAAAAAAGCATTACCGCCACGCCTTCAGAATATTCGCCAAGCGCAATCGCGCCTACGGTTGCAACCGCCATCAGAAAGTTTTCATCAAACACCTCTCCGTGTATGATACCAAGAAACGCCTTTCTTAAAATATCATATCCTATTATCAGATATGGAACCATATATACAAGCAATAACGGCAGTCCGCTAAGTGACAGAAAATGCAGCACAATCTGTAAGATTATCATTAAAGCCGCCGCTGCTACTATTCTAATTAGTGTTTTTTTCTGTTTTCTACTCATGATATATTTCCTTTCATGAAAAACAAATGTCTGCTTCGCAGCCGCTTGTTTTTCTTTTACACTCATTATATTTCAATATCGCAGTCCGGCTCGACTTTACGGCATGCCTTTAATACTTTCTTCATCACAGCCTTTTCGTCTGCGCCGTCTTCAAATGTGACTTTCATCTTCAAGGTCATAAAGCTGACCGTTGCATTTGCAACTCCCTCTGTATTTTTAGCAGCCTCTTCCATTTTTGCCGCGCAGTTTGCGCAATCCACTTCAATTTTGTATGTTTTTTCCATTTTTCATTTCTCCTTTTTTGTTTAATTAATTATTTTTGTTAATTATAAATTGCAATTACTATTCTTCTACATGTTCCATTCCCATACTTAGAATCTTCCGCACATGTTCGTCGTCAAGCGAATAAAAAATCGATTTGCCTTCTCGCCTGAACTTAACAAGTTTGGAATTTTTTAAAATTCTGAGCTGGTGGCTGACCGACGACTGCGTTAAGTTAAGCAGTCTGGCTATATCGTATACGCATAGTTCGGTTTCAAACAATACATATAGGATTTTGATTCTGGTCGAATCGCCAAAGACCTTAAACAGTTCAGCCAAATCATATAAAATCTCATCATCGGGCTGCTGCATAAGGACTTTCTTTACAATGTCCTCTCTTGCCGCAAGGAACTCTCCTTCAACGGCTTCGTTTTCTATTTCGTTTGCATTGTTACTCTCTATTTTTTCGTTTCCTGTCACAATGTCCTCCTTTCAAAATTTTAACATATGTTCATTTGTTCATATGTATAATACTACGCTATGCTATATATGTCAACACATAATTTGAAAAAAACTGTCTACTTTACGGTAAATAAAAAATAGATTATAATGATACCAACAAATTTGGATTTTGAAGAGGTATATCAAATGGAAATTACACTCAAGCTGTATGACGGCACCAGTGAAAAAACAATGCTTCGCTCCATAAGTGCTTTTTTTCGTGTACATCACTCACAGGTCGATGAGGCACAGGCTTGGCAAGATCTTGCCGGCTGGACAAAAGAAGATCACGAACTTTACGATATTCTCGGCGATGGAAGCCCTGTGGGATTTGTCCATCTCAACTGTCGTGGGGCAACGGTCTGCTGGATCGAGGACATCTTTGTGGAAGAAAGTTTGCGTAGGCAGGGTATTGCATCTAAAGCCATTGGCCTTGTGGAAGAAGTATTGAAAAAGCGGGGTGTGGAGGGTATCTGTATGGACGTAGTTCCGGACAATATTCCTGCGCTGCGGCTCTATCACCGTCTTGGCTATGACCGGTTAAGTATCGTTACCGTGCGGAAGGATATGCAACCCTTTGCAACCGAACGCAGAGAGCAGATTGGTGGTATGGACTTTCGCGTTAAGCAATTTAATGATTGAGTTTTACATTGTATCCATAACTTTCAGTTTGAAAGGGTGATAGTATGACTGTAAATAGCGATTTATATGAAATGATTTTTAAGAGAAAATCGTTTCATTTATTCAGAAACGTGGGAGATGAAGTTATATCTTCACAAGAAATAGAAAATATTAAAGAAATATACAAGACATTTCATCCATTATACCCAGATATAAAAACAGAAATCAAAATTGTTCCTGCGAATGAAACTACTTGTAATCGTGGGCAGCAATACTGCATTTTATTATATAGTGAAAAAAAGGAAAATTATTTACAGAACATAGGGTATTTAGGAGAACAATTAGATTTATACCTTGTTTCCCAAAATATAGGAACTCTTTGGTTTGGAATTGGAAAAACGAATGAAGCATCATTTGAGGGGCTTGACTTCGTAATTATGATTGCAATATCAAAAATAGATGATGAAAAAAAATTTCGCAAAGATATGTTTAAGAGCAAACGAAAATCAGTTGATGAAATTTGGTTTGGTGAATCAATAGCGGGTATAACGGATATTGTCAGGTTTGCGCCAAGCGCTTGTAATACACAACCTTGGATAGTAGAACATAACGACTCCATTCTCAATGTTTACAGGTATAAAAAACAAGGAAAAAGAGGCATTATGCCCGCTGATAAGGTATCTTATTATAATCAAATTGATATCGGTATATTTTTATGTTTTTTAGAATTATGCCTTGAACATAATGCTGTTGATTTTGAATGTACACATTTTATTGATAACGGCACAGATGAAGAAAAGACAATCGTAGCAACATATAATTTGAGGAACAAAATCATATAAAAAAGCGTCTATGATTTTTTCATAAACGCTTTTCTAAAAATATTCGTTATACATTTAACAAATTATTTATTTCTCCAACCATGTTGTTTATTTCTGCAATCTGGTCTGTCATACTTGCTATGTCATTTGCATTTTCCTCAACCATTCCGGAAATATTTGCAAATTCTTCATTTTCGCGACGAATACTGTCCGCTATGTTTTCACTTATTTGTATGGTCTGCCGAATAACCTCCGCCTGCTCATCATGTGAATTTCCCATGCCCTTTATCTCAGCCATTGATTCATGTAAAAGGCTAATCATTTCATTCAAACCTTTAAACACATTTTCAAAGGATTCGCTCTGTACATTCAGCTTTTGTATATTGCTGCTTACAGAAGTCGTCATTTCAAACACGCACTGTTTCACCTTATCGATTATTTCCTGTACTTTGACAAGGGATTGCTGTGTATTGCCTGCCAGATTCCCAACCTCTGTGGCAACAACTGCAAATCCTTTGCCTGCTTCCCCTGCCCTTGCCGCTTCGATAGAGGCATTCAGGGCAAGCAGATTTGTTGAATCTGCTATTTCGTTGATTATCTGCATTGTTCCGCCTATTTCTTCAACCGAGCTGTTCAGGTTTGCCGCCACTTTATCTGTTTCACTAATAGATTTAACCACATCTGCGTTAATCTGCTGTAAGGAGTTCATCAGCTTCTCATTTTTCTTTGACATATCCAAGAGCCTGTCTGACGTATTTTCAACTCTTTCTACTCTTCGGTTTACTTCCTCACCTTTTACTGTAAGTTCATGCAAATTTGCCACGCTTTCTTCTGATAATCTGCTAAGCTGGTTGCTTCCGCTCAGCAAACTTTCGCTTGTTGCTGACAATTCCTCGGCAGAAGAACTTTCATTTGCTGATATTTCATCTAACGCCCCTCCCGCAAGCATAAGTTTTTTTGAAATATTTTGAACAGAATTAAGTATCTGCTCAATACGCTGGTTGTTTTCCTCCAGCTCATCTTTTTTGGCGTTTATCAAAAAATGTGTCATGAAAAATATAAATGCGATTAATCCAATAAATGAAAGAAACAAGCCAACAACACAATTTACCATATCTGTAAAGAAAATTTCATCTTTTACCGGAAGAAGTTCGTTTCCCCTGACAACCCAGGCGACAACCAATGAAGCTATAAGTAACACGCCATCAATCATAACAAGCCTTATATCCAAAAAAAATGCCAACAGAATCATGAAGAAAAACAAAAAACCCCAAAAGGTTCTTGAAGAATTCATATACAGAATATAATTCCATTGTATTATCAATATCACCGAAGCAAATACTTTACCGATTTTCAGCCGTCCATCAGCTAAATATCCATCTTCTGATACAGATGTTTTTACAAGTAAAATTCCCAAAGCCAAAAACACAATATCCATAATATCAAAAATAATCAACGCAGTCCATGATGTCGTCTGAAACTGTCCGATAGCCTTAAGCAACGTATATGTTAATGCTGCACACATACATGCACCTACCAGCATTATGATTCCCCATTTGTAAACTACAGAAAGATAAACCTCAAAAGCACTTTTTTTGTTCATTTTCCATATCCTCCCATCTCAATTTTCCAAATGATATGCTTAATTATACCAGAAATTCTCAATACCATCAAGTTGCATCAAACAAAATACAGACAAAGGCACAACCACCCTTGTCTGTATTAATACACATTTTTTTAATTTACTTCTTATCCCCCATAAATGAGTGCATAATATTAATTCCCGCCGCCATCTTCTTAATTTGCGGCAGTTCCTGCTGCATGTAGTATTCCAGCTTTTCTACTTCTTCATCGCTGAAACCGTCGTTATTTATAATTTTGCAGTCCGGAATCTTTCCCTCTGCGCTTCTCTCTTCGTCCGTAAACGACACAAACGCATATTTGCTGCCGTCTTTGGTACAGATTGGAGAAACCGACATTTTTAATTCATCACTCATAATTATACATGGAAGAACGATACTTCCTTATCCAGCTCTTCTGCTATATCTTTCAGCTCTCTTGCAGCTTCGGCAAGCAGATTGATTGTTGCATTCAACTCTTCCATTGAAGCGTTGGTCTGCTCGGTTGACGCCGCATTCTCTTCAGAAACTGCGGAAAGATTGCGAATCATATCGGTAACTTTCTCTCTGGCAACATCGCATTCCTTAGTCTGCTCGTAAATATTGCCCATCTCTGTCAGAGACATATCAATACCCTTGCTGACATCACCGAATTTTCTTCTGGTTTCGTCTAACTTCTTCTGCTGCTCGTTAATGATTTCCTGTACTTCCGCCATAATCTTAACGGAGCTCTCAGAATCAGTGGCAAGCTGATTTATAATGTTTTCAATCGTCTTAGCGGAATTATTGGAATCCTCAGACAATTTGGATATCTGGGAAGCAACTACCGCAAAACCTCTTCCCGCTTCGCCCGCTCTTGCCGCCTCTATGCTGGCATTCAACGCCAAAAGGCTTGTTTCGCTTGCTATAGATGTAATCAGGTTAATTGCCTCCTGAATCTTGCCAACAGAATCATTCGTCGTATGTACGGAAGCGTCTATCTTTTTAATCGCTTCTATAGTTTTATCATTGGAAGTACCGAGTTCCGTAATAATCTGCTCAGATTCATCATCTGCTTTTTTCATATTATTGGATACTTCATGAAGCTCCTGTACGCCTTCAACAATCTTCTTAATCAGCGCCCCCATATTATTAATCTCTATGGTCGCAGACTCGACATCTTCCGACTGTGTAACGGCGCCTTTAGAAATATCTTCTATTGCATGGCTTATTTCATCAGCGGACGCACTTGTCTGTGCCGCCGTAGCCTCTAAGGAATCGCCGGAATTTACCAGACGATTTACTGAATTGCTGATTCCTTCTACCGTAGACCTGAGTTTTTCCATCAATACATACATGGAATTAATCATGCCGCCGATTTCGTCGCTTCGACTTCTCGCCTTATCGGTAACTGCTCTTGCCTTTTCATTCATATTGATAGTCAATTCACCGTTAGAAAGTCCGAGAATTATTCCTTCCGCACGGGAAACAACGGCAACGATTGTCCTTATAAAGATTGCAACGAATATTACTGCTATTATAATAATTATTATGGCAGTTGCGATTATGCTTAACCTTCTTATCGATATAGTCCTATCAATGCCTTCACTTGGAGCACCCGCAAAAACCATACCGACAACACTTCCGTCACTGTTTTTCAACGGTTTATAATAAGCATAGTAATTTTTATTATTTATGGTTATATCAGTCGCGCTGAAGTCGCTGCCGCTTTTCAAAACGGCGTCAATTACCGCGTCAGAAGCCTTAGTTCCTAAAATACGCTCTCCAGTCTCAACGCTTATAAGCGACGTAGCCCTTCGCGTATCGCCAAAAAATAATGTAACATCCGCGTCCGTTCCTTCAACATAACTGTCAATAACGCTTTCATTTTCCGAAATGGCATAATCACCTTTGTAAAGGGTTTCGCCATCAAACCAATAGTCCCCCCCCGGCGCAATAGCTTCATAAGACGCCGCCACACTCTGACATAGGTTATTTAAACCTGTCAAAGCTTCATCCTGCATTCCGTTTTTCAAAGCATTTGAAGAATACAATGCAACAACCAGGCCTAAAACAATCATGGGTAAAGAACATATACCAATGATTTTAGGGAGCAGGCCAATTCCTTTTCTCTTATTCTCCACTAGTATTTACCTCCTGCATGTTTTATTTTGTCTATTGTTGTAACACTATATATAATATCATAAAAATTTAGTAAATAAAATATTTTTTTGTGCTTTTTTATACTCATTTGTTGCTTTTTATACCATTTTTTATGCGTTTTGCGCATTTTACTATAAAATTCTGGTTTGACCGCTGCCTACAAGCGTGTATTTATATGAGGTAAGCTCCTTTAAGCCCATAGGTCCCCTTGCGTGAAGCTTCTGTGTGCTTATGCCTATTTCCGCGCCGAAGCCAAATTCAAAACCATCAGTAAATCTGGTAGAAGCGTTCACATACACGCATGCGGAATCAATATTGTCAAGAAACATCTGCGCATGTTCTTCATTCTCTGTAATAATGGCGTCAGAATGTCCCGTCGTATATCGGTTAATATGTTCTATCGCTTCTTCTATCGACGTCACAGTTTTCATGGACACAATATAATCAAGGTATTCTGTTCCGTAATCTTCTTCCGTAGCGGCTGCGCAGTCTGTTAAAACGGCCCTTATTTTGTCGTCCGCACGCATTTCCACATGGTTTTTACGCAGCGCGTCTCCCAATACAGACAACGCCTTATCAAATATTTTCTCATGGATAACAATGGACTCACAGGCGTTGCAGACTCCTATCCTCTGGGTTTTGGCGTTGATTATTATAGGAATAGCCTTCTCTATATCCGCGTCTTCATCAATGTACACATGACAGTTGCCGGTTCCCGTCTCAATTACCGGAACCGTGCTGTTCTCCACGACAGCGCGTATAAGTCCCGCTCCCCCGCGCGGAATCAGCACGTTGACGTAGCGGTTCATCTTCATAAGCGCATTTGCCGCCTGTCTGTCGGTATCGGTTATCAGGCAGACCGCATCGGGCGTGACGCCTTCTTTTTCCAATGTATCCCTTATCACTGTAGATATCGCTATGTTAGAGCAAATTGCATCGCTGCCGCCCTTTAATATCACAGCGTTCCCCGATTTGAAGCACAGTCCAAAAGCATCGGCGGTCACATTAGGTCTGGACTCGTAAATAATGCCGATTACCCCTAACGGCACACGGCGTTTGATAATCTGCAGCCCGTTTGGTCTTTCAAACTGTTCTAACACTTCTCCTATCGGGTCCGGCAGTCCGGCTATCTGCATAAGTCCGTCCGCCATCGCGTCTATGCGCTCTTTAGTCAGTTTAAGGCGGTCTATCATTCCGGAGCGCATACCGTTTTCTTCCGCATTTTTTACATCTTCTGCGTTCGCGGTAAGTATTTCGTCAGCCCTCGTTTGCAGGGCTTCGGCGATTGCCGTAAGTGCCTGATTTTTCCTCTGTGTCGATAATGTCTGCATGATAAACTTCGCGGCGCATGCCTTTTGTCCTATTTCTTCTAAATTACTTATACTCATATAAATCCTCCTCCGTTACAACCATATCCACGCATACATCATGTTCTTCATGCGCAATACTATCTAGTAGTTGACATTCATAGCACAGTGCGATTTTATACACGTTTATTCCTGCCTTATCAATCCGACTAAGATACTTGTCATAATAGCCTTTTCCATAGCCGATTCTGTGTCCTTCTTTATCAAAAGCGGCTCCCGGCATAATCATTAATGGCAAATTGTTTTCTCCATCTAAATCGACAGCTCTTATTTTATCCAAAAACGCCTCTGCACCTATCGGCTCTTTTATTCCCTTATAGCCTTCTGTAAGACTATCTATGCCGTCTATCTTATAAAACTCCATCTCATTGCCTGATACCCGCGGGGCAAAAACCAGCTTTTTATCCGCTAATGCGCGTTCTATAAACTTAGTCGTAATAACTTCGCTTTGATAATTCACATATGTCAATATTATATCAGCTTTTTTATACTGCTCAAGTCCACACAACGCGCCTATAATTTTATCGCTTTTTTCTTCCCTGAGTTTAGGCGGTATTTCATCGCGAAGTAACAGACATTTTTTTCTTATATGCTTCTTTTCCCTGTCCGCCGGTCTGGTAATGGTGCCGTCCTTTTCGACTACGGAAATATTGTCAAGCTGAGCCTTAAGATTCGCCTTCACATTAGCCACATATGCACGTCTAAGCTCCGCCTGCTCTTTCTTTTCTTCATCGTTAAGACCTTCGCTCTGCGACTTATGATACAATTCGTTGATTCTTGCCGTCATTTCCTGCACGCTTAAATTTATTTTTTTATCTGCCATTTTTGCTAACTCCTGTGCATTTGCTGGACATACAGCGGCAAATCAAAATTACTGTCCGTCTTTGCCACAAACAATGTCCCGATATTCTTTCCGTCCAGAATGCGATGTATATTCTTTACGTCGCTGCTGTTAGCGATAACCATATCTACCCCCATGCTGCTTGCTATCTGCGCCGCCTGAAGTTTGGTATTCATACCGCCCGTTCCTGAATCGCTTCCGGTGGAAGCTTTTCCCATTTCCATAAGGTTATCCGTGATTTCTTCCACGACTTCTATATATTTCGCCTCAGGATTCTTATGCGGGTCGTCGGTGTAGAGTCCGTCGATATCGGACAACAAAATCAACATATCTGCTTTTACCAAAGACGCTACTATGGCGGATAAGGTGTCGTTATCTCCGATTTCGATTTCATAAGTGGCTACGGTATCATTTTCATTTACAATAGGTATCGCCCCAAGCTTAAATAATTCCGCGAAGGTGTTCTGCGCATTGAAACGATTCAGATTATCGACAATCGTATTCTTAGTCATCAATATCTGCGCCGCCACCTGATTATATTCTGCAAATATCTTCTGATATACCATCATCAACCTTGCCTGACCTATGGCGGCATACGCCTGTTTAACTGCGATTGGATTATCGTTTTTCGCATCTTCTGAATATATCGCCTTCTTGCCGACCGCAATCGCGCCCGACGTTACCAGCACTACGTCTTTTCCCCTGTTTCTTAAATCGCACAATTCCCTCACAAGCATATCCAGCTTGGTATAATCCAAATCCCCTGTCTCCTGATGTTGTAAAGAAGAAGAACCGATTTTAATGACAATCCGCTTTTTATCCTTGAGTAGTTCCCTAAAATTTGACATAATGTTTATCCTTTCTAAATATATCATCATAGTACCTGCGATGAATTATATACTTTGCACAATCTTCTCCGCAATAAGCATGCCGTCCATCGCCGCAGAAGTAATTCCGCCTGCATATCCTGCGCCCTCGCCGCAAGGATACAGCCCCTTTATGTCCGACTGCCCGCTATCGTCGCGGTGTATTCTGACAGGCGAAGAAGTCCTGCTTTCTATACCCGATACATATACGGCGCTGTCCGCAAACCCCGCTATAATATTTCCAAACTGCTCTATGCCTTCCATGAACGCTTCATTAAGCGGCTTGGGAAGGATTTCATGCACAGGCGCAAAAGCATATCCGCCCTTAATAGACGGTGCAAAGTCCGGATACTCTTTAAGAATAATAGACGGCTGCTTCTTTTCTCCGCTTATAGCCTGCTTAAAATCGCCGTAGGTCTCCACCGGAACCTTGCCGTTTGCCAGTTTATATGCCTTTTCTTCCAGTCTGCGTTGAAACTCTACTCCTGCCAACGCACCTTTACCCTCAAAATCATCGGGCGTAACGGATACTATAATCGCGCTGTTGCTGTTATCCGCATTTCTTCCGCTATAACTCATGCCATTTATCGCAAGTCTTCCTTCTTCCGAAGACGCATTCACCACATATCCGCCCGGACACATACAGAAGGAATACACGCCCCTGCCGCTCGAAGTCTTAGCGGTCAGCTTATAATCTGCGGTTGGCAATAATCTATTGTCCGTCATTCCGTACTGCGCAAGGTCTATCATTTCGCGCGGGTGCTCTACCCTATAGCCTACGGCGAACGCCTTAGGCGACATTGGAACGTTATGTCCATACAGCATTTTAAAAGTATCTCTTGCGCTGTGTCCGATGGCAAGCACGACAATATCTGTCTCAAGCTGCTCATTGTTGTTTACAATTACCGCTTTTACTCTGCCATTCTCTATTTCTATATCCGTTATTTTGCTTTCAAAACGCACGTCCGCGCCCATGTTTATTATCTTTTCGCGCAGGTTCTTAACTACGCGCACCAGAATGTCCGTACCAATATGCGCTTTAGCTTCATACATAATCTCTTCCGGCGCTCCCGCTTCGACAAACAGCCGCAGGACTTCTTTATTTCTGCCGTTTTTATCTTTAACAAGAGTGTTAAGCTTGCCATCGGAAAACGTTCCTGCTCCGCCTTCCCCAAACTGTATATTAGACTCTGGATTAAGCACGCCGCCGCGCCAGAAATCCTCTACGTCCTTAATTCTTTCTTCCACGCTCTTCCCACGTTCAAACAAAATCGGCTGATATCCGTGCCGCGCCAGATAATATCCGCAGAAAAGCCCCGCAGGTCCCGTTCCTATTATCACAGGTCTTTTTTTAAGCTTGGCTCCACTTGATTGCGGAAAAGTGTAAACTACATCTTCCGCCTTTTGTACCTGCTTACTCTTTATGCACCGAAGTATTTTCTCTTCGCCCTCTATCTCCACATCAAGCGTATAAATAATTGATATCTCCGGCTTTTTTCGGGCGTCAATCGACTTCTTGATTATATGAAAAGAAAGTATATTCTCTTTTTTTATATGTAATATCACCGCCGCCTTACGCAGAATGTCTTCCTGCGTATGTGAAAGCGGCATTTTAATCTGCGTTATTCTTATCATATTTCAATCTTTATACCTTATCTTATTAAATTAATACCTTTTTAAGAAAAGTGTTACCACTACTGTTTCCTCAAATTTCTATAAATATGTTTATACATTTTTTGATGTTCCATACAACTCGACAAACTGGAAGTTAGTTAAGCAAAATCATCTTCGCTTTTGCATATTTTTCTTTCCAATAAATTTGCTCATCTTCTGACAAGCTACTCCCTACAGCTCTATTTTCATCAGAATTGTGCTTTAAATCCGCTAATTTAACTATTCGTGCAATAGGGTTATTTTTAAGACTTTTTATATAATCAAAATAATCAACTGCCTCGTCGTGTGTTAAAAGTGCCACTGCCTCAACAATATCATCAGGAAATTCCAATTTTAAATCATCTAATGTGGTGTTCGTATCTTCAATGACATCATGCAACAGCGCAACTGTGCAAGATTTTTCTTCTTCCATCTGCTCTGCTAAATGATATGGGTGAAAAATATATGGAACATTATTATAATCCACCTGTCCCAAATGTGCTTCATAGGCATATTTCATAGCCTTAATTGTCATTGGTGTATAAACCATCTCTCTACCTCCCCAAATCCCGATTTATAAATGCAATTATAGTTCATTTTTAGTATGTACACAATTCCGAAAATGGAGTTAAATTATCATTATTACTCACAGTTACCTAGCGACATGGACTCATATGCTTCCATTTGAGGTCCTTGAAAGACGTCGGTCCTTAGTGAAAAAGACGCAAAGCGGCTTTTGAACTTAGTACCGCTACGTCTTTCACGGAGCGAGAGCGTGCCTCAAATGGAAGCATATGAGTTCATGTCGCATTTACCTACACCGTTTTGCGCACCGCCCTACCCGCTATCGCCCCACTCGTCCACGCCCATTGCAGATTATACCCCCCGCAGATACCGTCGATATCTATAATTTCCCCCGCAAAATAAAGACCGGACACAAGCTTTGATTCCAATTCGTATGTAAGCTCATTAGCCGGAATGCCGCCCGCGCTCACCTGCGCATGTTCAAAGCCGTTCGTCGCAGATATAGAAACCGTGAGTTTTCTATACAGCCTTTCCAATACAGCGCGCTTTTCTTTAGATACCGATTCTGCTATTTCATTCGGTTTACAACCTGCCAGCTTTATCATAAGCTGATTAATCTTCTTATTCGCTATGCCTGTCAAAAACTGCTCTAACTCTAAATCCGAGCGTCTTATCCAGCGCTCATTAAAGAAACTTTCATATCCATCATCAAACTGCGGCAGAAAATCTATGTCCACCGTTACTTTCTTATTATGTAGCAGCGCATAAGCCGCTTCCCTGCTAAAACATAACACAGGTATCCCCGAAATGCCGTAGTCCGTAAGCTGCAGCTCTCCTTGAATACTGCATACAGAAGCGCCATCTATATTAAGCGTCAGTCTTGCCTGTGTGCGCACGCCCGCTATGCTCTTAAAAAAATCTTCCCTACATCTTAACTGCACTAACGCCGGAACTATCGGCGTAGCATGATGCCCCAAAGATTCGGCTATCTTTATGCCGAGTCCGTCAGAACCCGTAGACGCCGCGGCTTTACCGCCGCAGGCTAGAATTACCGCGTCATAATATGCGCCTTTATCAGCATTCTTATTAAGGCACTTTCCAGCGCCTTTACTCAAGTCATTTCCTTCAGCAGATTTATTACCCGCGGTTATGATACGGAAGCTTCCGCCTTTATTATCCTTTTCTATTCTTTCAACTTTGCTCTCCGTATGGATACGCACATTTCTACGCTCTAATTCAATCCGCAGCACATTAAGCACGGTTGAAGCCTGTTCAGATGCCGGATATAGATAGCCGTTCCTGTCTTTTATCAGCATTCCTAATTGACTAAAGAAGTCAACCGTCTGTGCCACGCCAAATTCAGAGTATAATTTATCATAGAAAGAAACCGCGCTACCATAGTAAGCTTCCTTGCTCATATCGGTATTGGAAAAGTTGCACTTTCCATTGCCCGTAGCAAGAAGCTTTTTACCTACACGGTCGTTTCTTTCATATATTTCTACCAGCGTATCATCGCCTGACGCCTGAATAGCCGCCATCATTCCGGCAGCTCCGCCGCCTATTACCGCAATTTTCTTTTTCAAATTTTTCATGGTTTAATAATAACACTAACTCGAATAAGACTCAAGGAAATTATAAAGAGCCTGCTCATCTTCCATATATTTACCCGCCATTATCTCTTTTTGCAGCTCGTCGCTCAAGCTCTCTAAGAGAATTTCCGTATTCATATGAACCGTCTCCTTATCCTCTTCGTACACAACTACATAATGGTCGGCAACCATCAGATAATAACCCTTGTTTTCCTTTTCCCGCCTATAATACTTACACACTACCACACGGTCTTTAGAAAAAGCCGAAAGTTCAACCGACTCAAAGCCTTGCTTTAAATCCGTAAGCGGCGGATTTTGCTCATACAATTTAAGTTCGTCGATAAGCATATCCCTGTCAAGCCCTATATATTTCATAGGCATCTCTTCTTCTTTCTCAATTATCGTGCCGTCCGCCATATTAACTTCCTCCACCAGATAAACGGTATCCGAGGTAATAACGGGAATATTCTCGACCGCCGCCTCAATAACCCGCTCTTCCTGCTCTTTCGTATCACTTTCCGCCGCGGCAATCCCCGCTCCTTCCAGATTGTTTTCCGGCATTGTCGGCATCGTATTTTCATTTTGCTGCTCATTCTCATACCTTTTAGGGTAAAAAAAATGTTCAACTTTATAAGTCGCATAGCTCCCTGCGCCAAACATTACGCTTGCCATAATAAAAAAAAGACTGATACGTTTTACATGTTTCATTTTCGGTAAGCCGCCTTTCCAAAAATTTCTATGTAATCAGTATCAGTAAAAAAATTTATTTTTATTCAATATTTTTTATAATACGCCTATCATTCTTCCAATTGCAATCCAGACTGCGCCAAGCGGCAATCTGTTAAGCTCCGCTTCATTAAGTACGCGCAGTACTATGAGCAGCAGAATATACAGCACCAGCCCGACAAGGCTGCTGACAATTATCGTCACAATCTCGCCCGCCGTAGATATAAGCAGCCTGCTGATAAGCATTACCACTAACCCCGATATGCCCGCCGACACTATGGGAAACGCCACCGAATACAACCATTCCTGCCTGTAGTTTAGCTTTCTGCAGGTAAGGATAAAGCACGAAACCGCCAATACCCCTGTAAAAACGATTACCGAATAAACTACGCCTTCCACGCCCATAAGCCCCTGCCTTACAAGCAGGAAAACCGCCGCGATATGGATAGCAACCGCCGCCACAAGTGAAATCAAAAACTCTTTCATCATATGCGTTTTTAACATTACCTGTCCGAACAGATACGCTATACCATAGAAAATAATGATAACGGCGCCCTGCCTTAACAAGCTGATTATCTGTCCATTTTCCCCCTGATACAGACCGCCCACAAACGCATCTGCCAAAACTGCCAGATAAATTGCCACCGGCGCCGCGGCAATACACAGCTTTTTAACCGCGTTCTCTATGCGCTCGTGCATAATATGATATTCTTCCCTCTCATATGAGTTGACAATTTTGCTGATTGAACCCAGCACGGACATGCAGGCAAGGGCAGCTCCAATCCCGATTAAAACCGCAAATTTACCGTAATACGCTCCCCAGAGCTGCGCATTACTTAATTCAGATTCACTCCGATTCATACAATAGTTGAAGAAACGTTGGTCTATAATCATAAATAAATTGGAAAGAATCACGATAAGCGCAAGCGGAATACTGTTTCCTATTAACATTCTCGCAATATTGCCGCTGCTTTCCGTCCGCCTGCCGCTGTCCTCGCTAAGCTGTCTTTTCCATGTACCCAAATAAAGCAAATATACCGCCATAAGATATATCAAGGTGATAAGCTCCGAAATCATCATTCCCAGCACCACGCCTAATGCGCCGTAAGCATAAGCAGTTATATCATTGTGGTGCAGCGCCGCTACCTTCCCACCATAATCAAGAAACATGCGTCCGCCTGCAATGGCGGTAATAAACATCAGAATCTTCTCAATATATTGTGACTGCGCGACAAGCCCGTTAAAACCGTTGCCGTTAAAATAACCCCTGAAAACATTAACAAGCGCCGATAACACCACGACCGGAGCCATAGCAAGAATCGCCCATCTGCTCATGGTTTCAAGCACGATTATATCCGCAATAAAAGATGAGGCGAACGCAAGCGCCACGCCTACAACAATTCCTATAAGCAGCGAGAGTTTTAACGCCATGCTAAACACTTTTCTTGCGCTCTTAAACTGGTCCCTTTTAATACGATAACGAATAAGTCCGTTCATGGTTCTTGAGATTCCATATGAAAAGAATAACGTAATTAAAGTAAAAATTTCAAATGCCGGAGAAAATAAACCGACTCCCGCATCTCCAATCACCTTAGACAACGGGATTCTGATTATAAGACTGAGCATATATGCGATAATGCCCGCATACGCTGACATATTACTCTTAAATTCCCTTGAACGCGCTCTGCCACCTGCGGCTGCGTCTCTCCTATGTATCCTCACAGTATTAATATACCCCTTTCTTATCTTCCAATCCCCAGACTTTCAAGCGCCTCTTCCTGCTTTTTCTCCATCACGGCGGCTTCTTCTTCGCTCATATGGTCGTATCCGCACAAATGAAACATACTGTGCGCCGTCAGGAAAGCAAATTCCCTTAAAGCGCTATGTCCGTATTCGCGCGCCTGTTCTTCTATCTTTTCTACCGAAATAATAATATCCCCCAAGAAAAGCTCTCCGCTTGATAAATCAAAATAATCCGCTTCCTGCCCTTCCACGATATCGAATCCGCCCGCAGCCTCAAAGTCAATATTAGGAAAAGAAAGCACGTCCGTCTCTTTATCAATGCTGCGGTACTGCTTATTATACTCCCGTATCCCGTTATTGTCCGTAAGCAGCATATTGACAGTTGTCTCATACGGGCAGTTTTCCGTTTCAAGCACCTTTAGGGCGACTTTTTCAAAAGTCTCCTCTGTGGAAAACGGAAATTCTTTATTAGTCTCATTCTCAACGTAAAAAGTCATAATATAATTTTTCCTCGCTGAATATCTTTCTCATTTCCCGCAGTTCGCCAAGTGACATAGAGTTTCTCCACATCTTCTTGGACTTCATTTTATTATCAAAAATCGTATCAATAATCTTCTCATAGTCCAACTTCGCCTTAGCGTTCTGGGCAAACAGACGGCTTATCGAGGTAACAATACAGTCTGCAAACAAAAGCACGACAGTCTCCTTAAGCGATATCTCGTGGTCGGGCTGCATATATTCCTCCAGTATCCTTCTGACCTCATACGGTATGCTGTATTCAAGGCAGATTTCCTGCGTGTTTTCCCATGTAATCTCACCCTTTAATATGCCGATTCTATGATAGTAACCGCACGCTTTAACCACCGTATCGTCATAGCCTAAGCGTTTCGCTATCTTGTCACATAAATACGCGGTATGCACCGCATGATAATATTCCTCTTTAGACAACTCCTTTAACTGCACAAGCAGCGGAAATTCGGGATCGTTAAGGTCCATATACTTATTTCTGGTCTTATGGATAACATTGTTACTGAATATTTTCAATATAATCAGCAGCAGAATAAAATTCACCATCAAGTTAATAGGAATAATTGCAACCTGCGTGACTGACATACCATCTTTTTCAAATAATACAGCATTGGTTACAAGACAGATTGTAAGGCACATTAATGAAATAAAGGTAGGCGTACCGACCTTAAAGGACTCGTTCAACCTGCTAAACACCATAATACCTACAAGTCCGCTGATAAAGTAAAGGAAAAAAGCGCGGATACCAGCGTCAGGCAACAGCATGACCGAAAGCATCAGACATACGCTTCCTGAAACCAGTCCCGATATACTATTACTGAACAAACTAAGCAGCACGAAGATAATAAGAAACGGCCAGCCCGATACCGGAAGCAACGGAAAAAGAAGGGATAAGGCAAGTCCCAATATATAAAGGAACGTGAATCTCCCATAGCTTCTCATATTCGGATAAAAATACAAATCATAAATTTCGCTTGCCGAGAGCGAAAAGATAACAATTCCGGTTCCTAAAAGCACCATGACCGTATTGCATATTATTTCAGACATATCAAGACCGTACACAATACTTCCTATCCCGGCAATCGCGCCCGATAGGACAAATAACAGTATAAATTCTAATGTCACCTTGATTTTTTGCCAAACAACTCTTTTATTATTATTTTCTTCCATGCTCAAAATTCCTGTTTCTGTGTTTTTTATCGTAACTTTGTTCTCTTGCTTCATAAGCTTCATATGCCTTCACGATTTTCTGCACAAGCGGGTGCCTTACGACGTCCTTGCTGGTAAGATTGCAAAAGGCGATATCCTCAATCTTAGCTAACACCTTCACCGCTATGTCCAGCCCCGATTTAGTGCCGGGAGCAAGGTCTTTTTGTGAAGAATCGCCGGTTATAACGACTTTAGAGCCAAAGCCTATTCTGGTTAAAAACATCTTCATCTGCGCCGGAGTCGTATTCTGCGCCTCGTCGAGAATTATATAAGCGTTGTCCAGCGTGCGCCCTCTCATATAGGCAAGC
This sequence comes from Clostridiales bacterium, assembly GCA_023663185.1. Lineage (GTDB taxonomy): Bacteria > Bacillota > Clostridia > Lachnospirales > Lachnospiraceae > UBA3282. The sequence goes on along the minus strand of JAMPHY010000002.1, from coordinate 146,078 downwards.
GGTGCAACCTCAATCAATCCTTTTTCCATATTTTTAGCAAAGCTTTCCGCGCCCATTATCTGATACAGGGCGTCGTACAGCGGACGAAGATACGGATCTACCTTACTCTGTAAATCTCCGGGCAGAAAACCTAACTTCTCTCCCGCCTCAATAGCCGGCCTTGTCAGGATAATCCTTTCCACCTCATTGCTCTTAAAAGCGGTTATCGCCATTGCCATTGCTAAATAAGTCTTCCCCGTTCCCGCAGGACCTAAGCCGAATACAATCATATTGTCGCGAATGGCGTCAACATACTGCTTCTGCCCCAGCGTCTTAGGCTTAATGGGCTTGCCGCTAATCGTATGACAGATACAGTCCTCATCGATTGTTAAAAGCACGTCCTCTTTATTCTCTTTTTCCATCTCAATCGCGTAATCTACACTCTGTTCCTGCAAAGTATTGCCCCTCTTAGACAAAGCTAAAAGCTCCTTTATGGTGCCTTCCGCCCTATGCGCATCCTGCGGTCTGCCGCTTATCTTCACCAAACCGTCCCTATTTACTATTATAACGTTAAAATCCTTTTCAATCTTTTTGATATAGGTATCATATTCGCCAAAAAGATTCCGCATGTGCTCTGCCGGAATGTCTATCTCTAAGGTGATTTCCTCTGTCATATTTTTATCCGTCAATATTCCCTCTTTCAAATTATTCCATCTCTCCATTTTCAGTAACGGGGACTTCTGGAGTTTCGTTTCTGACCTTTTCTACGGCTTCCTGCGTCAATTTTAGTCTAACGTCCATTATCCATTTATCCTCGCTCTTTCTTATTGTAACATTTTTTTCCGTAATTTGTACCCCTTTTTCGTCTAAAGTCAATAATATTTTTTCAAATTCTTCGTTAATTATCTGTTCCATCTCTTCTTCCGTATGTTTTTTGGGCACTAAAGCATATTCTTTAGCATATTTCGTCCCGTAAAAAATCGGTAAAAAAAGATGGTCGAGAAGCTTAACCTGCTTCTTTTCACCCGCTACGTCATAAGAGGCAAACTTTATCCTTCCTAAAGATAAATTCCATTCCCTATCCCTAAAGCCGAATAAAAGAAGCTTTTTTTCTTCACCGGAATACTCTTTTTCTACATAAGCGGTCTTTTTTTCCACGGAAAAAGCCTTCTCATATGCTATAAGTATATCCGCGTCTGAATCATAATACTGATATCCTTTTATCGTCGTATCTTCATTATATATGGGAACCGCGCCGCACACAAGTACCTGCCCTTTGACAACTGTATCTCCCACGGCTGCCTGCGGGACGCCTTTTCTGGTAATCATATAGACGATAACGCCGTCTATCGCTGCAACTATATCCCTGCACGCTTCACCGTCGTCTGCCTGTATTCCTGCATTCTGCGTCGATTGACCGAAGTAGTCATAATTTGCAGTTTCATTTTCCCGCAGCTTTATGATAAGCGAAGTGCCTTCAAGCTTTAACGACGTCCATGTAATAACGTCATAGTGCTCGCGCAACTGCATTTCCAGTTCTTCTATTTGAAGTTTGCTTTTCTTCATCGCCGTATGTACGCCCTGCGTTTCCAGATAATCTAACAGCATATCATCTGTAATTGTATAGTTGCCTTCGATTTTGATATCCCAGATGAATCTCGTCGTAAACAGCCAGAATATAAGGCAGGCAAGCATACCCAATACGAATATCTTACGCTTTTTTATTTTGGGCGCAAAAAAAGGCAGTCCATATTTTTTTAATACGGCTGCCCGCGTGCCTGTTTTCCTAAGCAGCGTCTTTAATGCAAAAAAACCTTTTACACTGACCTTCATAGTATAATAATCGCCATGATTTTCAATATCCCAGATTAAAATATCATGGTTGCCGCACAGATTAAGAAATCTCTCGGTAGAATATCCCCACACTTTGATGGAGACATAGCCTTTTATATATTGAATCCATTGAAGCATACAATTATGACCTTCCACGCAATTATAGTGTTTATAGTTACATATGTCATGAATAGTAACAGTTTATCAGTTGCCGCATACAATCATCAGCAAAATTATCACAGATACCGCAGCGTCTCGATGTATCCGCTTATTTTCATATCTTCTCCGGTATAGTAGTCTATGGACAGCCCTTTGCCTTGAAAGCTGATTCTACAATTTTTACCCTGAAGCACTATGGATTCTTTTGAATATTCCAAAATTCCCTTATAGTTTTCCACAAAAGCTTCCTTATTCCCCGTCACAGTCACAATCGATGCACCGAGCATGGAGTCTTTAGGAAGCTTTAAGGATTCTACGATTATTTCCTTTTGCCGCGATATAGATAGTTTGTTGGATTTTTTCATAGTGGGTTCCGCAATTATTTTTTACACTATAACTATATGAGGGCGGGGGCGGAATAATGCAGTATAAATTTATTTTGGTTATTTAGTGTGTGTGTAGGTGCATGAACTCATATGCTTCCTCTTGAGGTACGCTCTCGCTCCGTGCAAAATCGCAGCGGTACTAAGCTCGAAAATACCTCGCTAAGTACCGGCGTTTTACAAGGACCTCAAGCGGAAGCATATGAGTCCATGCACCTGAAAGTTGTGAATAATAACAAACTTATCTATATTATTCCTTTTATAAACTTACCCTTCTTAACAGGTTTATCACAAAATGAGTATGCGCTAAGGAATCTCTCATTTGCCTGCGCAAGCTTATCTGCGTCGTTGGCGTGAATGGTTGCTAAGGAGTCTCCTTTTTTGACGTAATCGCCCACTTTTTTATGTAAAACAAGTCCTACGGACAAATCTATTTCACTCTCTTTAGTCTCTCTGCCGCCGCCTAAGATAAGGGAGCAGATACCGACTTCATCGCAGATTATTTTTTCTACATAGCCTTCTTTATCTGAAAGGACTTCTTCGATAATCGACGCTTGCGGCAATAACGAGGTATCGTATACTGCGGACGAATCACCGCCTTGCGCTTCCACGAACTCAGCAAGTTTATCAAGCGCAGCGCCGCTTGCGATTACATCTTTAAGCATATCTGTTGCCTGCTCTATGCTATTTGCTGCTTTGCCTGCAACAACCATTCTTGAACCCAGCGTCATGCACAATTCCACGAAGTCTTCCGGTCCTTTGCCCTGAAGCGTTTCGATGGCTTCTTTGACTTCAAGAGCATTGCCGACAGCATAGCCTAACGGCTGGTCCATATCCGAAATAACAGCCGACGTATCCCTTCCGGCGTGTCTTCCTAACGCCACCATCTCTTTTGCCAGTGCAAAAGCGTCTTCTTCTTTTTTCATAAAGGCTCCGCTTCCGGTCTTTACGTCAAGTACGATGGCGTCAGCGCCCGAAGCAAGCTTCTTACTCATAATCGAACTCGCTATCAGGGACATATTATCGACTGTCGCCGTCACGTCACGGAGCGCATACAGTTTCTTATCCGCCGGAGCTAAATCTAAGGTCTGTCCCATAATGGAGATACCGATTCTATTTACCTGATTGATAAAATGCTCGGAAGTAATTCCGGTGGAAAAGCCTTTAAAACTCTCCAATTTATCTATCGTTCCGCCGGTATGCCCCAGGCCTCTGCCGCTCATTTTCGCTATTTTAACGCCGCATGCCGCCACCATCGGCGCAAGGGCAATCGAGGTTTTATCACCTACGCCGCCGGTTGAATGCTTGTCTACCTTGACGCCTTGTATCGCGGATAAATCCAGCATTTCTCCGCTGTGCGCCATCGCCATAGTCAAATTCGCCGTCTCATCATCTGTCATGCCCTTAAAATATATCGCCATCATCATTGCCGACATCTGATAATCAGGGATACTGCCGTCTGTATATCCGGCAATCATGTAATCAATCTCTTCTTTCGTAAGCACGCTGCCGTTACGCTTCTTCATAATAAGGTCATACATTCTCATAGTTTGGGTTCCTTTCTCTTTGGATACAATATAGTGAAGAGAATATTATTTTGAATATACAGCATCATTTCTGGAAAGAAGGTATACACAATACTGATTCATACTAATACCCTCTCTTTTAGAATGTTCTGCCAACAGCCGATGCAGACTTCGGGGTATTCTGAGTTTAAACTGTCCTGAATAATCCTCTAAATTATCCGGTTCTTTAATCTCTGTACCATCTTCAAGAGCTGCTTCAATCCATGCTTTTTTTGCATCTAACGCATTTTTTATTGCAGACTCCACAGTTTCCCCACAGGTAATACACCCCGGTAGTTCCGGATAAGAAACTACAAAGCCTCCTTCATCTTTATCCTCTACAATCTCCATCTTATAAGACATTGCCATATAATCATTCAGCGTCTTCATAGTTCTTCGCCTCACTCTCTACAATCTGCTTAACCATCTCTACATAAACTTTCTTAATTGGCTCATGTCTGGGTATCGTAATTGGTTGACACACATCTTGAATACCTCTTATCTATATTATATGTGGTGTCATATTTGGTGTCAATGATTTTATGTTATAATTGTTTTTTCATAAATTTTAATTCTTATAATCTGCCATATTTTATAATTTTCTCTTTATCTAAATCAGGCTGCAGGGAATAAAACAGTTTTTTTCATCAATAGGAATGACTTCTTCACACATACAGACAATGCCGCCGCTGCCACGCTTAAGCTTTGCCTTATCAAGCAATTCATACTTTCTTACTTCGCGTCTGTCAGGATTGGCAGATTTTTTAATCTCTAATGGGTGGATTATTCCGTTTTCTTCTACAAATATATCAATTTCTTTCGCATTGGAGTCCCTATAATAAGTCAAGTTTGCTTTTGATGATGCATATGAAAAATTTTTTAATAATTCAATTACTACATAATTTTCAAAATAATTTCCATTTACCGCCCCATTCATCAATGTATCTCTTGTCAGCCACATTGAAAGATAAGCACACAGACCTGTATCGCAAAAATAAAGCTTCGGTGTTTTGGCAAGTCGTTTCATTTCATTATTGGCATAAGGCTGCAGCAAATATATAATACCTAACCCCTGCAAAAGCCTTATCCATGCTTTTGCCGTAGGCTGAGAAATGTCCGCAGTTTCCGCCAAAGTTTTATAATTAATCTGTTCCGCCGTCAAAGCTGCGCAAGCGCTTAAAAATTTTCTAAATCTAACAGTATCGGTAATACCGCCTTCCTCAGACACATCACGCATGAGATACGTTTCAATATAAGAATTAAAATATTCCTGCCTTTGCTCTGCATCAGCATATAGAGTATCCGGCATACCGCCCCGCCAAATATATTCAAATACATCTACAATATCATTCTTTTTTACAAGCGGCTGCCTTGTTAATAAACATTCCAGCGAAAAATCCAGTTCATTTGGGAAAGAAATTCCATCTGCCTCTGCCTTTGACATACTGTATAGTTCCAAAATACCTATTCTTCCGGCTAATGTCTCCCGCACATTTTCCATCATCTTATACTGCTGCGAGCCGGTCAGCCAGAATAAACCTCTTTCTTCACTTTCATCACATATAATCTTAATCTGCTCAAAAAGTTCTGGTGCTTTCTGTATTTCATCAATAATAATCGGTACTTTATAGGTCTGAAAAAAAAGTATTGGGTCAGATTTTGCAAGAGTACGCGCCATCATGTTATCCATAGAAACATAGGTACGACTTTGTTCCTTTGCCAAATGCCGCAACATTGTCGTCTTTCCCACCTGCCTTGCGCCTGTCACAAGAACAGCTTTAAAAAAAGAACTCATACGCAAAAATTTGCGTTCTAAAGCCCGTTCTATATATTTCATATTGAAGTCACTCCTTTTATGAAAATATAAAGTATACTTTATTTTATCCTAAATTTTAAGTTGTGTCAACTTTCTTGACCTTCCTGCGCACATATATTATAATGTCTAAAATATATTTGATAAATGGAGAACGAACTATGTCGATTATAGGAATAAAACAGCCTGACTTGCTTGAAATTGATAACAGCCTCCGCCTAAGAAAATATGATTACGACTGCGGCTTTGCTCTAAGCTGGTATCAGGACGAAGAGCTTGTGTATCTTGTTGATGGAAGGCGTGAACCGTATACTATGGAACAGTTAAAACGTATGTATACTTATCTGGACGGACACGGAGAACTCTATTGGATAGAAATAAATGACGTTAATCACTATATTCCTATCGGAGATGTAACCTTCTGGCAGGAAGATATGCCGATTGTTATCGGTGATAAATCATTCCACGGAAAACATATCGGACGCAAGGTTATAGGCGCTCTCGCTAAAAGAGCGGCTCTCCTTAATTATGATACTATATATGTGCGGGAAATATACGATTTTAATACCGCCTCACGCAAATGCTTTGAAAGCGTGGGCTTTGAACCATATGAAAAAACCGAAAAAGGAAACCGCTACCGCCTGTCTGTCAAAAAATCATTAGAAACATAAGTATTCTTTCCACAAGCGACTGTTCTCCCAACGCCATAACGCCCCAGTCCTGCGCTTTTTTGCCAAAAGCCTTAAAGTTGCCGCTTGGCGTCATGCGCCGCGAATGATATGTATAATCGTTTAGTTCTGAATCAACCGACGAAGCTATAAGCCTTGCCACATGGTCGCAATTACTTGTATAAATCTGGTATACCGGCAGCCCGCCGCCTTTTTTACCAATCTGCTCAAGAGCCTGCTTATATTCTGCTTTTTTATCTGCGTCTTCTTCCATAGCCCATTTCGCATAAACTTCCTCAAACTGCTCCCCCGCTTCCAGATATGGCGCTGCTTGCTCTAATATAGTATCATAATCCTGCGCCGTAATCGGTCTATACAAGGCATAATCATAATTATCATTAAGCTGGTCGCCGTCAATATGCAGATTGCCCGTCCTTAAAAATTCCTTCGTATCTTCGGCGTTCATCGTTCCTATGCTCATTTTTCCAACGCCGCTCTTACCGATAAGGCTCTCCCCTAGAGACCTCTGCATTCCATTATAACTTAAAACCGTGCCGCAGCCTTCATCGTCCACCACCATTAAAATACTATGTCCAAGCCCCTTCATACCGTCAGCATTCACCATGTAATACAGCATGTAACCTTCTTCCTGAAAGGAAGGCGCCCGAAGCGAAAGCCGCATGAAAAAGCACAGGCACAGATATACCGCTATTAAAGCTAATACGCCGTATTTTATGAAATCCCTTTTCCCATATTCTTTATGATTACGCATAATCTATTTTCCTTTAGCGGCTTTGAAATTCCTTTTTTTCAAAAAGCAGTACCACGTCTTTCTCCAGCAGGCGTGTGGAACCACTAGGACGGATATTTTTATTACCGCGCTTCACCATTACTACAAATACCCTTCTTGAAATATCCAAATCCTTTATCATATGTCCAATCCAGCTATGATTATTTTCCAGACAAACTTCTTCAATGCGGCACTCAAATCTTCCTGTGGCGGTAGTGCCTAACAACAGGCTGTCGCCTTTCTTTAAGACTAAATCCTCATATGGCGTATAGACATCTTCGCTGCGCAGAACTACCGCAGGGTACAGCCCCGCAGGAAGTCCCAGTTCTTCCAGTTTAAGCCCTATATACTGATGTCCCTCCGCAATATCTAACGTAATAAAATCAGGTTCATGCTGGGAATAATCTCCGACCTTGATTTTCGTATAATACTCTACAAATCCGGCGGAAATAATACCTGTGGGGATAGCGACCATTCCTACTCCGAGAAAAGCTATAATAATCGCCATAATGCGCCCGCCTATCGTCACAGGATAAATATCGCCATACCCCACGGTCAGCAGCGTGGATACAGACCACCATATTCCCGAAAAAGCATTAGAGAAATTCTCCGGCTGCGCCTCATGCTCTAAGCCATACATACAAAGCGACGACGCCAGCGTCAGCACAGTTACCAGAAAAATCGACGATACCAGCGCGTTACGCTTGTCCTTTATTACCTCTGTAATTACATTAAAGGCGTCATAGCGTGAATTAATCCTAAATAAATGCAGAATACGCGCCACCCTGAGCATACGGAATGCAATCGCCCCGCTTGGAATAAAGAACGGGCAGAAATACGGTAAGATAGTCAGAAGGTCAACGATTCCGTAAAACGATAAGACAAAACTTATTATCGCTTTTGGATATGTTTTCTCCGGATACAGACAGTCAGCCGTCCATATCCTTAAGATATATTCCACCAGAAAAATAACCATTGTGACAAGCTCCACCGCACTTATCACTTCCGCATATCCGGCAGCTTCCTCAAATGTCTGCAGAAACGTAACGGAAATATTTGCCAGTATGACGATGATTATAAAGAAATCAAAACACATGCTGGGTGTATCCGTCCTATTTCCAATCTGTATTATTTTAAATATACGCTGCTTAAGTGAATCAGGATTATGCTTCATTGTTTCTTCCCTCTGATATCATGTGCAGACAAAACACCAACACATTCTGACTTTACATCATTTTATCATATCAGACAATTCATTTATACAAAAATATTGACTTTTTTAAATAGCTTTTTAGAATCATTTCAAAAAATATTTTATCATAATTAATTGCCTTTTAATAAATAATAAAGTACAATAAATTAATAAGTAAAGAGTTCAGTTAAAAGCCTTAGACATGATAATTATTAATCAAAGTTAAAAGTAAAAGGGAGTTGTAAGGTATGAGTGAAAGGGAGCAAATAAAACAGGTCATTGACAGATTGCCGGATTATAAAATTGAGTATATTGCAAAGTTGATTTTGGGCATTGAAAAATCAGGCATTGAAGAAATAGAACCTGATGAATGGGATTTAAAAATGATTGCAGATGCCCAAAAAAACAATGACGGTTCTGCCGTACCTTTCGAGGAAATCTTAAGGAAAGATGGATTGACGTATGCCGACTTATAAAATCGTTTTTGAAAAAGAGGCGCAAAAGTTTCTTGACAAGCAGGAAAAAAGCAAGCGTCTGCGCCTTTACAAAGCAATCTATAAATTACCGCAAGGAACGGACATTAAAAAATTAAAGGGGTGCGGTAATCTCTATCGTTTGAGAGTTGGTGATTGCAGAATTTTATACACCGTTGATGAAGTTATAAAATTAATTGACATTGAAAATATAGACAATCGCGGAGATGTCTATAAAAGGCTTTAGTCTGATTTCTCATCATTCGATGACATTTCTATTTCCGCCGCTTTTACATCATCAATGGTCTTTATTTCATCAACGTCAGTTATAATCCAAAAATAATATTTCTTTCCGTCTATTTCATCAATTAGAATTGCATCGTCTATCTGCTTGGAATTAACGCTCATTGAAAAAATCCGCTCATCATCGGATACTCCCCATGCCGGCGATGCTGCCTCCTGCCTTCCCACTCCACGCCACATGGTATTTACAATGTCTGTTCTGATTGTTTCCTCCACTGTATATCCCTCATGGCTTATTACGCCATCATACGATAAAGCCTTACTTCCAGATTTATAAAACAAATCATCTTGCCTGAAAAACTCAACTTCAATAATACTTTCTGTTATATCGTCCGTTGTTTTAAAATAAACAAAAAATCTGTCTCCTACCTGTATACGATAAATCTCTTCAAATTTACTATAATTTCCTGAAATCTTTCTATTTTCAATATCATCTCCTAAAGCGCTTTCTAAATCACTATATCCGTTATCGCCGACACCTTCACCATAGTAGCAAACATATAGATTATTTCCTTTAAAAGTATTTAGTATTTCATTTGCCTCTGCATGTCCCCTTCCTAAATATACCATTAATCCTATAAACATTGCTACACTCAGACAATCTAATATTATAATTCGTGGGGCTGCAATTTTGGGTTGTTTTGCCAATATTATTATAAGCAGAAAACAAACTATAAAGAGAATTTTAGACAAAATATTCCTGATTTTCATAATATCCACAAATTCTACTATTAACGCACCCATAAACATCAATAGTATTATGGAAAATACTATAATTCTTATCAATCCTATTACTTTTCCTTTGTTTTCCTGCATATCTTTTCTCCTATATACTTATCATAATAGCCTATTAGTGACTTTCTTCCCCGCTCCTATGCCCTTTTATCAAACGAAGACGAATTGCCCTCGTCTTCCATATTGACAAAAGCATACTTGTCATTGTGCGGGAATAACAGTTCCATATATAAATTACCGAGCAGGTTCTTGACTCTGTCAGCATCGATATCCTCAATAGGCAGTTCATTAATCTCCAAACGTTTCAAGTTCTCCAAAACCTTCGATATATTCTGCCACTCATAATCCCTCGACTCTGGCTCATTCCATAAAGGCTTATACTCATGCCTGTTCCATAGGGGCATAAGCGCCTGTCCAATCTCCGAATTATCTAAAATATCAGGCTCCATAATGGGTTTTACTTCGGGAATGTTATACACGACATTCTTGCATGTCTTCTCAAAACATTCCGGATCATATTCCGCCAGATATTTCAAATCGTCCATAGTGAGCGTTTTTTTATTATGTATTTTAAGATAAATATTAATCAGGCGAGTATCTTTTCCCATTTTATATCCCCCTGTACTTATATATATTCTATCATATCGCACAGAAACAAGCCACATAAAAAATACCCATACTTTTTAATATATGATATAATAGACTTACCATTGAAATATTTTACTTTAGTTGCTACAAAAGGAGCGATTATTAATATGGAACATTTATCTGATACCCAAACCCTGCTTGAAATCCTTGCCGATGAAAAGAAAACTCAGCGCAAGGGCGGCATTTATCATAAAATCCAAGTGGACATGACTTATAACTCCAACCATATCGAAGGCAGTATGCTTACCCACGACCAGACACGTTATATCTATGAAACTAACACAATCGGACTTAAAAATGACGCCATAAATGTAGACGACATTATTGAAACCGTAAACCATTTCAGGTGTATTGATATTGTAATAGAAAACGCCAAAAAAAGACTGTCCGAAAAACTGATAAAGGAGTTGCACAAAACCTTGAAAAGCGGTACTGCATACAGCCGCAAAGATTGGTTTGCCGTAGGGACATACAAAAAACTGCCTAACGAGGTAAGCGGCATTGCCACAACAGCCCCCGAAGAAGTTGCGGATAAAATGAACGACTTACTTAAGAGTTATAACAGCCGAAACCTCCACACTTTAGAAGATATCCTTGAGTTCCACTATGAATTTGAACGCATACACCCTTTTCAAGATGGAAACGGGCGCATAGGCAGACTCATAATGTTCAAAGAGTGTCTGAAAAACAATATTATACCATTTATATTAAGCGAGGATTTAAAGCTGTTCTATTATCGCGGCTTAAAGGAGTGGCGTAGCGAAAAGGGCTATCTTACCGATACAATTCTTACCGCACAAGACAGGTTTAAAGAGTATCTTAATTATTTTAAGATAAATTACCGTGCAGACTAATAACTTTTATCAAAATAATACCAGTTGTCCGTAATTTCGCTGTAATTATAATTGCGATACACTTTGAAATAGTCATATTCAAAAATGTCATTCGTAAAATCCTGTTCTAAGTAAAGAAATCCCTTTATTTCACCGGAACCGGCCATTCCTGATAAATAGGTTTCAAAAATAACCATGTTTATATCTGGATTTTTATAGGCGTATATTCCTTTTATATCTATTTTTTCAGGCAGACAATAAATATCTTCCAGCTTGAATAACTTTTCGTCTATATCCCTCGAAACATTTAAACCTTGAAATCTCTTTTCTTCTAAATCTATAAAAATTTCAAACTCCTGCTACGGATTTAATACTTGAGAAACAATATTATCCAATGTCTCCTGATTTTCTGTTACTGCCGCCGAAATTCTCTCGCTATTATTTAATTTACCGCCACCAGTCGTTATCAGACGTATAACAGAAACAATACCCGGTATACAGATAAGAGCAACTATTGCCACAACTACTATATTAAATATAATTATGTTACTTTTCTTTTTCATAATAGTACCCCGCTAATATATATGGCATTTTCATCATTTGACTCAGACATATATTTCTTCTAACTTTATTTCATATATATTTTATCATATCCTGTAAAAACAAACCACATAAAAATACCCATACTTTTTGATATTTCAATGTACGGGTATTTGCATGATTTACAATTCCTGACTATTAAGCACTTTTCTTTTCTGCAAGCTCCTTAACTTTCTCTAAAGGCAGCTCTGCACTTTCCGCAATATCTTCAAGAGACAATTTATTCATTGCAATCAGATTGAGTGCTATACTAATTCTCACATCGTCACGCATTTCCTCCATAACACGACACATAGCTTCCACCCCTTTCTCATCTTCTTTGAAGTACCGCATTAGAATGCCCAGCTTTTTCAATCAAAATTCGGTCTTTCACTTACTACCGCTAATCAGCCACGTCTTCAATAACTAAATCTACATCATCGCCATCATAAATAACTATCTTTTCCAAATATACAGTCTCATCATCATACAATAAATAACATTCCGCAACCTTATCGTCCTCAAGGACAAAAAGCATCGTTCTATTGCCCGTTTCCGAATCCCTGCTAAGAGCGTCCTGTTCTCCTATTTTTTCCACCATTTCACTTAGCGGCGTTCCCAATTCAAGATTTTCAAAGTCTACAGCCGTCAAATTTCTATGACGTGTTACATATTCTATATCATTCCCGTTATAATGTACTTTCCTAAGGTCACTCTCATCTACTGCTTTTAAAATGCACTCTCTGCTATCACCTTTCCAAAGCGTTAATCCATATATGAACCCATTCATAAAATGTGGTACTACGCCTCTTCTGTCTTCCAATAGATAAAACATTGTTCCAACGCCTACTTGATTTATCTCTCCTATCTCTTTAGTTAAATAACCGTCCGGTTTTCCGATTTGTTTCTTTAAATCCGACTCATGTACATGTACATTCAATTCGTTTAATTCAAAAACTTCAAAATCTTCAACGGTAAGTTTTCTATTCTGTATCCGACATTTAACTTCCTGTCCTGCAACACGTATTGTTCTAGTTGAAGCTACATTTACATAAATAGCCAGAATAACACATATAAGACATACCATTGCAGATATCAAGCCTAATTTTTTTCTATTCATAGATTGCTCCTTTACTATTCTCCCGCTTGTGCGAAGTATACTTCAAAAATAACTTTTTATGTCACCTTTTTTGCATCTAACTTTTTTTCAAAAAAAGTATCTATATCTTTCGTAGAAACATTCGGGACTGGTTGAAAACGTTCCTTTATAAATTGTACAGATATGCCTGTTTGATTTTCCATATTTTCAAACATAACTTTAAATGTTGGTTTAGGGGAAGTAGCTAAACTTAAGATACTGTTTTTATATTCTTTAAATGTTATTAGGTAATAATCCTCTTTTTTCTCCCATACATACTCAAATCTATCATATATATTGTCATGTTTCATGTACTCTAAGCATAAATCCAATGAATAATTTGTTATGTAATAAAACTTACCTTCCCATTCCTTATCCTGCTTGACTGTTAATTTATACATTGAGCTTCCCCACTTATTCTTTTATAAAATTCTCTTTTTGTTTTACTGATTGCATTTGGCATATTTGATATTTTCATCATATGGCTTGAACATATATTTTCGCTCACTTTATTTCATATATATTTTATCATATCGTACAAAAACAAGCCACATAAAAATACCCATACTTTTTGATATTTCAAAACAAAAATGAGATAACAAATGCCTATAGAAATTACATCTTATTTATGTTACAATAGGCATTACAGAATACTCTTTTCTTTTTAATGGGGAGGTGAAAATGGTATGCCATCATCAGAAAAAGAAATAAATGTTGATCTTTTTGATAAACTCGATATGGTAGAGAGGATCAGAAGAGAAGCAAAAAGAGGTGGTTTAGAGGCTGTAATGGAGCAATTAGACATTGAACAGTCCTCAATAGAACGAAAATTATATCAGAAACCGCCGCTTACAAGTGAATAATTTCGCCTATAAATTAAGCCTCTTACTTTTTATGGCAAGAGGCTTAAATGTTTTTCCCTTGATTTAGTTATGATATAATTCTCCTTTCACTCTTATACTTACTTAACAACCCTAAAACTTATATGCGGTGCCTGTCGGTACAGCCCTATTGCCTCGCCTTTATATTCATCGTCTGTCCATACATTATGGGCGTCAATCCTGACTGTGACTGTTTCATTGGCTGGAATAATTAAAACCATATCATCTTCGTCAACCTGTCCGTTTCCACTTACTACCTCTATTTTAGTAATCTCATACTTCTCGTCTTTCATACTATAACTATCTTCTAAAATCCAAACGTCCTCATTGTCTGCCTCAAAAACTACTTTCTTATCTTTCCAGTTCCCATTGTATAATGTCACAAAGCCATAAGCCCAAACATCATCGTTTTCATCTTTCGATATATCTCCGACATCGTTATTGTCGCCTACAAATCGCACCCCGCATAAATAATATACAACGCTGGCTGCAATACCCGCTATTAGTGCAATTACCAAAATTATTACCGCAATAATAGTTATTATTCTATTTTTCTTCAGTATTTCAATCATATTTTTATCTCCTTCTATTTCCCTTCCTTTCCTTTAGTTCATTTATGATACGGTTCTCCATTATTAATCCTATAACTGCGGTATATCTGTTCAAGCAGAATAACCCGCATAAGCTGGTGTGGAAATGTCATTTTAGAAAAACTGACTGCTTCATTCGCGTGTCTACTGATGTTTTCATGCAGCCCAAGCGAGCCGCCGATGATAAATTGAATGTGCCCGACTCCCTGAACGCCTAATTTTGCAAGATTTCCTGCAAATTCAACAGAATTATACATTTTTCCTGCAATTTCCAGCGTCATAACATAAGAGTCTTCCCTGATATGCCTTAAGATTCGCTCTGCTTCCTTAAGCTTAATCTGCTCTGCTTCCGCCTCTCCTGCCTTATCGGGAGTCTTTTCGTCGTCAACTTCGATAATTTCCAGCTTGCAATAGCGGCTTAAGCGCTTTTCATACTCTTTGAGCGCAGCTTTCAAATAATTTTCTTTAATTTTGCCTACGCATATAATAGTTATTTTCATATTTTGCCATCGGTTCGACACATCATAGTTTACTGTGTAATATGTATAACTTATCTTCTTAGATTTGAAATGTCTTAGAATAAATTCTGATAATAATCGTCTATAAAATTATCCAGAAAACTTTCTTCAAGGTTCATAAACTTATCCTGAATAAGCTTCTTGATTTTTTCAGCACGTTTAAAATATTTCTGCTCCTCCGGAAGTTCTTCGTTCTCAAACAGCCCTTCGTCAATCCCCTCTTTTGTCAGATTTTCGGCGCACCACTTCGTTATCTCTTCCACAAGGGAGTCCTCCGACTTAGCCTTTAGCGAGAGTATCTTAAATGTTTTCATGGATACGATTCCGAATACGATAAAAAGAATGAAAAGCGCACTCATTACGCCGCAGACAAGGTATTTCGTCGTAGTGGCGTTCTGATACAGCGGAATCACTCCGCAGAGTATCAATATGCAGACTATCAGCCCTATAACGCCGATAAACAACAGCGTATAAGCTGAAGACTTATTATCTTCCGCCTTTTGCGCGCTGTTTTGATATGAATGTACCCATTCATTGCTTTTATTGTCTGTAGCTTCGGATTCTTCTCCCGATAAACCGCCCAAAATAGCTTCTCTGCCTGTCACGCCGCCTTCTTCCGTCTCTCTATTCGCAATTCTGCTTTCTGCTAAGATTTGACCTTCAAGGATTTCCACCGCAAACATTTCTTCTTCAAGTACATCTTCCGCTGTCTCAATATCCTCTAATGACTCAACCAACTGCGCGCCGCAGTCCGCACACACCGTAATCCCTTCCACATACTCATTCTTACATATAGGACACCATGCCATACCGCTTTCCTCCTCTTGTATATCACTCAGCTCATCAATTACTCCGTTTCGTAATCAAAACACACCCTTCCCGTTGCGACCTCTCCTACATACCCCGCAGCCTTAACATGCGCAGGAGATGTCTGATATTCATTTAAAGCCTCTTTAGTCTCAAAAACCGATATCAGAGCTATATCCTTATTACTGGAAGGAAGTCCGTCTGTTACAACCTGCAATGAAACCACTCCCAATACCGAATCTTTAACAGCCTCCAGTTTTTCTTTAATATTAAGTGCAGCTTCTTTCTTTTTGTCAGCACTAAGCTCTTCCTTCAAATTCCATAAAACAATATGATGTACCATAACAATCTCCCATTCTTTTTATTCATTATGCCAAAAGAGATACGGAAATCACTCCATATCTCTTATTCAGACTATCTTTCTAGCGAGCCGATAAATATTCATCAATGCCTTTCGCCGCCGCCTTCCCTGCGCCCATAGCAAGAATAACCGTAGCCGCGCCCGTTACTGCGTCGCCGCCTGCATATACGCCTTCTTTCGTAGTCTTACCATACTCTTCATCGGCAACGATACATTTATACTTATTGACTTCCAACCCTTCGGTAGTCGAAGAAATAAGCGGATTAGGCGAAGTTCCAAGCGACATAATCACAGTATCCACATCAATCACAAACTCTGAACCGGGTATCTCTACCGGACGTCTTCTACCGGACGCATCGGGCTCTCCGAGTTCCATTCTAATACATTTCATGCCGCATACCCAGCCGTTCTCGTCTGCAAGTATTTCCGTAGGATTAGTCAGCAAGTCAAAAATAATCCCTTCTTCTTTAGCATGGTGCACCTCTTCCACACGCGCCGGAAGTTCCTCTTCGCTTCTGCGGTATACGATATGCACTTCGGCACCTAGTCTAAGAGCCGTTCTCGCCGCGTCCATCGCTACATTGCCGCCGCCTACGACAGCCACCTTCTTACCTCTCATAATCGGCGTATTGGAATTTTCATCAAATGCCTTCATCAGATTGCTTCTTGTCAGATATTCATTGGCGGAAAATACGCCGTTTGACTGTTCACCGGGGATTCCCATAAACTTAGGCAGTCCTGCGCCGGAGCCGATAAATACTGCGTCGAAGCCTTCTTCTTCCATCAACTCGTCTATAGTCACGGATTTTCCTACTACTACGTTTGTTTCAATCTTTACGCCAAGAGCTTTAACGTTTTCGATTTCCTTCTCAACTACGTCCTTCTTAGGCAGACGAAATTCCGGTATGCCGTAAACAAGCACGCCGCCTGCTTCATGCAGCGCCTCGAAGATTGTCACGTCATATCCTTTTTTCGCAAGGTCTCCCGCACAGGTAAGTCCTGCCGGACCGGAACCGATGACCGCTACTTTTTTGTCTTTCTTTTCATTAGCTCCCTCAGGTTTTACGCCTTTCTCTCTTGCCCAGTCCGCAACGAAACGTTCCAATTTACCGATAGAAATAGGCTCGCCCTTGATTCCGCGGATACATTTGCCTTCGCACTGACTCTCCTGCGGGCATACACGTCCACAGACTGCAGGAAGCGCCGACGATTCGCTGATTACCTGATAAGCCGCTTCGATATCGCCTGTTTTTACTTTTTCAATAAATTCCGGAATGTTAATAGCCACCGGGCAGCCTTTTATACACTGTGCATTTTTACAATTCAAACATCTTTGCGCTTCGTTTGCCGCTTCCTCTATATTATATCCGAGGCAGACCTCCTCGAAATTTGCCGCGCGTACTTTTGCGTCCTGTTCACGAACTGGCACTTTTTTCATAATATCCATAATTTTACCCCTTTCTTATAAGCCTGTTAATCAGCGCAGTTTCCACAGCCGCCGTGATGGGTTGCCCCTTCTTTAGCCTTTAAAAATGCCCTGCCTTCTTCTGTACTGTATAATTGCTGGCGTTTCATAGCCTGTTCAAAATCTACTTTATGTCCGTCAAACTCCGGACCGTCCACGCATGCGAACTTAACTTCTCCGTCCACGGTAAGACGACATGCGCCGCACATACCCGTACCGTCCACCATAATCGGATTCATGCTGACGATGGTAGGAATGTTCAACTCTTTTGTCAGTTTACACACAAATTTCATCATAATCATCGGTCCGATTGCTATGCAGACGTCATATTTTTTGCCTTCATCTACAAGCTCCTGTATAGTATTAGTCACCATACCGCTTCTTCCATATGAACCGTCGTCCGTTGTTATATATAGATTACCCGCAACAGCCTTCATTTCTTCTTCCATAATAAGTAAATCTTTGGTTTTAGCGCCTACGATTACGTCGGCAGTCACGCCGTTTTCATGGAGCCATTTAACCTGCGGATATACCGGTGCGGTTCCCAAACCGCCCGCCACAAAAAGAATTTTTTTCTTTTGCAGACTTTCCTTTTCTTCATTAATAAGCTCTGAGGGACAGCCTAACGGTCCTACAAAATCATGTAAGCTGTCGCCTGCCTTTAACGCTGACATTCTATAAGTTTCTGCTCCGACGACCTGAACCACGATTGTTACAGTTCCTTTTTCACGGTCATAATCACAGATGGTAAGCGGTATTCTTTCGCTTTCCTCGTCCATTCTTACAATTATGAACTGTCCCGGCTGACAGGATTTTGCCACACGTTTTGCCTCAACAACCATGCTGAAAATATTCGTCGTAAGCTCCTTTGCCTCTAATATTTTATACATTATTTTTGTCCTCCTAACCGTATATACACGTCATATCTTTCTAATAATATAAGAAGTATGATTATTTTGCAATATGTTTTTATTCCGTACTCAAAAACTCCACCGCGGCAAAGTCTCCGTTCTCGTCATATCCGAGCCTTGCAACCGCGCCTGTATACGCCTGCACTATGAATACTCTGTCAGTTCTATTAAGACGTCCGCTGCCGTCATTATGGTACTCATATATCGCATAATAGACCTCTTCGCCTATGCCAATCACGGAATTAAACTGATAGCTGTATGTACCTGCCTGTAACGCCGAGCTGCCGTGTATGTCTTTCAGATATCCGCTCTTTAACAGCGTATCTTTTAGCATAAGCACTGCGTCGTCTTGCGAAATGGCATTTGACAGATTAAACGTATAAACTCTCTCGGTAACTTCGCTGGCTATGCCTTCTTCGCTGATATTGACAAAGCGGAAATATGTGGTGCCAAGCGGCATGGGAATCGCACCGGTATAAAGTGTGCTATTCGCATCGGGATCCGAATCATCAACCGTATAATATGTCTGATAACCTTCTTGTTCGCTCACTTCAATCATCATGGGCTTATCATATTCGCCGCTGTAGAGATTTACCTCCGGCGCGGTAGGTATTTCAGGGCTGATATTATACTTCTTACTTACGACTTCGCTCTTAATTCCATAATCATTAATAAAAACCGCACTGACAGTATATCTTCCGTTCTCCAAAAAAATCGGCGCGGTATAAACATCGCTGAATCTATCGGGTACAGAACCGTCCATAGTATAATAAATGGTTCCCGAAGTATTGGAGCTTAATTTAAGCGGAACAACCATATCATAGCTGCCGCCTTCGTAACTAAATTCTGGTGCCTTTGCCATATATCCCTGAAACATATTGACAATCGTTTCTTCTTTGCATGAAAGCAAAAGCTCGTTAATTTCTTCGTAGCGTCCCTCACCGGAATATATTGCAATCATTTTATCATACGCTTCTTCGACGTCTTCAACAGGATATATTCCTTTATCAATTATCAATCTAAGCTCCTCAAGCGCCGCCTCATTATCAGTCATTATATAATAGTAATCCGCCTTAAGAAACAGAATTTCCACCTGTTTATCGTCCTTAGCATACGCTTCGTCCAGATATTCAATAGCCCTTGTATATTCACCGTTAACCGCATATTCCTTTGCCTTATCGACCTTATATTCAACGGTTTCTATATGCGCCGAATAGAAATAATATAACACTCCTGATATCAACAATACAATTAATATCGCAATAATAACCCCAATCTTATGACTGCGTTTCTCTATTTCTTTTATTCTGTTTTTTTCTTCCTCTTCAGACGTTGTTTCATTCCCGTCCACACCCTGTATAATCTGCTTGTCATCTTTATCTGCCTGTCCGTCGTCCTGTAATGCAGCCAGTGTGGAAAGAGTTTCCGTTATACTGTTTTCAATTTCCGGTTCAAAATCGGGCACAATCTGAATCTCATTACCGCATGACTCGCAAATAAGGTGCCCCTCTTCTATTTCATTCCCACAGTTTGGGCATTTCATAGGCATTTCCTTTCTGACGTATCAGCCTGCCGACTCAACACAGTTATACATAAGCATGGCTATTGTCATAGGTCCGACGCCGCCCGGCACCGGAGTAATCGCGCTGCATATAGGCGCGACATCATCATAATCCACATCGCCGCACAGCTTATTATTCTCGTTTCTATGGATACCAACATCTATTACAACGGCTCCGTCCTTAACATAATCCCTCGTTATAAACTTCGGTTTTCCCATAGCCGCCACAAGAATATCGGCTTTCTTCGTTATTTCTTTTAAATTCTTAGTTCTGGAATGAGTTATCGTAACCGTTCCATTCTCTCTAAGCAGCAATAACGCCATCGGCTTACCGACGATATTGCTCCTTCCTATTATAACACATTCTTTTCCTTCAATCTCTATTCCTGAACGCTTAAGCAGTTGTATGATTCCGGCAGGAGTACATGAGACAAAACCTTTCTGTCCTATGCAAAGCGCCCCCACATTCTGCGGGTGAAAGCCGTCAACATCTTTCTTAGGGTTTATAGCGCGGATAACCGCATTCTCATCAATGTGGCTAGGCAGGGGAAGCTGCACGAGAATACCATTCACATCGTCCCGCTTATTCAAATCGCCTATTAATTTAAGCAGCTCTTCCTGACTGGTGCTTGCAGGAAATTCATAGGCAAGAGATTCTATTCCTATGTATGCGCAGGCTTTTTTCTTATTGCCCACATACACCGATGAAGCCGCATCGTCACCGACCTGAATAACCGCAAGGCAGATACTTATACCTTTACTTTTAAGCTCAGCCACCTTTTCTTTAAGCTCTTCTTTTATTTGCGCGGAAATCGCCTTTCCGTCTATAATCTGTGGCATATCCATATACTCCTTTCTAATTTAACCCATGCTTCAATCACAATGGTTAAAACAACCCCGTTATAACACCATCATCATTTATATCTATTCTATACGCCGCCGGCTCTTTAGGCAGTCCGGGCATCGTCATTACCGTACCTGTTAATGCTACGACAAATCCCGCTCCTGCAGAAACATAGACCTCTCTGACGGTAATATCAAAGTCCTTCGGTCGCCCCAGCAAATCGGGGTTATCCGATAACGAATACTGCGTCTTTGCCATACATACGGGCATATTGCCAAATCCCAGCGTCTCTAACTTCTTAAGCTGCGCCTCTGCCACAGACGTATAGGAAATCCCGTCCGCACCATATATTTCATGCGCTACCGTCTCAATTTTCTCTTTAAGAGAAAGCGAATCTTCATATAACACATGGAAATCAGACGGCGTATCTTCTATTGCCTTAAGCACTTTTCCTGCCAGTTCGACGCCGCCTTCGCCGCCCTTTGCATATACTTGTGATAATGAAAATTCACAATTCTTCGCTTCGCAAAATTCCCTGACATAATCTACCTCGGCGGCAGTATCCGTCATAAATGAATTGAGCGTAACAATTATCGGCACTCCGTATTTCTGTAAATTCTCGATATGTTTCTCCAAATTGACAATGCCGCGTTTAAGCGCTTCAAGGTTTTCTTCGGCCAAGTCTGCTTTACCTACACCACCATTATACTTCAATGCTCTGATAGTTGCCACTAAAACGACCGCGTCCGGTTTAAGATTTGCGATACGACATTTTATATCAAAAAATTTCTCCGCTCCTAAGTCTGCGCCAAATCCTGCCTCAGTAACCACATAGTCCGCCATCTTAAGCGCAGTTTTAGTTGCTCTAATTGAATTACAGCCATGCGCTATATTGGCAAAAGGACCGCCGTGGATAAGCGCCGGAGTATGTTCAAGCGTCTGAATAAGATTAGGCTTGATAGCGTCTTTAAGTAATGCCGACATCGCCCCTACTGCTTTAAGGTCAGACGCCGTCACCGGCTCTCCTTTATAATTATAAGCTACAATTATCTTACCAAGTCTCTCTTTTAAGTCCTTCATATCTGAGGCAAGACATAGAATAGCCATAATCTCTGAGGCAACCGTAATCACAAAATGGTCTTCTCTCACAGTGCCGTCAGCTTTATTGCCAAGCCCCACCACAATATTCCTCAGCACCCTGTCGTTCATATCCAGACATCTTTTCCATACGACTTGTCTGGTATCAATTTCAAGCTGGTTGCCCTGTTGGATATGATTATCTAGCAATGCCGCAAGTAAGTTGTTCGCGGCTGTAACGGCATGGAAATCGCCTGTAAAGTGCAGGTTTAAATCTTCCATAGGAACCACCTGTGAATAACCGCCTCCCGCAGCTCCGCCCTTGATTCCGAAGCATGGTCCAAGCGACGGCTCGCGCAGAGCTAAGATGGCTTTTTTACCAAGCTTGCCAAACGCCTGCCCAAGACCGATACTAACCGTAGTCTTGCCTTCGCCCGCTGGAGTAGGATTAATAGCCGTTACTAAAATCAGCTTTCCGTCAGGCTTGTTCTCTAAGCTCCTCATATATTCTTCCGACAGCTTAGCTTTATACTTTCCGTACAGTTCTATATCGTCCTCATTCATTCCAAGCTGCTTCGCCACCTCTATAATCGGACTAAGCGCCGCTTCCTGCGCAATTTCAATATCTGTTTTCATAATTGTTGTCTCCTTTTATTCCTGTTCACGCCACATACGACTGTGAATAGTCCTTTTCCATGCCCTTAGAGTATTTCCTCAACCAACTGCTCAAACTCAGCCATTGAAAGCAGAATTTTGCGCGGTTTCGTGCCTTCCTCTTCTCCTACCACTCCGGCGTCGCATAACTGGTCCATAATCCTTGCCGCCCTGTTAAATCCTATTTTAAATGCTCTTTGCAGCATACCTATAGAAGCCTTGTCCTTCTCAATAATAAACCTTCCCGCCTCGGCAAAATACTGGTCGTATTCGGAAGCCGCGTCAACTCCACCTGCGTTTCCCTCAGATACAGAGCTGCCCATATTTTTTATTTTTTCTTCCACGTCTTCGTCATAGACATTGCCAATTTCCTGATTTTTCAGAAAATCTACTACATCGGACACTTCTTTATCCGATACAAACGCGCCTTGTATTCGCGCGGGCTTCGGGTAGCCCTGCGGATAAAACAGCATATCGCCTTTTCCAAGCAGCTTTTCAGCCCCCACCATATCAAGAATGGTTCTCGAATCCACGCCGCTTGATACCGCAAACGCGACACGGCTTGGCATATTCGCCTTAATCAGACCTGTGATAACGTCTACGGAAGGTCTCTGCGTAGCTATGATAAGATGTATTCCACACGCCCTTGCAAGCTGTGCCAGACGACAGATGGACTCTTCCACTTCTCCCGGTGAAACCATCATCAAATCCGCAAGCTCGTCCACTATAATAAGAATCTGCGGCATTTTCTCTGGAGCATCGGCGTCGCCACTTGCTTTCATGCTCTCAACCTTTTTATTATAACCTGCTAAATCACGCACATTATAATCTGCAAATTTTTTATAACGTTCTGTCATTTCCGCTACGCCCCAGTGCAGCGCCGCCGCCGCTTTCTTAGGATCTGTAACAACTGGAATAAGCAGATGGGGAATACCGTTATATACGCTTAATTCCACTACTTTAGGATCTATCATAATTAATTTTACATCATCTGGGTGTGCTTTGTACAGAATCCCCATGATAATTGTATTAATACATACCGATTTACCCGAACCTGTAGCTCCCGCAATCAGCATGTGCGGCATCTTGGCGATATCCGCTACCACGGTCTTACCCGCGATATCTTTACCGACTGCAAATGCCAGCTTGGAAGGGAAGTTCTTAAACTCGTCGGATTCTAACAAATCCCTTAGTGCCACGCCTAAGACTTCCTTATTGGGAACTTCAATTCCTACTGCCGCCTTGCCCGGAATAGGAGCCTCAATACGAATATCCGTCGCGGCAAGATTAAGTTTAATATCGTCCGCAAGCCCTACTATCTTACTTACCTTTACGCCCTGTTCGGGCTGTAATTCATATCTGGTAACAGAAGGTCCCTGACTTATATCCGTAACGGTTACTTTTACGCCGAATGTCCCCAGCGTCTGCTGTAAGCGAATTGCCGTTTCCTTTAACTCACGGTCTGAATTGTTGCCATTTCTGCCTTTTCCTTTTGCAAGTCTGTTATACGGCGGAAAATGGTATTGTCTGGATGCTTTAGGCTGCGGCGTGGAAGCAGATACCGTTTCCGTCTTTTCCGCATTGTCTGATGTATCCTTTTTCTCGGCAAGCTTAGCCACCGGACGCTCACGGTAAGATGTTCCCGTTGACATGCCTTCTTTATGTATGGCGATATCCTGCCTTGAAAATGCTTCATTTACATTTCCTGCTTCTTCGTTTTCTTCATATGTATAAGCCTCATCTTCCATATGAATCTCAGATATATCATCTGACGCATAATTCTGTGCATAATCTTGTTTATTTTCACGCTGCATATCCTCACGCACATCATAAGAATGTCCGGCAGCTTGATTCTCCATAAATCGATGCGACTCGCTTATCCTGATAACAGGTTCTTCATAATCCGGCTCTTCATTCAGCGTAATTTCATGAATATCGTCCCTTACTTTCCCCGCTTCTTCATATTCTTTGGCTGGATTACTACTGCTAAGCGCAGTATCTATCATAACACCGGAGACTTTTTTATCCATTCTGAGAATCTTCTCGTTCTCTTTTTCCTCCTCCTGCTGTTTCTTAAGCTCCCGCTCTTTTGCACGACGCTCCTCCATAGCCTCGCGCCTAAGTCTTGCACGTTCGCGTCTGTATTCCGCGTCTTCTACGGAACGTTCATATACCTTCTTACCCTGCGACTTGACTCCACCGATAAAAGATTTCTCTGTCACGATAACCGCGCAGATAATACCGACCACAATCATTGCAATAACGGTTCCCGCCATGCCAAGCAGCTTATACAGCGCAAACGCCGCAGAACCCGCGATAACACCGCCGCCGTTTCGCTTTTCACTACATCTTTTATAGATTTCTGCTATTTGGTATGTGTCCGCTTCAGTATATTTTACACTGATTAATTCAAAAATCATACATAAGATAAAGATAACAATTATGCCCGCAATCAACTTTCTGGTTGCAATATTATTGCCTATGTTGGACATTCTGAATGCAATCGCAAGAAAGATAAAGACGGGGGCAACATAGGCAAACAACCCAAAAACGCCGAACATAAACGAACTTACCGCATTACCTACTTTGCCGACAATCCCAAAATTGCATAAAAATAATATTACGGCAAGCGCAAGACAGGCAATAAGTAATATTTC
Organism: Clostridiales bacterium; assembly: GCA_023663185.1. Classification (GTDB taxonomy): domain Bacteria; phylum Bacillota; class Clostridia; order Lachnospirales; family Lachnospiraceae; genus UBA3282. Next base: position 120,661 of record JAMPHY010000002.1, on the reverse strand, counting down.
ATTACGAATCGCCGTATCCATAGGTTCGTTCCGCATATTCCTTTCTACTGCGGTTGTATTTCCGCTTTTTCTGCCGCTTGCCGTACTTTTCCTTCCGGAAGTACCGGTACTGCTTTTCCTTGTACCCCTTCCCTGATTTGACGCCATGCCTGACCTCCATGCTATTTAACCTAATTAGTAACCATTCAATGCCTTCATAGAATAATTACTTTAATCGCACTTTATAGTATAGCATTTCTAAAGTCAGTTGTCATCCCTTATTTTGTATCTGCTTTTTTTCTTTCTACCATATCATGAAGTTTACTTATGGCGTCCTTGATTCCGCCGACTTCGTTTATAATGCCTTCTTCTACCGCTTCTTTGCCTACTAAAACCGTGCCTACGTCTTTTGTCAACATACCTGTTTCCATCATCAACTCTTCTATACGGTTCTTGGATATTTTGCAATGCTCGCAGACAAATCCGGTAATGCGGTTCTGAATCTGTTTAAAATAGTCGAAAGTCTGCTGTACCCCTATAACCATTCCATTTAAACGTACAGGGTGAATTACCATTGTACCCGTAGGGACAATATACGAATAATCCGTGCTTACCGCTATCGGTACGCCTATTGAATGGCTGCCGCCCAATACCAGCGATACCGTAGGCTTGCTTAAAGAAGCAATCATCTCTGCTATTGCAAGTCCTGCTTCTACGTCTCCGCCCATCGTATTAAGCAGAATTAATACTCCATCGATTTTCACGCTGTCCTCGATTGCCGCAAGCTGTGGGAGAATATGCTCATATTTAGTTGTTTTAGACGAACTGCTAAGATTATCATGCCCTTCAATTTCTCCGATAATCGTTATCAGATGTATGTTGTGCGCCGCCTCGCTTTCATCAAGCGTAAGCTGTCCCGTAGACTCAATCCGCTCGTCTTTACGCTTCTCCGCCTCCGCTTTAACTTCCTTTTTGTTATCGTCGTCTCTGCCATTGCCGCCACTCAAGCCGTTATTTTTTTCCTTTTTGTCGCTGTCCTTTTTGTCATTGTCCTTCTTTCTGCTTTGTTTCTCGCCCATAAAACCCTCCATTAATATTTAATAGGAGTAGTTTTTGTCCTATTTTGAATTTTATTCTTTATTAATAAACAAATTTAATTTCAGCATGGATAATTGTATTAGTGCTCATACCACAGCCGAGGTCGTAATATTCATACCGTTCTATCCTTCCGTTAGGGCATTTATCAACACCTTTAGAATGAGACGTATAGTGCCCTCCACATACATCACAGTTGCCGGCATAGTACATATTCCCAGTAATATCCGGTCCATATGGACCACTGTCGTAATCAACATTTCCCGTACAACCAGTTCTCGTAGTGCCTTGCTTTAGTACCGTATAACAGCCGCCATATGAAGACTCACTCCCTGTATGCTGGTGGTATGTATATATTATTTGTGCCGTGGCTGATTGTATATGCGCAGCTCCGTCAGTATACCCCTGAGCATATCTGCTGTCATATATATCCTGTATTGCATTATTTATATCATCGGGACTGTTAGATACCGGTGTGAAGCCCAGCCCCGATAATTTATCGTATATTTTATTCACACCAGCCTGAAAATCCTGCATAAACTCCTTAAGCGCATTTGCACCCACTATCTTTTCTCCATCATCGTTTTCCTTAATTACATCAAGCGAATTAAGGATATCGCTTTTTTTAACCGTAGCTGCGTTCAACTCGTCGGTTATGCCGTAAATCCGGTTTATACACTCTGCGATACTGACAAAATCGGCAGTATCTATGAGCAAATCATTCTCATGTCCGTTATTATTACTAACATCTGCGTCATTATAAGTAAGCCTCCCATAGCTTCGGGGTATAAAACCTCTTTCGCCTTCTTCTGCGTAAGCGGAAATAAAATCCTTCCTCAAAATACCAACCATAATTACCGCGGCTACGATTACAAATACCACAATCATTTTATTATATATATTCTTTTTCAAATTATCATCTCTCCTTTTCTATATTTTCACTAACTTTTAGACCAAAATTCCCAAATACCAGTTTACTTATACTTATCCGCTATTTTCCATCATTGTCCGGTAAAATTAAAGAAACACTTCAAGATTTCCAGATTAAAGATTTTCCGATATAATATAAAATAATTCACAAAGATGTTATTATTATGAACCGTCCTCAAATAAATTTCAAATGGTTTTTCATATATTTTGCATACAACATGTAGAAAATTTTTCTTAAAAATTTTTATCGCATTAGAACTTTTCTCAATATATTGTATAATTCCACACAAGCTTCAAAACAAAACACCAGATATTGTATTGTGCATTTTTATATCATGCTTATTTTATTTTTTGTTTCGCATTCTAAACGCAATAAACGAGCATGTCCACTAAATAGTTACTATTTTTTGATTTTATACGGAAACTTGGACCAGCTCTATACATAAGATAAACCATAAAACAAAACACTAAAACATGGAGGCAATAAAACATGAGTGATTTATCAGCAACAAACTGTGGATGTGGCAACACAAGGGAATCTTCCGGCAACGGCTGCTGTTCTCTGATTTGGATTATCATCTTACTCTCCCTCTTTAACAACAATGACGGCTGTGGCTGTGGAAATGGTCTTAGCTTATTTAACAACGGTGACGGTTGTGGCTGCAGTTCTCTTATCTGGCTGTTGATTCTTATTAGCTGCTGCGGTTCCAACTAATAGTTTTTCTTCACTTCTTGCATGCACATCTGGAAAATAGGCTCGCAGTTTGAGCCTATTTTTCTCTTACGGCGCATATACTTTAATGGACTGCTGCGACTATTTTGCAGGCCTGCGTATTTGATACTTAACAGTTACGGTTTGCACTATTTGAGAGGCTTATGGACAATGAAAGAGGAATCTTCAAGCGTTATGGCATTTGATGCCTTATATACTAACAACAGTATACAGAAATTAAAGGTTCTTTTTCCGTATGTAGCTCCTTCCATGCGTAAAAATATGGCAATTTATATAAAATATATGGAGCTTAAATATACTATGGACCTTTTCAAAAAGCACCCCTTTCAAATCTGTGCCGCATCTACTGACGGCGATAACCCCGATATACAGAAAATCTTTCAGGAGCTTAAACCTTACTGCACGGAAGCTGAATCAAAGCAGTTAGAGCAGCTAAGTTCAATGCTTAAAACAATGGAAATGTATCAGGAAATGAGTCAGACGATAAGCGCCATGCAGGAAATGTTTCCGCATATGAGCACGGGAAATGCAGAAGATGGCAGTCCGTCCGGCACTTCTATGGAGGATTTGCTAATGGGAATGCTCTCACCCGAACAAAAAGCTATGTTTGACGCCTTTAGTAAAAATATTTAATGGTAATAAAATTATAATTGTTTATTTTAAGAAAGGGGATATATAAATGGCTGAATGGTTTAACGACGCTGAGGTTGCACATATCGACCGGGCAAAACTTGACTTTCTGCAAATGCTTGTATTTGAAAGCAACGGTCTGACTAAAGAGCAGATGCTTCCGTTCCTTATGGCTGTCGCCAAACGTGGAAAGGAAAATAATATCAGTTTTACCCAAGAAGAAGTTGATACGATAATAAATACGCTTAAAAAATACGCCACTAATGACGAGATTGCCAAAATGAACCAAATGACAGCGCTGTTTCGCCAGCGGAACAAATAGAAGATTACAGGGCTTAAAGTACAAGCCCTTCATCTTCTTTCGCGCCTATCATTAAATTCATACATTGTATTGCCGCACCCGAAGCGCCTTTACCAAGATTGTCAAAACGTGAATTTAGAGTGATACGTTCATCATTACCGGTGACAATAATATCCATACCGTCCCAACCGCTGCGTCCGTTGCCGGAAATAAATCCGCTCAGCTCATCGACTTCATTAGCGCTAAGCACATGAATAAACTTCTTCCCATTATAATACTGCATATAAAAATCGCGGACAGCCTCCACGCTCATTTTTTTAGCCAATTTATCAGTAAAAATTGGCACTGAAACCACCATGCCGCTATAATAGTCCGCCACAATAGGCGTAAATGAAGGGGCAATTTCCAAGCCAGCAACCGCCTTCATTTCCTTCAAATGCTTATGCTGCTGACTGATTCCATATTCTCTGGGCGCGTCTAACTCAAGCGGTCTTTCATCGCTTTCATACTGCGCAATCATTTTCTTACCGCCGCCGCTGTATCCTGTCAGTGAAAAGCATACCACCGGATAGTCTTTAGGCATAATTCCTGATACCACTAACGGATAGACTACAGACATAAAGCCGCTGGCATGACAGCCCGGAACGGCGATACGCTTCCCGCTCTTTATCTTCGTTAGGTGCGACTCCGACAGCTCTGGAAAACCGTAAGCCCATTCCGGATTAGTGCGGTGCGCGGTGGACGCATCTATAATTCTGACTTCCGGATTGGTACATAGTTCAACCGCCTCAACTGCCGCTGAATCGGGCAGGCATAAGAAAGTTATATCGGAAGCGTTAATCATGTGTGCACGCTCCGCCGAGTCTTTGCGAAGTTCAGGATTAATCTTAAGAATTTCTACATCAGTTCTGTCCTGAAACCGCTCAAAGATACGCAGTCCGGTTGTGCCCTCGCTTCCGTCTATATATACCTTTATCTTATCTTTCACTTTCGCTCTCCTACTTCTGTACGATATTCACTATCCTGCCGGGTACATAGATTTCTTTAACGATAGTTCCGGTAAGCTTATCAGCAACCGTTTCTTTCGCCCTTGCAATAACGTCCTCTTTAGCGTCCGATTTGCCGATAAGCAGCGTCGCTCTGGTCTTTCCGTTAATCTGTACCGCTATTTCCACCGTATCTTCTATGGTCTTAGCCTCGTCGTATTCCGGCCATGTGGTCTGGTATACCCTGCCTTCAAAGCCTACCGTCTGCCACAGCTCCTCCGTAATATGCGGAGCAACAGGGTTAAGCATGGTAAGCAGAGTCTTAAACTCGCCTTTAGTAACCGAATTTTTCTTATAAAATTCATTAATAAGCGCCATCATCGCCGCGATAGCCGTATTATATTTAAGGTTCTCAAAATCGCTGCTGACTTTCTTAATCGTCTGGTGCAGCTTTGTTTCCAAATCCGCAGAATATTCCGTATCGTCCGTCATAATATCCTGAAGCTTCCATACTCTTTCAAGGAAACGGCGGCAGCCTTTAACGCCATCGTCAGACCATGCAGCCGACAAGTCGAAGGCGCCGATAAACATCTCATAAGTCCGCAGCGTATCCGCACCGTACTCCCGTACAATATCGTCAGGATTTACGACATTTCCACGCGACTTACTCATCTTCTCCCCGTTAGAGCCAAGAATCATGCCGTGCGAAGTCCTCTTAAGATACGGCTCCGGACAAGGCACTACTTTTTCATCATATAAAAACTTGTGCCAGAAACGCGAGTACAATAAGTGCAGCGTCGTATGCTCCATACCGCCGTTGTACCAGTCTACAGGCATCCAATAGTTAAGCGCCTCTTTACTTGCCAAAGCTTCTTTATTATTAGGATCCGTATAACGTAAGAAGTACCATGAAGAACCCGCCCATTGAGGCATGGTGTCCGTCTCGCGCTTTGCGGGACCATTACAGCATGGACATGTTGTATTGACCCAATCAGTCATTAAAGCAAGCGGTGACTCACCATTATCCGTCGGCATATAACTTTCCACTTCCGGCAGCTCTAACGGAAGTTCGCTCTCATCAATCGGCACATATCCGCATTTTTCACAATATACAATCGGAATAGGCTCTCCCCAATAACGCTGCCTGGAGAATACCCAATCCCTAAGCTTAAAGTTGGTTTTGGCAGAACCTATGCCCTTTTCTTCCAAGAAGGCAATCATCTTCTCCTTAGCCTCCGCCACGCTTAAGCCGTCCAAAAATCCCGAATTACAAAGCGTGCCTGTCGCCACGTCCGTATATACTTCTTCCTGCACGTTCTTACCACCCGCCACGACTTCGATAATCGGGAGATTAAATTTCTTGGCAAAATCCCAGTCTCTTTCATCATGAGCCGGAACCGCCATAATTGCGCCTGTACCATAGCTCATCAAGACATAATCGGAGATAAAAATCGGTATTTCTTTTTCATTGACAGGATTAACCGCACTAAGTCCGTCAATCCTTACGCCTGTCTTTTCTTTGGCAAGCTCTGAGCGCTCGAAATCAGACTTTCTTGCCGCCTGCTCCCTGTATGCGCACACCTCGTCCCAATTTTTTATTTCGTCTTTATATTTGTCAATAAGCGGATGCTCCGGCGATAAAACCATATAAGTCGCACCAAAAAGCGTATCGCACCTTGTCGTATAGATACGCAGCTTATCTTCTTTATCTTTAATGCTAAAATCCACTTCCGCGCCGGTAGATTTACCTATCCAGTTCTTCTGTGAGACTTTTACCTTCTCTACATAATCAACAGTGTCAAGCCCCTGAATAAGCTTGTCGGCATATTCGGTAATCTTAAGCATCCACTGGCTCTTGACCTTGCGGACTACCTCTGAACCACATCTTTCGCATACACCGTTCACGACTTCTTCATTGGCAAGCCCGACTTTACATGAAGTACACCAGTTAATAGGCATCTCCGATTTATATGCAAGCCCTGCCTTGAACAATTTAAGGAAAATCCACTGTGTCCATTTATAATATTCCGGATTTGTCGTATTAACTTCCCTGTCCCAATCAAAAGAATAGCCTAAAGCGTGAAGCTGACCTTTAAAACGCTTAACATTATTCTCCGTAACTGACTTCGGGTGAATATGATTCTGTATCGCATAGTTTTCCGTAGGAAGTCCAAAAGCGTCCCAGCCCATAGGATATAGAACATTATAGCCCTGCATTCTTCTCTTTCTCGCCACGATATCAAGCGCCGTATAAGGTCTGGGGTGTCCTACATGAAGCCCCTGTCCCGACGGATACGGAAACTCCACCAGCGCATAATACTTAGGTTTGGAATAATCGTCAGAAGTCTTAAATGCCTTCTCATCGTCCCATATTTTCTGCCATTTTTGTTCTACTTCCCTGTGGTTATACAATTCTGCCATAGTTAATCTTCCTCTCATTTATCCTTGATATAAGGTAATTATTAAACCGCCTAATCTTCCTACTAATTTTACTATACCCGCATAATTTGTCAACCTTTTAATGCAAAAACAGGGCGATGTATCCCCCAATACATAACGCCCTGTTTCCACTCTCTAAAAAAGATTTAAGTCTTTCAAAGCCATAAGTATTAATTTTTACTACTCTTCGTTTCCGGCAGCTACCTTTCCTGCCCTCGCCGCAACCTCTTTCTCCTGTACGTCGCTCGGAGCCTGCTCGTATCTTACGAATTGATACTCATATGTGCCTCTTCCGCCGGTCATAGAGCGTAGGTCTGTACAATAACCGTTTAGGCATGACATCGGAATATCGGCTTCAATCACCTGCTTACCTTCCGAATTAGGATTCATTCCCAGAACCCTGCCGCGTCTCTTGTTCAAATCGCCCATGATATCGCCGGTATAAGCATCGGGAACAGTTACCTTAAGCGACGCAATCGGCTCAAGCAGAATCGGTTTTGCTTCCATGAAGCCTTTCTTAAACGCTTGTATCGTAGCCATCTTAAACGCCATTTCAGACGAATCTACCGGGTGATATGAACCGTCGTAGAGATTCGCTTTAACGCCCACTACCGGATATGCCGCCATTGGTCCGCTCTGAACTGACTCCTGCAGTCCCTTTTCTACTGCCGGGAAGTAGTTCTTCGGTACGGAACCGCCTACTACTGTCTGTTCAAATACATAAGGCTCTTCCAATGAACCTGACGGCTCGAATTTAATCTTAACATGACCATACTGTCCATGTCCGCCCGACTGTTTCTTATATTTATATTCCACATCGGAATTCTTCTGAATCGTCTCCCTGTACGCCACCTTCGGATTAGAAAGCTTAACACCCACCTTATACTCACTAAGCAGCCTATTTGTAACAACCTCAAGATGAAGGTCTCCCATGCCGCACAAAAGAGTCTGCTTATTCTCAGCGTCATTCACTATCTTAAGCGTCTGGTCTTCATGCGTCATTTTCTGCAAAGACTGCGAAATCTTATCAATATCCGCCTTATTCTGCGCCTCATAACGCATCATTGTATAAGGAGTGGATATTTCCGTCTTGCCGTAACGTATAACATTCGCCTTAGTCGAGAGCGTATCGCCTGTTCTTGCCGCCGTCAGCTTGGCAATCGCGCCTATGTCTCCGGCGTGAAGCTCTTTTACTTCTATGGGCTTACTGCCTTGAAGTACATACAGCTTGCTTATCTTCTCCTCAATATCCTTATCTTCGTTATAAATAACATCGTCGCTCTTGAATACGCCCGAATTAACCTTTATCAGAGAATATTTGCCGATAAACGGATCTACAATCGTCTTAAAGATATATGCGGATTTCGGTTTAGCAAAATCAAAATTAGCTGCAAATATCTCATTGGTCTTAAGATTAATTCCCGCAATCTCCCTATTTTCCGGACTCGGCACATATTTAATGATATCGTCAAGTAATGTAAATACGCCCTGACACAGTACGTTAGAACCCATAGACATAGGCACAATACTGTCTTCCATAACGTTACTCCTAAGCGCAGCCCTTATTTCCGCCTCAGAGAATGAATCCCCGTTAAAATAACGCTCCATAAACTCTTCGCTTGTCTCCGCTACAGCCTCTAAAAGCGCGTCGCGGCAAAGCTGCAGATTCGCTTTACTGTATTCGGGAGTCTCACATTCTACAACTTCCTTATCCTTCCAACGATATGCCTGCTCTGTAATCACATTGATATATCCGACAAATTTCTCCTCTTCACGAATAGGCAGATGGAACGGCGCCATCTTCTTACCGTATTTCTCAGTCATATCCTCTACGACCTGTCTGAAAGAAGCATTATCGATATCCATATCCGTTACGAAAACGAAGCGCGGCAGTTTATATTTATCGCATAATTCCCACGCCTTCTCCGTTCCGACTTCAACTCCCGCTTTACCGGAAACAACGATAATCGCCGCGTCTGCTACAGCAACCGCTTCTTCTACTTCTCCTACAAAATCAAAAAATCCCGGCGTATCCAGCAGATTAATCTTCACGCCCTCCCACTCAATCGGAATAACTGAGGTGGTTATAGATATCTGACGCTTCTGCTCCTCTTTTCCATAGTCGCTGATTGTGTTGCCGTCAGTTACCTTTCCCATGCGGGAAGTCACGCCGGCAAGATATGCCATTGCCTCAACCAGACTGGTTTTGCCACAGCCGCCATGCCCCAGTAATACCACATTACGAATTTTGTCAGTTGTGTAAATATTCATGTCTTATCCTCCAATTCCATCATTCATGACCATTTAACAATAGAAATTGCAGCTATTCTCTCTATCATCGCGGTCGTATGGCAAATAGTTACAAAAAATATCCGCACACTTAAATGATATGATGTATATATTTTACTAAATTTTTTATGAAATTGCAATGTTTTTTAAGTATTTTGCACATTATCATTTACTCTACGAAATAGAGATATACATCTTCCAAGTTTGAACACCCCTCATGAGCCTCTCTGCTATCCGACTGTATGCCCGAAATTAGCTCTTGCAGAGTTCCCTGCCGTACTACCCTTCCGGATTTTAAAATAAGTATTTCCTTAGAAATGTATTCCACATCCGACACAACATGTGTTGCAAGTAAAACTATTTTGTCTTTAGATATATCACTTATAAAATTACGAATTCTTATTCGTTCTTTCGGATCAAGACCTGCCGTAGGCTCATCCATAATAAGAATCTGCGGATCATTCAACAATGCTTGTGCAATAAGAATACGCTGCTTCATGCCGCCGGAATAGGATTTCAATTTTTTATAACGGTCTGTCTGCAGATTTACTACCGTAAGTATCCGCTCTATTGTCTCTTTTGCACTTTTTCTGTCAAGCCCTTTCAACGCCGCCATATACCACAAAAATTTCTCACCGGTAAAATCATCGTAAATATCTTGCTGCTGCGGCATATAACCAAGCATACTCCGATAAGATGCCCCCATTTCCTTTATGGAAATTCCGTCAAATGTAATAGTGCCGGAATCTGCTTCTATATTATCTGTAATTATATTCATTAGGGTACTTTTCCCTGCTCCATTAGGACCAAGCAGCCCATAAACCCCCGGTGTAAAACAGGCGTTAAAATCTTTTACTGCATAAGTCTTTCCATTATTATAACTCTTAGTTATCCCGTTCAGTTTCAGTTCCATTCTATATCCATCCCCGTAAGAAATATCATATTAAAATCCCATTTAAAATGATAAAGCGTCAAAGCCACCAAGCCCAAAATACCGATTCCAACCAATATTGCCACCATCTTATTTTTCATAACTTCTGCAAGCTTTTTTCCAAACAAACAGACCACAAAAAAGCTACATACCTTCAGTACAAATACACATACAACCATTACTCCCAATACCATGTTGCTTGTCAAATTCTGTGTTGTGAAGTTGCAAAGTTTCTGCATCGTCGTAGAAAAATGATCAATTCGATAATATTGCAAAAATAATGGCGATTCTATAATCAGAAAAGCAGCACCGGTGCATATTACCGAAAAATATGTTTTGCTTTTTTCAAGCTGTTCCCTTCCATTCAAAGTTGAGCGTACAAGCGTAAGCATTTCCTTTTTTTCATCCACTACTGCAATACTTATCGTAAAAAACAATACCACTGACGCCCCAACAAACCAAAATACAATGTCCGTACCGATATCCTTCCATAATTCTATATATGCAATCTCGTCCAGTAAATACTTATCTGTAATATCACCCGGTTTTGCTTCCAATAAGGCAAGCTGCTTTTGAACCAAAGCAAACCCTTTTTCATACATATTAAGCTGCGCCGAATACGCATGCTGCATACTTTCCACTGTATCAGGCGAAATGGCTTTCTGCCTAAGTTCATTCAGATACGCCGTTTCATTTTCCATATACATATATGTTTCTTCTGTAATTTGTCCATGAATATTATTCAGATAAACATGATACGATGCAGTTTCCGCATCTCCATAATATTTTACAGCAAATACTCCCGAAACCTCAGAAACCCACCATATTAATAAAGCAATCCATATAATCCCCTTTTTCTGCTGTATCATTACCTTATAAAATTCATAATAAATCAAACTAATATGCCGGTTAAAATATCCCATCTTCTGTCTAATCCATTGAAGAATAACTTCCAGCCGACTCTCTTCCCTTATCTGACAGGTTCTATGAAAAACAAATACACCAGCTACGGATAGAACAAAAACCAGTATTACAGCCGCCGACAAAGCAAGTAAATTTTTACTTATAGGATATCCAAACAGATTAAGGTTGTAATATTCTCCCAATGCCTGCTCCATATTCCAGCAATAAAATGGATTTATACTTTTGATTCCCCCGAATATGCCGCTGATAGAAAATACCTTTCCAAAGAAAAACTCCGCCGCAAAAATCACAGATATAATAACGGCTGCCGAAATCTCATTTTTAATAGACATACCAACGCAAAACAAAATACATACCAGTACAACAGATATCAACACGCGAATCAACAACATTACCACAAACGCTTCTACAACAGACAGCCTATAAGTGCAGTTGCGAAAAAGCGGTACTGACTGAATCGACCTGCCCACATCGCCATATCCATATAGATATCCATATATATAAATCGTACTGCATTCCAACAACACTGTGAACGCGGCCGCCCCCAAGACCATTATTTTAAGCTTAGCAAAAGCCAGCGGTATATGTCCCTTCTTGCTGCATTTAAGCAGTAAAAGCAGTTTTTTATCCCGTTCCCAAAAGATGACATAGTAACTTAAGACCGCCAAAAATATTAATAAAAACAGAATTTCTATATTATATTCCGCCATTGCACATACACCATAACAATTATCTGCCTTTATGTCAATTTCTGAAAATGGTGCAAAATCATGTACACTTTTTATCAGATTGCGATACACATAACTATCTGCGTTTTGGAAAAGCGAAACACTCTTCATCTTGTCGGCGCGTTGTTCCATTTCTGCTATAAACTTATAATAGGTTTCTTTATATATCTCCTGTGACTCCTGCTCTTGTCGATAATAACCATTGACATCTTCCGACTCATTTCCCATAAGAAAGGTACGATATTTTTCACCATGACTATGAATATAAAAATATTCCTCTGTATTTTTTTCATATATGTATATCAGAAAAACATTACATACCAAAAGCAAAATAGGTATAAAAATAACCGGCTTTCTTCCCCATAATTTTATTATCTCATACTTTACAAGCTCCATATCAATCTCCGTCATAATATGGTATAACAGTTACTTCAAATCTTCCACCCTTATAATCTCCAATTTTGCTTTTATCCCATCGCAGCACTCCCCATTTTTCAGAATTAATAGCATTATCATACAACATAAACATCTCTTCTACATTTCCCATTCTTGGAGCATCAGCGACATGTATTTCAGATGGCAGAATAAACGAATCCACAAGTTCAAGATCGCTGTTATAAACCCAATATGTACCTTCTTCTTTATCATAATCAACATATCCAAGAGATGCCAAAAATACCATTGCTGCATCTGTCTTAATCAAATATTTGCCATCGCTATAATAATTATGTCCCATGATATCTTCAAGATAAACTCTCTCATCAGAACCATCTAAATTAGCAATATAAATCGTAACAGTTTTAAAATAATCCTGTTCATATCCCTTTATCACCTTAAATAATATTTTATCCTGCCAAAATACTATACTGCTTACCTGTTCATCTTCCTGCATATCCGGAATTTTTAATTCGCTAAGTGTCTGCTTTTCAATGTCATAAATAAATCCCTTAGTAAACGTATGGATAATAGCATCAGATTCCATTACTCTATCTCCATTTAGAAGAAAATACATATAATTTCCAAAGCATTTAACATGCGCAATAACCGGCTGAATAACCTCCTCGCTGTTTACAGTATAAATTATTTTCGGACGTGGTACTGCCTTTGTCAAATCAATAGCATAAAGAGTGGATATTTCTATCAGCTCCGTATCTTCTCCATTCTCCTTTTCCATAAATTTCTGCTCAACATAATATAATACATCTCGATGGATTATCCAACGTAGAATACGTCTGTTATCATCCCACTGATAAATCTTTTCTTTCTTCGAACCATCTACCGATATCCGATATATAATTTGTGTCTCTCCGTGGTCAATCCATGTACTTCCATCAAAACAATATATATTTTCATTACAGTAGGCAATTCCCCTGCTGTTATCACTCTGATTTTTCACATAAGCATTACAATTATCTTTACGATTCTGATCCATTTCTTTGTCATGCAAGCAATCTACGCGACTGCAAAGAGGTGCGATTTCTCCTGACAATTCATCCAAGTAATAAATATAGTCTCCATGTCTGAGATAATATCCATCTTTCCCCTGTTGAATCCCCGTATAATCCCCTGCGCTATCCATCTGCATATATTGAAAGTCGCTTCCAGCCACATAAGTATTAGGAAGCGCTTCCTTACCACAGCCATATAATATGAACAGTAAAACGGAAATAGTAATAACAATCTTAACTGACTTTATACATTTTTTCATAAATCTTCTCCGTGTTTTCCCTTTACTTTATGCTGATATATAAATAAAATCTTGTGTTCTATTTTAATATATATAAAGCAAAAAACTTATACCAAAACCGGCAACAAATAAAAATCTGGTTTTGGTATAAGTTTTCGTATATTTTACGATATTATTATTCCATTGCACTTTTTAGAAAAAATTGAAATTTATCGCTAATTAATGTTTACTTTATATGTATTGTAATAATACTTTTCTAATTTCTGTTTAAGAGACTCCATTTTCATTAATTTAAGCAACTGATAAGCTCTCTTGTAAGAATTCTTACAGTCCTCTTTTCCGCCGCTTTTTCTATTCTCTGTATAAATTTTCTCCATAATATATTTCCCCAGCATATCACCCCTCTCACATCTTAAGCACAATCTAATTCCTTTTTCATACGTATCAACTGCTTTGTCAAATTGATTACTCTCTTCATATTTACCGGCTAAATGGGAATAAACAAGCGCTACACTGGAATAATGATATCTGACGTCCACCTTGCTGTTTTCAAATCCCCGCAATACTTGCTCCAAAATATAAATCTCTTTTTCTTTCTGCCCTAGTTGTCCATAGGTTTTTGAAATAACATTCATTATTGATGTTTCAATCCTGTTTAAAACCACATAAGATAAATCTTCCCATCTGCAATTTCCCCGCGTTACTGCAAAAGCCTTCTCGCACTGCTGTAACAATTCCTCTTTTGCAATATTCCCATTTATTTCATTAAACAAAGCATCAAGATACAGACAATACTGCCTATTATTATTATATTTCAAATCCAGCTTGTCTTTCAATTTACGGTATGACCGCTCCGCCTCAACATATCTTCGATAAAAGCCTTCCCTTGCAACATCTCGCTCCCATTCCAGCAGTTCAAAGTCCTCTACCGTCAAATCTGTATTATATATATCCATTTCCATCTCATAGTATTCTCTCAACTTCCGAAACGTCTCCTTCTTCGGCTTATATCTTCCGTTTTCAATCCGTGAAATAGTCTTTTGATCTATATCAATATCTGCTGCAACCTTTTCTTGTGACTTACCAACAAGTTTCCGCTCCTGTCTCATCATCTCTGGAAGTAAATAGATTCCCTTTAAACAGCATCGTTTCCACAACCTGCCGCTTTTATCCAGATATTCTTTACCATAAGTTTCATATACCCATTTTATACTATCCCTTTCCATCTTTAGTACATTATATGCTTCCTTGTCTACTTTTTCATAGCATTTCAGAAGCAGTTCCATGATTTGCGGCAGATTCAGCAACATACCATTAGACGTTAATATCTCCATTGCTCTGATTCCTATTCCGGCAGCCTCTACCCATTTTCCCTCTCTGACATATTCCTGCATAAAAATCCATGCAGCTTTTCCATATATATTGGCAAGTGACTCCTCATCGTCAAAGGTACGACGGATATAATCAAAAATCTTTTCTCCATATAAGGTCATATCATTTTCTCTTAATCTGATTTTCTGCTCAAGCCACATCAAAATCAGCGTTATCTCTTCCTCGCCCAAAGTGTAGTCTCCAATAAAACCTAGCTGAAATCCTGGAAGCGTACAAAATATCGCTTCTTCCAGATACTTACAGCTCTCCTTTATATCTCTACTATATTCTGCTGCTAAAATTGCTTTTATTTTGCATATATACTGTCTGTGTAGATTTTCTCCCGCTGCTTCTAGTCCTTCATAATAATGAATACCTTCTTCTGCGCGTTCATATTCGCCGTTATCTAAATCAGTTTCTATAATTTCACGCAAATAATAAATTTCATAAGCTTCCCAATCTGTAAGAACCTCCAACTTATTCATAGATTTACCGGTTCTCTCTAATATTCTTTCTAACACAAAATAATTCGGCAACCGTTCTCCCCGTTCCAGTCTATTCAAAGTAATTTCAGCGCATATTCCGAAACACAATTTTTCTGGTTCAATGTTCTTTTTTTGACGCAGATAACGCACCTGTTTTCCGAATTCTTTCTTTTTCATATGAATAACCTCGGCATCTCATATCATGATTTCCACCGCTCTTTAATTAACTGAGTTATCAGAATATTTAAGCCTAAGCTTTGTTTCGCTTATATCAATGCTGATACATTCACCTATCAGATACATACCATCATACATCGGAATCGATAGCGAATCATTAATGGGTGCGTCAAATATTATTCTGCATACCCTGCTGTCTTCTATTACAAAATCACACCATGTATACAAATCAGTCCGCAGCGGTTCCATAAAAGTATTGGGGGATAATGTAACATCAGACTCCAAAACTCTTCCTGTGTACGAGTCAACTGTAACTACATTTAATTCTCGCAAAGTTTTTAGTTCCCTGTCACTATCCAAATAGTAATAAATGTCATTATAATTTTTAAAAGAAGCGTTTTCATCAATAAAAAATTCTGTCTCTATCAGCATGAGCCCTGATAAAAGAGGATCTTGCGCATTTGTCAGCCATATAGAAGCCGGATCTGTAATCCTGTTGTTACCCAGATAGATATTACTACTATCGCTCTCCACATGTTTTATATTACCGCCTTCAACCGTATACACACTATATACTCCGGTACAGTCCAAATCTCCTCTTTCATAAAATACTATATAATTCTTATTTTCTGCCATATGCAGCAAATACGCCCTCCGGCTTTGGTCATAAAACGCCCCCTGTTCATATTTTCCGCTTTCTACCTGTCCATTTACTATGAGACTAAAATCCTTCTCCTCATCTTCCTGATAAAAGCAGGTCTTAATTAAATCCAAGCTTCCGTCTGCATCTATATCATACAGAAACGGCACATCTTCCAATTCTATTGCATATGCTTCCGGTATCTTCCTATACTTTTCATTAAATAACTCAGGCATATCCGAAAATGTTATGACTGCATGAAGTATGCCTTCCGGTGAATTAAGTCCATCTTCTACGCTTAAGATTTCAGTCGAAAGATATAAACACAGCCCATGATAGTTGATAGTCCATGTCACCGCTGCGCTATCATTGCATAACTGCCTAATCCTTTTTGCAAGATTATCGCCAAGTCGGATATCGGGATATCTGTCTATCAACTGTTTTGCTATTATTTCAGCCAGCTTGTCCATATCGTTTACCACATTTGACAACTCTATAAGCTGTCCTGTTTCCGTATCATAATTATATCCACTTACATAAAACCCATAGCTGCCCTTCTTCTCCAAAAAACTCAAGACCTGCTTATCCGCCCTATGTACAATTACTCTGTTCGAGTTATCCAGCATGTCCTCCTGCACCTTTGCACTGTACTGGCTTAAGCTTTCACGCAGCTTCGGATAACATGCTTCGTCCATATCAAGCGACAAATTACCGCTAAGCTGTAATATCTGCGCGTTCTCATCTTTTAATGGCGGTCTGTATCCATCAAGCAATAACTGAAAACGCTCTATTCGTTCCTCAGGCGTACTTACTTCTCCATATTCAATCTCAGGCACAGCGATTTCTCCGATAGGATTTTCAATAATCCAGTCTGCTGTATTGTCTGTGGTATTGTCCGCTATGTCGTCATATTCTATGCGTACAGTATTTTCTGCTCCGCCGCCTGTTTCCTTAAGCGCGCAGCCTGTCATACACAAGATACATATTATCGTTATAATACTTATAATTTTTTTCATTTTAATCCTCACTTTTGCTCACGCCTTTGTATGTATCACATATTCCTGTTCTCTTAATACTACGGTCGCCTGTTCGGTCGCCGTATCGTCATAAAACTCTATACGCAGAGCGCCCTCCGCCAACTCCCTGTTATGATTAATACCGATATTTTTGATACTGATATCATGCTTAGCAAGCAGTGTGGCAATAGTCGCAATAGAACCGGGCTTGTCGGCAATATCCACGGTAATTACATATTCTGTCTTAATCGGACCGCTGGAAGCATCAATAAACGACTCGCGGTAAGCACGTGCCTCGTCAAAGAACCTATAAAGCATATCGGTATCGCCCAAATCGAGCGTTTCCTTAAAATCAAGCAGATTATTAATATATTGATTTAACAAGGAAGAAATATTCTCCGTATTAGTCAAACATATTTGCTGCCACATCACAGGCGAGGAAGAAGAAATCCTTGTAATATCCTTAAATCCGCCGGCGGCAATCATTTTCATTATGCCCTCTTTAGAATCGCTGTCTTTTACAAAATTTACCAGACAGGCGGATATTACATGCGGCAGATGGGAAATCGCCGCCGTCACATAATCATGCTGGCTGCATGAAAGCACAAGCGGAATAGCGCCTATCGTTTTTATCAACGTCTGATAGGCAGAAATTTTCTCTGTGGGCGTAACGTCAGTAGGCGTTAAGATATAATATGCGTTTTCAAAAAGCGCCGCGCTTGAATTGGCATAGCCAAAACGCTCAGAACCCGCCATAGGGTGCCCACCGATAAACTGCTCCTCAAGTCCCAGCGCCGTTATATGTTCGTGTATGCCGGTTTTAACGCTTCCTGTATCCGTCAATATGGCGTCGGCAGACAGATGTTCTTTCAATTTAAGAAGGTTTTCATCATTCCGCGATACCGGCGCGCATAAGAATATATAACTGCATGCTTCAAAAGCCTCATCTATTTCTGCACAGGCTTTCTGGATAACGCCTTCGTTTAGTGCAAGCTCTAAAGAAGCGGCGTTGGTATCATATGCAATTATATAGGCTTCGGGTACTTTTTCATGGATTGCCTTAGCGATGGAACCGCCAATCAGTCCTAAGCCGATAAATCCACAGGTTAAATTAGTCATGTCGCATTCATTCCTTTGATGATTATACTTTAAGGTGTAAATATTTTTCTTTCACTCCTTAATCGGAAAAACAACCGTCAAAATCCATTTAAAATTCTCCGGAGCATATACGGCGTGGGGAATTTTTGCCGGCATGACTAATACCTCTCCTGCCTTTACGGTATGTTCCACACCACCTACTGTAAATCTGCCGGTACCTTCCAGCACATGAACAAAAGCATCTCCCTCGGAATCATGCGCACTGATTTCCTCACCCTTTGAGAATGCAAACAGGGTAACGCTGACTGCGCCATTCTGTGCCAAAGTCTTGCTGACTACTTGCCCCGGCTGGACACTAATTTCATCAACCAACTTTAAAACCTTTTCATGCTCAATGTTTTTGATATAACTCATTTTGAATACCTCCTACTATTGCTTGTTTTCCTATTCTTCCATTAACCTTTTCAATCTCTCTTTTTGGCGTTTTTTGTGCTTTTCATAAAATGGCTTAATAAAATCAAAAATTCCCCTTTAATTGTATTTCCAATAATTTTCTTACAAAATATAGAATAAAATCAAAAGATGTGTTATACTGCTTTTGTTGTCCTACCAATACCTGACAACAGGAGGAGGTGTTTGGATGGAAGTTATAACCACCTTTTTAATCGCCGTTGCGGCTGGTGTAGCCTGCCACTACATCATCAAATTGTTAGATGGCGACCATAAGGACAACAACTAACCTAGTGGGTGCTTAACCACTATAAAAGATGAGAAGAATCCCCGAACTGTACTGCAATACGGTCCGGGGATTCATTCTCTTGTCCGGATGGACTTATAACCACTTTTTTGCCTATTGGCATTATAGCATATGTAAATTTCGATTACAATATTCCCCTTATAAATTTTTCACTTTTTCACTTCACAAAAGTACATCTTAGATTTTTATTGAATAAACATCGCGTCCCCAAAACTAAAAAACCTATATCTTTCCTTAATTGCCTCTTCATAAGCACGCAGTACATTCTCTCTGCCCGCAAGCGCCGATACAAGCATTAAAAGCGTAGACTCCGGCAGATGAAAATTCGTAATTAAAGCGTCCATAACTTTAAAACGGTAGCCGGGGTAAATAAATATTTCGGTATTGCCGCTGCTTTCGCTAAGTCTGCCGCCCTTATCCGCCGCGCTTTCTATCGTCCTGCAGCTTGTTGTCCCTACACAGATAACCCTGCCGCCGTTTTCCTTTGCCCTATTGATTTTTTTTGCAGCCTCTTCCGATACCTGATAGTATTCAGAGTGCATATGATGTTCTAATATATTCTCTACTTTTACCGGACGGAAGGTTCCAAGCCCTACATGGAGCGTAACATAGGCGATATCCACGCCTTTTTTCTCTATCTTTTCAAGCAGCTCCTTTGTAAAATGAAGTCCCGCAGTCGGAGCTGCCGCCGAGCCTTCATATTTGGCGTATACCGTCTGGTATCTGTTCTTATCGTTCAATTTATGCGTAATATAAGGCGGAAGCGGCATCTCGCCAAGAGAATCCAGCACCGCTTCAAATACGCCCTTATATGAAAATTTAATAAGCCTGTTTCCTTCTTCTACGACATCAAGCACTTCCGCCCTTAAGAGTCCGCCGCCAAAGACAAGCTTCATGCCCGGTCTTGCCTTTTTTCCCGGTTTAACGAGAGTCTCCCAGATATCGTTGTCCTTCCTTTTAAGAAGAAGCACTTCAATCGCCGCTCCGGTATCTTCCCTTACGCCCATAAGCCTTGCAGGGATTACCTTGGTATTATTTAAAACAAGGCAGTCTCCCGCATTCAGATAGTCGATAATTTCATAGAAAATATGGTGACTGATTTCCCCCGTAGACTTATTTAGCATAAGCAGTCTTGAGTCTGAGCGGTTTTCCAGTGGATCCTGCGCAATAAGCTCTTGCGGCAGGTCGAAGTAAAAGTCTGATTTTTTTAAGTTTGTATGATTATTTAAGTTCATTTCAATCCACCATTACACCATTTGTACTCGGCGTGTTCTTTATTATGGCTTGCTGATTTTCTGTTGTCAGAATGTTGCCACTCACTTATTATAACAAATCCCTATAAATTGACAATCTATTTTCACCATTCCTTATCGATACACAAACAAGATAATAATTTATCAAATGTTGTTTTCTCAATCAGATAAACCCAAAACTACTTACAACTCGTATTCCTCTAATTTACCATTTTCCAGTATATAATTGAAAAAATCATCATTTGACATATCTATAAAATAAGTCCTAATTATACGACATATTCCACCATGAGTAATAATTAAAATATTTTTTCCTTGATGTTGTTCCTTTATTTTATCAAGTAGTCCGTATATTCTATATGCTACCTGCATCATAGATTCTCCATGAGGATATCTGTATGCAAAATTTCTTTTATTGGCTAAAAAGTTATCATTATTTCTGTCCGCACCTTCATATATTCCATAATTCTGTTCAATAAGCGCTTCTTCTATTTGTAAAGCGATATTATTTTTGTCGGCAACAATTTGACTTGTTTCTATGGCTCTTTTTAAGGGTGAAGATATGAGTATATCAATATTGTGATTTTTTACTATATCGGCTAATTTCTTTGCTTGTTCTATCCCTTTTTCTGTTAATTCTACATCAGTAATACCACATACTTTATTTTGAGCATTCCAAACCGTTTGACCATGACGCGCAACGAATAATTTCATAAATATCCCTCTTTCAAGCTGAATTTACTTTCTTGATATTTGCATAGATAAATATTTCAATTTCTCCTAATTTTATAATTTGCTTTTAATTATATCATTCCTACCTTTCATTTTCTACAAAAATATAGAGCATAGCAACCACCATGCTCCACATCTTTATCGTTTCAGTGACTTCTCGATGTACCCTTTGCTGTTCTTAACTATATCTATTTATGTTTGTCTTTGAGAAATCATTAAAATTTTCTTCAACTAATTCATAATCAACAAAAGATTGTAATTCACCAAGTTGGTCTTTCCATGAATTATTTTTTACTCTGACTTTTTTAAAACCTAATTCTTCATAAACGTGTTGTGCGCGGGTATTTTTTAAGTTTGTATCAAGGATAATCTTTTTGTAACCATAATTTGAAAACAAAGAATGAATAAGCATACTTAATAATATTTTCCCATAACCTTTGTTTTGTTTGGTAAAATCACAGATTTTAATTCCTATTTCAGCCGTATCATTTCCGATGTTATAATAACACATTTCACCAATTGGAATTTTGTCATACTCAATTATCAATCTCCTGCAAACGTCATCTTCATCTTTTGATATTTTTTCAGCAATACATTGCGGAGTTTCACCCGTTCCATTCGGGAAACCTGCATGAGCCATAATTTTACCATCATTCCACCATGCAGATAATAAGACCGCATCTTCGATGGTTGCATTTCTTATTGTCAGATTAACAAATTGTTCAAACATTCAGGATCACCTATCTCTTCATTCCCAAGATACTTTGCGTATTCTTTCCCCTCATAAAAATTCATTATAGGGCGGCGAAGTTTTGACGGAAACAATGGTAATCTATTCAATACGGATAAATCCAGCCAGTCAAATCCAATTTGATTAGTATCATTATGAAGTATTGCATTTTCGGCTTTTCCCAAGTAATCGCATAAAAACACTAAATCAACTCTATGAAAACTCTCGCCATGAACTCCTTCTATAACAAAAAGCAAGTCTTTACATTTAACCTCTATTCCTGTTTCTTCTCTGACTTCTCGCTCGACGGTCTGCGGAAGTATTTCCTCACCGCCTTGACCGCCGCCGGGTAAAATGTACCATTCCTCTTTGCCATCATTAAGCTTTATTGCAAGCAGTTTTCCGTTCTGAATTATAACCGCTTTTGCAGATGTTCGCACTTGCCTTGACACATTTATAATCCTTTCAAGATTTTATTTATAATATATATTTTTTTAAATCACGATTGGTTATTTATTACGCTTTTTATTGCCTATTTCTTTGTTGATTTAAAATAAATGGAGTCATTGTTTCCATAAGTTCCTTTGATATACGCTCACCTTTTTCTTTCAAAATTCTTTTCTGCTCTGCTTTCGCCCATTCAACCGCCTTAAGCTGATCTTCCAATCGTTCGCTTAAAATTATATGCTCTTCCATAACAATCTCCTTTCTATTGATTACCATAATCAATACCGGCTGAATTACAATTCTTCAAAAAATGATCAGCTGCTTTCTGTAAATCTTTCAAACACTTAGCCTCATTGTTTAAACTGACTGCCTCATTAAACAATGCAACCGCTTTATCATAAATATATCCATTCCCTTTTACAAGATACGATATACTGCCAAGATTAGTAACAACAACCATCATCTTAACACTTGCATACCGTAACAAAAATTGCACATCCGATAACGAGAAATTCGACAAGGACGGATGGTTATGCAAAATAATAACTACGCAAGTTTCTGTTGATGATATCAAATGAAATGAAGTTGTATTACTTATCGGATCAACACCATGCTCACTCCCCAGTGCCACTCCAATATACTCTTCGCCATTTTGAATACGTTTCATACTGTTCATTCCATATGTTATAGCAACTTCATTTGAATCGTTTTCATCTTTTGATATCTTCAAAACGCTTCTTGCTAATTCTCGAATCGTATTATATTCGTTTTCCGGTATGTTCTTATATTTTATTCGTGGGACTTTTCTAATAGCTTCATCTGTAATCATAATTTTATGATTTCTTTTTTTCGCCATTTCCAAATCTTTTAAATTTTCTATCTTTTTACGACGTCTCAAATACCATCAATCCCCTTACATATCCGCATTCTCCAAGAAAGCCACATAGCCCCTCTTGGTCTCATATACATCTGCTTTGCTGGTAGCTTCCCACGGCGCATGCATGTTAAGAACCGCCACTCCGCTGTCAATTACGTTCATGCCGTACAAGGCAAGAATATATGCGATGGTTCCACCGCCGCCCAAGTCTACCTTGCCCAGTTCTGCGGTTTGGAAATTGACCTTTTCTTTCTCGAAAATATCCCTTATATGCGCGATGTATTCCGCATTGGCGTCATTCGAGCCGGATTTGCCCCTTGAACCGGTGAATTTATTAAATACCATGCCGCCGCCCAGATACGCTACATTCTTCTTATCAAAGCTTGAGGCAAAACCGGGATCATATGCGCTGCTTACGTCTGATGAGAGCATACATGAAGCAGCAAGACATCTTCTTAAACCCAGCTCGCTAAACTTTCCTGTAAGATTCATTACTTCCGCAACCGCATTCTCAAAGAATTGAGAGCGCATTCCGGTAGCGCCCACGCTGCCGATTTCCTCTTTATCTACAAGAATGCAGCAGGCTGTCCGCTCAGTCTTATCAACTTCCAGCATTGCTTTTAATGAAGAAAAGGCGCATACTCTGTCGTCCTGTCCATAAGCAAGAATCATGCTTCTGTCAAAGCCCGCTTCCCTTGCGCTGCCGGCGGGTACGACTTCTAATTCCGCCGAGATAAAGTCTTCCTCTTCTATATCATATGACTCTTTCAAAATAGCAAGGATACCGCTTTTAACTGCATCTTTCCCTGCCTTTTCATTTTCATCTTTTTCAGAATCTTTTTTATCCTTTTTGTCTTTTTTATCAATTATAAGCGGCTTGTTGCCAATGATAATATCTAAAGCCTCGCCCTCGATTACCTTAGAAGCCTTCTTTTCTAGCTGTTCCTGTGCCAGATGTATCAGAAGGTCGGATACGAAAAATACAGGATCGTCCTCGTTCTCGCCCACATTTACTTCTATTGTCGTACCGTCTTTCTTAACGACTACGCCATGTATTGCAAGCGGAATTGTCACCCACTGGTATTTCTTGACGCCGCCGTAATAATGCGTATCAAGGTATGCAAATCCTCCGTCTTCATATAACGGGTTCTGCTTTACGTCAAGACGGGGCGAGTCGATATGCGCGCCGAGAATATTCATTCCTTCCGACATATCCTTCTCACCGATTTTGAACATAACAATGGATTTATTCATCCATACTGAATATACCTTATCTCCGCATTTTAATGCAGTATTATTCTTTATAAGACCGTTTAATTCCTTATATCCTGCTTTCTCGATTATATTAACAATCGTATCTATACATTCCCTCTCGGTCTTTCCGTTATTAAGAAAGTCAATATACTCCTTAGCAAAAGCGTCCACTTCCTTAAGCTGCTTATTATTATAAGTCTCCCATGTGTTCTTATGTTCCATCTTCTTATCTCCTTTTCTATTTATTTTTACTTAAATATTTACAAAATCTTATCACAATAACCAGAATTTCTCAATTATCACATGAATTTTTTCACAGCATGAGTTGCACAATATATACAAAACATAAGCAGGGTGCTCTGCCGCCGTCGGTACTTAGCGAGGTCTTTTCGAGCTTAGTACCGCTACTGGCGGCAATGCAGCGAAAGCGTGCCCTACGTTGTTTTGTATATATTGTGCAACGTAGCCTTTACATTTTAACTCCGAAGCTCAATCCCCATTCCTTCAAGCCCATTCAAAATCTTCTTCATCACGCTGCTTACATCTGCTTCTTCCAGCGTTCTATCCTGCGCCCTGAAGGTTATTGAATACGCCACCGACTTATATCCTTCTTTTATCTGGCTGCCCTCATAGATATCGAACAGCTTATACTCCTCAAGAAGCTTGCCGCCGCGCTGCATAATCATAGCTTCAATCTGTCCCGCGAGAATATCTTTAGGCACAACCATGCTGATATCCCTTGACACCGCAGGATATTTCGCCACGCCCGTATACTTTCTGTCAAAAGTCGCAAACGGCAGTATTTCCGGCATATCCAATACCGCCACATATGCTTTGGTATTTAAGTCGTAATTATCACAGACTTCCGGATGCACTTCGCCTAAGAAGCCTACGACTTTTCCTTCATAAATTATATTCGCCTGTCGTCCCGGATGCAAGAAGTTCTTGCCTGCTTTCGGCTCATAAACAGTCTTTTTATTCATTCCTATGCTGTCAAAAAATTCTTCCACCACGCCTTTCATGGTAAAGAAATCGCCGTCTCCATACATTCCGAGGGTAAACTGCATTCTCTCATCGGGCAGTTTCGTCAAAGGAAGGCTCTCCGGAAGATATATATTTCCGAGCTCATAAAGACGCACGGACTTATTTCTTCTGTTATAGTTAGTCGCAAGGCTTGTCAGCATACCATTTAATGAAATAGTACGCATAATGGAAAAATCTTCTCCGAGCGGATTGGCAATCGTTATTGCTTTTCTTAAAACATCGTCTTTATCAAGAAGCAGCTTGTCAAATACCTTAGGGCTTTCAAACGAATAGCACATTCCTTGTGAAAAACCGCAGTATTCAGCGATATCTCTTGCTTTTTGCTCAATGCGTAACTTAAAGCTGAGTTTGCCAGTAGTAGCCTCGCCGTTTGGCAGCGTCATAGGAATCTTATCATATCCGTAGAAACGCGCTACTTCCTCTGCGATATCCGCTATTCCTTCCAAATCCTGCCTGAAAGATGGAACAATAATTATCTTGGTGCCATCGCTTTGAGTTTCAAGTTCAAGCTCCAACCTTGCAAAGATTTCTTCCATCTCTTTTTCGGAAACATCTGTCCCAAGCAGATTATTGATACGCTTGCTATCAAATTTAATCCTTCTTAATTCTTTAAGCGGCACGCAAACGTCCGCCGTTCCGCCGACTACATCTCCGCAGCCAAGCTCCTGTATAAGCTGGCAAGCTCTGTCGATTGCCACCTTTGCATTGCGCGGATCAAGCCCTTTTTCAAAAATACCGGAAGCATCGGTACGAAGTCCTAGACGCTTAGCGGATTTTCTGATATTAGCGCCGTTGAACGTCGCCGCTTCAAATAATACCGTCTTTACATTATCTGTAATCTTAGAATTTTCTCCGCCCATGATTCCTGCAACGCCGATTTCCTTCTCAGCATCGCAAATCATCAGCATATCTTTATCCAGATTGCGCATCTGTCCGTCTAAAGTCTGGAATACGTCTCCGTCTTTAGCACGACGCACGATAATCTGGCGTCCCGCTACGGTATCTAAGTCATATGCATGCATAGGCTGTCCGTACTCTTCCATAACATAATTAGTTATGTCAACCAGATTGTTAATCGGACGGATTCCGCTCGCCGCCAGCCTGCGCTGCATCCATTTCGGAGAAGGCGCGATTTTAATATTAGTGCATACCCTCGCGCAATAACGCGGGCATAGGTCGGTGTCTTCGACTTTCACGCTGATATAGTCTTCTACTTTTTCATTATTTTCCTTCACTTCAACTTTAGGCGCTATAAAAGGCTTCTTGAATGTCGCAGCCGCTTCACGCGCCACGCCGATTACACTATAACAATCTACCCTATTGGAAGTAATTTCATACTCAAATACGGTATCTTTAAGTCCAAGCGCTTCAACCGCGTCTGCGCCTATCTGCGCGTCCTGTGGGAAAATATAGATACCCATCTCCGGAGCTTCCGGATACATATCACGGCTTGAGCCAAGTTCTTCAATAGAACACATCATTCCATTAGAAGAAACTCCACGCAGCATTCCTGCTTTAATAACGATTCCGTCCTCCGGCAGCGGTCCGCCGTCATGTCCTCCCGCCACCTTGCCGCCGTCTAATACTACGGGCACTTTATCCCCTTCTTTAACATTAGGCGCTCCTGTGACAATCTGAATAGTCTCTTTGCCGATATCTACCTGACATACGATAAGCTTGTCGGCGTCGGGGTGTTTGTCAATCTTTACAATCTGTCCGATTACAATTTTTTCCAGATTTTTGTCTAATTTTTCATAAGTTTCCACTTTCGTTCCGCTAAGCGTCATGGCGTCCGCATATTCCTTGTCCGTACACGAAAGCTCCGGCACATATGCCTTAATCCACGATAATGCAGTATTCATATATTCTAATTCCTCCTGATTTTTTGTTCATTTAACTTATTAAAACTGCTTTAAAAATCTCACATCATTCTCATACAGCAGCCGCATATCGTCAATCTCATATTTAAGCAGCGCAATCCTCTCAAGTCCTACTCCGAATGCAAAACCTGTATATTCCTCAGGATCAATCTTACTCATTCGCAGTACATTCGGGTGAACCATGCCGCAGCCTAAAATTTCTATCCAGCCGGTGCCCTTGCAGAAACGGCAGCCTTCCCCGCCGCACTTAAAGCAGCTTACGTCCATCTCCGCGCTCGGTTCCGTGAAGTTGAAATGGTGCGGTCTAAACTTTACCTTAGTCTCCTCTCCGAACAACTCCTTAGCAAACTCAGCCAGAGTTCCTTTAAGGTCCGCAAATGTAATATGCTTATCAATCACAAGCCCTTCTATCTGATGGAATGACGGCGAGTGAGTTGCGTCTACTTCGTCAGAACGGAAAACTCTTCCCGGCGCAATCATTCTTATAGGCAGTTTGCCTTTCTCCATCTCATGCACCTGTATTCCTGACGTCTGTGTACGCAGCAGGAAATCGCCGCTGATATAGAAGGTGTCCTGTTCGTCTTTTGCCGGGTGGTCCGCAGGAATATTCAGCGCTTCAAAATTATAATAATCGGTCTCTATCTCCGGTCCTTCCACTACTTCATAGCCCATGCCGACGAAGATTCTCTCTACCTCTTCAAGCGCTATCGAGTTCGGGTGACGGTGTCCTATGATATTCTTTTTTGCCGGCAGGGTAACGTCAATTACCTCTGCTTTCATCTGAGCTTCCCTTGCCGCCTTTTCCATCTTAGCGATAGCGGCTTCGAGTATGCCCTCAATCTGCTCTCTGGTCTCGTTCACCAACTGCCCCACTTTAGGACGCTCTTCCGGCGCTACGTCCTTCATACTTTTTAATACGCTTGTAAGTTCTCCCTTTTTACCGAGGAAGTTGACGCGCACCTCGTTCAATTTCTCCAAAGCGTCGCTTGACTCAATCTGGCGAAGCGCTTCGGCTTTAATCTGTTCCAACTTCTCTTTCATGCTCTCTTTCCTTTCTATATTAATATAATTAACCCGCATAGTCTTTGGCGCAAAATTCAAGATAATTAAAAAATCCCATATGCCAACAACAGCATATGGGACGAATTAATCCGCGGTACCACCCAAAATTCCTGCTTATTCAAACAACAAATAAACAGACTCTTATTTTGCTTAACGCGCTCTCTACGTCTTAAACTACTAAGCTAAGACTAGCTTTTCGCCTAAGCAGCTCCGGTGGGAAATTCAAAACATTATCTGAACTTAAGGAAGCTTACAGCCGACGACTTCCTCTCTCTGTAAGAAAATACTGTTCTACTGACACCTTCACAGCCTTTTTATATTTCACTTTATTCTAATGATTTTTGGGCGACTTGTCAAGCCACCCAAACAAAAATTTATATACAGGTCCGAAATACCTGTTAATATGCGCGCCAATCAAAAGTATATACATAACCATATAGAAATAAAACATCAAAATAACCACAGTGGTAAGGCTTCCATATGTGCCAAACCCGTTAAAGCTTCCGACATACACAGAGAAGATATAGGACGCGATACTCCATACAACCGCCGAAAAAACCGCCCCCGGAAGCTGCCTTTTAAATTTTAATTTGACAGCCGGCACAAAGGTGTAAATAACCGCAAAAATAAGCGTCAGCAAAAACCATGAAAAAACAAATCTAAAGTGCATGATAAACTGCACTATTACATGTAATTGAGGAATATCTTTCAATACAACATCAACGATAACGTTACCGAATACCATGACAAAGACAGAAAGAATAATCGCCACAAGCATAATGACCGTATAGAAACAGGCAATGGTGCGTAACAGCAGATAATTACGCTTCTCTTCTATATCGTTTACTGCATTAAGCCCCTGTATAAGCGAGAGCATTGCTTTCGCCGCCGACCATAGCGTGACAAGGGCAAATACCGTAATAGTGCCGGTACTTCTTGAGTAAACGTCATACACTACCTTAGTGACAAAATCATCTATCGCATTCGGCAGCACCCTCATAATCGCCGTAATCAGATTATCGGCAGTCAATGAAGTAAACGGCAGAATGGCACACAACGCCATTAGCAGCGGCACCAGCGATAAAAATAGAAAAAACGCCGAGCTTGCCGCAAAGGAACTGATATTTTTGCGCGTCATCTGCCTTGAAAAATCCCTGAATATATAATACAGTCTGATTATTGTCCTCATTTATGCACCTCACAGTCTGCAAAAAACATATCGAGAATTTCCTCATAGTTATATCCCAGACTGCCCATCTCTTTAGCCCCGTTCTGCGACATGCCTACGCCGTGTCCGTAGCCGCCGCCGATTAAAGTATATCCTACCATATCTTCGCCGTCTTTACCAGCCTTTATTATCAAAAACGCGCTCGGCAGAAGGCTCCCCGCCGCTATAACGCTTCCGTCCTGCCTTATTACTTCGCTTTTACCGTCGCACAAAATACGCCTGATATTATATTCGGAAATTACTTTTATAACTTCCTTGCTTCCGCTTATAATCATTTCGTCGGCAATGCCGCCCGTTCCTCTTTTACTTATGCTTATATCCCTTAGCTCTCCTATGTCGTTTATCTCCTCAGAGACATAATAATACTCCCCTTCGCTGCCCTTTCTCACCAGAATAAGCGAAGCGTTCGCCTTATACCTCTCCTTTATTCTATCAAGCAGCGCGCTTACATCAAGTTCTTTCACCTCATAACTCCACCGATACCACGGCTCACTGCTTTCAAAGTCCGCTTCGTCCACACTATTTATATATGCGGCAAAATTCTCCTCATCTTCCATATATTCGGCACTGTAAGCATTAGCCTCATCTTCTGCAGGCGCAAGCTTTCCCGCCTTTATATACTCTATCGCCTGTCCATCTCCCGTCTTCCAGATTCTAGTATCCGTACCATAACCGCAGGAAGTCGAGTAATAATAATTCTGCGCCGGCTCACCCTGATAATACAGCGTCATACCGTCAGTCTCCTTCACCGCCGTAGTGGTCGCGGAATTTTCCGCAATATTATGGTATACCTGATATGACGTGGTATTGTCCAAATGTGCGCCAAACTCCGGCAGCCCCGCATGCAGTATAAACCGCAGCGCATAAGTTCTCGCACAGACCGCCTGTGCTTTAAGCGCCTCTATAGGATAATACGCAGGCATCTCGCTTGGCACCACCGCATATAAATATTCTTCTAACGGCAGTTCATTTATGATAACCATTCCGTCACCTGTCTTATAAAATTCCAGACTCCCCCTATAGAGATTATTTTCCTGTGATATGCCATCCGCCTCTAGTTTGACTCCATCGGTCAGCGCTGTGCTCTGAAAAGAAACCCTCTCGCCTTCCTTTAATTTATCCTCCTTTATATCCGTCTGTATTCCGTCCACGGTAACGCTCGCTTCATTATAATAATAACTTCCGTTTCCGGTATTTTTAAGCAAGACACGTATCTGGTCGGTTTCGCCTTCTCTAGAGACAAGACAGGCGCAGACCTTATTATTCTTTATAACAAAATCCGTATAGTCATAGCCAATCATCAAATCCGCTTTTTTCTGTGATTCAAGTGTGCCGAATAACTTATAGACTTCCAGATTTTCTTCGATTTCATATGTGCCGTATCCTTCTATCTCTAAAAAGTTATCCGCTACGCTTAGAAGCTTACCGCGTATCTTATCCTGCTTTTGCCGCTGTTTAACAAGCTTTCCGTTATCGAAGGTCAAATCCGTAACACACTCCCTAAGAGCGTCTTTAGCCACGGATAAATCTGCTTCCACCGTGAAATTAACCTGCCGGTAAAAGCACTCCAACAAGGCTCCGCCTGCGCTGTCTGAATCATTATCGTTTTTATCCACTTCCATAACCCAGACGTTTTCCAGAATCGTCTCTTCCGGCAGTATGCGCATACAGGTAAGGAGTCTGTCTCCCTTAACATACACCTCTTCTTTCGTAAACGCCGAATCTGCAAAAGACGAAGATAGATATTCGTATTCTTCGTTCTGTGTATAGATTTTCCTCTTCTCTTCGTCTACCTTGATAATAAACACTGTCGTCTTCCAGATAGACGACTCCGTATCAAGATACGCCAGCATATATTTATATGCCTCGTACCAGTCCTCTTTCATAAATATGTAAGTATCCTCATATTTTTCAGCAAAATCGGGAATCCCCATCGAAGCTGCGTCAAGCTGCTCATATATCTCCATGTACTGCCCGTATGTAATGCCATCCGGTTCTGTATTATCCTCTTCTGCGTTGTCCTGCTTTGTACCACTTAGTTCTGCTACGCCCAACGCCTGTAACAGAATATTCACATCTTCTATGCTTATTCCCTCTCCCTGCGGTGTTTCTTTTTTGCTTTCATGGCTGTTTAACCAGATTGTAAATAAAAATACCATTCCCGCCAGTATGCAAATCAGCTTAATTAAATTATTCAGGTTTTCTTTTTTATATTTCATATTCATTATTTATGCTCCCCGCACGGTAAAGATTGGCAAATCATGCTTTTATAATGTATGTATATAAATAGTAGAAAATGCAATCTTAAGGAACTTAAGCCCTAGGCATATGCTAAAGAAAAAGCAGCCGTAAAAGCTGCTTTTATGTAAACCCGAAATGCCGTATCCTGTATTTTGACTCCTAGCACACGCTAGGTGGGTAACCGCAATCATGCTTCTGCCTTCCACTGCATAAGGTTCAAAGACCGGAGGCTTGACATCCGCATGAAGATGTAGGAATCCCGTTTAAAGTAACTGTAGGTTCAAAATAACAAGAATTGTCGCACATCTCAGGCTAATTTCATTATATCCAATCCCGCACCAAAATACAACAATTCTTTAATTTTTTCTTAAGATATTGTTCCAAGTATTGTTATAATTTTCCTATAATACTATAATTAGCATGAATAATTGCTAAACAGCCATCATAAATGGAGTGAACTATGAACAATAACAACAATAAAACCATCACGAATGAAACCCTTATGAATAAACGTGAAACTGACTGGTTCCGCGGAATTGCGGCATTAATGGTCGTATTATCACATTATGGACACTGGTGGAATATACTCGCAGCAACAGAAGGCAATATAGAAACTTTTAGGTTTGCCCTTACAAAGCTTGGCGTATACGGCGTCGATATCTTTTTTCTCTTTTCGGGGTACGCCATGATAAAATCCCTCGGCGATAATAAAATGAGCTGGACATTTGTGTGGAAAAGGATTAAAAATGTATATCTGCCTTATTTTCTCATAATAGGTTTTATAGAGCTAATTTCAGACGGGCTCAATTCCCTCCAAGACCTATGGTTTTTAATATGCGGATACAAATACTGGTATATGATGGTACTATTCTTATTCTATATAGGATTTATTGTTATTTACGCCTTAATACGAATTAAATGGATAAGGGTACTGTTATTCTGTCTCTTTACCTATGTCATGTCTTATATCCTTTATAAAAATAATATGTCGCCGTTTTGGTATGTATCAAATATTGCATTTGCCATCGGTCTAATTGCCGGAGAATATGAAGAAACCTTTAAAAAAATTATTGATAAAATATGGATTTATATGCTTATCATTCTGTCTATTGGTATGATATTTATCACAAAATGGGGGCTTGAAGGCGGCGTAAACTGGGGCGGCAATACCGAAGATTATCAGATATGGGTGCAGATTGGCGCAACTGTGGTTTGGACATTGCTAATCCTTATTCTTGCGTCTAAATGCCGGATAAAAGAACCGGTATTTGCCTTTTTAGGTAAAAGTTCCCTTTATTTATACCTCACACATGTATTTGTAGCCATGAGATGTATAAATTTCTCTAGGATTGAATCCATATCGGTCCGATTCATTATAAGCCCGATATGTATCATCGCGGTGGCGCTTCTGTGTAATCTGCTTATATCTTGTATATGGAAATTGGTTTCACGGCTGGCGTCTTTACTAAAAAAGAATTAATCAACATTCATATGGTATTTTCTGGCAGTGTGAAAAATCTATTTTCACATTTCTTTTGCTTGCACAATTTTCTTTTACATTGTATACTTTATCATACAACTATCTTAGAAAAAAGGAGAATATACCAAATGAAAAAACTATCAGTGATTCTCACGCTAACCCTTTCACTCTTACTATGCGGTTACAGCAGCCCGGAAGATGCAGAAACCCAATTTATCAGGTTTGTCGGCACAAATGACCAAAGCGGATATACCGTTACAGAATACGGCGCGCCCATTGCAATGTATGTAATTAACTCCGTCAATATCAGAAAAGGTCCTTCGACAGCCTATGAAAAAGTCGGTTCGCTAAATCGCGGTCAGACAGTCATAGTACTTGGACAGGCAGATACCGGCTGGTATGAAATTGCCTACGGCGCTAATAATGAACTTAGAGCTTTTGTCAGCAATAAGTATCTACAAAGCAGTACTCCTGCAGGCAGCGCTTCCACAGATGCTGCGTTCACCGCTTTAATAGAGAGTTTTCAAGCTCAAGGTATTACACTTACACAGGAGCAGATAAACGCGCTTAGCGCAGCATGGGCAAGTATGCAGGCAAATGCTAACGCTGCCGCCGCACAGTCCGCAGCTATGGCAGTTTCTGAAACGCAGCCTGCTGTTCCGGCAGTTCCTGAAATAGTGCCCGTACCTGATGTAAGAAATACGGCAGGTATAATTATGGTGGGTGATTCCAGATTCGTACAGATGCAGGAAGCTGTAGGTCCCAATGCTTGCACATGGATAGCTGAAAGCGGACAAGGTTATACGTGGTTTAAAGAAAAAGCGATTCCAAGAATAGACGCCTGCGTAGGAAACGGCTCCAAAATATTAATTAATCTGGGCGTAAACGATACCAGAAATCTCCAGAAATACATACCGCTTGTTAATGCCAAAGCTGCTGAATGGACAGCTTTAGGAGCAACAGTTTACTATGCTTCCGTCAATCCGGTATGGGATAATCTATATGTTACCGAAGAGCAGGTAACATACTTTAATACACAAATGTATAATAACTTGAGCCCATATATACACTGGATAGATAGTCACAGCTACATATCAGCGGTCGGCTGTAAAATCGTAGACGGTCTGCATTACAACAAGGAAACCTCTCAGGCTTTATATGCGTATTTCATAAACAGCATGATGCAATAATGACTCAACAATAATTCAACATAAAACATAATTTATTCCATAAAAACACCCCATCACCAATCACGGTAATGGGGTGTAATTTTATCTTCCAGCTTTAATTAAAATAATTTAATTTATTCAATTAGTTCAATGCGTCTACCAATTTCTGTAAAGCTGCAAGCGCCTCATCAGGAAGCTTGTCATAGCCCTCTTTCTTGGTAGCGAAATCATTTACCGCATTTACACGAGTCTGCATAGCAGCCTTCAACTGTTCTTTGTAGTCAGCGTCGTTGACGTCAGCCTTGAAGTTCTTAAAGCCTTCTGTCTGTCCTGACCATTCGTTCATGATTTCAATATCTTCAAAAGGTCCCCACTGCTCGAATTTATCTTTGCCTTCTACGATTGTCTCAAGGATTCCAAGAGTATCGGCAGGTTTAACCTTCTCGCCCATGAAGTCGCCTGTATTAACAATATAGCAAGCTACGTTCTTCTCTTCTACCAGTTTCTTAAACTTCTCATAGTCGTTTACTAACGGATAGGTTCTGAACGGGTTAGCATAAGGTACAATACGGATTGCATTAAGGTCTGTACCAGCAGCAACACGCTCTGCGGTAGACGTCTTAGTAGCAAGCGTAGCGCCCATAACGGAAGCTAACGCCGAACCTTTCAGCTTAACTACCGGCGGAATTGTAGGATCTTTCATAATCCAGAAGATTGCATTAACAGGAGCGTCAATCTTGTCTACACGGTTAGGAGACCATAATTTAGACTTGATAGCACGTCCATTGCCGTTTCTGATATCCTCTGTTACAAGCTGAATCTTTCCTTCGCTGTCCATAGTACATGAGCAGTTCTGAGCAGATAACAGATATTCATTATCCGGGCAGCCTGTAGGATAATCTGCCGTCTTATCAAAGTAAGTAGGCTCAAGAGCGATAGATGCACACGTATCGGAATTAATGATAAATGCATCGTCATGAAGAACTTTGATACCGCCAAACTGATCATACTTGCCGTTATGCTTTGCATGAGTCAAAGTAGACTTGCCGGAGCCTGACAGACCGTATACGGAAGCAACGAACTTCTTTCCGCCCTCTAATGAATATTCTTTCTGTCCGCCGTGGCATGACGCATAACCGTTTCTGTTAGCTAAAGCCCACGCCATTGTCAAAGTGCCCTTCTTATGCTCGCCGAAGTATTTCATACCGAGAATAGCCGCACAGTTCTGATTGGTATCAAAATAGCAAAGTGTAAGCGGATCGCTTAAGCAGCTATAATCAACGTCAGGTGCTTCATGAGGAGCCCACTGAGGATCTGAGAAAATATAGATATCAGGCTCTTTGCCATCGCCTACCGGTTTGGAATTCTTGTACATCTTTACATAGTCGTCAGACATATACTGGAAGTTAATCATCCAGTTGTAAAGCAGGTTCTCTTCACCTTCCGGAATCAAAAGGTGTGCTTTTACCATAAATTCAGGATCAAGACCTACGAAACACTCAGCATGATACATTGTTTTCCAACGTGTCTCATAAATTGCGTCCATAATTACCTTGTCCAGCTTGGTCTCATCAACGCCCGGCTCGCCTTTAATACGGCGCGCTGCAGCATAACGTCCTGTTACTGCTCCATCGTTGAATAACAGTACCTTTGCGTCATCAGGAAGTCCGAATGTCTCACCGTCTTTGACAGGCATATCGGTAACAATTGTTCCCGGTGAATTTTTTGCTAAATTGTAAGCCTCTTTTAATGTGTTTACTTTCACTACGTTGTTTCCGTAGAAAGCAGCTTCGATAATTGAGCGAGTTTTGGAAAATCCGACTTTGCCCTTACCGATTTCGTCAATCTTGTAATTAGCTTTTGTTGACATGACATATCCTCCTTAAAATTATATTATCAGGGAAAACCTTGCGGTTTTCCGCAATTTGCATTGTATGCGCCGCTTACTGCAACACACCGTTTATATTATCTCAAAACAGCTTATAAAAGTCAATATTCTTAATGGGTAATTTTTCTTTCTTTCTTTTGCATTTTGTACTTGCAATCCTTGCCAATTTCTGATATTATATTAACGTTGTGTAAGCGGAATAAGAAAACCGTATCGTTAGGAGGTGCTAAAATGGCAAAATGTGATATTTGTGGTAAGGGAGCTCATTTCGGAAACAATGTAAGCCATTCACATAGAAGGTCCAATAGAATCTGGCATTCTAATGTAAAAAGAGTTAAATGTAAGGTAAATGGTGCAGCTAAGAGATTACATGTATGTACTCAGTGCCTGAAATCCGGCAGAGTTGAAAGAGCTTAACTTTAAATGTATTCAATACAAAGAAAAGACCAATTCAAACCATTGGTCTTTTTGTTTTACACTATTTCATTCCTACGCCCGCATTTCTCTATCAAAACTGCGTTTGAGACTCTCGTACTCACTATTTATCATCTGAATCATTTCCTTATCGCCTGCGACATTATCCGGGTGGAAAATCTTAATCAGGTCTTTATATCTTTTCTTCAAGGAAAGAAGGTTAGTTACTCCTCTGAAAAGTGCAGATATATCACTGTCATTTATCTCATAAGAAGACCGCTCCATCATCTCCCTTTGAGCCTCGAACCTAGTCTTTTCCTTATCCAGCCGCCTGCGGTCGATATCAAGCTGTTCAAAACCATCTTTAAGAATTTGCATCTTCTTCTCAAAGAAATCCTTGTCCTGTTCCAATCTTTTCTTATCCGCAGACAACTTATGATTGAGCGTCTTCATTTCGCCCTTAAACTGTTCCTTTTCCTTATTGAACTGCTCCTGCTTCTTATCCAAATCCTTAGAGGCGGTAATAATTCTTACATTTTCGCGGAAAAGCCACGACTTTAATTTATTCAATTCCTCCTCGGAACCGTTTTCAAGTATTTCATCAACATTTATGTCCATAGTAAACCTTCATTCTTTCTTAATATGCGATTTCACTCGCACCAGCCATTCCATCTCTTCCATTTCTGCTAATCACAGCAAAAGAAATTATAACCTATCAGCAGCAAAAGTACAATCAAAATAAGTCCAATAAAACGATTAGTCATAAAAAGCATAAACAGCATTCCTATTCCTACGCAAAGCGCTACAAGTCCGATTAATTTCTTCATATAGTTTTCCTGCCTATGCCTTTTATATATTATATGCAATTTTTACTTCTATGTGATGCCCCTACTGCACGTCCTTCTTTTCTGCAGGAAATGCAATATCCACAGCATCGTCATCCGCAATCATATCCTCTTTGGGTGCGGTAAATTTATCTACGATATCCGGAATCATGTCGATTACCTTAGTAATTGTATCCTGATTCTTTATATTTACAAGTTTAGTAGAACCGTTTTTAATAACCAGCACCGCACTCGGACTCATTTTAGCGGAAAAACCGCCGCCACCGCCGTTCTTCTTATCCGTGCTGCTCGCTCCTGCACCTACGCCGAAAGTGACATCAACAAGCGGAAGAATAATGGTATCTCCAATCTGTGTTGCCTCTCCTACCACCGTCTTTGTTGATAAAACCGCATTCATTCCTTTCATAAGGGATTCAATTACGTTGGTGAAATTGTTATCTGCCATTTATGCTTCCTCCTTCTTAAACAGCTTAAGTAATTTTCTGATATCTTTATTGAAGTAAATGCGGATAACCGCCTTCAAAAATGTAAAGAGCTTTATCTTTCCTTTAATAAAAACAGAACCCTCTATTCTTCTCCTTTCAAAATCGCCCGTGATATTAACATTGTTTCCTATCAACGAATATAGTATTCCGTAATATGAAAGAACCTGTCCCGTAGCTGCCGGATCGTCAAGCCCTATTATTAAATCAGCCTGCAGCTTCCTCGGCTTAATATAGCTAAAAATTGCCCCCAGCTCACCCTTACACAATGAAAATGCTCTTTTAAACTCATCGCCCTTAATAATATCAAGATAATACTCTGCATTTTCCAACATTTCTTTTATTTTAACACAGATTTTCTTTATTGTGTATATTATATTTTTAAATATATCTATTATTTTAATTAGTTTGGCTTTTATGGCGTTTATTTTAGCGCTTATTTTGGCTTTTAGAGGTTGTTTTGCCTTACCGCCGGACTCTGTTTCTACGCCTGTAACAGTTTCATTTTCTGTGCCTGCTCTCTTTTCTACAATCGTTTCTTTATCTGCGCTAATTTTCTCTCCTACAACTTTTTCTTCTGCTACGCTGCTTTTCTCTCCTGCGGCTTTTTCTTTATCTGTCCTAGCGTCTGCTTCCTGAACTTTATATTTATCCTTATCTTCATTCTTATCTTTACCGTTGGTTTTCGTTTTCTTTTCTTCGTTCTTATCCTTACCGTTGGTTTTCGTTTTCTCTTTTCTTTCTTTTTTCGTCTTTTTCTCTTTCATAGGAAGCCTGAACAGAGTAATAAACATAATGCGCACTTTAAGATATATATCGGAAGGATACACAGCCCTTATATTGATAAAATGCAGAAGCCACGTAATTTTAGCGTCCGCCTCTATCGGAGGGCTGCCTTCGCTTTCCGTGCGGTTTAACTTAATACTGTAACGCACTGGCACAAAAAGTACAATACATAAAGACAGGAGTATTACCCCTATCAATATTGCTAATATTATTAATATTATTCTTAAAATCAGCAACAATATATGTAACATTTATACTTTGCCTTTCTTCTACAACAAATATCCCTTCAAATCGGCGTTTCCATTCTGTACCACTGCCTCTTGGGTAATCCTACACACTATTTCCACAGCCTCATCATAGCTTCCCGCAATGCCGATGATATACGGCGCATTTTCCTTCTTCTTATAAAAAGGCTGCCTGATAAGCATACTATGGCAGATTTCAAGCTGGTTATCACCCGAAGCAAGCATGATGACAAATACATTCAGTTGTCTTGCATGATGCTTTATTTTTCTCTTCACTTGATTCGGATTTTTAATAGTATCTCCGATATACAGGTTTTTATAAAATTTCATATTAATCCCCCTGCTTAAGAGACAGCTCTCGTTGCTTCCTTAAGCCATTTACGCTCATCTTCCGTTAGATACGGACTCACTTTCTCATATACTGCCTTGTGGTAGGCGTTAAGCCTCTCAATATCCGCTTTCTGCATATATTCGGGCGCTATTGCCTCTAAATCAATCGGAACATAGGTCAGGGTATCAAAATACATAAACTGCCCGTCTTCGTTTTTTACACCGTTTTTTGCCACTATGACGTTCTCAGTACGTATCCCGTGGCTTCCGGTCTTATATACGCCCGGCTCGTTAGACATTACCATGCCTGCCTCGATTACGGTCTCTTTCACGCTCTCGACATAGCGCCATCTTATACTCTGCGGTCCTTCATGCACGTTAAGTATATACCCAATTCCGTGTCCCGTTCCGCACTTATAATCAATGTCCATACTCCATAACGGCTCTCTTGCCAGAATATCCAGATTTCTTCCGGTACAGCCATATAAAAATCTTGCGTTGGTTAAGGCAAGCATTCCGACAGCCACAGCCGTAAAATGCCGCTTAATTTCGCCGCTTATTTCTCCCAGCACGATTGTCCTTGTCACATCTGTGGTTCCGCCCAGATATTGTCCGCCCGAATCCACTAACAACATTCCTTCGGGCGCAAGCTTACTGTTATCGTTTTCTGTCGCTTCATAGTGCATCATCGCTGCATTTTCCTTATATCCGCTGATAGTCGGAAACGACAAATCAAGAAAACCCTCAACCTCCCTGCGCAGATTATCAAGATACATCGCCGCCGAATATTCTGTCAGCGGTATTTTACCGATATTGGTTTTAAGCCAGTATATAAATTTAGTCAAAGCGACGCTGTCCTGTAAATATACCTTTTCCATGTATTTAAGCTCGACCGGATTCTTAATAGCTTTCATTTTCTCACTCGGATTTACATCGGTCACGATTTCCGCTCCGCTCTTAAGAATACTGTACAGCCTGTAATTGACGTTCCTCTCGTCTAAGAGCACTTTCCCTTTGGCATTTTCTTTTAAGAAAGCCTCTATCTCATCATAGCCTTTTAGTGTAATGCCGCACTTTGCAGCATACTCCTTCATTTCTTCCGTAACAGCCTGCTTCTGTATGAAAAGAAAACAGTCCGTCATTGTAATATATCCGTAAGACAACGCTACCGGATTGCATTCCACATCGGCGCCCCTTATATTAAGCAGCCACATTAAATCGTCCAGCTTAGCAAGCAGATGGGCGTCGCATTTTTTCTCACTCATTACAGCCCTTACTTTTTCTAATTTATCCGCCGCGCTCTGCCCGCAGATTTCTTCAGGCAATATCTTTACGGGTGCGCAGGGCAGACTCGGTCTGTCACTCCAAAGCTCCCCCGCTACGTCCTTTTCATATCTGAAAGCCGTATGAGTATGCTGTAAACTGTCTTCCAGCTCTTTGCCATAATGTGCATCGATAACCCTGCCGTCAAACCCCAGCGCTTCTCCGTCCTTCATGTTCTGCTTTAAATATTCTTTAATCGTCGGCACGCCCTCTTCCTGCATACGAAAAAGCGTGATACCGCTCCCTTCAAGCTCTTTTTCCGCCTGTATAAAATAACGTCCGTCCGTCCATAATCCAGCAGAATCACGGCTTACTACCAGCGTTCCGTTTGAGCCTGTAAATCCTGAAAAATACTCTCTTACCTTAAAAAAATCGCTCACATATTCCGAATTGTGATAATCCGCCGTCGGAATCATATAATAATCAATATTTTCCTGTTCCATCTTCTCTTGAAGCAGTCTGATACGCTCCTTGATTTCCACGTTAATCCTTCCTTTCTACTTTATCTTATCACGCTTTATCCTAATCTCTATTCTTACGTTGACCTGCAAGTGCGGGCATATTACAATTCCTTAAGCAGCCCTACCGCCCTCGACGTTCCTATCCTGTCACAGCCTTCCGTAAGAAAAGCCTCAATATCTTCCAATGTGGAAATTCCGCCCGCCGCTTTAATCTTAACATTTGAACCGATATGTTTCTTAAAAAGCCTGATATCTTCTATCGTCGCCCCCGCTGTTCCAAAACCTGTGGAAGTCTTAATATAATCTGCCCCCGCATTTGTAACGGCATGGCACATGGCGATTTTTTCCGCTTCATTCAGATAACATGTCTCAATTATTACCTTGAGGATATTATTGCTGCAAGCTTCTTTTAACGCACGTATTTCATCTTCTACTTTATCATAAAGCCCGTTTTTTACATCGCTTATATTAACAACCATGTCTATCTCTTTCGCTCCATCGTTAATTGCACAGACAGCTTCTTTAACCTTCGACTCAGTTACGCTGTATCCTAAAGGAAAGCCGATGACGGTGCAGATATTTACTTCTTCTCCGTAAGTATCATGTATTCTCTTAATATATGCCGGCGGTACGCAGACCGACGCGGTCTTATACTTAACCGCTTCGTCGCATAGCGTCACTATGTCTTCCCACGTTGCATACGCCTTTAACTGCGTATGGTCAATATGTGCAAATATCTCTTGTTTTTCCATAATAAGCCTCCGTTTCTTTATATCTATGTCTAATATTTTAATACCTTTTTGTCTCCTTAGCAAGAAAAAGCCATATTCAATTATAAAACGAATAAAAAATCGCTCGCAGTCAGTATGGACATATGTTTCCACCCTTCCTGCGAGCTAATTGCTGATTATACAAA
Source organism: Clostridiales bacterium (assembly GCA_023663185.1). GTDB lineage: Bacteria > Bacillota > Clostridia > Lachnospirales > Lachnospiraceae > UBA3282. The sequence goes on along the minus strand of JAMPHY010000002.1, from coordinate 78,378 downwards.
AATAAACTAACCTATTGCTATATACCAAATATGACACATTCAAAAATCAGACGCAATATTCTTCCACATACTTTCCAGCATTCTCTACCGTTATACCGAACTTTTCCACACACTTTTGTAGGATAGTTTCTTTTGTTATGCCTAACTCATGGCAAGTCTGAACCAATATACGTATACCTTTTTCTATACCCTTTTCTATCCCTTTTTCTATTCCTTCTTCATAACCCTCAAGTCTCATATCCTCAAACGCCTTACACATATTGTATCTCTCCTCTCCTTCTTTTTCTGTTTTGAACTCCTCTGGTATCCTTATATTCGCCACTACTTCAAGCATATCCTTTGTTTCGCTGTCTATGTTGCTATATGCCTCTTTATTCTCTTCCATAACCTTCTTAAGCCTTTCCTTGTCCTTTGAATACCTGACTGCTTCAAATACCTGTCTTAACCCTGTTCGGTATTCATTAAAAGTATCATGCTCCTGACAGTCATATAAATTAATTTTGTAGTTTGTCACATACTCTTTTAATTCCTCATCGATATCAAGCAGGTCATACAGACACTTTGCCCCGTCCCACTTATGCTCATCTCCGAAATATACCACCAGCGTAATAATAGGCGCAAACTTCTCGTCCTTCTTTATTCCGGACAAATACTCGTCCTTACCTTTTAAATCTTTTAAAACCGTATGCTGCCGCTTCTTTTGCTTCCATTGCTTACGATAGCCGATACCATCTGAAAGAATATTCCGCATCACCATCTGGTAATCGATATAGTTCTGGTTCTCCACCACAAGAATATGTAACTTCCTGCCTTTCCAGACACGCACCTTGTCTACTGCCGTCCTGATACTGCCATTGCCGCGCTTCTTATCCCCTTCGATATGTACCGTGCTTACATTCTGTGAGTCCTCCGGCTCCAGTTCTTCCGGTTTTACAACCTGTTTTCCCTTGAATAGTGCTCCGTTTATCTGGTCTGCAAACCTTGTGTTGTCGTCCAGATAATCAAACTGATAATCATCTTTTCTTCCCATCAGTCGTCCTCCCTTTTTTATTTTGCATATAAGGGATTCAGATTCCATGATGTGAAAAAAGATTTTCCAGAATTTAAGACTCCCAGATATGTTTAATTAATCATAACATAATTATTGCTATTTTGCAAAGCAATTATTTTATACTTTCTTTATTTCCCTTTTACCTTTTTCTATGTTATACTAGAATATAGGCTTATTGCGATTCTGCATTAAAATCGCATTTTAAACGAAAGGAGGCCGCAGTATATGGATCAAAACAGTTACTCAGAAATCACACCTGAAATTATCCGTCTTTCCAATATGAGCAAGGAAGCAGGCATTATCGATACTGAATTGTTCACAAAATATGACGTTAAGCGTGGACTTCGTGATTTAAACGGTAAAGGCGTGCTTGCCGGACTTACCAATATCTCAGACGTCCGTGCACATAAGATTGTTGACGGTGTACAGATTCCGACCCCCGGACAACTTTTTTACAGAGGATATAATGTTCAAGACCTAATCCACGGGCTTGAAAAAGACAATCACTTTGGATATGAAGAAATTACATATTTATTGCTTTTTGACAAACTACCGGATAAAAATGAAATGGAAATGTTTAAGAATCTTCTGGCGGGATATCGTACTCTTCCGACCAGTTTTGTGCGGGATATTATTATGAAGGCGCCCAGCAACGACATGATGAATACGTTGGCAAGAAGCGTGCTTACCCTGTACTCCTATGACGACAGGGCGGACGACACTTCCCTTCCTAACGTGCTCAGACAGTGTTTACAGCTTATAAGTCTTTTCCCGTTGCTTTCCATCTACGGATATCAGGCGTACAGCCACTATCATGACGGTAAAAGCCTGTTTATCCACCAGCCGATGCCCGAACTGTCTACGGCAGAGAATATTTTACACATTCTGCGTCCGGACAGCAGTTACACTCCTTTAGAGGCGAAGATACTTGATATCGCCCTGATATTACATATGGAGCACGGCGGCGGTAACAATTCCACGTTTACCACCCATGTCGTCACTTCATCATTGACAGACACTTACTCGGTTATAGCCGCGGCAATCGGTTCCCTAAAAGGTCCCAGACACGGCGGCGCCAACATCAAGGTCGTAAAGATGTTTGAAACAATGAAGAAAGAAATTTCCGACTGGACAGACGAAGAAGAAGTCGCTGCTTATCTGGTAAGATTATTACATAGCGACGCATTCGACCATGCCGGACTTATTTATGGCGTAGGTCATGCGGTATATTCTACATCGGACCCAAGAGCTGTTATATTTAAGTCTTTTGTCGAGAAATTATCCGAAGAAAAAGGGCTGCATGATGAATTTGCCCTTTACTCTCTTGTGGAACGGCTGGCGCCGGAAATCATTTCCAAAGAGCGTCAGATTTATAAGGGCGTAAGCATCAACGTGGATTTCTATTCAGGCTTTGTATATAATATGCTGAATCTGCCTATGGAATTGTATACGCCGATTTTTGCCATCGCCAGAATTGCCGGCTGGAGTGCGCACAGAATGGAGGAGCTTGCCAACAACGGTAAGATTATCCGTCCCGCTTATAAGCCTATCTGCGTAGACAGGGAATATGTGCCGATGGACAAAAGATAAAACTTAAGATAAATAAAGACAATATCATTGCGATATGATATAAAGGGGGTAAAAAACTCGTCTGTTTTAATTAGCAGACGAGTTTTTGCAACCTATTTTCTGGCGTGATTTTTTAATGCTTTATTAATGAAAATCGCATACGCCACGATTGATATAAAAAATATAATATTAGCGATGCCTGACAAAAGTCTGTCCCCATTCATAAAATCATTAATCAGGCAGGCAACTCCAATAGCGACATCGACTACTCCGCAGCCTAAAAGCCTGATATATAAATATTTGACGAAACCTTCCTTATCGCGCAGGGAATTTTCGTCCATTCCATTTCCTAGCACAACGCTCTTTATAAACTTTCCCTTATATTTCATCATGATTGCGGCATACATCATATATGCGCCGCATATAACGCACAAAATAACAATCAAATCGTACATCTTCCATCATTCTCCTTCTTAAAATCTATATTAACGTTTTTATGATACTCCCAGAATATCTTTTACCGTTTTCTTCATTTCGCTCTTATCGCAGACGGTATTATGTATCACCTGAGCGGTTCTAATCTCTTCTATCGCTTTCGGTACTTCCACATTAGCAAGCTTAGAAAGCTCGTCCACAAGTTCAAAATCTTCCATACTGTCGTATTTATCATCAATCGCCTTCATAACGCTTCTGGTAAATTTAAACGGACTTGCGGTTGAAGCAATCACGGTCTTAGCCTCGTCATGAGTATCGGCTTTATATTTCTCATACACCGAACTTGCCACGGCGGTATGGGTATCGATAACATATCCTGTTTTTTCATACAACGCCCTTATCCGCCCTGCCGTCTCTTCTTCGTTTGCATAATTACCGTAAAAATCAACGAGTTCGGCTTTCATTTCCTCAGTAATCTTATAGCTGCCTTCACCCGAAAGCGCCGCCATAAATTCCGCGTTTTTATCTGCATTATTTCCTGCTATACGGTATATGAGCCGCTCTAAATTGCTTGAAATAAGGATATCCATTGAAGGAGAACTCGTCAGCACAAATTCACGGTTACGGTTATAATCACCCGTCTTAAAAAAGTCATAAAGCACTTTATTTTCATTAGAAGCACAGATAAGCTTAGCAATCGGCAGCCCCATATTCTTAGCATAGAAGGCGGCAAGAATGTTGCCGAAGTTACCTGTCGGAACTACGACGTTGATTTTTTCTCCCTCTTCTATCTTTTCCTCGCTCAATAATTTAGCATAAGCATATACATAATATACAATCTGCGGAACCAGACGTCCGATATTGATGGAATTAGCGGACGAAAAAATATACCTCTGTGTGCGCAGCTCTTTTTCTAACCCTTTATCAGAAAAAATCTGCTTAACTCCAGTCTGCGCATCATCAAAATTGCCGCGGATACCGACTACAAAGGTATTTTTACCCTTCTGTGTTACCATCTGTTTCTCCTGAATAGGACTGACGCCGTTTTTGGGGTAAAATACAATAATTTTAGTTCCTTCCACATCTGCAAAGCCCGCAAGCGCAGCCTTTCCTGTATCTCCGGAGGTTGCCGTCAGAATGACTATCTGCTCTTTTACATCGTTTTTCTTAGCCGACGTAATCATTAAATGCGGCAAAATCGACAACGCCATATCTTTAAAAGCAATAGTCGCTCCATGAAAAAGCTCCAGATAGTAAGCGCCGTCCGCCCATACCAACGGCGCAATCACATCTGTATCAAATTTAGCGTCATACGCCTTATCTATGCAGTCTTTTAACTCATTTTCCGTAAAATCGGTAAGAAACAGTTTCATAACCTCATATGCCACGTCGCGATATTCCATCGCCGCTAATTCTTTCAGAGATTTATCCAGCTCCGGTATATGATCAGGCACAAACAGCCCGCCGTCGTCGGATAAGCCTTTCAAAATCGCCTGCGAAGCTTGTACCTTCTGCGAGCTGTCCCTTGTACTGCTGTATAATACTTCTTTAGAGTTATTCATGAGTTCTTCCTTTCGCTATATGCAAAGTTCAGCCAATATTCATTAAACAATAATAATTCTATCACATTATTTTCACACACGCAACTTTAGAAAAAGAATTCATGATTTCCGTAAGAAAACAGCTTAGTCAGCTTCTGGTCGAACCAACTCACTTTATCCCCGTCGGCGCGGTTTCTTGCGCAAAAATACAAAGCGCCCTGTGAGATATCCTCGCCGTAAAGCGCCCTCTCCACAGCCGCATAGGTTTCTTCACTTATAATTACATTCTGGAAACGCCCGTCCACCGTAGGCGAAAACTGCGCCACGCCTTCTCCTTTCTGCATAACCACGTCCGTTACCGTATCGGGAAACTTCTCGTTATTTACACGGTTTAATACCACATTAGCCACAAGCAATTTACCGTCCTCGTCTTCACCGCCTGCCTCCGCCTCCACTATCCTAAGCAGCGTATCATAATCCTGCTGTGACAAATTATACTTCTTCTTATATTCCAGAATATCATAATCCACAATCCTCTGCCCCGAAGAAATGCTTGTCTGCGTCTTAGTGAAGCTACGCTTCTCCTCCTCCATACTCTGAAACTCCATATGGATAGCTTGTCTTGCCGCCGTTTGATTAACCCTAACCTCCTCAATACACAGCCACGTCAAAAGAAAAGTCATATTCAACATAAGTAAAATCATCACACATTTTTTGTACATATATTTCTCACTCTCCATTCAATAATCATTTCTCAACCTTCAAGAGCAAGGACACATATGTTTCTACACTCCGTTTCGGTCCGTGCTAAACATGCGCCACTGGCGCATAGCACCGTTTGAGGTCCTTGTAAAACGTAGACCACTGAAAGTGGTCTTGTACTTTAGTGAAAAAGTCTGCTTTACGACTTTTGAACTTAGTACCGCTACGTTTTGCACGGAACGAAAGTGTGCCTCAGACGGAAACATATGTGTTCTTGCTCATTAATGCCATACCCCCAAAGGCTGTCCAGAAAGTATTTATTTAACACTTTTGTAATATTTTATACAGAAATCCGGAAAAATATGTTATACTTATGCCAATATTAAGAAATTTTTCTAAAGATTGGAGATTACATGACGCATACATTATCCGGTGTTTATACGGCAATACGCAAAGATGGAAGCATTTACTACCGTTCTTCCATAACTTATCGCGCAAAACATATCAGTCTGGGCAGTTATGAGACAATGGAAGCCGCCCACGCTGCTTATTTACAGGCTGGCATGCTCATCAATGACAGTTCTATCGGTATTTCCGATTTTCACGACGACTGCACTCTCCTTTTTGAAAAATGGGTTTCGCTCATCAATTTTCGTGACAACGATATTTATTTTGCCAATCCGATATATATACGTCCGTACTTTTTTTATTACTATTTTTCTCCTGTGCATTTCTTCATTTTTGATAAAGACGATTTATTCTATTATTCTTCGCGTAAAATCTCCTGCCGCGGCGGACATTATTTTGTGGCGGACTATGGTATGCAGATAAATATTATGAACCGTTACGGAATTAAAAACTACGCCGTTCAAGGCAGAGACTATCGTTTTATCAATGGAAATGAAAATGATTTTCGTGCTGAGAATATAGAGATATTTAACGCTTATAACGGCGTCACGTCTTTTTGCAAAAACAATAAAACATATTACAGGACTAAGATACATATAAAAGGAAACTATACCGTGGGAGTATACGAGAATGAAATCGAAGCGGCAATCGCTTATAATAAAGCGATAGATATATTAAAAAAAGCCGGCGTAAACAAGGATTATTCTCCAAACTATATGGAAGATATCTCACCTTCAGCCTACGCCGACATATATTCTTCTATTAAGGTTTCACCTAAAATCGAACATTATCTGTCCGAATAATTGACAAAGCAGATATTGAGTGAAGCGTCCCCCGATATACCATTTACAGTACCGGTAGTCGTATACTGCCACATCGTATACAGATACGGATAATCCGGAGTCTTTTCGTCCTGCGAAAGCCATATATCATAGTCCTGCAGCCTTGTCAAATCCACATTCTTAATAAGCCATTCCTTATTGCCATATACCATCGGGATATAACCCGCCGCCTTTATAGCCTCTAAATAGGTGCATGTAATCAAGGTCTTATCGCTTCTTGAAAGTTCGTCGATTCTTGCCTTGTCATTCAGAATATTCTCCATATAGAACGCTACAGGAAAATTAATATTCGCCCTATAAGGCTCTATATTCTGTATAACAAAATACGCCTCCTGAATCGCCTCCTCCTGATTAATCGCCTGTGAATAGAAATAAACGCCGATATTTAATCCTGCCTTCACTGCCGCGTCCATATTTTCCACAAATTTTTCATCTAACGATATCTGCCCCGTGCTGTATCCTCTTGCGCCCAGACGTATCATCACATAGTCTATTCCGTCGGATTTAAGCCTTTCAAAATTTATATCCCCATCATGCTTGGAAACGTCCACGCCAATCTGAGAGATTTTCTTACCGCCTTCGGTATATTTTTTTAATCCGGCAGATTCCGTCATATTGGAAAAATCGTAAGCGTTTTTCTTAAGATACGGACTTATTAATACCCATTCTTCCGTACCGTCCGGCAATTTTACCAAAGTATGCTTACCGTCCTCAGATGGATCTTCCTGCACTGTCTCTTCTACAGTATAGCTATAATCGTCCGTAGTTTTATCATTGCCGCCCGGTTTGGTATACTCTTCTGCCGGCTCCTGAATGGGTTCCTCTTTCTCTTCCGGATACATATCCCAAAAACCTAAATCTTCGGCGCGCAAGTTAGAGTTTCCCGCCGGCTCCATACCCTTATTAAGCTCTTCAACTGTATTTTCCTGCTGTTGCTGCGCTGTATTCTGGGCGTATTGACCGCTTCTGCTATCGCTCTTATTCATTTTCACAATAACAAATAAAAGCACCAGCATAAATACAAATATGCCGATTACCATATTTATAACGGGAGCGCCCATCGACCTATTATCATCATCGCCCGGTAATCTCATCTACAACCGTACTCCTCTCTTAATCTCTATCTTTCATCTAATTAACCATAGAAAAAATATCCGATATCAATTATAATATTATAAAACATAATATTATCAAATATAGTATTATCAATATAATTTAATAAATAACTTAATAACACCAGTTACCATATATAACCGTGAATAATAACCAACGCTATTTTATCACGAAAAATAAAGCTTGACAACTTATATATCAATGGAAAATTATGCTTAACAAAATTATAATCAAAAAACCCACCCAGCTTAATAGCTTACTTAAAAATATGAAAATCCGCATTCTATGCGTCTGTGTCATATTATATGCAACCCTACCTCTTACCGCCTGCCACGCCTCACAGACTCCAATTGTCCGCACCGGCCTATACTTTGATACAGTTATCAGAATAACCATATACGACGCCAAAAAAGAAGCCTGCCTTGACGACTGCTTTGAACTTGCAAAAAAATATGAAAATCTACTCAGCCCCACCATCGAAAACTCTGATATCTGGAACATTAACCACAGCAGCGGTGAACCTGTGGAAGTTTCCGACGAAACTGCCGCGCTAATTAAGACGGCAATTTATTACTGTGATATCACAGACGGACGTATCGACATAACAGTTGAAGCTCTCAACAAGCTGTGGAATTTTCATGAGGCTCCTGCGCTTCCGTCTAATGACGCGATTTCGGCAGCTCTAAACCACACGGATTATAAAAACATAATTATCGACGGCAATATCGTTACTCTAACAGATTCAGAAAGCGCTATAAGTCTCGGCTTCATCGCCAAAGGCTTTATTGCCGATAAAATTAAGGAATATCTTATCTCACAGGGTATTGACAACGCTATCATAGATTTAGGCGGCAATATTCTCGCCATCGGTTCCAAGCCCGACGGCACGCCTTTTAATTTCGGTATCCAAAAGCCATTCGATACACAAGGTACGCCTATCGCTACGCTTGCCGTAACGGATAAATCCCTTGTTACTTCCGGCGTGTATGAACGATATTTCTATCAGGACGATATCCTTTATCATCATATTTTAAATTCTGTCAGCGGATATCCTATACAAAACAACTTACTCAGCGTTACCATACTTTCGGATTCCTCCATAACAGGCGACGCGCTATCTACATCGTGCTTCGTGCTGGGACTTGACGAAGGCATGAAGCTTATCGACTCCTTAGACGACACAGAAGCCGTATTTATCACCAACGACTATGTTTTACACTATTCGGAAGGTCTTAGATAAATCCTTTGGAATAATAGGCAAAAAGCGCCGTAATATCGTCTCCGCAGCCTAATTCGCTGGTTTCTTCAAGCCACTGTCTAAGACTGTCTGAGACAGCTTTTACTCCATGCTTCTTTATCAGGGCATAGTAATCGGCACAGGTTTTCCTAAATTCGCCGTCATTCTTATAGCTGTTAGCCATTCCGTCTGTGGTAAGCATATACATTACCGGCAGCTTGCGGCTGTCCGCATTTTTCTTAACGATTGTAACTGCCTTCTTCCATGCTTCAGTTTTACTTAAGGAATGCGTCTCTATTCCGAGAAGCTTATCCGCCTCGATAACGTTCTCCACACTGCCTTTCGATACTTTAATGATATCCCCGTCTCCAAGCTGAAAAGCAAATATAAACTCCTTAGTAATCACCAGCCCTATCAGCGTAGTTCCGTATAATTTATATACTGCTTCCTTATCTTTATCGGTTAGCTCACCGACAGGATTTTCAGCTTCTTTACCTGAATTAATCTCCAGTATCCTGCGCTTCCATTCTGTATCTATCTCCTGCGCGACTTTGGTATCGCCCTCGCGTTTTAAAAAGGTCAGAAGCGTTTCAGGCTTTCCCTCATATGTATCCAGATAGTCGCCCATAATCTTGCAGAATACTTCTACCGCCGTATCAGAACCCGTCTTGCTGTACGGACATGAATCGCTTCCATGTCCGTCCGCAACCGCCAATATAACCGTATTTTTATCTTTTTCAACCGTCTTTAAGCTATCCTGACATTCTTTTCCGCTTCTTTTATGTGATGCGCCTTGTACGGATTCACCGAATACGCTTCGTGCCATACGCTATATCCTTTCTACCAAACATCATTATCCTGAATATCGTCTAAATCTGGAAGTCTGCCGCCCATATCGACAATAACAGGCGAAGCCCCATCGTTGCTTAAATCAGCCGTAGCAGCCGCAATGCTTGCAGGTGCGGATACTAACGACGCTGCCGTAGACGCCCACTTAATCATTTTGGTAAGCGCAGCGGCGTTATTTGCCTGCAATACAAGCTCCTTATTGCCGGTAAATTCCTCTAATACATTATCGTCCGCGTCCTGTCCGATAGAAATAGCTATTTTAACCGCTTTTTTACCCCACGGAAGTTTCTTTAATTCTGCCAGCGATTCCTTATAGTCGTCCGTAGGCTGACCGTCCGATAAAAGCACAAGCACCGGCGGCAGCGCCCTATCTGACATCGGTGGAATTGTAAGCTGCGCTGATAGAAGTTCAAACGCTTTTCCTAAATCCGTCACTCCCGCCGCTTCCAAATCGTCCCATGCAAAATCCTCCACATTTACGGGGCTGCTTGTCACCCACGACGCGCCCGTAGAAAATTTCAACGTCCTAATTAAAAGCTGCGCGTTCGGATTATTTTCCGCCGCCGCTACCATTTCGGGTATCGTTGACTGAATCGCGTGGTTCACCGTACCTATCTTTTCACCGTACATAGAACCCGAACAATCCACAATCCAGAAAAAATGCAGCGGTCTGCTTGCAAGTTCTCCACCCGGTCTTTTCATCTCTGCCATAGTATTTCCTCCCTTAATATTGCGCTCTTGCACATTTTATTTGCTGCGCTCTTGCATACTGCATCGCATATGAGCCCGCATTACATAATATAGTAAAATCTTTATGCCTCTCGTCTATCTCTCCAAAAGTCTGCGTATATACACTATTCTTTCCGCCGCCGATTTCCCCTACCGAATCCGGTATATAGATACTTTCAAGGCTCTTACACCCTGCAAAAGCTCCCTGTTCAATGCTCTTTACCATCTCCGGCAATATCACCGACCTAAGCGATTCACAGCCGGCAAAAGCCGACATTCTGATAATCGCGAGCTCCTCCGGCATTTCCACTTCTTCAAGGTCTTTGCACCAGCAGAAAGTATTTTCCTTTATCTCCTTAAGTTTATCCGGAAGTATCGCCTTCTTTAGAGCCATGCAGCTTGTAAAAGTATTTTCACCGATAACTTTTACGCTATCAGGTATATTGATACTTTCCAAACCGCTATATTCAAAAGCTCCGTCATATTTTGTCAGACTACCAAGAATTTTGGGACAACCTGTAGAGTCCGTCGTCCCGATACGCTTAAGCGTATTCGGCAGCACAATCTCCTTTAACCCCCGACAGTTTAGGAACGCCCCATTCCCTATGATTTCTATTCCTTCCGAAATAATGACCTTTTCAATTCCGATACAGCCCTTAAAAGCATGGTTGCCAATCTCCAATACCTTTTTTCCCTCAATCATATTAGGGATTTTAATAACCGGTTCGTCGAAGTCCACAAATTTTGTAATCTTTACGCCCCTTGAGGTTTCTTCATACTCATACAGGTTATCATCGCCCGCCTCAACCCATTCGACTTCGGGCTTGGAATAGTCGGAAACCGCCGTCTCATGCTCTAAGTCCTGATACAATTTAAGCGCCTTCGCCCACGCCGCAACCACATTTCTCGCATGTTCCATTCTGATTCCATATCCCTGAACGATTGATTTTACAAAGCGGTTCAGCGTAGTCTTGTCTATCTCCTTCATCTGCTGCATTTGCGCCACAATTCCGTCGTCGAATACCATCATTAATGTATTTCTTTTTAGCTTATCCTGCGGAAAACAATCCAAAAGCAAAGCTTGAAGCCTCTTCCTATCGGAAAGAGCGTCCGGATAATCGTTGATAATTTTTGCTAAAATTCCAGAATCTTCCATAATATATAATAACCGTGCCTTTCAATCAGCTCTTAAATTCTGTGCTGCTACTTAAATTCACCTATAATTTGTCCAAAATCAATCTTGACGTCTTTAGCAATCATGGCGGAACGTCCTGTTTCTACCGGAATCTGCGTACCGTCATTTTTTATATATGTCCAGTTTTCAGCCGATAAATTCTTAATCCCCCATAGATTAGGATTATGCGGATTCTGCACTACTTCTCCGACTACAGTTTTCATATCATGTCCGCCGTCGATATGATGTTTATAGAGTTTGGTATTGGACATAAGTAATACCGTATTCCTGCCAATTACAAGTTTAGTCGGAACAGTTACCGTCTTCTGACAGCTCCAGCATGTATGTGCGACGCCGTTTTCCTCCTTCTGCACATCGTAAAATACTTCCGCCCCACAGTTTGAGCAAGTAATTATTCCGGACATAAGATTAGCAAAAGTATCCAGCCATTTTGCCTCAGTTACTCTCCTGTTCGGCTGCCTTAAGCCCGTCGTAAACGAGGTTATAAAAAGCTCTTTTAACTGCATAGGATACAAGTCCCAGAAAATAAGCGCGTTATCCTGATATCCTGCAAGCGGCCTGTTATCTTTATTATCAGGATCAAAAATAAATAAGGGCTCAGTTCCATACAGTTTATTCATCGCGTGAATGTCCATACATTTAATCTGCGCTTCTCTCTTCCCTTCGAGTGGGTGATTTAGCATAAACATATAGAACAACAGCACCGCAAGGGAAAATAAATCCGTATTCCTTGACGGCTTCGCCTCTCCTAATACAATCTCCGGCGCCATAAAGCGCGGAGTGCCATATACCCCGCTCTTAGCCCCATTATAAGATACGTTATCGTTATCACAGATAAGTACGTCTCCGGTATCTGGATCGAAAAAGACATTTCCAAAGGAAATATCGCGGTAACTATAACCTTTTCCATGCAAAACATTATAACCCTTAGTCAAGTTGTAAGCCGCTTTACATAAGCAATAAAACGACGGCTCTGCCTTCCTTTTCATCATATCCACAATACTCTTATAATTCTTAGGTCTAAGCGGCATAATATAGCCAAAAGACTCCCCGCGCGATTTATAAATCATATCCTGCGGCCATAAAAACGACGAATCCGGCTCGCCGTTCTGAATTAAATTATCCAGAATTTCTTTCTGGTTTTCGGTAGCGGTGTTCTTATAATACCATTTCAAAGCATAAGTCTTATTACCCGACGTTACCGAATACACCTCGCCCTGTCCGCCTGAACCAAGCAATTCCACAATTTTATATTTATTCCTACTTTCAGATGTAAGACTAGCCCCTACCTTCAACTGTCCATCCATATATATCTTCTCCTTGTATCAATACCCAGAGTTTAGATGAAATGAATAAGATAAGGGGCGACTTACCTCTTTTCAGGCATGGAGCCCCGTTCTTATTCATTTTATCTAAACTCGTTACCAGCCAGAATCAAACTATCGCCTTCTTCGGACATTTCTCCTTACATGTACCGCACCCTGTACACTTCTCTTGGTCTATCGTCGCATTAAACTCATCTATAATAATCGCATCCGCCGGACAATTCTTCTTACATAATTGACAGCCGATGCAGCCTACGGTACATGCTTTCATCGTAACCGGCCCTTTGTCGTGTGAACTGCATGCCACCACATGTTTAGCTTCATACGGAATAAGGGTGATTAGGTTCTTAGGACAGACTTCCACACATTTACCGCACGCCTTACACGCTTCCTTATCCACAACCGCCACGCCGTTTACTACATGAATAGCGTCAAAAGGACAGACTTTAACGCAGCTTCCAAAACCAAGACAACCGTAATTACAGGACTTAGCGCCTCCGTTTGGCACAAACGACATCATACGGCAGTCCTCAATGCCATGATATTCATAGTCTAACGTCGTCTTATCGCAGTCGCCCTGACACTGTACAAATGCAACCTTTCTTACGCTGTCGCCTGCGTCCACGCCCATAATATCGGCAATCAGCTTGCCGACTTTCTCACCGCCTACTGGACATGCGTTGACGGGCGCTTCGCCTTTAGCGATAGCCGCCGCCAGATTAGAACACCCCGCATAACCGCAGCCGCCGCAGTTATTTCCCGGCAGTACGCCTAAGACTGTCTCTTCTTTTTCATCTACTTCCACTTTAAAATTAATAGCCGCAACGCCTAGAAACAATCCAACAAAAAGCCCGACTCCTCCGACAATCATCGTTGCTACTAAAATTCCGGTCATTTCCATAAGTCGCACTCCCTTCTATAACAATCCGGAGAAGCCGCAGAAGGCAATCGCCATAAGTCCCGCCGTAACCAGAACAATCGGCATTCCCTTAAAGGATTCCGGTATATCGTTATATTCCATCTTTTCTCTGATGCCAGCCATAATAACAATAGAAATCGTGAAACCTACGGCTGTGGCAAAGCCGTTTACTACTCCGGCAAGAATCCCGTAATTCTTCTGCACATTCGTAAGCGCCACGCCCAGCACCGCACAGTTGGTTGTTATAAGCGGCAGATATACTCCCAGCGCCTCATACAGCGATGGAATGAACTTCTTTAAAAACATCTCGACAAACTGTACCAGCGCGGCTATTACCAGAATAAAGACAATAGTCTGTAAATATGTAATATCAAGCGGAATCAGTACATATTTGTAAATAGCTCCCGCCACCGCTGAAGCCAGCGTGATTACGAAGATAACCGCAACGCCCATTCCGCTTGCGGTATTGGTCTTCTTGGATACCCCAAGAAACGGACACAGTCCCAAAAACTGACTCAATACTACGTTGCTTACAAGGGACGAGCTGATTAAAATAATAAGCAATTCTTTAAGCATCGGCCTTATCCCCCTCTCCATTTGTATCATAAATGCGTTTCGTACAACCCGCATCTTTACAGTTCATACAGTCGCTGTTACAACCCGACTGGATTTTAGACATATCTTTTCCTTTTCTCTCGCCGATAATCTTCACTTTATTCTGAATCGCCGTAAGCGCGGCAAGCACGAAGAATGCGCCCGGAGCCATAATGAAGATACTGCACGGAATATAGCTATCCGGCATTACATGATAACCGAATAATGTCCCTGCGCCGATAAGCTCCCTTACTGCGCCTATACAAGTAAGCGCAAACGAGAAGCCAAGCCCCATACCTATTCCGTCGAACAATGCCGGAATTACCGGATTTTTGGAAGCATAAGCCTCAGCACGTCCTAAAATAATACAGTTTACAACAATCAGCGGAATATATATTCCTAACGACTCATATAAGGACGGAATAAATCCTTCCAGCAAAAGCTCCACAATCGTTACAAAAGAAGCAATGATAACTATAAAAGCAGGTATCCTGACTTTATCCGGTATAATATTTCTAAGCGCCGAGATAAAAGCGTTACTCAAAGCCAACACTACCATAGTAGTAAGCCCCATTCCCAAGCCGTTTATTGCCGATGTCGTAACGGCAAGCGTCGGGCACATGCCAAGCATAAGTACGAAGGTCGGATTTTCTTTAATAAGTCCGTTGACAAGACGTTCTTTAATACTATTCATTCTCGCTGCCCCCCTTCAACTGTATACTAAAATAATACAAGCCCGCATTTACCCCGTTCGTGACGGCGTTAGTGGTAATCGTAGCCCCGGAGATTGCGTCAATCTGATAATCAGCCGCCGCTCCGGATTTGGTATATTCAAATTTCTCAGCGTTCTTCCCTGCAAACTGCGGCTTCAATACCTCTTCTGCGCGCATTCCAAGCCCCGCCGTCTCTGAAATCGAAAGAATGGAAATACCGTTTACCGTCCCGTCATTTCTTATTCCTATCGTAAAGGTGATATCTCCGCCGTACCCTTCTTTCGTAGTAACGGTTATAACATAGCCTAAAACTTCCGAACTACTGCTATTTGCCGCCATAACCTCGTCTATTGTCACATCTTTATACCCTTCTGCTTCCCACGCGGCTATATCAGGCGCTTTATTTTCAACTTCGGTAAATGAAGCTGCGTCTGCAAAAACTTCTTGACACGCTTCCTGTTTCGCCTTCTCCTTCTGCACAGCTATCGGTTCTTTAGTAATCTGATATACCAAACCGAGAAGCAGTCCTGAAATTAGGGTAATCACCAGTAAAATCCCTGTATCCTTAAACATTCCACCCAAATCAGATTTATTCTTACTACTCATAACTGTGTTGTCTGCACTCACTTTATCCATATCATTCATGCCTTTGCTCCTCCTTTCCCAAACGCTTTAGGAAGAGTTGACTTCTCTATTAACGGCACTAAGAGGTTGCCGATTATAATCGCATAGGAAACGCCCTCTGCCGAAGCTCCGAAAATACGGAATATTCCGGTTAAAATTCCTAATAGAACGCCGTATACATACTGTCCTTTGGCAGTAATAGGTCTTGTTACATAATCGGTAGCCATAAAGAACGCTCCGAGCATAAGCCCTCCGCCTGCAAGATGTGCGCAGATATATGCGTAATCAAAACCGTGTCCGCCAAATATGCCGATAAAGATAATAAAACTTACTATGTAGCTTCCGGGAATCTTTAAATCAATTATTCCTAAGAGGATAAGGATACATGCGCCGATAACAATCGCTATCATTGATGTTTCCCCGATGGTTCCGCCGGTTTTACCTATAAACATATTATAGATGTTTACCGCCTCGCCGTTTTTAAGACTGGCAAGCGGCGTCGCCCCCGTATATGCGTCGCAGTCAAAATTAGTCATAATGGACGTAAATGAAATAAGCAGGAAACACCTTGCGCCAAGCGCGGGGTTCATAAAGTTCTGCCCTAAACCCCCAAACAACATCTTAACTACCAAAATCGCAAACACACCGCCGATTACGCCAATCCACCACGGCGCCTTAGGCGGTAAGTTCATCGCCAGCAGCAGCCCCGTAACGACTGCGGAATAATCTCCTATTGTGACTTTCTTTCTAAGGATTTTCTCAAAAATATATTCCGTCAGAACGGTTGATAGAACCGTGACCAAAATTAAAATCAGCGCATCAAGTCCAAAATTATAGATTCCAAATCCCGCCGCCGGCAGCAATGCAATTACAACGGCAAACATTATGCTGCTCGTAGAGGATTTTGCCCTTATATGTGGATTGGACGATACTTTCATCAAATCGCTCATTTTCTATTTATACTCCTTTCCACTACTTTGCCTTTTTCTTGGCAAGCTGCAGCTTTCTCATAGATTTTATAGTCTGTGTAAGTGGTCTCTTCGCAGGGCACACATAACTGCAACAGCCGCATTCGCAGCATTCCATGCCGTCATGCGCAAGAAACGCTTCTTCATTATAATTCTCTGCATAGTCCGCAAGGAGTCTTGGCACTACCCTGCCCGGACATACCTCTACACATCTTCCGCAATTTATACACGGTCCCGGCTCCATCATAGAAACGTCGTCCTGCGTCAGACATAACAAGGCGGAAGCCGTCTTTGTCGTTGGCACATCTAAATCAAAAATGCCAAATCCCATCATCGGACCGCCGGAAACGATTTTTACAGGCTCCTTCTTAAAACCTCCTGCTTCCTCAATAAGCTCATGATAATTAGTGCCAATCCTTACAATAAAATTCCGCGGGTCCGCAACTGCATCTCCGGTCACGGTGACAATACGGTTCATAAGCGGTTTGCCTTCTATTACGGCGTGATAAATCGCTACCACCGTATCCACGTTATTTACCACACAGCCGACGTCAGCCGGAAGCATGGAAGAATTAATCTTTCTGCCTGTCGTGGCGTATATAAGCTGTCTTTCAGCGCCCTGCGGATATTTCGTCTTAAGCGCCTTTACGCTGATTTTCTCCTCGTCCTTAGTGAGATTTTTCAATATTTCAATACAATCGGGCTTATTATCCTCAACGGCAAGAATCCCCCTCGCGTTATCGAATAACTTAAGTGAAACCTTAAGCCCCTGCACAAGCTTCTCCGGCTCTTCTAACATTCTTCTGTAATCAGAAGTAAGATACGGCTCGCACTCTGCACAGTTTGCTATAACATATTCAATTTTTTCCGGCTCCTTAGGTGAGAGCTTGATAAACGTAGGAAAACCTGCGCCTCCCATACCAACTATGCCCGCTTCCTTTATCCGCTCAATTATTTCTTCTTTACTCATCTCATCAAGCGGCTTTACTTCCGGATATTCCACTTCCTCATACAACCCGTCGTTCTCGATAATTATACTCATTACATTATCGCCTGTCACCACGCGCCGCGGTTCAATCGCTTTGACCGTTCCCGATACCGTCGCATAAATAGGCGCAGATACAAAAGCCCCCGCTTCCGCAATCTTCTGCCCTGTCAGAACATGTTCGCCCTTTTCCACAATCGGCTTCGCCGGCGCGCCTATATGTTGTGACAAAGGATATACCAAATCGCCCTTAGGCAATACGGCTTTAATCGGCTTATCTTTGGAAAGCTCCTTGCCATCATACGGATGAACCCCGCCCACAAATGTTAATTTAGCCATTCGCTGCCCCTCTTTCACTGTAAAAAAATTTAGTCAAAATAATCACTACTATAAATATACTATTTTTCGACGAAAAAAACTACTGCTAAATCAAAAAATGTGTTATCATTTATATATAAGGATTGGGGGGCTTGGATATATGATTACTGAAAATCGAAAAGTTGAAAATTTTAAAATGTCATACCCGCTTGAGCGCATTGCTCCGCTTGAGAAAATTCTTTTTGTGGACATAGAAACTACAGGGTTTACCGCTAAAAACTCCTGTCTTTATCTGATTGGCGCCGCATATTATAAGGACGGCGACTGGTATATTAAACAGTGGTTTTCGGACAATTACGAAAATGAACAGTGGATACTGGACTCATTTTTCCTCTTTGCCAAACCTTATACGCATTTATTCCATTTTAACGGCAATAATTTTGACCTTCCGTATCTGGCGCAGAAGGCGGAACAGTATAAAATGCCCTACAACTTTGATTCCTTTGACGGCACGGATTTGTACAGGCGTATTTCTCCGTACAAATTTTTCTTAAATATACCTAACTGCAAGCAGAAAACCTTAGAAGCGTTTCTTAACATTGAGCGGGAGGATAAATTTGACGGCGGCGAGCTTATCTCAATATACCACGACTATGTGAAGCGTGCCACGAAGTATAATTATCATCTTCTTGTTTTACATAACCGCGAGGATATGGAAGGTATGCTGAAGCTTACGTCCATGCTTGCTTATTACGACCTTTTTAATGAAGCGCCAAGAGCTAAAAAAGTTCAGGCAAGCTATTATAAAGATTACCGTGGAAAAGAACAACATGCGCTTTTGATGAACTTAGAGCTTCCTACTGCTCTTCCGCGTCCGCTCTCCACTTTCTTAAACGGCTGTTCATTTAGCGGCGAAGGACGCGACGGCAGTCTTAAGGTGTCGATATACGACGAAGAGATGAAATACTTCTATTCCAATTATAAGGACTACTATTATCTTCCTTTAGAAGATACCGCCATACATAAATCGGTTGCGTCTTTCGTGGATAAAAGCCATCGCACGCAGGCAACAGCTTCCACCTGCTATACACGTAAAGCCTCTTGCTATCTTCCACAGTGGGACGTGTTTATCGAGCCTTTCTTTAAGCGCGATTATAACAGCAGGGAATTATTCTTCGAGCTGACCGATGAGCGCAAAAAAGACCGCACACTCTTTTCAGAATATGCGGCTCATGTGTTAAATAAAATGGCAAATACCTATTAACTATAATGTAATGCTATATAATGCTATGTATAGCTGCATATAGTGTTACGGTTTTCCGTAGAAAAATGAATTTTTCCTTGTATAACCTATTTCCTTATAGTTGATAATCTGCTCCGTACTTCCTATAAACAGATATCCGCCTGAGCGCAGGCTTTGGTAAAATTTACGGAACACTTCTTCTTTAGCTTCTTCCGTAAAGTAAATCAATACGTTACGGCAGACAATCATATGATAATCAGTGGGATATTTATCCCTCAACAAATTATGTTCATGAAACTCTACCCTTGCCTTAATCTCATTCGCAATCTGGAATGACGGACCAATCTTGGTAAAATATTTCTTCTTTAAATCCGCCGGCACGCTGGCAATACTCTTCTCGGTATATAAACCGGTCTTAGCTTTGGCAATAACCTGTTTATCCAAATCTGTCGCATAAATCTTAATCTGTTCTAACGGAATATGCCTCGACAACGCCATAACAAGTGAATAAGGCTCGTCTCCTGTCGAGCACGCCGCACTCCATATCTTAAGATTAGTACCGAATTTCTTAACTAATTCCGGCACAATATCCTTATCAATAATATTCCACTGTTCCGGATTGCGATAAAACTCCGACACATTGATGGTCAGATAATTAACAAATTCTTCAAATAACTTATTATTGCTCTTAAGTGCCGCAACATAATTCTCATACCCTGTAATTCCGTTCTTGGCAATCAAGGTATCAATTCGACGCTTCATCTGCTTTTCTTTATAAGCATTCAAATCAATCTTCGTTAAATCAAGAACTGCTTTTTTGAAATACTCATAATCATATACCATAACATACGCTCCGCTTTCTTTTTTAATTTCTTCTTATTCCTGTGAAGCTTCTTCGCTCTCGCTTGCAATTACCGCTTCAATATCTACCGATACTTCATCTGCGTCGTCTGCGTCCTCTTCCTCTTTTGCCGGTGCAGCATACATGGCTTTGATACTTAAGCTGATTTTCTTATCTTCTTCCTTAAAATCAACTACCTTAGCCGTAACTTCTTCTCCGACTTTCAGAACGTCCGCAGGCTTCTCAATACGCTCTTTGGAAATCTGCGAAACATGAAGCAGAGCGTCAATACCTGACTCCAATTCGATAAATGCGCCAAAATCAGTCATGCGCGCAACTTTACCGGTAACAACATTACCGATTGCATATTTAACCGCTGCATCTTTCCACGGGTTCTCATCTTCAAACTTAAGGCTTAAAGCAACCTTGCTTCCTGAGATTTCCTTAATAAGAACTTTAAGCTTCTCGCCAACCTTAAAGACTTTCTTCGGATTTTCAACCCTTCCCCATGACATCTCAGAGATATGGAGTAGACCGTCTACGCCGCCTAAGTCGATAAAAGCGCCAAAATCGGTGATGTTCTTCACAGTACCCTCTATTGTATCGCCTTCTTTAATCTTCTCAAACAACTGCTTCTGCAGCTCTGCCTTCTGTGCTACGATAAGCTGCTTACGGTCGCCTATATACCTTCTTCTCTTAGGATTATATTCACTTATAACAAACTCTATATCTTGTCCGGCGTATTTGGTTAAATCCTTCTCATAGCCGTCGGATACAAGGCTTGCAGGAATAAAAATCCTCACTTCGTCAACAATAACGCTCAAGCCGCCGTCAAGGACCTGCGCAACTTTAGCTGTGAGAACTTCTTTATTATTATATGCTTCTTCAATCCTCTTATTGCCTCTGTCGGCAGCAAGACGCTTATAAGTAAGAAGAACTTGTCCTTCTCCATCATTTACCTTCAATACTTTTACTTCCATCGTATCGCCGGGTTTTACAATAGTTGTTAAATCAACGTTAGGTTCGTTCGTGTATTCATTTCTGGTTAAAATGCCGTCTGATTTATATCCAATATTGAGAACAATCTCTTCCGGTTTCACATCGATGACTGTGCCTTCAACAACCTCTCCTGCATGTATTGTTTTTAATGAATCTTCTAACATTTGTTCAAAAGTTAATTCTGACATAATTTTGAACCTCCTCGATAATATTGTTTGGGGTAGATGCCCCTGCTGTAATACCTACCAGCCGGACAGATTTAGGTAAATCAACCTTTAAATCCGCCAATGTCTGTATAAAATAAGTGTTTTCACATTCTTTAACGCAGATTTCATATAGTTTCTGCGTATTGGAGCTGTGCTTCCCACCTATTACTATCATAACATCAACCTTAGACGCTATTTTTCTAGCTTCGGTTTGTCGTAACTCTGTGGCATTGCATATAGTATTCTCAACAATAACATTGTAACCTTTTTGTTTCAAAATTTCAACTATATCTTGAAATTTATTGTAGTTATATGTCGTCTGTGATACGACGCAGAGTTCCTTTTTGCCGTCATAGCTGAATTTCTCGGCGTCTGCAAGCGTTTCCAGCACTATTGCGGGCGTCATACACCAGCCCACGATGCCTTCTACTTCCGGGTGTCCCGCATTGCCGACTATTATTACCTGCCTGCCTAAAGAGCTTTCCTTTTCCACTATATTATGTATTCTTTTAACAAACGGGCAGGTCATGTCAATACATTTAAGCCCCTGTCCCTTAATCTGTTCCTGAAGGCTCTTAGCGACGCCGTGGGCGCGTATAATTACGGTTCCTTCTTTTATATCCTCAAGCTCCTTCATAGAGCCTATGACATGCACGCCCTTATTTTCTAAGTCTTTAACTACTTCTTCATTATGCGTTATTGCCCCGTATGTATATATGCCCTCACCTGTCTGCGCCTGTTCATATACGGTATCAACCGCCCTTTTTACGCCGAAACAGAAGCCTATATTCTGTGCAACTATTACTTCCATTACCTATGGTTTCACTCCTGTCTGTGAATTTTATCGCCGGATACCATACCGATAATTGTATCTGCAACTTCTTCGATAGTCATATATGATGAATCTACTAAAGTCGCATCGTCTGCCGCCATAAGCGGCGAGACTTCTCTTGTCATGTCCTGTTTATCTCTTTCAATAATCTCCTTCTCAATCACATCAAGGTCGCAGCTTTCACCTTTGGCAACAAGCTCTTTATATCTGCGCTCCGCCCTCACCCTGCTTCCTGCCGTTAAGAATACTTTAACCTCGGCGTTAGGCAGCACGCAAGTCCCTATATCCCTTCCGTCCATTACCACATCGGCGTCCTTTGCAAGCTTCTGTTGCAATTCCACGAGCTTCTTTCTGACTTCTATATTGGCGCTCGTTAGAGACGCCACATTTCCTACCTGCTGTGTTCTAATCAGACCATTGACGTTTTCTCCGTTTAAGAGAACTATCTGCTCTCCATTTTCATAGCGAATCGTAATATCCGCTTCTTTACACTTCTTACTTATCGCTTCGGCGTCTTTAGCATCGACGCCCTCATTCATCATAAAAAGCGCCATTGCACGATACATAGCGCCGGTATCCACATATATGAAGCCGAGCTTCTTCGCAATAAGCTTCGCTATCGTGCTTTTCCCCGCTCCCGCAGGTCCGTCAATCGCAATTTTATATCCCATGATTTTTCTCCTCTATACTTTTTCCCGCCAGATGTCCGGTAGACCATGCAATCTGTAGATTGAAGCCGCCGGTTAAAGCATCTACGTCTAATATTTCTCCTGCAAAATACAGGTTCTTCACCAGTTTAGATTCCATAGTCGAAGGATTAATTTCCTTAACATTGATTCCGCCCTGCGTGATAACCGCCTCGTCGAACCCTCTGACGCCGCTTACATGAAATACCAGATGCTTCAAAAGATTTACAAGTCCCTTTCTTTCTTCTCGCGTGATTTCGTTCACCTTTTTATCCGGCATAATATTTGAAAGCTCAATTATTATCGGAATCAGCTTGGCTGGTAGCAATCCGCCCAAAGCGTTTTTAAACTGTTTATTTTGGTTTTCTTCAAAATCCCGAAGAAGCCGCATTTCAAGCTGCTCCTCCGATAGCGCGGGCTTTAAGTCCAGTTCACAGGTTACATTATCTTTATTTTTGCACCTGTTATAAAGACTACTTGCCGACAGTACCAGCGGTCCGCTCACTCCGAAATGTGTAAAAAGCATTTCTCCAAATCCATTATATACTTCTTTATTACCATCTCGCATAAGCAGGTTTACATTTTTTAACGATAAGCCCTGCAAACGCATACACCAGTCTTCCGACACGGTAAGCGGTACAAGCGACGGTACGCAGTCTTTTATTTTATGTCCTAGAGCCTGTGCAATACGCAGTCCGTCTCCGGTAGAACCCGTGGAAGAATAAGACAAGCCTCCGGTGGCTATAATTACTGCGTCGGCTTTTTCAATATCGGCTTCTTCGCTATCAGCTTTATTGCTATTGACTTTTTCGCTATTGGCTTTTTTAAGACCAGCCTTTTTGCCGTCAGCTTTGACGCTTCTATCTAATATAACTCCGCAAACTCTTTTTACACTGTCCTGTGCGTTT
This sequence comes from Clostridiales bacterium, assembly GCA_023663185.1. Lineage (GTDB taxonomy): Bacteria > Bacillota > Clostridia > Lachnospirales > Lachnospiraceae > UBA3282. Next base: position 54,546 of record JAMPHY010000002.1, on the reverse strand, counting down.
TCTTCTGTCAAAAGGCTTATAACTTTGGTGTTAAGTCGAACTTCCACGCCATTCTTTTTTAAGATACGGCTAAGCGCCGCTATGACGTCTGAGGAATGGTCCGATACCGGAAAGACTCTCTCCCCTCTCTCTATCTTAAGTCGGCAGCCTGCCTCTTCTAACATCGACATTAAGCTCATGTTATCAAAGCCATAAAACGCACTGTATAAAAATTTAGGATTAGTTACAACATTTTCAAAAAACTTGTCCGCCTCACAAGCATTGGTCACATTACACCTTCCCTTGCCTGTAATAAAAAGCTTCTTACCAAGCTTTTCATTCTGCTCAAGCAAAAGTACGTCATGCCCCTGCATAGCTGCGCTTATCGCCGCTATCATTCCGGCGGCTCCTCCGCCTACTACAATGACTCTACTCATTTTTCTTCTTTCCACAGAGGATTATATAACATCGGTTCCTCGTCGATAAAATTAATCTCATCATTCAAATATACCTGATAGTTATTCCAAGCATATTCCAGATTCTTTAAATTCATTTTTACATTATCAGGACGTTTAAGACACATTGCTACTACCAGCGCATTAATAAGGCTTAGCGGCGCTACCAGTGAATCGACTATCGAAACCATATCGCTTCTGGCAAGCAGGTTACATGATGAGTATAAATTCATCGGCGAATGTACGCTGTCCGTAATCGTGATTACTTTGGCGTTCCTATCGTTTGCGAACTCCATCGCCTTTAATGTACGCATAGAATATCGGGGAAAACTTATACCGATAATCGCATCATTCTCATCTATTCTTATCATCTGCTCAAAAGTCTCCGATACGCTCGTCGTCCTAAGCAGAATTACGTTCCCCCTTATCATATTCAGATAAAACTGCAGAAAATCCGCTAGCGGCGCACAGCTTCTTATGCCCATTATGTATACGTTCTTGGCTTCCAATATAATGTCAACTGCTGTTTCAAACGCCGTAGAGTCAAGATTATCTATGGTATCCTTTATCTTCTCGATATCAGCGGTTAAGACGGAAGTAAGAATTTCCGACTGTGAACTTCTTCCGTATTTAGCGCCTATCCGCTGCACTGAATTGATTTTATTCTGCACCCAGTCTTCCAAGTCTCTCTGAAAGTCCGGATATCCGCTGTAACCGATAAAGGAAGCGAAGCGGACTACAGTGGATTCGCTTATCCCCAGCGTCTCTCCCATCTTTGCCGCCGTCATAAACACAGCCTGCCCGTAATGGTCGAAAACAAAGTCAGCAATCGCCTTCTGGCTTTTGCTCATTCTGCCGTAATATTCGTTAATTCTGGTTATAATGTCGTAGCGGTTCTCCATCGGGGTATCAGTCCCTTTCTGAATCTTATTGTATTTTTATAAAAATTAGTCTATATAAAAGATTTATACGCCTCTTCAAGAAGCGATACCGTCTCTTCTTCACTCAAATCATAGTCTCCTGTCAGCGACATACACGCTGCGCCATGTATAAAAATCCACATCTTCATAAAAATAACACTTGGATTTTTACAACCGTTTTGTACCGCACTATTAATCTCTTTTACCACAGCCCCGTTATTGCCGTTTAAAACATCATACAGGCTCTTTCCCTGTCTGTTTTCAGAATCAAACAACAGTCTAAACAGCTTAGGGTTTTTCTGCGCGAAACCAATATAAGCAAGACCTAAGTTTACAAATGGCGTATCATAACTTTTCGGATAATTTTCATAATATGTATTAAAATATGAAACCACCTGTTCAAACAGTTCTTTGCCCAGCTCTTCCATATTCTTGTATACTCTGAAAATCGGTTGTGTAGAGCAGCCGGCTTTTGCCGCCAGCGTCCTTGCCGTCACATGTTCAAAGCCTTCCTCTTTTGTCATTTCAAACGCCGCGTTCAAAATATCATTTTTAGTTATCGTTTCTTTTCTTGCCATATTGTTTTCCTCACTTTGTAAATAGCTGACTACGTTTCCATTATAATAACATGCGATATTATAATATATGTTATCATAATATACGTTATTATAATATACTAATATGGGCTTAGTCAATATAAAATTTATAAAACATAAAAAGACAGCCGAAAAAATTTCCGACTGCCTTTTTAATGTCATTGATTATATACAAGGTGTTATTTAAACAGGATACGCCGCATTCTTAGTGTCCGCCTGAGTCATATCCACTTTTTCCTGCTGAGCCTGACGATATTTAAAGAAATCGGTTGCTACCTGCGGGAACAGAGCGTATGATAATACGTCCTCGTCCTGCTGTTTCCATTCCTTCATTTCTCCCTCAAGCTTATCCATCTCGTTCTCAATTAAGTCTGCCGGACGACAGGTAATTCTCTCTTCACCCGGAATAACCTTGTCGATTACTTCCTGATTCATAGGTTTTACAGTCTGTCCGTACTCACCGCGAAGAACCGCCTTAGTCTCCTTAGTCGCCATCTTATATCTCTCGCCCATAAGTACATTGAATACTGCCTGAGTACCTACTATCTGGGAGGAAGGCGTAACAAGCGGCGGCTCACCTAAGTCTTTTCTAACCTCAGGGATTTCCTTCAAAACATCATAGTATCTGTCTTCTGCGTTCTGCTCTTTCAACTGGCTTACCATATTGGAAAGCATACCGCCCGGTACCTGATATAACAATGTCTTGATATCAACGCCCATAACCTTAGGATTAAGCAGACCGTCAGCAAGACATTTATCTCTGTAAGGTCTGAAATAATCTGCGATTTCGGCAAGAAGATTCTGGTCGTATCCCGTATCATAAGGAGTTCCCTTAAATGTCTCTACCATAACCTCAGTAGCCGGCTGCGACGTACCCATTGCAAACGGAGAGATAGCACAGTCGATAACGTCAACTCCTGCCTCTACCGCCTTAAGATAAGTCATTCCCGCCACACCGGAAGTATAGTGTGTATGAAGCTGAATCGGAAGTTTGGTGGCAGACTTCATTGATGAAATCATCTCGGCTGCCTTATAAGGAACCAGAAGTCCCGCCATATCCTTGATACAGATGGAATCAGCGCCCATTTCTTCAATCTTCTTCGCCATATCCATCCAGTATTCCATTGTATATGCGTCGCCAAGAGTATAGGAAAGAGCTACCTGCGCATGTCCTCTGCCTTCTCTTGCCTTTATCTTATTGGTAGCATTTACTGCTTCCTGTAAGTTCCTCAAATCATTCAGACAGTCAAAAATACGGATAATATCAATACCGTTTGCGATAGATTTCTCTACGAAGCTGTCTACTACGTCGTCCGCATACGGTCTGTATCCTAGAATATTCTGACCTCTGAAAAGCATCTGCAATTTGGTGTTCTTGAAGCCGTCCCTTAATTTTCTAAGTCTATCCCACGGATCTTCTTTCAAGAAACGAAGTGATGCGTCAAACGTTGCACCGCCCCAGCACTCTACTGCATGATAACCTACTTTATCCATTTTCTCTACGATTGGAAGCATTATCTCGGTAGGCATTCTTGTTGCAATCAAAGACTGATGCGCATCACGAAGAACGGTTTCCATGATTCCAATCGGTTTTTTAACCTGTTCTGCCATTTCTATTTCCTCCTATATTTATCTATAATTATCAACCACAGCTTTAAAATTTCTTTTCGTATCAGAATACTCCGAATACTGCCATAAATGTTCCTGCGGCTACCGCCGTACCTATTACACCCGCTACATTAGGTCCCATAGCGTGCATAAGCAGGAAGTTGGTAGGATCTTCCTCCGCACCGACCTTCTGTGAAACTCTCGCCGCCATAGGAACAGCCGAAACGCCCGCCGAACCGATAAGCGGATTGACCGCGCCCTTTGTAAACAAGCACATCAGCTTGCCAAATATTACACCCATTGCGGTTCCAAAAGCAAAGGCAATCAAGCCAAGCGCTACGATTTTTAAGGTGTCTGCATTCAAGAAAGCTTCTCCACTTGTCGTTGCGCCTACTGAGGTACCCAGAATAATAACTACGATATACATAAGCGCATTTGACGCTGTCTCGGTCAACTGTCTTACAACTCCCGACTCCCTGAATAGATTACCTAACATAAGCATACCGATAAGCGGAGCTGTGGTAGGAAGAATCAGGGATACGACTATCGTAACAACGATAGGGAATAAGATTCTCTCCAACTTTGTAACCGGACGAAGCTGCGCCATTTTAATCTGTCTTTCCTTCTTCGTCGTAAGAAGCTTCATAATAGGCGGCTGAATAATCGGCACTAACGACATATATGAATATGCCGCAACCGCAATCGGTCCAAGCAGCGTGGTCTGCTGCAGCTTAGTAGCAAGAAAGATAGATGTAGGACCGTCCGCTCCGCCGATTATGGAGATAGCGGCTGCCGCCTTATCATTAAATCCCATAGCTATTGCAGCAAAATATGCAGCAAAGATACCGAACTGCGCTGACGCGCCAAGCAGGAAACTCTTCGGATTGGCAATAAGCGGTCCAAAGTCAGTCATCGCACCGACGCCCATAAAGATAAGCGACGGCAATATCGCCCACTCATCAAGTTTATAGAAATAATACAGCAAACCGCCGCCGGCACCGCCTTCGCCATATTCAGCCATAATATCAGGATAGATATTAACAAGCAGCATACCAAAAGCTATCGGAACCAAAAGAAGCGGTTCAAATTCAAATTTGATAGCAAGAAATAGGAATCCCAAAGCTACCACAATCATTACATAGTTTCGCCAGTCAAGATTAAAAAATGCTGTCTGGTGAATAAGATTGGATAGCGTATTTGCTATATAATCCATGTTTTTACCTCCTGTCGTAATTATACAAATTCAAAAATACTGCTATCAAACAATTAGTTCAAGGTAGCAAGTAATGCGCCTGCCTCAACAGCGTCGCCTACTGCTACGTTGATACTTGCTACAGTACCGTCTTGCGGAGCAACAACAGGGATTTCCATCTTCATTGCCTCAAGAATTACAACAGCGTCGCCCTTCTTTACTACCTGCCCTACGCTTGCTTCCAATTTAAATACCTTACCGGCTGCTCCGGCTTCAATCTTAACGCTTCCTGCTGCGCCGCTAGCTGCGGGTGCTGCTGCCTTAGGAGCCGCCTTCGGTGCAGCCTTAGGAGCTGCGGGAGCTGATACAGCGGGAGCGCCGCTTGTCTGCCCTTCTTCTACTACTACATCATATACGCTTCCGTTTACGGTAATTGTATAATTTTTCATTTTTTATTCCTCCATCTTTATTTAATCTGTAAATTTATACACAAATATAATTATTCGGTAATCTTACCATTTACTGCTCTTAGCTTTTCTGATTGACCTTACCACAAAGCCGTCAGTAGAACCTGCGCCTTCATAAGCTGCTATCGCCGCAGCGATTACCGCTACAAGCTCAGTATCGTCTGAAAGTTCTTCTCTTTGGGCAATCTGTGCAACAACGGCGTCTTCCTTCTTTTCCGCAGACTTATTTTCCGTAGGCTTATTTTTCTCCATCAGCTTAGGAATAAATCCAAATGCCGCAATGATTACGCTTATCAGAATCAATACCACAAATACGGTTCCCATGCCCAGCAAAGTATTTAATCCTGCCATTTCCATACTCTCTCCAAATGAATACTCCACATTTGTTGATATACTGGTAATTCCGGTATCATCGCATGTGATTTCAAGTATCGCATTGTGACTGCTTCCCTTTAATCTGGCGCTGATTGTTCCCCCTACGATATAATACTCATCATTATACACTTCGCAAAGCATGGTATTATCAACAATTTCCAATACTTCTATATAATTACCCATATCTTCGGCAGCGCTTATCCAGCTTGCAACAGCGCCTTCAAGCACCTTCTCGTCAATACCCGACTGTGCCGACACATACGCAACATAATCGCTTGCACCTCCGGAAACAACTGCTATCTGGTCAAGAGCCTGAACGTAATTTGCAACAAACATTTTGGCATTTTCCTCAGGCAAAGTCGGTCCCGCCGACTGCTCATCACTGCCACATGCCGTCAGACCTGCCATACAGGTAATTATACCTAATACTATTAATAATTTTTTCATATTAAGTATCATCCTTTCTAAACTGTACCGTGTTTTTTCTCCGGACGGCCTTCGCTCTTTGACGCCAACATCTCAAAAGCTCCGATAACATATTTTCTGGTGTCAACAGGCTCTATAATCTGGTCTACATATCCTCTTGCAGCCGCGCTTGTTACATTATTCTGCAAAGCCGCATATTCCTTTGCACAAGCGTCAATAGCATCGGCGCCCTGACCGTCGCAGATAATCTTCGCTGCAAGTGAAGCGTCCATTGTTCCAATCTCGGCGTCAGGCCATGCCATTGTAATATCTGCGCCAATCGCTTTAGAATTCATAACTGTATACGCACTTCCGTATGCCTTTCCGATTATTACGTTTACTTTCGGAACGGTTGCGTTGGCAAATGCGTATGTAAGCTTTGCCGCCGCTTTAGCAATTCTTCTCTCAGAACATTTGTCCGCAAGGAAACCTTTTACATTCGTTAAGGACAATATCGGAATCTCAAATGCATCGCAGAAATTGATGAAACGCGCCGCTTTCTGCGCGCCGCCCTCTGAAATAACCGCATCAAACTTCTCGGTAACTTCGCCGTTCTCGTCATAGACTTCAGTACGGTTTGCTACCGCGCCAACGGTTGCTCCGTTAAGCTTCATAAATCCTACAACCATATCTTTTGCATAGTTCTGTTTTGCTTCAAAAAATACTCCATCATCAGCAATGCGTGACAACGCAACCGATGTATCGCCCACACATGCTGCAATATCCGGACAACCTCTGTTTAAGTCGTCTGTGCAGTCTGATATAGCGATGTCTTCATTATTAGCCGGAAGCAGCGATACAAGCTGTCTAATCTGTGCAAGTATGGACGCTTCATCTGCAACAACGTCAATATTGCCTGTTTTCTCACTCTGGAACGACGCCGCGCTCGTATCACATTTCGAGACTACATTTCCATCAAGGGTGTTGGGCGCATTAACGAATAATTTCGCCTTATCAGCCTCCATAAAAGTAAAATCAGTGAGTCCGGGAATAATAGCAAGTCCACCTCCGCAGGTTCCAAAAACCGCGGTAATCTGGGGAATCACGCCGGAAGCTAAGGTTTGTTTCAGGTAAATCTCACCAAACGCATTCAAAGCGTCGGTCGCTTCCTGCAGTCTAAGACCGGCAGAATCAAGCAGCGCTATTACAGGCGCGCCCATCTTCATCGCCAAGTCATAGAGGTTTGCAATCTTCTTAGCGTGCATTTCGCCGACGGTTCCGTTTAAAACGGAAGCATCTTGGCTGTATACATACACAAGATTGCCGTCAATTACTCCATATCCGGTGATAACGCCGTCTGAAGGAGTCTCCGTTTGTTTCAGGTTGAAATCTGTTGCCCTTGCGCTAACAAGTGCGCCAATCTCAACGAAACTGTTTTCATCGAGCAAAGCATTGATTCTTTGACTCGCTTGAGAATTTGTACTCATTTTTCAGCCCTCCATTTATCTTACTAAAAAATAATAACATTTTATGGTGTGCGTAAAGCACACATAATAGTTTAACATATATTAGCAAAATCGACTAGCTTTTTTTCAAAAATCTGTAAATATATGAAAATAAATCCGCAATATATATTTTAGCGTCCATAAATAGTCTGTTTTCTCGATTTCTTTAGTCGTAACCACTGTATATGACTTGATAAGTTCACCATTTAAATAATACGACACCTGCCCTACCTTCTCACCGGAATACACCGGAGCTTCCAATGTCTCGGCTATACTGCTCTTGACTTCTACCTTATCGTCGCTGCTAAGAAGATAACGCAGACTTTTCTCAGAAGGCTCCTCAAGCGCAACATTGACAAAGGCTCTATCATACGGCGTGGCGTTCTTCCCGGCAATGCCGTTTATCACCGGAATATCATCGAAGCTTATCTCTTCATAGATATCCCGATATTCAAAGTTCTCCATGCCGTACTGTGCAAGCTTCTTCATATCGCTCCATTTATATGTCTTATTATTCGGCCAGCCGCATGCAAGCAGAGCCACCGTATATACCCTGCCTTCGCTTTCGATGGCTCCGACATAGCAGTATCCCGCTTTATTAGTAAAACCTGTTTTACCCGACAGCGCTTCGTCCATCATACCTAAGAAACTGTTATGGTTATTGCAATGAAAGCTTCGCGCCCCGCTTACATCGCAAAAGTCATATTCTAACGTTCGCGTAATAGCAAGAAAATCCTCCTTTGCCGGCGAAGCCGTCACGCAGTACGCCATGATTTTAGCAAGGTCTGCTGCCGTCGTAGAATGTATTTTCCCTGTATCGCCCACTGTGGCGTCGAGTCCGTTAGGCGTAATAAAAAATGTATCATAGCAGCCTATGTCCCTCGCTTTTTGGTTCATCATCGCGGCAAACTCTTCCACGCTCCCGCCGACCGCCTCTGCAATGGCTATCGCCGAGTCGTTATGCGACTCAAGCATAAGCGAATAAAGTAAATCGCCAAGCCTGTACTGCTCCCCCTGCCGCATATAAAGCTTGACCTTCGGCATACTCTCAGCATAGGCGGAAACTTCAACGATATCGTCCATATTTCCATATTCCAGCGCCAGAATACATGTCATAATTTTCGTCGTACTTGCCATAGGAAGTATTTCTTTTTCATTTTTTCCATATAAAACCCTGCCGGAATCGGCATCGAGAAGTACTGCTGACTGAGAATATAACTGTAATTCTTCTTTACTGTTATCTTCCTTAGCGTATACGTTAAGAGTAATTAATATAACCGCCGCCGTCATTAGCAACAAAGTCAGGCTGCACTGCCTGACTCTCAATAACCTCTTTACAATCCCTGTTATCCTGTTACCGTTGTTTTCACACATAGATTAACCTGCGTCTTTTTCATTGTTAATGTATATGCTTTGAAAACAGCCGTAATAACAAAAACAGTAATTATATATCTAACTGCAGCTGCACTTCCGATTCCGCCTGCAGCTTAAACTCCTCCATCTGTACCGGATTAATCTCCGGCAAATCATCGAGCGACTTAACCCCGAAACTGCGCAAAAATTGCTCTGTGGTCCCAAATAAAAGCGGACGTCCCGGAGCGTCAAGCCTGCCTACCTCGGCAATCAAATCAAACTCAATCAGCCTGTTTACCGCATGGTCGCAGCTTACCCCGCGCACCTTCTCGATTTCTAACCTTGTTACCGGCTGTTTATAGGCGATAATTGAGAGCGTCTCAAGCAAGGTATCCGTCAGAACATATTTTTTCGGCGTCTTGGCTATTTTAATCAAATACTCGTAGAGCTCGCCCTTCGTACATAACTGTACCGCATTGTCCAGAGTAGTCAATTCAATTCCCCGCTCTTCTTTCTTATATTCTTCCGCCATTTCGTTAAGGATTTCACCCGTTGTCTTAACATCTTCTTCTATGACTTCGGCAAGCCTCTCGATTTCCACTGAATCTCCCATCGTAAAAAGTATTGCCTCTATTACTGATTTCGCCTTTTGTCTCTCCATTCCGATATATGTACTCCTTTTCCTTATGCGGACTGCTCATTTGATGTTATGATGATATCCGCAAAAATATCTTCCTGCTTAATGCCGATTTTTCCTATCTTCATCATTTCCAGAATAACCAAAAATGTGACGATGACTTCCATCTTACTGTGCTGCTTCTCTAACAGCTTCTTAAAGCTAAATGTCTTATGGCTTTTTAGATAGTCCTCTATATATACGGTCTTTGCGTCCATATCGATTTCGTCTTTTTCGATTTTGCCAAAGGTGCTTCTTACAGGATCGATTTTATCTTCCTGCCTTTTTATCACATATTTGAAAATTTCATGCAGTTTCGCTAACGTCATATCCCCTATAAGTTCTTCGTAATCAATCGGCTGTTTGTAGTCGCTCACTTCTTTAGGCAGCGTCGGTTTCTTATAAAGGCTTTTCTCAGCTTCAATCATTCTGTCTCTTAGTTCATAGGACATATATTTGCACATCTTGTATTCCAATAACTGCTCTACCAGCTCCGTCCTCGGATCTTCCTCTTCCCCCTCTTCGTTTACCTCTCTTGGCAGAAGCATGCGGCATTTTATATCAATAAGAGTCGCCGCCATCACGAGAAATTCACTCATGACATTCATATCCTCGGTCTCCATCTGCCTGATATAGTCCAGATACTGCTCGGTAATCTCTACGATAGGGATATCATAAATGTCCACTTTATTCTTATCTATCAAATGTAATAATAAATCCAGAGGTCCTTCAAAGACTTCCAATTTAACCGGAATTGCCATAACCTGTCCACCTTTTATCTAATCATGTAACTGTTGTTGCTAATTCTTCTATTAAGCCGGACTTAGATGAATCACTACCAGCTCCCCCGGATTGAATATCCTTATCGGCAGCGTATGCGTCGCAAGCCCGCGGCTTAAAATCATAACTTTATTGTCTTTCTCAAACTTTCCGCCGTCGTATTTGGGGAAAAGCGTAAGCTTCGGCGATACCACTCCGCCGATAATCGGCAGCCGCACAAGTCCGCCGTGTACATGTCCTGAGACAGTCAAATCAGCCCCCCATTTGACATACTCTTCAAAATAATCCGGATTATGCGCTATCAAAATCTGGAATTTATCGCTCTTAGCCTGTCCTATTGTATCCCTTAAATAATTCTCCTGCATAGGATATTCATGAAATTTTCTGTAATAACACCTGTCAATCATCAGTCCGCATATATTTATATTAAAAGACGGCATATCCACATTTTCATTTATAAGCGGCTCAATGCCTGCGTTATGCAACGCTTTCTCATAGATTTCATACGAGTTACCGTAGTACTCATGATTCAGGCTCATACGGTGCTCATGATTTCCCATTCCGTAATATATAGGATATTTTGCACTAAGCTGCTCCATCAGCCTGACTGCCACGACATACTTCTCTCCTTTAGCGGAAGTCAACATGTCTCCTGCAGCCAGAACTGCGTTAGGAGCAATTTCATCTATTTTTTTAATCAACCTTTCATTATCTTTTCCAAACGACTTATTATGTAAGTCTGATAAAAGTACGAAAGTACACTCTTTTGCTATCTTTTTTGACTTAAGCTCATAGTTGACTGTTATAAAGCGGTTACAGTCGATAGCCATAACTACTAAAAAAAAGCATATGAGAAGTCCAAGCGCAATCAATATGGAATTTAACATTCATTTTCTCCATGTTCTACAAGAAAATTGCTGCGAAATTTTCTATGTAATAAAATATAACTCATAAAGTATATCACATTTAATAATGAAACTGCAATCCCTAGCGTTTCAAACTTATTTTGTCCTATCATAATTTAGGAAACAAGATATTTGAGCCAAAGTTTGTGTAAATAATGCAGATATCCCGCCTTCTCCACGGATTCGGCAGCGACGATTGACACGCTTCCTATGCGCTTCCCGTCGAGTTTATATACTGCTTCGCCTATGGCGTCGCCCTGCATAACGGGCGCTTCCACTATTTTCGGAAGACTTATCTCCTTCTCTATATCATTTAAGTTGTTCCCCGCTGTATCCAGATAACGAAACTCGCCGGCAAACTTAAGCGGAACCGTTTCCTCTACTCCGCCGTTTATATTCTGGTGAGGAAGAGAGTCTTTGTTCTCATCTATATACATATTGCTGACACTGTAACCGTAATTTAACAGCGTTATAGCATCGGCAAATCTCGTGTCCTTATCCGGAGCCGCCATAACTACTGCAATAAGCTCCATGCCGTCTCTGTTCGCGGTTGCCGACAGGCAGTACAACGCCTTAGAAGTCGAACCCGTTTTTAACCCCGTCGCCCATTCATAACGCTTTAACAGCTTGTTAGTGCTGGCAAGTGTAAACGTAGACGTGCCGTTAGCGGTACGATGTTCAATGTCCTCCATCCAGATTCCCGTATAGTCTAAGACTTCCGGATACTTAGTTATCAGTTCCCTTGACATAATCGCCACGTCTTTGGCAGAAGTATAATGATTGTCGGAATCGGTCAGTCCGCAGCAATCCTCGAAATTGGTATTCTGCATTCCTAAGCTTTCCGCCTTATCGTTCATAAGCTTCACGAACTCGCTCTCGCTTCCCGCTATGTATTCTGCAACAGCCACGCTCGCGTCATTGCCGGAGGCTACCGCGATACACTTAATCATTGTATCTAATGTCTGGGTTTCACCCTCGTCAAGATACACCTGCGAGCCGCCCATAGATTTAGCATACGAACTTGTCGTTATCTTATCATCGAGATGTATTCTTCCGCTCTTTAAATGCTCAAATATAATGAGCAGCGTCATTATCTTAGTTATGCTTGCCGGACTTCTCTTCGTATTGGCGTCCTGCTCGCAGATAACCTGCCCTGTAGACGCTTCCATCACGATATAGGACGGCGTTGCCACGTCAGGCGCCGCATAAGCCTTCATAGGTATGTATAAACACATATTGACGCATAAACATATTATCATAAGCAGCGCATAAATACTTCTTCTTTTTCTCAAAATTCATCTCTCCCGCATATTTCTCTATAATATAGATATTACCGCAAGTGAAATGTTTATGACTATGTTATGCAAAAAAACAAAATCCCTGACAAAAATCAGGGATTTGCTCCTCACTAATTGTATTTACGCTTTCTTGCTGCTTCAGATTTCTTCTTACGTCTTACGCTTGGTTTCTCGTAATGCTCTCTCTTACGAATTTCCTGCTGAATTCCTGCTTTCGCGCAGCTTCTTTTAAAACGACGTAATGCACTATCCAAAGTCTCGTTTTCTTTAACGATTACGTTTGACATTCCGCACCTGACCTCCCTTCAGTCCCTAATAAGCAACTCGACTGATTGGGTTATTTATGCGCATACCCACATAGTGTATCTACACACAATATAAATTATACCACAATCTGGATATGAGTCAACTATTATTTTTTTAAAGTTTATATATATTCTGATACAATTACCTGTTCCATGTTACGCCTGCTACACCGTCGCCATACTCAATCTCTTGCACAATGTACTTTTCCCCATTTTCAATATCAATTATATAAATAAATGCTTTTGCATAATTCATAAAATTTATGGTTGCGTCATGACAAAGAATAAATCTTCCATTCTTTGACATAATCAATTCAGGGTTTGAATCGCTAATCTCACATAACAGCTTTCGTTTACCGCTTTTTAAATTATAACGATATAATGCGCTTGCCGACCTATCCTCATAAATTATAACGCTTTCATCTGGCGACAATACAAAATTGAATATTCGGGACTGCTCTATCAATGTTCTTTTTTTGCCTGTAGCTATATCATATTTAATCAGCTTATAACCATCACATACTAACAATGTTTTTTCATTTTCCACCCAACTATAGCAAAAATCCCACCCTAACTCAAATGTATATATTACTTCAAATCCTTCTTCCTTTGAATATCCCATTAAATATTCATCATATATAAAACTTATTTTATCTTCATTGTCATAATATTGAACGTTAAAACCGTATGGCTCGTCCGAGTGAAGTTTATGCCTGTTTTCTTTAAGAAATGCACATACCTGTTCTGAAGTCAATATACTTGTGAGTTCCCGGTTATTTATCTCGTATTCTACTATTTCAAATCCGCCTCTATTGCCTGTAAATGCGAGCAGTCGAGTCCCATCATTATTTAATACTATGTCAAAAAAATCATACCCATCCTCCAGCAAAGTCACCTCTCCGCCCAGCTCATAATAATAAAGGTTGTTCGTATTGATAGGCTGTGGTTCATCGGAAGGATTACTCTGTGCCCAAATTACAGAAGTATTTTCTGAAAGCACATCTTTTAGCATAATGTTACTTCTGACTTTTGATATTACAATTATACATAAAAATACAATTATAATAATAAACAAAGTTCCCATAACCTGAAACAGCCTCTTCTTTGAAGACATATTATGTATTACGGTTTTAAAGTTCATATTTTTTCCCTCGTATTAGTAAATACGTCCTTCCATATTTATGACATTCCCTTTCTAGTCATGTTGTTCTCCCTTTACACAATTCCATATTCTTTGTAGAGTTTATTCCTCTCTGTCGCGTCTGCCGCTGCCTTCTTTGCATCTTCAGTTCTGCCTTCGGCAAAAAGCAGGTTTAGCAAGGTTGCAAGCATGGTTTCGCCTTCACGCCTTCCTTCACGTCTTCCTTTCTGTATCCCCATTTCTTCAATATAATCCCCATAAGCAAACATCTCATCTTCCTCCTTCTCTATCTCCTTTGTCATCTCTATGCCAAACTCTTCTTCAAGTATCTTCTTTTTGGTATCTGCGCTCTTATTCTTAGATAAGAGTACTGACAACAGTCTTATAAGTCCTTTGCAGTTCTCGTCATCTTCATCTCCAAGACAAATCATCACTACCGTAATCAAGTCATAGTTTTCCCTTTTCTCAGATACATTCCCTAGAAGCCTCTTCTCTTTATATGAATACAGGTTTATGCTGTTCTTCCTGTATTTAGGCGGGTTGGTGCATATCCAGATACTGTATACCTTTTCAAGCTTCCCGTAATGGCTGTCTGTAAATACCGTGCCATACTGCGAGGAAATCATTCTGCAACCATAATATATCCCACGCATGACAAGCGGATATCCCGGATAGAATTTCGCCTGCCCTTCAATGTTAATCATCATAAGCGCCGACTCCTTCGTACCTGGGCGGATAATTTTAAGCGGATTGATTACATTGAATTTAATATCATAAGTTACCGTGCCCTCGGTCATGGAAGAATCCTCGCTTAAGGCTCCTTTTATGGAATCGCCGTCTATGTTTTCGTCCTGATGTACCGCTTCATGTGAAATTGACGGTATTCCTTCAATATACTTTTCTTCAATGTCCTTAAGACTGCAATCCTTATATTCCTCCACGCAGGTTTTTAATATCCTCGCGAGTATGCTTTTGTTTGCAATCAGTTTCTTGCATACTGTGTCAAGAGCTGCCTTTTTACTGTCGGCGGTTTCGATGTTTCTTGCTAATGTGTTTTTTGCTTTCATGCTTTCTCCTTTTCCTGTAATAAATACTGTTAAAAACTACATAAATATCAGCAGGAAAGCTTAAAACATCATAGTTATATGGCAATAGCATTCTTAATAGCATATACCATCATTTACCGCAATCCTGCCAAACAAATTGAATCTCTGGCAGAACTGCCGGAAGCATGTAACTGCAAACGCTAATATGTTATAATACAACCACATATCGCAGTTATCATGTATAAGAGTCAAGATTTGTTTTATTTTATAATATAATATCACATAATATAATAAAATGCAAGGAATAGTTTATTCATGTATAAGTCTCCATTTTTCTCTTTTTATAATTCCGTTTTCATGATACACTTAAATAAACAGACATAAGCCATTATTTAGTTAAGAAAGAAGACTTATCCACATGAAAACAGTAGGCATTATTGCGGAATATAATCCTTTTCACAACGGACATGAATATCATATTGCGCAGGCAAAGGAAATGACAGGAGCCGATTACTGCGTAGTCGTAATGAGCGGCAATTTCACGCAGCGCGGTATTCCTGCGATAATAGACAAATCGCTGCGCATACGTTCAGCGCTTATGTGCGGCGCAGACCTTATAATAGAGCTGCCTGTCCACTATGCAACAGGCAGCGCGGAATACTTTGCTTCCGGCGCTGTTGCATTGCTTGATAAACTTGGCATTATCGACTCTTTATGCTTCGGAAGCGAGTGCGGTGATATAGACGCTTTATCCTCTATCTCTGATGTGCTTATATCTGAAAACGAGGAATTTAAAGACAGGCTTAAGCAGAATATGAAAGCAGGACAGGCTTACCCTCACGCTTTAGCTTCTGCGCTTGAGTCACGGTCCGAAGCACAGTTTGAGTCGCCGATTAATCTCCTTCAAGCCCCGAATAATATACTCGGTATCGAATATATTAAAGCTCTATCAAAGCAAAACAGTCACATTAAACCATATACACTTACACGTAAAAGCTCCGATTATAATGATGACGCTTTATGTGGTCCGCTGAGCTCTGCTCTTGCCATAAGAGAAGCAATCACTAAAGCTAGTGATTTAGGCTCTGTCAAAGAACAGCTTCCGACAGGCGTATATGAACTTATAAAAGAGAGCTATTTAAAGACTTTTCCTGTACTTATGGAAGATTTTTTCCCGATGTTATTATATAAACTCATACAAGAAGAAGGAAACGGCTATAGCCGCTATTTCGATGTGGACGAAGCATTTTCCGACAGGCTTAAAAGCCTTATTTATTCATGCACGGATTATGCCTCATTATGTGAAGGGCTTAAGACACGCAACATAACTGCTACAAGAACCGCAAGAAATCTTCTCCATATCCTATTAAGTCTTTATCAGTCGGATATGAATACCTTCTGTGCGGAAGGCTATGTTTATTATGCCAGAATCGTCGGTTTTAAGAAAGAAGCTTCCGCTCTTCTATCCGCCATAAAGGAATGCTCCTCTATCCCGCTTATCTCCAAGCTTGCTGACGCGGACCTCTATATAGACTCTGACAATGGCAAAAAAATGCTTGCTCAGGATATTCAGGCAAATCACATATATTCGTCGGCGTTGTGCGCTAAGTTCCACACGACCTTATTGAACGAATACACAAGGCAAATAATTATAATATGATACGAAATTCATTTATATAAACACCAGAAGCTATCTTGTTTACAATTTCCATAATTACATTTTCCTTTCAATTTTCTCTAAAAATGCTGAATAAAAATCCTTTTCCCTCTGAAGAAACGCTCTCCTATCGTCATCAACTTTTCCCAATGGATTATCAATTCTATCCAAAATCTTCTTGACTGCATTATGACTGCTTGATATGGTATTTCCGAAAATATTATCATCTCCGCCTGTCATAAAATCCTGTTCCACCGCAAGTTGCGCAAGTGTACTAGAACCATTCGGGAATGGATTAATTCCAGTTTCTTCCAGCGTTTCCTGCCATGCTTCTTTCACGCTTTCCGGAACAGTGGATAAATAGTAGTTGCTTAAATGGGTAATCCTCTTTTTCATACGTTCATCAGCAAACTCATATGTTTTGTTTGCTGCCATCTGCCGTTCATATGCGTCTTGCGCTGCGGTTTTTGCCGCCGACTCCCAATATCCTTTTTTATTTTTGCTATATTTCATACCGTTTACGGTAAAATCTTTTGAGGTATCTATCCCAAAATATCTCATTATGCTTGATACATCTTCCGTCCACTTTTGGTATTCTAAACTGCTGAATGCAATCATGTTTGCTGTCCCACCTGCATTCCTAAGCAGCTTTGTTAAAGCGCCTGCCATCTTTGCCACCCTCTCGTGCGCTTCCTGATTATAAAGGTCACCTCCGGATATTTCAACATTATATTCCCCCACCGTTAGCACAAATCCACCGTCTACCGTTATTCTCGCACCCTGCGCAAGATTGACGGAATTATTTAGTTTATTGACGCTGGTTCTCTCCGCCAAATTAAGAGGAATTCCCATTCCACCCATCAAATCTTCTAGTGAAATCGGCGTGTATTTAGTTGTATCGCACATGAATTCACATATTTCTCTTCTATTTTCCACATTAGTAATTCTTTTTGATGTAGCTTGAAAGGTATATGGGTTTATGTACATTGCGTTTTTAATATCCATTTTTAATCCTCCATTCCGATTAACTCGTACTACTAATAATACGAATGATATTGCTAAAAGGTTTCATAATTGCAATAAAAAATAGCGCTTACGAAAAACGCTATTCTTCGCTCAATATTTAACCCTGTCCGCCACAATCTTGCTAATATATTCTTTAATCCTGTCATGGACAATATCAGATATCGCCCTGCTGTTCATATCCTTATATTCATCATAATAAAGCGCCGGAAGATAATGCACCTGTGTATTGACCTTTCTTAACGACCACTCTTCAAACACTTTATAGGAATCTATCAGCACTACCGGCACAATCGGCGCTTTCGCCTTCATCGCGCTTTTGAAGCAGCCGGGTTTAAAATCATGCACTTGATTATGATTATGGCAGTATCCGCCCTCCGGGAATATGATGTATCTTCTGCCTGCCTTCACCTCTTCGGCAATCTCTTGGATTACTTTTACCGACTGGCGCAAATTGTCCTTGTGCATTCTTTTCCCATGCAAAAGATTGATAAACTGTGTCGTAAGGATAACATGCGATTTAGCGTCGTCAATAACTACCGAACACGGTTTGTCGTGGGTATATATAATGCCAAGCGCATCGTATTTTCCTTGATGATTAGGAAACATGACATATCCGCCCTCTTTCGGCAGATTTTCCATACCATAACCTTCCGTATGAATATGCCCCGACTTCTTCATTCTATTTACAGTAAGCCGCGCATATGCGTAACACTCTTCTTCCGTATATTTCTCCGGGTGCCTTGCCATATATGACATTTTCGGAATCATATAGATTCTTGGCAGATTACTGATAATCACTTGTACAAAACGTATCATTATATCTACTTCCTTCTTTACATTTGCTGTCCTGTATATCGCATTTATTTATGCAATATTGCCTGTCAGAATAAGGGGGCAAACAGCTTAAGTATCGGACCTATAACATTCATGCGCATAACATTTTTCTTGCACCATTCCAATGTAATCTCCTCCGAGACTGCAAACGTATCCTCCATATCCTTCTTAAGCTCGTCCATCGCATCGGCATGGTACATATATACGCCGCACTCAAAATGATGGTAAAAGCTGCGGTAGTCAAAATTAATCGTGCCTACAACCGCCGTCTCATCATCGCAAAGTACGCATTTGGAATGGATAAAGCCCGGCGTATATTGATATATTTTCACCCCAGCCTCCACCAAATTCAGATACGAAGACTGAGTAAGCCAATAAGCTGTTTTCTTATCGGGAATGCCCGGCGTCACTAATCTTACGTCTACGCCCCTTTTTGCCGCCAGTTTAAGCGCGGTATTCATTTCGTTATCCGTTATAAGATACGGAGTAAACGCATAAAAATACTTCTCGGCGCTGCCTATCATATTAAGATAGACATTCTCGCCTACGGTTTCATTATCAAACGGAGTATCGCCATAGGGCAGCACATATCCGCCTGCGCCTAAATTTTCCCTAAACTGATACTTATAAGGGCTGTAATCGGCATCAGTAGGTCTTGAAACATTCCACATATGAAGAAACATGACTGTAAAATTCCATACGGCGTCCCCCATAAGACGTATTCCAGCATCTTTCCAATATCCGTGCAGGGTTTCGTAATTGATATATTCATCGGCAAGGTTGATACCGCCCGTATAAGCAATTTTACCGTCTATAACTACGATTTTCCTGTGGTCCCTGTTATTTAAGATAATCGACATAAGCGGAATAATCCTGTTAAACGCAACGCATTTGATACCCTTTTTTTCTATAATCCTGTCATACTGTTTAGGCAGTTTAAGCACGCTGCCAAAGTCGTCATATATAAGCCTTACTTCCACGCCCTGAGCAGCCTTTTTCTCTAAAATCTCCAGTATTTTATTCCACATCTCGCCTTCCCCGATAATAAAATACTCAAGGAAAATAAAATGCTTGGCTGTCTCAATATCTTGAACTAACGCTTCCCAATAGTCCAATCCGTCTGCAAAATATTTCGTCTTGGTGTTTTTACATACCGAAGTACCCGAATATATTCTTAAATAACTGCACTGGTTTGCCACTGTCTGACTCTTGCCCGCAAGCTCCTGATAGATATCAATATTATCGGGTATGCTCTTGCGCATCTGCTCGTCCGCCGCTTCCATGTCCTTACTGAGTTTATGAGAAAGAAAGACATGTCCGAATGCAAGGTACAATATGCCGCCGAAAATCGGGAACGTAAGAATAGGTATAATCCACGCCAGCTTGACCGCAGGATTGGTCGGCTTATAAATAAGATAACAGACTACTATCAGGCTGAGCAGCCGCAATACTGCCGCAATCTCCACATAATGACTGCTCCATCTGAAAATCACAAACAGAAAAAAAGTGACCTGTCCTAAAACAATCAAAACAGTGACAAATATTCTGTTAAACACAATCTGTAATATTTTTCTCATATATTATGCCGCCTCAATCGGCAATATAGGGTGCAATAGCCTTTTCGATTTCCGAGATTTTTTCATTGGTTTCCAATATCCTCAGCTCTACTCTATCGGATAAATCCATGGAAAAAATACCCATTATCGATTTGGCGTCCACTACATATCTTCCCGAAGCCAAATCAAAATATCCTTCAATATTGCTTATAACCGATACAAATCCCTTAACTTTTTCAATCGAATTCAAATCCAAAATATAACTTTTCATACCAAATTCTCCATTCTTACTTTATATAAGCTGTTCATATATGCGCTCTAACTGACGCCTGTCCAGTTCAACTTCATTTAATATAGTATATCTGTCCTTCCTTGTGGCAGGCGCCCTTAACCATGCGTCAACAAAGATTTCCTTCGTAATATTCCAGTTTAACGGATTTATGTCAAGCTCATACGCCTCTAAGACCTCGCGCAGCCTGATGGCGTTCCTGCCCTGTAACATACAGCCTACCACGCTGCCCAAAGCTACCGCCATGCCATGTGAAATTTTAATTTCCGGATAGTTTTCTTCTAATGAATGACAGAAAAGATGCTCCGAGCCGCTGCTGGGCCTTGAATTTCCCGCAATTTCCATTGCCAGACCGCCCATTACAAGCGACTGCGTAAGGGTTTTAATAAATTCCTTGCTCTTTAAGGACTTCTCATCATTAGAACAAAGCGAAGTAAGCGCCATATCCGAAATCATATAGGCAAAATCGTCCACCCGCTCCCCGCGGTGAGCCGCGTCAAGCTTCCAGTCATACAACGCCGTATATTTGCTTATGGTATCCCCTATGCCCGATTTAAGCTGGTCTGCGGGTGCGTCCATAATCACATTTATGTCAACCACGATACCCGTAGGTATCTTACAGCCAAGCGTCTTGCGCAGCTTATCGTCAATATCCAGTACCGCTACCGGCGAAGCGAGACTGTCGTTGCTTAGTGTAGTCGGCAGGCATATATAGGGAATCTTCCCGACAAAGCCCGCATACTTCGCCACGTCTAACACCTTGCCCCCGCCGATTCCTATAATCGCCTGAAAACCTTCCGCGCATATCGCTCTGGCAAGCTCCATAGCCTGTTCAAAAGAATTATCCTCAATCAGATACAATTTACTCTGCGGCAAATCCTTCTGAATTTCATCAAGATACTTTTTAATAATATTAACAAGCCCCGGTTCTGTCACAACCATGACCTTCTGCTTATCGATATCGGGAACGCACTCGATAAGCACTTCGTCTAAGTGTTCAAAAACCCCTTCTTCAATAATAAGACAGTATGGTAAACTAAATCTGTTCATCATTCGTGCTCCTTCTTTAAGCTAGTGCGACGTCCATAATCATCATAATAAGAAACCCTACTGCAAATCCCAATGTAGCGCCGTCCGAATCGCCGTCTCCCGACGCTTCAGGAATCAATTCTTCTACTACTACATATATCATAGCTCCCGCCGCAAATGCAAGCAAATATGGCAGAGCTTTCTCTATCGCCCCTGTCACAAGGATAGTGAAAAAAGCTCCAATCGGTTCTACAATACCAGATAAAACGCCATAAGTAAAGGCTTTCTTTTTTCCTGTGCCGTTACTTTTCATCGGCATCGAGATGATAGCGCCTTCCGGAAAATTCTGAATCGCAATGCCGATAGCAAGCGCATAAGCCCCCGCTAACGTAATCTCCTGATTGCCCGCTATTACTCCGGCAAAAACCACCCCTACCGCCATTCCTTCGGGGATATTATGGAGCGTGACTGCAAGCGCAAGCATCGCTGTTTTATTAAGTTTGCTCTTAATGCCTTCCGGTTTGTCACCGCCTAAATGAATATGCGGAATAATTTTATCCAGTCCGTATAAAAAGGCAATGCCTAGCACAAATCCTGCTGCCGCGGGAAAGAATTTTAACTTCCCATATCCCGCCGACATGTCTATGGCAGGAATAAGCAGCGACCATATGGACGCCGCCACCATTACTCCGGAGGCAAAGCCTAAGAGAACTTTCTCCAGCAATTTATTCATGCTGTTACGCATAAAAAGAACACAGGACGCGCCCATAGCCGTTCCAAAGAAAGGAATCATAAGTCCTAAGAATATACCCATAGATATCTCCTTCATATATACGCTCAGGTAATTGCCAGAGTATCACCTTAAATCACAAGTTTAGCAAATACCTGATACACCTTATATAATATATGAGTATCTCCGGCTATGGTTCCGAATAATCCTTATGCAATTATTTTATATAAAAGGCAAAAGGCTTAACAACTGATAAATAATAAATGAGCAAAACCATGCAACACTACACTGCATCACCACCACCGCCAAAGCCTTAAGCGACGACCCCATCTCACGCTTGATGGTAGCTACAGCCGCTACGCAAGGCGTATAAAGCAGCGTAAACACAAGAAAGCTTATTGCCGAAATCGGCGTAAATATAGCGTCCATTGTCCCGCTTAAATTGCTCATCGACGTACCTGTAAGTACGCTCAAGGTGCTGACTACCGCTTCTTTTGCGGTAAATCCGCTAATAAGCGAAGTTGCAACACGCCAGTCGTTAAAGCCAAGCGGTATAAAAATCGGAGCTATGCACTTTCCAATCATGGCAAGCAGACTCTCCCCGCTGTCCGACACTACATTCAAACGGCTGTCAAAAGTCTGTAAAAACCAGATAACTATTGTGGCAAGGAATATAATCGTAAAGGCGCGCTGCAAGAAATCCTTCGCCTTATCCCACATAAGCAGGAGTACGCTCTTCGCCGACGGAAACCTGTAGTTTGGAAGCTCCATAACAAACGGCATGGAATTGCCGCGAAAAGCCGTATGGTTTAAAACAATCGCGACGATAAGCCCTACCAATATTCCCAGCACATACATACCCGTCATCACAAGCACAGGATGTTCAGGAAAAAAAGCCGCCGTAAATAAAGCGTATATCGGAATCTTTGCCGAACAGCTTATAAACGGAATCAGCATGATAGTCATTTTCTTATCCCGCTCAGACGACAGTGTCCTGCTGGACATAACCGCCGGAACGCTGCAGCCGAAACCTATCAGCATGGAGACAAAACTTCTTCCCGACAAGCCAATCTTTCTAAGCGGCCTATCCATGACAAAGGCAATCCTCGCCATATATCCCGAATCTTCGAGAATCGAAAGAAAGAAAAACAATACCACAATAATCGGCAGGAAACTTAACACGCTTCCTACGCCCGCAAATATTCCGTCTATAACAAGGCTCTTAACGACAGGATTAATGCCATATGCGGTTAGCGCCACATCTACCCATGCGGAAAGGGTGTCTATCCCCATACTTAAAAGGTCGCTTAAATAAGCTCCTATGACGCCGAAAGTCAGCCAGAAAATTATCAACATTATTATAAGGAAAGAAGGAATGGCAAAATACTTTCCGGTAAGTATCGAATCTATTTTAACGCTTCTTTTATGCTCCTTGCTCTCTTTACACTTAATTACCGCCGATTCGCACACCTTCTCTATAAAGGTATAACGCATGTCCGCTAAAGCGGCGTTTCTGTCCATACCGCTGTCCCGCTCCATTTCGACGATACTGTGCTCCATCAGTTCCAGTTCGTTCTGGGAGAGCATAAGCCGCTCTATCACATCTTTGTCGCCTTCTACGATTTTCGTCGCCGCAAACCTCGGAGAAAGCCGGATTGCTTCCGCATGGTCTTCCACCTGATGACTTACTGCATGGATACATCTGTGTACCGGACCTTTTTCACAAAAATCGGTCACTTTAGGATATATACATCTGCGCGACACGTCGCTTATTGCGCGTATCAAATCGTCTATACCTTCATTCTTGGCGGCGCTTATGGCAATCACCGGTATGCCGAGCTGTTCTTCCATTTTCGCTAAGTCTATGGTGCCGCCGTTTCCACGCACCTCGTCCATCATATTCAGGGCAAGCGCCATCGGAATGTGCATTTCCAGCAGTTGTAGCGTAAGATATAGATTTCTCTCAATATTCGTCGCGTCAACTATATTAATTATGCCGTCCGGCTTTTCATTTAAAATAAAATTTCTCGTAACAATTTCTTCATTACTGTAAGGTCTGATTGAATAAATCCCCGGCAAATCGACTACGGCGTCGCTCCTTTCCCCGCGTATGTCGCCAATCTTGGAATCTACCGTAACCCCCGGAAAATTGCCGACATGTTGATTAGAGCCTGTCAACTGGTTAAATAAAGTAGTTTTGCCACAGTTCTGATTTCCTACCAATGCGTATATCATATCTTCTTCTCCGTAACCTCTATCTGTCGTGCATCTTCTTTGCGTATCGTCAGTTCATAGCCCCTTAACTCTATCTCTATCGGGTCGCCCATAGGCGCCACTTTCCGCACCCTTACTTTAGTCTTAGGAATAAGCCCCATATCCAGAAATCGACAGCGCAGCTCTCCTTCTCCGCCCACCTTTGAAATAACGGCGTCCTGCCCGATTTTAAGCGTATCTAATGTCATAAACTTTTCTCCTTATGTATGTTAGCTTTTTTGCTTTACGTTTAATAGTTTATGCCAACAAATAGAGCTTGTCAACTAAATGGAGCGTATAGGTTATTCTATACGCTCTAAGGACTGAGGCTTTGCTCTATTAATTTAAGGTTATTAATCTTTTTTTCTTTTTACAAGATATGCATATTCATCATCTTCCGTCAGTTCTCCCATCAACTTACGATAATGCAAAGTATGTAGAAAAATCACCATTTCCAACACCAGCATAGGAAATGCTCCCGCTATCAGAAAGATTTTCACAAGCAGCATGCGAAAAAAGAATAACAGCAATATCATCAAAACAATCACAGGTATCAATAATCCCGGCTTATAAAACATACAAATAAATACTTCAACAAGCGTAATTTTTCGATTCACAAATGTATAGTACCCTGCCAAATACAAAATAAACGTATATAAAAATGCCGTGATAGCAAGACACAACACACTGTAGATGGTCTGCTCCAGCCGGATTCCCAAGTATACCCCGCCGATATTTAATATCGCCACTAAATTAATCCCTGCATATTTCATTAAATAAAATGACTCTTTTAAATACTGGAAATATTTTTTTATCAGGCTGTCCGTGATGTCATATTTCTTGTAAATCAATTCTTTCCCAATCATAAAAGCTGATGTGACTGCCGGAACCATCAATATTGTCAATGACAAAAATATAATTCCGAAGCACAAAACACTAAGGAAAAAGAACACATGTATCAACGATAAAATCTTGTATAAGATCGATTCCTTCATTATGATTTTACTGCCCCCGCCATAGCATAGAAAATATATTTCTGCATGAAAATATAAACAATTCCTATAGGTATGATACCGATTAAAATAGCTGCTGACACAATCTCAAAAGGCGTTCCCGTACTTTGATAAAACTTATAAAGCGCTACTGTAAAAGTCCGAACATCTTTCCTCAGATATAGATTCGGAATATAGAAATCGTTGTACTCAGAAATACCATTTAAAATTAAAAGCGTAGTACATGCCGGCTTTAGTAACGGAAAAATAATTTTCCAAAAAATTGTAAAGTAATTAGCGCCATCTACCAAAGCCGCTTCATCCAATTCCTTGCTGATTGAATCCAACAGATTGAACATAATATAAAGACCTACACAGCCTACGCCGGAATACAATAGGATTACACTCCACATGGTACTTACAAGTTTGAGTTTATAAACAATCTGGAATACCACTGTCTGCGTTGTTACCAGCGGAATGAACATAGTTAGGGTAAAAAGTGCTGTGACTATTTTTTTCATTCTAAATTCAAACCTATGCAACACATAAGCCGCCATAGCGGTAAATAGAATCTGTATTGTCAGGGATATTACTAGAATCAGTGCCGTCGTTAGCAATGCTTTCCCTAAATTTCCTACCCGGATTGCATAGGCAAAATTGTACATATTAAACCAGTTTTTAGGCGGTGTCAATACATTTGTTTCCGAATATTCCCTACCGGTTTTAAATGCCATATAAATAAGCGGAACAATCGGAATAATCACAAATATACTGGATACAATTAAAAATATATATCTAAATATCTGAAATCCTTTTGATTCTTTAGCCATGATTATTCCTCCCCTCTTTTCGTAACAAGGTTCTGTAGGCATACAGCAATCACTACTACGACAAATACAACAATAGATAACGCTGCCGCAAATCCAAGTCTATCATCAGAAAAGGCACTTTGCTGAATCTGAATAACAGGAGTAACCGTACCGTTGGAGCCATTCATCATGATGTATGGAATTTCATAGACCTGAATAGAACCGGAAACACTCAATAGAATATTAATAAATAACACATTCCTGATTGATGGGATTGAAATGTACTTAATTTCCTGCCATTTGGTCGCACCGTCAATTGCTGCCGCTTCATACAGCTCTGCGGGAACTGTCTGCAAGCCGCCAAAAAACATGATAAAGTTCATACCGTAATACCGCCAAATACTTATGGAAGCAATAGAGGGATTTACCAAGTTAAGCTGTTGCAGCCATTTCGGACCTTCCACACCAATCAGGGCAAGTAAGCTGTTCAGTGTACCATTGTTATTAAAAAAGATAATGAAAATCGTTGAAACTATAACTCCGTTTAAGAGATACGGAATAATCAATATTGATTTAAACAAATTCAATCCCCGAAATTTTCCGTTTACTACAACTGCAAGTGCAAATGCAAAAATCAACTGTGGGATTGACACAACCATGTACCAGATACAGTTTCTAAATGTTGTAATATACTGCGTTTCTGTGAAAATACGTTTATAGTTTTTTAAACCTATAAACTTAGGAACTCCTACACCCCTATAATTTGTAAAGCTCCACCAAACATTAGTTATAATAGGAATGTACGAAAATACCAGTAAATGAATAACAGGTATAATCAGAAATGTAATAATAATTAACTTTTTATTTCTCTCCGCTTGATTTAACTTACTGCGCCCCATATTTTCCTTCCCTTCTTTACTTGTGGAAATAAATGCCTCTTCCGATACGAAAGAGGCATTTACAGTTTTAATTTCTTTCTTCACTTGCAATATAAAATTAGTCTTGCCATGAAACCCCAAGTTCATCCCTGTATTCCACATACTGCTTGTTTTGCGCTTCTACCTGCGCATCATAAGCTGACCAGTCATCTGGCTTGGTAACATCCATTGCGTCAAACAAAAGACCGGCATAATTATCATCTGCCCAGAGGTTTGCTTCTGACAAAACAGCTTGATTATTGACTGCATTTTCATCGTTCGCAGGCTTCATCATTACTTTGACATCACCGCTCTCTACCATACTGTCAATGATAGCATATAGCTCAGGTACAATCGGCTCTACACCCTTTTTGTTTGCAATGTTACCACTGTCCGCGCTAAACTGCGCATCATCGGCAAGATACTCAATAAACAACCGTGCGGCTTCCTTGTTTTCTGAAAATTTGCTTATTGCAAAACCATCTGCAGGAGCTGCTTGTACGAATCTTCCTGCGCCAAAATCAGGCGCCGGAGCAAATTTAATAATAGAAGGATCCGTTCCATCAGGCACACGCCCCTGAATTTGAGGAACTACCCATGAACCAAAAAGCATCATTGCCGCTTTTCCATATGCTACAGAATCCATAGCAACGCCAAAATCAGCATAGACTTCCTGCTCAAAGAAACCATCTGCTTTCCACTGTGTATATATCTTCATAGCCTTTCCAAACGGATCGGACTCAGAGAATGGCGTGTCACTCTTTAACATACTGTCAAACGCCCTGTCGTCTCCACTTATATAGCATGCAAAGTCTCTAATGGTCGCAAGCGGCCAATTCTCTATTCTATGCAAGGAAATCGGTGTGATTCCTGCATCACGGAGTTTTTCACACATCTCATTAAACTCAGCCAATGTACCGGGAATTTCATCATAACCTACTGATTTAATTGCTTCCTCGTTATACACTACACATTGGTCGTATGTCTTGGCAATCTGTATGTAATAGATATAATTGTCATCTCTGGGCATCGAATACGCATATTCCCCATATGTTTCAACTGCTTCCTCAACAGTGCAATATGGCTCGGCATATGCTGCCCACTGTTCCAAAGACCAGTTAGGTGATGTGTAAATATCAACGCTGCTGTCTTCCACTTTAAAAAGAAGTTCGAGTTCCGTTTCATCACCCACAACATTAAGCTCCACATTGATTCCTGTTTCTTCCGTAAATCTTTCAGCAACATGTTTTAAGTAGGCATAAGATTCATCACGGTAAGTATTTCCGTTTTCGTCTTTCTTTTCTTCACCTAACACACGGTTTCCAACATGTGTATAAACACTGATGGTAGTTCCTTCCAGTGATGCCACATCAATCTCCGACGGTACATCTGCATTTCCTGCATCATCTGATGCTGTTGGCGAATCCACATTTCCTGTAGAACCAGTATCACTTGCACCATCTGATTCACCGCATGCAACTAGCGAAAGCATCATTGTTGCTGCCAGGGCAAGCGCCAAAACTTTTTTCAATTTCATAATCGCATATCCTCCTTTTTTACCGAAAGTTTATTTTTGTCAACTATCGATAAGCTGTTTATACTTTAAAATTATATTTATTTTATTGTAATATTTCTTGCTTCATTTTGATTTATTTTTCTTCTATATTGATTTTATAAATTTACCCTTACTGACTTTGTCTTGCCGTTTGCTTAATTAAAAATAACATTTATTTCATTTTCCCCATATTTATCAGAATTTATCGACAACAAACAACTTTTTTTATCATATGAATAGTTCGCTTTTTTGTTATTGCAAAGTACATTAAATGGCTGATTTTCACAATAAAACACAGATGTCCCGCCGTCAGATAATTTTGTACAGTATTTTTCGTTTTCCCATTTGGCAGAAATAATTGCCGCAGAGGAATTGTATTTATCTACAAGTCCGAAAGGCGCTATGCCGTTGTCAATCGGGGAAAAAGTTACCAATTCAAACTCTCCATCACCTAAAGAAATATTAAGGCTTTCACCTTTAGAAACAACGTCAACTTTCTTTTTTGTAAAATAATATACAGCAAATTTTTCGCCCTCAAGTCCCTTGATATCAAATGAAGAAAACTTTCCGCTGATGACTTCGTTCTGTTCATTGCAATAAAAAATCCCGATTATACCGATTTCCCCGTTCTTGTTAAAAATTTTCATCAACTTTTTCTCTGTTCTGCAATCCGAGAAAATACAATCCTCGGTCAGCAGCGCAGGGTTCTGACATCTTAACACCTTTCCTTCAGAAGTAATAAGCGAATTTAAAATATCAAAATTTTGCTTATCGGGATAATCGCAGACATATACAGGACCACCGCTTATTGCCCTTGCCGCCGCGTGAATCTCCGCACCAGCGGAATGTGTCTGAAACATATCCCAATCAGGAACGGAAAACGTTGACGACCACATAGCATTAGCGGCATTTATGTAAATATGTTCTTTTTGCATTTTTAAATCTTTCGGTGCATAATCATAGCTATTTCGCCAGCAATTTGTAGTCATCATATTGTATGCCACATCGTTGCTGTTGGACATACAATGTATCACCATTGAATCAAAATATTTTTCCGCTGTTTTTTGCATAGCTTGTTGATATTTTTTCATAGAACTTGCCATACCAAGTTTTCCGTCGGTGAAAAGATCCATTGTTGACTGACCATCTATTTTTACCATATCTATACCCATTTCATAAATGTATGAATGCAATTCTTCATAAAATTTTTCAACTTCATCCGGCGAAATTAAATAAATGTCCTGACAACGTTCTATTTCTTCCCAAGGTCTGATATTAGCATTGTTTATTATGTAAGAATATCTTTTTGCAAGTTCAGCGTCAGGATTTATGCCTCCCCAATACCCCTCAAAACAATGCCATATTCCGAATAGCTTTAAGTTGTATTTTTCTTTCGCAAGCGTTACCAGAGATTTAATACCATTCGGAAATTTCTCCGTACACAGCCGTACTTGGTTAAGATAGTCATAATAGGAGTCCCAAGCGCCGTCATCTAGTATTATGTATCCTAGTGGAAAATTTGCTTTTTTAAATGATTCTAAGCCCATAATAATTTTTTCCGCGTCTACTGAGCCGTAAAAAGCATCCCAAGTACACCAACCTATGTAATCAAGAAATTTGGGGATTTTCTTTTCGTTACGCATTTTAAAGCTTCCCAAGCGTTTTGATATTTCGGAAATTGCTCTATAACTTAATTCATATGGATCAATGCCGCTGTCAATGTATAAAAGTTCTGCCATATCGGGTTCGCTGCCTTCGACTGCGCCTTTAAATATTACACAAATTCCGTTTTCATCACCTTGCAAATCCGCCTTAATATCTCCATCTACAAGGGGCAGCATTATGCCGTAGCTGCCGTCATCTTTTTTCCACAAAAGGTACTGCGTGTTGTCGGGAATTTCTGCATAATTGGTACAGACTTTAGGTATTACCCAATAAACATTGCAATTAAATAAAGAAAGAAAAACTTCGGCATTATCAAGAGAAATCGGGTTGCTTTTTCCTCTAATCAAATTAATTTTATCAAATGAAATAAAACTCATAGAAACGCTCCTTTCAAGATTTAAGATGAAACTTCAAAAACTCCTTTGGTGTACAATGATATGTTTTATCAAAAACTTTATAAAAGTAACTCAAATTATTAAATCCACACATGTAACAGGTCTCCAAAATGCTGTATTTTCTTTGTAATAACAATTCAACACCGTAATTAACCCTTTTGATATTAATAAATTCTGTAGGTGTTATTCCTAAAAAGCGCTTGAATTCTCTTGTCAAATGTTCTTGTGATACATTGGATAATTCGATCATTCTGGATAATCCCAAAAGAAAATTATCCTTTTTTTCCATTTCTTCTATTATGTCAGAAAGCCAGACTGGAATAACTATTTCATTCTGATACTTTGAATTATAATAAAGCTGATATATGATTTCTGGAAAAATCGATAAAAAATATTTTCGCCTCTCTACACCTCTCTCCTTTGTATTAATCATCATAAGCTTGTCCTTCATATTCCAACTATGTGCCCCATCCTGCATAATCATCGGCGGAAGCTTTGAACGGTGCATCTGCATTAGACTAATCTCCAGATAATCACATACATATTCCACCACTTCACACTCTATTCCTATAGAAAGGATTTCAAAATCATAATTATTAATGAACGTATATTGATGCACGTCCTCCGGTCTGATAAACACCAACATACCCTGCCTTAGTACCTGCTTTTCGTAATTAATCTCATGAATAGCCTTTCCCTTTATAATATAAAAAATTTCATAGAAATCGTGTGTATGAAGCTGGTAAGTCTCCTTCACACTCTTTTGATACAAATATCCCACTCCCGTAACTTTTTCGTAATCTGGTAATGTCAGATTGATAACCTCTGATTTCATTTTCCGACTCCTTTTTATGATATTATGAAGCTAGAAGACATCATGCCCTAATATTCTTTAACAAATTCTATCCAATTTAACCTAAAACATCCGTCATATACAAGAATTCTCAAAACCTGTTCACCCATAGAAAGCATTACCGTTCCAATATCTATTGTGTTCCATCTGCCTTCATCTACTGTTACCGGTGGTAAAGAGGTCTGCATGTCAAAATCTGCACCGATTGTTCCTGTCCCCTGAGCCCTAAGCTCTATATGATAACGACCACCCTCACTTACATTTATCGTATATTCCAGCCACTCGGATTTTTTATGATTTTTTACATTATGTCCTGCTCCTGTATCATCTGAAAGCTCTATTTCAACGCCGTCAGTTCTGTATAATTCATTTGCGGTTATTTCCATCTTATGAAAAGCCACACCTTCTCCGCCCCTGTCAAAATTTACGCAATTTATTCGGCAAGGAACAGACGCGGGGGGAAGAATAAATGGAATTTGTCCCGTCACGGCATCGATGTCCGCATTTTCTATAGGCTTAGTCACAACAGCACCATGCAATATAACCAATTCATCAAGCTTTTCTGCATTGTCCTTGATTTCAATATAAAGCACATTGTTGAAATCATCATAATACCAGCCGCGTTCCGTCTTTTTAAGCAAATTTTTATAACCGTAATTTGTAAGCTCGGTATCGCCGTATGTAACCTTAACAGGTATCGCATTGACATGGATTTCAAATAAATATTCCTTCGGCGAATATAAAAGATTTGAATTTGTAATATTGATCTTTGTATTGTTGCCAATATCCTCAACACATTCAATAAACGTTTCCGTATATCTGTTTTCCTCAAATCCATAAGAAATTCCATCATCGTTAAAAAGCTTAAAGCTACATGCAGCTTTAGGATAAATAATTAGATTGATTTTTTGATGGTCAATATCCTTAGTATTATAAGTTTGTTCCGCCATAGGAATAATAGCATCGCCTTTTACAAATACAGGAATTCTGTTCTGGGGAGCATAAACTACATGGTTTTTCCCACCTTCATATTTATAGCCGTAATCCCAGTCATACCATTCGCCTTCGGGAAAATACACAGTTCTTTCTACAGCTTTTTCCTCTATAACAGGTGCAACGAGAATTTCTTTTCCGAATAAAAATTCATCCTTTATGTCAAGTACATTTTTATCATTCATATAATCAAAAACCAACGCTCGCATGATAGGTTCACCAGTTATATGTGCAAAAAAGCTATAAGAATAAATATACGGAATAAGTCTGTATCGCAGCCGGACATAATGAGCAATACTGTTTGTCAACATTTCGCCAAAAATAAACGGAGAGGACTGCCCTGCATGATGAACACGCATAATGGGACAAAACGCCGCAAATTGAAGCCAGCGTTCATACAAAGCTGCATGCGCAGCAACGTCATTCTTGTAAATATTTCGACTATCGGCGCTGTTGCTTGTAGATGACATAAATCCGCCGCTATCGCTCGTCCATAATGGTATTCCTGACATTGTTGTGTTCAATGCTTCAGGAATATGAGCGGCAAAGGTTTTATAATCAGAAAAAACATCTCCTGACCATATGGCAACATTGTATTTTTGAATCCCTGCCGTTCCTGTCCTTGTGAGAATAAACGGGCGTTTCCCTGAATTATGTTCAAGTGTAATCTCGTTATAAAGCTTGCTGTTCATAAGAGAAAAAATATTATGAACTTTGGCTTTATCACCATCATAATACTGTGTTCCGTCAGGATCCCCCTCAGGCTCAGTAAGATCAAGCCACCAACTTTCAACACCTTCATCAAGAAGATTTTCAAGCTTTCCTTTTATCCAGTTTTTCATATTGGGATTAGTAAAATCCATAAGCTCGCCGCCATAATGTCCGCAGGTAACAGTATTCCCTTCTTTATCTTTGGCAAGTATCCCTGCATCAAGTGCACTTTGAAAAATATCACTGTCTTTTCTTATCATGGGTCCCGAATTAGATACCATAAAATGCAGACCGTCTTTTTGGTATTCTAATATTTTTTGAGGGCTCATACCATTCCAACGTTTATTCCACTTAAAATTATGAAAATTCTCTGCCCAATCAAAGTCAAAAACAATACAGTCTAAAGGAACTCTCTTTTCTTTAAGCGTATCAATGATCTCATCAATTTCGTCCCAACAACAGTAGGAACATCTACACTGAATATATCCTAAAGCCCACAGCGGTGGCAAAGAAGGTTTCCCTGTAAGATTTGTGTATTCATTTAATATCTCACCAAAATTGTTGCCCGCAAAAAGATAATATACAAAGCTGCCGCCATCCACCGACCATGAATATTCAGCAGAATTGTTTTTACCCATGTCAAAATTTATACGGTAACTACTATCTACAAAAATACCATATGGAGTATTCTCACCCGTACTCATAAAAAAAGAAACAGGAATATCGGCTGTGACATGACCGATATTTATACGCTGACCTGTTACCAGCTCACGTTTTTTTCCCCGTCTGTCCATATTGCCAAGGTATGCGTCATTATCCTCCCCAAGACCATAAAAATGCTCATTTGGAGCCATATTGTGAATACAGTAAAATTGTTCATTATCTTTACCGATTTCCTTGACCGATGTAATAAGTTTTCCATTTCTTATATATTCAATTTTTGAATCCATTTTGTAAATTTTTACTGAAATGCAATTAGAGCCAATTATGTAAAATTCGCCACTGTCTGCAAAGGAAGTGTCAACGTTTTCATAATGAATTTCCTCAATGGCATAGGACCTGTCAAATTCCTCGTTCTTATCAAACCGTA
This sequence comes from Clostridiales bacterium, assembly GCA_023663185.1. Classification (GTDB taxonomy): domain Bacteria; phylum Bacillota; class Clostridia; order Lachnospirales; family Lachnospiraceae; genus UBA3282. The sequence goes on along the minus strand of JAMPHY010000002.1, from coordinate 20,186 downwards.
CTGCTATACGCACAGTTTTTGCAGATAAATAGCTGATTATAAGCTCTACTCCATTGTTGGTAAAAAAGGAATAATCCTTTTCATTTTGTTCTACATTAATAATTTTGTGACCGATAATTTTCATTGAAAATAATCCTTTCATAATTTTTCTTTGTAATAATACGACATAATTGTACCGCAAACCTTTAAAATTAACCTCTTAATTTTTGATATTTTTTTGTACTATATTGACTTATCCATTAATAATATTTATAATACATTTATTACATCTGTAAGATTTAGAGGTGATTTACAAATGGCAGGTTTACCACAAATTTCTGAAGCTGAGTTTGAAGTTATGAAGATTGTATGGCAATATGCGCCTATCAGCACCAACGAAATAACCGACCGTTTAACCAAAACTACCAACTGGCAGCCTAAAACAATACAGACGCTAATCAAGCGTCTGGTTACAAAAGGTGCGCTTGCCTACGAAAAGCAAAGTCGAATGTTTGTCTACACTCCCCTGATAGAAGAAAAAGAGTACATCGGGCAGGAAAGCCGCGCCTTTCTTAAGCGTTACTATGCCGGCGATATTACCGCCATGCTTTCTGCTTATCTTGCGGAAGATAAACTTACCGAAGCGGAAATAGATACATTGCGTTCACTTCTCACTAAGGGAAACGACAAGGGGAGAAATTGATATGGCAGATTTTGGGATACGCTTTTTCTTATGTAATATTCTTATCTGCGCTGTCACAGCCATACTTCTTATAATAAAATGTGTATTTAAAAACTATTTAAGCAGCCGTATGCAGTTTAATTTATGGTTTCTGTTTCTTGGACTTCTTACAGTTCCGTTTATTCCTTTTCGTCCGCTTGGATTTAGCCATATTTTCTCATGGATTGATACATTAAGAAACCTCTCCTCATCAAATGCAGATAACATTACGGGAATTACAGGAAATTTGGATATCTCCGGTGCTTCAAAGCAATTAAATGATTTTGCCCTCTCTGTTACCGACGAATCCCCTGCCATTATCGGATTGCTTCTATGCGTAATATGGTTGGTCGGCATCTTTGCAATGATTATACTTATTATAAAATCAAATATCCGTCTAAACGCTATAAAGAAATCTGCCCTTCCTTTGCAGAATGAAAAAGTCCGCAAATTATACAACGACTGTTTATACGAGATGAAAATAAAAAAATTGATTCCCATTTACAGCACCGCTTTTTTGAAATCCCCCATTATCGTAGGATTATTCAGACCTTGTATTTATCTGCCAATCCACCTGATATCAGATTTCAATGCGGTGGATATGCGCTATATACTATTGCATGAGTTACAACACTATAAACATAAAGACGCCCTTACAAGCTATCTGATGAACATTATCGGCGTGCTTTATTGGTTCAATCCTTTGGTATGGTATGCGCTGAAAGAAATGCGTAATGATAAAGAAATCGCCTGCGATACTTCTGTACTGAAAATGCTTTCAGAAGAAAATTATGCAGATTATGGAAACACGCTGCTTAACTTTGCCCAGAAAGTATCCCTTACCCCATTCCCTTTTACCGCAGGAATCAGCGGAAGCATGAGACAGATGAAAAGACGGATTATCAATATTTCCTCTTATAAAAAACCTTCTGTATGGAAAACTTTAAAAGGCTGTATCGCTTTTAGCGTCATTGCCGTTATCCTTTGGGGAATTACTCCGGCGCTGTCAACTTATGCCGCAGATAAAGACCGCTATCAATGGGATATGAAATCGGAAAATATTTCCGTCATTGATTTATCTGCATACTTTAGCGGCTATGACGGCAGCTTCGTCCTATACAGCCAAAATGACAATACATGGCAGATTTATAATATTGACCGCGCCACTTTAAGAACATCGCCAAACTCTACCTACAAAATATATGATGCGCTGTTTGGCTTGGAAGAAGGTATTATTAATCCAAATGATTCCTTCATGGCATGGGATGGTACGGAATATCCTTTTGAAATATGGAATACCGACCATAACCTGTATTCCGCAATGGAATTTTCTGTCAACTGGTATTTTCAGGAGATAGACAAAAAGCTCGGTGCTTCTGCAATAAAAAGATATATTAATAAGATTGGATACGGAAATGAAACCATAGGTTCAGACATTTCTTCTTACTGGCTGCAAGGAGCGTTAAAAATCTCTCCAGTAGAACAAGTAGAGCTTTTAACAGACTTCTACAATAACCGTTTTCAATTTGCTATAGAAAACATAAATGCAGTAAAAGAATCTATCTGCCTCTTATCATCTGAAGGCAACAATTTTTACGGTAAGACCGGAACTGGAAACATAAACGGGCAGGACGTAAACGGTTGGTTTATCGGTTTCATTGAAAGTGAAGGGAATACTTATTTCTTTGCCACTAACATACAAAATGATGCTAACGCTAGCGGAAGCAATGCTGCCGAGATAACAAAGTCTATCTTGTCGGAATTGAATGTTTGGAATAAAAATATCGGGTAAATGCCATTTTTTAATTAATACTTAATATGATACTAATTGCTATTTCTTTCGCCTTATTTCCTGATACCATTTCTTTATTTTGCCCATCATCAAGATAAACTGCAAAATAGGTCTTATTTCCGCTTTTTTCAATAAAACCAACAAACCACGCTTTGCCGTCTGTTCCCGAACCAGTTTTGCCATATAAAAAAACATTATCTAGTTCTGTTACATACATCAAATTTTTCAATTTTTCCAGATTTTCTGCACTAAAATTATTCTCCATGCTAAAAATATAATTTAGCGTATCGACTTGCTGTTTGGGCGAGATTTTTAATGATGAATCTAACCAAAATCCATTAAGTTCAGACAATGGGTTGATTCCGCTTCCGTTCCATTCGGATATATCGCAATTTCCATATTGTATTTCTTCCAGTATTGTACTAATATTTTCTTCTCCAACCATATCCACGACCTGCCGAAAATACCATATGCACGAAGTCTCAAACGCTTCCTTTAATGTTAAATCTGCATTCCATGTGTCGATGGAATATTGCATACCACTATATTCCATTGTAGAGTCTTCATTTTCAAGCACATTATTTTCCAAGCCTGCCAATGCAGATATAATCTTGAATGTTGATAATGGCGAAACTTCTGTTGCACATTTTTCTTTATTATAAAAAGAATAGGCATTTGCTGCTTCATCATATATTACCACACAGCCGCTAATTCCCTGAAAGTATTCAGAATAGTCAACAATATTATCAATTACAACGGATATTTCATTTTCTTTAGGCATGCCTGTACTATGCACGTTTTGATTTGTTATTTCTGTTTGTTGTTCTATTACAATGCTGCCATCTTCCTGCTGCTCAATATTTGAATTTGAACACCCTGAAACAATAACAGCTAAGAGCACTATAATTATACTTTGAAATTTTTTCATATCTCACTCTCTCACAGACATCTCATAATTTCCCGATATACCATATCCGATTACATTTTCTTCCGCCATCTGATAGTTCAGCACTTCCACATTAATCTGATTGGGAAGGAACACAATATGAAGCGTTCCCATTCCACCCCAGCCGTCATCAGTAAAATCGTAAAACAGTTCGCCATTTTGAATTGTGCCTACTATATTCTCTACCGATGCAATCCGCTCCGTTGTTTCTTGTTCTATAAAAAGAGTTCCGCAAAATTCATTCCCATTACTGATGCTACAGGTCAGATCCTTTCTTGTCGTGGGGTAGGGTTCTTCATACGCCTTAATATATCCGACGCTTACTCTCCATGTCCCCGTATAGCTTTCATAATTCGTAAGCGGCTCGTTCCCATTTTCCAGTTGAATAAGTCTTTTTACATCCTTCGCCAGAACATTACTCTCCCACGGAAGAAAATCATTTATTTTATCGCTGAGTTCCCCATTGTAGATAAAATAGTCTCCATAATCTTCATAGATTCGCACTTGTGTATGCGGCACCGCGCCTTGTGGTCCTGCGCCCGTCATATACTCCGCTCCTATGACTATGTCCTCTTTCCCATCAGCGTTTGTATCCATAAACATAACAAACTTCATATCCCAATAATAACCACTGCCGCTGCTTTCACATAATGGGAACTGATACAAAATCTCGTTATCTTTTAACAGATAAAAAGTCACATCACTATACATGTCTCCTTCCGCACGATCGGGTTTATATGATACAAATCTCACTTCACCCCAGTCATTTAGTTCTACTTGGAAAGACTGTTCCTCTATGATTCTTTCCTCGTCCAGTCTATTCTGCACCTGATTACCTGATAACTCCTCCGATACCAGTCTAGACTCATCTGTTTGCTCTGGCTGCTCTGATTCAATCACATCATCTGCCGATGGATTAATCTGTTGTATTTCTTCTTTATTCTCTATTTCCTCATCTCTTTTCCAATCTGTTAATTGTTTTATTTCTTTCTTCCCGTCAAAGTACAAGATAACCTTTTCATCGAACTGTTCGTCGCCAGACAGGATAACTTCCACACAGTCCTCATGCCATGTAACGTTCCATATACTGCTGCGTATACACCCGCCGTCATCAAACAGCTCAAAATCTGCTTTGGATATTTTGTTATCACCTTCATAAAGCAGCAGTCTCCCTGAAGCAGAACCAAACGGCCAATCTGCTTGCCCGACAGCCTGTAATATCAGCTTATACTTTCCATCAGGAGAAACGGAAGTATCTACGGTTGTTACTTTATATTCTGATACATAGGTGAATCTTCCCCAAAACACAGCGAATATAATACATATTGAAACTGCAATTCCCAATGCAATTTTACCTATCTTTTTCATATAGTACATTGATTGTTTTCCTCCGCTAATCCTTCCTACTATTTTGGTATATTTAAATATCCCGTTACATCACCATTCCATATCCTTAAAATCTAAATCTTCTATGGGGATATATTCATAATCTTTCTCAAAAACATTTATTGCTAAATCCGTAATTATTCCATTATCCTTTTTCATTCTACTACGTGGAATCACAGTATCATAACGATTATCCAATAATTCAGTTAAATGAAATCGCTCTTGAAATTCTTTCTCAGTAACCACAGTTCCGTTAATGATAGCTGCACCCATGTGATTATATTCATCATAAATTCCTATTACATATTCTTTCCCATCATATATATAGTCTCTTTCATCATAGGTAAAACAAACATAACAACTTCCATCTGAACCACTATTTACAAGCACAACCGTATTATCTTTATAGTACATGCTGCTAATATAACGCCAGTCCTCCGGTTCATATAAATCTGCAATTCTTTTTACTATACCACCCTCAAAAGTAAACACTCCCACAGATACCAAATCTCCGATAATCAATTCAGGAATATTATCATTGTTGAAATCATGTATCCCGATAAAGCCAATAACAGAATCCGCTTCACTTTCAGAGTTGTTTCGCGTAATATATAAATCTGATAAATATTTATCCATATTACGAATAATTTCCTTATAAGCATCTTCCCAGCTCTCATTGATTTTTGACGTATCATCTCCTTCAGGAGCTATTGATACATCTTTGTCCGTCATACTTTCATCATTTTCCAGTACGACATACTGCTTTTCTTCCTCTTTTCCGCAAGCACAAATCAAGGTTACACATGACAGCGTGCTAATCAATAAAATAAATTTTCTCCTTAGCATTTTAATATCTATCCTTTCATTTTTCTATCATAGGTATTTCCATTTCCTTTTGTTCTATCGAATTAGATAAATACCTGAATGTGCCATCAGCAAATGGCTGTACCACAATCTTATTTGTAAAGGCATAATCTGAATTGTAATCCGCCCAAACTCCGTCTACATATAATGTAATTGTTCCGTCTGAATTTTCCGTATAATCAACAACTTCTCCAAAAGGCGGATACTGATGCGCAAATATCATTTCATATTTATAGCTGTTGCTATTCTCATCATATTCACACTTTTCCCTTAATTGCTCTATTGACACGGGAAAATATGTAGTCATTATTTTTTCATACGTTTCTGCAGATATTCTCCCATTTTCGCTCTTTAAGTTTTCTCCGGTATATATCCGATATATATCTTCAAACATACAGGGCATAAGAATATCTTCTACATTACTGCTGTCCCAATTTGTCACAAGAACATTATAATTGACATAGCTCAATCCATATACATATTTAACTGTCAATTCCCTGCATTTATCAGAAAGCGGTTTAATCCTCCAGTATTGGCGCAAGCTGGAATGGTCTATTACGTCCTCATAGGCATAAATGAAATATCCTTTATCCGTCAACTTAATTTCTGCCACATCACTAACTAGGGTATACTTAATCTCCGGTACGCCGCCTTCCTGCCAGCCAATTCCCACATAATATGTTTGTAGCTCATTGTTTCTATGTATAAAAGTGACAGCTCCGATTAGTCCATCACGATTTACATTAAATACAGTTACCATTGTATCACGTTTTTCTAAATAGGCATTATAAAAGCTTTCGATTTCCACGTAATTTTCCATATTACAGTCTTCCGTAACGCTGACATACCCTGCCTTCCCAAGATGTGCAACAACGGTTTCACGCTGCTTACTTGTAAACTCTTTAATATTAGAACCATAAGAGAAATCACCTGTCAGCTCTATATCTTTATATACTTCTTTCGTCTGTTCTGCCGCTGTCAATGCGATAGCGTTTAATTCACTTTTCTCTGCTTCGGTTATCAGACAGTATTCTGCTTGCGGAAGAAACCATAAATCTGCCTCTGTTTCATCTTCTTCACTATCATTGTAAGCTGTTTCTATACCTTCTATCATGATACAATCTCTTTCGGCATTAGAAGATATCGCATTATCTGTCGTTATTTCAATATTTGATAGTTCTGACGATTTAACATCCGGTGATTTAACATCTGGTAATTTAGCATTTGGCGATTTATCACTGCAGCCAGTTAATATAAATATTATTAACGCTATTATTGTTATTAAAAAACTCTTGCTTTCCCTTTTTTTCATAATTTATCCTATTATAATTGAATACTTGTTTGAAATATTACTGTTGTAATATTTGAGAGCAAAAATATTTATGTGCTTTAAATATTACATCTGTAAGATTTAAAAGTCAAGTGAATCTCAAAAATAGACAAATATTTAATAATTTCCAATGCCCAATGTAACCCCATATAAAAGGGTGTAAAGCCTTAAGGCAACCCTAATGAATACTATTCTAACACGCTCTCAAATATCTCGCCCAAAGTCATTTTAATATGTGAAAAGGGTGCTTACTGATAGACTTTTGCACCCTTATCGTTTACTGCTATTTAATTCGCAATTCACTCTTTAATCCTATCAATGTCTGTAAGATTTACACCAGATGAAGTAAGTATAACTTTGTAATTGTACAATGAAAAATGTAACTTCATCAGTATAAATCATGTTCCTTAATTATTATACATTTTGCATCCTCATCAAAAACAAACTCCACAATCCACGGCATAACGTTTTTGATTTTTTCAAACTCGTTATACCCGAAAGAATGGTCATAATAATTAATAATCGTACTTAGCGCAGTTCCATGACTTCCTACTACAATATTCTTTCCTGCATATTTATTTAATACCTGCTGCAATGCCGATATATTTCTCGCTTGAACTTCTTGAAGGCATTCTCCATCTGACAATTTGTATGTAAAATCATTCCATTGCATTTTTGTAAATGATGCAAAATCTTCAATCCAGCCACTTTCTACTTTTCTTTCCCTAAAATTATATATAATACTAATTTCTATACCATAACTATCTGCAAAATCCTTAACTGTATCTATTGCTCTTTTATATGGACTTGATAAAACAACATCAATATGCTTATCTGCCAGAAATTTAGTAACCAATTTTCTATCTTCCATTCCTTTTGAAGTTAATTCTCGAAGAGCGTCATTATGATTGTTATAATTTGGCTCTGCATGGCGAACGAAATATATTTTAGTCACAATAATGCCTCCTCAAATTATTCCCAAATGCCTTTTATAAAACACTCTGTTATCTTTTTGATTACTCTATCTTAATAGCAAATCCTTCGTAAATTCCAACCGGTACATCTTCACCAAAATCATACTGTTCCATTGTATCATTTTCAAATCCATAAACTGTTATCATCTGTCTTTCAGAATCGACTATCCAATACTCTCTAACACCTGATATGCGGTATTTAAACAATTTAGTCATATAATCTCTTTGTTTACTGCTTTGAGAAACAATTTCAATAATCCAGTCTGGCGCCCCATGGCAGCCTTTGTCGTCTAATTTAGATAAATCACAAATAACAGAAATATCCGGTTCTACATAATTTATATCATCTTCATTCAGAAATACTGCAAATGGAGCTGCCAAAACACGACATTTTCCATTCTTACTATCAATATAATTGGCTATTGATTGATAAAGTTTACCACTGAGCATTTGATGTTTTAAACTCGACGGAGCCATATAATATATTTTACCGTCAATCAGTTCAGCTCGCTCTCCGTCCGGCAGTGCATAGATATCTTCTACTGTATATGTTTCGTCTTTCCTTAACGCATCCATCTTTAACACCTCCACTTCTTACGCATTCTTTTTTCGATTTCTCTGAATAACCGAACTTTTAAATGCTTTATACATTGCAGGAGACAACTCTGGAGAATCCTCATCAAATACAACAGGATGTTTTCTCGCCTCTAACACTTCCTGTAATTGCTCATCTGTCGGTTTCTGTCCTTTATCAATAATGAATGTTTTGGTCATAATAAAGCCTCCTTTCTATCTCATTTGCTAATCTGGCAGAAATTAACCTGATATTTTCTTTTCTCTCGGTAAATACAACAAACAACACATCGCCCACACAACCTATTGCAATATATCTGTCTTCATCTATACTATGCTCAAAATCATACATTTCTATATAATTTTCATCTTCAAATACATAAGCCGCCGTTTCAAATGAAATCCCATGTTTTCTTTGGTTGCTTTGATTCTTTTCCTCGTCCCATTCAAATATCAAAATTTCTTTTACGCTCCTTCCAATGAATATTTCTATTACTATATCTAATATACTTATTATAGCATACTATCCCAAACTTATCCATTCTCAAATATCCTATGATGAAACACATTCGCAGAAATATATTTTATAATTCTTCCATCAGTTTAATAGCGGTCAAAATCATATTTGAACGTACACTCTTTTGCTTATTCCAATTTCGCGCGTCCCATTTTTCACCGCTTACATCATCGCCTGCATAAAGTAATTGTGCTAAAGGAATATTATAGTACTTAGATACTGCAAAAAATGCTGCTGTTTCCATTTCAACCGTTATACAGCCTTCATTTCTTCTTCGCTCAATCATTTCAGGAGTTTCTCTATACATGGCATCTGTCGTCCATGTTTTTCCTGTTATGTATGGTATCCCTAATTTTTCCAAACCTGAAATAACAAAATCTGCGGTTTCCTTATGACATTCTACTTCACGGGAAGGCTCTAAGTAATGATAAGATGTTCCTTCGTCTCTTACAGCAGCAATAGGAACGATAATTTCTCCCACTTTAGAATCTTTTGTAATTGAGCCTGCACCGCCGCATATTATAAATTCATTACAACCCATAGCGTGCAGTTCTTCGATTGTCCCTGCTGCGCCGGGTGCCGTAGAAAAGGGCATTGTAATACAAATTCTTTTTGTAGCTGCAGTATACTCATAAATAGGAATGTCCAAAACTTCGGAATGGAGATAAGCAATTACAGGAAGTTTTTTATCATCAACAAGCTGATTTAGTTCTTTCCTAAAAAATGTAATGACACATTTAGAAGGAAGCGTTTTTGTTAAAAAATCTGTCGGTTTAATAATAGGATTTCTACTTGTATCGTACTCGCATACAGGATAGCTATTTGTTATTATCATTTTATGTTCCTCCGTAAGTATTGATTTATATTTCGAGAATACCGATAAATATCTCTACCTGTTCTTTACCGAAATAAACCAATCCTTTACTGTCTTATATAACAACACAACATTACTATTTTATTTGCACACTCAAATTTTTCCCCAACGATTCAGCTACTTTTGTAAGAAAATCCAAACTAGGATTATAATTACCACTTTCAAGCCTTGAAATATTGCTTTTTTGTGTCCCTACCCTTTTAGCAAGTTCTGACTGTGTTATATTTTGTTCTTTCCTTGCTTTTATGATTTGCTCAATAGCTTCATATCTGGGTTTTAATTTTTCATATTCGGTTTTGAATTCTTCATCTTTAAGCATATCCTCTTTTATTTCATTAAATGATATTCCTGCCTTACTCATGAATCAGCCCTCCTTTTATAATCTTCCATATATTTTCTTACCTTATCAATTTCTTTTTCAGGCGTTTTCATAGTCTTTTTAATAAAACCATACAACAAAACAAATTTATTGCTATAATATGTAAAATAAAATATCCTTGCTATATCGCTTGAAAATTTTATCCGTAATTCATACAATCCTTTATTATTCTTTCCTTTTATCGGCTTTACATACGGCTCTTTTAACTCGCTGCCTAATTTCTTAAGCAATTCAATATCACTAAATGCTTTTGCCCTTAATTTTGGATTGAGCGAATATAAAAAATCCTGTACCGGAATTTTACCATTTTCTTTTACATAAAATTCTAATTCAAAAATTTTTATCACTTCCTTTTTGCTCTTATGTTATCATATACGATAACCTATGTCAAACTTTTCTTACTTTTAAATCATGAATTTGAATTGCAAAATTATTTTCTCAAAAGAACCACATCAGAACATCAAACCCTCAACCTTCTCGACCATCTCCTTACGGCAAACGGCATACACATAATGCCAATCAGCACCGGAATGATAATCAGTAAATATGGCGACCAGATATATTTTCCTAAAATATTAAACGTATATGTCCGAAAAATATCAGTCCCGTCTCCCACTAATGGAATTAAGCTTAACGCTTTCTGTAATCCAAAAGGAAGATACGGATCAATCACAGTTGGAACATATACAACTGCAAGGCTAAGGATTAAGGCAAGCACATTACTTTTTACAGCCGAAGATATAAGCATGACAAGTCCTGCATATCCGACCATGCCATGTAGCATAAACCCATATTCATAGATTTCTCCCTGCAGCATATTCATAGGCGCAATCGCAATCTGCTTAATCATCTGGACCGGCATATCCCAGCCTGTTGTTCCCATAAAGAAAAGCTGCGACACAATCTGTCCGACTGCAATCATTGCAAATAATTCCACGGCAAAAGCCAAACCGGTAGCAATTTTAGCAAAAGCAATTTTTTTAAATCCGTTTTTGGTAGTCAGTAACAATGGGCTTGTATTGTCATGCCATTCTCCTGCAAACAGCGTGGACAAAACAATAGCAAGAAACACTGCCATCGAGTCTTTCGATACATCGACTGTACGGCTCAGAATCTGCTCCCAGCCCCGTATCCAGCCGTAACGGAATGGTTTCTCTACCTTTTCGTTTAATTGCAATAAATAATCTTTTTCTTTTCCCGTCTGATTATTGTTTTCCAGATATTTTTCAATCGCCTGCTGCCTTCTTTCATAAAAATCTGTCAGTTTTTCCGATTTAAAATAGTCAATACTTACCATATAACTTCCAGTCTCCTGAAGTTCAGGCCACAAAGTTCTCAGCCAGTCATTGATTATTATCCAATCAGTTAAATCCCACGCCCTTTTTGCATCGGCCGATGCCATTCTCTGATAATCCCGTACTACTTGCTGCAAGATCTCGTCAGTCAGGTCTCCCCCAAATAAAAGCGCATACTCCTGTCTGTCCCTTATGGCGTCATACCCATCGAAATTGTTTCCGAAAAGACCGCCGCCTGTAGTAAAATCATCCCTGCTTCCAAAATTAAAGTACTGAAAAGAAAGTATGCTCCCTAATACTACCAGATACAAAAAACACAAAAAAACGCTGATTTTTGTACTTGCCCTTTTCCATAGTTTTCTATGTTCCAATAAAAATAGTTCCATAATAATCCCCTTTCTTCTTCAACCTGTTATACTCCTTCCTGCTCTGTCGGAAAATAATATAGATACAAGTCCTCTAACGCCGCTTCACAGGGAACGGCATTCTCACTCGGCTTATTATCTGCAATAATACGCAGCACCACTTGAGAACCCTCATGCCTTAAATTTGCAACCGTAGCTTTCGCCTGCCACTTTCTTGCTTCTTCTTGCGGCACCGTCAACTCCCATACCTTCCCAGCTGCTTTTTCTATTAACTCAGGAACGCTGCCCTGTAATACAAATTTTCCTTTTTTCATAAGCATTACTTCATCTGCGATTGCCTCTATATCAGAAACAATGTGTGTAGAAAGAATAACAATTTTATCTCCTGCGTAATCAGACAAAAGATTTCGGAAACGAACTCTCTCTTTCGGATCTAAGCCCGCAGTCGGCTCGTCCAGAATCAGAATATCCGGATTATTAAGTAACGCCTGCGCAATACCCAATCTCTGTTTCATGCCGCCGGAAAAAGTCTTTATTTTCTTACCTGCAACATCGCTCAAGCCTACTTCCTCTAATAATTCTTCCGCGCGTTTTGATGCAATATCTTTTGGTATCCCTTTAAGCGCGGAAATATACAGCAGAAATTCCCTCGCCGTATAATTAGGGTAATATCCAAAGTCCTGTGGAAGATACCCTAATACATTTCTATAATCTGCGCCCATTTCTATTATGTTTCTCCCATCCAGAAATACTTCGCCGGAAGTTGACTCTAAAATTGCGCACAACATTCGCATAAGCGTCGTTTTCCCCGCGCCATTGGCTCCCAAAAGCCCATAAACTCCCGTCTTTAAGGTTGCGCTCACACAATCTACGGCTATTTTACTTCCGTAATGCTTCGTCAAACGGTCAAGCGATAATTCCATACATTTTTCCTTCCTTTCGCATTGTGATAATAAAATATATTTCCCTTATAAAAAATGCCGCAAAAAACAAGAATGCCGTAATCCATATGCCAAAGGCGGACGCTTCATACAGCCACGGCATGATTCTTGCAAACATTCCCCAGCATACGCATGAACCCAGCGTCAAAGCTGCGCATATCTGTATATTTTCTTTCTTGCGCAGTCTAATAAGCCGCAGCATGATAACCAGACAAACCAGATAAGGAACCAGACAATATAAAATCAGCCGTCCGATTTCCTTGCATGAATTTTGAAGGTGCATTTCCAAAAAGATAATAACTGTCATACATACAAGATTTGCCGCCCCGCCCAAAATCAGCTTTGCCAATATAATCTGTGCGCCGGACGCCCTTGTAGCCGCTTCCATCTCGCTCATTCCATAATACCGGCATCTAAAGACAACCGGCATGAGCGCCAGTACAAACAGCGGCATAAAACTCGGAATATATTCGGGAATATCCTCTATGGCAGAAATTATCAGGCATACGATAAATAGTGTAACTGCCTGCAAAGCAAAAATAGGTATTCCTTCAAACCTGAAAACGTCTGACAGATACTGGATAAAGCTAGTGCGTGATTCTTTTTGTGATTTTTGCGCTAACTTTTGTTCCCGCATAATCTCGGTACATAATTTTACCGTTTCTTCTAACACAATTGTGCTATGTTGCTTCATATCCTTTCCATTATGACTTTTTTCATTGTAATCATTTTCATGATAATCGGTTTCATAATAACCATTTTCAAGTCCGACTTCCTGCCGTAAAGACTGCCGCAAATACTTTTTTAATTCTTTATCTCTCATTTTCCTGCTCATTGCCCTTTTTCCACTCCCTTCTCATAATCTTTAAAGCATTCTTAACCCTGCTCTGCGCCGTCCGCATATTACATTTCATTACTTTTGCAATCTCTCCAAATGAAAGTTCTTCTCCAAACCGTAAAATTACTGCCGCCCTTTGCTCAGGTGATAAAATGTTTAAGAGATACTCTATTTCTGACTTATTCTCTACCCTGTTCATCTCATCACTCATATCTCTGATTTCTTCTTCATTTTCTAATGGATAAAGCTCTCTCTTACGGCTTTCGTCAATGCACATACGGTTGGCAATCGTATATAAATACGCTTTAAATTTTCCTTTCCCCTTATATCCTGACAGGTTCTTAAACAACTTCAAGAAGGTTTCCTGCGTCAAATCTTCCGCCTTTTCCAAACTAAAGCAATGCCTTTTACAGTATCGCAGAACAGGAGCATAATAGCGTTTTATCAACTCTTCCGCCGCTTTTTCATCTCCGAGCTTTATCTGTTCTATCAAATCATCATCTGAATACACTTTAGCTATCAACTCCCTTCCTTGAAATTTCCCTATATATAATAACGGATTATTTGCACCAAATGAGCAAAACACAATTAAATTTTCAAAATTGTATTATCCGGCATATTATGTTAATATTTTTAGTATATGGAGAAATCATTTACAACAACTAAAACGCATAAAATGACCGAGGGGAATCCGCTTAGCACAATTCTCCTATTTGCTGTGCCTATGATTTTCTCCAACCTCTTCCAACAGCTATATAATGTTATCGATACTGTGATAGTGGGGAAAAGGCTTGGAACCGACGCACTTGCCGCTCTTGGCAGCGCCGGAAGCATCATTACCGTATTTGTGCAACTTGCAACTGGCTTTGCGCTCGGCGGCTCCATTGTGATTGCGCAATACTTCGGCGCAGGTAAGACGGCTAAAATATGGCAGTGCATGACTACTTCCACAATATTCTCGGCGTTAATAGCCCTTATATCCACTATTTTTATTTGGATTGGTGCAAAACCGCTGCTTCTGCTGGTTAATACTCCGGAAGATATTGTTGACATTGGTGTCAGTTATCTACGCTTTTACTTTTTAGGCTGTATTCCCATTTTCGTATATAATTCCTTAAACGGCGTATATGTCGCATTGGGGGATTCGCGCACGCCGCTTAAATTTCTGATAATCTCTTCTGTCATTAATGTTTTATTGGATTTACTTTTTATTATCGGACTTGATAAAGGAGTCGAAGGGGCTGCTCTTGCAACTGCGCTCTCTCAGGCTGCCGCCGCGCTTTTGGCGATAAAAGATATTCCGAAACTGCTTAAAGACTTTGAATATAACAAGGGAATGAAGTTCTTTGACAAAGAGCTTCTTCTTACAATGCTCAGGTTCGCACTGCCGTCCGCATTGCAACAGTCCATAGTCTCTGTTGGCTCCGTCGTAGTTCAGGCGACAATCAACAGTTTCGGGGCGGCTGTTATCGCAGGCAGCGCCGCCGCGTCTAAGGTAGTTAATCTTGCTACGGCAGTTCCGATTAATTTCAGCAACGCATATTCCAATTATGTCGGGCAAAATATGGGCGCGGGTAAAGACGAGCGGATATTCCCCGGACTTAAAGCCTCCGTCTTAAGCTGCGGTGCGCTTTCGCTCATACTTACTGCGGCGTTTGAACTTTTTCCCAAGCAGATTATTAGTATATTTATAGACAGTTCCGAGGCGGAGTTAGAACAGGTAATTGCGGTAGGCTCCGCATATATAAGGGTTGTCGGCGCGTTCCTTGTAGTATTTTCCACCTTTATGTTAGTGAAGGCTACTTTTAAAGGCAGCGGAGATATGAGCTGGTTTATCATAACCACGCTATTAAGCTTCTTTATCCGTCTGTTTCTGACAGTAGGCTTCGCTAAGATAGCCGGCGTGGACATTATCTGGTGGTCGTTCTGCGCGGGCTGGGTAATCGCGCTTATCGTAGCCGCCGCCAGATATTTTCAAGGCGGCTGGCGTAAGAAGGGCATTGTTAAAAGTCAAGAATAAGAACGGCGTTTATTTCCGCAAACAAGAGTCAAGTGGCTGCTTACAGCTCTTGAACATATTTAAGGTTGCCGCGAGGGTATTTTACTGGTATACATACGCTGCGCCGTCCATATAGCTTTCCGCTAATATACGAAATAATTTGCTCTCAGATGTCAGCTTAAGTTCTGCAGGCTTTATATCATTCCAAATCATAGAATAATAACCCGTTTCCATTCCGGCGTAAAATTCGTCCTCCAGCGTATCCCATTTATCTTGCGTGATTTCATTTCCCTCTGCATCATAATAAGTCTGCTCCGAGTTGTCTTCATCGTGCCATAAAGCATGCGTTCCCCTGTATTCTACGCTATATACAATACCATCTTTGATATAATACGCCCCGTCAAAATTATAATTCTCCGCCGCTCCGTTTTTACTGAAATCATACGACGGATAATAGAATATGCTGCCGTCATAATATATCGCGCCATCGCCATTGAAATTAATGTCTAACTCAGAATATTCATCACAATACTCCTGCGGCAATTCCTCCAATTTGGAAAACTCATCATCTGTATGGTAAAAATGATTCTCCGTATAAATTCCCGTTCCGGCAGTCGCACTTGTTATAAGTTCCAGCCTTCCGTCCTTATCCAAATCAAATACCGTATAATGAAAAGTAAGCGGCTCGTAATCTTCCATATTCCAGACTTCCTTATTCTGCGCAAAAACTCCAAGCTGCCTTATTTCTTCATCAGACAGCCCCGACAAGTCAGGAACATAATCATACTGATTAGAAACAATAAGATAATCTTCACCATTCTTTTTTAGTGTAAGAATCCCATCTTCCTGTCCAAATTCAGTGGTATAATAAATCTCATAAATGTCTCCTTCTATTTTCCCGCCTATACAGGTAAAGGCGCGCCAGTTGGTATCTCCGTGTTCGCTGATATAAACGTCATACTGCTCTAAGTATAACCAGCCAAGCGGCTTATTCATTTCCAGAAATGAGTATCCTGTTTTATTAATAAGGAAATTATCTATCTCCTCGGTTGTCAATTTCTCAATATCCGTTGATACCACCCAGCCCGTTTCTTCTTCATATGCAGCATTCTCTTCATCTGTCAGTGAATGCTCGCTTATCCCCGCGCCGTTATAAAAAACTTCATTTAAATCAACATCTACGGGCGTTAAATATTCCGAGTTAAGAAAACCATTATTCTCCATGCTATTCATGAACTCCGTAAAAAAGTCCATCTCTTCTTGAGTCAACTCATTTTCGGCTTCCACTTCTACATGTGCGAATATTTCGTCCTGAGCCTGTGCTTTTTCCTGCTCGGATATTTCATTTAGTTCATGATTTTCATTCACTTTGGACGTTTCACTATTATCCTGCGTGTTTTGCTTAAGATTTTCACCCTGCGTTGATGCTTCGTCAACTTTTTCAACATGTGCGGTAAGCGGATTTTCTTCTATCTCAGTTTCTACCGTATTCTGTGCACAGCCTGACAAAACAACCGTCAATAACAGACCGCACAATATCAGTCTTAATGTTTTTTTCATAAAAGTTCTACCTCGTTATCTGCACTATTCCATTTTTATAATTTTCTACCAGCATATTAAATACTTTCTGATATGCGTCCTGCTCAAGCTCTTCGGGGCTTATCCACTCCCAGCATATCGGATAAGCTATTTGCTCCATTCCTGCATAAAAATCTTTCTCAAGCTTCTCCCATGCCTCTTTCGTAATTTCATTGCCGTCAGCATTATAACAGGTGGTTTCTCCATCGCCGGAACACAAAGTATAGTCGCTTCTATATATATCAATATACACCGTTCCATCTCTAAGATAATAGGCTCCGTCCGCAGACGCTGACCATCGAAATCCGTCTCTGGTAAAATCAGAAGCAGGATAATAGGTCTGTTTACCATCTGTATAAGCATATTCATAATCATAAAGATTAATATCCAATTCTGAATCCGGCTCTAACTTCTCTCCTAAATATTCCTGCGGCAACTCCTCAATTTCATCATTTATACAGTAAAAATGATTTCTCGAATACTGTCCTGTGCCGGAAATTGCACTGGTAATAAGTTCTAAGCTTCCATCACTATCTAAATCAAATACGGCAAAATAGAAGGCTCTCGGCATATCCCCTTTGACATTCCAAACATCTTTATTGGTAGCAAAAATTTCAAGCTGCTTTATCTTTTCATCAGATAGTCCGGATAAATCAGGTTCAATTATGGTTTCTTCCTGTACGGGTACCTCACTCTGTTCAAAGCTTTCAGTATGTTCAGCTATTGCATTCTGTTCAAAATTCCCATTCGGTGCGGACATTTCATTCTGTTCAAAATTTTCATTCGATTCAAACATTTCATTCTGCACAAGATTCTCATTTTGCTCAAAATTCTCACTTTGCGCAAGTGTTTCGTCAATTTTTTCACTCTGCACAATAAACGAATTTTCTTCTATATCAGTTTCTACCTTATTTTGATTCTGCGCGCAACCTGATAAAACAACTGCCAATAACAGCCCGTACAATATTAATTTTAATGTCTTTTGCATAAGAATTTCCTTTTCCGATTACTAACATATTGATAATTGTAAAACTCAATACTTTATAGATAATGTTACACGCCCTAATTCTTAAAACTATGTATAGGCGCGGGAATCCTGCCGCCACGGTTTATAAACGCATCGCAGGAAAAACTGTTTACCGGCATAATGGGCGCATAACCCAACAGTCCGCCAAATTCCACGGTTTCACCTACGCCTTTGCCGATAACCGGAATAAGCCTGACCGCCGTTGTTTTCTGATTCACCATGCCGATTGCCATCTCGTCGGCAATAATGCCTGAAATGGTCGTCTCTTTGGTATCTCCGGGAATCGCTATCATATCAAGCCCTACTGAGCATACGCATGTCATTGCTTCCAGTTTTTCCAGCGTAAGCGCGCCTGCCGTCACAGCGTCAATCATTCCCTGATCTTCGCTGACTGGTATAAACGCCCCACTCAAACCGCCCACATAAGACGACGCCATAACGCCGCCTTTTTTTACTTGGTCATTTAATAGGGCAAGCGCCGCCGTCGTACCAGGCGCTCCCGCATGTTCAAGACCTATTTCACACAAAATATCCGCCACGCTGTCTCCGATTGCCGGAGTAGGCGCAAGCGACAAATCCACTATGCCAAACGGCACTTTAAGCCTTTTGGACGCTTCTTTTGCCACCAACTGTCCCACGCGCGTAACCTTAAATGCGGTCTTTTTAATTGTTTCGCACAGCGTTTCAAAATTCTCTCCTCTTACCATGCTGACCGCCGTTTTAACTACGCCGGGACCGCTGACGCCGACATTGATTATTTTATCAGCCTCAGTCACGCCATGAAAAGCTCCCGCCATAAACGGATTATCGTCGGGCGCATTGCAGAATACTACCAGTTTGGCGCAGCCCAAAGAATCCCTATCCTTAGTCTCATACGCCGTCTGCTTAATAACTTCGCCCATTAATTTAACCGCGTCCATATCTATGCCAGTTCTGGTCGAGCCCACATTTACTGAGCTGCACACCCGCTCCGTAACAGACAACGCCCTTGGAATAGAGCGTATCAAAAGTTCGTCCGCTAAGGTCATTCCTTTAGAAACAAGCGCGGAATATCCGCCGATAAAGTTCACGCCCACTTCATGCGCCGCTTTATCCAAAGTCTGTGCAATCATCACAAAATCGTCCGCTGATTTACATGCCGCCGCACCGATGATGGCAATCGGCGTTACCGCTATCCTTTTATTTACAATGGGAATGCCATACTCGCGCGAAATCTGCTCGCCGGTAGATACTAAGTCTTTCGCGGCTTCATAGATTTTCTCATAGATTTTCCTATTCATTTCTTTTAAATCCGAATCAATGCAGTCTAACAGACTGATGCCGAGCGTAATCGTCCGCACGTCCAGATTTTCTTTTTCAATCATCTCATTTGTTTCAGCAACTTCAAATATATTTATCATTCCGCTATTCAAGCCTTTCCTTACAATCAAATCTTTTCCTTCAATCAAATATATCCTATAATCAGAGCCTATGCATCTGATTGAAAATTTCTTCTTTCTGGCACTTAATTATAACGCCAATGCTCTCACCGATTTTATCAAGTTCCTCTACTATAACGCCGAAATCCTTTTTCGCCTTATTCATGTCTACAATCATCATCATATTAAAATAATCCTGCACTATGGTCTGGGAAATATCCAGAATATTTATCCCGTTATCCGCCAGATATGTACACACCTTTGCAATGATACCAACCGTATCTTTTCCTACTACAGTAATAATTGTTTTTTTCATTAATAAATCCTGCTCCCTTCAAATTATTTACTCATTATTTTTCATTTGTATTACTTTGTTAAATCCATTCCGAT
>JAMPHY010000029.1 GCA_023663185.1 Clostridiales bacterium | reverse complement strand
ACAGCTGACTAATACTAATAGGTCGAGGGCTTAACCAAACAGAGACAGGAAGCTTAGAAGCTGTTTAATAGATGTAGATTTTTGGTATTTGGTTTTGAGGGTATGTCTTTTATTGTGACGGCTCTGAGTGTGAAGGAACAGCAAACCATGAACCAGACAAAGATAGATAAATTAAAAATGGCGGCAGTATTAGGGGCAGGTTTTTTACTGCGCTTTTTTTATGTGTTGTTTTCTACTATATATGACAGACAGTATGATATCGGTATGATTGACCTTGATGCAGGACATACCGTTTCAGGCGGACATCTCGCCTATATTCAGTATCTTTACGAGAATCTTCGACTTCCGGATATTGATCCGACAAGCGTATATCAGTTTCATCACCCGCCGCTTCATCATTTCTGCTGCGCACTGTTGATGAGGTTTTGTTCCCTTTTTATTCATAATACAGATGTGCTGGAAGAGCTGATACAAGTTGTTCCATTTATTTGTTCTCTTTTAATTCTGATAGTTATATTAGAGATTTTACGTCAATTTAAACTTAGCGAAAGAACAGTACGTTTATTAATGCTACTATTTGCTTTTCACCCCGCATTAATATTACTGTCGGGTAGTGTAAATAACGATTGTATGAGTCTGTTATTTACTTTACTTTGTGTCTATACTACAATAAAGTGGAGTAGAACTCCTAATATGCGTAATATAATTTATGTCGCGTTATCAATTTCACTTGGTATGTTGACGAAGCAAAATGTGGCGGAGATGGCGTTTCCGATTGCCTTTGTTTTTCTTTATGTGTTTATCAGACAGTGGAGAAAAGAGGGACTGCCTAAAAAGCTGCTTGTGCAATTTGTTGTATTTGGTGTGCTGTCTATTCCAATAGGAATGAGTTTTTATATAAGAAATATGCTTCGCTTTAATACGCCGCTTGTCTGGGTTTATACGCTTCCAATGGATTCATGGCAGTATACGGGGAATGTGCCTGTACTGAATCGTTTTTTATGGCCGGTTCCCTCAGAAATGCTTGACAATCTTATACATTTTAAACTTGGCTGTGGTTATAATGTTTGGATGCAGATTATACGGACTTCCGTATTGGGCGAATGGGACATGGTTGACGTTGCCAAATACGTGAAAATACTGGCTGTGCTTCTAATGTTTGTGGCTGCGGTGATAGCTTTTTTGGCGTTTTTATCCTTCTGCAAAGTATTTATTATCAACTGGATAAGGCTATGTCTGATAAAAAATCCAGAAAAAAAGGCAGAAATGGAAGTTGTTGATATACCGTGCAGAATTATGTTTACTGTAGGATATTTAGTAAATATGTTTTTTTATCTGAAATTTGCTTTTGATTATCCGTTTCAGTGCAGCATGAATTTTCGATATATTGAAATTGAACTGCTGTTTCCGGCTGTGGCGCTTGGATTTATGTGCCAAAATATAACTAATAAGTGGTTAAAAGCCGCAATGACTGCGCTTCTTGTTTTGTTCTGTATTCTTAGTACGGTTATGATTGGCGTATGGTGTCTGGGATAGGAAATGCAAAATTATTATAATTACTCAGCAGGTCTGCGCGTTTATTGAGATATAATAATTGCCTGTAGTAGTATTTGCCAATTAGGAGAAAAAGATGTGGAATTATAATATCAGCCAAAAGAAATATATACAGCCCATTTTTGCCGCCTTGCTTACGATAGGGCTTTTTCTGCTGATATATTTTATAAGAGGGCTGTATCCGTTTGGCGACGGCTCTATTATGATTACGGATATGTACTCCCAATATGTGCCGCTTTTATACCGTTTCTATGATGTTGTCATGGGAGAAAAAAGTCTTTTTTTTGATTTTTCGGTGTCGGGCGGCGCGAATTTGTATGTGGATACCATCAATGAGATTATTAACCCTTTTAACTATGTACTGCTTCTATTTGGCAGACAGATGATTTATAAGGCGGTAAATGTGCTATTGCTCTTATATGCGGCTGCGGCTGCGGCTGCGGCAAATATTTTTCTTTTAAAAGTCTTTCCTAAGAATAACAAGTGTAATCTTATCTTAAGCTTGTGTTATGCGATGTCGGGCTATATGGCGTATAATTATCAGATAATCAAATGGCTGCTCTTTCCGGTTATTTTCCCTTTTTTCTGTCTGGCGCTGCGCCGTCTTATCAAAGAGGGAAAAGGCGTTTTTTATGCGCTTTTACTTGCTTATCAAATATGTTTAAGTATTCAAATCGGTTTTATGACGCTGCTTTTTACCCTGTTTAGTAGTGGAATATATTTTTATTGCTGTAAAAAGAAGGAGAAGCGGCGAGGGGCTATGTTCAGATTGGGCGTTTATACGTTCATAGGGCTCTTGCTTTCAGCAGGTGTGCTAATCCCTAATCTAATGATTCTTTTGTCTTCGTCGCGTGCGGACGAAAATCTGTCATATTTTGGTATCATGAAAAGGCACGGGTTTGACGATTTGTTCGAAAGGTTGTTCCAGATAGCGCATCCGGTGCTGCTGGCGGCAGGCGCGTGGCTTATTATAAGGCGGTTTATTATAAAAAGGAAGTGCATAGGAAAAACTGACAATATAATTGATGATGAAATGCAGGGCAAAAGGAAATTTTTCATTTTTTTAAATATATTTTTATGGCTGACAGTGCTATTGCAGCCTGCCAATCTTATCTGGCATATGGGCTCGTATGTCTGCTTTCCGGTAAGATATGCTTACATGGTGCTGCTTTCAGGAATTAGTCTGATTAAGTTTATGGCTCAGAGCGTAGAGTGCGTAGAAGGCGCATCAGGAATAAAACGTGCAGTTATTACGATGTTGATGTCCATATGTGTTATTGTCTTGTGTGTGGTGGCTTGTATACTAACATTTTTATGGAATTACAGAATAACTCAGGCGTTTTCTTCGCTGGCAATAAGCTTGAATTGTAAAAAGGAAACGATACAGGTATGTATAATATTGCTGCTGTTTTTTGCCGCGGCGTTCT
Organism: Clostridiales bacterium; assembly: GCA_023663185.1. Classification (GTDB taxonomy): domain Bacteria; phylum Bacillota; class Clostridia; order Lachnospirales; family Lachnospiraceae; genus UBA3282. The sequence goes on along the minus strand of JAMPHY010000029.1, from coordinate 33,122 downwards.
GTGCTGTGATGACTAAGTATAAAAGACAACTGCTAATATGTGTATCGATGGTAAGCGGCGTGTGTTTCTGGCTTTTTATTTTATTGCCGCAGAATAACCCTTTACGTGATATAAATGAGACCGCATATGTTAAACTGGTACAGCAGACACAAAAAGCGGATAACAATGCTTTATATCGAACGAAGATTGATTATGAAATGCCGGCAAATGCGCCGTTGGTAAACCGCCAAAGTTCGCTAGGGGGGTACTTGCCTACAGGTAATCAAAACTTTCAGAATACTATGGAAAACTTGGGATATCTGGTTCATTGGGTAGCCACACAGGATATTGGCGGCACTGATATATCAGATAGAATATTGTCAGAGGGAATGGTTTTTTATAAGGGAGTATCCGAATTGGAGTTAAAGGGTGATTCGCCTCTTAAGCGGCAGGAAGAAATGGGAATATTCGCGGCAGGTGAAAGCTGTCTTGAGATAATGGCTTTGAGCGAAGTAGAGGCTAAGGGAATAGAGATAGACGATAGCGGAGCAGAGGCTAAGGAAATAAAGATAAACAATAGCGGTGTGGTCTGCCTTAATATATTAGGGAGACAGAATATTTATTTGGATTCGGGACTAAGCGCTGATAGTTTCATGGTGTTCATAAACGGAGAGGAATTAGAGATACCGGAGTCCGATGTATATTATGGACCGCATAGGCTTGTGGATTTAGGGACATATGTCGATGAAGAAATAGAAGTTCTTATATCAGATAAGGACGGAAATCCGCTGCCTGTGGAAAATATGGAGATAGCATTGCTTGATGTTAATAAGTGGTCGCAAGTCATGGACGAGGGTAAATCTGATAGCGCAAGACTTTTAACAGCGCAAGAGCTTAGCGTTGACGAAGCTAAGGGACGTATCAGCGTGGTAATTGATAATGCGGATAAAAGCTGGACGATTTTTCTGCCCGTAGCGGCGATAGATGGTTGGAGTTGCGTGTTAAATGGAGAAAAAAGCGGGATATCCGACGTTTTTGGATTTTTGGGAACAGAGAGTATGGAAGGCAGGAACGAAATTATTTTTAAGTTTATACCGCCCGGAATTAAGCTGGGAAGCCTTTTAATGCTCATAGGATTAATTACACTTGTTATTGATACAATGCTTAAGGTAAGCTTGTCTGAATCAGTGGAGAGGAAAGCTGCATGGATTTATGAATATCTGTTTGCATTGGGGTTGATTATTGTGTATATAATTCCGGCATTCGGGCTTGCGATTTATATTGTGATGAAAGTTTTGCGGATTAGCTAGCAGTAAGTATTAACGGGCTGATTGCTGCATATGAGTCCATGCAGCTCAAAGGCTATGAACGACAGGTGTAAATGTTATCGTTATAATGGAGAGACTAAATGAAAAGAAAATTCTTAAAAGGGACAAAAGATTTTAAGATTAAAATAGCGTCTGTAATTTTATTATTAGCGCTGCTCTTTTTAGTTGCACAGATGGCGAAAGAGGGCTTACCTGCGGACTATGTGGAACAGGAGTCATGGCGTCTGATAAATGCCGAGGTTGTTCCGGAAGGAATTAGAGTGGAGACCTGCGGCGAAAATCTGGTATTACATTCCGGAGTTAAGGTTAAGGCAGACAGTACAGAGAATAAGGAATTGTCTGCTTATATGGTGCGAGATGGAATAAACGATGATATAACAAAACGATGGTCGTCGGCAAATGACTGGGAGAATAATGAACACTGGCTGGAAATATCTTTTCCGGAGACTGTAACGGTAGGACTTGTGCGTATTTATTGGGAACGGAAGAATGCTTGTTCTTATACGATAGAATATTCAAACGACCATAAAAACTGGATAACGGCGGCGGAGTATACAGAGTGTCCCGAAGAAGAAATTCAGGATATTTATCTTGCCGAGCCGGTAGCAGCAAAATATGTGCGGCTGCACGTTATGGACGTTGTAAAAAATGAGGAGGATTTGAGTCTCTATTATCAGAATGTTTCCGTGTTGGAGATGGAAGTCTATGAAGGAGTAAAAGACAGCTTTATAATAGGAAAGCCTGAAATCCCCGTGCAGAGCAGGCGTTGGTTGACAGACATAGAAGACTGTGGGACGGAGACATATGAAAATGATGAAAATATCTGCGCAGTTTACTATCCTGAAGTACCCGCAGGATACAGTCTTAGTTTCGTCGGTGCGGACTATGATATGTTAATGGGGGGGGACGGAAAAATTGCCGATACCATAGCGGACACTACGGTTGAACTTGGCTTCGCTCTTGAAAATTCCGGCATCAGCTATGAATTGCCGGGTATGGAAGTGGAGATACCCGCAGCACAGAGAATTATAACGGGTATAACCTCAGAACTGCCGGAAGGGTATTCAGCAGCGGAATGGAATGCTCAGGGCGGAACATATGAATTGACAGAAGCAACGCGCATAGTTGTGCCTAAGGAATATGAGAAAGAGCTTTATGCAACAGCGTCATTGTTTGCGGCAGAACTTTCAGAACTGCTCGGACGTAATGTAGAGGTTGTGCTTGAAGAAAATATAAAAACAGACGATATTTATTTGTCCTTCTTAGAGAATTATCAGCAGAGTGAAGATGATGTGTGGATTGACGGAATAGGAGATGAAGGATATCAGATTAGCCTGCAAAGCGATTATGCAAAAGGAACGTGGATTGTCGCTAATACTGCGCAGGGGATACGCTGGGGCTGTGTTTCCCTGCTTGAGTTATGTAAGAAAGTGCAAGGAGAACTGCCTAAAGGCATGATAAGAGACTATCCGCGATACAGTGTGCGTGGCTTTGGAATTGATGTAGGGCGGCGCGCTGTGCCGATGGAAATGCTGTATAATATCGTAAAGGAAATGTCCAAGTATAAAATGAATACCCTGATAGTTCATCTGAACGATAACAATATTATTGCGCAGAGCGATTATGACGGAACAATAGAAGGCGCAAGGTCATTATATGCGGGTTTCAGACTAGAGTCTGAGATAAAAAATGCGGAGGGCGTAGGAATTACCTCTGCAGATTTTTATTATACGAAGGAAGAATTTGCGCAGTTTATAGACGACGCTGCCGCATACGGAGTAGAGATAGTTCCGGAAATAGACACGCCCGCGCACAGTCTTTTTATTACCAAGGTATTTCAGAATCTGGGCTTATCAGGAAACCCCGAAAGCGCCGACCAGCTTGATTTGTCTAAGCCGGAAACTACAGAGCTTGTGAAAAGCATATGGAGCGAGTATCTCTTAGGAGAAGAGGCTGTATTTAGCGGCTGCAATGCCGTGCATATCGGTATGGACGAATATTATGGAGATGAAAAAGAATATATTGAATATTTGACAAAACTATCAGACTATGTACATGAACTTGCGCCGGATAAGGAAATACGCATATGGGGAAGCCTTTCACAGATTAAATCGGAACGCATGGCGGAATTAAACGACTTACAGATGCACATATGGAATACGGAATGGGCGAAGCCGAATGAGATGTATGAAGAAGGATTTCCTATAATTAATTCCTTAAGCAGCAGCCTCTATATCATTCCGGACGGGGGATACGACTGGCTGGATATGGATTTTCTTAAGGAAAAGTGGCAGCCGAATGTATTTGAAACAAATGAGCGTACATGGATTCTGCCCGCATACTCGCCGCAGATGCTTGGAGCTTCGTATATGCTTTGGAATGACCTGTATCAGTTAAACGGCGAGAGTATCACAGATGAAGAACTTTTTCAAAGGTTTGCTAAGCCGCTTCCGATAATCGCGGATAAACTTTGGTAAATAAGCAAAACCAACAGGCATAGGAAGGAGCAAGGTTAATAGTATGTGGCAGTATGAGAAGGCAAAAGAGATAAAAGCTTCCATAAACGGAATTTTTGTGGGAAAAGAAGATGTAATTGAAAATATGCTGATTTGCCTTTTGGCAGGCGGTCATGTGCTGTTAGAGGACGTACCGGGAATCGGGAAAACCACCTTAGCAAAATGCTTTGCTCAGGTCATTGAGTGCAGCTTCGGGAGAATCCAGTTTACGCCTGATACCCTGCCGGGCGACGTAGTGGGAATTTCCGTTTATAATATGAAAAGCAATGAATTTGAGTATCGCGCCGGAGCGGTGATGAATCAAATTCTCTTAGCCGATGAAATTAACAGAACATCGCCTAAGACGCAGTCTAGCCTGTTAGAAGCAATGTCCGAAAATCAGGTGACGGTGGACGGAATTATATATCCGTTAAAACAGCCTTTTATGGTGATTGCTACACAGAATCCGATAGAATATCTGGGGACATATCCGCTGCCGGAAGCCCAACTGGACCGGTTTATGATGAAACTGTCCATAGGATATCCGGACAGGGAGCAGGAGATTAAGATGGCGTCGCAATTTTTGGAAGGGAAAGCCGTTTCTAAGATAAATCCTGTCTGTAAGGCGGAAGACGTTGAGAAAATAAAGCAGGAAACGGCAAAAGTCACTGTAAAGGACAGCGTGCTGGGATATATAGAGGACATTATAAATCTGACAAGGGAAGAAAAAAGATTTGTAGTCGGAGCCAGCCCTCGTGCAATGCTTGCGCTGATAAGAGCGTCTCAGGCGAAAGCATTCTTAAACGGAAGAGATTTTGTTAAGCCTGACGACGTAAAACAGGTGGCAATGAAGGTGCTGCTGCACAGACTAAGCCTGTCGTCAAAGGCGGAAATTGAAAAAGAAGACGCTTCAAAGATACTTAATAGTTTGATTGTCAAAGCCAAGATACCGGAATAAATGTGTAAATATGCAAAATGAGAAATATATGAAAAGAGAAAATATGTGATATGAAAATGCGCAGAATTATTTTTTTCATTTTATGGATTTTATCATTGGTATTAATAAGCTTCTATGGCGGAACTGTAAGTTACGGTATCTTTTCCGCCCTTACTTTAATTCCGTTTATCTCACTCATTTATATAGCCTGCGTAAGTCTTAGGTATAAGGTCTATCAGGAAATCGGAAGCAGAAATATTGTCTGCGGACAATCAACCCCATATTATTTTGTTTTGCAGAATGAAGATAAATTTGCTTTTGCGGGAATAGGGATTTCATTCTTTTCCGACTTTTCATATATAGAAGAACTGCCGGAAAAAACTGAGTATGAGCTGCTTCCGGGAGATAAATACAGATATGAGACCTCTTTTGTATGTAGGTACAGAGGAGAATATGAGGTGGGAATAAAGGAAGTGACAATTTATGATTTCTTTGGATTATTCTGCCTTAGAAGAAAGGTAAAAGAAACCAAAAAGGTGATTGTCGCGCCCAGATTGATAAAAATTCATGAGTTGAATAGCATTGCGGATATAAATGATATGATGTATAGGGAAAATACAAGGCTGGCTTCACAATTAGACATTGTGGCAAGAGAGTATACAAGAGGCGACGCCATAAATCAGATTCACTGGAAAGCAACGGCAAGGGAGAGGAAGTTGATGTCCAGAAGAATGACCGGAGAAGAGAAGGAGGGGGTTCTTCTCTTTTTTGACATGCACAGGTATGATGAAAACCCTGAGATTTATCTGCCTATGGAAAACAGACTCCTAGAGACTGTATTGGCGTTGACTTTTTTTATGTCTGAAAAAAACATACCGCTTGTTATTTATTATAGTCAGGGGCAGATATATCAAGAACGTATAAATGGTATGGGAGATTTAGGGGAGTTTTATGAGCTGACTAAGGGGCTTAGGTTTGACAAAGCGGAAGATATGAAAAGCGGAATCAGCCATATTTTAAGTAAAGCGCCGCTTATTGATAAACATCTTGTTTTTTTCGTCTTACAACAGATAGATTATGAAATTATGGATATGACAAAGCGAATTTCAGAAAGCGGAGTTATCGTCGTTTTTTATGTAATTACCGAAGAAAATATGGAAAGCTTCAAGACAATGGGCAATGCAAACAGAAAGATAATTATAGTTACGCCGCAGGATAGACTGGAGGATATATTGTAATGAAGAAAAATTCCGCCGTCCTAATTGATTTCTTATATCATTTCTTAAATGCGGGAGTTCTTGCATGTGCGGTAATATTATGCTTTTTTGACTTTTTTGGCATTGCGGATATAACATGGAGACATTACATAGTATTATTGTTTTCAATTATTCTTTTATTTTTAATAAAGAGACTGAATATAAGACAACAGATTTATATATTACTGCTTGGAACCTTGATTGCGGCATTGCTTTTTATAATTATCGGCAGGGAAAAATGTCTTAGCTGGATTTTGGCGCAGAAAGACCTTGTGTGGACATTTGCTGTAACGGTAATTGTCTGCATTTGGCAGATTTTAATGGAAAAAAGGGCTGCTCTTAGAAAAACAACTGTTATTATTTTGCTTGTCTGGCTTATCTATGCTTTATTCAGTAAACAGCAAGTGCATAAGATGGGAGTTGCGTTTTTGCTTATGTATGCCGTGGAAGCAATGACGGAATTTATTCATTTTGCATGGAAAAAAGTCAAAAATGAACATTTTTATTCATTTATCCTCTGGATAACGCCGTTTCTTGCCTTATATTTTGGCCTTTTATGTCTGGCTCCTGCGCCGGATACGTCTTATAGCTGGCAGTGGGCGAAGGATATATATCATAATGTAGAAGAAAAAATTACGATGTGTCTGGAAAACTTTATGAATGGAAAAAGAGAAGATATGGAAAACGCGGTCAGCGGATTTTCCGGCGAAGCGAATCTTTTCTCAAACGTCAGTGTAGGAGAGCGGCAGATTATGACGATAGCGACTTTAGATACAAGGAATCTGCCTTTTTATCTTACGGGAAAAGTCTATGATTCCTTTGACGGTAGAGAGTGGGTAAGCCTTAATCAAAATAGCGGCGATGAAAGGCTGTTTGATACAGTCGAAACCGCATATGCGTTGGAGAGATATGCTAATAATGGCGAAGGCAATTATTATAAGAATATTAATCTGGAAGTGAACTATCAGCAGTTTCATACGAATTATCTCTTAGCGCCGTCAAAGACATGGAGTGTGCAGGGGACGGAAAATAAGATAAGCTACCATCAAAGCGGCGCGGATTTAATATTTGATAAAAAGGCGGGATACGGTACGGGGTATCTCTTGAAATTCTGCCATCTTAACATGGATAGGGAGATGCTATACGATTTTCTTCTAACAGAGCTTAAAGAAGATGAGATGATATGGGAGAAAACAGTTTACAGATATGCCGGCATGGACATAGCGGCTGACGACTTAAATGCGTATAGGGAAAATATTCAGGCGCAGTATCTTAAAGAAGTAGTGGATAGTCCGCAAGTGGAAGAATGGCTTGTCAGTGTTACACAGTATGCAGAAAACGATGTGGAAAAGCTCTTTTACATTGAAGAGGAGTTGGCAGGAATGTCATATAATACGAATCCGGGAAGTCTGCCGGACGAGATAACGGACGCGCAAAGTTTTCTTGAGTATTTTCTTTTGGAAAAGCAGGAAGGCTATTGTTCTTATTTTGCCACGACGTTTGTACTGCTTGCCAGAATGGAAGGATTTCCGGCAAGATATGTGCAGGGTTTCTGCATTCCAACAGGAAACGAGAAGGAGACGGCGGTTTATTCAAGTATGGCACATGCGTGGCCGGAGGTGTATATTGAGGGGAAAGGCTGGATTCCTTTTGAACCTACGCCAGAATATAGAAACAGGCGTTATGCAACATGGGAAATAAAAACGGACAAGAAAGACGATTATGTAAACCATAATTGGACAACGCCTAAAGAAGATATTTCAGCAGAAGCAGAGTATACAGAGGAAACCGATGAAGCGGATTACGAAAAGAAAGAACGGCTTAGATGGGTAAAATATGTGCTGTGGGGAGCGCTTCTTATTATGATAATAAGTATCCTTGCTTTTGCAATAGACAAGGTAAGTGAGAAACGCCGTGAAAAGAAAAGAAGTTTAAGCCAGAAATATAAGGCAGCCGTATTAAGAAATTTACAGATATTAGCAATGCTGGGGTATGAGAGAGCGGATTCTGAGACTTATCATGAGTTCTTAGAGCGCATAGAGCTTAGTAAAGATGGAAGTTATATAATAACAGCCTTTATTGAAACATATGAAAGCATTCTATATGGAAACAGAGAAATTGGAGCGGCAGAGCTTGAAGAATGTTTAGAGCAACAAAAAGCCCTTATTCAAGCATTGCGCATAAATAAGGGGAGGAAGTATATATTTTACCGTATGAAACTCTATATTATGTGATAAAAAATATATCATAAATCAGATTTTGAAAAAATATAAAAATTTCCCAATAAACCTATTGACATACTAGGAAAAAAGGTTTATTATAAATGCTATCAGATTTGAGCAGATAATATTTGAGAAGGGAGAAGGATATTATGTATAGAACAAACAAATCCTATGCTGCAACCGCATGTTGTTGTCGAATGTTGAGTTTCCGGGCGTATCAATATGGTCTGGTGCATTCGTCTGTTTTGTGTTGCACTTGATGTATGACATTTCAATCTGAGATGCTATCTTACCATATGCCCGGAGCAATCAATGCTTCGGTTTTTTTATTATATAGAAAATCAAGATAATTGCGAAGCAATTTTCTTGTGCTCAAATTCTGATATAGAACAAAATAATTTTAATTTGCTGGATATCAGGCAGAAAAAGAGGAGGAACTATTATGAAACATTTATCATTTAAGAAACTAGGAGCTCTTGCTCTTACATTTACATTAGCAGCGTCGGCGCTGACGGGCTGCGGCTCTGAAAACGATACAGACACAATAGCGCTGACAAATCCCACCGACAATACTACAGAAACGGTAAATAATGACACAGTATACAGGACGGTTGATGAGATTAAGGAAAGTGGAACAATTAATATTGGCGTATTTTCTGACAAAAGCCCCTTCGGTTATGTAGACGAGAACGGCGAGTATCAGGGATATGATGTTTACTTTGGTAATCGTATCGGTGAAGACCTTGATGTAAAAATTAATTATGTATCTACTGAGGCGGCAAATCGTATCGAGTATCTACAGACGGGAAAAGTAGATATTATTCTGGCAAATTTCACAGTCACAGAGGAGCGTGCGCAGGAGGTTGATTTCGCGCTTCCGTATATGAATGTAGCGCTGGGAGTTGTTTCTCATGATGATGAGGTGCTTTACAGTCTTGATGACGTTGGCGCGGACGATGAAGTGATTGTTATTTCGGGAACAACCGCTGAGACTTATTTGGAGAAAAACTATCCCGACATCAAACTGCAGAAATATGACGCTTACGCAGAAGCCAAAACCGCATTTGAGAACCGTAACGGCGTGGCATGGGCAAACGACAACACGGAAGTTATCGCATTTGCTATTGAAAATCCGGGATATGAAGTCGGAATACCATCGCTCGGCAGCGCAGACACAATCGCTCCCGCAGTAACGAAAGGCAACGAAAGCCTGCTTAACTGGCTGAATGATGAAATCAAAACCCTCGGCGAAGAAAAATTCTTCCATGCAGATTATGAAGCAACCCTTCTTGATACCTATGGTGCAGATTATGAGGATACACTGGTCGTTGAAGGCGGCGTGGTTAATTGAGGTAGGTTATGGATTGGGAAGTAATGATATCATATTTGCCGCGTTATAAAGATGCGTTGCTGCTCACGCTGAAAATAGGCTGGTTAGGGATTCTGCTGGCGTTTATCTTAGGCATACTATGTTCGGTGATAATTCATTTGCATATACCGATTCTGCGCCAGATTACGAGATTTTATATCGAGGTATTCCGTAACACGCCTCTTTTGGTACAGTTATTTTTTATATATTTTGCACTTCCCAAAATCGGAGTCCGAGTTTCAGCGCAAGTTTGCGGGTGTTTAGGACTTGGGCTATTGGGCGGCGCATATATGGCGGAAACATTTCGGAGCGGGCTGGAAAATATTGCCCCGATTCAGTCAGAGAGTGCACAGAGTCTTGGTATGAACAGAATGCAGGCGTTTAGATATGTTATTCTGCCACAAGCAATAGCTTCGAGCGTACCCGGATTTCTTGCCAATATAATATTTTTGTTAAAAGAAACAAGCGTGTTTTCTACAATAAGCTTGATGGATTTGATGTTTACGGCAAAAGACCTTATCGGCATATACGCCAAGACTGTTGAATGTTTAACGTTGCTAGTTATTTTTTACTTGATTATGCTGCTTCCGGTGTCCATATTGGGAAGTTTTGTTGAAAGGAGATTGCGGCATGCAGAATTTGGGGATTGATGTTTTATTTAAAGGAAAAAATTTTCTGCGGCTGCTTAGTGGTCTCTGGGTTGCAATCCGCATAAGCCTGATTTCTGTTGGAATCAGTATTGTGCTTGGGCTTGTGATGGGAATGCTTATGACTTCCCAAAATAAGCTGTTAAAAGCGCTTTTCCGTATATATCTGGAAATTGTCCGAATCATGCCGCAGATGGTACTGTTATTTATCGTATATTTTGGTACGACAAGGGTATTTGGCTGGAATTTGTCGGCAGAATATTCCGCGATTATTGTTTTCAGCTTTTGGGGCGTAGCGGAAATGGGAGATTTGGTGCGCGGCGCGCTTATCAGTATTCCTAAGATACAGTATGAGAGTGCGCAGGCGCTGGGATTGACCGAGCCTAAAATTTACCTGCACGTCATTCTGCCGCAGGCGGTTCGGCGGTTACTTCCGCTTTCCATCAATCTGATTACAAGAATGATTAAGACGACAAGCCTTGTTATGATGATTGGAATAGTGGAAGTATTAAAAGTAGCACAGCAGATTATCGAAGCAAACAGGAGGACTTCACCCAATGCGGCGTTTGGCTTGTTTGCAGTAGTTTTTTTGTTATATTTTTTAATCTGTTGGCCGGTCAGCAGGCTGGCGGGATATCTTGAGAAAAGGTGGTCATAAGTATGGGAGAGACGCTTTTAGAAATCAATCATATAAAGAAAACTTATGGAAGTAGTGAGATTATTGACGATTTCAGCCTTGAAGTAGGTAAGGGAGAGGTGGTCGTTATCATCGGTCCGTCAGGCTGCGGAAAAAGTACGCTTTTGCGCTGCATTAACGCATTAGAAGATATTCAGGGCGGAGAAATTATCTTAAACGGCGAACAGGTTAGAAAAGAAGCGAAAAATATTTCTAAAATGCGTCAGAAAATCGGCATGGTTTTTCAAAACTATGATTTATTTCCGCATAAAACAATAATAGAAAACATATTGCTGGCGCCGCTTAAGGTACAGAAAAGAAATCGGCAAGATGTTGAGAAAGAGGCTATGGAGCTTCTTACAAGAGTCGGGCTTGCAGACAGAAGAGACGATTATCCAAGACAGCTTTCGGGTGGTCAAAAGCAGCGTATCGCAATTGTACGTGCCTTGATTATGAATCCTGAAATCCTATTGTTAGATGAAATTACCGCGGCTCTAGATCCTGAAATGGTGCGCGAAGTGTTAGAAGTAGTTCTTTCACTCGCAAAGGCGGGCAGTACAATGCTGATTGTAACGCATGAGATGGCGTTTGCCAAAGCGATTGCAGACAGGGTGCTGTTTATGGAGAATGGGAAGATTGTTGAGGAAAGCAGCAGCCCGAAAGAATTTTTCAGGCAGCCTGCTACCGAGAGGGCGCAGGCATTTTTAAAGACATTTGATTATGAATAAGATTTTCTATTATAAAATCAATAAAAAAATATAAATAGTGTTTTTTTTTATGAAAGTTTGTGTTATAATAAAACTGATATATAATTGAAAATAGGAAATGTGCATAAATATATAAACAATTTAGTGGATATATATGCTATTTTCTAAATATACAGCGTGAGGTGGATTAAATGGATACAAAGATTCTGCTTGAAAATGGCACAAACGAGTTAGAAATACTTGAATTTAAACTTGATGGCAACGCATACGGCATCAATGTTGCAAAAATCAGAGAGATAATTAATTATATGGAAGTCACGCCGGTTCCTAATGCGCACCCCAGTATAGAGGGAATCTTTATGCCGCGTGACGTCATGATTACAGCCATCGATTTAAAGAATTGTTTACAACGTGGAGTATCAACTCCGGGCGGCTTGTTCATTATCACTAACTTTAATAAACTTGATATTGCATTTCACGTTGATTCTGTTGTCGGAATACACAGGGTATCATGGAAAGAAATCATCAAACCGGATTCTTCAATTTCTTCCGCTGAGGAAGGTATTTCCACCGGAATCGTCAAGATTGACGGAAGGCTTATTATAATACTGGATTTTGAAAAAATTATGACTGACATTAATCCGGAAACCGGCTTGAAGATGACTGAGATTGAAGAGCTGGGAGAAAGGCAGAGGAATGACATTCCAATTCTTATAGCGGAGGACTCACAGTTATTGAATAAACTGATTGTAGACTCGCTGCATAAGGCGGGATATGTGAATCTGATACATACGGAGAACGGTCAGCAGGCATATGACACGATTCAGGAATTTAAACAGAGTGGGGATCTTGATAAGCATGTACAGTGTATCATTACAGATATCGAGATGCCGCTTATGGACGGGCACAGACTGACGAAGCTTGTTAAAGAAGATGAAGAAACAAAGCATATTCCGGTTATTATCTTTTCATCTCTTGTCAATGATGAAATGAAGCGTAAAGGAGAGGCATTAGGAGCTGACGCGCAGCTTTCTAAACCTGAAATTGGTAATTTGGTAAGAGAGGTAGATAAATTAGTATTGAAATAGATTAAAAGAAAAAGGCCGGTTTTATCCGGCTTTTTCTTATGGAAATATTCTTATATATTAATTTGGAAAGAGAGTGTCGGCGGATTATGGACAGCGCATTTTCGGAAATGTTAAAGAAAGTTGAGGAAGCGGAGCTGGTTCTGGTTGGAATAGGAGAAGAATTTCAATATAATTGGGATATTTTTCTTCAAAACGAGCGATATATGGAAATAGAAAAAGAAATCGAAGAGAGGGAAGAATACAAGTGGATTGTTCCGTTTCTGTACAAAATGGCTCTGGAGGAGTATAATGACGATAATCTTGCAAATTCCTATTTAACTTTAAAAGAAATTCTGGCAGAACGCAATTATTTTATCATATCAACTGTTATTGATGATTATGTGTACAAGTTCGGACTTAAGGAAGAACGAATTGTGACTCCTTGTGGAAGTTTCAGGAAGATGCAATGCGATAATAATTGTAACGGTCAGTTAATGGAATTTGACAATATAACCTATGAAAAAGTGAAAGCATACTATGATAAAAAGCTGAGTTTGGAGGAATTACATAAGCCGATATGCGTACATTGCGGACAGCAGCTTAAATTCAATCAAATAGGAGCCGCAAAATATGCCGAAGAGGGATATCTAAAACAATGGGATACCTATATGAAATGGCTTCAGGGAACAGTTAATAAAAAAGTGTGTGTTATTGAATTGGGAGTGGGAATGCAGTTTCCTTCTATTATAAGATGGCCTTTTGAAAGAATTATATATTATAATAGAAAAGCCTCTCTATTCCGGATTCATTCGTCGTTATATCAGATGGAAGAAAAAATTAGAGACAGGGGAAGGGGAATAAAAGAAAATCCTATTAATTTTTTGTCGAATGGATTTGTTAAATGAGATGTTATATGATAAAATAGATACGATGGTTTAAGCCGTCAAAATTTATAAACTTTTATTTGGAGAGAGATTATGAATTCAAACGAAGAATATTTGGAAAAAATGTTACAGGCAGTTCTTAATGGCGAGACAGTGCCGGAAGAGGAGTCTGTTAAAGAGCAGACGTCCGATATGGATAACTATGCGCAAAATGAGCTGGGATTGGAAGGCATGACCTTAGAAGACCCCGGTTTTAACGATACGACAATAGAGGAAACAAATTTAGCGGATATAGGGCTGGAAGGTCTTGAGCAGGATTTTATGACTTTGACAGAACCTAGTCCGGATACGCCGCAGGATATGGGCGCCGAAGAACCGGCAGAGCTTGATATAGACAGCCTTATGTCTGATATACCAGAGATATCGGACGCAACTGAGATTCCGGATTTATCAGGTACATCAGATTCAATGGAAATGCCGGATTTATCAGATATATCAGATACAATGGAGATTCCGGATATAGCAGATGTGTCGGATATGACAAACATGCAAGATGTGCCGGATTTATCGGATATTGGAGATATGTTGTCAATGCCGGAAGATTTAGCAGGATTAGAGGATACGGGGCTTAATGAGAGCGGCTTAAATGTAGATGATATAATTTCAGAAGAGCCGACAGAACCTGAGCTTGATGTAAATGGACTTGACATGAATGCGCTTGATGAAAGCGGTCTTGATGTGAGTGGTCTTATAGAAAATGAGTCTGATATAAGCGGACTCGATGTGAACGACTTTATAGAGAGTGAGATTGATACGGGAGAGCTTGATGAGAGCGAGCTTGACGGAATCGGGCTTGCTGAGAGTGGACTTGATGGAAATGAACTTGATATGAGTGCGCCTCAAGATAATGAACTTGATATTAGTGAATTGGACGGCATTGCCCTGGAAGAAAGCGGTATGGACGACATGCTTCCGGAAGAGTCGGCAGAGGGTGAGTTTGGAGTAGATACACTAGGCGAGCTTGATGTGAATGACTTTATGGAGAGTGAGTCTGATGTGGGAGAGCTTGACGGAATTGGATTTAATGAGAGTGAGCTTGACGGAAGCGAACTTGATATGAGTATGCTTGAAGATAATGGACTTGATACCGGTGAGTTTGATGATATTGCGCTTGAAGAAAGCGAGTCTGATATAAATGACTTTGATGGAATAGCGCTTGAAGAGGGCGGTTTAGACGATATGATTCCGAAAGAGATGGAAGAGTCGGCAGAGAGTGAGCTTGGAGTAGATGAGCTAGGCGAACTTGATGTGAATGACTTTATGGAGAGTGAGTCTGATGTGGGAGAGCTTGATGGAAGTGAACTTGATGTGAGTGCGCTTGAAGATAATGGACTTGATACCAGTGAGTTTGACGGTATAGCGCTTGAAGAAAGCGAACCGGATATGAATGACTTTGACGGAATAGCATTAGAAGAGTCCGGAGAGGAAGAAATGCCCTCTGAACTTGGTATGGACGATAGCGGCCTTGATGAAGGACTCTCAGAAATCGACGATGCGTTTGGACAATCGGGAAGTGATGATGATATTGATGATGAGATGCTTGCATTATTAGAAAGTGTTTCTGATTCGGCGGGCGACGACATGGTGGACTCTGATAGTAATGAGTTTGATTTCCTAAGCGGTGGTGACGATGGCGGCGATACCGACCATCTGACCGATTTAATGGCGGAATTAGAAGGTCCGCAGGAAGAACAACCGGCGGAAGAAGAGGACGATAGTAGTAATAAGAAGAAAAAGAAGAGAAAACGCCGCGGAAAGAAAGCAAAGGGAGCTGAGGAGGGACAAAACGGCGCCGACGGTGAGAATGCGGAAGGTGCAGAAGCTCCTGTGGAGAAAAAGCCGGGATTTTTCGCTAAACTGCTTGCGGCTTTGACCGAAACCGACGAGGACGAAGAAGCTTCGGACGGTGAGGGAGCGGGTGAGTTATCTGACGAAAATAAGGAATTATTAGACGAATTAAATAAAGAGGATAAAAAATCCAAGAAAGAAAAGAAGTCGAAGAAAGACAAAAAAGATAAAAAAGGCAAAAAGGGTAAAGACGCATCGGCAGAAGGTGAAGAGGGCGAAGAAGAAGGCAAGGATTCTAAGAAAAAGAAGCCTAAAAAGGAGAAGAAACCTAAAAAGGAAAAGAAGGAAACAGAAGAGGGCGAGGTAGTTGAAGTACCGAGCAAGAAGCTCTCCAAGAAGAAAATAATGTCTGTGGCACTTTTCTGTCTTACCATAACGGCGGCTATCTTAATTATGGCGTTTGTAGTACCGTCATATATGCAGAAGAAGGACGCATATGTTGCCTATGATACGGGTAATTATGAAGAAACCTTTGATTTACTCTATGGTAAGAAGCTGAATGAGTCAGATGATGAAATATTGCAAAAAACTACCGTTATCCTAACGATGAATCGTAAACTGGAGTCATACCAGAATTATAAGAAGATGGGCGGAAGAGAACTTCAGGCGTTAGATGCTTTGATACAGGGAGTAGAATTATACTATATAATTCTTCCGGAAGCGGAGCAGCATAATGTAGTGGATAAAGTCAGAAATATTTATCAGGAAATTCTGGATACTTTGTATTATGAATACGGACTTTCAGAAACAGATGTTATTGCAATTTCTGAGGTTGAAGATAGGGTTTTATATACTGAATATCTGACCTCGATAATAGAGGGTTTTGGCTATAACGGCGGTATCGGCGGGTATGACGTACCTGAGGAGACGGAATCGATAGTGCCGGAAGCGTCTGAGAGCGTAGAAGATATTTTACCGGAAGAGATGGAGATTATTGAAGGCTTACAGGGCGAATAATATGCGGGAAGCACGAAGTAGCATGTGGAAAGCACGGGATATTATGCAAAATCAGTAAAGGTGAGGTCAATGGTAGCTATAATTGATTATGACGCCGGCAATATTAAGAGCGTAGAAAAAGCAGTAATGGCATTGGGAAAAGATGCAGTAGTAACCAGAGACAATGATACAATTCTGGCAGCAAGGCATGTAATTTTACCGGGAGTAGGCTCATTCGGAGATGCTATGGAGAAACTGCATAGGTATGAGCTTGTAGATACAATTATGAAGGTTGTAGACAGAGGTACGCCCTTTCTTGGCATATGCTTGGGATTACAACTGTTATTTGATAGTAGTGAGGAAAGCGCAGGTGTAAAAGGGTTAGGAATTTTGCCGGGTGAGATTTTAAGGATTCCTGAGAATAATGATATCAAAATTCCGCATATAGGCTGGAATTCTCTGAGTTATCCCAATGAGGGCAGATTATTTCGCGGAATTCCTGAGGGCGCTTATGTATATTTTGTCCATTCCTATTATCTTAAGGCAAAGCAGCCTGAGATTGTTAAAGCGGTCACTGAATATGGCACTTTGATTCATGCTTCCGTGGAAAAAGATAATGTATTCGCTTGTCAGTTTCACCCAGAGAAGAGTTCCGATACAGGCATGACGATTTTAAAGAATTTTTTGGCTATTAAGTAATAATAGAAGATAACATAACTGGCGTAAGCATAACAGATGTAATGGAGAAGAACCGTGCATACTAAAAGAATTATTCCCTGTCTGGACGTAAAAGACGGAAGGGTAGTAAAAGGCGTTAATTTTGTTAATTTTAAAGATGCAGGCGATCCGGCGGAAGTTGGGGCGGCTTATGACAAGTCCGGCGCAGACGAACTTGTTTTTCTTGATATTACCGCGTCGTCCGATGCCAGAGAGACTGCCGTAGAGATGGTTAGGAAGGTTGCCGAGAAGGTTTTTATCCCCTTTACGGTAGGTGGCGGCATACGTAGTGTGGACGATTTTAAGGCAATACTTAGAGAAGGTGCAGATAAAGTATCGGTCAATTCGGCAGCGATTATGAATCCGCAGCTTATTTCCGATGCTGCCGACAAATTCGGGAGTCAGTGCGTAGTAGTGGCGATTGATGCAAAAAGGCGCGTGGACGGAAGTGGTTGGAATATATATAAGAACGGCGGCCGCATAGATATGGGAATAGACGCGGTAGAATGGGCTATGAAGGCGGATAAGCTGGGGGCTGGTGAAATACTGCTTACCAGTATGGACGGAGATGGAACTAAAGCAGGATATGATTTGGAACTTACAAAAATTATTTCCGAAAATGTGTCGATTCCGGTTATTGCATCAGGCGGTGCGGGAACAATGGAGCATTTTTACGACGCATTTACTAAAGGTAAAGCAGATGCGGCGTTAGCAGCTTCGTTATTTCATTTTAAGGAAATGGAAATCTTAGATTTGAAGCATTACTTAAGGGAAAGAGGCATTTCCGTAAGGATATAAGCAGGTTGGGGAGGCGTGATTATATATGGCAATGCTTAGTAATGACTGGGCGGCGGCTTTAAATACGGAGTTTAAAAAGCCGTATTACAGGCAGCTATATCAATTTGTAAAAGAGGAATACAGCAGGGCGGTAATCTATCCGCCGTCAGACGATATTTTTAATGCTTTTCACTTTACCCCATTAAATGAAGTGAAGGTATTATTGCTGGGGCAGGACCCATACCATAATGAACATCAGGCGCACGGCATGAGTTTTTCCGTGCCTGTGGACCAGAAGGAGATACCGCCGTCTTTGCAGAATATTTATCAGGAGCTGCATGATGATATCGGCTGTTATATACCCAATAACGGTTATCTGAAAAAGTGGGCGGATCAAGGCGTGCTGCTGCTTAACACTGTGCTTACGGTTCGCGCACATCAGGCTAATTCCCATCAAGGCAAGGGCTGGGAGCAGTTTACGGACGCAGTTATAAACGCTGTTAATGCACAGGAGCGGCCTATTGTGTATCTTTTGTGGGGACGTCCGGCGCAGAGTAAGATTCCCATGCTGACTAACCCTAAGCATTTGATTTTGAAAGCTCCACATCCGAGTCCTTTATCGGTGTATCGGGGTTTTTTCGGCTGCAGGCATTTCAGCAAGGCGAATGAGTTCTTAAAAGAAAACGGCGTGGAGCCTATAGATTGGCAGATTGAAAACATTTAAAGAGGAGACAAATATAAAATGGAAAAAATACCTTTTGTGACAAAGGAAAAGGTTGAGGAGATTGTAAAGACGTATCCGACGCCTTTTCATATTTATGATGAAAAAGGAATAAGGGAGAATGCGAAAGCTGTCAAAGAAGCTTTTGCATGGAATAAGGGATTTAAAGAATATTTTGCGGTAAAGGCGACGCCCAATCCGTTTTTAATAAAAATTCTGCATGAATACGGCTGTGGGTGCGACTGTTCTTCAATGACAGAGTTGATGTTAAGCAATGCGGTTGGTATAAATGGAAGCGACGTGATGTTTTCTTCCAATGACACTCCGGCGCAGGAATATGAATATGCGGCTAAAATAGGCGCAATTATAAACTTGGACGATATAACCCATATCGAATATCTGGAAAATATACTCGGAAAACTGCCGGAGACAATAAGCTGCCGATATAATCCAGGCGGCGTGTTTAAGATGAGCAATGGAATTATGGATAATCCCGGAGACGCCAAATATGGCTTTACTACCGAGCAGATGTTTGAAGGCTTTAAGATTCTTAAGGAAAAAGGCGTGAAGCATTTTGGCATTCATGCGTTTCTAGCAAGCAATACCGTGACGAATGATTATTATCCGCAGCTGGCAAAGCGGCTTTTTGAGCTGGCGGTAAAGCTTGAAAAAGAAACCGGAGCGGATATTTCCTTTATAAATCTTTCAGGCGGCGTCGGCGTATCCTATAAACCCGAACAGGAGTCTAATGATATAAGGGCAATAGGCGAGGGCGTGCATAAGGTATATGATGAAGTGCTGCTTCCGGCAGGTATGGGAGATGTAGCGATTTATACTGAGATGGGACGTTTTATGATGGCGCCTTATGGGGCGTTGGTTACTAAGGCTATCCACGAGAAGCATACCTATAAGGAATATATAGGCGTAGACGCATGCGCCGCTAATTTAATGCGCCCGGCAATGTACGGCGCGTACCATCATATAACGGTGCTTGGCAAAGAGGACGTGCCTTGTGAGCATATGTATGATGTGGTGGGTTCTTTGTGTGAAAATAATGATAAGTTTGCAATAGACAGAATGCTGCCGGAAATCGAAAAAGGAGATTATCTGGTAATCCATGACACAGGCGCGCACGGACATTCAATGGGATATAATTATAACGGCAGGCTGCGTTCAGCAGAACTTCTTTTAAAAGAGAACGGCAGCGTGGAGCTTATAAGGAGGGCGGAGACCGCGAAGGATTATTTCGCGACATTGGACTGTTTTGAGGTTTTTGAGAAATTTGATTTTAAATAGTGATTTTGGAAATAGGTAATAGTTCAGCTCTTGTGGGCTGAACTGTTATAGAAAAATATGGTTAAAATTAAAGGGCATCGTAAGCGGTAAGTGTTTACGATGCCTTTTAGCTTTTATATCTCAATTTCAATGCCGGTGGCGGGACTTGAACCCGCACTCCGTTGCCGGAAACAGATTTTGAGTCTGCCTCGTCTGCCAATTCCGACACACCGGCTGATTTAACAACTGAAATATATAATAACATAACTGTATGAGGTTGGCAAGTAATTAATAAAATATCATGTGAAATTTTAAAATTAAGAAAAAGTTCTAAATTATTTGAAGCTTTTGGCAAGGATACTACGTTATCATTTATAGACATTTATGGACGAGTCTTGGTGAGCGGAGGTAAAAGATAAGATGGTAAAGAAATGTTTGAAGGTTATTATTATATTTTACATTTTTTGTGTAGCAGGAAAGGCGTTGACAGAGGGAATCGGCAGGATTTCGGATTATGTAGGTTATATAGGAATATTTACGGAAGCACGGAGCGGGAATGAAGACAGCCATTATATTCGGATTTCTGATGAATGGAATCTGATTGTAGTAAACCGTTGGAATAAAATACCGGAAGACTATGATGTGACGCTTACGGAATTATCGAACGGACAGCAGGTAGACAGCAGAATATATCCGTATCTGCAGGAGATGTTTGATGATATGCGGGCGGAAGGAATCTATCCGATTGTCAGGGAAGGATACCGTACAGAAGAAGAGCAGCAGAAAACATTTGATGAAAAAGTACAAGCCTATAGGAATGAGGGTTATTCAAAGACAAGAGCCGAAAGAGCGGCAAAAGCGGTAGTGGCAATACCGGGAACAAGCGAGCACCAGCTTGGAATAGCAGTTGATATTAATGCTGATAAGGAGCGGTCTGATAATGAAGAAGTATATGCGTGGCTTGCTGAAAATGCACATCGTTACGGTTTTATACTCCGATATCCGCAGGGTAAAGAAGAGATAACAGGGACAAGTTATGAGCCGTGGCATTATCGATATGTCGGGGCGGAAGCGGCAGAAAACATTTATGGACGAAATATCTGTCTGGAAGAATATTTTGATTAATGGATTAAATTCTGTGATATAATTTGGGCAAATATAAAAATTTCCTTGAATTATGTATTGCTTGTTACGTTACGTAACATTGTAAAATACATGGGTATAAGGAGGTGAAAGCTATGCCCAAATACACAACCGGAGAAATTGCCAAACTCTGCAATGTGTCTGTTAGAACCGTCCAGTATTATGATGCGAGAAATATCCTTGTCCCCAGCGAGTTATCGGAAGGTGGGCGCAGGTTATATTCGGAAGACGATTTGAAACGAATGAAAATCATATGTTTTCTTCGTGAAGCCGGATTTTCCATCAACAGCATCGGCACAATTCTAGAGGAAGAAAATTCTAAGGACATTGTTTCTGTTTTGATTGAACAGCAGGAACAGGCGCTTAAGGAAGAACTTGACGAACGGCAGAAAAAACTGGATATGCTGAAAAACATCAGACGGGAGCTTAAAGAGGTTGAGCGGTTATCTGTTGAATCTATTGGCGGCATAGCATATATAATGGCAAATAAAGATAAGTTGTCAAGGTTTCGCCGTCGTTTTCTTATTCCTATTGGCGTTATTGCCTATACGATAGAAATAGCGGCTGTTATCTTATGGTGGCAGAGGGGTGTCTGGCAGCCGTTTGCTATTAGCGTGGTATGTATTACGCCTATCTTGATTATGGCGTCTTTTATCTATTTCAAAAAAACGGCATACATATGCCCGAATTGTCACGAGATATTTAAGCCCGCTTTTAAAGAGGCATTTTGGGCGTATCACACGCCAAAAGTACGTAGGCTGACTTGCAGCAAATGCAATTATAAAGGGCTTTGTGTTGAGGTGTATGATGAAAAGGAGGATAAAAATAATGACTAAAATTAAGAAAGCGCTTGTATTTTCACTCTGTCTGCTGCCTATTGCGGTTGTAGCAGGCATTTCTTCCATATTGTATCAGATTGATACTATATTGACTGAAGAAGCCCTTGCCGAGAATATTGCTCAGTTTGGCAGCACCGGCGCATTAATTGTCGTTTATACGGTGCAAATAGTTTGCTATGCAGTAGTTTTCGGCTTCATTGGCTATATTCTTGCCGATAAGACAGGATTATGGAAACCTATTAAATTTGAAAAGAAGAAATTGTCTGTTGCACTTATTGTTTCTGCTATCAGCGGCATTATTTTCAGTCTTGATTATTGGACTTTCGGCAGGGCTATCGATGGTATTCAAGAGGGAACAGAAGCAGGAATGACGCTAAACGGCATTATTACAAAGGTTTTGTATGGCGGAGTTATTGAAGAAGTGATGTCGCGGCTGTTTTTAATGACATTGATTGCTTTTATCATTTGGAAAATATTTTATCGCCGCTGTAGCAAAGAAGATATTCCGACAGGAGTGTTTATCGCCGCTAATATCTTGGTTGCATTAGCTTTTGCCGCAGGGCATCTGCCGGGAACGATCATGACGTTTGGCGGATTAACGCCGTTAATTCTGTTTCGCTGTTTCTTATATAATGGCGGTATGGGGCTTGTGTTTGGTTGGTTTTATCGTAAATACGGTATTATTTATTCTATGGTAAGCCATGCCGTTTGTCATATCGTGAGCAGCCTGATTTGGCTTTTGTTTATACCGTGATTTTGCGGCAATAAGTCAAACGGCTGTATTAGCATTCATTTATTGAGAACGTTGATTATATAATAACATATGTTACTTCATGAATACAAATGATTTCAGCTCAAAAAGACATCTGGTTTTAAAGGACTGCCCTGTCCAGTCGTCAGGGTAGTCTGTTGAAACCTTAAAGAACAGGCTGTGTCTGCCTGTAACAGCTTTTACTCTTGAAGTAATGACGCCGCCGTCCCTGCCTATTTTAAGCTGTCCGATTTCAGTATCGTCAATAAGGACATGGAGAGCGCAGTCGCAGCCCATGCCGTTAGTATTTATGGACAGTTCCATTGTCTTACTTCCAAAATCGTCGCCAAAATCAAAATACTTATAGCCGATAACACAGTCCTGCGTAATGTTGGTTATAAGACGTTCAAATACATTTTTCTCCGTGATTATGGCACCGCCTTTTAATACGCAGGCAATCTCTGCGGGTGTTATCTTATACGGATTTAGGGAAGTTTCAAATCCGAGCGAGGTCATTTCTACCGTGGGAATGGTTCCGTCCGGAAGAATTTCTATTTTCTCCACGCAGCCGCGGCGCGACATAATGGTTCCGTTAGTCATTCTATGGTAGAAAATGTACCACTGTCCGTTTATCTGCATGATTGAACCGTGGTCGTTTCCGCCGGGATAATCCACGCCGTTATCGACAATATACCCTTTATAAGTAAAAGGACCGGTCGGCTTATCAGAAACGGCGTATGCAAGCCGGCTGCCGCGTATAGGGGAATATATCAGATAATATGTATCGCCTACTTTTCTCGGAGAGCATGCCTCGAAGAAAAGGTCGTCGGGATTGGTAAATCCGCCTTCCTGTGTAACTTCACGCGGAATGATGTGGTCGATATAGCTTCCGTCAATGACCTCGTACATATTGTTGCTGTTGATTTCCGCCATAAACGAGTGCTCAAATCCGCAATATATGTAGGTCCTGCCGTCGTCATCGACAAGGACTCCGGGGTCAACGAACCAGCCATTGCCGCAGATTTCGTCGGGAATGGTATATTTATATTTTGAAATCAGTTTAAAAGGACCTTCGGGTGTATCGCTTACCGCCACGCAGCCTACAGAGTTGAGGATATATGCGTAAAGGTAGTATTTGTCGTCCTTTTCAACGACATCGGGGGCATACAGATAGTGGGATTTATCGGTCCAGTCCGTGTCGGCGGGATAGTCGGCGGTTGCTTGTGTGCGGAAAATATCTCCGTGGCATGTCCATTCGTTCAGATTATCAAGCGGCGCGCTCCAGCATTTCAGAACATAGTCGCAGAATTTGACAGAACCTGAATTGTCGTGAGAGCCGTAAACATACAGTCTGTCGCCAAAGACTCTGGGTTCGCCGTCGGGGATATATTCCCATAATGGAAGGTATGGATTAGGCATAGTTGTGGTACTCCTTTTAGTTTTTATTTATATAGCTTAATTTTACATTAATAGGGAAAATTTTCAAGGGGAATGTTATAGGCAGAAATTTTTTCTTTTTTTACAAATAACCTATAGGCAAAACATAAAAAATATGTTATTCTTATAAGGAATTGAAATAATTTTGTAACATTTTGTAATAATTTGCCTTAGGAGGAAGACATGAAGAAAATACTTAAAAAAGTTGCAGCGCTTGCGCTGGCGGTAGTTACGGCACTGGCGCCGATGGATTATGCCTATGCTGCAAATGCAGGGAATGCAATAGCTAAAGGAATCGATGTTTCAAAACATAACGGCGCTGTGGATTGGAACAGCGTTGCCGCGGCGGGATATTCGTTCGCATTTATTAAAGTCGGAAGTACATATTCGGGGATAGACCCGTTTTTTGATGTAAATATAAGAGGGGCGCAGAATGCAGGGCTGAAAGTCGGAGTATATTTGTATTCATATGCAACGACTGTTGAGCAGGCACAGAATGAAGCTAATCTGGTGGTTGCATGGCTTAACAACTATACCGTTACTTTTCCGGTAGTATATGATATTGAGGATTCATGCCACAAGGGAATGTCGCCGGATCAGCTTCAGTCATTGATTAATACGTTTTGTATGACTGTTGCTTCGGCGGGATATTATCCTATGGTATATTCAAGTAAGAACTGGTTTAACCAGAGAATAGGTAATGTTCCTTACGATAAGTGGGTAGCGCAGTATGCAGACAATTTGGAATACAGCGGAGCTTCTTTTTGGCAGAGCAGTTCTAATGGCGTTGTTCCGGGAGTAGGAACGAATGTGGATATTAACTATCAGTTTAAAGATTTTTCTTCATTGATAATTTCGGACGGTTTCGTGGACAGGTACGGACAGACGATGTTTTTCTCCGGCTATAAGATGCAGCGCGGTTGGATAGATTATAATAACACTAGATATTATTTGGGACCGACAGGCTTCCTGCAGAGAAATTGCTGGTTTGCAGACGAAAAGGGAACTTATTTCCTCTCGGCAGACGGAAGTATCACAAGAGGACAGGCTTCTATATTGGGACAGAACTATTATTTTGATACCAACGGCGTAATGCAGATGGGCTGGGTTGACCTGCCGGGCGTAGGAAGGTTCTATTATTCACCGCTTAACGGGGCGATGGTTCAGGGCTGGTTTGCAGATACGACGGGAACATATTATCTTTCTACTAAAGATGGACATATGTTAGTTGGAGATGTGAAAATAAATGGCAACGATTATTATTTCGGGACCAACGGCGTGATGCAGACAGGTCTGGTGACGAAGCCGGACGGAAATATGTATTTCTACGATGCCGCAGGCGCTTTGGTAAAGAACCAGCAGACTATAGCTCCGACGGGAGATATAGTATATGTATCTGATAAAAACGGCGTTGTAACGCCAGTACCAGTACAGGCGCAGCTTCCGGAAGCTGTTCCGGTACAATAAAAATAGATGAATAAGGCGCAGAAAATTTAATTTTTGATGTTTTTAGGTTGGAGGAATAATAAATCTTCCAACCTTTTCTTTTATGTTAAGATAATCGCGAAGCGGTTTTCTTCAAGATAATTGCGGAGCAATTTTCTTGTTTGCAACAGGCGTCATTATGGTATATAATTAAACTTGTGTTATTATGTCTGGAAGGTCAGTCGAATGCCGGAGGAAAGGTATGAACTGCAAAGAAACAGAAAAAATGATTCCTGCATTCTTACAGGACGATTTAAGTAATAGAGAATTAGAAGAGTTTATTGAGCATATTAAGGACTGCCCTGAATGTACAGAGGAGCTTTCTATTCAGTTTCTGGTATCGGAAGGTTTAGAAAGGCTGGAAGCAGGAAACAATTTTAATTTACAGCATGCGTTAGAAAGCAGGGTAAAAAGTTCGGAGCATGAAATTAAAGTCCACAGGGGATTAAAGTATACGTTAATCTGTCTGGAAGCGGCAGTTGCGGCGGCTATTATAATCGCTTTGGTTATGGTATTTAAGTTTTAAGAATTGCCGTGATGTTTTGAGGTATTAGTGCTATTTTGTGAGGGGGAATTTAGTCATGGGTAAAAAGGTCGTTTTGATAGACGGGCACAGTATTTTGAACAGAGCTTTTTACGGAGTGCCTGATTTAACAAACAGTCAGGGAGTCCATACTAACGCCGTCTATGGTTTCCTGAATATAATGTTTAAAATTCTGGAAGAAGAGACGCCGGATTATCTGACAGTGGCGTTTGATGTTCATGCGCCGACATTCAGGCATGAAATATATAAGGAATATAAGGGGACAAGGAAGGCGATGCCGGACGAGCTGCACGAACAGGTTCCAATTATTAAGCAGATGCTTGAAGCAATGAATATCTGCATAATGGAGAAGGCGGGGCTTGAAGCGGACGATATTCTGGGGACGTTGGCGAAGCGCGCTGAGAAAGAGGGTATGGCGGTGTCGTTGGTTTCGGGCGACAGGGATTTATTGCAGATTGCCTCGGATAATATTAAGATAAGGATTCCCAAGACTAAGGGTGGTAAGACGGAAGTTGAAGATTACTATGCCGCCGATGTGAAGGCGAAATATCAGGTCACGCCCCTGCAGTTTATTGATTTAAAGGCGTTGATGGGCGATACCGCGGACAATATTCCGGGAGTGCCGAAGGTCGGGGAGAAAACGGCTACCGAACTTATGGTGCAGTTTGGTTCATTGAAAGAAATATATAACAGGATTGATGAAGTTTCTAAGAAAGCCATTAAGGAATCGCTTATAAATAACAGAGATTTGGCGGATTTAAGCAAGACGCTTGCTACCATTAACGTTGAGAGCGATATTGAATTTTCTTTTGAGAATGCTAAAGTGGGGAATTTCTATACGCAGGAGGCGTATGTACTGTGTAAACAGTTGGAATTTAGAAATCTGTTATCGAGGTTTGAAAATGATGTGGTTGTTGAGAACAGCCAAGTTGAATATTTTAAAACTTTGACGGAGCTTGATGAAATTGAAAGGCTTTTCACAGATATTGACCGGAATAGTCAAAAACAGAAGGGAAATAAAGAAAAAGGAAAAAGGAATGAAGGAGAAAGTAATAAAGTAAAGGCTAATAAAGGGGAAGCAGATAAAGAGGGAATTGAAATCGGACTTTCCATACTTAAGAACGGTAAAGGGTATGAGGACTTTGCGGGTATAGCGATTGCCGTTTCTAAGAAGGAAGTTTATTTTATTCAATGTCAGGGATTTATTACAGGTAAATATCTGTCGGGCAAACTGGCTCTATTAAATAAAAACGACTTGTGCAAAATCAATATCTGCGATATAAAGCAGGCTTATGATGTTATGGACGTAGAAGGCGAAGAGAGCTTTAGTGCAACGGCTGCGGAAGGTAAGGAAGGCTTTGACGTAATGAAGCCATATGCAGATAGGAAGTATTTTGACATCTGCCTTGCCGCGTATCTGCTCAATCCGCTCAAAAGCGATTATGATACGGAAGCGATTGCAAACGAGTATCTTAATCTGATAATCCCTGATAAGAAGCAGGTGTGTGGAAAAGAATCATATGTAAAGACGCTGGAAGAAAAACCGCAGGAATTTGAAAAGTTTGCATGTTTTCAGGCGTATGTTGCGCTTATGTCGGCGGCTGTGTTAAGAGAAAAGCTGAAAGAACAGGGAATGTTGGAATTGCTTTACAATATAGAGATGCCTTTAACAAGGGTGCTGTATGAAATGGAGCAGATAGGGATTATGGTAAAACCCGACGAGCTTAAGGCTTACGGCGAGAGGCTTATCGGCAGGATAGAACAGTTAGAGCAGTCTATTTGCGAGCAGGCGGGAATGCAGTTTAATATAAATTCGCCTAAGCAGTTGGGGGAAGTCCTTTTTGAAAAGATGGGAATACCCGGCGGGAAAAAGACCAAGACGGGCTATTCAACTTCTGCGGATATTCTTGAGAAGTTATCTGCGGATTATCCTATTGTCGCAGATATTTTGGAGTATAGGGGGCTTGCCAAGTTAAAATCGACCTACGCGGACGGGCTCGCGGCGTATATAGATGAGGGAAATAGGATTCACTCGACGTTTAATCAGACCATTACGGCGACCGGACGGATAAGCTCGACAGAGCCAAATTTACAGAATATTCCGATAAGGACGGATTTAGGCAGACAGATTCGCAAGATATTTATTCCTGCGGACGGCTATATTTTTATGGACGCGGACTATTCGCAGATAGAACTAAGGGTTTTAGCGCATATGTCAGATGATAAGCAGTTGATTGAGGCTTATCAGATGGAAGAGGATATCCACAGGATTACGGCTTCCAAAGTGTTCCACACTCCGTTTGAAGAGGTAACGCCGCTGCAAAGAAGGAACGCCAAAGCGGTTAATTTCGGCATTGTTTACGGTATCAGCTCGTTTGGCTTGAGTCAGGACCTTAGTATTTCCAAAAAGGAAGCGGCTGAGTATATAGAACAGTATTTTAAGACCTATCCGGGAATTAAAGTCTTTCTGGATAAACTGGTTAAAGACGCGAAGGAATACGGTTATGTAAAGACTATGTTTGGCAGAAGGAGACCGATTCCGGAATTGTCATCGGCTAATTTCATGCAGCGTTCATTTGGAGAGCGCGTCGCTATGAATTCTCCGATACAGGGAACGGCGGCGGACATCATCAAGATTGCCATGATTAATGTGTGGGCGAGGCTTAAGCGGGAAGGGCTTAAATCCAGACTCATACTACAGGTGCATGACGAACTGCTGATTGAGACTTATGCGCCGGAGGAAGAAGCGGTACGGAGTATCCTTTCAGAAGAGATGCATAAGGCGGCTGAGCTTTCCGTGGCGTTGGAGATAGATTTGCATACGGGAATGACGTGGTATGATGCGAAGTAATATTTATCAGGCACGTTGTACAATATATACAAAACAACGTAGGGCACGCTTTCGCTGCATTGCCGCCATAGCGGTACTAAGCTCGAAAAAACCTCGCTAAGTACCGACGGCGGCAGAGCACCCTGCTTATGTTTTGTATATATTGTACAACTAAGTCAAGAAAGGGAGACAGCGTGAAAATAATCGGAATTACTGGCGGGATAGGCGCGGGAAAGTCTGAACTTTTAAATTATATAAAAGAACATTATAACGCGAAGGTGATTTTAGCGGATAGGGTAGCGCACAGCTTGGAAGAACCAGGGCAGAAATGCTATGATGAGTTGGTTGCACTTTTGGGTAAAGAAGTCCTAAACCATGATAAAACCATAAATAAAGCATTGATGGCGGAGAAGATTTTTGCCGACAGCAGTATTTTGGAGAAGGTAAATGGAATCGTCCATCCGGCAGTAAAAGAGTATATCCTTGAGAAGATTGACTACTGGCGGGGAGAGCAAAAGACGGATTTTGTCTTTATTGAGGCGGCGCTGCTAATAGAGGGCGGTTATGCTCAGATAGTGGACGAGCTTTGGTATATATATGCGGAAACTGCGATAAGAAGAAAGAGACTGAAAAGCTCAAGGGCGTATTCCGATGAAAAGATAGACAATATTTTAAAAGGGCAGCTGCCCGACGAAGTATTCAGGCAGCATTGCAAAGTAGTAATTGACAATAATGGAAGCCTTGCTGATACATGCAGACAGATTGATAAGGAATTGGAGGAATATCTGTGTCAGAGACAATGAAACTACCGGGCCAACTGGTATTTGGTCTGGATATAGGGACAAGAAGCATAGTAGGAACCGTAGGATACCGCACGGGAGAACATTTTCATGTGGCGGCTCAGTGCATAAGGGAGCATGAGACGCGCGCCATGCTGGACGGACAGATTCATGATATACATAAAGTGGGCGCTACAATCAGCGAGGTGAAACGCTGTCTGGAAGAAAAGACCGGCAGAGAGCTTACCGATGTATGTATAGCTGCCGCTGGGCGTGTGCTGCGTACAATGACGGTCAATGTCGAAAATGAGTTTCCCGCGGATAAGGAAATAAACGGAGAAGATATCTATGCGCTTGACTCTATGGGAGTTGAGAAGGCTTATGAAGAATTTTTAAAAACCAATAATACCGAGATGAAGTTCTACTGCGTAGGCTATTCGGTTGTGCGTTATTATCTTAATCATTATCACATCGCTAATCTGGAAGGGCATAAGGCGAAAAGTATCGGCGCGGACATAATTGCGACGTTTCTTCCTGACGATGTGGTGGACGGCTTGTATAAAGCAGTAGGGATTGCCGGACTGGAAGTGGCAAACCTTACCCTAGAGCCTATTGCGGCGATTCAGGTAGCTATACCGGATATGTACCGTATGCTCAATATTGCGCTGGTGGACGTAGGAGCGGGGACATCTGATATTTCTATTACGAATGATGGAAGCATTATTGCTTATGGAATGATTCCGATTGCAGGCGATGCGCTGACAGAAGTGGTGGCAAGGCATTGTCTGGTGGACTTTAAGACCGCTGAGAAAATCAAACGTGAAGCCGGAGATAAAGAATCTGTGGAATATAAAGATATCATGGGACTTTCTCAGACTATTTCAAGGGAGAAAGTGCTGGAAGTCGCTGAGCCTGTCATTAAAGACATGACTAAGCAGGTGGCGGATAAGATTAAGGAATTAAACGGCGATAAGTCCGTTAGCGCAGTCTTTGTAGTCGGCGGCGGCGGGAAGCTATCCGGATATACTAACGAGCTGGCGGCGCAGCTTGGCATACAGCCTGAGAGGGTGGCGGTGCGCGGCGAGGAGGTTATGCAGCAGATAGTGTTCCATGATAAAGACGCGAAACACGATTCGCTTATGGTAACGCCTATCGGAATCTGCCTAAGCTTCTATGAGCAGAGTAATAATTTTATCTTTGTTTATTTCAATGAGCAGAGAATCAAACTTTATGATAACAATAAACTTGCCGTAGTAGACGCCGCTATGCAGGCGGAATTTTCTAACGAAGGACTTTTCCCGAAGCGTGGGAAAGCGTTAAATTATTTTGTCAACGGCAAACCGCGTATTGCAAGGGGGGCTTTAGGAGAAGCAGCCGCCATTATGGTAA
Source organism: Clostridiales bacterium (assembly GCA_023663185.1). Classification (GTDB taxonomy): domain Bacteria; phylum Bacillota; class Clostridia; order Lachnospirales; family Lachnospiraceae; genus UBA3282. The sequence goes on along the minus strand of JAMPHY010000029.1, from coordinate 2,024 downwards.
ATGGGCAGGAAGCTGACATTTACACGCCCATTCATGCCAACGACCAGATTAGAGTAGTCGAGTCAACGGCGGGCGAGCCTGCGTCATTGGATATAAATCAGCTTCCGGAGTACGACGCATCTTTGTGGGTGGAAGTCAATGAGAAAAAAGTGGAACTTCCGGTATTCGCTATGGTAAACGGACAGTTGCAGTCGGGTTTTTACGGTATTCAGGAGAATGACTCGATTGACTTTTTGAATTATTATACTGTCAAGCAGATTGCGGAATTTATGGACGTTATTATTAACGAGGATTTGAATATTTATGTAAATAATAAGCTTGCCGACATGGATACCAAAGTATATGAGAACTTTTCGGTTATCTGGACTATGGAAGAGCTGCAACTGTCAGACAGGGATATATATGGAAGCGGCGCGCCCGATACTTATGACGCTTTACCGGAAGACGATGGAAGTTATGTAAAGAGCGAGCCTAAAAAAGAAGAAAACGCGGCGGATATAGGAAGCGTGGGTGTGACAAGCACAGCGGACATGGAAGGTGCGGAAGATATAGTGGGCGCGGAAGCCGTAGGCGTGACAAGCGCAGCAGACACAGAGTTCGTTAGCACTGACGCAACAGTGGAAAATACTACACGGAATATACCGCATAGTATTCAGGTTACTGTGAATGACGAGCAGATTCGCCTCGAAGGAAAGGCGGAATATATATTCGTAGATGTATTTGACTATATAGATTTCGACTTGTCCGTACCAAAGGGGAGTGGAATCGTAACTAAGCTGAATGAAAAGGACGCGCAGTATATGGAGCCTATTCACAGCGGCGATGTGATAAAAATTTATTGGAAAGATTGAGATATAAGATACATATGAGATTATGCAGTATAGCCAGCGGCAGCAGCGGTAATTGTATATATGCGGGCTCTGATACGACGCATCTTTTGATTGATGTAGGAATCAGTTGTAAGCGCATAGAAGAAGGGGTTTTAGCACTCGGCATAAAGATATCAGAAGTGGACGCAATATTTGTCACGCACGAACATGCGGATCATATAAACGGCTTGGGAGTTTTGGCAAGAAAATACGGCATTTCCATTTACGGAACAGAAGGAACCATAAGAGAGATTAAAAAGGTGCATTCACTGGGAACGATAGATGAAGCATTGTTCCATGTAATCAGGGCGGACGAAAAATGTATAGTAAAGGATATGACTCTGTATCCGATGCGTACTTCCCATGATGCAGCGGAATCGGTCGCGTACAGAATCAGCCATGATAAAAAGAAAGCCGGCATTATTACCGATTTAGGCTGTTATAACGATTACACAGTGGAATGCCTTAAGGATTTGGACGTATTGTATCTGGAGGCAAACCATGATGTAAAAATGCTTCAGGTTGGACCATACCCGTACTTTCTTAAACAACGTATAATGGGAGATAAAGGGCATTTGTCCAATGAGGCGGCAGGAAGACTTTTAAGCAGATTGTTGAACAATCATATGCAGGCGGTGGTTCTGTCACATCTTAGTAAAGAGAATAATATGCCGGAGCTTGCTTATGAAGCGGTAAAACTCGAAATTATGATGTCGGATAGCGGATACCGTGAAGACGATTTTCCTATTTATGTCGCCAAGCGCAGCGAGGTATCGGAGATAATTGAGATATAGAGGGGTTAAGTAATGAAAAACTATTTTCAAGTCGTTAAACTCATGTTTACTGTGGATAAAAAACTACTGTGCAAATGTATATTTGTTATCATTTTGCTTTTAGGCTTAGAATCTGCACTTCCTTTCTATATGGAATGGCTGATTGACCAAACGGAAGCTCAGAAGAGCGTACCTTTTTTTATAGGATATGTTGTGGTTTTTGTGGCGCTTTTTTTAGTAATAGGCATGTTGAGCGCGCTTCGGACGGAATTGTATGATCGTGTGGGGCGGCATATTTTGTGGAAAACAAGAGAAAAGATTTATCAGGTACTGTGGGGAAGCAATTATTCTTCTTTTGTTAGTAATAATAAAGAAAAATTAA
>JAMPHY010000028.1 GCA_023663185.1 Clostridiales bacterium | reverse complement strand
TTGCAATTCAAAAAGAAATGTAATGCCTGAGCCTAACCGCTCAGGCAATTTCTTTATACGTTGGGAGGAAACATGAAAGATATAAGGCTTTTGGAGATTTTTCAAAATGTAAAGAACACAATCTGTAAATATGACTATTATATCCATACTGCCAAGAAGATTATCCATCTGTCTAACACGGAAGATAAGATACCGCATCTGATGGGACTCCAGTATGCAGGCAGACCAAAACAGTACACGGGCGATTTTGGGGCATATGCAATAAAAAAGGGAAGAATCACGATGCAGTCGCTAGAAAAACTGGTACAGAAGTATTATAAGACAGAGGAAAAGCAGCGCAGAATTTTAGAGGTCATTCATTTAAAACTGGATAACCTGCCTTTTCTGCCGGAGATGTTTGCATCTTACTCAAAATTGTATTTATATGATTTAGGGAAGTGGGAGGATTCTGACTTTGACAGCGATTATCTTATGGTGCATGAAATGGAAGATAAGATTCTGCACTTGGGGATTATAAAAACAGGCAGACAGGAAAAAGATTTGTGCCAGTGCAATTCTTTTATGACAACGTATAAGAAAGATAAAAACAGCGATTCGTTTTACCGTGATTTGGAGCATTGCTATGAAATTAACAGGATTGTCCGTGAGGACAAGATGACAAAGCGGGCAGAGGTAATCTATTTAAGCAGTATGGCAGAGTGCAGAGAACGCATGGGAATTGAGAAAATGTTGTGGGCAGGCGGCATTGTGGCAGATGAAAAACTGGTTACGGAAATTGTAAAGGTAAATCTCAAATTTGGCATATATCACACAATAGATATGCTGAATGACAGTGCGGCTTTGGTGGAAAAATGTACGGATAAAAGGGAAAAGAACCTTGTAACGGATTTCCTCGCATTGTGGAACAAAAAAGAAAATAGCGAATAATCTGGGATAAGGTAAAAGGGTAGTAATATCATATATAGTACAAAAATAAGAGTATATAATTATAAGGAGTATGGTTATGCAGGCAATCATGGAGACATTATTTGATATTGTATATTTGACATTAGTGATAACGGTCGGAATTAGAATGATAATTAAAAGTCATGGAGATAAACAATATTTCCTGTTTGGCATGATGGCAGTCATTCTTGGCACGGGCGACGCCTTCCACCTTCTTCCCCGCGCTTATGCCTTATGCACGACGGGGTTAGAAAACTTTACGGCGGCGCTTGGCATAGGCAAGTTGGTTACTTCTATTACTATGACTGTATTTTATGTATTACTCTATTACATATGGCGGATTCGTTATCAAGTGAAGGATAAAAATGCCCTGACCGTCTGTATCGGCGTGCTGGCGGCGGCAAGAATCATTTTGTGCCTTTTCCCACAAAATAAATGGACGTCTGCGGACGCGCCGCTTTCATGGGGGATTTACAGGAATATTCCGTTTGTAGTGTTGGGGCTGCTTATCATTATCATCTTTTTCAAAAAGGCTGCTGAGGCAGGCGACAAAGGATTTCGTTTCATGTGGCTGGCAATCGTGCTGAGTTTTGGCTTTTATATTCCGGTAGTCCTTTTTGCAGACGCTGTGCCTATGATTGGAATGCTTATGATTCCCAAGACCTGCGCTTATGTGTGGATGGTTCTGATGGGATATTATGATATGAAAAAATCCCTTTGACATTTTTCAAAAAAGAAATTAAAATACATATTGAACGTGTAGCAAAACTGCGTAAGTCCGGTTATTTGCTGCACGTTTATTTTTTTTGGATAAAGCCGGTTGCAGAACGTATCGGCGGATATTTATGAAAGGGTGAACTATTATGGAAACAAATCAATTTTTGGGAACAGAACGGGTTGGAAAATTGATGCGAAAATATGCTGTTCCCTGCATCATCTCACTTTTGGTCGGCGCGCTTTATAACATAGTTGACCAGATATTTATTGCAAACGCAGCCTATCTCGGCTCATACGGCAATGCTGCGAATACGGTGGTATTTCCGCTTACGGTTATCGCACTTGCCATTGCCGTTATGATAGGAGACGGCTGCTGCGCTTTTGTAAGCTTAAGCCTTGGTAAAGGCGAACCGCAAAACGCCAAGAAAAGCGTAGGCAATTCCGTTGTGCTTATAATTGTAAGCAGCCTGATTTTATGCGGTATCTATCTGCTTTTTGCCAATCAGATAATCGCCATGTTCGGCGGCACAATAAACGCGGAAACATACAGACATTCCAAAGAATACTTTTTCTATATTTCGCTCGGCATTCCGTTCTATATGTTCGGACAGGCGATGAATCCGATTATCAGGGCGGACGGCAGCCCTAAGTTTGCAATGGTTTCCACTCTGACGGGCGCAGTCTTGAATATCATACTGGATCCTGTTTTTATCTTTGTATGCAAATGGGGCATGATGGGGGCGGCGGTAGCTACGGTCATCGGGCAGGTTGTTACGGCGATTCTGTCAATCATATATTTACTGAATATGAAGGCGATAAAGCCCGGAAAATCTGATTTCCGCATGGATTGGGGCATTTGCGGGAAAAGCCTTGTTCTTGGCATCTGCAGCTTTCTTTCGCAGATTTCTTTAGTGGCTTCGATGGCGGCTGTCAATAATATGATACGAAAATATGGCGCGCTGGATTCTGTGTTCGGACAGGAGCAATACGCTCAGATTCCTATGGCTGTGGTCGGCATCGTGATGAAATTTTTCCAGATTGTCATTTCCATCGTCGTAGGAATGGCGGCAGGCTGCATACCTATTGTAGGTTATAATATGGGTGCAGGGTTAAAGTCAAGGGTTAAAAAGCTGTTTACCGCCTTATTAGAGGCTGAGGCAGCAGTTGGTTTGGTAGCGCTTATTATTGTCGAATTTTTCCCCAGACAGCTCATTATGCTTTTTGGCGCGGCGAATGAAAGCAGTTATTATACGGATTTTGCCATTAAAGCGTTTAGGATTTATCTGTGCATGATGATTTTTGCCTGTGTGAACAAAGCTTGTTTTATTTTTATGCAGGCTATGGGAAAAGCGGTAGCGTCCACTATGCTTTCGATGGTGAGGGAAATCGTGTTCGGAGTAGGCTTCGCGCTGATATTGCCGCTTATGTTCGGCTTAGACGGCGTACTGTATTCCATGCCTGTCTCGGATATTCTGACTTTTGTGATTGCCGTGGTTATGATAGGTATTACTTATAAACAGCTTGCGGAGTAAGTATGAGATATCTTATGGACAGCAGAAGTAAGCATAGATATACGGATATTTTAGGGACAACAGAAGTAAACATAAATATACCGCCTATGACTGATTAATCAGCCATAGGCAGTTTCAATTCTACCTGAATTTCTTTATTTAGCGTTTCAAGCGACTTCTTAAAATCCGCGCCGTCCGATTTATTTCCTATTATAGTGCCGTAATGCGTGGGAATGACCGCCTTAGGTTTTAAAGCCGCGATATAGTCGGCAGCTTTTGCCTTATCCATCGTATAATGCCCGCCGATTGGGATAAGCGCAACGTCGCACTGGACTTTTTTAATATCGTCATTCACATCTGTATCGCCTGAGACATAATAGCGGATATTATCTATAGTTACTATATATCCGTTCCATTTCTTTGACTTGGGGTGAAAAGGCTTAAGCTTGTTGTAGGCGGGAATCGCTTCTATCAGGACGCCTTCATATTCATACTTTTCATACGGCTCTAAGAATACGCATTTTTCGGGGGCAATGCCGGATTCGGACAGCGCCTTGTCCTTCATGGACTTTGGCGTAACCAGAATCGTGCCTTCTTTCTTGATTTTGGCAATAGACTCCGGCTCAAAATGGTCGAAATGTTTGTGGGTGATAAATATTATATCCGCGTCATGCGTTTCCGTCTCTATTTTAAATGAATCGAAATAAAGGATTTTGCTCCCTTCTATCTTAATGCTGCTCTGTGTGTTTACAGTGATGTTGTTTAGGTTCATGCGCGTAGCTCCTTTCTGTGTGGTGAGGTTTAGGTGCTTTTGGTCTTTTCTACTATTTTAAATCTTTCCGCTTGATTTGGCTATATTTTTTTATAATAACCGTTGACAAATATGTCTAATGATGTTAGACTAACATTGTCTAATTCGATTAGACTGGAATTATCTAATGTGATTAAATTAGTATTATCTAATACGATTAGACTAGCATTGCTTAATGCGATTAAACTAATATGAAAAGGCAGGATTATTTCAATGGAACAATGTAAATTAGGGGAAATGGAGCAGCGTTTTGCCGAGATGATATGGGAGAACGCCCCGATTGCGTCAGGTAAGTTGGCAAAAATGTGCGCGGAGGCTTTTGGCTGGAAACGTACAACGGCGTATACTATGTTAAAGCGGCTTTGCGACAGAAGGATATTTCAAAATACGGACGGACTTGTTACGGTGCTGATGTCTAGGGACGAATTTCAGGCGGCGCGCGGTGAGCAGTTTATAAATGAGAACTTTGACGGCTCGCTGCCGCAGTTTTTGGCAGCTTTTTCGCGAAGGAAGAAGCTGAGTGTAAAAGAAGTAGAAGAGCTGAAAAAGCTTATTGAGGAATATGACGAAGGAGACAAATAATGGAACAGGTATTTATAGATATTTTAAATATGAGCCTTACGGCAGGAATAGCGGTTTTGGCGGTTCTGGTTATCAGGCTTTTGCTTAAAAAAGCGCCTAAGATTTTTTCATACGCGCTATGGGCGGTGGTGTTGTTCCGCTTATTGTGTCCGTTTTCCTTTTCTTCGGCGGTTTCTCTGCTGGGGGCTTTAAGTGCGCCTGATGCGCAGCAGGGGAAAATAGAGTATATCCCTGAAAATATCGGCTATATGGAGCAGCCGATGGTAAATCTCCCCATTCCTGCGGTGGAGAATGCCATCAATGAATCAATGCCTGCCGCCAATACCGCGGCTTCAGTCAATCCCATGCAGATTGTAATCTGGATAGGGGCTTATATCTGGCTGTTTGGGGCAGGCGCGGTGGCTGTCTATGGAATCATAAAATATATTAAACTCAGGCGCAGGCTGAAAACGGCGGTATGCGAAAGCGGGAATATTTTCGTATCTCCCGATATTGAAACTCCGTTTGTCTGCGGTATTGTAGTCCCGAAAATTTATCTTCCTTCGACGCTTGGTGATGAAGAAAAGCGGTATATACTGCTGCATGAGCAGATTCATATAAAGCGCGGCGACCATATTTTCAGGCTGGCTGGATTTGTGGCGCTTTGCCTGCACTGGTTCAATCCGCTTGTCTGGCTTGCCTTTTTTATAAGCGGCAGGGATATGGAGATGTCGTGCGACGAGGCGGTTATACGAAAGATAGGGAACGGCGTTAAAAAGGAATATTCGGCATCTTTACTTTCTCTTGCATCAGGCAGAAAAATTGTGCTGGGGATTCCGCTTGCTTTTGGGGAAGGGGATACAAAGAGCAGGATTAAAAATATTCTTAAGTTTAAAAAGCCTGCCAAAATCGCCACAGCGGTTATTGCGATAGCCTGTGTGATTGCCGTAATTGCACTGGTTGCCAATCCGAAGCGCACGGAAGACGGCGGGGCTTCCTTAAACAGCGCAGAAGACGGCGGAAATTCCTTAAGCAGCAAAGATGCGTCGGAAATTGCTGATTCCTTAGTACAGGTAATTTATTATGGAGTAGTCTTAGAGGTGGAAATAGATGGAAACAGACAAATGATAGTCAAAATTCCCGGATGCGATATGGAAATTCCAGAGGCGGATGAGATTTATCCGTATATTGAGATAGAGGATTTTTCGGGGTTAAAAGCAGGGGACTTGGTCAAAATCACATTTCCTAAAGGTGAAGATATTGGGATTGGTGAGGGATATCCGGGGGTGTTTTCTTTTTCTAAGTCAGAAAGGGCTAAGGCGGAAAGTATAGTTGTGATGGGAGAGGGATTTTTAATGTGGCCTGTCGGTTCGGATAGATATCAGTTTACGCCGGATATCCCTTATGTATCGGCAGTACCCCGTTATATGTTTACTGTTCCGTGGGGACTTGCGCGGGACGCAGAAGTGGGAGATACACTTGAAATTTATTACTATAATGAAGACGTGTCTTTCCGTTATGATAAAGAAGAAAGCGAATGGGAAAAAACGCTGCTTGCGGTTACGACCGTACTTGATGTAGATGTGGATAATTATGATATATGGGTGGAGTTATCGCGGGAAGAAGTGGAGACTTTCTTATTCAACTTCGGAAACGGTATCACTTGTAACGTCATCAAGCAGTCGGAAATGGAAAATTCAGATGGGCAGACGGGCGAGAATGAACAAAACGGCGAGAGCGGACAGGTTGGTGAAAATGAACAAACTGGCGAAAATGGACAGTACATTGCGTCAACAGATGAAGATGTAGTGGAGCTGACAAGAGAACATCTTCTAAGGGGTGCGATTGTGGACGGAGTATACAGGGGATATGTCCGCTCTATATCACGCAGCGCAAGAGGAATTGATAGGTATATCGTAGATGATATGGAGGACGGCGAAGAGCTTCTTTTCCTTGCTTTTGCAGACGACTGCCACTTCCTTATCAATAAAAAAATGAATACGCTTAGTTATGAAGAAACTTCATTTGATGAGTTTGCCGATTTTGCGGTGGAGTTATTTGCATATCTGAATCCCCCGATGATTTTGACATTTGAAGACGGGCTTATAACAGAGGCAGTTGTGGAAAATTATTATGGGAGCGGAATTGCTTTTGATATGGAATATCCTGAGGATTATTGGTATGAAGATATGCAGGAGATTACGTCGCTTAGCGGCGAAGAAATGCTGGACACATATTATGAGCTTGAGAGTTCATGGGTGGCTGATATAGGTGACGGTACAGGTCTGGAACAGATTCAGGTGTATACAGGCAATATCGGGGACGGCGAGAGCGGATTTGTTTTTTTCAATAATGCGCAAGGCAGACTTTTATGTAGCCTTTTCGCCCATAGAGCCCGTGCAGGCTGGAATAATATTTATCTTGGTGAGCGCGGCGGAGTTGAGTTTATTATGACTGTACACATAGAAAACCGGGATAATTTTGGCAATTATTCATATCATGTGTTCCGCCTTGCAGAAGATGGCGGTATAAAGATGATTGCAGGTTCTTCTTTCGACTGGGATGACGACAGGATACCATATGATGACGAACTGTTTCGCGAGTGGGCGGAAGATATGAACGGATATCTGGCGGACAGCCGCCTCCTGCTCAGTACGCAGGAAGGAGAGCTGAACACGGAGCATGTCAGCGAGGCGGATAAGTATAATTATGAAACGCTTACGCTAAGATAGGGGGAGTAAATCATGTGGCTTATCATGGCGGTTTTATCGGCATTCTTCGCGGGAGTAACGTCTATCCTTGCGAAGTGTGGAATCAAAAAGACGGACTCCGATATAGCGACGGCGATAAGGACAATCGTTGTTCTTGGGTTTTCATGGGTGATGGTGTTCATTGTCGGCTCGTATGGACAGATTAGGGAAATAGAACCGAAATCGTTGATTTTCCTTATTCTGTCGGGACTTGCGACAGGCGCGTCTTGGATTTGTTATTTTAAAGCGCTTTCGACGGGCGATGTAAATAAGGTGGTGCCTATTGATAAGTCAAGCACCGTTTTGTCCGTAATTCTTGCTATCATATGTTTTGGAGAAACAGAACACCTTATGATAAAGCTCTGCTGTACGGCGGCGCTCGCGGCAGGAATTTTTATGATGGTGGAAAAGAAACAGGAAGAAGAAAAAGAAGTCAATGGAAAATGGAAGCTGTATGCCGTACTTTCCGCTGTGTTTGCGGCTTTGACTTCCATTCTTGCCAAAGTGGGAATTACCGGAGTGGAGTCCAACTTAGGTACTGCACTGCGTACAGGAGTGGTGCTTTTGATGGCATGGGCGGTTGTCTTTCTAAAGGGTAAACAACGGCAGGTCGGGAAGATTGATTTAAGAGAGCTATTCTTTATATCGTTATCCGGACTTGCCACAGGCGCGTCATGGCTCTGCTACTACTATGCGATTCAAAACGGCGTTGTCAGTGTAGTAGTCCCCATCGATAAAATGAGCATTTTAGTGACAGTGCTATTTTCATATATCGTATTCCATGAAAAACTAAGCAAAAAAGCCTTCACCGGACTATGCCTAATGTCCGCAGCGACACTGATAATGGCGGTCTGGGGATAAAATAAAAAGAGGGGCTTTAGCAGCCCCCGTTTTTATCATGCCAAAAACTTCCCTAAAACATTCAAGAATATATCAATATCAATCGGCTTCGCGATATGCGCATTCATGCCGTTTTTAAGAGCGGCTTCCTTATCCTCCTCCATAGCGTTTGCGGTCGTGGCGATAATCGGCATTGTTTCTACATCTTTTCGCGGCAGGGCGCGTATGGTACGCGTAGCTTCATAGCCGTCCATAATAGGCATCTGTATATCCATAAGAATCGCGTCGTAATAGCCTTCTTCGGATTTACTTACCATATCTACGGCGTCTGTGCCGTCCGGTGCAGTTTCCACTACGAAGCCGTTTTCTTCAAGTATTACCTGTGCAATTTCCCTGTTAAGCTCTATATCTTCTACCAACAGGATACGCTTGCCACCAAAATCGGCTCTCGACATTACCACTGTCTCTTTCTTGTCGGCAAGATTGTTGGCGGATAAAAGGATAGTCTTTAAGTCTGACATAAACAGCGGTTTAGCGCAAAATGCTGTAACTCCCGCTTTAATGGCTTCCTGCTCGATATCCGTCCAGTCATATGCCGTAAGGATTATGATAGGACATTCGGGACCGACAGTGGCGCGTATGCGTCTGGTGGTCTCGATACCGCTCATTTCCGGCATCTGCCAGTCAATTATGTAAGTATGGTAAGAATCGCCTTCGTTGTGTGCGCTCTTGGCACGGAACACAGCTTCCCTGCCCGAAGCGGTCCATTCGGCGCGCATGCCGATTTGCTTAAGCATTCGCGTAACGCTTTCACAACTGTCGCAGTCGTCATCGACCACGAGGGCGCGCAGACCTTCAAGTTCCTTGATTCCTGCGGCGTTTTTCTCTACGTCCTGAAGTTTCAAGCTGAGTTCTACCCTGAATTCGCTGCCCTTGCCTTTTTCGCTCTGGACGGAAATCTCACCGCCCATCATTTCCACGATATTTCTGGTAATCGCCATACCGAGACCAGTTCCTTCAATACCGGTTCTGGTAGTACTTTCTTCACGCTCGAAAGGCTCAAAAATATGCTCTACGAAATCGGGTGTCATGCCGATACCGTTATCTTTTACCGTGAAAACATAATCCCCGTAGCCATGATGGAACGTGGTGTTCTGGCTGATACGGAAGCTTATGGTTCCGCCTGCCGGAGTGTATTTTATGGCGTTGCTTAACAGGTTGACAAAAACCTGGCTCAGTTTCAGTGAATCAGCGATTACATCTTCATTTGCAACATCGAATGTATCGATAAACAAATCAAGCTGTTTTGCCTTTACCTGCGGCTGAATAATGTTTACCAAGTTGTGCGTCAGTTCTGAAATATTGCATTCCTGCTCTTTAATCTGCAGTTTTCCGCTTTCAATCCTGCTCATATCAAGAATATCATTAATCAGACTAAGCAGATGGTTGCTGGACGAGAGAACTTTTTGCAGACAATCCAATACTTGAGACTGATTATCAATATGGCTGACCGCAATCGTGGTAAAACCGATAATAGCGTTCATAGGCGTCCGAATGTCGTGCGACATATTGGAAAGGAAGGTCGTCTTAGCATTGTTGGCGTGCTGCGCCTGAAGCAGAGCGTCTTGAAGCGCCTGCGTCTGCTCGCGCTGTTTTCTGACTTGGACGGTAATATCCCTTGAGACTACCATAACCATAATGTCTTTCGTCTGTTCATCATGCGTCATAATAAAGGACTGGCGCACGCACATCTGATTTCCACCGGCGGCTTTACTCCAGTAATCTACCGTAACTTCCGCTTCGCCTTCTTCAAACCGTTGTTTCAGATTTTCCAGATTGACTACGGAATCATATTCTTCATAAGATTCCTCTAAAACAAAATCCTTCCATTTCTTAAAGCACTCCGACGCTTTGCAGGGTGCGGACAAGCCGGCTTTTTCCAATAGAGAAACCTGTTCTCCGTCTACGGTGCGGACAATATCCTGTTCAATCAAATCCTGCGTAAGATTAAACTCGAAGGTGCTAAAAGCGGAAGAAGTAATGGCAATGCGGTACTGCCTTTCTTTTCGGTTCATGGCGGATTTTTCTTTTCCTTCTTTTATCTCCTGCAGCTTCATCTTGGTATTATCCTGACGTACAAAGAGAATCTTAGTAACCCTGCCTTCTTCGTCACGATTCAGGCATACCGTAATAAGAAGCTCCCATGCTTCCTTGCCGTTTCTGTTTACATGGCATTCATAGGTAAGAACGTCGGTATCCATCATATTTTTGATAATGTTATCTGCTTCAAAATAGTCATGGAAAGCCTTTTTCGCCTCTTCGCCAATTATATCAGCGCTGTGGTTTTTAAGGATATCATCATAAGTGCCTTCCATATCCAGATTTTTACTAAGCGGGTGTACGCCCGCCATATATGAATAATAGCCTGTCGTTAAGTCCACAGTCAGATATCTGGAAGAAAAGAGGGTATTCAGACCTTGCAGCACATAGTTGACCTGCTCGTTTTCTTTTTTCAAAATGCCTCTTGCTTTCTGTGAACGAATAACCAGAATTACAATATAAATTGCGAATAAACCAATTAAAACAAACTGGAGAATAATTCCCGTGCGGTTAGCGCCTTGAATCATCGTCTGGGTTACGCTTTTGGGAAAAGCCTGAACCAGAATGTAATCCGTATCCGGTACACGAATAGCGCAAAGGTTGTCTGTCATAGAATCGGCGTCGCAGACAAATCCCTGCTCCGATACATCGCTTTTAAAGACAGTCCATACGTCTTCTGCGGTTGCAGCATCAATTATGCCGTTGCCTAACAGGACATCCGGCAGCGGAACGTCATATTTTCCACCATCGGAGGAGGCAATCACGCTGCCTTCGCGCGTACATAAATAGACGTCAGCCTGTTCCCCGAAATAAGTGGTTTTAAGTATTTCTTGAAGATAGTCTTCCGCAAGGTAAAGTCCGAGAAGAACTCCTGTTATATCATCGCCTTCTCTGACGGGTGCATAGAAGACCATCGTGGTCATTCCGGTAACTCGTGAATTTAATACCATGCTGGTGCCGCTTCCGCCCTGCATTCCGTCTTTAAAATAATCTCTGTCTGCGCTGTCGCTCATGGTTCCGTCGGAAGTCAGGTTGACGCCCTGGTCGTTGATAAATCGAATGGAGTCAAAATCGACGTTCTCTTCCAGTTCTTGTAACACATCTGCATCAATATGTGCCGCGTTTTGCCCCATGCTTAAGAAATAAGCATAATTACGAACACGTCTTACCGCGTTGGTAAATTCGTTACTGATACCATATGCAGTCTGGCGCGCGGAGTCTATCGCATAATTCAGGTTCTGGTCTTCAATCTGGCGTCTGTTTGAAAACGAGTACCATTGAAATAATAAAATAATTGCTGCCAGCAAAACCAGTATGTACAGTGTGTTTTGCAAAGGTTTTTTATTCGTATTCAAAAAAATCGTCTCCTTCGTTCTAAATCGTTCTAACAATAAAAATTGGTAGGTGATTATTTTTCGGGTATATTATAGCACCAAATTAAAAAAATGAATAGATTTTATGAAAAAAATATGATGAGTGAGATGAAAAGGAAGTATTTAGTTAAAATGTGCGGATTGCCGGAATTTATAAAATATCTAAACCTGCGGATTGCCAGAATTTATAGATGAATTAAACTTGCGGATTTTTAATCAATCTGTCCATTAAATGCAAAATTTGCATAAAATCGGCATTTTTTGCATTTTTTCATACCATGCGCCTATTTTTTACCAATATTTCTTTTGGTAAGATATTGTCGTAAGAAAAATTTCCAACTGTGCGGTTGGAAAACATTACGGCACGAAAGGAGTATGGTATGAAAATGAAAAACACAGGACAAGGCTATGTTGACGAATGGCTGAAAGAACACAATATTATCCTTAAAGAAGGCTTTACCGCTTCCCTTGCAAGAATGGCAAAAGAGTATAAGAAGAAAAACGGCGTCAGAACTTTAAATGAAATCTATCACAAAATCGGCACATCAAAGGAATGTCTGTATTATTGGAATATGAATCCCTATGGCGTACAGACAAAAAAAATTAAAGTATAACGTTATAAGGAATGCAGCGGACTTATTCGGACTTGACGAGTACGCGGCGGAGACGTTAGCAAACAGCGCGGGACTTTCCTTGAAAGAATGCTCCGATTTTAACCGACATCTTGTAAATCTTATCAGAGAAAAATCCAAACATAAAAAATTATATGAATACGCCCAGATAAGCGAAAGAATGTTCCAAAGGATAAAAAACGGAAGGAAACCGACGAAAGAATCGCTTATTGCCATCTCGGTATCGTTAGGGCTTGGGCTTAACGAAACAAAGGAACTGATTAATATGGCGGGCTACGCCCTGTCTGATTCTATCGCATGGGACGCTGTGATAAAGACCTTGATATTTGAACTGGAAAACACGGGCAACTATGAGGGTTCGCTTATAAGAATTAACGATGTGCTTTACGACATGGGACTGCCGCTTTTAATGACTCGTGAAAAAATTTAAAAAGTGAAAATTAATGACGCTTTTTTTCAAAGGATAAGTCCTAGAATGGTGTATGTAGCAGGGAAAGCGGCGCCGCTTTACAGCTATAAAATTAATTCCAAAATAGGAGGAAAAAGTAATGGGAAAAATAAGGGAACTAATTAACGGTGTGGATCAGTCTAAGGAGACGGAGAGGGAGATAGGCGAACAGCTTAAAATCTTAGCTTCACTCGGCGAGTCTAAAGCGACGATTTTCAAATCAGAAATAGAAACTTCTTTAAAAGACGGAAAGACAACCGACGATTTAAAAGTGCCTATCACAAAGGTGCTTGCTTCTTATGAGGACTACCGCGCATATACTAAGCGTTCTCAAGAAGATTTGATGAAAGACGTCGTTAATTCTTTTAAGACCATGTTCAGCGGCGGTACAAAGATTGCCGACGGGATAGGCTCATTGATTACTAAGAGTCTCAGTATCTTACTTGGCGCGGGCTATGGCGAAGAATTGATGAAAAAGGAATATTTTGTTATCGTGGAATATCCGGCAATCGTCAGATATGACGTCTCTATGTGGGTAAGAAATATATCCGTAAAATCTTTGCAGGAGCGTGCCGAGGACGTGATTGCATGCGTGGCTTACAAATCCGCCGTAGATGTGACGAAGCTGGATTTCAACACATTCCTTGGCTGCTATGCCACTGTTTTGCAGGAAAGCTTCGGAACCGATAAGGAAAACATCAAGATAATGATTCAGGAGGCGGCGGAAGTGTACGGCTTATTCCAGACCGGCGGCGGAACCAAATCACTCAGCCAGAGCGAACAGGAAGCGCTGGAAAAATATACGCAGCTTGTATTGGCGGTAAAGTAGTAATGCTAAAAGAAAAACGTCGCAAAGTTGCGAAATATGAAATCTGCAAGTTACATGCAAAACTCTCAGATTGAGCAGAAAAGGAGGATTATTGATATGGGAAAAATACGGGTTTATGGTCTGCTTTATGATGAACATTATATTTATCTGCCCATCAAGGCTGAATTTTATCCGAATAGCAGGGGAATGACAAAAATTCCGGCATATCTGGGGCTTCTGCCGAATATTTTCGGTGGAAAGGTTGAAGGACGTAAAAGTATAGTGGATACTTTGCAAGATGAAATATCTCAGGAAAGCCAGAATAAATTCATCATTAATAATATCAGTCTTCGGGACGAAAATATATTGAATCATGCGACAATTACATATGATGGTGATTATGATGAATATTACTTCTGGAAAGTGGATATCACAGGCGGAGGCAATGTTATCCCTGATTTTGGGGAAAGTAACAATCTGCTTTTATCAGATGAGACAAAGTATCCGGCTAAATGCAGGGAGATGAAGTGTATAATAAGGGTGCCGTTTAGTTCTTTGGATAGTGTATTAACCGACTTGACAAGCGCAAGTGATGAGGCTGACGAAGAACGTGTCACAAAGTTCTTAGGAGAATGTGGTGTGAGCTATGATAAGAGCGACTATTTTAACGGCAGGCTGGATAATTTAAAAAAGCAGTATGGGGAAACAGGAGACAATCCGTATACTGACTGGCAAAAAAGCGAGACTAAGAAGGCTTTTATTAATTATCTAAGGGATTTAAAGGGCATAGAGCATCCGGAATTTACTTTTACGGCTGTTGATTAATGATTGCAAAATATGCTTTGGGGGGATACAATACTCTCAAGGCATATTTTTTTATTGAGGGATAAGGAGCATAAACATGAGGAGAAAAGACAGGGAAGTTACCAATATTAATGAAATAACCGGAATATTGGACAGGTGCAAGACCGCGGTTATTTCTATGATTGATGATGACGCGCCATACGCAGTACCGCTCAGTTATGGATATGAATTTGAAAAAGACACGCTTATTCTGTATTTTCATTGTGCGAAAGAAGGAAGGAAAACAGATATCCTAAAGCGCAATAATAAGGTGTGTTTCACTATTTATGACGAAGGAAAGCTGTTATATTCGGAAGTTCCGTGTGGTACGGGGCAGGAGTATTCAAGTGTCATGGGAAGCGGCGAGGCGGTATTTATAGAAAATCCTACCGATAAAGGATACGCCCTTGCTAAGATGTTTGCGCACCAGACCGGGAAAAATATGGAGTTTACCAAAGAGCAGGCGGACTCGGTGTGTGTGTTTAAGATTGTGTCAAAGGAGTATAGCGGGAAACGCAGAGCTAAGTAGATATTGAGTTCAGGCAACTAATTATAGTGTTGCAGCTATGAAAGGAGAACAATAGACATGATAACAACAATTATTTTTGATATAGGAAACGTCCTTGCGGGATTTACATGGAGGGAATTTTTTGCAGGGAAGGGCATAACAGGAGATAAGTTTGAGCGCATGACTGAGGCGACCGTGAAGAATGATAAGTGGAATGAGTATGACAAGGGCGAGCTTACCGATGAGGAGATTTTGCAATGCTTTATTGATAATGCGCCTGAACTGGAAGATGACATACGAAGATGCTTTTCCAATGTAAAAGGAATTGTCTCAAGGAGCGACTACGCTATACCGTGGATTAAGGAATTAAAGCAGAAAGGCTACAAGGTTTTATATCTTTCTAATTTTTCAAGAAAGGCGGATATAGATTGTGCCGACGCGCTGGATTTTATTCCCTATACGGACGGCGGAATACTCTCCTATAAGGAGAGAGTTATAAAGCCAATGCCTGAAATTTACCAGCTTTTAATCGACAGATATAAGCTTAAGCCTGAAGAATGCGTCTTTTTGGACGATACGGAAAGAAACCTGATAGGAGCGTCAAAATTCGGAATCCATACGATTCATTTTAAAAATCAAGAGCAGGCGATAGAAGAACTTAAGAAATTAGGGGTAAACTGTTAAGAAAGGATTGCGGGAATTATGAACACATTGAAACTTCCCAGACTTATAAGCGACGGAATGGTATTACAACAAAAGAAAAGAGTGCGTATATGGGGCTGGGACGAGCCGGAAAGACGTGTTACGGTGGCTTTTCTTGAAAAAGAGTATACGACGAGAGTAAGGGGCGACGGCTGCTGGGAGATATTCATGGAAGGGCTTGAGCCATCGAAGACCTGTGAAATGTACATATCCGACGATGCGGGCAATGAGAGGACTATCAAGGACATTCTTATCGGCGACGTATGGCTGTGTTCAGGACAGTCCAATATGGAACTTCCCATGCGCCGCGTGAGCGATAAATATCCTGATGAAATTAAAAATTGTGATAACCCGTGTATTCGCACTTTTAAGATAACTGAGCATAGTGATTTTCACGCACCGTTAAAAGACCATCTGACAGGCGAGTGGAAAGCAGCGTGTGCGGATACGATTTTGGATTTTTCCGCGACGGCTTATTTTTTTGCCGAGCAGATATATAAGATTACGGGTACGCCCGTTGGACTTATCAATGCAAGCTTAGGCGGTTCCAGAATCGAGTCGTGGCTGGGAAAAGACATGCTGGAAGGCTGCGACGATTTTCTTTTGCTTGCTAAGCAGTATGCCGACGATGAATTTATAAAACGCAGGATAGGGCAGAATATGCGGCAGGCGGCGGATTGGCATAAAAAGCTGGAAGACGCGGATTTAGGAGTTAGGGATAACTGGGCGCAGAGTTTAAATGATATTCCGGATTTTAAAGAGATAGAAATACCGTGTTTTTTCAGTGATAATGAAGAATTAAACGGCTTTATTGGCAGCGTGTGGTTTCGGCGTAAGTTTAATGTTTCCGAGAGTTTTGCCGGCAAGGAAGCGAAGTTGTGGCTTGGGACGATAGTGGATAGCGACACGGTGTATATTAACGGCAAGAGAGTAGGGCAGACGGATTATCAGTATCCGCCGAGAAAGTACATAGTGCCCGCGGGGACGTTTAAAGAAGGTGAAAATATTATAACAATCCGTGTAAAAAGCGAGATTGGACATGGAAGGTTTACTGTTGGCAAGATATATGCGATTTTTAATGATGAAGAGAGAATCGAACTGTCGGGGACATGGAAGTACCGAATCGGCGCAGCGTGTGAGATGGTTCCGGAGACGGACTTCGTAAACTGGAAACCGACAGGACTTTATAACGGCATGACCGCACCCTGCCATAAATATATGATTGCCGGAGTGCTTTGGTATCAGGGCGAGGCTAATTCGTGCAGACCAGACTCATATTTAGATTTAATGCAAAGGCTGATAAGCGGATACAGAAAGAAATGGAACGATAACGGACTGCCGTTTTTATATGTGCAGCTTCCTAACTTTTCTACGGAGAAGTTTGACAAAGACAGGCATGGAACCTTCAATAACTGGCCGGCGCTCAGAGAAGCGCAAAGGCAGGCTTTGCCCATACCGAATACGAGAATGGCGGTCGCGATAGACTTAGGGGAAGACAATGACTTGCATCCCCTTAATAAAAAGGGCGTCGGTTCGCGCCTTGCCATGCTTGCCGCCGATATGCTTTATGATTATAAAACGGAATCTCAGGGACCGCAGATAGAGAGAATTGAGTGTAAAATAGTGGACTCTGAGTATTTTGCGACGTTATTCTTAAAAAACGCAACAGGTGGAATTTACGCATTTTCCGAAGATAAAGGCGAAGAAGTGACCGATTTCGATATGGTGGACGAAAAAGGCATAGTCCATGCGGCGCAGGCGGAGCTTATGCCTGACCGGATAGTGCTTTCATGCGGCGGCAGCCCGGCAGGGGAGATAAAAGAAATCAGGTACATATATCATAATACCAATAGCGGCGCGATTATTTATAATAAAGAAGGCTATCCGATGAGTCCTTTTTGTATTTCTGTTTCTGAAAAATAGGGAAGTTCAATTTTCGGGAATAGCGTGCCGGTAAGAATTTTCAGTTGGGAAGGAGTATTCAGATGAAAAATATACTTGTAATACAAGGCGGCGGAAGACCAAAAGGGAATACCGCGCAACTGGCAGATTCTTTTATAAAGGGAGCAGAAGACGCAGGGCATAAAGTGGAATACATTTCTCTTCTAAAGAATGAAGTGAATGGTTGTATTGGCTGTAACGCCTGTCGTTATGGGAAACCGTGTATTCAGAAGGATTCTTTTAACGATATGGTTCCCAAAATTAAAAATGCCGATTGCATTGTTTTTGCGTCGCCTTTATATTTTTGGACGATTTCGTCCAAGCTGAAGGCGTTTATTGAAAGATTTTATTGTATTGCAGAGGAAGACGCCAATCCACCGCTGGGGAGATATGAAAAGTATCCTGTGAAGGACTGCGCCTTGTTGATGACTTCTGCCGATAATTTTTTCTGGACATTTGAACAGGCGGTTTCTTATTATCAATTTACATTGGTAAATTACATGGGATTTCATGATAAAGGTATGCTGCTTGCCGGAGGCTGCGGCGATACAAACGGTAGTCCGCAGATAGATAAAACGGATTATTTAAAACAGGCATATGAGTTCGGGAAGAGCATACTATTGTAAAGTTTCATAAAACGGCGGTATTTTTTGCCCGTCAAGATACCCCTTGTCATAAAGTCTTAGCAAGGCGTCTTTGTCACGGCTTAAAGTGTTGACGCCGCAGGTATCGTCGGGAGCGACAATCAGAACTTTTCCCTGCGCGGCATAGCGCTTTGCATAAGCCACGCTGTCATTATATTTCTGCGCGCGCAGTTCCAGTTTTTTTGCTGCCTGTGGATATTTTTTCTTAATCCGTGCGGCAAGTTTTCTATCTCGCTCAGACGAGCGAATGGTATCTTCCGGCATGGTTAAAATCAGCACTACTTTATCACAGCCCATCTGAAATGCTTTTTCGATGGGAACAGGGTCAGCTAAAGCACCGTCGTAGTATAGTTTTTCATTCACAGGGTAAGGCGGACCGACGAAGGGAATTGAGCTGGAGGCTTTCATAATATTGTAATTATCCTGCGACACGTCGCTTTTAGTAAAATATTTTACATCTCCTGTTTCGGCTTCGGTTGCAACTGCTATAAATTCCATAGGATTTTTAACAACAGCGGGATAATCCAGAGGGTATTCGCCGTCTGAGTTGCTCAGCGTACTATAAATATAATCTAAATCCACAAATGATTTTTTCAAAAGAAAGTTTCTAATTCCCGCATATTCCTTGCGGAGTCCGTATTCCGTATAAAACTTATGGTTGCGCCTATTCTGCCCTGCGGCATAAGAAATTAAATTTGCACTTCCGGCGGAAACGCCGATGCCAAGGTCAAAATAAATTTTATGCTCCAGACAATAGTCTAATACTCCGGCGGCATAAGCGCCGCGATATCCACCGCCTACATCAACTACGCCGATTTTCTGTTTCATATTGAAGCCCCCTTTACTTCATATCATAGCGGAATTTATAAAAATACTCAAGTGACATGGGGAAGTTTTTTGCCATAATTTGATAGTAATATCGGTGTTTTTGTGGTAAAATTATATTCATAGATTATATTTAAAAATCATAATATGGGGGTGTGGTTATGTCAGGTGCAGGCATTGTCGGATTAGTCAGTTGTCTTTTTTGTGCATTTCCGCTGTTTGTAATAGGGTATTACAATAAAAACAGCAGAGAACCCATTGTTTTTTGGGCGGGAGATAAGAGTTTAAATGGAAAAGTGAAGGACATTCAGGGATATAACGATGAAATGTCCAAGTTATATATAAGGTGCGCTTTGGCATTTGTGGCAGCAGGGATACTTTGCCTGATATATTTTGAGTTTGGAATTGTCTGCATTTTACTTGAAAGCACATTGGGGATATATGTTGTGTGGCGGATATATAAGAATATTCTTTTAAGGCATTCATGACAAGAATTTAAAAGGAATAAAGGAGAGAGCCAATGCCGCCGAAAGCAAAAATCACAAAAGAGATGGTGGTGGACGCAGCTTTTGAGGTTGCAAGAGCCGATGGCATGGAAAATATCAACGCACGGACTGTCGCGGGGAAGCTTAATTGTTCCACGCAGCCTGTCATGTACCATTTTGCCACGATTGAAGAACTTAAAAAAGCTGCTTACGCAAAAGCAGACGATTATCATACCAAGTATCTGATGAATATTCCGGAAACGCAGGAAACCGTTATGCTTAGGATAGGGCTGAATTATATACGCTTTGCCGTGGAAGAGCCTAATTTGTTCCGTTTTCTTTTCCAATCGGGATATGCCGTCGGAAACAGTCTGCCCGATATGATAAATTCGGAAGGGCTTACGCCTGTTCTTTCGGCGATGCAGGAAGCTATGAAAATGGACTTAGAGCAGACAAAAGAAGTTTTTGCCACGCTTGCGATGTTTGTCCACGGATACGCAAGTATCATCGCCAACAATTCTTTAGAATATGATGAAAAGCTTATAGCAACGCATTTAGAGCGCGTTTATAAGGGCGCGGTCTTGGCGATACAGGAGAGAAACTTTCCAACCAACAGTTGAATTTCCCCGATTCAACCACTGATTCATGTAAAAAACTTGTGATTAGTCGTATCCTTTAAGGAAAAAATGTGATGAATCAGACAGAGATTGGAAAATTTATTGCCAAATGTCGTAAAGAAAAAAATTTAACTCAGGCACAGTTGGCAGAAAAGCTAAACATTACAGACAGGGCGGTTTCCAAATGGGAAACAGGGAAAAGTATGCCCGATTCATCTATAATGTTGGAACTTTGCGAAATATTGGGAATCACGGTAAACGAATTGTTAAGCGGGGAAGAAATTGACATGGACAGTTACGAAAAAAGGGCAGATGAAAATCTGCTTGCCTTAAAAATAAAATATGAAAATAATTTAACAAGGAATGGGATTATCTCCATTCTTTTTTCAGCAACGCTTATGATAGGAATTATGGTATGCCTTATCTGTAATCTTGCAATATCCGGAAATTTGACATGGTCGCTTATTCCGGTCAGCTCCATTATTTTTGCATGGGTTATATTGTTCCCAAGCATCATATTAGGGAAAAAAGGAATTACAGTAAGCTTAATATCGTTAAGCGTTTTTACTCTTCCTTATTTATTGTTATTAAGCAGATTGGTAAATGTCAAAGAAGTGTTTTCGATAGGTGCGGTAATGGCAGTATTTTCAATCATATTTATGTGGATAATAGCCGCATTGTTCAGACGCTTAGGAAAAGAGAAGAAGTTAAATGCTTGGGGGATAACTTTTTTATCAGTCATTCCATTTGTATTTGCCGTCAATGCTGCCCTGTCAAAAATGCTGGCAGAGTCTATCCTTGATGTGTGGGATATGCTGACTGTATTTATATTATTGATATTGGCATTTGTTTGCTTTATCTGCGACTATGCAGGGAAAAAGGGGTTGCTGAAATAGCGGTCTTTATTATAATATTGAATTAGTGTAAAGGTTTGAAAAAAGCTATTTGAAATTCAAGCGGCCTAGTGTATAATTTACTTGGAAGTAATCGGAATTGAATCTCCGATTGCCATCAGTAAGATTAAAATGTATTCAAAGAATAAGAATAGCATCCAACTTTCTCAGGGTAGGGATGCTATTTCTTTTTATGATTGTCTATGTAAGACAGAGCTGCAAACAACACGACTCAGAATGAAAGTGGGGACATACTTAGCTGAAAGGGACGAAAGTGCGACATCATATGTCGTTTGCCAATAAAGATGGTTCGATTTGTTCTGCCAGACTTTGCGGGAGACATTTTTTTGTAATTGTTAGATTTTTGCTTTTGTAAGTTAGTTGTGTATACAAACTGCTTTTCATAGGTTTTTTGAAAATTGCATATATTCTTCCCGGTGGTTTAGGTACGATGGAGCGAATATCTTCACTTAATACGCTATTAGGAATGTAGTAGTTGTCTTTTTCAATCAGACCGAGACAGGCTGTGGTAGTACCGGTTACTTTTTCGGTATAAAGGTCTATATGAGATCCTATATAGTTACCTATCATTCTGGCGTTTGTATCAATATTCATGATAGTCTCAAGGACTCTAAGCTTTAACTCGGTTGTGTGATTGTTTTTGAAAGAAAAGTCATTTTTGCTTAAACGATTATTTAAGGCAAAACGGTAAAAGTCGTTAGCATTCAATCCCTTTCGAGGAGATACACCGGCAAAATGCAAAAAATTATAAGAACGAAATTTGACTTCTGCATAGTTGGAATGATTGTTTTCATCTCGGTATACGAAAACAACCTGATAGCCGTCTAAGTAGTTTTTATATTTTTTTGCACATTTGCTGATAATGTTGATTGCTTCTGGTTTGTTCATATTAAAATCCTTATGTATATTTTGAATTTAAAAAGGAAGGTTCGTCTGCCGTAGCAGATAACACCTTCCTTTTGCGACTGATTTTTCTGTTGTCCGCCAACTGATCGGTACCCGAAGTCCGATAAGCAATGCTGGTTTTACCGTTGCCAGCCAACTGTCCGGCATCCAAAGTCCGGAAAGAATTTCGGATTTTATGTGTCAGTCCACATGACAAGCATATAGCCTATCTACTAATTATAGTATACACAAATGCAGTGGGTTATGCAATGGTTTTATGATTTTTTCTGACAGATACGACAAATTCATGGAAATCCGATAGCAATATCAGCAACGTTGTGGTAGAATTGTATTCAGGAAATCGGGATTTAAAGGAGCAGATTATGAAAATAATTGCGATTGGGGCTGTGACAGCAGGCGGGAAAACAACAGTTGTAAATGCAATTAAAGAGCGGTTGCCAAGAACAACATCTCTTCACTTTGATGACTATTCATTTGTGGGAGAAGTTGAAGACTTTTCCAAATGGGTATCAGAGGGTGCAGATGTTCATGTATGGGTTTTGTCTCCATTAAAAGCGGATATTGAAAGGATTATCCGCAGCGGCGAATATGACTATCTACTGTTGGACTATCCATTTGCATACCAGCATCAAATGATTAAGGACTATTTGAATTGCTGCATATTTATTGATACGCCATTAGATATAGCATTGGCGCGAAGAGTGCTTAGAGATATGAAAGAGGCTACGGCAGATGAAATTCGTAATGAGATGGATACATATTTGAAATATACAAGAGTTGCTTATGCTCAAATGTCGGAAAATCTAGCTTCTGATTATGATTATGTGATTGATGGTGCAAAGGAACTTGAGGATATTATCAATGAAATTATGGAAATCGTTTTAAGATGTTAAATCGGGGTTTGTAAAAAGAGCTACTTGAAATACAAGCAGCCCTAGTGTATAATTTACTTGGAAGTAATCGGAATTGAATCTCCGATTGCCCTCAGTAAAAATACTAAGTTAAAGAGATAGCATTCACTTTGGACGGTGGGATGCTATTTCTTTTTATGATTGTCTATGTAAGACAGAGCCGCAAATAACACAAGTAGTAATGTAAGAACTTCCATTATACTCATAGGCATCACCCTTTCGCAAGACTAGAGGGCATCTATCGGAAAGTCGCATCCTATTTTCCTTTCGATTACACAATTAAATTTTATCATATAAGGAACAAATGTTCAATCATATATTTTTGATTTATAAACCGAATTATATTTCCAATTCGGTTTGCCGGTTGGTTGTTTGTATGGAATATCCGATAGTAATATCAGCGGCGTTGTGGTAGAATTGTATTCAGGAAATTAGTGTTTAGGGTGATGATTATGAAAAAATTAGGATTAGTAGGTGGAATGGGACCTGAGTCAACAATTCTCTATTATCATGATATTGTTTATGGAGTACAAAAAAGAATTGGAAAGGATTTCTTTCCTAATTTAGCTATTGAAAGTGTAAATGTATTTGATATTTTAAAATTATGCAATGAGCAAAAATACGATGAATTGACGAATTATCTAATGCTGGCAATCAAAAATCTTATAGCAAGTGGAGCAGATTTTATAGCATTAGCAGCAAATACCCCACATATTGTATTTGACAGATTACAAGAGCAATCAACAGTTCCGCTAATTAGTATTGTTGAAGCTGCATGCAATGAAACAATTCGATTGAATAAACGTAAAGTTGGTTTGCTGGGAACTATTTTTACTATGACAGAAGATTTTTTTAAGAAACCATTTTACAGTAGTAATATTGAAGTAATTACACCGACTACGGAAGAAATGGAATATATAAATTCAAAAATATCTTCAGAATTGGAGCTTGGTATTATAAAAGAGGAAACATTACGAGGATTTCAAAAGATAATAAAGCGTATGCAGCAGGAAGGTAGTATCGAGGCTGTTATATTGGGCTGTACGGAATTGCCGCTTTTGCTTAATGATGAGGTGAGCCCTATTCCTTGTTTGGACACTATGAAAATACATATACAGCTTTTAATTGATTTGATTGTTGAAAAAGATAGTTGCTAATTTTTAAACGAAAAGGATAATTGCAAAATGAAAGCGGATAATGAATTGCTGAAAAATTAGTATTTTTAGGAGATAAGATAAAGATGAGCGAAATTAAATTTTTAAGATGTGATGGGAATAATCAAGATTTTATAGAAAATTGCAGGTTGCTTGACGAGGATTTAGATTTGCGAGTGGGAAAAATAATTAAACGAGATAAGTACGCTCAATATAACCTAATTGATAAAATAAATGAAGCGATAGTTGTTTATCGTGACAATAAGCCGATTGGCGGCGGTTCGATACGTCCTTATGATGAAAATACGATAGAGTTAAAAAGAGTGTTTGTTATACCAACTGAACAGGGAAATGGCATAGGAACAGAGTTGGTTTCTAAATTAATAGAGTGGGCGCAGGAACTGGGATATAAAAAAATGATTTTGGAAACAGGAGAACTTTTAGCGGAATCCTGTCATGTATATTCCAAATTGGGATTTAAGCAAATTTCTAATTACGGTGCGTATGTAGATATGCCGGAATCTCTCTGTATGGGAAAAGAACTGTAAATTGGAACAGATAAATCAATTCCGATTTTTAAAGGGAAGACAGAACTTGTTACATTGGGGGACTTCTTAGCGTCTGATTTATAGTAAAAAGAGCCACTTGAAATTCAAGCAGCCCTAGTGTATAATTTACTTGGAAGTAATCGGAATTGAATCTCCGATTGCCCTCAGTAAAGAATGACTATAAAGAATAGCATCCACACTTTAGGCGGGTAGGGATGCTATTTCTTTTTATGATTGTCTATGTAAGACAGAGCCGCGAACAACACAAGTAATAATGTAAGAACTTCCATTATACTCATAGGCATCACCCTCTTTCGTAAGACTAGAGGGCATCTATCGGAAAGTCGCATCCTATTTTCCTTTCGACTATACAATAGGATTATATCATATATGAAACAAGTGTTCAATCATATATTTTTAATTTATAAACCGAATTATATCTAAGGTTCGATGAACTGTTACGGTTTGATTTGTCGGTTTGTTGTTTGTATGGAATATCTGATAGCAATATCAGCGGCGTTGTGGTAGAATTGTATTCAGGAAATTGATAGGAGAATTGAAAAATTATGATATTGCACAATGCGGGAAAATATGACGGAGATGAAAGTAAATTACCACAAAGGAAACACCCGGACAATGCAGTGCCATTTAAAGAAATTGAAAATATTAAATTATTATCGCTAATTTCAAATGGCGGCTGTATATTAACTATGCTCATATTAGCAATTCCTTTTGCAATATTAGGAAAGCAATATATGGCTGAAAATGTAATATGGTTGTGCCTTGCAGGAATATGTGGAGCGTTATCCTTGTTTCCGCACGAATTATTACATGCAATTTGTTATAAAAAAGATGTATATTACTATAACAATATTAGTAATGGTCTGGTATTTGTTGTCGGTACAGAAGACATGGGCAAGTTCAGATTTATATTTATGTGTTTGTGTCCGAATATCTTTTTAGGAATGTTGCCGTATATTATATTTTTAATTTTTCCTAATTTAATATATTTGGGTTTATATGGATTAATATGTATAGGAATGGGATTTGGGGATTATATAAATGTATATAATGCAATTAAGCAAATGCCTAAGGGAGCAAAAACATATTTAAGCGGCATGCATTCATATTGGTATTTAGAAAGATAAATTCGGGTTTTCAAGGAGAACACATGGCAGAAATTTGCCTTATGGCTAAAGGGCATAAGCATTGATAATGAAGACCGGGATAAGCGGAGGGCGGACATGATATATCAGGTTATTGCAGTTTTGATTATGATTGCTTTTTACGGAACGTATTTTATCAAACTTTTTCATCAGCGGAAACAGGGGATACAGACTGATTTGCTCGGAAAAGGAAAGACGGGATTTGTAAAAGTTATTGAGGTTACTTTGAAAATAGTGACATATATGGTTCCTGCCATTGAAGCGCTTAGCATTTGGAACAATACATATCTTGATTTAACGTGGCTGCGGGCAGCAGGCGTAAGCTTGGGCGTTTTAGGAACCGCAGTGTTTGTCATATCCGTACTTACAATGCGTGAGAGTTGGCGCGCGGGCGTGCCGCAAAATGAAAAAACTAAGCTCGTCACATCGGGGATTTACGCATATAGCCGCAATCCCGCATTTCTGGGATTTGATTTAGTATATATCGGGGAACTTTTGATGTTCTTTAACTGGTATTTATTAGTGGTTACTTTATTGGCGGTCGTTATGCTGCATCTGCAAATCGTCAATGTGGAAGAAGACTATTTGATTACAGCTTTTGGCGATGAGTATTTAACGTACAGGAAAAAGGTGTGCAGATACATTGGAAGAAAGTTTTAACCAGTTCTAAGCTGTGGGGGTTTGATAATGAAGTATGCAAAAAATGTAATCCTAAAGAATAATAAGAAGTGTTTGCTTAGAAACGCCGTGGGCGATGACGCGCAGGAAGTTTTAGATATTTTTCTTCTGACTCATGAGCAAACGGATTTTTTAGCATCATATAAAGAAGGTGCGCCTTTTGACACGGAAGCTGAAAGGAAATTCTTGGCAGACAGGGAGATTGAGGATAGGGAGGTCTATCTTTGCGCCGTTGTTGATGGACATATTGTGGGAACGGCAAGCGTGGGCTGCAAAGGCAAGAATAAGGTCAAACACAGAGCAGAGTTTGGCATTGCGGTTGATAAGGCTTTTTGGGGTATTGGCATAGGCAGGGCGTTGACAGAATCCTGCATAGAATGTGCAAAAGACGCAGGATATTCTCAGATGGAATTAGAAGTCGTGAGCGATAATGGCAGCGCAGTTGCTCTTTACAAGAGTATGGGTTTTGTTGAATTTGGGCGCAATCCGAGAGGCTTTAATTCAAGCTCTCAAGGCTTACAGGAATTGATTTCGATGAGATTGGAATTGGATTGATGAATGAAACAGTTCAGCGTTCATACGACTGTAGGCTGAACTGTTACTGATGAATTGCCAGACTGTGAAAATTAGATTGACAAATCAAACATATCTCCATATAATCAATGTTATATAACAACGATTATAAAGGAGAAAACATGGATACGAAAAAGTTAAATAAATCAGTGCTTGTATTAAGTCTGGTAATGACAGTTCTGTCATTTACTAATCTTTTAAATCTAAAAGTAGGCGAAGAGACATTAAAATTAGCGGGAATATCGGTTATTGTCGGAATTATAGCATATTTTACAACCAGAAAAACCAATGAAATAAAGACCGAAGGACTGGACATAAAATCAATTATCAGTTCGTTAAAAGATATAAAAATTATCGTATTGATTTTAATTCCGACCGTAATGAATGTACTATGCTTTTCCGTTGCAAAATTCTGCCTGCCCGCATACCTTGAACACCTAAATTCCAGAACCAATTTCGTAGATGTGTCCGAACTGATAAAATCAGTTTTAGAAGTGTTTGTGCTTGCATTGGGGGAAGAAATAGCTTGGCGGGCGTTTTTCCAGAAACAGACTTCAAAAGTAATGCCGTTTATACCATCGCTTATTATCACATCAATTCTGTTTTCGCTGGGGCATTTTAATCCCGGAAACGCAATTATTGTTTTCTATGACTTATTGTTTGTTTTTATCAATGCTATATTCTACGGTATTGTATTCAAAAAAACGGACAACGCATGGTGCAGCGCTGTATCGCACTTTATTGCTAATCTGTCAGGGCTGTTCATATTAAATCTGTTTATATAAGTATCAGAGTAAATCTGTTTATATAAATATCAGAGCCGATGATTTTATGGGATTATCTCTAAACTTATTGAAATAAAAAGCACCGTTTGAAATCCAAGCATTCTGACTTTATGTGGTAGGGATGCTTGTTTTTTATGATTGTCCATGTAAGACAAAGACAGAGTCGCAAACAATACAAGGTAGTAATATCAACATTGTTGTGTTAGAATTATATTTATAAAATCAGTATTTGACGGAGACTGTATGCTGTATTTTCTTTGGTTATAGGCGTGGCTTTCTGATAAAGAGGTGAAGTATGAAATATCATGTGTTCATTGGTAAAAGAGAAATCTTGACGGCTATAATTTTTATTGTCGGATTGATAATTTTATTTAATGGCATCCACTCAACTTATAAATATAACCATGCGCTTAATCTGAATACTTTAGAGGAGAGCGAACTTAAAGATGGCGCCTATGTAACCGGCAGCATTGACAGTTATGTTGGGAAAAATCTATATGGGAGCAATAAATTCTCCGGCGTTAGCGTAACTTTCTTAACATCAGGAAAAGCATATGATATCTATACAATTCCCATTGGACAAAATTCATACATATGTATTATGGCGTACAGCAAATCTTTATTAGACAGGCTGGAGGCTTTTGAAAACGGACACGGTGAAAATGCCTATTTTACAGGCAAAATTATCACCCCGCAGTTTGATTTGAACTTGGAGTGGCATGCTTCGATAGATGGTTTTCATACAGAAGACTTGATAGATTCCTATGTGATAAAAGAGATAAATCCCGAAAGAAATAAACGGATTATATATATTGGAGTTCTTTTAATAGTTGTGGCTGTTCTATTATTTTTCAGCGCCGGCGGTATCAAAAATATTGTAATGGAAGAAACCGAGAAGACAAGAACTGCTTATAATATATCAAGCAGGATATACAATGGGGACTACGGATTACGGGCAGAACAAATGCAGTTAGAGACATTGGAACGGAGACTTCATTCTATCAAAAGAAATGCTGTATTATGCTTAGTACTGTTATTGGTAGGAGTTTACATAATATTCAGCGCTTATCTGTATGAAGTAAAGGCATTTGGTATATTATTGCTCCTAATTGCCGTCAAAGGCATTTGGAAATACTTTATCAATTCCGCAAATACAATAGCAATGTCTCTGGTAAAAAAATTTAACCTTAAATCCTTATCAGCACAAATTGCGGAACATAAGGAAAATATAGAAAAGCTGGGAAGGGAAGAAAATGCTTGTAAATGAAAAAGAATACGATATATTAAAGTTATTAGGAAAAGGAAAAGGCGGATATTCCTATCTGGCAACTGGCGACTCTCAAAAATACGTTCTTAAGCAGATTCACCATGAACCCTGTGATTATTATCAATTCGGGAATAAGATTGAGTCAGAATTAAATGATTATAAACGGCTAAAAGAAATTGGGATAAAAATTCCTGCTATGGTTGATGTTGATATAAAAAGAGAACGTA
Organism: Clostridiales bacterium; assembly: GCA_023663185.1. Classification (GTDB taxonomy): domain Bacteria; phylum Bacillota; class Clostridia; order Lachnospirales; family Lachnospiraceae; genus UBA3282. Next base: position 7,436 of record JAMPHY010000028.1, on the reverse strand, counting down.
TTTTAAAAGAGTTTATTGACGGCGATACAATCTATGAGTTGATTTTACAAGATAAGATGAAAACGGCATATGTTGAGCAATTACATGACATGTGCGCTTTGCTGTATGCTGCTCATACAAATATAGACTATTTTCCGACAAACTTTGTGGTACAAAATGAAGAAGTTTATTACATTGATTTTGAATGTAACGAATATATGGACGAATGGAATTTTGAGAATTGGGGTATTAAATACTGGTCGAAAACGCTGGAGTTTTTGGAATATGTGAGGGAACATAACTGATTTAAAGCGTGTGCAATATATTCCTTAATTGACAAATGTGTAAAAAATGTGTATTATATATAAGAGAAAGGGAAATAATGAAAAATAGGGATTTGATAAAGAAACTGGAAAAGGCTGGTTTTGAACTTAAACGGCATGGAAGTGACCATGATATATATAAAAGAGGAAGCGATGAAGAGCAAATTCCAAGACACCGTGAAATCAACGAAAAGTTAGCAAAGGCGATATTGAGAAAATGGGGATTATAAAGTTCCCTGACTCTAAGGTGAGTCTGTAGAGGAGGAATTTAAAATTGAAAAAAGTATATCCTGTAATATTTACGCAATTGGCTGATAAAAAAGAAACTGTGCTTGTGGAAATTCCAGACTGGAATATTATGACAGAGGGCTATGGAATGGCAGATGCTATGTATATGGCGAGGGACGCAATAGGTTTAAAGGGGATAGATTATGAAGACGATGGAAAAAACATTCCGGAGCCTAGTGAGATGAATGCCATTGATGTGTCAAAAGGAACATTTGCTGACGATGGAGAGAGTTTTGTTTCACTGGTAGATATTGATTTTATGGAGTATCGCCGCAGGGCAGATAATAGGACTGTGCGCAGGAATGTCACAATCCCTAGTTGGTTAAATCAAGAGGCAGAAAAAGCACATATTAATGTGTCAAGGGTTTTGCAGGAAGCATTAATGACTAAATTAAATGTCTCAAGATAAAACATTGTAATTAGCACAAGGTAAAATAGATGATGAATGTATGTCAGTTTCATATGGCAAATTATCAAAAATTGAGTTAAGGCTATCAAAATTTTAAAAATTAAAATTGGTAGTCTTAACTTAAATTTAAGTAGATTTTCTTAAAGTGCCTTTCCGCACGTCAAACGTTACATAATGCAACTCTAAAGCCCTTTTTCCCATGTTTTATAGGAATTAAAATATTTCTATAAAGAACAGGGGGATATCTATGCGGCTATGCAGAAAAATTCTGACGATTTCATTTAAAGAAAAATCCATGTTCCGATTCGATTATATAGCAGGCTCAATATATGCCTTTTTCTATATAGTCCTGAAAGTGTGGCTGTGGAAAGGCTTGTATGGTGCGGGTGGGGAGTCTGTAGGCGGCGTTTCGCCGGAAAGCATGATTATTTACAGCATTATCGCAGGATTTACAGAGGGAGTCACCAAAACCACAGTGATGAAGGACTTAAATAACGCTGTGCTGGATGGAGCTATTTCCTCTACGCTTCTTTTGCCGATGGGCTTGAAAACGTACATGTTCATTCAGTCTGTGGCACACAGCCTTTTTAACACGGTTTACAGGACGGTGCCCGCTGTGGCAGCCGCTATGTTTGTCTTTGGGTTTAGTTTTGAAATTAAACCGAAAAATCTGCTTTTGTATTTGTGCTCTGTGTGTATGGGTATTGTGATTAATTTTTTATACAATTTTTTGTTTGGCTTAAGTGTGATATGGCTGCGAAATTCGTTCTTTTTGGACAATATCAACAGCGTTCTTTTTAGTTTGTTTTCAGGGGCATTTGTACCGATATGGTTTTTCCCAAACAGCCTTAAAGCCCTGTCGAATATTCTGCCCTTTCGATACATAGTCTTTGAACCGACGGCAATCTTTGTGAATGGCAAAAGCCTTAAGGAGTCGGCAGCGGTTCTCTTTATACAGCTTATGTGGAGTGTGTTCCTGTTTTGTGCGGTAACATTTGTCTGGAAGCGCGGGCGGTTTAAAATTATGATACAGGGAGGGTGAAGCTGTGGCAGTAAAGGGATTGTACAGGTATCTGCGGCTGACATATTTTTTTACCAAAAAGGCGGTAAAAGGAATGATGACTTACCGTTTATCTTTTCTAATCAACTGTATTTCTCAGGCAATGGATTATTCCGTGGCATTTCTGCTCATGTGGGTTATGATTTCTGCCTTTGAAGATATGAACGGTTGGAGTGCGTATGAGGTGATGCTGCTTTACGCATTCAGCTTATTGGCGTATGGGATAGCGGGTACATTCTTTTTTAATATTATGAATCTACTTCCGGAGCAAATTCTGAGAGGGACTTTTGACGATGTTCTGGTTAAGCCAGTAAAGGTGCTGCCGTATTTGGTGAGCAGCAGCTTTATCTGTAATTATATTGCGCATATGGCGCTTTCGGTTATCGTCATGGTATTTTGTCTGAAAACGCTTCAGATTCAGGTAACAGTACATTTTTTGTGGAAAGCGGCAGGAATTTTGTTATCCGGCAGTCTGATTTATGGCGGACTGTTTCTGATTGTGAGTGGTTCGGCGTTTCTTGTGGCGAAAATAGACGCTTTGTTTCAGGTTATGTATTTTTTTAGGGAAGTATCTTACTACCCTGTTTCAATTTTCCCGAAAATCATACAGGTGTTAGTCACGACGCTTGTACCCTACGGGTTTGTCAACTATTATCCGCTAAAGGAGCTTTTGGGGAAAAATGACGGCGCTGTATTCTCACAGGCGGCGGGGTTAGGACCGATTGTGTCGGTGTTGTTTTTTGCAGTTGCGTGTTTCTTTTTCCACCAAAGCGCAAAATGCTATAAGAGCAGCGGTTCGTAAGAATGGGGGAGTTTTATGTCATTGATAGAAGTATCGCATGTTTCAAAAGAATATGATGTGATTACGCCGCGTCCGGAAGCTAAAAATGTGCTGAAAAATATTTTTTGTCCGGATAAAAAGAAAGTCAGAGCCGTAACGGATATTTCTTTCACGATTGAAAAAGGGGAGCTTATTGGATTTATCGGGGAAAATGGCGCAGGAAAGTCATCTACTATCAAGATGATGTCAGGCATTCTTTTCCCAACGGAAGGCAGCATTACGGTTGCCGGTTTATGTCCGTATCGGGAGAGGGAGAAGAATGCGGCGAATATCGGCGTGGTATTCGGGCAGAGGTCGCGGTTAAACTGGCATCTTCCTATGATGGACAGTTTTGAATTGTATAAGGAAATCTATCAAATTGATTCACAAGTGTTTCGGAAAAATGTTGACAGATTTGTGGAGATGCTGCATATGCAGGATTTTTACCATACACCGGTAAGGCAGTTAAGTTTAGGGCAGAGAATGAAGGCGGAAGTGGCGTTATCGCTATTGCACGAGCCGCCGGTTCTGTATCTGGACGAGCCCACCATAGGACTTGACGTGATGGCGAAACAGCAGATTAGGGAATTTATCAAGGAAAGGAACCGTCTGGAAGGCACGACGGCAATATTGACGTCTCATGATACGAAAGACTTGGATTGTGTATGTCAAAGAATTATTGTGCTTGCAAAAGGCCGCATTATCTTTGACGGTTCTATCGAGCAGTTTAAGCGGCAGTATACAAGGGCTGGGGTATCTGATATTGAAGATATGGTAAGGAGCATATACGAGAAAAACGTGTTCACAGATGGCGAAGGTTGTAGTAAAATAATGTGAAAATAGTAACTGCTTGGCAGGTTCGTGAATGTATAATTAGGAACAGAGGGAGCTGCATGACAACAGGAGAAAAGATAGCGGTATTGCGCAAAGAAAAGGGAATAACACAGGAAGCGATGGCGGAGAGCCTCAATGTATCAAGGCAGTCGGTTTCGCGCTGGGAGATGGACGCGGCGTTTCCAGAGACGGAGAAATTGATTAAGCTTAGCAGGCTTTTAGATTGCAGTATAGATTTTCTGCTAAACGACGATATATTGAAAGTCCAAGAATACGAGACGGAAGTATCTGCGCAGGGATGTTTTCAGTTTATCCGTGAGTGTACCTATTTTTTCCTTGCAACAGTCGTGGACCAAAAACCGAGGCTTAGACCGATGGGATTCGTGTTTGCGGACGATAAGGCGTTGTATCTTGCTACTGATAAGCGTAAAAACGTTTATTCAGAGCTGCTTCAGAACCCATCTGTTGAGCTTGCAAGCTACAATCTCAATACACGGAAATGGATTAGGATAAACGGTAGGGCAGTGCGGGACAGTTCCGGGGTAATACGGGAGAAAATGGAAGAATTGTATCCGATGATTAAGCAGGAATATATTGGAAAAGACGAAATGTATCTTGTGATTTTTAAGGTGATAATTGAGGAGGCGTCAATTTATTGAAAAGGAAATCAATCGGGGCGCGGCATGAGATGATTGTGCAGCCCGCATTTATTATCGGCACTTATAATGAAGACAAAAGTCCGGACTTTGCGCCGATTACATGGGTAAGCAAGACTTGTAAGCAGGGCGAAGAATATCTGATTGTCATTAGTATGTACGGTATTAAGAAAACGAAACAGAACATACAAAGAACAAAGCAATTCAGCATCAATCTTGTCAGCACAGGAATGCTTGCGTTAATGGACTATTTCGGGCAGACGTCAGGATTTGACGGGGTAAAGGACGAGATGGCGTACACTTACGGCAGGGCGGTCTGCGTTGATGCCCCGACGCTTGATGAGAGCCGCTGGGTATGTGAATGCGAAGTGATATCGTCAGTTGCTACGGGTGAATCAGATACCTTTTTTGCCAGAATAAAAAACGTACAGGTTGACGAGCAGATTGACGTAGATACAAATGGTGTTGATTTGACTTTGTTCGAGCCGGTAATTTACTCCGGGAATTATCATTCTATCGGGGAATATCTGGGGAAAATCGGGGATTATTATGTGAAATCGGATATTTAGAGGGGAGCATATGAGATTATATGGAAGTATTAATGACTAAATTAAAAGGTGCAAAGCCTTAATAATTCAATAAAGACTTTACACCTTCTTAATATAGGTTATTAATCAGTCAAAGGCGGTTTTTGATATAGTTTGCGGTTGACTTCTTTTTTTAATTTTTCAATTATTTTTAGAACCTTTTCATCTTTTGTTTCAATTGCAACTTCTTCAATTCGTTCTAACAACGTTAGCTGGTCTAAAAGATTACCGTTATATTCTTTTTCGGTCATTGGCATAACTCTCACCACCTTTTATAATTGCCTATTCTATCATGTTTATTGCTATAATTATTATAGCGGATTATATAAAAAGTGTAAAGCCTTTATTCAATTAAGACAAACAAACATAAACCATTCATTGATTTCCTGTATATAAACAATATATAATAATATGCAGAAACGGAGGAGGAATTAAGATGGAAAAGAAGAAAATAGAAATTATCCCTTATTTATCATTTAAAGGAAATTGTGAAGAGGCGGTCAATGTCTATATTAATGCGTTTGGTGGAGAAATTTACTATATGACGCGGTGGACTGAAAAAAATTATGATGTGGCACCTGCGCAGATTGGAAAAATAATGCATGTGGAGTTTGTCATTGGCAGTACGCATATGGCGGCTGGAGACAGTTTTGACTGTACAGAGGTGAATACCGATATAAAACTGATGATACATATGGAATCAGAAACGGAAGCATTGCATGCGATAGCTGTTTTGGCAGAAGGCGGAAGCATACTTGCACCTTTAAAGCCGCACCCAGAACCAGATGATGACGGCTGCGGTTCTATTATAAAAGACCATTTTGGTTTTACATGGATTATTACATGTCCGAATCCGGCGAAATAATTATAGTCATATTACAACATTGCTTGGGAGATGTTAAAATGGACAGAATTATTAAAACTATGGAAGATAAATATCTTATTCCATCGCTGGATATGGTTGAAGGTGTTTTTGCCGAATCTGATAGCGTGGAAGAAGGAAAGGTTGTACGACAGTTAGTTGAAGAAATTCGGGTAAAGAAATATTATATGCCTAAGCTGGAGCTTATTATGGTTGACGAGCAAGATGAAATCATTGGATATGCCATGTTTTCACGGTTTCATATTGAAGGACGGTACGAGAACGAACTGCTGTTGTTGTCGCCGGTTGCTGTTAAGACAGAGTTGCAAAGACAGCATATTTCAAAAGAGCTGTTGGAATATGGATTTAAAAAGGCGATAGATTTAGGCTTTAAGGCAATACTTGTGGAAGGAAATCCGAAAAATTATAATCCGCGGGGCTTTAAAGCAAGTTATACCTTTGGCATAGAAGCTGGTCCGAATATAAAGCTGCCATCTCCGGAATGTCTAATGGTTAAGGAGCTGGAAGCAGGGGCATTAAATAAAATGAGCGGTCTGGTGGATTATTCTTTTTATGAAGCGCTTCACGAAGGATAGATATAGCTTCTTATGGCAGTGATATTCAGTGAGGATTCATAGTGGTGCTAGAGCTATAAAAAAATATTTACTTGACATTTGCTGTTTCAAAAAGGTTGAAGGGTGGAAAAATATGGAAGATTGGGTTAAAGAAGTAAAAAAGCACTGGAATGGTGTATCTGATTCTGAGTGGTATATGTCACTAAGAACAGAGGAAAAAATATTGAGATTACAAGAAAATCCTGCTTTAGCATTTCATCCTGCGGTATTTGAACTTATTAAAAAATATATGGGTGAGATAAGCGGAAAGTATATCCTATTGCCATCTAGCGGAGATAATCATGCAGCTTTTGCTTTTGCGATTATGGGCGCTAAAGTAACTTCAGCAGATATCAGTGAAAGACAGTTGGAAAATGCAAAAACGATTGCTGACAAGATAAATCTTGATATAGAGTTTGTATGTGATAATACAATGGAGTTAAAGCCTATAAAAGATAATGCCTATGACCTTGTGTACACCTCGAACGGAACACTTTCTTGGATAAGTGACTTAACAGGAATGTACAAGAATATTAGCAGAGTTCTGAAAAATCAGGGATACTCTTTTATGTATGATGTGCATCCGTTTAACAGAATTTTCTCTGGAGAAGCATGGAAAGAACCAAAAATCGTAAAATCATATTATGATGTAATGCCGGATTTGCATTGGCGCATGCAGGATATAGTAAATACAAATATTATGGCAGGTTTATCCATAAGTGAACTTGTAGAGCTACCGGCGGTTGATGCATCATTTTGGTTCAAATATGATGAGCTTATTAAAAAAAGTGAGGAAGAGCTAGTAAACATTAATGATTGGAATAAAAATCCAATGTCAGCACTTCCGGCATGGCTGGCATTGGTTTCAAAAAAAGCATAATAAATGATATAATCGAGGTAAAAAGGGTGTGTGTTATAATTAAAATTTTATAAAATAAGTTGTAATTATCAAAAAATAGTGTATACTAAATATAGTAGGTGATGCACAGCCTTATAAATGAGCG
>JAMPHY010000027.1 GCA_023663185.1 Clostridiales bacterium | reverse complement strand
TGCGCCTTCAGGGGCTCGAACCCTGGACACCCTGATTAAGAGTCAGGTGCTCTACCAACTGAGCTAAAGGCGCGTATTTACAACGTAAGTGTTATTATAGTATAATGTTTTTTAGATTGCAAGTATTTTTTTACATTTTTTTTATAGTTTTTAAAGAAATTTAAAGAAATAGCCTTAGAATTGCAGTTACGGAGGAAAATAATGATATTTGAGAGCCATGCCCACTATGATGATAAGGCGTTTGATGAGGACAGGGAGGCGCTTTTGCAGTCTCTTTTATCAAACGGAATAGACACGGTAATAAATGTGGGCGCAAGCCTTGAGAGTTGCAAGAAAACAATCGAATTGATGGATAAGTACCCGTTTATTTATGGCGCTATAGGTATACACCCAAGTGAGACAGGGGAACTTGATGAAGAAAATTTTAAATGGCTTAAAGAAAGCTGCCGCCATGAGAAAGCCGTTGCCGTGGGCGAGATAGGTCTGGACTATCACTATGATGAACCGGAACATGCCGTTCAGAAGAAATGGTTTGAATGTCAGCTTGAAATGGCGAAAGAACTGGAACTTCCGGTGGTTATTCATTCAAGAGACGCCGCTAAAGATACTTTGGATATTATGAAGAATATGCACGCAGAAAAGCTGGGCGGCGTGATTCATTGTTATTCGTATACAAAAGAAATCGCAAGAGAATATTTGGATATGGATTTTTATTTCGGAATCGGCGGAGTGATTACTTTTAAAAATGCAAGAAAATTGAAAGAAGCAGTAGAATATATTCCTATTAATAAAATTTTGCTGGAAACGGACAGTCCGTATCTGGCGCCGGAGCCGAACCGCGGCAAGCGCAATTCTTCTTTGAATATCCCCTATATTGCGCAGGAGATTGCACTGTTAAAAGGAATGAGTTATGAGGAAGTTGTTGCGCATACGCATGAAAACGCCTGCAGGCTGTTTCGCATCAGATAGCGTAGCTGGCTGTTCCGGTTCGGATAGCGCGCAAAGGCAAAGAAGGGATAATGGATATGAAAAGTCTGGGAAATATAGGAAATACTATAGAAATATTGCAGAAATATGATTTTAGCTTTCGTAAGAAGTTCGGGCAGAATTTTCTGATTGATGGAAATATTTTAGAGAAGATTGTAGACGCGGCGCAGATAACAGAGGCGGACTGCGTATTAGAGATTGGACCCGGTATAGGTACGATGACGCAGTATCTTGCAGAACGGGCAAAATCGGTCGTTGCGGTTGAGATTGACGCTAACCTGATTCCCATTTTACAAGACACACTTTCTTCTTGTAATAATGTAACGATTATTAATAATGATATTTTAAAAGTGGACATAAACAGCATTGTAGAAGAACAAAACGCAGGAAATTCGATTAAAATAGTCGCGAATCTTCCTTATTATATAACGACGCCGATTATCATGTCTCTTTTGGAAAAGCATGTGAAACTGCAAAGTATTACTATCATGGTGCAGAAGGAAGTAGCGGACAGGATGCAGGCAGGCCCCGGAACGAAGAACTACGGGGCTTTATCGCTTGCGGTTCAGTATTATACCAAACCTGAGATTATCACCAATGTTCCCGCTTCATGTTTTATGCCAAGACCTAATGTTGACAGTACGGTAATAAAACTGGTACGGTATGAGAAACCGCTGGTAGAAGCATTAGACGAAGAATATTTGTTTGCTGTTATCAGAGCGTCTTTTAATCAGAGGAGGAAAACTCTTATAAATGGGCTCTCCAATGCCGCAGGGCTTAATATAAGCAAAGAAGCGGCGGCAGCGGCGATAGAGCAGATTGGACTACCCGCGCAGATACGCGGAGAAGCGTTGACGCTGGAACAATTTACAGAACTTTCCAACTGCCTTGTGCAATGGAAAAAGTAGGGAAATTCTATTTTAAAAGATACAATATAAAGGAAAAGCATATTGCGATATCACCATATCTGGTATATACTATTAAGATAGAGGTGATATTTTTCTCTTATATTTATTTACATCAATAACTGTCTATGGTAAACTAAAACAGAAAAACAGCTACTATTCACGCAAAGTACAGCGTTATGAGGTGAACATTTTGGATAAATACGAATACAAGGTTCGCGCAGATGAAATCAAGTCACTGATAGCAGAAGGGGAATATGCAGAGGCGGTAAAGATTGCAGATACCATTGACTGGCGCAGGGTAAGAAGCGTCATGATGCTATGCACCATCAGCGATGTATATAAAATAAACCGAAGATATCAGGAAAGTAACGATATCTTATTGTTAGCATACGAAAAACACCCGACGGGAAGGCTGATAGTCTATTCGCTGTGTGAATTGGCGATTAAAATGGAAGATTACGCCCGTGCGGTTGAGTATTTTAAGGAATTTGTACAGATAGCGCCAAGAGATACGGGTAAATATATCTTACAGTATCGTCTTTATGAGGCGCAGGAGGTTCGTCTGGAAGAGCGGATTGCGGTGCTTGAGGAATTTAAGAAGCGTGATTACCGTGAAAAATGGGCTTATGAGCTGGCGTATCTCTATCATAGAATCGGACTTGCAACAAAGTGCGTTGAAGAATGTGACGAAATGTATCTTTGGTTCGGAGAAGGTAAGTACGTATGTAAGGCGCTTGAACTTAAGGCTTTGCATGTGCCGCTCAGCCCGCAGCAGCAGGCAAAATATGATTTATGGCTTGGCGGCGGGGCGGCGGAAGAAGCAGCTTCAGAGGAAGAGTCTCAATCAGATGAGAATGGAAGCAATCAGGAATATGGAGAATATAACGGGGAAGAACCCGAAGAAAACGCAGAAGATGAAACCGAAGATTCCGCTGCGGAAATGAATGACATTTTGACGCTGCCTACTACAGAACTTCCGGAGGTAAAGACGGTAGACGTAGGTCAGTACAATACGCTTAATCTGCAAAGAGAACTTGCGGAGAGTATGAAAGAGGTTTTGGCAGAAGAAGAGTCTGAGCCTTCCATTGCGGAACAGATTATTGCCCCGCTTTTAGAGGAGACGGGCGAGATATCGTCAATGGAAGTTGAGCAGTCGTTGTATGAACAGCCTATGGAAGAAGAGGCGGAAGATGAGGAGCTCGTGGAAGCGGCAACGCCGTATGAAGCAGAAGAACCGTATACTGAACCGGAATATAGCGAAGCACCATATAGTGAAAGACCATATTACAATGAGCCTTATTCCGAGATGGCGGCGCAGTACAATATGCAGCAGAGTATATATGACGATGTACTTGCGCAGGAATATGACGGGCAGATTAGTCTGGTAGTTCCAGACGAAAAGAAGGTTGAGAAACAGATTACCGGACAGCTTAGCATAGAAGACGTCATGGCTGAATGGGAAAGAACAAAAAGGAGTAACGAGCAGAAGCGTATGGAGGAGGTCCGCCAAAGGATTCTCAGCAATACCGGCGGTCTGTTTGCGGATTTTGACGAAGCTACCAAGAGCGGTCTATTAGAGCAGCTTGAGAAGGTTTTCGATATGGCGGCTGTTCAGGATATAGACAGCGAAACAGCAATTAAAACAGTGGTACACCCCGACGAAGCGGCGACAGAACTGCGTGGAACAACATACGAGCAGGAAGAGTCTAACGAAATTGCTAGCGAACCGGAGGAAATGACTCAAGAAGAGGCGCCCGAAGCGGAAGTACCCGAAACCGAGATAGAGCCTAATGAGGTAACTACCGACGAGGCAACATTCGATGAGACAGCGCCCGAAGAAGCGTTATCCGACGAGATATCGAGCGACGAGCCATTTTCTGAGGAATTACCTGAAGCTGAACTGACAGAAGATGATGAAGTTGAAGAACTCGAAGAAATAGAAGAGCCGGAAGTAGAAGTGCAAAATAGCGGAATAGTTGACGAGCAGGAAGCGCAGGAGCCGCAAGAATCGGCAAAAGAAGAACCCGCGCAAGAGACAAATGTACCGCACCATGAGCCGCCGCAGGAGAACAATCGCGCAGTCAGGGAATTAACCGACGATGAAAAAGAGTTGTTCGGACCAAGCGTGAATAATAAAAAGACTAAGGACCAACTTATTCACGCATTGGATAATATGAGTATGGCGGCATATACCGGCAATGTTATTATTACCGGAGAAAAGGAAAGAACGTTAGAGCTGGCAAAGAACCTGATTCGTGAAATGCAGAATAACGACAGTAATTTTTCTGGCAAGGCGGCAAAAATATCGGGCGCGGTTCTGAACAAGAAGGATATTCACGAGACGATAGGAAGGCTTGTAAACGGCGCGCTAATCATTGAAAAGGCAGCAGGGTTAAATTCGGAAACCATTGCAAAGCTTAATAAAGAGTTGGAGAAGTACAATGTAGGGCTGCTTCTGCTCATGGAAGATACAAAGCTTGAAATGAATAAGCTGTTGTCAAAGAATGAGGTTTTAAAGCAGAACTTTAATTTAAGGGTGGATATTGAACCTTTAGACAATGAGGCTTTGGTTGCCTATGCGAAGATGTATGCGCAGGAAATGGAATATTCCATTGATGAATTTGGCATATTGGCGCTGCATACGAGAATTACGGAAATGCAGACGAGCGACCATGAGGTTAGCGTGACGGAAGTAAAAGAACTGGTAGACGAGGCTATTTACTATGCAAATAGAAAAACGCCGAAACATTTTCTGGATATTCTTTTAGCAAAGCGTTATGATGATGATGATATGATTATAATACGCGAAAGCGATTTTATGCATAATTAATAATAATGGGGGGTTATTTGATGGCTGGTAAGACAGTTACAAAAAAGGCAGTTGATAATAAGGTATTTATTTCTGAGGACGATCAATACCTTTTTGCCAACGGCACACACTATGACATTTATAAAAAGCTGGGAGCGCATCCGTCTGTAGAGGACGGCGTAAAGGGTATGTCCTTTGCGGTATGGGCGCCAAACGCAGCGAGCGTGAATGTCATAGGTACATTTAATGATTGGAATGAAGAGAGTCATACGATGACTAAGTTAGGTCCCGGCGGAATATATCAGTTGTTTATTCCGAATGTCAGTGAGTATGAGATGTATAAATATCTTATCCGCACGCCCAGAGGTGAGAAATGTTATAAAGCGGATCCGTTTGCCAACTATGCGGAGATGCGTCCGGGGAATGCCTCTAAGACTTTCGATATCTCCAAATTCAAGTGGGGCGATAGCGCTTGGCTGGAAGCAAGGAAAAACAAAGATTATAATAAAGAGCCGCTTGCGATTTACGAGTGCCATATCGGTTCATGGATGAAGCACCCTGACGGAACGGAAGAGGGCTTCTATAATTATCGTGAGTTTGCAGACAGGATTGTAGGCTATATGAAAGAAATGCAATATACCCATATTGAGCTTATGGGAATTGCAGAGTATCCGTATGACGGTTCATGGGGATATCAGGTAACTGGATATTATGCGCCGACTTCAAGGTATGGGACGCCTGATGACTTCATGTATTTAGTTAATGAACTTCATAAGCATAAGATAGGAGTTATTTTGGACTGGGTTCCGGCGCATTTTGCTACCGATGCGCATGGTTTGGGACGATTTGACGGAGAATGTATCTTTGAACACCCGGATCCGAGGCTTGGCGAGCACCCGGACTGGGGTACGAAAATATTTAACTATGGTAAGACAGAGGTAAAAAATTTCCTGATTGCGAATGTCTTATTCTGGGCGAGAGAGTATCATGTAGACGGTATCAGAGTGGATGCGGTAGCCTCCATGCTGTATCTGGATTATGGCAAACGCGACGGACAATGGCTGCCTAATAAATACGGCGGCAATAAGAATTTAGAAGCGATAGAATTTTTCCGTCATATGAATTCAGTTGTACGGGGTTCCCTTCCCGGATTTATGACGATTGCGGAAGAATCAACGGCGTGGCCGCTTGTTACAGGCAAAGTCGAGGACGAAGGCTTGGGCTTTAGCTTTAAATGGAATATGGGCTGGATGCATGACTTTTGTGAATATATGAAGTTGGATCCGATATTCCGCAAGAACAATCATTACGCCATGACATTTGCCATGAGTTATAACCATAGCGAAAATTATATTCTTCCGTTATCTCATGACGAGGTTGTGCATCTGAAATGTTCAATGCTCAATAAAATGCCCGGTTATCCGGTGGATAAATACGCAAACTTAAGAGTCGGCTATAGCTATTTCTTCGGACATGCAGGAAAGAAGCTTCTTTTCATGGGGCAGGATTTTGCACAGGAAAGAGAGTGGAGTGAGACAAGGGAGTTAGACTGGTTCCTTTTGGGCGAAGATTTGAACCGCGGTATGCACGATTATGTGAAAGAACTGCTTAATATTTACAGGAAATATCCGGCAATGTACTCGATTGATAACGATTGGGGCGGATTTGAATGGTTGAACGCAGACGACGCCGAGCGCAGTACATACAGCTTTTACAGAAAAGACGCCACAGGTAAAAATAATATTCTGTTCGTACTCAATATGACTCCGGTAATGCGGGAAGGCTATAAGCTCGGAGTCCCCGTAAAGAAGAAATACAAGCTGCTTTTAAACAGCGACGATAAGCGTTTCGGCGGCAACGGTCATGAGGTTCCGGCTGAAATTGCAGCGAAGAAGGAAACCTGCAACTTTAAGGATTATTGCATTACATTTGATTTACCGCCGCTTACGGCATTAGTTTTCAAATTCTAAGAAAAGCGCCCTGCATTAATGCGGGGTGCTTTTAAATAGTAGCGCAAATAGAAATAATATAGTAAAATAAATGTAATTATTCAGCTATAAATAGTTAAGGATTATGGAATTTCGACGAAATAGATATAGATGGACATAAATAGTTGCGGTTATAGAAATGTACTTGCGTACAATAGAAGAGGAGAGATAGCATGGGGCAGAGAATAGTTTTATCATGCAAAGAATGTGGGCTGCATAAGGAAATATCGGTAGGAAGCGGATTGATGAGTAATAATACTGATGTTATTGCTTCCTGCCTGGATAAAGAAGATGCACAAAAATGGAAAATGCTGCTTGAACAGAAAAAGATAGCTTCTTTTGCGGCAGAGCAGAAGGCATATTATTGCGCCCATTGCGCCGAGGTGTCAGCTCTGCTTTCCGTGGACGCCGAGCTGACAGATGGGAGTAAAGTTACATTAGGAAATAAATGTAAAAAATGCAATAGAGAACTGTACGAAATAATACTGCAGAAACATAGACCATGTCCTGTCTGTAAAGGTACGAACTTTAGCTGGCAGCAAATCGGCTTGTGGGATTAAGGATTGGGGGGAACGCCAGATGGTTATTCAGCATAATTTAAGAGGCTTAAACGCCACGCGCAATTTGAATACGACGGTTGGTAAAAAAGCAAATTCAACAGAAAAACTTTCGTCCGGATATAAAGTCAACAGCGGAGCGGATAATGCGGCGGCTATGGCAATATCTGAAAATATGCGCAGACGAATCAGAGGAATGCAGCAGGCTTCTTTTAATACTAAAGACGGCATTTCTTTTGCGCAGAGTGCGGAAGGCGCGCTGAATGAAGTACATGACCTTCTGCAAAGAGCTAATGAGCTGGCAGTTAAGGCGGCGAATGATACAAATCAGCCGGAAGATAGAAAGGCAATCTATGATGAGATTGCACACCTGCATAAAGAGATTAACAGAATTGCCACAAGTATGCAGTTTAATGAAATCGACATGTTTGATTCTTCTCACGTGCCTTCTGACGAAAAGAATAACGCCGAACAGAAGGAGAATATTTCTGATATTGTTTTCCTAGACGCAGATTATATGTCGTTTGAAATGCAGGATTTTTCGGCGTCTATTTCACAGGCGCAGGCAGCGGGCAAGACATTTACGCAGGCAGGGTTGTCAGGCTTTGCCAATGAGATAAGGAATACTTATATGCCTACATTATTGGGGGATATTGTTTCCACGCTGCCTCAGTCGGCGATACCTACGGTTTCAGGAATGCAGATTGGATTGAAAATGTATTATAACGATGATTCCACATTGGCGTATGTATCTTCCAATGGAGTTTCCTTTCAACTTGGTATAAATTTAAAATATTTAGACGAAACAGGTAAAGGCATAGAAATGAAGGAGGACCTTGCCACGACGATTGCCCATGAAATGACACATGCGGTTATGTTTGATGCAACGACGAACGGTATGTTAGGCGCATATGGGGCGGACCAGTTTCCTTCGTGGTTTGTAGAAGGTACTGCGCAGGCAGTTGGCGGGGCAATCAATTACTGCTCGACGCTTGTTAATAGTGCTATGCCAAAAGGCGATGGAGCAATTAGTAATTGGTTATCTGACTTAACGGATACCTCCAATTCCTACAATGCGTATGCGCAAGGATATATTGCCAGTATGTATTTAGGTTATACTGCAGGCTGTGCAGCGGGCGTAGGTCCGGCTGTGAGTGCAGGAACCATTGCGTCTGGTCTTGATAATATATTAAAGGACATTGAGGACGGATATTCTCTGGGACAGGCTATTTCACGGCAGACGAAAGGTAAGTATTATGATTTGGCGGATTTTGAGGATAGTTTTTCAAAAGACGCGGTGAAATTCACCAAAGACCTTGTTACAGCAATCGGAAGCGGCACCGGCTCTATTGCATCGCCGGACGGACTTTCCGGTACCAAAGCTTCCCTTATTAATAAAAACCCGCAAACAATTAGCAAGGATGATTATTTTGTTCTGAATGTGGATAACCAGAGCTATACGAATGAATTAAACGGAAAAAATACATATACAGGCGGGGGAGCTACCACAACAAGCGGCTTAGACAGAGATGGAAACACAAATCCTGACGCCGAGAGTACATGGGGAAGTTCATCGGACGCCAAAAGAGGCACCGTGCAGCGTTCGGGTATCCTTTCCGTACAGGTCGGCGCGGAAGCGCACCAGACGATAGAGATGAGTACATTTATGTTATCTACGAACGATTTAGGTATTGCGGACGTTAAAGTAGATTCGATGGATAATGCAGGAAAAGCCATTGATAAATATAAGACGGCAATTAACTGTATCTCCATTATGCGCTCGGAATATGGCGCTGTACAAAACCGGTTAGAGCATACGATTGCTAATCTGGATAATATGGCGGAAAAAATGCAGTCAGCCGAGTCTCTTATTCGAGATACGGACATTGCAGAAGAAATGGTTGAGTATTCTATCAATAATATTTTGGAGCAATCGGGCGTATCTATTCTTGCGCAGGCAAACCAAAGCGCACAGAATGCAATGAGACTTTTGCAGTAGGGGTTAAGAAAACCTTGAATCAGTCCGAAATAAAGTGTGTACGGTACAAATACTATAAATTAAATAACCTGCTGCATGGAGAGTGTATATGAAGATAACATTTGATAACAATAACACTATAAATAATGTAGAGCGGGGAATGACAACTACATATCGCAGCACTCATACGGAAGAAGTGAGTCAGATGAGTGCATATACATTAGACATTTCTGGGACAGTTATGGATAACAATGCTTACAAAGGTCAGGGAAAGACCGCAGAAGATGTAATGCAGACGGCAGAGCAGGCGGATATTGCCATGCAGAGAGACTATATCACAGTTATGTCTAATACTATGTCTACGGACGATTTTAAGAAGCTGGAAGAAGACGGCTATCATGCCGGAGATATGGAAGCAAAAGAAGTTGTCACTATCCTTGATACAATTAAAGTAGAACTGGCAAAGAGCGGCGTACAGATAGACGGGTATACTGACCAGATTGATATGGAGGAGCTTGAGAGTATTGTAGGCAGCGAAGCTTTTGCAAGAGAACTGTGTATGCAGTTTGCAAAGCAGGATATTCCTGTTACGGAAGAAAATGCAAAAAATGCAAAAGAAGCTTATGATAAAGCTAAAGAGCTTCAGGATATGACGGAAGGCAGTATGAAATATATGGTTGAGAACCATATGAAGCCGACCATTGATAATCTGTATCTTGCCGACCATAGTTCCACGGCGGACGGAGACAGGCAGGGCAGAGGATATTACGCCGATACTTCCGGATATTATGCCAAAAAAGCGGAAGAATTTAACTGGCAGCAGTTATTACCGCAGATGGAAAAAATAATAGAAGAAGCCGGCTTAGATGTAGAAGAAGATACCTTGAATGATGCAAAGTGGATTATTGAAAAAGGATTGCCGCTTACGCCGGAAGCACTGGCAGATTTGCATAATTTAAAGACTGTGGAACTGCCACAGGCTGATAAAGAGATTTTATCTGCGATTGCCTCAGCGATAGCAGATGGGAAAAGCGCAGGAGAGGCAAATCTTGCCGATGGCAGAAGCAATCTGGAAAAAGCGGCAGATTATGTGGAAAGATTTTCAAACATTACGGACGAGACGGTTGATAAAGCTGCGGCGGAAGAAAAGCCGCTGACGCTTGCTAATCTAGAGGCAATTCAAGATAAGCCGGAAGACGC
This sequence comes from Clostridiales bacterium, assembly GCA_023663185.1. GTDB lineage: Bacteria > Bacillota > Clostridia > Lachnospirales > Lachnospiraceae > UBA3282. The sequence goes on along the minus strand of JAMPHY010000027.1, from coordinate 27,293 downwards.
CCGCGTATCTGTAAAGCCGGAAGATGCTCATGCGCCTGTAAAGCCGGAAGATACTTATGCGCCGAAGGAAGATATTACTGCAAGGCGGCAGTTAGAAGAAGTCCGCCTGATTATGACAATAGAGGCTAATCGAAAACTGCTAGAAAGCGGATATTCGATTGATACTACGGAATTGGAACAGTTAGTAGAGGCTTTGAAGAAAATTGAAGCCCAGCAAAAACAGCTTTTATTTAATGAACCCGATATTGAACGGGCGGCAGAAAAAGCGGCGCTATATACAGAAACAAACGATAAAATTGCACAGATTCCGCAATATCCGATAGACATGATTGGCAGATTTAAAGTGACTGATGAAGATTTTACTTTAAATCATGTTCATGTTGAAGGCGGCGTTCTTAAAAATGATTATGAAAGCGCCGGTAGAAAGTATGAAGCGTGGATGACGGAAGTAAGAACTGATTTAGGCGATTCCATCAAGAAAGCATTTCGTAATGTGGACGATATCCTGCAAGACTTAGAAATGGAAGTAGACGAAGAAAATCGCCGTGCAATTCGGATTCTTGGCTATAATAAAATGGAGCTGTCCGAGGAGAACATGCGGAATGTAATAGCTGCCGACAGAGAGCTGCACAGTGTAATAACTAAAATGACGCCGGCAGTCGTTTTGCAGACAATCCGTGACGGTAGAAATCCGTTAGAAATGACAATACCTGAGTTGAATGACTATTTGACTAACTCCCAATATGAACAGGAGCAGGAAACTGAAAAGTACAGTAAATTTTTATATAACCTTGAAAAAAATAACCAGATTACAGAATCGGAGAGGGAAGCATATATCGGAATTTACCGTATGTTCAGGCAATTTGAGAAAACCGATGATGCTGCGGTCGGAGCAATCCTGAACACCGGAGCGGAGCTTTCATTTAAAAACCTGCTAAGCGCCATAAGAAGCCAGAAGAAAAAAGGTATGGACTATGTCGTTAATGATGATTTCACAGGTCTTAAAGCGGTAGAGCAGAATGCCTCAATTACCGCGCAGATAGAAAGCGGATTTAAAAAATGCTACCGTGATATTGTCAGAGATATAAGAGACCAAATGGCGAAGCAGGATTCAGACATAGAGGCGGATTATAAAGAAGAACAGCTTCAAGACTATCGGCAGGCAAGTGAAGTAGAGGATACAGTCATTAATGAACTTTTACAGAACCATCAGCCTGTAACCGCCAATAATCTGCTGGCAGCCGATATGTTGATGAATAAAAGAGGTTCTCTATATAAGGATATCAACTCTGCTGCAACGCCGGAAAGAAAAGAGAAAATCAAAGATGCTGTTTCCCATATGAAAAAAGCCCTGACAGATAAAGATACTGCACAGGAAGCATATAAGGAAATGAATCAGATTCTTGAGGAAGCTCTTGAAGAGCAGCAGAATGATACACAGATTAAGTACATTGATTTGAAGTTCATTCAAAGTTGCCATAGGCAGCTTGCGCTGTCGGCAAATTTGGCACAGGAAGAAAACTATCAAATACCGGTTGAAATTAATGGAGAAATGACAGCTATTCATTTGAAAGTGCTGCATGGTAAAGAGGGAGCCGGTAAGGTAAAGGCAGCCTTTTCTACGGAAAGTTATGGAGAGGTTGCGGCAGAATTTAGTATTAAAAATCAAAAGATATCCGGATATATTGCCTGCGATACGGCGGAAGGAACTAAGAACCTGCAAAACAGGGAAGAAAATCTAAAAGCAGCTTTTAAAGAACATGTAGATTCACTTATACGAAACGAACATGAACTTGGAACGCTCAGTGTAGTTCACAGCAATGAATTGAATTTGAATAATTTCATAGCTGAAACGACACAGGAAGAATCAACTGTCGCAACTGCTGACCTGTATAAAATTGCCAAAGCGTTTATAACAGTGATGGCAGAATAGAAATAAATTTATCGTTGACTATACGAGGAGGAATGTAAAATGAGAATTAATTATAATGCAACAGCAATGCGCGCTAACAATTCATTGAATGTAGCGGACAACAGAGTATCGGCGTCTTTACAGAGACTATCATCGGGACTTAAATTGAATCAGGCAAAAGATAACCCTTCCGGTTATGCGATTGCGCGTAGAATGGACGCGCAGATTGAAGGCGTTTCAGTTGCGACAAAGAATGCAAGTACGGGTATTTCAATTATTGAAACCGCAGACGGCGCTCTGGTAGAAGTGCATGAAATGCTGCAGAGAATGAACGAGCTGGCTATTAAATCGGCTACCGGCACCCTGACGACAAGCGACAGAGCTATCGTACAGGAAGAAATGAAGCAGTTAAAAGAAGAGGTTACAAGAATTTCAAAAGATACGGAATTTAACGGACAGACGCTTCTGGACGGCAGCTTTGAGTTGAAAGGATATACAGATAATCTGAATGTTAAAGTAGGTTATTATAGTGATGAAGTAATAGCAAAGGTTTATACTATTGATGCACTGGATATTTACTATGAAGATATCGCTACAGGAAAAATTGATTTAGATAGGACGAAGAACAGTTTTAAGGCAGAGGACGGGAAGGGCTTTCCGACAGGAGCGGTACTGTCCGCTGTTGGAGAGAACTGTGTTACGATTACGGCAAACAATGGATTTGAGCTTACACTAGATGTTACGCCGAATGGCGTCTCACCTTATTCAGTAGGACCTTTAGAGGTGGATATTACCGGTATCGGTGCGATGGATACGCAGATTGGGGCAAATGAAGGTCAGACCCTTGCAATTCGGATTCCGACGATATCATTGCAGCGATTAGGACTTACCAACGCGGATTTATCCACACAGGAGAGCAGCTCTGATGCTATCGAGGCTATTAAGGGCGCGATTGCTTATGTATCGTCGGCGCGCAGCCGTCTCGGTGCATATCAGAACCGTTTGGAACATACGGTTAGCAGTTTGGATATCACAAGTGAAAATATGACTGCTTCATATTCTCGCATTATGGACGCAGATGTGTCAGAAGAAATGACTGATTACACGACGCAGCAGGTAGTAGAGCAGGCAGCGGTATCCATGCTGGCGCAGGCAAACGAGAGACCGTCACAGATATTGCAGTTATTGCAGTAATGATTTGAGTATATGGAGAGGAATAATATATGACTAAGGAATTAAAGCAGGAGTTCACGTTGAAGATTACACATGCAAACAAAACTCAACTGATTACTATTCTGTATGAGATGATTTTGCTTTATCTGGACGAAGCGAAGGCAGCTCTTTTGGCAGAGGATAAGGTTGAATATAAAAATGCAATCCGGAAGATTCGTGGCTGCATAGATGAACTAATCGTGTCGCTGCATATGGAGTACGCTGTGGCGCGGAATTTATTGCAGCTTTATCTGTATATTAACAGAGAATTAGTGCAGGCAAACAGGCATTGTAAACAAGAAAATCTGGACCATGTGGAGACTATAATCAAACGACTTCATACAGCGTGGAAGCAGATAGAACCACAGGATACGTCGGAAGCGGTTCTGGGGAATACACAGACAGTATATGCGGGACTGACTTATGGTAAAAATACCTTGACGGAAAATATGTCAAATACAAAGGAAAACAGGGGCTTTCTCGTTTGAGAAGCCCCTGTTATTTTAAGTGTGCCTTGCGGCGCACATTTTTATTGCAGTATGGTTAAAAGCTTTTCAATTCTTTGATTAGACTGTGCAATCATAGACTGTCCGGCTTTAAGCAATATGCTTAGATTAGAATATCGTATCATTTCCGAAGCAATGTCGGTGTCACGGATTTCGGATTCTGTATCCTGAACATTTTCTGTTATATTCTCATTATTATTGATTGTGTGTTCTAAGCGGTTCTGCATGGCTCCATAAGTGCTTCTCTTAGCGTTCAGCTTATGAATTGCTTCCTTAATACGTTCTATGGCTTTGTCAGCATATTTCATCTGGCTTATCGTAAGAGAATTAATACCCAGTGAACAGGAGCTAACGCTTATACGCGGCAATTCTATTGTTGAACGCTGCTCAGCGCCGACTTGAAGAATCAACGGATCTCTGGAATCCCTGCCTTCCTCCTCAAAAAAGATGGTGCTTCTTGCGCTTCCGCCAACGTTTGTTATTTTATTAGAACCTAGAAGCTTGTAGGAAATTTTTACCGCGCCATTTTCCAATGCTGCTTCTAACGGAGCCGGATTGCCATAGTCGTCGCCGTTTTCAAACATATCATTTAACTTATCAATCAATTCGTCCGCGGTATAAAAAGTATCTTCCGGGAACGTATACTGAAAAGGTATGTTGTTGGAAGAGAGTGTGAGTATATTCTTACCCGATTCAATAGTAACTCCGTCCATTACATTCTTAGTGCCGATGATATAAGAAGGTATCGGCAGGGAAGTTGTCTTATAGAAGACAAAGGGAGCTGCGCTTCCGCGAACGCCGTCAATAATATATTGTCCTGCGCTAAGAGGGGGAACGTTTGTTTCGTCTCTTAGCGTTGCAGATATCTGTAATGCGGAAGAGTCTACACTATTTGCCGCACCGGTACTCTCGCCTCCTATAGTAAAGTTTAAGTCAAAAATACCGCCTGTACCAAACAGTCTTTTAATTTCGTCACAATTAGGAACGCTTGAATCATAGTCATCAATTTGCCTTTTTATCTCGTCAATCAGATCTTGATTGGGATTGTTTTTATCGCCAAAAAGCGCAATTCCATCCTGATATTCTCCCGCAGGAAGTGTAATCGTTATTACTAGAGGATCCGTGGAGCCGGGATAAGTAAAATCAAAAGTAATCTGGTCATTAGCGCCCTTGATTATTTCAAGAGGTTCTTTTGTCAGGTCTACACGACCTATAATGCGGGCAGGCGGATCATATTTGGAGCCTCCTGCTGAAATATCTGGCGATAAATCTTTTATCTCGCACATTACTTTGTAATAAAAACTGCCTTTGACAGAATTACTGGTGAATGTTCCATATGGAGCGGTTAATACTAATTTGGAATTTTCACAGGATACGGTAATTCCTTTATCTTTTAAATCATTGGTGGCATTGATTGCATCCTGTACTGCTTTTGCTAACGCCTCTTTGGTATTATAGGTACCATTCTTAATGGTTACTATACCGGCATTGGTCATACCGTTTAACTTTAATTCTAATACATTATTACTGTCATCTATCTTAATCCCGTTAGATATTGTGGAAAAAGATGTTATTGTCGAGTCGGATTGATTGCTTGATGAATGTCCTTGTACACTTGTTTTAAAAATTGCGTCCCAATTAAAATTTACGCTAATTGACCAATTATCACCGACTTTAACTTTAGATCTGTCAGGGCTATAGTTAAAATTTATACTGCCGCTACTACTACTGCTAGTGTATGATACACTTACCTCGCTTGATGCGGAACCAAGTTTGCTATTAATATCATTAACTAATTGCCCAATGGTATCGTATTTTTCGTTTAAAGTAATGGTTATCGGACTGCCCTTGCTAAGATTGATTGTCATTGTATTATTGCCGCTTAAATCTATCGGTTTCTGAAAGTCTGATGTAGAATCATATTTACGATAGGTTGCAGCTTCATATTTTTCCTCAGAACTAAGATTACCTTGCTGTGTACTGCCGGTAGTATATAACCTTCCGCTATATGAGGAAGTATAGTAAGTATATCTCTTTTGCGTAAAAAGGGTATTATAAGTATTATTTTTATCTTTAATCTCTATCTTTTTAACGGCAGAAGATTGAGCGACTATACGTATATGGTTACTGCTGTCTTTATCAAATTTTATTTTCGTCTTTATATCATCAGGTATAATGCCATTTAATTTAGTGCATAAATCCTCCAGACTGTTATAATCTCCACCGATGCCGGTAAGCGTACATTTCGTGCCATCGACATAAAATATTAAAGGCTCATCTGGAAGAGAAATCTTTCCTGTCAAATTAGCAGTTCCTGTTATTGACGCAGGCTGACCTGTTATAATAGTAGAGAAATCACCATCAGTGCAGAAAAGTGTATTATATGTATTTTTATTAACATCAGAATCAGTATCAAAAACAAGCGCACCTTGGGTTCCGGATAATTTCAAGGCATAGCAATAGTCGTTGCGTCCAGAAATATATTTAGAAACAGAACTGGCTGTAACTACATCTTTAACGTCTGCATTACTATTTATTAGACTGACAAGCTGTGAAACGGTATAGCCGTCCCCATTAGCTTTTACCGGAATTTTAATTTCATATTCTTTATTATTAACTTTAAACTTAAGGATATTATTATTATCTGATATTCCTATTGGATAGCTGCTGTCATAATAATTACCGGTAATTGAAGCAGGCGTATTTTTAAATTCACCATAAATAGCATTATCATAAAATGCGGAGTGATAAATTTGACCACTTTTTTCAAACCGAAACATATTACCCTTCAAACCGGTAATATTTACATTATTCGTACCTGTAATCTGGACATACCTTTTACCATCATCTTCATATGTTTCAACTTTGACGTCTGCAGCGAGAGAAGCTTTAGTGGCAGCATTATTTAGTTCTGACTGGATTGCATTGAACAGGTCGTCATAAGTATATGATTTTGGTGCAAGTGTTATAGAAACCTCTTGGGAAATTCCGTCACGTTCAAGATAAAAACCAAGTACATCATTGTTTCCTCTGGAAATAGACAGAGTTTCACCGGGACCAAATCCCGTAGTACCCAATAGCGTAGCAGCAGATCCCCCCGTCTCAAAATCATAAATAAGATACGAAAGCGAACCGTCGATAAAGTCAATCATCGTCGGCTTGCCATCAGCGCTTTCAAAATTCAAATTACAATAACCATCGCTAGTGTACTCAAACACAAACCCCGGATTAGCTGGGGACATTTTATGTAAAGCGTCGTCTATTTCGTCCATTAACTCCTGCGTAGTATATGTGCCTGCCGGAACTGTAATCGTGTAGTCTTTTGGCACATAACCATCAGGCAGATGAATGTTTAACTCATTTGTCGATTCGGTAATCGTATGAAGCTGATTATCATTCCACTGTCTGTTTCCACAGATTTGATAATAGGAAGGCTCATGTTCTTCAAACACCGGCATCGTGTTAAATGAGGTATTGCTGTTAATGCGGTCAATTTCCGTGCGGAGCTGGTCAAATTCAGCATTTAATGCAGCGCGGTCAACTGCGGTACAGAGTCCGTCCGCCGATTTGAGCGATAACTCGTTCATTCGCTGTAACATATCGTGAATTTCCGACATAGCTCCGTCGGCAATCTGGACAAAAGCAACGCCGTCTTTAGTATTATTGGTTCCCTGCATAAGCCCTCTGATTTGTCTTCGCATAGTTTCGGACATGGCTAGTCCTACAGGATTGTCCGCTGCAAGATTTATTCTATAACCGGAAGAAACTCTTTCCGAGGATTTTGCATGTGCACTGATATTATCGTTGACGATTCGATTTAGATTCATTGCGTCCAGATTGCGAGAAATAATCATAACTGCCTCCTTGACTTTGATTCGCAAGTATTAATTATATACAATATCAAATAATGTATCGGACGCTTCTTATAAAAAGTTTAGGATTCTTCAAGCATAATACCGTCCTTCTCAGCCTGTTCCAATAGATACTTATATCTTTTCATAATGGAATTTAATTCATAAATATAGCAGTCTATCAAATCCGGATCGGTCACGTAATCGAAACCGCTGTATGCAATTTCCAAAGCACGTCTTGTTTGAAGTAGTTCCTCCATTATAGACGGTTTATGAAGCTCTAAAATGTCTTCTGTATTAATCTGGTCGGATTTTTGATGAAATAAAATCTTCATATCAAAACTAATGCTCCTTTCATGCCGCGGATTTGACTAAAATATAATCCTTCTCTTAATAGTATAGTCGCGATATAGGAAAAATATTCCAGTTATATTAATGCCGCATGGTGAATATAGATTAGTAAAAAGGTTGACAAGTTTGCGCAAATAAACCTGTGCTAACTTTGGCGGCATGAAAGGGCAGAGAGATAATTATGGAGAAAATGGGCAGTATGGCGGCTATTCTAGGCGTATGTATACTGGTGCTGGTAATAGGTGCGCTTGGCAGAAAAATAGAGTGGATTATTAACTTTGTCCTGCGTGCAGTATTGGGGACGATAGGAATTTATTTTCTGAATAATTTTCTGCTTTCAAGTAATATTTTAGTGATCGTAGGCATTAATCCGATGACGGTTTTGACATCTGGAATCCTCGGATTTCCGGGGCTTGTAGTGCTTTACGGCATTAATTTTTTTAAAATTTTGTAGATTTTTCACAAAAAAATATTTTTTTATAAAAAACTATAGACAAGATTAACAAAGACATATATAATACGATTTACAACTCATGAATTCACTTCATTTAATCTGCCTTTGCAGATATCGGGAAGTATCTTCCAATGATTTCGTTGAGTAGACTTTAAGGTAAAGGAGGTGTTTTATTGGACTGATTTATTTTTATTACATTTTAATTCTATTGCTGATAGTGGCAGTCTTTATGGATTTTAAGTATGACAGAATACCTAATGTTTTGATTGCAGTCGGACTATGTACAGGCTTCTTATTTAGTTTCATGAGAGGCGGCTGGCGGGGCGTAATCGACGCCATAGTGGTAATACTTATTTCTTTCTGTCTTTTATATCCTGTATATCGGATTGGCGGCTTAGGAGGCGGCGATGTAAAACTTTTTCTTATGACGGGCAGTTTTTTCACCGCAGATATGCAGCTTCATATCATGATATATTCTTTTATTACCGGAGCTATAATATCCATTTTAAAAGTAATATCAGAAAAGAATTTCAGGGAAAGAATGAAATATCTGTTTTCTTATCTATTTGATGTTATGTACACGGGGCAATGGAAACTGTATGGAGAGAATCTCAAATGGGATTCTGACAAGAACAAGAGAAATAAAATACATTTTGCATTACCGATTTATTTCGGTGTAATGCTCGGACTAGGAGGGATGCTTTGAAACACAAGATTTTTGCGGTCTGCGATTTGGAGGAGACTTACGCATTTCGTATGGCGGAGTACATAACGGATAGGATATCTATGCCGTATACCCTACATCTTTTTACTAAGACAGAAGAATTGCAGCCGTTTTTAGACAGAGAGGAAATTAATATTTTGCTGATTGGTGAGAGCGCCTTGAAGCAAATAAAGGTAAAGCCGGATATTACGCAGACTTTTGTACTCTATGAAGGGAAGCTTGATGGCTTACAGACAGACTATAAATACATAAATAAATATCAGAATCCGGAGCAGATAGTTTCTCAGATATTAGAGCAAGTCACGGAGTTTGAAAATTGGAGTGACGAAAATACGGCGCAGGACTTAAAAATGAAAATCATCGGTGTATATTCTCCGGTCAAAAGATGTCTTCAAACCACATTTGCGCTCACTATGGGACAGTTGCTTGCACGCGAGCATAAAGCGCTGTATCTGAATTTTGAAAGCTATTCGGGTTTTGGCAGAATGCTTCATCGGGATTTTGCGGCTGATATGATGGACATGGTCTATTATTTTAACTGCGCTAAGGAAAAATTATCCACCAGATTACCGTCCATAGTGCAAAATATCAACGGCTTAGATTATATTCCGCCGGGAGAGACCAATCTTGATATGCAGGGGATTTCGGGCGACAAATGGGTGGAGCTTTTAGAAGCGATAGGCAAAATAAGCAACTATGAATATCTGATTTTGGATTTGACAGACGGAATGAACGGGCTCTTTGAGTTGATGACGCGCTGCTGCAAGATATATACGATTATAAAAGACGATAGTTTTGCGATGGCGAAGATGGAGCAGTATGAGAAAATTCTGCGCTTAAACGAGATGGACGATATTGCGGAAAAGACCGTGAAATGCCGTTTTCCGTTTTTTGAAAAGCTGCCGTCGGATTTGAATTTAATGACGCACGGAGAGCTTGCAGGATATGTCAAAGCAATCATACAGGGTGATTTATATGAAAATCAAGCAAATTGAGACCAGAAAAGAATTACGGGAGACGCTTGCGGCAAGCATAGACTATTCTAAAGAAATGTCGGACGAAGAAATTCAGGAGCTTATTGACGAGCTGCTTATCAGAGAAGGGAAAAAGCGCTCAATGACGCTTGCCGAGAAAGAGAGTCTTAGGAAAGAACTTTTCCACGCAGTCAGAAAATTAGACGTTTTACAGGCGCTTATCGACGATACGGAGATTACGGAAATAATGATTAACGGACCGGAAGAGATTTTTATCGAGAAAAAGGGCAGATTAATTCATTCCGACTTGAAATTTGAAAGTAAGGAAAAATTAATCGACGTAATCCAGCAGATTGTAGCAGAGTGCAACAGGGTTGTCAACGAGGCTTCGCCTATTGTGGACGCAAGATTAAAAAACGGAGCTAGGGTTAATGTGGTTTTAAATCCGATAGCGTTGAATGGTCCGATTGTCACGATAAGAAGATTTCCGGACAAGCCTATTACCATGCAGGACTTGATTTCATTCGGTTCTGTTCCGGAAGATGTATGTGTCTGGTTAGAGAGCTTGGTTAAGGCGGGATACAATATTTTTATCAGCGGCGGAACCGGCTCCGGTAAGACGACTTTCTTAAACGCGCTGTCTAATTATATCCCGAAGGAAGAAAGAATTATTACCATTGAGGATAGCGCTGAACTGCAGATTTTAAATGTTCCTAATATAGTCAGGTTGGAAACAAGGAATGCGAACGTGGAGGGGTGTAGGGAGATTACGATTAGGGAACTGATTAAATCGTCTCTTAGAATGCGCCCCGACAGGATAATAGTCGGTGAGGTCAGGGGCGGTGAAGCCTTTGACATGATGCAATGCTTAAATACGGGACATGACGGCTCTATGTCCACAGGACACGCCAATAGCTCTAAGGACATGCTTTACAGATTGGAAAATATGATTTTAATGGGAATGGATTTGCCGCTTAACGCCATAAAACAGCAGATTGCTTCAGGTATTGATATCATAATCCACCTCGGACGGCTGAGGGATAAATCCAGAAAGGTTCTGGAAATCGTGGAAGTTCTCGGCTTTGAGGACGGTGAAATCAAACTTAATACACTCTACCGTTTTAAAGAAAACGGAGAAGCCGCGGACGGTCGGGTATTAGGAGAACTAAGTAAAAAAGGAGAACTCAGTTATGTTGAGAAGCTTAAAAACGCAGGAATACAGACGGACGGGAACGGACTATGAGAAATATATTTTAAACGGCAAAGAGTGGATAGCGTGCTTGGTCGAAGCTATCTTGATTTTAGCCGTTATAGGATATTTTTTCTACCGTTCTATCTGGGCGTGTCTTATTTTATCTCCGATTATCATTATTTTCTTTAAGGAGAAGAAAGAAGAGCTTAATAAAAGCAGGAAGCAAGAGCTTAATGTACAGTTTAAGGATATGGTATTGTCTGTGTCGGCGAACCAGCGGGCAGGGTATTCCGTAGAGAATGCATTTAGGGAAGCATATCGGGACATGGCTATGTTATATGGAAGCGAAAGTTATATCTGCCGTGAAATCGACTATATCACGAAGGGCTTGGATAATAACATCACATTAGAAAGACTTCTGTATGATTTGGGAGTTAGAAGTCATGTGCCGGACATTATGCAGTTTGCCGATGTTTTTATGATTGCCAAGCGAAGCGGCGGCAATATGACGGAGATTTTGGCGCAGACGGCGGATACCATTGAGCAGAAAATCGCGGTGGATAAAGAGATACAGGTTATAGTAAGCGCTAAGAAAATGGAGCAGAAGATTATGAATGTAGTTCCGTTTTTAATAATTATCTACATAGAAATGACGTCGAAGGGATTTTTTGACGCGCTATATCATAATCTGACGGGAATCATTGTTATGACAGTCTGCCTTATTGTATATCTTGCGGCGTTTATGATTTCAAGGAGATTGGTGGAGATAGAAGTATAGATGGGCAGGCGGCATAAGAATGGGGGATTATTATGATTTATGTATATCTTGTTGTGTTGGTTTTGTTTCTTATACTGTTTATGGTATCCCGAACGGAAAATGCGGCTGAGTATATGAAGCAGGGGGAAGAAAAGCCGAAAGCGTGGGAGAAATACTTTATAAAGGCAGCCATATGGTGTATACGGCAGAAAGAAAAATTCTTAAGAAAAAGCATAGGCAAAGGTATAGGGAGAAGTTGGAGAAGTAAAGAACAACTTCATAAAAGTAAGCTGGGAAAAGACTTAAAGCTTCTGCATCCGTCATTGTCACAGAAGCAACAGTTAAATGAATTTTATATAAAGCAGTATTCGACTACTCTGCTTGTGCTTTTTGTAGGAAATATTCTTTCGCTATGCGTGGCGGTAAGCGCGCAGACGGGCGGACTCATTAAGGAAGGAAATTATATTAACAGAAAAAGTTATGGACAGGGTGGCATAGAAGTGGCGCTGACGGCAAAGATAGAAGGAAACGAGCCTGAAAACATTACTTATACCGTGGAAGAGCAAAAATACACGCATGAGGAAATTGAACTGCTTCATCAGAAATTTATAGAAAACCTTGCGGAAATCATAAAAGGGGATAACGAAAGCTTGGAGACGGTAACAAAGAATCTTAATCTGGCAAGCGAAATAGAGGGCTATCCATTCAAGATAGAATGGGAAAGCGGCAGTTACGCTATTATCCATACTGACGGCGAAGTTAATAATAGGGAGCTGGAAGAGGCGCAGATAGTGACTTTGCGGGCGATACTGCGTTATGACGGAATAGAATATGAGGAAATCTTTCCGGTTCAGGTACAACCGGCGGTTTTTACCAGAGAGGAACAATTATTGCAGAGCATTGAAGCGTCTTTGGAAGAACAAAATCAGGCGAGCAGAACAGGCGGCGTCATGATATTGCCGGATAATATAGAGAACAAAAATGTTATCTGGAAGGAGGTGATTGAAGACAACAGCGGATATTTCTTTCTTCTCATGTGTGCCGCTTCTATACTGATATATTTTTCTAAAGTGAAGGACGTAGAGAAAGATTTAGAGAAACGTAAAAAGGAATTATTGCTGGATTATCCGGAAGTAGTTAGCAAGGTAACGCTATATATGGGCGCGGGCTTGTCCATTAGAAAAACTTTCTACAAGATGGGGGAGGATTATAAAAGAAAAGGAAATTCGGACAAAAAAAGATATGCTTATGAAGAAATCCTGTTGCTTGTAAACGAATTACAAAGCGGTATTTCGGAGACGGAGGCGTATGCGCGATTGGGAAAAAGATGTCAGCTGCAGCCATATATGAAGCTGGGCGCGCTTTTGTCACAGAATATACGAAAAGGCAGCAACGATATGCTTATGATGCTGCGGCAGGAAGCGGCGAGCGCATTTGAAGAAAGGAAGAATACCGCCAGAAGATTGGGGGAAGAAGCCGGAACCAAGCTTCTTATGCCAATGATGATGATGCTCTGTATCGTCATGGTAATTATAATGTTTCCGGCGTTCTGTTCATTTTGAGTTGATTTGTAAAAGTAGAATTAGTAAAGGAGAAAAGAGTCATGGGTAAAAGAAAACTAAAGGGGTTTAAAGATTTTTTAAGAGAAGAAGATGGAATGGGAACGGTAGAAATTATTCTTATTATCGTGGTATTGGTTGGCCTGGTAATTATATTTAAATCGCAGCTTCGCAGTCTGGTTGAGAGCGTATTTAATAAAATCACCTCAGACAGCAACACGATAATGTCATGAGAAAAGGATATATAACAGTTTTTTTGTCATTATCGCTGACATTGATTCTGTCCCTTGTATTCACGGTAATAGAAGGGGCACGAATCAGTGCGATAAGAATGAAATTCGAGTGCGTGGCGGATATCGGCATGAATTCCATTCTGGCGGAATACCATAGAGAGTTGCTTAATCAGTATGACTTGCTGTTTGTAGATACTTCCTATGGGGGAAGCCTGCCCTCGATTGCCAATACAGAGGAACATCTGAAAAAATATATTCAGGAAAATCTGCAATATCAAAGCGGCAATTTATTTCAAAGGACAAGGGATTTTCTTAACATGAGCGTGGAGAGCGTAGAACTTACTGAATATTCTATCGCCTCTGATGATGACGGCGATGTGATAAAGAGACAGATTAGCGATTATATGGCGGATTATCCGTTAGGAAATCTGCTGATGAGACTTACGGACAATGTATCTATGACCGAACATTATCAAATGGAAACGCGGGACGTTGCCGGCGAAAGAGACGGATTTCAGGCGCGTATTGATGAAATCGGACTGCCGCTTCAAGAGGTAGGAGAAGGCATGTACGAAGAGGTGCCGCTTAATAATCCGGCGGATATCGCCAATGCGACGCGCAGTATAGGAGTGCTGAATCTCGTAGTGGATAACATAGAAAGTATTTCTACGGTAAAGATTGTGCCGGAACAATATGTATCTTCCCGGACTCTTTTTCAGGGAAGCGGAACTTGCGAAGAGGCTAAGCAGATTGCCGGAGAATCAAACGACCTTCTTTTTCTTGCCTATTTATTTGAAAAATGCGGCTACTACGGAAAAGAAAAGGAGGAATCCGTTTTGCAGTATCAGATTGAGTACATAATCGCAGGAAAAGATACAGACTGGAAGAACCTTGAGTATGTGGCAAAGAAGCTGCTTAAATGGAGAGAAGCCGCTAACGTGCTTTATATTCTATCCGACAGCGCTAAAGTTGCCGAGGCAGAAGCAATGGCGCTTACGCTTGCGGCTGTAACGCTTAGTCCTGAACTTGCCGAGCCTGTAAAGTATTTGATTTTATTTGCATGGGCGTATGTGGAGAGCCTTCAGGACGTAAAAGACTTACTTAATGGAGGGCGCGTGCCTATTTATAAGACGTCTGCTGATTGGAAGACGGGAATCAACAGTATTAAGAATGTCAAGGGGAGTCTTAAGGATAGTGATGATAATGGTAGAGGCTTAAGCTATAAAGAATATCTGGAAGTTATGCTATTTCTTATGGATTCACATGATATGACCTTTCGCGCTATGGATATTATGGAGATGGATATCCGAAAGACTCCGGGGAACAGTGAGTTTCGCATAGACGGCTGCTTCGATACATATAAGGCAAGACTAGCGGTTAAAAGCAGCTTCGGCTACAGATATGAAATGGAGCGGTTATATGGATATTACTAAGGAGGTAAAAGATGATGCCCTTTTTACAGTCACAAAATTCAAATAAAAATAATTCGACAGCAAATTCTCTCCGGACATGTCTTAATGTTCTTCACCGAACAGGACTGATAAAGAGGGCGTCATCTTTTACCTCACGAAAGTATAAGGCGTCCATGACGGTTGAAGCCGCGTTTGCATTGCCGCTATTTATTTTTCTGATAGTCAATCTGATTTATGTGATGAACATTATCGGAGCTCAGAGCAGGCTTAGCGCCGCGCTTCATCAAGTCGGTAACAAAATTGCGTTTTACGGCTACGCCTATGAAAAGTCAATCGGGAATGTGCTGCCAAATGAAATAGAAGGAATTGCTTCAATGGCGGTTTCTTGGTTGTATGTCAGAGGGGAAATTGAAGATTATGTGGGAGCAGAGTATTTGAATAAGTCGTGCATAAAAAGCGGAGCGGGCGGCATTAGATATGACGGAACAGTAATTGCGGAGAATAACGATATTGTAGAGATATGTTTAAACTATCAGGTGCAGCCGTTAATTGCGATTCTTGGATTTGAGAACTTCAATATGTGTCAGCGTTATTATGCAAGAATGTGGACAGGTTATGATGTGGAAATGGGAATCAGCGATTTTACAAGCGATGAGCCGATGGTCTATGTGACGGAAACAGGGACGGTGTACCATACCAATCGAAACTGTACGCACCTGAATCTCTCTGTTACTTCCGTCGAGATGGAGAATATAACAGATAAGAGAAATCAATCCGGTGGAAAATATTATCCATGTGAAATGTGCGGCGCTTATCCGCAAGAAACGGTATATATTACCGCTCAGGGCAGCAGTTATCATACAAAGCTTAACTGCTCCGGATTAAAGAGGACTATTTATACTATACCGTTATCGCAGGTAGGAGGAAGGGGGAGATGTGCAAGGTGCAGATAGGAAACATGTTTATTAATATAACGGTTCTGCTTGTGCTATGTATATGTTCAGCTATTGACATAAAGAAAAAAGAAGTTCCGCTTATTATACTGCTGATAGGATTTTCGGCGGCGTTAGGAATCAATATATGGCAGATATGCAAAGGAGAGCTGTTTATATTAGAAATGGCAGTATCAGTAATGCCGGGAGTTTTCTTTCTCTTGCTTAGTTTCTGTACAGGAGAAAAGATAGGATATGGCGACGGGCTGCTTATTGTATTCTTAGGACTGTCGCTGGGATTTGGCAGATGTTCTCTTATTATATGTATTGGACTGATTGCGTCATCTGTATTTGCCCTGATTTTAATAGTATTTTGTAAGGCGGGCAGAAACAGCAGGCTGCCATTGGTGCCGTTCTTAGCAATCGGAATGGGGGTGAGTTTTTTTGTTTAAGAAAATAAATGGTATATCTGTAAATGCCTATATGACATTAGAAGCAAGTTTCATTATGCCGTGGGTTATTTTTATTTTTGTTTTTTTAATCTACATATCTTTCTACTCATATGATAAATGCGTCCTATATCAAGACTCGTATGCACTATGCCTGCGCGGGAGTATTCAGAAAGAGGAAGGCGCGGCGGTAAGCTATATTAATTCACATATGGCGGGACAGTTTGGCAGGAAATATTTTGGAGCAGATAGGGTGGAAGCTAGCGCAGGGCAGCATGGAAATGAAGTAAAAATATATGCAGAATGCAGCGTAAGAGTACCGTTTAAACATTTTTTTACCATGTTCAACGCAGACGGCTGGCATATTCAGACAGAAGCTAAAGCGTGGGAGATTAATCCGACTAAATTAATCCGCAGTTTTAGAATGGCGGAAAATCTTTTACACTAGGCAGAAAGATGATATTAAGACGACAGATACTAAGCCGACAGAATAAAGTAAAGAGGAGTGAAAGGAACAGAAGCATGTTAGAAGCAAAATATTTTAAAGACTATAAACATAACTATATGATTTTGAAGTGTGACGAGGCTAACGCAGGCGAAAGCTATCGCTACAGTATGCTTGCCTGTAATAAAATAGACGGAATAGTGAAATGTTCTGTTAGGAATGTAAACAGTGAAACTTATCTCTACTATGATATCAGCTCTAAAGTGACGCTTGAAACTTTGTATCAGGGGAAGAAAATGTCTTATGAACAGGTCAGGGATTTTTTCTCCCAGATGGATATGATATATCGCAATCTGGGGCAGTTTTTTATGGAAGAAAGCGGTTTGCTGCTGCGGCAGGACTGTATTTTCTATGATTTTACATCTAAAAAATTTTTCGGACTATACTATCCTGCAGCAGATACGTCAGGTGATAATCGGTACGAGCCGCTTATGGACTTTCTGCTTAACCATACGGATACGGGTAATCAGAAATTGGCGGACATTATTTATCAGGTCTATGAGATGGCGGAGAGTAAATTTTTTTCTATTACAGATGCGCTTGCGCTTTTCGACGAGCCGCAAGATGTAAGCGCCGTGCCGATGGCGGTTGATACAAAGACGTTTGTAGAGAATAATTTTGCAGAGAAAAATATTGAGGAAATAGGCGCTATAAATGAAGAGGCTGCCGTCATAACGGAGACAGACTGTAAAAACAGTCATTCTAAACCTGAAACAAAAGTCAGTACGGAGAATAAGAAAAATACTATATATTATTCGATTTTTGCAGTAGTGTCGATATGCGGGATAGGTGCGGTATGCTGGATTTATAATAATTATGAATTGACGCCGCGGGAGACGTTATTAATTATATGCTGTATGGCAGTCATGGGGCTGTGTCTTGTCTTTTCTGCGCTGCAGGTCATTTTAGCCGGAAGAAAAGGCAAGAAGAAGGAGAACGAAGAACAGCGGCTTCTAAGGGATATTGAAGACGAATTTCGGGAAGAAAAGCCGGTTGACTTACAAAATGTCATTGACAAAAACATGAATACATATGTATATGAAAAATATACTTTGGAGAATAAATCTGTTGCAAGCACTGAAACCGTCTTTATGGATTCGGGAATACGGGAGATAGAATATAAGTTATATGCAATGGATAATAAAAATAAAAGACATATAGAGCTTACAAAGTTCCCGTTTACAATAGGAAAGATGGCGGGGTGCGTGGACTGTGTGCTGACGGACGCTTCAGTAAGTCGGGTTCATGCGCGGATTGAGAAACAGGACGGCAAAGTATTCCTTACCGATATGAACTCAATGAATGGAACATATAAAAACGGATTGCGCATGGAGCCGAGCGAGACGTTGGAAATTGAGCCGGGAGATGAAATTCGTTTTGGAAAACTTAATTATTGCTACCGGTGAAATATTGACTAATCGCGCGGAATTGATATAATTCTTATTGATAGTATTTTTTTATAATTAAAGGAGGTAGCAAAGTGCAGATATTTATCAATGAAAAAAACAAAAAAGGACATATTAATCCCGAAGTATACGGACATTTTTCCGAGCATTTGGGCAGATGTATTTACGAAGGCTTGTACGTTGGAGAAAATTCGGACATTCCCAATGTGAATGGTATGCGAAAAGACGTTGTAGATGCTTTGAAGGAAATGAAAGTACCTGTGCTTCGCTGGCCGGGCGGTTGTTTTGCGGACGAATATCACTGGAAAGACGGCGTAGGACCTAAAGAAAACAGAAAGAAAATGATAAATACGCACTGGGGCGGCGTATTGGAAGATAACAGTTTTGGTACTAATGAATATTTTGAACTGTGCGAGCAGCTCGGCTGTAAGACTTACGTCAACGGAAACGTAGGAAGCGGCACGGTGCAGGAAATGAGCGAATGGGTAGAATACATAACTTTTGACGGAGTCTCGCCTATGGCTGATATGCGTAAGGCAAACGGGCATGAGAAACCGTGGAAGCTTGATTATTTCGGAGTAGGTAATGAAAGCTGGGGCTGCGGCGGCAATATGACGCCTGATTATTACGGTAATCTTTATAGAAGATATCAGACCTATATCAGACAGTACAGCGGGGAGAAACCAATTACGAAAATCTGCTGTGGTCCGAATGCAGATGATTATTTCTGGACGGAAGGCGTGTTGAAAACCTGCTATGCAAAACCACATGCAGACCATATACACGGATTTATGGACGGCTTATCGCTTCATTATTATACGCTTCCGGAAGATAATTGGGCTAAGAAGGGAAGCGCGACTGACTTTGATGAGAAATCATGGTATAAGACATTGTATAAGGCGTTGTACATGGACGAACTGATTACACGCCATAGTGCGATAATGGACCAGTATGATCCGGAGAAAAAGATAGGAATGATGGTTGATGAATGGGGCGGCTGGTATGACGTAGAGCCCGGAACTAATCCCGGCTTCTTATATCAGCAGAATACTATGCGAGACGCGCTAATTGCGGGAAGTACATTGAATATTTTCAATAAGCACTGTGACCGTGTCAAGATGGCGTGTATCGCTCAGCTTGTCAATGTCCTGCAATCCGTTATTTTGACGGAAGGACCGAAAATGATTTTGACTCCTACATATCATGTATTCCATATGTACAGATATCATCAGGACGCTGAACTTGTGGAAAGCTTTGTAGAAGGCAATAAATCCGTAGGACTGGAGAAAGAATACCAGATATCAGAAGTTATGGAGTCGGCGTCGGTTGGTGCAGACGGAGTTATAAACGTAACTATAAATAATCTGTCGGCAGATGAGGCGGCTCCGATAGAGATAGTATTAGCGGAAATGGAGCCCTCTTCGGTAGAGGCAAGCATTTTAACAGGTGAAATCCAAGCGCATAATACTTTTGACGAGCCGGAAAACGTAAAAGAAAAATCTTTTAGCGAGTTTAAGACAGACGGAAGAAAAATAAGCTTTACTGCGCCGGCATGCAGCGTTATCAGCCTGCGTATTAAATGATGGAACAGCAGAGGAGACCTTGTAGGAAATGTCTGACTACAGACATGAACGAGTCGGAGTATTTTGCTAATCTGCATGATTATATCAATAACTTAGATGCGGACATAAAGGTTAGCGGGAAGATATATGATGAGCGGCTTGCAGTCTGTAAGAGCTGTGATTTGTTGATGGACGGAATGTGTGCGGCGTGCGGTTGTTTTGTTGAGCTACGGGCAGTTATTGGCAAGAATAGCTGCCCATATGATAAGTGGACGGCACAGAAGACGACTTTAAGTTATATGATTTGACATGATGAAATCAAAATGATACTCTCAAAAGCGAGAGAGAGGCATATATCATGGTACTTGGACAATTAGAAAATCTGCTGCTTGAGCAGGGCTTTTATAAGGTTTCATCTAACCTTCCGGAATTTGTATTTTTCTTTCATGGTGAAAATACATATATTAATGTGCTTCAGGTTATTGATTATAAACAAGGACTCTATATATCAAAAGACCAATACGAGCATATAAAGGAAAAGATTCAGAGTTTTTTCATTGAAAAGGGAATAAGCGACGTGCATATCCTGTCGCTGCTTATCAGTGCAGATGTGGGAAAAGCAAAGCAGTTGTGCGGAGAGGACGCATTCTGCTGGATTATTAACCCTATGGAAAATCGTCTGATGATTTATGAAAATCAGGTTGCCGATTTTTATGGAATGAAAGATGTTCTGGAGAAGTTTCTATATGAAATAAACGATACGCCTTATGCAGAGGAGGATTTATCTTCGCAGCAGGCAGGGCGCGGCAGACAACCATTAACTATGGCTTCTATGTGGGAAGCGGTTAGAAACTTGTCGTGTTGGGGGAACATTATACTGGTTGCAGCTAATGTGATTTTGTATATTGTATGCTCATTTACCGGAAGCCTTTTGTATAATATGGGAGACTTTAGTATAGCCGATGTTATTACAAAGGGAGAGTGGTATCGCATTATTACGAGCATGTTTCTTCATGTAGACATAAACCACCTTGTCAGTAACATGTTGATATTGTATTATATCGGGAATGCAGTGGAAAAATATATGGGAGGTATTCCATATATAATAATATATTTTCTATCGGGGATTGCTGGAAATATGGTTTCCGCAGGATATGAATTGTTGAGCGGAAACTATGTAAGCTCAGTAGGAGCCAGCGGAGCGGTTTTTGGCATAGAAGGCGCGCTTCTGATGTTGGCGCTTATATATAAGGGTAAATGTGCTGAGGTAACGACGGGCAGGCTGATGTTTGCGATTGCCTTTTCGCTGTACTGTGGGTTTACCAGTAGTAATATTAATAATGCAGCGCATATTGGCGGTTTACTGGCAGGATTTACGGCGGCGGGTATCTGCTGGCTGCTTATTCCCGCAAAGAGAGAAAAGAAAGCAGGCAAGTAAGGGAGCGAAATATTATGAAAATTAAAATTTATTACGGCGGCAGAGGATTAATCGACGATCCGACGCTTTATGTATTGGGAAAAATAGGAGATGTGCTGGACGAGCTGCATGTGTCGGTAGAGACTTTTAAGCTTATGGAACTGAAAAATAGTATCACTACGCTGCCGCAGACATTGAAGGACGCCGACGGAATTATTCTGGCGACGACGGTGGAATGGTATGGTATCGGCGGATATATGCAGCAATTCCTTGATGCGTGCTGGCTGTACGGGGATAAAGAGAAAATCAGCAATATATATATGTGTCCTATCGTTATGTCCACGACTTATGGTGAGCAGGACGGCAAGCTGAATCTTGCTACCGCGTGGGAAATTTTGGGCGGACGCCCCTGCAGCGGGTTGTGCGGATATATAGAGGATATAAGCATATTGGAGAATAATGAGGATTATCTGCGCATAATTGAGAAAAAGGCGGAGAACCTTTACCGTACAATCAATCAGAAAATGCCCTGTCTCCCTGCAAGTAATCAGGCGGTTAAGCAGAAAATATCGGTTCCGCATAATATTGACTTAACGCCGCAGGAGTCTGAGCAGCTTTCGCAGTATGTTTCAGACGATAGTTATGTACAGCGTCAGAAGGCGGATATTCAGGAGCTTACAAGCCTGTTCAGAGATATGATGGGAAGCAGCGAGAGAGAAAATGAGGCAGAGTTTCTTCAGGAGCTGCGCGCGCATTTTAATCCGATAGCGGGCTTTGCAGCTAAATATAAAATTTTTATTGAAGAAAAAGATAAACCGCTAATAGTGGAAGTAGACGGTGCGAATCTGGAATGTTTCTATGGCGAGGCAGAGGATTTCGGCGTGGAGATACAACTTAGCAGAGAAATCATGCAGGAAATAGTGTCCGGAGCCGCAACCTTCCAACGTTCATTTATGGCGGGAGACATGAAGATGAAAGGTGACTTTACGGTTCTTAAAGCGCTTGACCAGCTTTTTGTATTTTAAGCGCTGTGCATTTTATAAATAATGGTAAAGGAGAATGGGGATTAATAATGAAGGACGATAACTGTATTTTTTGTAAAATTGCGGGCGGAGAGATACCGTCTAAGACTCTGTATGAAGACGAGGAGTTCCGCGTTATACTGGATTTGGGACCGGCAGCTAAGGGACATGCGCTGATTTTACCCAAAAACCACTATGCAAATCTGTATGAACTGCCGGAAGAGACAGCGTCAAAAGCAATGCTGCTTGCAAAGAAAATGATGACTCATATGACGGATAAACTACATTGCGATGGATTTAACCTTATGCAGAATAACGGCGAGTGCGCGGGGCAGACGGTGTTTCATTTCCATATGCATCTGATTCCGCGATATAAAGACGACGGGCAGAAGATAGGCTGGATTGCCGGTAAGCCTTCGCCGGAAGAACTCGAAGAGATTAAAAATCAGATTGTAATGTAGTCTGGCATGGAGGACGGAATGCGCACGATAGATGTAGCAGAAATCACTAAAAATATTAAAGAAATGTGTATCGAAGCCAATCATTTTCTGGCGGACGATATGGACGCGGTTATGAAAACTGCGGCGGATAATGAGAAATCAGAGCTTGGCAGAAAGATTTTGTGTCAGCTTCAGGATAATTTAAAAATTTCCGGAGATGATATGATACCAATTTGTCAGGACACAGGCATGGCGGTAATTTTTCTTGAGATAGGTCAGGAAGTTCACTTCATGGGCGGTATGCTGGAAGACGCGGTCAATGAAGGAGTAAGAGAAGGGTATGTAGAAGGATACCTTAGAAAGTCCGTAGTAAATGATCCGATTATCAGGGAAAATACTAAGGATAATACTCCGGCAGTAATACATTATGAAATGGTTGCGGGTGAACGGGTAAAGATTACAGTTGCGCCGAAAGGCTTTGGCAGCGAAAATATGAGCAGAGTATTTATGCTTAAGCCGGCAGACGGCATAGAAGGCGTGAAAGATGCAATTCTTACTGCGGTAAAGGACGCAGGACCTAACGCTTGTCCGCCGATGGTAATAGGCGTAGGAATCGGCGGAACATTTGAAAAATGCGCATTAATGGCTAAAAAAGCGCTGACCAGACCAGTCAACGAACGCTCTGCTATTCCCTATGTGAAAGAATTGGAAGAGGAAATGCTTGAAAAAATAAATAAGACCGGAATAGGACCGGGGGGCTTGGGCGGAACGACGACTGCGCTTGCCGTCAATATTAATACATATCCGACGCATATTGCGGGACTCCCGGTAGGTATTAATATCTGCTGTCATGTGAACAGACATGCGGTGAGGACTATTTGATTTCCGCGAAAGTGTTGACTTAAAAATTTGCAAGCGGAGGAAGGAGCATAATTATTAAAGTGGAACAGCATATACAGGCACCGATGAGCACAGAAGATGTAAGCAAACTGCATGCCGGAGATTATGTTTATATTACAGGGACTATTTATACGGCAAGAGACGCAGCACATAAAAGAATGTATGAGGCGTTGGAAAAAGGCGAATCACTACCTATGGAAATGGCAAATAATGTGATTTATTATATGGGACCGTCTCCTGCAAGGGAAGGCAGAGCTATAGGCTCCGCCGGGCCTACTACGGCAAGCCGCATGGATAAGTATGCGCCATCATTAATAGATTTGGGACTTATAGGAATGATAGGCAAGGGAAAACGCTCTAAGGCGGTCAAAGAAGCTATCGTCAGAAACGGCGCCGTATATTTTGCAGCAGTCGGCGGAGCGGGCGCGCTGTTGTCTAAGTCCATTCAAGCTTCGGAAGTGATTGCATATGATGATTTGGGGACGGAAGCTATACGCAGACTGGAAGTTAAAGACTTTCCCGCGATAGTTGTAATAGATTCCGAAGGAACGGATTTATATGAAAAAGTAATGAATGACTGAAATTAGTTGAAATTCAAGAATAAAAGCATTGACAAATATTTTTGTGTTATGTATAATAACATTTGCCTTGTTTGATAGGCAGGGCTTCATATTGGTAGAGGAAAGTTCAGACTTTGGAGAAATACTCAAGAGGCTGAAGAGGCGCCCCTGCTAAGGGTGTAGGTCGCTTACGCGGCGCGAGGGTTCAAATCCCTCTTTCTCCGTTATAACTACCAATGAATATATTTTAATCGAGTGCAGACGCACTCGATTTTTTGTCATACAGGAAATTTCGCCAAAGAGCGAAAGAATGCTTCAAACCTCGTACCTCAATGTTCTTTCATTGTATATTCTTTATCTTCATCTATCATTGCCAGCATGATATCGGCACATTTCGGATCAAATTGCGTCCCTTTGCCTTTGACAATTTCCTCACGAACAACCGCTTGCGGAAGTACATCGCGATAACTTCTCTTAGAAGTCATGGCGTCATAGGCGTCTGCAACCCCGATGATTCTTGCCACAAATGGTATATCCTCTCCTGCCAGTCTATCGGGATAACCGGTACCGTTATATTTTTCATGATGAAATCTTGCGCCTTTTGTGATATTAGGAATTTCTGATATTGTACTCAAAATTTCAGAACCTATTACAGGGTGCGTTTGTATAATATGAAACTCCTCGTCTGTAAGTTTTCCCGCTTTATTTATAATTGTGTCCGGAACCCCGATTTTTCCGATATCATGAAGAAGCCCCATCCAGTAAATTTCCTGCTGTTCCTGTTCAGACAGACCTATCCTTGCGGCTATTTTCATGGAATAGTCGGCAACCCGCTCTGAATGTCCTTTTGTATACTTATCTTTTGCATCGATTGTTTTTGCCAACGTCAAAACAATTTGCCGTGACAGGCGTTCCAGTTTTTCCCTTCTGTCCTCAGCGGCTTTTGTCTGTCGTTTAACTTCCTGCTGTAAACTCTTTTTAAGATCATTAAGCTCAGCCAGTGTCTTTGTCAATAGCTGATAATCGGGAGTTTCCATTGAAAATAAAATCATCACTACAGCAAGCGAGCAGGTAAATACCGATAACAGAATATCGGGGAATAACAGCATTTGCAGCAAAGGACCAAACATACATAAGATAATATACGCGATAATAGAGAAAATCTGTTTTTTCTTAAACCGTTCCCTGTTTCTAAACAGCACATATGCAGAGGCGAAGATATAATACAAAGGAACGATGTATACAAGCATATATATTGTTCCGTGTATATATTCCCCGTTTTCATTAAAGCCGAATATGTAGCCGGTAAACATATTAATAAAGAGCAGCGCCAGTTGTATTAACAATATAATCCTATTAACCGATATTCCTGCTTTCGACCTTTCGTTCTGACTTACATAGCTGGAGACATATTGCAGGAAAGTATATGCCAGACAAAAAGAAGATACGAAATAAAATGTGTTAGCCGCCATATTTAATATAGGCGGAATCACGCTTCCGTAGGTAATCGTAACGGCGGTTACTATATCCATAAGTTCCGCCAGCATAAGATATCGTACCAATGTTTTAAATTTTTTGTTTATCTCTGACTGACTGGAATAATACATACAAAAGTGAATATATAACACTAGAGTAAATAATAACCCTGCCACTTCAAAATCAATATTGTAGACTAATCCCATTATCTTATCTCCTGCCTGAATATATTGAAAATCAATTAGCTATATAATAAACTAAATTAAAGCGTTTTGCAACTTGGAGTTGACAGATTTCCAGCTGCCGATTGGTAGCACGCAACCATAGAATAAGTTATGCTTTTTACTGCGGAGGACAAATGTGCCGCTGACAAATTAATATGGAGGAAAAGAAAATGATTTTAGCGGATAAGATTATCAGACTGAGAAAAAAGAACGGCTGGTCACAGGAAGAACTTGCTGAGAAAGTACAGGTGTCCAGACAGGCGATATCTAAATGGGAGGGCGCGCAGACTGTGCCGGACCTTGAGAAGATTTTAATGCTTAGCAATCTGTTTGGCGTAACAACCGATTACCTTTTAAAAGACGAAATAGAGGACGAAGAATTTTCGGACGAAGAAGAGCATACATCTTTAAAACGCCTTACGCTTGCACAGGCTAACGAATTCCTTGAATGGAGAAAATTGGCGTCTATAAAAATAGCTATTGCCACTTTTATGTGCATTTTTGCAGCGATTCCGCTGTTGCTGTTAGGCGCGGCGGCAGAAGAACCGACGCTGCATGTTTCTGAGGATTTAGCGACAGGTATAGGTTTAATTATGTTGGCGATTATTATTTCAGGAGCGGTGGCTATATTTGTCGCCTGCGGTTTCCAAAATGCGCCCTTCGAGTTCATAGATAAGGAACCGTTTGAAACCGAATATGGCGTTATTGGTATGGTGAAAGAGAGACAAAAGGCATATAAAAGAGCCTATTCAAGAAGTAATATTATTGGTACATGTATTTGTATTATTTCCCCTGTACCGCTGTTTATCGGTTCTTTGCTTTTTGCGGAAAGAGAGTTTCTTATGGCGGTTATGCTGATAGTTACAATGCTTATTGTGGGAATAGGTGTGGTATTTTTTATCATTTCCGGAGTACAGTGGGCAAGTATGCAGAAGCTTTTAAAAGAAGGTGAATTTGCACCGGAAGAAATAAAGAAAAGCCATATTAAAGAAGCAGTTGGAAGACCATACTGGCTAATTACAACAGCTATCTATCTTGGCTGGAGCTTTTTGACGAATGATTGGGGGGATACTTGGGTAGTTTGGCCGATTGCCGGTATACTGTTTGCCGTAGTTATGAGTCTTTGCAATTTGATGATAGATAGAAAAAATAGAGCGATATAAAAATATAAAAATTACCTTGGGAAATTCCTTGACAAGCAATAATATCAGGTGATACAATAAAATTCCACCGCCCATAAAAGACACTGTTTTAAGGAAAAGA
>JAMPHY010000026.1 GCA_023663185.1 Clostridiales bacterium | reverse complement strand
GGTATCCCTATTTCACTTTTAAAGTGGAAAAATCGGCATTAGCCGATTTCCCCTTGAAAGGTCTTTCACTTCTTCATCTGTCAAAAGAAACATAAAATCTTCTTCAAATTTTTCTATGTTATTTTTTACCTGTTGGTTAAATGCTTTTGTGCTATATCCGTAAATTTTTGCTAAATCTATATCTAGCATTACTTTCTGTCCACGAACAATGTAGATTAAATCCTCAACCGTCTCCTTATCCACAATAGCAATTTCTGTTTTTACTCCATCTGTACTTTTCATTGCATTACCTTTCCTGTAATTATCCAAAATAATTTTTCGTTCCTATTCAACACTGATATTTTCTCTCTTAATCTGTGAAATTTCCATGACATATGGAATGATTTTACCGCAATCCTACTAAATAAATCGAACCTTTGCAGAATTGCCATAATCATATAGCTGCGCCTTTCTAATTGAAATATATACGCAGTTATTATGTATATGAATCAAGATTTATTTTATTTCATATATAATATCACGAAATATGAAGTTATACAAGTATTTTTTGATTATTAAATCAACATAAAATCTTACTAATCCTTTACTTTCTCAAGCAAGCACACCGTTTCAATCCCCGTGGTAAAAGGAAACATATCGACAGCTACGGCACGCCTTGCATGATAACCCCTATTCATGAATATCTCTAAGTCCCGTACAAGGCTGGTCGGCTTGCACGATATGTACAGGATATGGTCTACTCCGAAACGTATGATTTTATCAAGCGCTTTAGGATTTATGCCGTCACGCGGCGGGTCCAGAATGATAATATCCGGCTTCTCCTCTATTTCGTCAATCACTTTAAGCACATCGCCTGCAATAAATTCACAGTTATGTAAACCATTTAGTTTAGCATTCTGCCTTGCGGCTTCAACTGCCTCTTCGACAATTTCCACCCCGATTACCTTCTTTGCCACCGGAGCCATCAGTTGAGCAATCGTACCGGTTCCGCTGTATAAATCGAATACCACCTTGCCGTCTGCATATTCCTGCACATCAACCGGCGGTGCGCTAAGCGATGGCAATATATTTGTCTCATACATCTTAATAGGCGGCTTGATATAATCCACAATATAGTCTCTTGCCGTCTGGTACAGCACTTCCGCGCCTAAGCTGTTCGTCTGGAAAAAGGAAAACTCTGAGATTTTAAATTTTAACCCCAGCAGTTCTTCAAAAAAGTAATCCTGACCGTACAGAATATCCGTCTCATCACTCTGCACTACGTCTGCAGGCGAATCATTCTTTGTATGCAGAATACCGACGATTTTTCCGTCTAGCGCCAAATTTAATAATTTCTGCTTGAAGCCGTCTAATATACTCTTCTCTGTATAGCTTTCATCTTTTATGTCCGTTATCTTTCCAACCACCGTGTTATCATCTGCGGCATTTACGCCTTCTGGTTTTTCATTCGTCGTATTCCCGCCTACTGACTTTCTATCAACCATATTTCCACACGCCGTCTGCGTCGTCGTTACAAGTGCAATCAGTATTTCCCCGGTCTTTGCTGCTTTTCTTACTAAAAGATGGCGCAAATAACCTTCATGTCTAAGTCTATGATAAAATCTTATGTCAACCTTATGTTCCTGTAATCCTGCAAAGTAATCCCTTACACATCTTATAATCTTACGATAATCTTCATCGACAATCTGACATTCCGTAACAGATACTATATCATAGAAGCTGCCTCTTTTGTGCATACCAAGCGAAAGCGGACCGTCTTTTACCTCGTCGCCAAATGAAAACTCCATTTTATTACGGTAGCCGCACTCCACAGGGCTTGGCTTAATCCCTTCAAAACAAAAATCATCCTGATTTGCCAACACGGAATCCAGCAATTTCTTTACTTGGGATTCTTTTATCTTAAGCTGTTCAGTATATGGCAAAGACTGATAGACGCAGCTTCCGCATATCCCAAAATGCAGGCATGGACTTGTCCTCTCAAGCGCAGACGGCTCTAATATCTCTAGCAGTCTGCCCTCCGCCTTGCCTTTTCTGACTTTATTTACCGAGCATCTTACTTTTTGGCCTGGCAACGCATTTTTTACGACGCAGATTCCTTCTTCCGTTTCCACTATTCCCTTATTGGGAAAATCCACCCTCTGCACAATCCCTTCAACAATACTGCCCTTCTTCATGCGGCTCTGACTCCTTAATTCATATTAAAATATATAGATAATTGATAAACTCGTGACAGCACATAGCAGCTGCAATTATCTGAGAAATAAATACGGGACGCACCGCCTACGTCCGGCACGTCCCGCTGAAAAATAAAACTATTAATTCAATTTTTATAAATGCCGCCAACCTCTACGACATTGACTATCAGACTATTTTCTTACTTAAGCAACTTCGACTTCTTATTCAACAGTCTCCTCATCGTCCTCGTCTTCAAATAAATCATCATCAAAGTCATCGTCGAAATCATCATCAAAATCGTCCAGATAGTCCGGCTGCATATAACGATATACGGCATAAGCGATTGCCGCAACAGCAGCAACAGCGCCTATTATAGCCAGTACCCATACAATAACATTCGTTTTCTTTTCTTCCTTCTTTTTACCCAGCAACGCATTCACCCCCGTATTATCTAATACTTCGTCCAATTTATTTAAAACCTCTTCCTTTATTTCTCTCATTTCAACCCTGTTCATACTTAACCCTCTCTTTCATATTGTTACGGAATGCTTATACATCCGTTTCTATTGTATAATTATAATATACCACTAATTCACATTTTTTACTACATATTTTTTTATTAAGTTATTATACTATAATATTATACCTTCTTAAGCTTCGCAAAACCTGCATACATGATTTTCTGACCGACTTCATCAAATACTACGGTTACTTGATAATCCCTTGCCCCCGGCTCAATCTTCATCACCGTGCCTTCGCCGTATTTTTGATGTCTGACTCTATCGCCCTGTTCATAGCCTAGAGAGCTTATGCCGGCTGCCGCACCGTTTCCCACATTTGCAGTTTGTGACGTCTGTTTAGCCATTTCAGCGGACGCCCTTGTGATATACGGCTGGTCTTCATACGCCGTGCGCTTTGGTTTTACAGTGGCTTTAACTTTTGCCGTCACTTTAGGCTTATCAAAGATTGTATCTGCATTCTTACCGAACTGTCTCTGATAACCGCCCGCACCACTACGGCTATAACCGCTATTATTATTTTCATATTTGCTTCCAAAAAATACTATATCCTCATTCGGCTTATTATCGGGATTAAAGCTTGAATCCTGCTTATTCTGCGAATATCCCGGCTCTATCAGTTTATTATCCATAAGCAGCGGCGGTATTTCCTTAACGAAGCGGCTGATCGGATTATACTGCGTCTCGCCGTGAATCATACGCGAACGGGCGCAGGTAATAGTTAAATCGTCTTTTGCCCGTGTAATCCCCACATAAGCAAGCCGTCTCTCCTCTTCTACTTCTGAGGGATCATCTGAAACCGTCGTCATATAGCTGGGGAAAACGCCGTCTTCAAGCCCTGCAAGGTATACATGCGGAAATTCCAGACCTTTTGCGCTGTGCAGAGTCATAAGCAGCACTCTGTTATTTCCCTCTTCCACTTGGTCTATATCAGCCACCAGCGCCACTTCTTCAAGAAATTCGCTTAGATTAGCTTCTTCATGCTGCTGCATATACGCTGCCGCCTTACTTACAAGCTCGTAGATATTTTCCACTCTGTCCTCGGCGTCTTCATCGCCCGAAGCCTCAAGTTCTCTGATATAGCCCGTAGTTTCAAGTATGTCCTCAATTAAATCATTAATGCTTAAAAATTCAAGTTTACTCCTAAATACCTGTATCA
Source organism: Clostridiales bacterium (assembly GCA_023663185.1). Taxonomy (GTDB): domain Bacteria; phylum Bacillota; class Clostridia; order Lachnospirales; family Lachnospiraceae; genus UBA3282. The sequence continues at coordinate 35,155 of JAMPHY010000026.1, read as the reverse complement.
TCGTGACAAAGGGCTTAATTTTAGAGGCGCTCTTACCAATTGTCATAATCTGGTCTGCTTCGCGCATAGCGTCGTAAAAGCTGATATTTCTGCTGTCGGCATAATCCTGAATACGCTGAATGGTAGTTGCGCCGATACCCCTTTTTGGCACATTAATTATTCTTTTTACCGCCACGTCGTCTCTACCGTTATCAATGGTTTTCAGATAAGCAAGAATATCCTTAATCTCTCTTCTGGAATAGAAATTCACTCCTCCGACTACCTGATAGGGAATGCCTTTCATGATAAAACGTTCTTCAAGCATACGCGACTGCGCGTTAGTTCTATAAAGGACTGCACAATCGCCATAATCGGCTTTCGCATCGATTTTCTTATTATCTATGTCCTGCGTAATATATTCAGCTTCTTCATATGCCGTATCAAAACGCCTGAAATGAATCAGACTTCCGTTTTCCTTGCGCGTCCAGAGCTCCTTATCCTTACGTCCGGCGTTATTCTTGATTACCGCATTGGCTGCGTCAAGCACATTCTGGGTGGAACGGTAGTTCTGTTCCAGTTTGATGACGCAGGCTTCGGGATAAACTTTTTCAAAATCTAAAATATTGCGTATATTGGCGCCCCTGAACTTATAAATCGATTGGTCGTCGTCACCTACTACGCACAAATTTCTGTACTTATCGGCAAGCAGCCTGATTAACTCAAACTGTGCGGTATTGGTATCCTGATACTCGTCAACCATTATATAACGGAATCTGTCCTGATAAGAATTAAGCACCTCCGGACAGATTTTAAAAAGCTCTACGGTTTTCACAATTAAATCGTCAAAATCCAGCGCATTGTTTTTTCTCAAAGTATCCTGATATTCCTTATAGACTTTGGCAATACGGCTGCTGTTATAATCCCACGAGCCCTGCATTTCATATTCTTTAGGTGAAATAAGCTCGTCCTTAGCGGAAGAAATCGCCGAGAGAATCGTGCGCTCTTTTAGCATCTTCGTATCAATCGACAGCTTTTTACAGACTTCCTTAATAATGCCCTTCTGGTCGTCGGTATCATAGATGGTAAAGTTATTATCATAGCCCAGCCTGTCGATATAGCGCCGCAATATCCGCACGCATGTCGAATGGAATGTGGATACCCACACCTGCTCGCCCAGAGCGCATATATTCTTTGCGCGCTCGCGCATCTCCCCTGCCGCCTTATTGGTAAAAGTAATCGCCAGTATATTAAACGGCGATACGCCTTCTTCCTCTATTAAATATGCAATCCGGTGCGTGAGGGCGCGAGTTTTACCGCTCCCTGCCCCCGCCAGCACCAAAACAGGTCCTTGTGTAGTTAAAACAGCTTTTTTCTGCTGTTCGTTCAAAGTATCATAAATGCTCATTATTTTATCCTAAAATTCTATTCTAAAATAATTGATTTCCGCAGTTTCCGCAGAATTTCATTCCGTTTGAAGGCGTGCCGCAGTTAGGGCAGAATTTCGGAGCGGCTTGATTTCCCATATTCTGTGTCGTGTTCTGCATACCGCCGTTCTGATTCCCATTCATTTGATTAACCATCTGCTGTCCGATTGCCATACCCATCTGAACATTTACCATATCCGCTGCAAGTCCGCCGCCGGCTTTTCCTTTACCCATACTGTCTGCCGCCGCCATCTGCGTATACTTATTCATATCGCCCACCATAGCCTGTGCCGCAGCTTTCTCCTGCATCTTCTTGACTTCTTCCGGATATGAAAAGCTTTCAATGGTAAACTCGGTAATAGCGATACCAATCTTACGCATATCCATATCTAAATCGGATTCGATTCCTTTAGCTATGCTCCTCGCATCAGCCTGAAGGTTAAACATATCGCGCCCCTCTTTAGTTATCCAGCTCATAAGAAGCTGGTCGAGGCTTGCGATTATACGTTCCTTTACATCATCAACCGTGTACATCTGTCTGATTCCGGCAAGCTTATCAATCACAACCGCATGATCCGATATCTTACAATTAAATGTACCAAAAGCGCGAATCGGCATACCGCCCGGCAGTCCCTGTGCCGGAAGATTAAGCGCATTCTTGGTTCCCCACTTTACCAGTACTTCTTTCGTATTTATAAAAAGCACTTCCGCCCTTAAAGGCGTATTGAAACCGAATTTAAAGCTCTTAAGCGTAGTCAGAAAAGGAATGATGTCCGACTCAATATCATAGCTTCCCTCGTCCTCAAAAATACCTTCCACCACGCCGTTATACATAAATATGGCGTCCTGTCCCGGACGAATAATCAGCTTAGAGCCCTTTTTAATCTCCTGATTCTGCCACTTATAAAACAAAACTCCTTCTCTGGACTCGTTCCATTCAACTACATTAGAAAACTGATTTGAAAATAAACCCATCTGTAATATCCATACCTTTCCATTCTATTAAAAAATATTTACAGTCCCATCTGAGCTTTTAATGCGGCAAGCTCATCATCTACCGCCGCCTTCTTGTTTTCAGCGTCATATTTTCTGGCAAGTTCAGCCGCGCTGTCCTTAGCTGGCTGGTTGTTCAGTTCATTCATAGCGTCCGCCTCGTCAAGCATCTTATTGACCTTATCTTCCATTTTGCTAAATGCCGCCAGATTGCCGCCGGCACTTTCAAGTCCTGAACCGATTCCGCTCATTTTCTTCTGGGTTTCAGCTACCCTTACCTTTGCCTTAAGCATTTCCCTTCTGCTCTTAAGGTCAGATATGTCAGCTTCCAGCTTATCGTGCATTTGGCGCATTTTAGCCGAGTTATCACATGCTAATTCATAATTTCTGGCAAGTACTTCCTGCTTTTGTGTAAGCTCCGCTTTCTTCTCTAAGAATTGGCGCGCCTCATTATCATTGCCTGCCGTTACTGCTTTCTTGGCATATTCTGTCATTTTGGCAATTTCAGAATCACACTCGTCCAATTTGCGTTTAGCCGCCTTTTCGTCCGCCATAATTGAGGCCGTCTCCGCCTTAACCTTCGCAAAATCCTGCTCCAGATTCCTAAGATACTGGTCAATCATTTTCTCCGGATCTTCACAACGGTCCAAAAGTGCGTTAAAATTAGCCGCCATAATATCCTTAAATCTTGTTATAACCCCCATTTTACTGTCCTCCTTTAGACTATTAAATTAATTACTGCTGGCTCTTTAATATCTGCGCCTGCTCATTTAAGTTCTCCACAAGCGCTGTTACCTGATTTACAATATCCGTATTCTTATCGCTGATATCATACGTTTCATTAGAATGTGCAGATACCTCTTCTATTACCGCTGAAATGGTCTGTACACTTTCAATAATAACTGAATTTGCCTCTTCCAGATTACCTACTACCGCTTCAAGCATCTGGCTCTGGTCGTCTGCGCTCTGCGTACTCTGCGTGATTTTTTCAAAGCTGTCTGCAACCGTAGCCGCCATCTCATTCTGCTTATTATTATTATTCATAAGCTGCTCAACAGCGCCTACCGCGATGGCAAGCTTCTCCGAAACATTATGTATTACCTCGGTAATCTTTACAGTCGCGCCCTGTGTCTGATTTGCCAAATCGGATATCTCCGTTGCCACAACAGCAAAACCCTTGCCCGCTTCGCCGGCACGCGCAGCCTCGATACTTGCGTTCAGTGCAAGAAGGCTGGTTTGTCTTGCCACACTCGTGATAATTTCAATAATCGACTGCATATTTTTCATATATTCTTCCAGTTCGCTTATATCGGTAACAACTTCTTTTCCGGCGCGTTCTGAAGATTCTACCTGTGAAAGCAGCGTATCAAGGCTCTGCTTGCCGCTTGTCACATCAGTTCTTGCCTGCAGCATGCTGTCGCAGATACTTGACGACACGCCTTTAACCTTCTCAACATGCTTCTGGATTTCTTCTGTCTGCCCTATCTGGTTCTGTATCGCATCAGCGGTCTCATTTGCACCTGACGATACTTCCTGCATGGCGTTTCTGGTTTCTAAAACAGCCCGCCCTAACTCTTCCATTCTGGTTGTAACGTCGCTGATACCGTCCGACATATTGCTTGAAACATTCATAATGTTATTAAGCAGTCTCGATACATTCTCTTTTTCCTGATTGATATCATCAAGCTTCATCTTATTAATCTTAGCTATGGTATTCGTTGCCAGACATAAGAAAGCCGCGATAATCAGCATAACTATATTTCTGATTTCATAGGTCGGCATCATTTCTGCAGGTATTCCCACAGTAACAGCCTGATATATCGTAAAGGCAAGATTGACTACAAAACCGCTCATAGAAATAATAAGGCAGTAGCGTACATCTGAATACAAAATAATAATTATATACATCGGAATTGCATATGTAAACGCCGTCAAGTCCGTCGTGGTAACAACTACAAAAACATAAAAAATACCATAACCAAATCCCATAACATGCTGCATTATCTTATTAGCAGCGTCCTTTTTATATAAAACCCATTCCGCTATAAGCGGACCTAACGCCAATACCGCAAATATTGCGTAATAGCCTATGGTCCTCGAACCTTTGAACACTTCCAATGCGTATGCCGACATCAATGCCGCCACAATTACACTATGGCAGATAACCGCCACTTTGTTTACTTCACATTTTTCCCTATCCATTGTTTCGCCCCTCGCTGTTCTTTATTATTTGTAAATTAGTATATAGTAAATTTTTTACGTTACAATATTGATAACTCCCATTATATTATTCTTTTTACACCAGGGATTAATTTAAGCGCCCATGTAATAACCAGCCCTGCCGCGAACGCTGTTAAACACCATAAAAAAGACGCTATAAGCGGATAAAAGCTTCCTATGTAATATTTCCACACGCCGACGAAATAAACTTTGATAATCGGTTCCAACAAGTATATTCCCAATGTCTTATCGCCGATAAATAATATAATCCTCTCAATTTTCTGCGATAATTCCATATGTTCCGTATAATATCTTACCATACCAAAAAGCGTTATTGCAAAAACCGGCATAAAATTGTTCATAAAGCTTTCCGAGTATGAACCTGACACCCTGTATTCATAATATATCATATAACAGCTAATAATCATACAAGCAAAACTTGCCGCAAGCCATACTGTCCTTTTCCTTTTACTTTCATAAAAATTCTCCGCTGTTCCAAAATAAAAACCAATTATAAAATAAAACAGAGAATCTTCCAAAATGGTGATACTTACTGCCGTCTCCATAAAATATCCCAAAGAAATGAATATTGCTATAGGCAGCACCCCGGTAAAAAGCAATTTTAATATCAACAAATAATATACTGTCGTCTTGGAAACCACTCCTGCAACGCCCCTTAAAAAAGGAAGCATAAACATAAGCCCCAGATACGCATACAAAAACCAATAAGTTCCGTAATCTCCACGATAAACTATCTTCGCTAATTCCCTTAGACTAAAATCTCCAGCATTATGAATAGTTGTCAGCACATATGTAAACGTTGATGCAGATATTACTACCACACTATATCTGACTACTCTTTTTTTAATAACCTGAGCAAACGACTCTGTTCTTCCCAGAAGAAGATAGCCTGATATCATAAAAAATAACGGCACAGACATTTTGCATAGCACTGACAAAACCATAGAAACAAAATATCCAACCTTATCTTCAGCTGTAGGAAACATAAAAAAACCATATTGATTAGTATGGTTAAACAGAACACCGAAAATTGCAATAATTCTGATAATTTCTAAATATACTATATTCTTCATGTCGCCATTACCACACTTATTATTGCCTGATTAGACTAATTATAGCATAAACCGTCATTCTTCACAAGCCATTATTGAATTGTTATTGTATTATTTACTAAATAACGCTCATCACTATGCCGGCAATGATGATTGCGGCGCAGACCAGTTTATGAGTCGTATTTTTCTCATGGAAAATGAAGCGTCCGGCAAGAATCGCCACCACACAGCCGGACTGTTTTAACAAGGTCATAACAGTAATCCTGCTGCCGTCAATACCGTTAGCGACAAACAGCGCCCTATCCGCTATGACAATAAGAATGCTCAGAATCCATACCCAGTAGTTTTTAATAACACTTGTTATATGTATCGGGTGCCTTGTCACAAGAATAAATATAAGATACATAAGCATTAAAAAGAACAGATACCAGAATTGCAACTGCGAACTGCTTATATCTTTCATAAGTATTTTATCAAGCAGCCCCGAAACCGCATTGAGCAGACATGACGCAAACGCCATTATAATAAGTTTAGTTTCGACAGATGTGTCATCGGAAGTTTTATTCGTTGACTGTTTCGGTCGATATTTAAGGAGCAAAAGCCCGCCAGAAACCAGAATAAGCCCAAACACCTGAAATACGCCCAGCGTCTCCTGCAATACAACCACTCCGAGCAGGGTTGCGAAAAGAACTCTTGATAAATCCAGCACGCCGTACAGACTGACCGGCATTTTACTGATTGCCTTAAAACTGAACATCCATGCAAGGAAAATTACAAAAGATTTTATGGCAATATAAAAATAGTACTTTGCTTCCAGCCCGACCGCATGCCTAGCGTCTGGCAAAACCAGAATAAATGCAAGCGCCGTATACATAAACAGCACTTCCATAGTTGAGTTTTTCTCTAAAGCCTTCTTTTTTACTATTTCCCGCGTCCCTTTAATAATTCCGTAAAGAAGCGTAAACCACACCCACGCCATTTTATCTCTCCGTTTTCTATATTAACATATCTTTGTAACAGTTTTTATATCCCTCCATATAATATAGTAAATTTGCCATGATGGAAAGTATTTTTATGAAAAAGAAATTTTTATATTTATTTTTAGCGGCGTTATGCGCCGTATCCATGCTCACCGGCTGCGGCGGCAAGGATAGTGAAAAGCCTTCTGATTCGGGCAATACGCCTGTAACGCTCAACGAAGTCGCCCATTCTATTTTCTATGCGCCCTTATATGTTGCTATCGAAGAAGGGTATTTTAAAGAAGAGGGCATTGACTTAACTCTGATTACCGGATTCGGAGCAGATAAAACCATGACGGCGCTTCTGACAGACGAAGCCGACGTCGGCTTTATGGGAAGCGAAAGCACAATATATACTTATGCGGGGGGAAATACGGACTATGCGGTAAACTTTGCGCAGCTTACGCAGCGTGCCGGCAATTTCCTTGTAGCAAGAGAACCGATAGAAAATTTTGATTGGAGTATGTTAAAAGGTAAAGACGTTCTGGGCGGAAGGGCAGGCGGAATGCCCGAAATGGTATTTGAATATATACTGAAAAAAAACAGTATCGATCCCACCGCTGATTTATCCATCGACCAGAGTATCGACTTTGGCTCTACAGCAGCCGCATTTTCAGGCGGTCAGGGCGATTTTACCGTAGAATTTGAGCCTCACGCCACATCGCTTGAAGCAAAGGGCGATGGTTATGTAGTTGCATCTTTAGGCGAAGATTCGGGCTATGTTCCGTACACCGCCTTTTCCGCTAAGAAGAGCTATATTGAAAAAAATCCCGAAGTAATCCAATCCTTTACTAATGCTTTACAAAAAGGCATGGTCTATGTACAGAATCATTCCGCCGCGGAAATAGCTTCCGTAATAAAGCCACAGTTTGAAGAGACGGATCTTGACACCATCACTACTATAGTTGAGCGCTACGCCGCACAGGATACATGGAAGTCTGATTTGATTTTTGAAGAGAGCAGTTTCACGCTTTTACAGAATATTCTGGAAGAAGCGGGAGAACTGGAAAACAGGGTTCCTTATTCTGATTTGGTTGACACGACTTTTGCACAAAAAGCTGTGAAATAACAGTCGCCTGGGGCATGAACTCATATGTTTTTATGAGTGGCACACTTTCGCTCCGTGTAAAATCGCAGCGGTACTAAGCTCGAAAATACCTCGCTAAGTACCGGCGTTTTACAAGGACCACTCATAAAAACATATGAGTTCATGCCAATATAGGCTGTGAATAGCAACAAGACGGTAACTCTAATTCACAGAGATACCGTCTTTCTTTGATTTACTTTTCCTTTGAAGCCTTTTCTTTCGGTGCTTTTCCTTCTGAATTTTGTTTCTGCATACCGTCTATCATTTTTTCAATTAAGAGCTTCTTTACATATACGTCAAAGCTCAGCATACATATAAATGAAAAGGTCTGCAAAAACTCACGACTTTCCTCCGGCGCGTCCTTGAAAGTTTCTTCGGAAATCTGAAATTTCTCTTTTACGTCATTCTTAAGGGCTTCAGTCTGTTCCTGCTCAAGTCCGAACACCGTCTCATATATCGTTTCCAGATTAAAGTCGTCATCAGTGTCAAAAAAGTTCTTCGTAATCGGTTCAAGCAGCGCTTGTATATCATTAATAGACAGAATGCCTTTATAGTAATATATAAATACCAGAAGCATCACATGCTCTTTGGAATATTTTTTCTTCACAGGGGGCGGAAGAAGGTCGTTCTTTGCATAATTATTAATCATTGTCTTAGTGAGTATCTTATCTTCGCCCGGATTTCTCGTGGACTTCTTCAGTCTGGACTCCATAAAGGTAGTGACCTGATCCATATATAAGTCAATATTAGGAATATCTTCTGCCTTAATATACGCGATTCGATCCAGACTGCCCAGAATACTGTTAAGTAAATCTTCCGTACTAATCGTCATGCCTTACCATGCCTTTCTTTTTACACGACGTTGCAGCGCCGTTTCTATATATTACATTATATAGTTTTTATTACTACATGGCAAGTGTTTTGATACAAATAGGATTTCATTATTATTCGTAGTCTTTGGAGGGCATGGACTCATATAAGCCGTAATTAAATCCTTACATCTACGACCGTACCGCTTTCTCTTTCCGCTCCTTTTTTATGTTCTTTGCTTTCCGTATTATCTACATTTTCAGCATTTTCTGTTTTCCGTGCTGAGCCAGTTTCTTCTGTTTCATTTGCTTCCTGCTCTGCGTCTGCTTCTTTTGCCGCGTTTGTATCATGCTCTGAATCTGCGGCTTCTTTCAGGGTTTTATTCGCCTTGCTTAATGTATCAAGCTGTGACGCCGCCGCGTTTGCCGCCTTTTGCTCTACATTGGCAAGTTCTTTCTGTTTCGCTGATGTATCGCCGTTACGGGCTGAGTCGAGCTTTATTTCCATCTCTAAGACTCCTGCGCGGCCTTCCATCTTAGTTGCCACGCTGCCCTGCTTAGCTGCCTGCTTCATCGATACGTCCGCTGAAATCATAGCTTCCATGCTGCCTTGTGAAATTCCGTTCGTCTTTTTACCGCCTTTAGAGTTTTCCATTGCAGAAGCAGTATCGAATATATTCTCCGACTCCGCTTTTTCCTGCTGTTTCTCTTTTCTTAACTCAATCTGACGCTGACGAAGCTGCATGTTCAAATCGTTAATCTGCTTCTGTATCTCCTGCCGCTTCTTCATTTTTTCCTCGCCGCTCATTTTAGTATCGGCAGCTATCTCCTGCAGACTTTTCTGTAAATCTTCAATCTGCCTTTTTAAATTTTTACTAATAAGGTCGTCCTCATGTCCGCCCGGCATCTGTCCTGCCTGCATATTGACTCCATTAGTCACTCCATTAACATTCATAGCTTTCTTGCCCCTTTCTAACATGTATACTATGTAATCGTAGAACTCATTTAGTGTTCGTGTTCCACCCTACACTTTATCTTTCGGAGCATCCCTTCCATCAATTAACCCAAATGTTGTGAAGCGCATATTTTATGTTGTGAAGGTATCTTTTACATACTTTCTCTTTTAATAGCGTTAAAAAGGGGACGATAAACTCGCCCCTTTAAGTTTCCTCTTATTGGTGGGAACTCACCGCTTTTTTAAGTTCTCTCTTTATGGTGGAGACTCACCATCTGTACTTTTATTATACACAATACTTCTATCATGCGCAATATAATTTTCAAAGTAATAACAAGCACTTCTATCTGTCAGCAATAATAGGAACGAGCTCCTTATCTGCTTAACTCAACACCCATTTGAAATGCCGCCTCTATGTCTTTGGGAAACTGTGTGAGATGCACCTGCTTCTTATGTCCCGCATCAAACGCACCCATATCATACTTGGAATAGTCATGAACCTGCAGAGTATCCAAGCTTGGAAGAATTCTGATCTCGCCATTTAGCCCCTTCAGCCATTGCAGTTGGTCTTTTAATCTGGGCTCAATCGTTCCATAATACCAGTTTTCTGTGGCGTTCATAGTAAATATCCCACCAAAGTTGATTTTTCCGGTGAAAGAATGTGGTGTGCCATAAGAAAGATTTGTAAATACAAGACGCTCCATCAATGCATGGAACTGACTTGTCGTATCCATCAGGTAAATAGGACTTCCAACAATCAATGCGTCTGATTCATAAATACGATCAATAACAGGGGACAGATCATCCTTATAGTAACAATGTCTCGGTGTCGCCGTGTTCATTTTGCAAGCAAGACAACTTCTGCATCCGGTAAAATTCAATTCGTACAGGTCAATATATTCAACCTCAGAGCCTACAGATTCAGCCCCTTTTGCAGCGGATTGAAGTAACTGCGCAGTATTCCAGTTTTTTCTTGGGCTGGCATTCAAAATAATTGTTTTCATTGACAGACTCTCCTTCCAAGTTCGTATGCCCTGTCCAAATCAAGAGGATATTCTTCTTCCAAATGTTTTGCCTTTTGAACAGGATCCGCCCTGTCCGCGCTGATGTTATATTTTGAATAATCTGAAAATTGGTAGGCATCATAGCTGTACAATATTTCCGCAGATTCACTCCCCATCATGTGACCTAACTGCCTGCCCATTTGATTGAAATGCCTGTCATAACCAAGTTGACACATCTGTTCCATCGTTGCTCCCATTGTTATGATTATGGCACAGCGTTTTGCCTTTTCCATTTTACTGCCTTGGTCATATGAGCTGTAGCTGACATTTGCAAACATAAGCCGCTCCCAGAAAAGATTTAATTGTGCGCTCATATTTCCAAGATAAACAGGAGTTCCAAGAACAAGTACATCGGCAGGCTGGATGTCATCCATGACTGGCTTCAATGCATCAGGATAAGTGCAGACACCATTTGTTTTTGAATCTTTTACTTTACATGCAAAGCAACTACGGCATCCACTGAATTGTAAATCATACAGATCATAATATTTAACTTCTGCTTCAACACTCTCAGCACCCTTTGCAGCACTTTTGAGGAGTTTATCAGTATTCCAATTTTTTCTTGGACTGCCGTTAATAAATACAGCTTTCATTCTTCACTTATCCCCTCAATCTATATAAATTCTTGACTTGGTCAACTGTTCAACGTTATTATTGTATCATATGCATGCTTATAGTTCCATTAAATTTTGTTTAATCTTTTCCCGCTTTCGTTCAATCATCATCCCCGACCAGTCTACATCTGCATAACATCTTAAAAGCTCTTCAATCAGACAGCAGCAGCATAACCGTAAGCACAAATTCCTTCTCATTCTGCTCTATATCGATATCCCCGCAATATTTCCGCGCTACCTTACGGATATTGGAGAGTCCAAAGCCGTGCATGCCGCCAGTTTTGGTCGTTATCGGCAGCCCGCTTTCTTTGTCAATCTGCCTTATGCCGCTTAAGGAGTTCTTTATTTCTATCATATAGGCGTTATTTCTACGGTAAGAAAGTATATTGACATATGGCTCTTCACATTTCTTCGCCGCTTCTATCGCGTTATTCAGTGCATTATTTAATATTACGCTGACGTCAAAGGCATTCAGCCCCGTATCCTCAGGGTAATAAAATTCATACTTAAAGTCAATTCTATTTTCTTCCGCTTCCTTCTTCTTTTCTGTTAAAATAACATCTGTTACAGGATTACCGCTCTTTACCTTATCATATGATGACGTATCGCATATGCTCTCCTTTAACTGCGATACATATTCTTTTGCCGAGTCGTTTCCCGCATACAATTTTTCTAAGACCATCACATGATTAGCCATATCATGCTTTATCCCGCGCATATCATAATACAAACGCTCCACTTCTTCAATATGCTTCTTAGTATCTTCAATCTGCCTTGCAAGTACAGCCTCTTCCCTTTCAAGCCTCTGATGTTCTTTTATCTTCTGATATATTATGATAACAGTAATTATGGTGGCAAAAGCTACCGCCTGATGTATAAACAGGATTATATTATAGCTGTAATGATTATCCCAGATATACTGATGCAAATCCTTTTCATACATCCCTGTAAAAAACTTGAACAGAAACCTGCCGTCAACAAGCGAAAGCATCGGCGCAAGCATTAACGCCAGCTCCTTCTTTGTCATATTTTCGCCCTTATATACATACACCTTATGCAAAAGGCGTATTGAAGCCGCCATAACCAAGAATTCCAGCACGATACTGCCTATTTCCATAACCACATAAAGCGCAAACTGTATGCGCGCAGAGCCTTGTACGATGGGAAGCATTAATGATAAATCAAAATAAGTATTCCATAAAGACAGGACTATTCCTGATGATATCCATTCAATCAGATAAAATAACACGGCAAGAAATACTTTCTGCTCTACATTTCTTTTATCAATAAAGTACATAGCGATAAATGCCGCTGTCACGCCGATTGCCGATGAGATACTTCCGCCAAGCGCCTCTGGAAACACATATATAATAAGCATTACGATGGCATAGACTATTCCCACAAGTCTTGTATTTCTCTTATCCGGCATAAAAGGCTTAACAAGCCAGTAGAAAAATACCCCCATCATGCACTCTTCAATAACGTCTGCTATAGTTGTAACAACAAACCAGTATACTTCACTAACTTCCATATGTTTTAACTTATCCTTTCTTAGCGCGGGTTTTCTCTTTGATTATACTTCAAATATTTCTTCACAAACTCAGAGTAATTCCGTTTCGCCATAAGCGCGCTGCCCTTTTTAAGCCAGACGGTTGCCGCGTTATATTTTATTACATATTTGAAATTAACAAGATACGCCCTGTGTGTGCGGAAAAAATCATCTCCCGCCTGCTCCTCTAAATCCGAAAGCTTTCCGTAATATTCAATGTCTTCTTTCATGGTATGAATGGTGACTTTTCGGTTAAAGACCTCTGCATAAACAATATCGGATACGGGAAGCTTCAAAGTAGTGCCGCCTACTTTTATCATGCAGCAGTTTTCGTGTGGTTTAACATGGTTTGCTGTTTCAGTTACATATGTTATTTTATTATATGACTGCTCATACTGCTCTACCGCGCTTTTAAAAACCTGCGCAAATTTTTCGTCTGTAAAAGGCTTTACAATATAATGGAACGCGCCCACATCAAACGCCTGAAACACATACTCTTCTACTGCCGTTACAAAAATCAGTATCGTATTTTTATTATACTCGCGCAGCCTTCTTGCCGCCTTCATTCCGTCCATATCGGGCATCTGTATATCCAGAAACAGTATGTCGGGCGCATCTTTCGCCGACAGCAGTTCTTTGCCTGAGCAGAACGATAATATCTCTGCTTGGGGGTAGAGCTTTAGAATTTTCTCTTTAAGTAACTCCCTTATTTCCCTTTCATCATCGCATACCGCCACACGCATTGCATTAAAGCCTCCTGCCACTTGTCACTTGTCTCTTATATTCATATACTCCAATATATTTCTCTCATAGTATATCGGAATATGTAGTTTACTCGATAACAAAATGTAGTAAAAGGAAGTTTTTTTGATGTAAAAAAATCTCTTTAACTTGTAATTTGCAATATATCTTTATATAATGTAAAATGGAATTGTAAACAATTTGTCACTTTGTAACTGTAAAGATACTGAATAGTTATATCAATTAATTCAATAATCATACGGATAAAAAATTATGAAAAAATCAGGGATAATTAATAAACAGAATATTATCAGGGCGGCGTGGATACTATTTGCCATTATCAGTATGTTCATATGGCTTCCGAAGATATATAATATGTTCGGGGCAGATAAGGAGAGCGTATCACAGTATATTTCACTGAATGACTCTTGGGATATAACGATTAATGATGAAAGTTATCTGAACGTTTCTTTAGATGACTTCGTTTTTCATGGCTTAATCAAGGGCGATGAAATCACCATGCAAAGAACGCTTCCGGATAACTGGAATATCACGGAGGGCGCATTGCGTTTAATTATCTGGCATACGGCTACCAAAATGTATATTGATGATGAACAGATTTATGAGTATGGCTATGACAGAATGGCGCAGAATAAAACTGTCGGCAGCGGTCTGCAATTTATTAATTTTCCCAGTGAATACCAAGGAAAGACTTTTAAAATCCATCTTATTATTACAGAAGACAATACCTTTTCCAACTATGACTCTATACGGATTTATGAGTGGAATAATGCGTATAAGCTTCTTATGACTGAGAACAGGATTCCTTTGTTCTTTGGCTGCTTTTTGACTATTTTCGGCGTTGTAATCCTTGTAATAACAGTATTTGCGCTTGCTTATTCCATTAAGTATATCAAAATATTCTGCATTTCACTCTTTTCACTTTTTATAGGCTTATGGACGCTGTGCTACTATGATGTTATTCTGATTTTTGCCATTCCGTTGTATACAAAATCCCTTTTGGAATATCTTATGCTCTATCTGGGCTCACTCCCTTTGCTTATCTATCTGTGGGAAGATGTAAAAAGCCTTAACAGTAAGTTATTCCAAAAACTCTACTGGTGCCTTTTTGCAGTCTATGTAATAGCAACCGCATTTATGATAGCGCTTCATACGTTTGATATCGTCCACTTTGCAGCAACGCTTAAGTATATACAGATACTTATTATCTTCAATCTTGCCTTCGCTATCTTAATAGAACTTATGAACCTCAAGCGCGGCGGCGACATGTCAAACAAGCTTTTCCTGTTCGGCGTACTTATCATGTCCGGCTGTGTTGCATATGACCTTATAATATATTACAATATACGCTATATGGGCGGGGCGTCATCACTTGTACGCGGCGTATCGTCCATCGGCGTAGTTATCTTTATATATTTCCTGATAGCTTCATTTTATCTCTCAATGACGCAGAAGCTTATGCAGGAAAAAGAACGCAGCTTCCTGATTAAAAGCGCCTATACCGACGAACTGACACAGATACATAACAGACGTTACTGTATAGAATATATGAATAGAATCAAGGACTCAAACTCCCTTGATTATACAGTTATCTGCTTTGATTTGAATAATTTAAAAGTTGTAAACGATACATTAGGGCACGCTCAGGGCGATATTCTGATTAAAAGCGCCGCCGAAGTAATTGCTAAAACTTACGAAAGCTATGGTATCGTGGCAAGAATGGGCGGCGACGAGTTTATTGCTATCATAGATACCGCCAACAGTGAAGAAATTGCCAAGTTATCAGAGCAGTTCCTTAAAAATATAAAACAGAAAAATGATGAAATCGAGGGCTTAAATATGTCCATTGCATACGGTTATGCTTCCTTAAGCCCTAACGACTCCGATATTGAAAAAATCTACCAAATTGCAGACGACCGCATGTACGAACATAAGAAAAAAATGAAAAGTGCGTGATTTTGTATTAGTCAAAATTACATACCGTAAACGCTATTTTAAAACAGTCATTGATTTTTCGATAATTTTTTTATAAATAATGCTTTACATTTGAAAATACATATGCTATTCTAAATATGTAAACTATCAATTTATCTTAATATTTGGAGGTACTACAATGAACAAAGGTACAGTAAAATGGTTTAACAACCAAAAAGGTTACGGCTTTATCTCAGATGAACAGGGTAACGACGTTTTCGTTCATTACTCAGGACTTAACATGGAAGGCTTCAAATCTCTGGAGGAAGGCGCAGCAGTTGAGTACGAAGTAGTAAACGGAGAAAAAGGACCTCAGGCAGTTAATGTAACAAAGTTATAATTGCCGTTTCTCACATTCTATGGGATTTGTTTAGCATTTCCCTATCAGAAGCAACAATTAATCGGCATTACGATATGCCTTTTCATAATATAAATGGTAATTTTATTTCTATTTTGAATATGCAATATTGTCATAGCAGATTAAAAGAAAAAACCTGTCAATCGCAGGTTTTTTCTTTTGCATTCTATTGACTGATATAGTCAAGAATTTCATCAAGCTTCATATCCCCGCCGAATAAATCTAGTGCGCTTCCTATGGTTACGTTGATTTTATTGTGTCCGAGTTCTTTTATAAGGCGTAAATCTTCATAGGAATGTATTCCACCCGCATAAGTAATCGGGATTTTATTCCAGCTTCCCAATAAAGCCGCAAGCTCTTTCTCGATTCCACCGGCTTTTCCTTCCACATCAACCGCATGAATTAAAAATTCATCGCAATAATCCGCAAGCATGTCTAAAGTTTGATTATTTAAAATCACATTGGTATATTTCTGCCATCTATCAGTCACAATATAGTAGCTTCCGTTTTTTAAACGACAGCTTAAATCCAAGACAAGATTTTCTTTACCTGCTTTATATGAAAGTTTTTGCAGATTTTCATAATTTATGCGTCCGTCCTTAAAAACATAGGACGTGGCGATAACGTGCGAAGCCCCTGCGTCAAGGAATAATTCAGCGTTCTCCGCGGTAATCCCGCCGCCTATCTGTAGTCCTTTAGGATACGCCTTTAGCGCCTCAATCGCCTGCGCCTTAGTTTCTTCATAAAATGGCGAATCCTTAGGATTAAGCATAATGATATGTCCGTTTTTAATTTTTTTCTCCTTATATAAAGCGGCATAGAACTTTGCGCCACTTGAAGCGACAAAATTTTCCACCGCGCTGTCGCCTTTATCCTTGAGACTTCCGCCCACAATCTGCTTTACTTTCCCGTTATGAATATCAATACAAGGTCTAAACTCCATGATTTTCTCCTTTTTATAGCAAATTTCCCGCCTACGAATAATTTACTTTCCATAAGACATAATAACATATGAACAGGAATATGCACAATTTCTGTTTTATCATATAAGTAAAGGAGTAGGATTATGAAAAGAATAAAAACATTGTTATTTGCTTCTCTCATGGTCTTGACATTTTCCATGATGACGGCATGCGGCTCTCAGGACAATGTCGAAGACAGTAACGGCGCAAACAATTCTACCGCAAGCAGCGGCACAACAAGCAATGCAGGCGGCACAAATATGACCGGTACTGCCAATACAAATAATGACAGCAATGTTAATTCTGTTACCAGCGGCGATAATAATACAAACGGCAATGATACTACAGGAGATAACGGCAATGCCGTAAGCAATGCTGTAGACGATGCCGGTAACGCCATCGGAAACGCAGTTGATGATGTTGCGGACGGTGTAGGCAATATTATAGATGATGTTGCCGGCACAGATAATGGCAATGACACGAACGGCGTTGGCACAAACAACACTACTAACACCACAGGCACTACCAATAATGACGCTAACAGCAGCGCTGGTACAACCACTACTGACGCCACAGGCACAAACGGCACTGGCACAAACGGAACTACTACAGGTGCAGGCTCCGATGTTACCAGCACAAACAGTACTACCGACGTCGGCAGAAGCACAACCCGTACAGGTTCCTCAATGGTCGGAACCAGCTCTCGCGCGGGTTCTTCAATAGGTGGAACATCAGCCATGAGATAATATATCAACCGGCAAGGTCCACTTAAACTCTATGGCGCCGTAAATAGCACGGCGCCATATGATTTCACATTTTTTCTACGATACCGCCATAACGGTAAGCCTGCAAAAGCTCATTCAACTGATGTATGCTTTCCCTGAGTTCAGCCCCAATATCCGTATCGGCAATCTTCTGTCTGGTCGTACTGGTCTCTAAGATAACCGAATCCGAAAAAATATCCGACTCGTTTATAATTGCCGATTCCGTAGACTCAAACGGTTCATGCGCCACCAGACGCATTCCGTATGAATTTGCCACCAGCGTATATCCCGCTATTCCCGTCTTATCCTGATATGCTTTGGAAAAACCGCCATCTATGATAAGCAGTTTACCTCCGCATTTAACAGGGGAGTCGCCCTTCTTTAATTCCACAGGCACATGTCCGTTTACGATATGGGATTTCTCCGCATCAAGACCAAATTCTGTTAAAATTTTATTTATAACTTCCTCATTATCGAGCAGCCTGTAATAACAATTCTTAGTCTCGGTATGTACTTCCTTTTCTTCTACGAAATATCTTTCAAAGGTCGCCATCTTATCTTTGCCAAAGACCGGAGAATTAGGTCCTGCCCATATATACCAGATTATATCCTGTCCCTTTAATTTTTCCTGAAGGTCATGGTTAGAATAATAGCCCTTTCTGGCATATTGCTCCAGCACATCATACAACGCCTTACCGCTGTACTCTTTGCCATATACATTGACTTTAATGAAATTGCCTTCTTCGTCCATCGGCATACAGCCATGATAAAGCAGATTGGAATTATATACTTTATAAAGGCTGCCTTTGGCAAAGAGGAACTTAACATGCTTCTGGAGCTTCTCACATCTGACAAAAGCATGTCGCAAACGCTCCATCAACTGCTCCTCCTCGGCAGTCAATTCGTACGGTCTTTCCCTATTTATAGTCGGAAAATCCGTATCCTTCATATGATATTCTTTTCCATTAATAACAATTGTTTTTTTATCATAATCTATGTTATTGAATAGAAGTCTGTCATTCATGTCAAACTCAGGGCGACGCATAATAAGCTGACCTTCCAGTTTGAACTGTAAGACGGCGATTGCCTTGTGCATTTTCATATCCAGACTCAAATCCTTAGTATCATAGTCGGTATTATATTTAATAGCAAAAATATCGCAGTTTGTATCCTTATAGACTTCCATCGCAAATGTGGCAAGCGGAATCAGGTTGATTCCATATCCTTCTTCCAGTGTAGCAAGATTTCCATATCTCGCCGCCATTCTGATTACGTTGGCGATACAGGCAAGATGTCCGCTTGCCGCGCCCATCCATACTATGTCATGGTTGCCCCACTGTATGTCTACAGAATGATATTTACAAAGCGTATCCATGATAATATGCGGTCCCGGTCCTCTGTCATAAATATCACCTACGATATGCAGATGGTCGATTACAAGCTGCTGTATCAGGTTGCTCAAGGCGACTATAAACTCCGGCGCCCTGCCGATACGGATAATGGTATGGATTATTTCATTATAGTATGCTTCCTTATCCTGAATCTCCGCCTTTTCCGTAATAAGCTCTTCTATTACATAGGAAAAATCCGGCGGCAGCGCCTTTCTGACTTTGGAGCGGGTATACTTAGAAGATACCCTTTTCGTAATCTGCACCAGCCTGTGCAGCGTAATCTTATACCAGTCTTCAATACTGTCCTCGTCTTCCTCGCGAAGAACTATCTCCAATTTTTCTTTAGGATAATATATCAATGTGGCAAGGCTTTTTTTATCTTTATTACTAAGCGTATTGCCAAATTCTTCGTCTATCTTGCGTCTGACGGAGCCTGAGCCGTTCTTAAGCACATGCTTAAACTGCTCATATTCCCCGTGGATATCCGTCATAAAATGCTCCGTCCCCTTAGGAAGACTTAAAATCGCCTGCAAATTAATAATTTCCGTAGACGCAGCCGCAATCGTCGGATACTGTTTGGCAAGGCTCTTTAAATACTTCTGCTCTAATTCGTCCATTTCAATCCCCATCTTTACTTTTTAATCTTCTATAACGTCGCTCATATCATACAGCCCTGCGCTTTTCCCCTTGAGGAATTTCGCCGCCTGAATAGCGCCTTTTCCAAACACCGCCTTAGAATACGCCCGGTGTGAAAAAGTAATCACTTCGTCCGTACCGGCAAAGATTACGTCATGGTCGCCCACAATCGTGCCGCCCCGCACAGCGCTTATGCCGATTTCATTACGACTTCTTTTTTCCCTTTTGGTACTTCTATCATAGACATACTGGCAATCGCCGTCAAGCTCTTCCTTGATGGAATCCGCAAGCGCCAAAGCCGTACCGCTTGGCGCGTCTAACTTCTGGTTATGGTGCTTCTCTACAATCTCCACGTCAAAACCTGCCGGTGCAAGTATCGAAGCCGCCTCTTTCAATATCTTTAAAAGCATATTTATGCCAAGCGACATATTGGCGGATTTAAGCACCGCAGTTTTAGCCGACGTTTCCTTTACTTTAGCAAGCTGCGCTTCTGAAAGTCCCGTAGTGCATAACACGCAAGGTAACTTTTTATCCGCACAGTAATCAAGCAGCATATCGACAGCCGAGGCGGTACTAAAATCAATTATCGCGTCCGCCTCTATATCGCACTTGCCAATCTCTGTAAAGACCGGATAGTTGTTTTTTCCTTCATCGTATGCGTCTATTCCCGCCACGACCTCTATTTCGTCGTCAACTGCAATAAGTCCGGTCAGCGTCTGTCCCATCTTGCCGTTGCAGCCGTGCAAAATCACTCTTACCATTTCCAATGTCCTCTCCTTTATAAAATACCGTAATTACAAAATACCATAATTTTTCATCGCGCTTTTAAGCTTCTCCAAATTAGCCTCTTCCATTTCACTAAGCGGCATTCTTGTAGGTCCTGCTTCTTTTCCCATAAGATTTAAGGCGGCTTTAACAGGAATCGGATTTACCTCACAGAACAGGGCGTCGCACAATTCAATGGCACGAAGCTGTTCCTTACAGCTTCCTTCCACATCGCCTGCAAAGAATTTCGCGCAGATATCATGCGTCTGCCTCGGCGCTACATTGGAAAGTACGGAGATAACTCCTATACCGCCAAGCGACAAAATAGGTACAATATGGTCGTCATTACCCGAATAAATATCCACTTTTCCCTGCGCCAGAGACGCCAGTTTAGTTATCTGTGAAATATTCCCGCTTGCTTCCTTGATTCCGACTATATTCGGCACATCGTTGCAAAGCCTTACCGCCGTCTGCGGCAGAATGTTGCAGCCTGTTCTGCTGGGTACATTGTATAATATAATCGGAAGCTTCACTGAGTCCGCCACCTTCTTATAATGATTATACAGTCCGTTCTGGGTTGCCTTATTATAATACGGAGTCACTAAAAGCAGCGCGTCCACGCCGTATTTCTCAGCTTCCGTGGAAAGATAAACAGCCGTATCGGTGCAGTTAGAGCCCGTACCCGCTACAACCGGAATCCTGCCGTTTACTTTCTGTGCGCAAAACTTAATTACCTCAAGATGTTCCTCATGCGTGAGCGTAGAAGATTCTCCTGTCGTACCGCATACTATAATCGCGTCCGTGCCATTCTGAATCTGAAACTCAATAAGCTCCTCAAATTTCTCAAAATTAACGCTTCCGTCCGCGCTAAAAGGTGTAACGATTGCAACTCCTGCTCCTTTAAATACTGACATACTAATCCCTCCAAAAAGTAATGAAATAATACAAAAGCTGACCGATAATGAGGTCAGCTTCATCATAATTGCTATTATAAATGTCCCGATAGCGCCCCATCTTATTCGATGACAGTCATACAGCTCTTAACTGTACGCCCAAGAAAAAGTTTACAGTCAACCTTTTCTTTCGGCATCTTTTCCTTTCCGAATACTTCATCTGCGCCTGCCGCATCCGTATCCATACTGATAAAAAATGCAACCTCTATCAACTTTCATTCGTGATAAAATCACACCTAATTGTTCTTAGAATATATTAACACCGCCATTCCCAACTGTCAATATGCTCTTGCGCCTAATTCCAAATTCTCATTCTGCAGCTTCAATTTTGCCTGCCTTATTAGCAGTTTTACTCCTGCTCTTCTTCCACTATCTCCAGCTTGCTTACGGAAACCTCATATGCAGTTCTTCTTTCAAGCTGATCCTCGGAAATCTTTTTCATATACTCCCTGCTCTGAATTCTGCCCCATACTGCGCAGCGGCTTCCCACCTCAAAAGTGCTGGCAAATCTGGCGTTTCTTCCCCAGCATATACATGGTATGTAATCCGACTTACCATAAGGTCTGTTGACTGCTAAAAGCAAATCCGCAATCTCCCTGCCAAGCGGAGTTTTGCGATATATCGGTGCTTTACAGATATAGCCGTCTAAATATATCTGGTTGGTTTTAGTGCTTTCTTCAATGTCATCGACAAAATCAAGTTCTCTCGCAAACACTGACAGCACTAATTTATTCTTTTTTTCTTCATGGCGGTTATATGAGCGGAACTGTCCTGTAATACTGATTTTCATACCCTTATAATCTTCATTTACGTCAAGCAGTCTCTCAGATACCATAACCGGAATGATATCCGTGGAATCGCTCAATCTGTCCACGCTGATATCTACCATATAGAATCCTTCTCCAAATATTTCATGACTAAACTCAAAATCGCTTACGACCTCCCCCATAATAGTCACTTGGTTATTTTCAATTACCTTATCTGTCATTTCCTGTTCTCCCTTCTTTGTTAAAGAAACTTAACTCTTTAAGAATTTTTTCCGGTATTGTATTATCATTATATTCCTTTATTTGCAAAATAGAAGTGTCAACTGTCGCGTAAAACAAGACTAGAATATAAAGAGTATAATAAATAGTATAACAAAGATTACCATATACTTGCAAGTTTTACTTTGTGGTGATATACTAAATAAGTTTGAAAAAATTATAAAATAAGTATAAAGTTCAGGAAGGCACGGTTAGTAATATGAATCAGATAAGGGAAGACGTAAGAAATATCGCAATTATCGCCCATGTTGACCACGGCAAAACCACACTGGTTGACGAGCTTCTAAAGCAAAGCGGCGTATTTCGGGAAAATCAGGAGGTCGCAGAGCGCATTATGGACTCTAATGACCTTGAACGCGAGCGCGGCATTACGATTTTGTCAAAAAATACAGCCGTTATGTATAAAGGCGTAAAAATTAATATAATAGATACCCCCGGACATGCAGATTTCGGCGGCGAGGTAGAGCGCGTCTTAAAAATGGTAAACGGCGTTATTTTAGTAGTTGACGCCTTTGAAGGTCCCATGCCCCAGACCAGATTCGTATTAAAGAAGGCTTTGGAGCTGGATTTGTCAGTTATCGTATGTATTAACAAATGCGACAGACCGGAGGCGCGACCGATTCAGGTAGTCGATGAAGTGCTGGAGCTTCTGATGGATTTAGATGCAAACGATGAGCAGCTTGACTGTCCTTTCGTCTACGCTTCTGCTAAAACGGGCACCGCCACGACACAGCTTACCGTAAAAGGCAAGGACATGACGCCGCTTTTTGATACGATATTAACTCATATCCCCGCGCCGTGCGGAGACACGGATGCCGGCACGCAGGTGCTTATAAGCACTATCGATTATAACGAGTATGTGGGGCGTATAGGCGTCGGAAAAGTCGATAACGGCACCATTCGCGTAAATCAGGAAGTCGTCATCGTGAACCACCACGAACCCGACAAGCTTAAAAAAGTTAAGGTCAGCAAGCTCTATGAGTATGACGGACTTAACAAAATAGATGTAAAGGAAGCGGGAATCGGTTCTATCGTAGCGATATCCGGCATTTCGGATATCCATATCGGAGACACCCTTTGCTCGCCGGAAGCACCGAACCCTATCCCATTCCAGAAAATATCCGAGCCTACTATTGCGATGCACTTTATTGTCAATGATTCTCCGCTTGCCGGACAGGAAGGAAAGTACGTTACAAGCCGCCATCTGCGCGACAGGCTTTTCCGCGAGTTAAATACGGACGTGTCGCTGCGCGTCGAAGAAACCGATACGACAGAAGCCTTTAAAGTCTCAGGACGCGGCGAGCTGCATCTGTCGGTTTTAATCGAAAATATGCGCAGGGAAGGCTATGAATTTGCGGTCAGCAAAGCGGAGGTATTGTATAAGACAGACGAAAACGGTAAAAGATTAGAGCCTATGGAGCTGACATATGTGGACGTGCCCGAAGAATTTGCCGGTACGGTTATTGAAAAACTGAGCCAAAGAAAAGGCGAGCTTAAAAATATGGGACAGGCTGCCGCGGGATATACCCGTCTGGAATTTTCCATACCTTCAAGGGGACTGATTGGTTACAGAGGCGAATTTATGACTGACACTAAAGGCAACGGCATTATGAACAGTATCTTCGACGGCTACGGTCTTTATAAGGGAGACATCATGTATCGTAAGCAGGGCTCTCTAATCGCATATGAGGCAGGAGAAGCGATAACTTACGGTCTTTATAATGCACAGGAACGCGGCACGCTTTTCATCGGTCCGGGTACGAAAGTATATTCCGGCATGGTAGTAGGGCAGAATGGACGCGGTGAGGATATTGAACTGAATGTCTGCAAGAAAAAGCAACTTACAAATACCCGTTCTTCCAGCGCGGACGAAGCGCTTAGGCTTACGCCGCCTAAGATTTTAAGTCTGGAGCAGGCGTTAGAGTTTATTGATACAGACGAACTGCTTGAAGTCACGCCGGCAAGCCTTAGAATCAGGAAAAAGATTCTGGACCCGACTATGAGGAAGAGGGCGGCTATATCGGCAGCGGCTAAGGCTGGAGAATAATATGGATTATATCCCTAATGCAAGCGTCGCAATTCTAAAATATATTAATAGAGATATCGCGTCAACGATTGTCGTGATGAATGGACTCGCCATTACTGCCGGGTCCATTCCTATTTTTTTGGCAAGCATCGGCAAAGTCGAGCCTACTACCTTAGCCACGATAACCGCCAGAAACAGTGTAATGCTGACTACCAACGCCACTTGAATTCCTACCTGCTCTATAAGAAGTATCTTAACAAAGTTACATACCGCAAGCGTAAGACCACACAACACAGCCGTGCGGATTTCTTTCCACACTACTGTAAGCCAGTCTCTAAATTGTATCTCGTCTAGTGACAATCCACGGATAATAATTGCGCTTGCCTGTCCGCCTGCATTTCCGCCCGTATCCATTAACATTGGAATAAATGCCGTAAGTACAACGTATCTACTCAGCGCATCTTCAAAGGAAGCTATAATTCTTCCCGTAAATGTAGCCGATATCATCAACAATAAAAGCCACGGAATACGCTTTTTCCACGCATCAATAACACTTGTTTTCATATAAGGTTTATCAGAAGGCACAATAGCCGCCATCTTCTCGATATCCTCTGTGGTCTCTTCTTCGAGAATATCTACAACGTCGTCAACCGTGATTATTCCGACAAGCCTCTCCTCATTATCCACAACGGGCATAGAAGTAAAGTCGTACTTCTTAAACTGTCTTGCTACTTCTTCCTGATCCATCATGGTATTTAGGGATATGACATTGCCGTGCATAATATCCCCTATAATAGCGTCCTGAGGACTAAGAAGCAGATACCTGAGCGCTACCGTACCGACTAACGTTCTTCTACTATCAAGTACATAGCAGATATTTATCGTCTCGCTATCCACGCCTACTTTACGAATTCTTGCCACAGCCTCTTCTACCGTGAGAGTCTCTTTTAAATCCACATATTCTACCGTCATAATACTTCCGGCAGAGTCTTCCGGATATCGCAAAAGGTGGTTTATATCTCTTCTCGTATCAGGACTTGCATTTGCAAGCAACTGCTTTACTACATTTGCGGGCATTTCTTCCAGAAGGTCAGTCGCATCGTCAGCCATAAGGTTATCTATGATGTTAGCTGCGTCCTTATCAGATAGTGAAGTTATAATATACTGCTCTGTCTCAATTTCCAGATATGAAAAGACGTCCGCCGCCATACTCTTTGGAAGAATACGGAACAGCTTAAGAAGGTCGTCGCGCTCCATCTCTTCCATACACGCTGCAATATCCGCTACGTTCATTTCCATGATATGCTGGCGCAGTTTAAGGTATTGGCCAGAATTGAGTAATTCAATGATTTCTTCCATAAGCGTCTCCTTTTTATATGCTGTGTTGTGAAATGATGAGCTTCTTGATTGTTCTATAACATGAAGTAAATATCGCCTTTATTTTCTATTTGCGCTTTGCCTGCGGTTGCTTCGGTTATTTCTTTTATTACGGCTTCTTGGTCTTTATATGGGATTTTAACCTTTAAAGTGACGGAATCAGTGTATTCGGGCTCTTCTATAGTAATATTCCTGCGTCCCATTATATACTGAATTTTTCCGATACCGTTGTAATCTGTTGTAATTTGCAGAGTCACGCCACGTACCACCCTGCGCACATCACTGTCCGCCATTCCTGCCTGCGCCGCTTGGGTGTATGCGCGCACCAGTCCGCCAGTTCCAAGCAGCGTACCGCCGAAATAGCGCGTCACCACAATTACGGTATTACGAACTTCCAATCCCAGCAGCACTTCCAAAATCGGCTTTCCGGCTGTCCCCGAAGGCTCCCCGTCATCAGAAAAACGTACAATCTGCGCCTTTTCCCCCAATACATAGGCATAGCAATTATGTCTTGCGTCCCAATACTTCTTTTTCATAGACTCTATGAACGCAAGCGCCTCTTCTTCTGTCTGAACCGGTGCGGTATTCGCTATGAATACGGACTTCTTCTCTTCAATTTTCCCCATGCCGCCACGGGCAATGACATTGTAAGATTCTGCTTTATTATCCATAATATAATCAATATAATCTTTCTTACTTTCACGAATTTAACTAAAATGAACAAAAACGGAGCTCCATGCCTAATTAGAACACCACAATTATTTATATCTTAACATAATTTGGAATAAAAGTATATCGACTTGTGAATAATTCTTAATAATCTTAGCACAGAGAAATAAATTAAGAATATCTTAAATTATCTTAATTTATAATAAAAACCTTTATTTAGTATCCAAAATTTGGTATAATAAGCTCAGCCAATAATTTACTTTAGTTGCTTCTGTGAGCATGGTATATAGGCTCAGTTGCAACAGGCTGGTTTTAGGAGGCAGTATTATCAATGAATTATGGAAAAAGAAGCGTTAGGAAAAAACAGAAGGCTCTTAACGCAACATCTGTTAAATGGGGAAAGAAACTGGGATTTCTATTTGTTCAGGTATCCCTTCTTTTCGTGCTTTCGGTTTCTATAATCGTAGCATGCGCAGGAATCGGCTTATTCCGTGGCATTCTTTCCACATCTCCCGATATAAGCAATATAGATGTCACGCCTTCCGGATTTTCCACTTTTGTATATGATATAGAAGGTCATCAGACGGCAAAACTGGTATCTACGGATTCAAACCGTATTCCAGTCAGTATCGACGTTGTACCGGAAAACCTTCAGCATGCGTTTGTTGCTGTCGAAGACGAACGTTTCTACAACCACAACGGCATTGATATTAAGGGTATAATAAGAGCGGGCGTCAAAGGCATTACAAATGGCTTCCACTTTTCCGAAGGCGCCAGCACGATTACGCAACAGCTTCTTAAAAACAATGTTTTTACCGAATGGACAAGCGAAACAACAGACGCCGAGAAGTTCAAACGTAAATTTCAGGAGCAGTATCTTGCCCTTGAGCTTGAAAAGGTTATGAGCAAAGACGATATCCTGATTAACTATATGAATTCAATCAACTTAGGTCAGAATACTCTCGGCGTTCAAGCGGCGTCATTGCGCTATTTTAACAAATCCGTAAGCGACCTGACTTTATCGGAGTGCGCAGTAATCGCCGGCATTACTAAGAATCCGTCCAGACTTAACCCGATTACCAATCCCGAAGAAAATGCTAAGCGTCGTGAAAAAGTCTTGGGGGATATGCTTGAACAGGGATATATAACACAGGCAGAGTATGACGAAGCTATGGCAGATGATGTATATGAACGTATTCAGATAAATAATACGGATAACGGCGAAGCCAGCGTAAATACATATTTCGTTGACGCGCTTATCGACGATGTAATGGAAGACCTTATTAACGTGGCGGGATATAATGAAACACAGGCTTTTACCCTTTTGTACAGCGGTGGCTTAAAAATCTATTCCACACAGGACCCTTCCATTCAGGCAATATGCGACGCGGAGTTCTCTAATCCCGACAATTTTCCCTCTAATACGAAGTGGTATCTTAATTATAAACTAACCGTATTAGACAAAAATGGTGACAGAATAAATTACAGCACGGAAATGTTTAAGGACTTTTTTCTGCAGAACAATAAACAATATAACCTGATTTATTCGACGCAGGAAGAAGCATATGCGGATATTGAGCTTTATAAAGAGGCGGTTCTTGGTCCCAATGATGAGGTTTTTGCTGAAACCATAAGCCTGATACCGCAGCCGCAGATGTCCTTAGTCGTTGAAGACCAGCATACAGGATATGTTGTGGCAATGGTAGGCGGGCGTGGCGCCAAAAGCGGAAGCCGTACTTTAAATCGTGCTACGGACGCCGTCAGACAGCCCGGCTCCACATTTAAGATTGTATCTACCTATGCCCCCGCCCTTGACAGCGCCGGTCTTACACTTGCTACGGTTCTTAATGACTCGCCTTTCAACTATGAAGGCGGACGTCCCGTAGGCAACTGGTACGATACAGGGTATAAGGGAATCTGTTCTTTTAGGGACGGAATCAGAGAGTCTATGAACGTAATAACCGTTAAAGCTTTGACATGGATTACGCCGCAGCTTGGTTTTGATTATCTGCTCAATTTTGGTTTTACCACCTTAGTAGAGCGTGAAGAAATCGGCAATGAAGTTTTCTCCGATATCCAGCAGCCTCTCGCACTTGGCGGGATTACGCATGGCGTTACCAACGAAGAGCTTACCGCCGCTTACGCATGTATCGCCAATGGCGGAACTTATATTAAACCCAGATTATATACAAAAGTATTAGACCATGATGGAAATGTTATTCTTGATAATACGACGCCGCAGACCAGACAGGTGCTTAAGGAAACTACCGCTTTTCTACTGACTGACGCTATGGTGGACGTCGTTACTGCTGCCGGAGGCACCGGAAGGGCAGTCAACTTCAATGATATGGCGATAGCAGGCAAAACCGGTACAACCACGAATTCCAAAGACGTCTGGTTCGTTGGATATACGCCCTATTATACTGCGGCAACATGGACGGGCTATGATAATAACATAAAACTGTCCAAAACAGAGGACGATCTGGCAAAAGCCCTGTGGAAAGCGGTTATGTCCAAAATCCATGAGGAGCTTCCTAACCAGTCCTTCACCGTACCCAGCGGCATTGTCACCGCCACAGTATGTTCAAAATCCGGTAAGCTGCCGGTTCCGGGCTTATGTGATGCGACTTTAAAAACAGAATATTTCGCAGAAGGCACTGTTCCTACTGAAACTTGTGATATTCATTATATGGGACCAGTCTGCCAGTACAGTATGCTGCGTGCTACGGAGTTCTGCCCATTCAGAGTGGACGGAGTATTAGAGCTGCCGCTTATCGAGGATATCTCCATACAGCTTGGATATCCCACCGCAGCCACTAATGAAGTGCTGAATGCAGATGGTACGATAAGCAGCGTACCTGTAATTCAGACCAATACCTGCCCGCATACTGGAGAGTTCTTCACCAATCCGGATTATGAAGCGATTATAGAAGCGCAGCGCGCCGAGATTAACCTAAGAAACGGACTTCTGCCCGGCACGCTTACGAATCCTTACGACATCTTAAATCCGCTGTTGCCGGAGACTGAGCCGACAGAATAAAAGCGCAGGCTCATCACCTGCGCTTTCTTAGATACCTTTTATGTCCTTGATTTTCTGCTCCAGATTAGCTATGTTGTCCTGCGCGTTATTTATTGCTATGCACTGTTCCGCATAATGCTCCTCAGGCTGAGACGCATGCAGTTCATAATAACGCTTGCCTATCTCAATATAATTCTTCTTGATAGTATCTTCACATGCCTTAATCCGATTTTTAAGCTGAACTATTTCCGCCATATCCTTTGCTTTGCCGGTTACTTCTTTTCCCTTAGCGGTAATAGTCTCCCCTATTTTGTTTACAAACTCCATTCCGTCAAAATTACCTTCCATACTGATATTACCTCCTCCATTTTTCTATTTTCTGCTTTTTAATGTCATTACAATGTCTTCCCTTTGATTATCTTCTCGTAAGGCATCAACATTCCTTCCGTCATCTTAGGCTGGACTTTGGCTTTACTTGCGGGCAGCCTAAGCAGTAAGCCTACTAATTTCATAAATAAAATCGTGGAAACATTTTTCTGCGGAAAATCATACAGTTTCTGCGCCTTATAAAACTTGTGATCCGCCTGCATCATTCCCTGCATCTCGTACACTAAATCCCTGAAAATCTTTTTGCCGCCCACTCCATAGAAGTTCTCATTAACCATAATCCTATGTTCAAGCGCGTAGGCAAGCTTATCTGCGCACTCTGCTACAGAATCCGCCTCTATGCCCTCATTTGTTGCGATACCCGCAAGGAAGTTTCCGCCGACCTGACTTCTTCCCTCCAAAATCATTTGAAGATTTTTCTCCCTTGAGAACTCTCCATCTATAATATATGCCGTAGGCTTACCCATAGTAACCGTGCGGTGTCCGTTGCAAAACTGCCTGTCGTCATAGGTCTTGAACAGGGTTCCCATAGAATGATCCTTAATAGAAAAAGCATATACAATACTGTCTGAACGCTGAATCTTCTTTCTTAAGAATTCGTCGAATCCATCTTTATATACGCAGGTTCCGTCCGCAGCACAGTGGAAACAGCCAAGACAGCCGCCGCGGAAATCAAAGTTTTGAAGATTGACAACATGGCTTTCATATGGCAGCGCCTTTCTAAAATCAATAATCATTCTCCTAAGCCTGCTATTCTCTTTGGGGCAGTCCGTAACAATTATAACCCTATATTTTGAGTCCTTCTCATTAAGCGGAGCAGGGACTAAATCTTCCGCAAACGGCGAGTTTTCCTGCCCTATTATATGTTTAAGATAATTCCAATATGTGATAATCTGAAGCTGTCCCTTAGTAGTCAAAAGGTCGTTCATATCGGCAGAAAATCCACGAAGTACCTTCATTCCCATATCCTTGCAGTTATCCTCAATATAACGGTGCGCGGTTATGTCATAGAAATGCTTCGACGTAGTAATCTGCGTACAGTATTTTCCTGATAAATCCAGATTATGACTCTTAAGTAGCGCAATAAACTTATGTAATTGCGAAGGGGCAATAAAAGTGTAAACAGGGTAAGCAAACAATATCATATCGGCACGCTCCATCGCCTCACACACGTCCTGCATATCCTGTTCCAGCATTCTTATCTGTGCTCCCGCATGGATAACCTCAAATTCATCATTAGTAAATTTCTTCTGTAAAAAACGCACAGTCTGATATGTAATACTATTTTTGCCTTTAGGACTTCCGTTCACTACCAATACTTTCATTACTAACAACCATACCTTTCTATTTTATCACAACATCATGAGTTACCAGATAATAACTATCCGCTAACATCTCTATATTCCAGTTTATTCTGTATTCCGAAGCTCCAAGCTCAGTCATCGCCTTATTTATATACCCCTGTTTATAGTCGTCCGTCTGATAAGCTGCGTACACGTCGTCAAACAAAGCGTCACCCGCTAACACGGTTCTAAAGCTGTATTCGCCTTTGCCTGCCGTATTAAGCTCTTGATAACACACGTTATAATATGACTCCAATGAGGTCAAAGCGCTGTCCTGAGTCATGCCTACATCTGCAAGACTCCTTAAATCGCCATTCTCGGCTGATTCTAAGTTTCTAAACACCGTCGCATTGCAGGGCGGCAGATTAACTGATAAATCCTGCCTCAGATGGTTTCCCGCATAGTCCGCATCGGTTTTATTAAAATATGCGTATGTGCCGTTGCCCGTATCGTCCCAAGTTGCATCGACATTATAATATCCGTCGTCTAACGCAACTATGTTCCATGCGTGATTTTCTCCCGCATAGCCTGTGCAATAATAACATGGTATCCAAAGCTTTTGCAACATATATTGAAACGCCCTTGCATACCCTGCGCAAACCGTCGAACCATTCACTAAGGCGCTATAAGCGCTCTGGTTCATCTTTGCCGAGGCAGAATATTCTGTCTGCGCTATCAGAGTATCGTGGACGTATTTTTCCCTCTCGTAATCACCGTCAAGCTCCTGCGCCGCATTGATAATTGCATTAGCTTTTTCCTCAAAGACCGCTTTTTCCTCTTCCAGCTTATCCGCCGTATCATTAAACTGCAGTTCTATCTGCGCGCAGTTGCCATCTCTTTTATACTTACAAGAATACGCCGTATCCAGCCAGAACAGTTCAGGGTGGTCGTTGTATACTGCTGCAAAAATATCCCTAAGCTCCTTTACGGTAACATCTTCTATGGGCGCAAACTCTTTGTTAAGCGCCGTTGCATTAGCGTATATCTGACGATATACATGCTGTCCTTTATAATCAAGCATGTAATAATACGGATAAAATCTGGGATCAAAAGTAAGGTCGTCCCCTGTTCTTCCGGTATCTATCTCCGAAAGAAGCTGTCTTGCCTCAACGTCGTCAATTACGCAACTGGCATCTTTAACAGGCTCATAGCCGTTTTTGCCCTCAACCTCTTTGGGTGCAGTAATGTTTTGAGTCGCAGAATCCTTTTCTTTTTCATCGTCCGCATTGGTATTTACGGACCATATAGTATTATCCGGCACAGGACCGTATACGGATTCAACTGCATTTGACGGCGTATTATTGGTTGAATTATCAAGCGGAGTGTCAGCCGGCATATCCGCCTCTATGTCAGATGGCTGTTCGTTTTCCACACCATCATTATCATAGATGTCCGTATGCGGAGACGTCCCACTGCCGATAATACCTGTCGGACTGTACTGAGTCTCATTATTCAATTTAAGCGTATCGGCTATCTGAGACGACATGCCGGGATTCATAGCACATAACACGATAATGCCGCAAAGCAGTATAAAAAACGCGGCTATACCGAATAAAATCTTTTTAATAAGCTTCATAACTAATCCCCTATTCTTACTCAGCCTGCGAGTTTGGGCGCAAGCTCTTAACAATCTTAATTCAATATTCCCTGCTTATATCTGTAAGAGCATATTGTTTCTTAAAATCCGCCAAATCGCCATTATCTTTTATAAGCATAATCTCTTCAAATCTGCCTGTATGTATATTTTTAAAGCCCGCCACCTGTTCGCCATTACATATACTGCACTTTATGACAGGTTTCCAGTCAGATTTGTCATACTGCTTAATATCGCTATTTACCTTAGTTTTCTTACCAAACATAATTACAGCTTCTTTCTATTACCAATCCTACAAGCACGTTACATATTTAATATACTACAATTTATCATAACATAATTTTTATAGAAATCAAAGAGCTTTGTATTAAATACTATGACTGCAATCGGACTGTTGTGATATTATAAAAGCGCAGACTAAAAAGCCTGCGCCCTTGATACTTTCTTCTTATTTAAATTCTGCAATTCTTCCTTCATATATTCCACATGTGGTATAATGTGTATACAAAGCATTTTTATCATAGCCCCAAACTGCTTTTACATCAGCATATCTATCCGCATAAGCAACATAGTCAAACGTATCCGCACTTTTTACTACATTAGTCTGTACAGGCGCCGCTATTCCCGGCATAATCCACGGATTGCCAAACGTAATATCTGTCGGATCCCAATTTCTATAAGGTGAGTTTTCCGGTATCTTTATTGCGGTAGGCTTAGTAACATCACCCACAAGCTTGTCTCCCGAATAAACTACAACAACAGTTCCGACCTTGCAGTTATCATAAATCCATTTTGCATCAACAGCAGCTAAACGAACGCAGCCAAGCGAGGCATTCTGCCCTAAAAGATTATACTGATCCCATTCTAATGTATCGTCTTGAGGCTCTATATAGGGAACCGAGTGGAAAAGAATGCTTTTATTAAATCTTACCGCATATTTGCCATAAGTTCCGTCTACCATAAGACGCCAATCATAATAATCAGATGTGTTGAACACACCTTCCGGCGTCTCATGTCCCTCTTTTCCGCAAGAGCAGACCATAGACTTAACTACTGCCGAAGTGCCGTCAGACTTCTGTTCCACAACAGTAACACAGTTCTGAGTCCTATTCACATATAATACATATGTAGGTCTTGTATCAATTTTGAGTCCAGCCGCTTCTGCTTTAATATTAAATCCAAACACAAACATAAAGCACAAGCTAAAAAATATAAGTTTCTTAATTATTTTTTTCATAAATATAATCATACTCCTCTCTTCAAAATCACACAGAAATATCATAACGCTTGATATTTTATCATTATTCTCTATTATTCGGCAAAATCTCCGCATAAGCCTCAAATACTACGAGATATAATATAGCATTAAATCAGACGCAAGTAAATATTAAATTCGTCGATAATAGCCATTTCCTGCATAAGTTATTTTGTCAATATTCACAAACTTTCTTGTTATAATTTTCAATCAAATTTCCCCGACAATTATGTCTGCCGGGGATTTTTCTTTATGAATATGCTATTTTTTCTTCTGCTGCCTCGGCGCTTAGATTAAACCGCTTCATTAACTGCTGCTTAATTTCATCAGCTGGAATCCTGAGTTCTTTCATGGCATCGATAAATTCTGTCATTCCCTTTTCTATGCCTTCCTCCCTCAGCGTCCTTTCATACTTCTCGGCATCAAATTCTTCCAACAGCATTCCTAACACCTCCGCCCGATTTTCTCTCAGGAATTCAGATAAAATACCGTGTTCTATACAGTAATTTATTGTCCTGGATAACGCTTCATTATTATCGTCTGTCTCTGACATATATTTTCTGGAAATCTCTACAAGTGCCGCATACTCCTTTAAGGTCTGGCAGTTCTTCATAAGCTTCTCATTATAACCGCTGTTTATATTGAGCATTCGGACCTTCAACTCAACATCTGCTTCTTTGTCTTTGTTTTCAAACGCATCTGACAGTCTTAATACCGTCTCTTCCGGCATCTTACTTGTTCCATTATAAAACACCACGCACTGTGGCGTCGGCAGGGATATCAGCTTAGTCCCGTACATGCTGCTTTCAGCCTTATCTACAAACTTCTGGTATTCCTCAGCCAGATAGATAAGGAAACGTACCGGCATGTTGGCGCTGTATGTACTCTGGTGCTCATACATATTTAACGTCCCCATAAGCACGAACGCCAAATCGTTCTTCATCGTCACGTATACGGCATTCTTCAGCGTGACCACCCGCAGTGCACTGACGTCATGGTAATCCGTCCCGTTAAGCGCATTGTAAAGCTGCAACGTATTTTCTTTGTCATTCCCAAACAGGAACCTGAAAAGGCTGTCCTTTACATTC
>JAMPHY010000025.1 GCA_023663185.1 Clostridiales bacterium | reverse complement strand
AACCCGTGTTACCGCCGTGAAAGGGCGATGTCTTAACCTCTTGACCACGGAGCCGCATTTTTATTACGGGCAGCCGCTGCCCTGCCGCCTGAGTAGTAACCTAACGAACAACATATTACCACAATCAAGCGGATTTGGCAAGGGGTAAAATTTCAATTATATTAATTACTTTTATTATGTATTTAGACGTTTCTTCCTAATTCAAACGCCCTGCGGTTCATCTCCACAAACTTAGGCGGTACGCTCTGTCCGATGGCTTCCAGCCATTCTTCCTTAGTAAAATCAAAATATTTGGAAAGCCTTCCCATAAGCACCAGATTAACAGCTTTAGTTGAGCCGGCTTCTTTTGCCAGTGATACAGCGTCTATCGCGTCCAAATCCACTCCGGCGTCTTTAAGTTTTCCGCTAAGATTTTCCGGATATACTGCAGTACCGGCAATAACCGGCATGGGATTTACCTCTTGTATATTAGTTATTAATTTGCCGTCTGCTTTTAAATACTCCGTATAACGTGCCGCTTCCAGCATTTCAAACGATACGATATAGTCCGCCTGCCCTTTATCGATAATGGGAGAATAGACCTTATCGCCCCAGCGCACATATGTAACGACACTTCCGCCGCGCTGACTCATTCCATGAACCTCGCTTACCTTCACGTCAAAGCCCTTGCTAAGAAGCATACGTCCGAGGAGTTTGCTGGCAAGCAGCGTTCCCTGTCCGCCAACGCCTACAATCATCATACTCTTTGTTTCCATGCTCACTCCTCCTTCGCATCTAATGCGCCAAATTTACACAACTGCTTACATACGTTACAGCCTACGCAAAGTGTAGTGTCTATCTTCACTTTACCGTCCTGCACGCTTATCGCCGGACAGCCTATTTTCATACACGCCTTACAGCCTACGCATTTATCGGTATCGACCGTAATAGGTCCGGGGTGTTTCACATACTTAAGCAGCGCGCAAGGTCTGCGGGCTATGATGACAGACGGCTCGGCAGCCGCAAGCTCTTCTTTTACAGTAGTCTCGCATTCTTCCAAATTATAAGGATCTACTACCCTTACCCGTCTTATCCCTACGGCGCGGCATAGAGTCTCTAAGTCTATCTTAGTACAAGGATCGCCCTTAAGGTTATATCCCGTGGTAGGATTTTGCTGATGTCCGGTCATTCCCGTGATGGAATTATCCAATATTATTACAGTAGAATTGGACTCGTTATATGCGATATTGACAAGCCCTGTAATACCTGAATGAATAAAAGTGGAATCGCCTATTACCGCCACGGTTTTTCCTTCTCCCTCTCCGCCTCCTGCCTTATTAAAACCATGCAGTCCCGATACGGAAGCGCCCATACATATAGTAGTGTCGATAGCGCTAAGCGGAGGCACCGCCCCCAAAGTATAGCAGCCGATATCGCCAAGTACAGTGAGATTTAACTTTTTAAGGACAAAGAACAAACTCCTGTGCGGGCAGCCTGCGCACATCACAGGCGGTCTTGCCGGAATTGCCACGTCAAGCTTCACGCCTTCTTTAATCGGAGCCGCCAGTCTTTCTGCGACGATATTCTGGTTAATCTCGCCTAATGGTGAGAATAATTCCTTCCCCTTAACTTTAAGCCCTAAATCCCTGCACCTGCTTTCCAGAAAACCGTCAAGCTCCTCTACTACCACTAATTCTTCTACAGAAGCGGCGAAGCTGCGGATTTTTTTCTCCGGAACTGGCCAAACCATACCCAGCTTAAGCACGGGGTATGTATTTCCCAGTGCTTCTTTTACATACTGATAACAGGTGGAAGAAGTAATAATGCCGATTTTATTATTTTCTCCTGACTCTATGCGATTGACCTTCGCCGTTTCCGCCCACTCGATAAGTTTGTGTGTACGCTCTTCGACAATAGGGTGGCGTTTTATGGCGTTGCCCGGCATCATGATATATTTTACCGTATCTTTTTTATATTCCTTCTGCTCCGGCATAATGCGCTCGCCCGTCTCCACTACGCTCTGTGAATGGCTGACGCGCGTACACATTTTCATTAGCACCGGCGTGTCAAATTTCTCCGAAAGCTCATAGGCGATTTTAGTAAACTCAAGCGCCTCTTCTGAATCGCTTGGCTCCATCATGGGAACCTTTGAAGCCATCGCGTAATGTCTTGAGTCCTGCTCGTTCTGTGAACTGTGCATTCCCGCGTCGTCCGCCACCGCTATTATTAAGCCCGCGTTTACGCCTGTATATGAGATGGTAAAAAGCGGATCGGCACAAACATTCAACCCTACATGCTTCATGCCGCAGAAGCTTCTCTTTCCTGCCAATGACGCGCCGAAAGCCGCTTCCAGAGCCACTTTCTCATTAGGCGCCCACTCAGCATAGACCTCTTCATATTTCGCGATACTCTCTGTAATCTCCGTGCTGGGCGTTCCGGGATAACTCGATACAAATGAACACCCGCCCTCATATAATCCTCTTGCAACCGCTTCGTTGCCGAGCATTAAAGTTCTCATCGTAATTCCTCCTCAATATTTCAGCATTACCGTTACATGCCTTCGCTTCAATCTGTCACATATCCCCGATTGAATCCTTCACAGGTACGGTAACTTTCTTCTCATAACATGCAAACGTCTCCTCCAGATACTTTTTATCCGGCGCTTTAGTAAACATACTTACCACAGGCACAATTACAAGTCCCGCCAGCATACAGAATGCTCCGGCGTTAATGGGCGACTGTAAAAGCGTAGGGAATGCGCTTCGCGCTACGATGTTTAAAAGCATTACCACCGTAGAGAAAACAAAACTTACCCAACACGCAACTTTAGTAGTTCTTTTCCAATAAAGACCATAAAGAAAGGGGGCAAGAAACGCGCCTGCGAGCGCCCCCCAGCTCACGCCCATAAGCTGAGCAATAAACGTAACGCTGGAACGATATTGAATAAGCGCCAATACTACGCTGATAGCAATAAACACTACAACCAGAGCGCGCATAAAACGAACCTGTCTCTTCTCGTCCATATCTTTTATAAAAATATCCTTAATAAAATCCAAAGTCAGTGTAGAGCTTGAGGCAAGCACCAAAGATGAAAGGGTTGACATGGAAGCGGACAACACCAAAATCACTACCAGCGCAATCAGAATAACCGGCAGCCCTGAAAGCATGGTAGGAATTACCGCGTCATAACCGCCAGCCGGCACTCCGTTTACTACGTCCATCTTATCTGAAAATAATCTTCCGAAACCGCCTAAGAAATAACAGCCGCCGGAAACTATAACTGCAAAAATCGTAGAAATAACTGTACCCTTGCTGATTGCCGATTCGCTTTTTATCGCATAGAACTTCTGAACCATCTGCGGCAGTCCCCATGTACCGAGACTGGTAAGCAGTACCACGCCCAAAAGCCCCACAGGATCAGGACCTAAAAATGAATTGAACACACCCGGCGAATCGGAAACTAAGGGATCGCTTACACGTGAAAGTCCATCAAGCGCCGCTATAAGCCCACCCTGACTTTTTAACACCGCTGCGATAACTGCGATAATGCCGACTATCATAATAATACCCTGTATAAAATCGTTAATCGCCGTAGCCATATAACCGCCGGCAATAACATAGATTCCCGTCAGCACAGCCATGACTATAACGCACAGCGAATAGTCGATATCAAACGCCATACCGAACAGCCTGCTCAGTCCGTTATAGAGACTCGCGGTATAAGGGATAAGAAAGATAAAAATAATCACGGACGCCGATAATTTCAGACTACGGCTGCTGAAGCGTTTGCCGAAAAATTCCGGCATGGTTGCGCTGTCCAAATGCTGCGTCATGATACGGGTCCTCCTACCAAGCACTACCCATGCAAGAAGCGAGCCTAAGAAGGCGTTGCCAAGTCCCGCCCAAGTCGCCGCGATACCATATTTCCAGCCGAACTGTCCTGCGTATCCTACGAATACAACCGCGGAAAAATAACTTGTGCCATAGGCAAATGCCGTAAGCCACGGACCTACAGAACGTCCGCCTAATACAAATCCGTTCACATCTGTGGTATGGCGGCGGCAGTATAATCCTATGCCTACCATCACGCCGAAAAATACCACAAGCATTACAATTTTTATAATAAGGTCTCCCATAATCTATTTTCTCCTATCTCAAAATTTATTGGTGACGTCGTGCGAAACATAAGCGTTTAGTGAGTCGTCTGGCTTTCCACAAGACGACCATGACAGTATTTTTCACGCAATACCGGCTTTTCTATCTTGCCGGTAGGGTTGCGCGGAATAGTGTCAAATATAATCTTTCTCGGACGTTTATAGCGCGGAAGTTCGCTGCAAAACTGCTCTACTTCCTCCTGCGTACATGACATGCCTTCTTTGATTTCAATTATCGCCGCGGCGATTTCGCCCAGCCTGTTATCCGGCAGTCCGATAACCGCTACATCTTTAATCTTATCAAACCCTCTGATAAAGTCCTCAATCTGCACCGGATAAAGATTTTCCCCGCCGGAAATAATTACGTCTTTTTTCCTGTCTACCAGATAAATAAAACCGTCCTCGTCCATTCGCGCCATATCTCCGGTAAAAAGCCAGCCGTCCTTTATCGTCTCCGCTGTAGCCTCCGGATTCTTATAATAACACAACATAACGCCGGGACCTTGAACAAGCAGCTCGCCTACTTCGCCCTGTTTAACGTCCACGCCCTGCTCGTCCACTATGCGCGTTTTCCAATGATAGCCCGGCACGCCGATAGCGCCCACTTTATGTATATTGTCTACGCCCAAATGCACGCAGCCCGGTCCCGTGGATTCTGAAAGACCATAATTTGTATCATATTTATGATGTGGGAAATATTTTTTCCATCGACGAATCAGACTCGGCGGAACCGGCTGAGCCCCGATGTGCATTAATCTCCATTGTTCTAACAGATAATCGTCCAAATTAATCCTTCCGCTATCGATAGCGTCTAACATATCCTGCGCCCACGGAACCAACAGCCAGACGATAGTACACTTTTCTTCCGTAACCGCCCGCAGTATCCACTCCGGTTTAACGCCCCTTAACAACACCGCCTTACTGCCGGAAATAAGACTTCCGAACCAGTGCATTTTAGCGCCCGTATGATAAAGCGGCGGAATACACAAGAATACGTCTTCTCTTGTCTGTCCGTGGTGCGTCTGCTCTGTCTCGCAGGAAGAAACAAGCGCACGGTGATTATGTAAGATTGCCTTAGGGAAACCCGTCGTTCCCGAAGAAAAATAAATCGCGGCGTAATCTTCTTCCATCAAAGCTACCGGCGGTGCGCTTGATGAGCAGAAATTTACCAACTTAAGTAAATCCTCCGTATATTTCGGCTTATCCGCTCCGACGAAAAACTTAAACCGCACGCCAGATATACTGTCTGCAATCGCATCTATACGCTCGACAAATTCAACGCCGAATACAAGCACTTCTACATCTGCAAGCTCCAAACAATATTTAATCTCATCGGAAGAATAACGGAAGTTCATCGGCACGGCGATACACCCTGCTTTCAACACTCCGAAATAAATCGGCAGCCATTCAAGACAATTCATCAGCAGAATACCGACCTTCGTACCCTTCTCCAATTCCCTGCTAAGAAGCAGATTAGCAAAGCGGTTGGCGCGCCTGTCAAAATCCGCCCAGCTAAGCTCCCTTCTGTATGGTGCGCTAGCGTTAGGTCCTTCAATCAGACTGAAATCCCTCCATGTTACCGCCCTGTCTCTTTCTTCGGAAGGGTTGATTTCTACCAGCGCAGTCTCCGAACCGTACAGTCTGGCATTTCTCTCCAAAAAATCCGTAATAACCATATTTTCCTCTCATTCCGCCGCCTCAAGCAGCTATTTTAAAAACGGAGCAGGGAGATTAACTTTCCACTGCTCCGGAATTTTTTCCTTTATCAGTTTCTTTTGGTGAAGTTGTCTTATATCCGTTGACTGTCACATATGCTACCAGAACTCCGGTATCGTCTGTAATTCTGACCTCATATAGACAGATACGCCGCCCTTCCCTGATACATGAAGCTTCAGCCGTAAGCACCTCTCCCTTAGCGGGCGCTAAAAATGCTATGTCTGCTTGCTGGGATACGATGACTGACTCGCTATAAGCATTAGATGCAACCGCATAAGCAAAATCCGCCAGAGTAAATAACGCGCCGCCCATAGGAACACCGTTTTTATTCAAATGCCCCGGACACAGCTTTAATTTGCATACAGCATGCCCCGGTTCTGCTTCTGCAATCTCTACTCCGGTAGTCTCCACAGCAAAGCGGTCATGTGCAAAACTTGTTTTGATTTCTTCAAGCGTCGGCATGTTTATATCCATGCTCCTTTCCAACTTGCAAGCCCTATCTTTGATTAGTCATACTGACATTATGCAAAATACCAATATATTATACCTTTTAAATGTATGCGCTGTCAATATGGGGAATATCTGGAATCATGGAAAGCTTTTGGCAGAAGCTTCATTATGCCAAGCCTGCTTCAAGCTGCTGATTTTCTTTTGCGATATGTCCGCTTCCCGTAATAATATCGCCATATATGCGTCCTGTAATGCGTCTTTTAACGGATACGGTTCTGTTGTATCTCCCCTAGAGTATGCCGCAGTTCGCCTCATCAATGTTGCAATCGCTGTTTCGTCCTGTGCAAGACCGCACAGACTAAATTCAGGAGTATACACACTATCGTCCTCAAAGGTTATTGCCGTGATTTCTTCTACATAGTGCAGATTCGGATTCTCGTACTCCGTTTCAATCTTTCTTTTCTCCACCTGAATTTTTGATGTTACAGGTTCATTCTTACAATCCAGATAATACACTGTATGGTCAATGATTTCCCCGCGGCTCCCCTGTAATTTCAGCGTATTTTTGCGAATAGGCGAACGATATTGCTCCGAATCAAAATCATACAGTGCAACTTTTCCGTCTGCAAATTCAAATGTTGCAACACACCTCTTCTTATCCGCAATCCTGCCGTCGTGATATGAAGCGTACCTTGTAAGCGTCTCAGTTGTCGGAAATTGATAGGTTTTAGCAGACACCGTAAAATCCATATCCGAGGGCACTTTTAACAAAGCCCGCATAAGACTTGCACCATGATATTCATGCGCAAGGGAAATATTCAGGCAGCACAATTCCCCGATTATATTTCGCTCAACCACCTTCAATAAAGCGCTGTATTCCGGATAATTTGTATACTGCTCCGCCACGATTAACTTATATCCTTGTTCGTGCATATCCCACAGTTTATTCAGAGTTTCTATATCCAACGCCGCCGGCGTTTCACAAAGCACAGTGAACCCACGCCGCAGCCATTCCATACTGACTTCGGCAATAGACGCCTTATTCACGACAACAACTGCAAAATCCGCTTTATAATCCATACATTCATCTATGGACGTGGTCGTATGAATATGATGTTCTTTTGCCATCATTTGCGCTTTTTCCTCAGTCCTGCAGTACATTGCGCATAACTCAAAGACGTCCGGCAGGGCTTTCGCTACCCTGACATAATATAATGAGCGCCAGCCGGAGCCTACCACGATAAACTTGATTTTATCCATTTTAATTCCCCGTCCCTCTTTTTTGTTCCAGCCATTTCTCAAATAAGCGCTCAAATTCAAGTTCCTCGTCAGTTTCTATATGCGGAATATCCACCATTCTTTTCTCCCATGAGGACAGATAAGCCGCATTAGAAAGCAGCAGACTTTTTCTGCCTTCTGCGCCTTTGGCAATACATTTTCCGCTACCCATACACTCATCAGCAAAGCCCTGTAAAACTTTTTCGTAGGGCTTCTCTTCCTTCTCCGGTGTTATTTCCGTCCATGTTCCCTTTATTTTCCTAAAATAATCGGTGGAGCTTTTGCGATAATCCGCCTCTTTGCCGCCCATCTCTTGAACAAGTTCCCCGATTCGCAGTTTTCCGTTCTCACAGACAATCAACGCTTCCTCTAACGATATTTCCAAACGGTTTATGCCCGGCGCATCTCCGGTTGAAGAGATAAATGTCCCTGTCGCTCCGTTTTCCCATTCAAAATACGCGGTCACATCATCTTCTACCTCGATATTATGAAAATGTCCTTCTTTGCAAAAGCATTGGACTCTAGCGGGCATACCGCATATCCACTGCAAAAGATCAAGATTGTGCGGACATTGGTTCAATAAAATGCCGCCTCCGTCCTTATCCCATGTTGCATGCCATGAACTTGAAGTATAATATTGTTCCGGTCTGTACCAGTCCGTGACAACCCAGTTTACCCTTTTCAGAGCACCATATTTTCCGCTGTTTACCAACTCATGCAACTGTATATGAATTGGAAGCGTCCTCTGGTTAAACACCATACCAAATACCCTGCCTGACCGAGCAGCTTCGGCTTCCATGTTCCGTGCCTGCCTGCTATATACGCCTGAGGGCTTATCGCATAGCACATGCAGCCCATTCTTAAACGCCCTCACCGCCAATTCCTCATGTGAATAGTGCGGCGTTGCAATCACAACAGCGTCAATCGACAACTCTTTATTTTCTACAGCCGTAAAAAGCTTATCCGCCGTTTCATATACGGGAACGCCCGCCTCAATGGTGGGCAGGAGCATCTCTCTATATGTACCGCGCACCCTTGTGATAGCTTTAAGTTCCATGCCCTGAATCGTGCCGCTTTGTATGATAGAGGCGTATTTGCTCCCCATATTTCCTACTCCGATTACCGCTGTCTTTAGCATATATTATCCTTCCTTTCCGCTCATTTAAAATCACAAACCGGTCCTGATAATCTTCTTCCACTTCTTTGAGAACACATAATAGCCAAGCATCATAATCATACCAAAACTAAAACTGATTGGGAAGCAGAACATAATATAAGTCCCATCATAATAACGCGCTATCAAATGAGCGCTGGGAATACGCACCGCCCAAAGCATCAGGATATTCACAATCGTTGTATAGCGAATCAACCCCACGCCGTTTACTATACAGATAATGCCATTAAATATCGCATAAAACCATTGTGATAACAGTATGACCACAACATATCTGCCTGCGTACATAAGTACTGCTTCATCTCTTGTAAATATCCGTAATATTGGGGTACGAAAAGAAATCATACATAAGCCGAAAGTCAGTGTAACAATGCCGGAAATCACAGGAATCCGAATATAGCCCTTCCTAAGCCTGTCAAAATTCCCCGCGCCATAATTTTGCCCCGAAAAAGTGGTTGCCGCAGAAGACAACGCGGTAATCGCTATATTAGTCAGTCCCGTCACCCTGCCTGCAACCGAATTACCTGCCATAAAAACAGAACCTTGCGCATTTACCAGCGTCTGTATTGCCACATGTCCAAGAGAGTACAAGGAATTGTTCAAACCGATAGGAAGACCGATTTTAACAATCTGTTTCAATTCTTTCCAATCAACTTTTTTAGGAAAATATGGTAATTCCAACTCAGGAAATTTCTTTCTGATATAGACGATACTTATAATCCATGACAAATACATGGCAATGGTGGTGGAAAGCGCCGCGCCGCCCGCGTCCATTCCCAATCCGGCAACGAACAAAATATCCAGCACGATATTGGCGATACAGGATACTACCAAGAACCACAAAGATGCCTTACTATCCCCCATGCCCCGAAGGATTCCTGCATTCATGTTATAGCCTATATTTCCGAGGGCTCCAAAGAAGACAATCCGCGTATACGCCACTGCAGCAGCCCATGTATCCGCAGGCGCGCCCATCAATTTTAAGATTATCGGCGCTACAAAATATCCGACCACACAAAGCGGAATGCCGCATACAAATACGAAAAATGTAGCCGTATCTACTGCCCGCCGCATTTTTTCCATGTCT
Organism: Clostridiales bacterium; assembly: GCA_023663185.1. Taxonomy (GTDB): domain Bacteria; phylum Bacillota; class Clostridia; order Lachnospirales; family Lachnospiraceae; genus UBA3282. The sequence goes on along the minus strand of JAMPHY010000025.1, from coordinate 30,170 downwards.
TTGGCACCCGCATACTGAGAGATTAAGATGGATACCCCTGTGCCTATTCCAAGAAACACACACATAAGCACTTCCACCGGCTGAGAGCTGGTTCCTACCGCCGCTAAAGAAGTCTCACCACAATAATTTCCGATAACCAGCGTGTCCACCGTAGTATACAGATATTGTAATATATTTCCAAGCACAATCGGAATGGCAAAGAGAAATACATTCTTCATAATCGGGCCTGTCGTCATATCTATTTTCTTCTGTTTCATTGCTAAAGCACACTTTCTTTTTTAAATTTATATCTTTAGTGTCACTATTGTATAACAAATAAAAAGTGTTTTCCATCTAATTCTTGACATATTTCATTGAAAACCTTGATTTTTTGCCTCTTTATATTATACTATCTTTAGGTATGCCATAGAAAAATTTGAAAGGAGCCGGAACTCTTGTCCAAAACATTTAAAATCTCTAAAATACGCCGTGATCCATATTTTAATATGCCTTCCGCGCATTTACACCCTATGTATGAAATATATTACCTACAAAACGGCACAAGGAAGATTTTTCTTGACGATTCTATTTATATTCTGGATAAGGGAGATATGGTTTTCATACCTATGAATACCATACATAAAACCTCATATGTAAATGATAAAGCCCACGAAAGAACTACTATAATTTTTAATGATGAAGCTGTACCTGACATAAAATCCTCTACTTCTCAGGTATCCTTCAAAAAAATATTCTACTCTGAACCCGTTATACACATTGCAAATATACACAGGGATTACATAGAAGGACTTTTGAATAGAATGCTGTCTGAATATGAACAGGGCGACGATTATTCTGATATAAATATTAAAAATTGCCTTCAGGAGCTTATAATATTTCTGATACGCTATAAACAGCACAAAAACAGCGAGCATATCCAAAACATAGATATGGCGGATACTCTTATGCAAAAAGCTGCCAGATATATAAGAAACAACTATATGGAAGAACTTAGCCTTGAGACAGTGGCAGCTCATTTCAACATAAGCCCCACCTATTTTTCACGCAAATTCAAGTCTTCTACAGGCTTCGGTTATAAAGAATATCTTATAAATGTAAGGATTCAGGAAGCAGCGAATATGCTGCTTGAAACAAATGAATCCATTAACGAGATTGCCTTAAAATGCGGCTTTAATGATAGCGATTATTTTGGCAATGCGTTTAAAAGGACAAAAGGTATCTCTCCTTTAAAATATCGGAAAAGCAATAGATATATATGACAGTCCAGCCTACAGACGCATGGACTATTACATTGCTGCTACTTTGCTTTTACAATATAGTCCACCGCTGCGGTAATCAGTAAGGCGGCTGTAATTATCAGACTCCATGCCGATATCCTAGGTATATCGCCGCATAAATCATAAAAGATACAGCACGTTCCCACGAAAATAATTCCCATTACCAGCCAGTGCACCACGGGAAACGCATAAAATCCGCCCATCGCATAATCCTTTTTCTCTTCCGTAATATAAGACAGTAAAATAAAAACTGCTGCTAACGCCGCCCAAAACAGCCAGTTCTGGATTCTTTCATCAGCCATATTATCCCAATACATGCCAAGATAACGACCTGCTAATATCTCCATTACCAGCTTAAACAGAATAAATGTAAAAACCGTTCCTGCCACATGGTTTGTCAACCTTCTGCATAATATCAACAGCGAATAAAACAGCATAAATATTATTACTGCCTTTGTAACATAAGACCATAATATGTCCGCGTCCTCAAAAGCAATGCCAGTCCTTATTTCCATAGATATGCAATGCCGCCGTATAATGAGCGCAGGCGTTAAGATAGCCGCTCCCACTATAAGCAGACCGCTTATATAATGATAAGTTAATATATTCCTTGATTTTATTGGAAAAAGATTTATCACTTCCGCACGGTTTTTCGTCTCTTGAATTAATAACTTAAGCGCCTGTACTGCAAACGCCGTCCACAATATCCACGGCGTCGTCAACAATTTCATTATATCATATGATAAATTGTAGAATAAATCATAGAAATTTCCGCCTATTTCATTCAGACGCAGCCCTATCGTCCTTAATGCCAAATGAGTTGTTACTCCCAGCAAAAATATAATAACTGCTGCCATCAGCCAATAAAAACAGTCCCTTTTAAATAATCTTTTTATATCGTTCATAGTTTTCCATCTCCTTTTACCTTTCACAAACCCTGCTCTTGTTTTGTATATAGATTTTCTTTAAGAGTGTGTAAATCTCCTCAAGCGTAATCTGCTGCGCGGAATATTCCGTGATATCCATTTTTTTCAAAGTGCGCTCATTAGCGTCCCTGTCCCCGACCGTGTAGAACTCGGATAAGTCGCCGATTTTATAATTTTCATGAATAACCACGACTGAGGCTTGCTCATCTTTGGTATCCATCACAACTGATGCTTGCCCGTCCGCGGCACTCCGCGGTATGATGCCCCGCCATTTCTGCACGCTCTGCATAAGTTCGTCCACGGATTTTTCGGCAAAAATCTCTCCTAACTCCATCATTGTTACGCTATCGCATATTTTCTCTATATCTGTCAAATCATGGCTGGAAAAGAGTACGCCAATCTTCCCCTGCTCCACTTCTTCTATCAGAATATCCCGAAACAAACTTCTCCCTTCTGCGTCCATGCCGCTTTCGGGCTCGTCCATTATTATATATTCCGGCTGCTGCGCAACCGCCAATGTGAAGTTAAGTTTTGCCCGCTGTCCTTTAGAAAGACTGCCTATGTTCTTTTTGGGATTAAGTCCAAACCGTTGCACTAAATCTGCAAATTTTTCCACAGAAAATGTATCATAAAAATTCCGATAGTATCCTGCTAACCCCGACACTGAATAAAGATTGATAAAATCAAGCTGCTCCGACACATATGCTACCCTCTTCTTTGCTTCCGGATTGTCATAAATATCCTGCTCATCATACTGCACCGTTCCTTTATCAGACCTATAAATTCCCGCTGCGCATTTCAATAAAGTAGTCTTACCGGCGCCGTTTGCACCAATCAGACCGTGTATTTCCCCACGTTTAACGGATATATTGATATCATGTAGCACCGGCTTTTTATTATAGCCTTTTTGCAGATTCTTTATCTCTAACATTTGTTTTCCTTCCCTTCTGTTACATTTCAAACTATCCTCGCTACATTTTAAGCCAATCTATATGGAATGATAAATTTCTTTTACCAACGCCTCCACGTCCGCCTCGGAATAATTCATGCGCTTAAGCTCAATAATTTCGCTTTGGATTTTTCTGCGGATTTTCTCTAATGACTCCTCATTAGGTTCTATTTGGGGCGTATCGCTGATAAAAGTTCCCTTTGCCCGAATAGTCTCAATCACTTTCTGACGTTCTAACTCCTGATACGCCTTTGCTACAGTGCTTGGCGTAATGTTTAAAGTCTGCGCCATCTTGCGCACAGACGGAATGGAATCTCCGGGGCTTAAATGCCCTTTGACAACAAGCAGTTTAATCTCTTCAATTATTTGCTCGTAGATTGGTTTCTTACTGTGATAATCAAGATTAATCAAATGACTGTTTCCTTTCTGTATTATCTGTATTGCTTTGTGTAGTACAGTTAGTATATAATAAGATTTGGGTGGTGTCAAGGAAAAAATTTCAAGCAAATAATTTGAATGAAGAAGTTTATTGACAATGCGCATAATGCGCATTATAATATTTTTAGAATACTAACAGAAAAGGAGCGATGCCATGAATGAATAAGGAGGTATTGCATGAAATTTAGAGAGCAACATGTAGGACTTTAAAAGCCCTATCTGTTAAAACTTATAAATGGAGGTGGAAATATTGAAATTAATTTATCCGGCTATATTTAAGCCCTTTTCAGATAACAGTGGAGGATATGTGGTAGAATTTCCCGACTTACCCGGCTGCGTAACAGAAGGCAAAGACTTAGAACAGGCAATTGAAATGGGAATTGACGCGGCAAGCGGTTGGATATTAGGAGAGCTTGAGGACGGAGAGCAAATACCAAACGCTTCTGACTATTCGGAAATAACTACTGAAAATGGCTGTATGGTAAATATGTTATTACTAGACATTGATTCTTATGAAGAAAAATACGGCGAAAAGGCAGTAAGAAAAAACCTTACCATTCCCGCATGGTTAAATACTTATGCTGAAAAAAACAATATCAATTTCTCTAAAATTCTACAAGATGCCTTACTTTCAATGGCACAGGCAAAATAAATTAAGTAAAGAAGCTGTTCATATTGGCAGCCTCTTTTTCTTGCTAATCATCATATTCACAAATATATCCCATTTTACCTGAATAAGACGGTGTAGCGGACAAAATATCATTCGGAACATCGTTTATGTAACAGCACTTATCTGAACTTTCATAAAATAAAACCACACTGTCTTCCCTAACTTCCACGCCTGCTTCTGTCAGTCCTATATAACTCGGCTCTCCTTTCAGCCAAAATCCAAATAACGCATTATGTAAATCAAGCATGTTATAATAAGTCCCGCTTTCCGCTTCAATCCAGCAAAAACCATGTTGTCCCCCATTTTCCTTTGAATTGTTTGCGCCTACAAAAAATGTAATATCGGTCTTATTTTCCGCAATCATCTGCTCCTGAATCCACTCAAGCTCTTCCCATGAAGTAATAGACGCCAGATATCCGCCCTTTTCCCGACATGCGCTTTCCGCCTCTGTCCATGTTAAATCTTCTATGACTAACTCATATCTATGTCCTGCGGAAGAAACATTGTCTGTTTCCAGAATTGAATAAATTTCTTTAAAAATATAATATCTTTCAGGATATACTGCCTGCTGCATTGGATACACATTGTTTAAACGCGCATCATATTCTTCTTTACTTACCTTATCTCCACTCCACCATTCTGCATTTTCATTTTCTCCATTCCAGTAATGTACAACAAGCCAATTCTCATTTTCGTCAAATTGCATACCGCCAGGACCATCACCCCATTGCCCGCCTTCAACAAAGCGCCATTTTCCATCTTGGATTGTATAAACATTATGGTAGTAATATCCCATGTTTCCATCCCAATTACATATAAGATTCCCTTTTTCGATATAAGTTACATTAAGTCTGTCGGACTGCCATTCGTCTAAAATACCATCATGGAATGTCACAATCCGGCAGCCGCCTGCCTCATATCCTGTGTCTATCACCAATTCAGGTATCTCGTCTTCATCTACATAAATCAGGCTGTATGTATATCTATCCGCATGTTCTAAACCATTTAAATAAGAAAGATAAGAAAGATAAGCAGCTTCCCAATCTTCAAGCTCCAAATCAACAGACTGACAAACATCAATAGAGCTTTGCCTTTTACTAACACTAAACTCATTTATCTTATCTGACAAATCCGCTATACTGCGGCTTTCAGGTTTTTCCTGCATGAACTGTTCTTTTCCGCAGGCGCATAATAATATCAGAATAGCACTTGTGAATATGATTGCTATTGCTTTTTTCATATTAATTTCCTTTATCTTCAATTATTAACATGCTGCTCAGCGATATCTCCACTTCTGTTTCTATATATAGGCAATCTTTACGGCAAATACAACCGATTTCGCTATTTAAAATTTGAATGCAGCATTGCGAATTGATAATTCCTTTTGGAAATACTATAATTTCTGCAAACGCCTTTTCCGACTCTCTCTTGCCCTTTCTATAATAGCCTTATTCTTTTCTATACTTTTTGCTAACTCTTTTTCGTCCACCTTATAATTCGGATCAGGAACAAAAATTTCCAATGGTTTAAAATTATATTCCACATCATTTAAAACATAACTCTCCATGCTATCGACCTCCTAACGATAATATATTCCCACTTCACTGCTTTTTGCTAAAAACGACAACGCAGCAAGATAAACTTCTGTTAGCGGAGAATCTTTTTTCAAGTTCTCTATACACTCTTTAAATAAGGCTGTTGCCTTTTTCAAATCATAACTATCCTCCCGCACCAAATAGTGAACCGTTCCCTGATTTGAAACTACTACCATAATCTCTAAAGTGGAAAACTCAATAAAAAACTGTATATCTTGTATTGAAAATGTCTGTGTGGAAGGGTGATTGTGTAAAATTACTACTGCTACGGATTTTTGTGAAACAAGTATATGGTTTGACAAGGTATCTGACCTAACATCTACTTCATGCTCCGTTCCAAAAGAAACACCATACACTTCAAGCGGATTCTCCACACCAAGATCACAAGTTATTGCGACCTCATTACTATCATTTTCATCTCTGGAAACTATCAATACTTCCTGTGCCAGTTCTCTCATAATAGCATTTTGATTATCTGTAAATCCTTTATATTGAATAAATGGAACTTTATCTATCGCAATATCAGTAATATATACCTTCTTATTACGATTCTTTGCCATTTCCAGAGATTCCAAATTTACCGGCTTATCCAATGTATCCACTAGTATCAGCCCCTTTACAAAATCATCTATTCAACTGTATTATATCAGAGCTTCCCTTTATTTTTCTTCGATTATCTTTTCATAAACTAAAGAACCATTTAAAAACACTAGTTAAAAAGTTCAATGATTAATCCTCCAACGAAACCTTAACCCTTTTCCCCATAGCTGCCGCTGTTTTCACCAAAAATTCCAGAGTCGGATTATAGTTGCCGCTTTCAAACCGCGTAACATTAGACTGCGGGATTCCAATTCGTCTGCCAAGTTCTGTTTGAGTCATACCTAGTTCTTTCCGATAATTTTTAAACAGCTCAATAACTTCTTTACGCGCTTCATTCTGCTGTGTTTCTATCAAAACTTTCTCTCCTTCAACATTGACAATATAATCCATTCTACTCATAATTGACTCCTATCTGCTTTACAGCGTTTTCATCTTTTTTCCTGTATGCTTTAATACTTTTTTATATTGGTTTAAATATTTCCTGCCAGCGTCATAAGAAATCTTATCCACAACCATAAAATCTTTACCTTTCTTTGTTTTTACAAGCAATATATCCCCTGGAACAACAGGCGACTTTATATCATAAATCCACTTGTAATACTTTTCACTTTTTATGGTAATGTTATCTTTCTCAAACGCAACATGTCTTCCTATGACAACTTTCTTATATGGGACATCACTTTCCACCTGATAAATTGAAAACCCTTTATACATATTATGCTTTATATTATACTTTTTAGCAAGTAGAAATGAAACATATCCGTCTGCAAGACAATCATTCTCATCAACCAAGATATCATGCGGAAACTCATGTGTCCTCAAATAATACTCTTCATAATATGCCATCTTGGACTTTTTCGGCAACGTCATATGAGAACAATCAATAGCATCTAAGCCCTTATCGAAACACATATTCCCCGTCACTGTATAATCATAAATGCCTTTCAGCCAATCACATGTTTTCAACTTATGAACTGCGTCGAATACAATGTCGTCACGCTTTTTACTATCCTGTGGAATATACATATTCTGGAATCCGCTATACTTAAGTCCTAACGGCAAAAGCATATCGTCCATTTTTCTAATCAGTTCTTCCTGCTCTTCTTCTCCCATATTCTCTAATTTTAAATAAATATAAGCTGTTTCGTTCATTCAATCCTCCTGTATCATATTTGGTATGTGTCTTATATGATATATCAGAAGTTAATATCTGTCAACCCTAAAATTAATATTTTAAATTTATTTTTCTTTCGGCATACCCTTTATGCAAAATTCCTGAATAATATCCAATATCGCGCTATCATAAAAAGTGACTCCGCCGTGCGCATCACTTCCTTCAAGTTCATAATAAAAAACATGGTGATGGCAGGCAGCAAGTTTGTCATATAACGTCCTGCTGTTTTCCACGGACACAACCGGATCATGTTCACTGTGTATAAGCAATATCGGCGGGAGTTCAATATCCTCTGAAATATACATAGAACAAGAAGCCTTCTTAGCAAGTTCTTCATTGCCTTCGATTTTATCAACGCCAAGAAGTACAGCCGATGGGCGAATTTTCAACCATGGCGGAAGCTTTTCCTTTGCACAGATTAATAAATCCGTTGAACCGCTTTCACAAATAACACCGGATATCTTAGGTAAAGCATTGCATAATCCATGCGCATTAAAAAGAACTGACATCATAGCAATATGTCCGCCGGAAGAATTTCCCATAAGAAAGATTTTATCTGTATCAATATGAAAATTATTTGCAATACTCGGAATGAAATTCAGCGCGTTATACACATCTTCAATCTGCGCCGGAAAAGCTGCAATATCAGATTCCCGATACTCCATTGCGGCAACCACAAATCCTCTTTTGGCAAGCATTGCATATTGCGGGATATCGTTATACATTTCCTGTTTATGCCATGCAGAACCGGGAATAAACAAAATGAGCGGATACTTTTCATTCTCATTCATTTCCGGCTTATATGGGAAAATTATCTGTAAATGTCTCTTGCAATTTCCGTAATCATAATACTCCCAATCCTGCGAATATAAGCACTGTATTTCATTTTGATTAGTTGCAATCTTAATTTTATTTTTCATTAATAATTCCTTACCCTTTCTTAGTATGCGAACTTGCGCGTTCAGAACACTTGTGATGTCTGCACAAGTCTACTCTCCACAAATTTATTTTTCCACAGGTTCTTTTAAAATCCGCATCACCACATCATAATTTTCAGGCTGGTGCGGAAAAGTACAGTTGGTGCAGTCTTTTATCCTTCGTCCGTTCTTCTCTATGTATGCAGGATTGCCCGGACAGTTCTGCCTTAGATACATCGGACAATAGCAAAATAAACAGTTAAAATCTTCCAGCCCCTTATGACATGGAAAATATTTACAATCCCTGTTTTCAAAAAAACGATATGAATTTTCCATACTATTTTATATCCTCCATAACCGCGCCTTATCCACAAACGCTTTCGCAAACGCAGGATTTGACGGATAATATAAATGTGGAAACCCCAGCCATTGCGTCTCATTCTCTATGATGCAGGAATATTCTTTCTCCGTCACAGGTTTTCGCGCCATTGCGTCCTCTCCGTTACATGTGCTGTCATAATAATGAAATTCATGACCTTTTATCCTATCGCCCTCCGGCAAAAAATAACTTCGCTTTTCTTTTAGTTCTATATAACCGAAGCGAACTGATTTTCCGGTATAAAAACATGTCGCCGGAACAACTCCTGCCATATTATAACATATACCGGCTTGGTCTTTCAAACATGAATGCAGATACATAAAGCCGCCGCACTCCACCACTATCGGCATTTTATTTTCCGCCGCGCATTTTACCGTAGTAAGCATTTTTGTATTGGCGCTAAGTTTTCCTGCATACAATTCCGGATATCCGCCGCCGATTAACAGGGCATGGCAGCCCTGCGGGAGTTCCTCGTCCCTTATTGGTGAAAAGTAACTTATCTTTGCTCCATATTTTTCAAGCAAGCGGATATTGTCTTTATAATAGAAACAAAAGGCTTCATCTTTTGCTACTGCAATGACGGGAGTGTCAGCGGCAGTATACGGCTTTTTCCCTTGCTCCGTTCTACAAATTTCCGACACATTTGTCATTTTTTCACACAGCATGTTATTCTGTTGTTCCGACGCCTCTGCCTCTTCGCAATATTCTGCATTTTCTATACTTTCCGCATCTTCCGCAATTTTCTCTATACCTTCTATGGAGACGTTCAATGCAAAAAACTCCGACGCCGCGTGTAATTTTTCACTTATTAAATCTTTCGCATTGACAGAGTCCGCCACGCCGCTTGCTTCGTTTGGCAAAACAAGACCTAAATGCCTGCTCTCAATATGTAGCTTATCATTCTCTGGCAGAAAACCGATTACCTTAATTTGCAGTTCTTTCTCTATTAACGGTTTCAGAATTTCATAATATCCTTTGGATATTCTGTTAAATATAACTCCCTTTATCAGATGTTTATCGTCATAGTCAAGAAATCCCGCTATCAAAGATATTACAGAGCGTCCCATTCCTTTGCTATCTACGACCAGCACAATCGGCGTTTTGGTCACTTTAGCAAGATGGTAGGAAGAACCTTCTTCCCTGACTCCGCCCAGCCCATCGTACAATCCCATAACTCCTTCCAATACAGCAAAATCCGCTCCTTTTGCACTATTTTGAAAAAGCTTCATCGTCGTTTCTTCATCTGTAAAAAAAGTATCCAGATTTTCGGCGGGAACATTTATTACCTTCTCATGAAACATCGGATCAATATAATCAGGACCACACTTATAGGAAACCACGTTCCTTCCCATATCTTTAAGCGCTTTAAGCAACGCACATGTAACTACCGTTTTCCCACTACTGCTTTTAGGCGCGGCAATCATAACTCTTTTAATTTTCATGTAAATATCATGCCTTTCCTCACTCTACATTATTAACCTTCACAATATCTTATCTGCATTATTAAATCTTCTATATAACATATCCTCTATGCCTATTGCGCTCTGCCTTACCCACAAAAATTAAACGCACATATCCAGACCGGATTCTCAGACTGTATCAAATGATGTCCCTTCATTTCTTTTACCCTGCCTACTTGGAGATGTACGACCTCTTCTTCACTTATCATGCCGCTTGAGAGAATTTCCTTTATTTCGCAGATAGTCTCCATACTTACGGCATTGATGACAACCCGCATTTTAGGATTAATCCTCCTAAGAGCCGTCAGTATTTCTTTAAGTTTTCCGCCGCTTCCGCCTATAAATGCGTGTGTGGCAGTCGGCAGAGTGTCTAAACCCTGCGGAGCTTCCATCTCTACTACCGTTATATTCTGCAATCCAAACTTCTCTTTGTTTTTTTCAATTAAACGGGTTGCTTCTTTATTGCGCTCCACCGCATACACTTGCAAATCATCTGATATGCCTGCTATTTCTATTGCTATTGAGCCGGTTCCGCTGCCTATGTCGTAAACCACAGCATTTTCGCATAATCGCAGCTTGCAGATACTTACCTCTCTGACTTCTTCTTTTGTCATCGGTACTTTTTCCCTAATAAATTCTTCGTCCTTAATGCCATGCGTCAATCTTCGTGGTGTGGCATACGGATTTTTAATAAGACAGGTATATAAGCCTTCTTCCTTAAGTTCAATGCACTCCTTAGGCGTATGTTTCTCTATCCGCTGTTCCTTATAGGATAGCTGATATCCGATTATAATTTTACAGTCCGTCATTCCTGCCTCTGTAAGCTGTTCTCCGAGACAGTTTATATCTTTTACTCCGGAAGTAAGCAGAAATGTTTTCGGGCTGCTTTTAATTCTGTGTACAAGATTCTTCAGCTCTTTTCCATGCGTACTGTAAATCGCCGCGTCCGAATAACTTTCGCCCACGCATGACGCAAGATATGCCACAGAAGAAATTCCCGGCAAAACACGTACACAAGCCTTAAGAGAGCCTTTTTCGATTTCTGTTTTAAGCGCCTTATATAAAGCCTTGCACCCACTGTAAAATCCACTGTCTCCAGAAAAAAGTACGACTGCTTTTTTCTTCTCCGTAAACGGATTTTTATCCTGCATAGTATATAAATATGGTATAATCTGCTCCGCCTGATAAAAAGAATGCTTCTCCGTATTGGCAGTTGATGTATTAGCAATTATCTCATTATCAGTTACCGCCTTAAGCACTCTCTCAGCACCAAATATAATGTCCGCCGTGTTAATTGCTTTCTCAACCTCTTTTGTCATAGAGTTAATATTCCCCATGCCGATTCCAGCAAGAACAATCTCCAGATTTTCTTCTGTATAATTTCCTCCTGCACGATTTTCCTCTATACGATTTTTCTCTGCATGTTTCCCTCCTACATGATTACCTTCTGCATGATTTTTGTCTACACAATTTTCCTTTAAAAAATCCCCACCTATGATATCTTCACATTTCATACAAACTTCATCAAATGAATAGCCTTCGTCTTTTTCAGGACAGCCGATTACGAACACTGGTATTCCCGCGCTTTTTGCCGCGTCTATTTTTTCCTGATATCCGCCGGAAACGCCGCTTTCCTTTGTCACCAGACATGATATCCCATATTGGCGTATAACTGCCTCATTCATCTGCATAGTAAACGGTCCCTGCATCGCGATAATCTGTTTTCCACATATGCCCTGCTCCATACATAATGAAAGGCTCTCAATACTTGGAAGCACCCTTACATACAGTCTGCGCTTCAATTCTTCCGATACGCAATACTTAGACAGTTCCTTGCTGCCCGTAGTAAGAAGCACATTCCCTTCTATGTCCTCTAAGGTTCTTGCGCACGCTTCATTTGTATCAAAATACTTAATGCCGCCTTCGCCTGCCGTCATGTCGTCTCTTTCTGTCAAGTCATCTCTTGCAACTATGCCGTTTCTTTCTGTTATACCGTTTCTCCCCGCTATGCCCTCTCTTTTCAAGCGCAGATATAAAATAGTCGTTCCCACCTGATTTAACTTTTCCAACGCTGCTTTTATATTATGAGTAACCTCTTTGGCAAAAGGGTGCGTAGCGTCTATTACCACATCATATTTACTATCGCGTAAAAATTCTTCTATCTGCTCTTTACCCATTCTTCCCCGATGGACTTTTACATACGGATTTCTATTTAGAACAATTTCACCATACTCCGTCGCCACGCAGACTGTATGCTCTATTTTCGCGCCGGTAAAATATTCCGATAATTTTCTTCCTTCAGTTGTTCCTGCAAATATTAGTATTTTTTTCATCATGCTCTCGCTTTCACCCTAACCAACATGTTATTTATATCCTCGCCTCGTGATTAATTTTCCGTTTATTACTTCCGTTCCAGAACTTCCGATAAATACAGTTGTAAACATGTTTACCTCTCTATTTCTTAGTTCTTCCAACGTGCAGATATATGCTTCAGTTCCGTCCCTTCCTATGTTCTCTACATATCCGCATACCCGCGTTTTTTCAATATCTCTAAGTAGAATGTCACACGCTTTTTGCAGATAATCTTTCCGCTTATGGCTGGACGGATTATAAAGCACGATTACAAAATCCCCCATAGCCGCCGCACTAAGCCTTTTTTCAATTATTTCCCACGGCGTCAGTAAATCGCTCAGGCTTACGAGGCAGAAATCATGGTTAAGCGGCGCGCCGAGAACTGCTGCTCCGCTGCTTGCCGCTGTGATTCCTGCGGCAACATAAAGCTCAATTTCCGGATACTCCTTCCCGATTTCATACATCAAAGAGGCAAGCCCGTAGATTCCTGCATCTCCGCTACAGACCATAGCCACTTTTTTACCCTTCTGCGCTTCCATAAAACACAGCCTGCACCTTTCCTTCTCCTGACGCATCGGCGTGGAGAGCAGTTCTTTTTCTGCAAAACGCTCGCCAAGCAGCCTAAGATATAATGTATAACCGACAATCACTTCCGCTTCCTTTAATATATGAAACGCTTCCTGTGTCATCAGCTCTTCCCTTCCCGGTCCCATGCCGACTATATAAATTCTATTCTTCATCAAAACATACCTTCCATTCCTTCTTCGCAACCGCGATTGTCATACCGTTCTCCGCCGTCTTTGGCGCAATCAGTTTGCCGCATTCTCCACAGCCTTTTACAGCCGCCCTCTCACATACATTGTCTACGCCCACCTGCGCCTTAACAAATGTAGAAGCCGTAAAGTTTCCGTCCACCTTCTCTAATTCCTCCGCCGTATATGTTATAAAGGGAAGCCCTTCTTTTTTACACCAGTCAATTATCCCCTGTTCGCCGCGCTTATTAGACACAGACGCAAGCTCCGCAACCTGCGTTATTGAAATGCCGAGTTCATTTAATTTATCAAAAATAAAGCTCTCGATTTCCTTTATGACTTTTCCCTTTTTACAGCCGAAGCCTATCACATATTCACGCGGTTTCAATATGACACAGACATCAAATTTATCATCTTTAGAAGTGACAACTATGTCAGTGAATTGTTCCGGCGGATAAGGAACAATCCGCACGCCGTCCCTTACACCGATGATTTCATGTCCTGTCTCTATTGATATCGTAATCTCTTCGTCGGCAATCGCTTTTGATGACACTTTAACAATCCCGTCCTTATTGACGATATGGAGATTATTTCTTTTGGCAAATAAATCGACTGCAAATTTTCCATTAATATCGGTCGCTGTTGTAATCACTGCTTCCGCTCCCATTTTCCCCGCGATATACCTTGCAAGTTCATTTGCCCCGCCCATATGTCCTGACAAAATCGGAATGATATATTTCCCTTTTTCGTCCATCACCAGCACAGGCACATCATGCAGCTTGTCCGTGAGAAACGGAGCTATCGCCCTTACCGCAATTCCACATGCGCCTATAAAAAGCAGCGCGTCTTTTTCCCGCATACGCTCTTTCGTCCAATCCGCAAGTGAACTTTCTACATACTCTACATGCGGCGACATCAAAGACACAGCTTTATCTACATAGTTATGACATTTTGTATAAAGGTAGACTTCTATGTCCAAATCATTTTCGATAGTTTCCGCAATGCTTGCCGAAAGCACTTTTCCGCTCTCCGTAAAACTTATTATACTTAATCTCATATCTGCTCCTCAACCTACCCATTGACACTTTCCACAGCGTTGGGCGGCATGGACTCATATGCTTCCGCTTGAGGTCCTTGTAAAACGCCGGTACTTAGCGAAAAAGCTTGTTTTTTAGCTTTTGAGCTTAGTACCGCTGCGTAACAATAAGAATGTCCGCGTAGCGTGGCATTCGTTTGTTTATACACGGAGCGAGAGCGTACCTCAAGCGGAAGCATATGAGTCCATGCCGTATTCAACCTATCCTGCATTCAGTCTATCCCGCATTCAACCTATTCCGCATTCCTATATCCCGTTGAAAAATCCGCCGCATATAACCTTGATTTCCTATAATTCCTATGTGCTATCGCATCTCCCACCAATATTAACGCCGTTTTCGTAATCCCATGCTCTATAGACGTATCATACAAGGTCTCGATAGTACAGACATATGCCTGCTCTTCTTCCCATGTCGCCTTGTATACTAACGCTGCCGGCGTGGTCTTCGCATATCCGCCCTCTATGAGCCGCCTGCTTAATTCCTCAATCATTCCCGCGCTTAAATAAATCGCCATAGACGCATTGTGCGCCGCAAAACTCTCAATGCTTTCTTTCTCCGGCATCGCAGTCCTTCCTTCCATTCTCGTAATAATAAGGGACTGCGAAATCCCCGGCAGCGTGTATTCGAGATTCAAAGACGCCGCCGCGCCAAAACATGCGCTCACGCCCGGACAACTCTCATAAGCAATGCCAAGTTTATCAAGCTCGTCCATCTGCTCCCTGACCGCCCCATAAATGCTCGGCTCACCTGTATGAAGACGCACGGTAGTTTTTCCTTCGGCTTCCGCTTCTTTCATAATATTTATTACTTCCGTCAACGTTAATTTTGCACTATTATGCACGCGGCAGTCTTGCTTCGCATACGCAAGCAGTTCCGGATTCACTAAAGAACCTGCGTAAATAATCACATCTGCACTTTCCAACAAGCGCATTCCCCTGACCGTTATTAAATCTACTGCGCCTGTTCCCGCTCCAATAAAATAAACCAATATCTCGCCCCCTTACTTTTTGCCAACTCACCATATTCATTTGCATATAGGATACAATCAATCTTCAACTTTCCGCCTGCGCGGTTTTCCATATAAAAGCAAATCCGCTCTGCTATCTTTTCCATGACCTGATTCATTTTCCCGCTTTCTGCCAAAATAGGTATCGTTTCTTCCGTAGTAACGCATTCTAATATTTTCCGAACCAGTTCAACTTCCACGCCTTCCGCTAGGGAAAACGCCGCCAGAAGTTCCATGCGGCAGTCCGCCTCTTTAGAATGTGTATTCATAATTCCACCGGCGACTTTAATCAGTTTGCCGATATGCCCTGTTATCAGCATTTTCTTAAATCCTAATTCCACCGCCATATCAATTACCGCCCCAATAAAGTTGCTGCATTTTACACTTTTATCTAAATCATAATTGTAGGTCTTTTTCATAAAATCCAAGCCATAATTGCCCGGTGAGACTGCAACATAGTCAAACCCTAATTCCCTTCTTTGACGCAGTTCCAACCGTATAGTCTCTAAAAGCGCCTGAGAACTCATAGGTTCCACGATACCGCTCGTCCCTAATATAGAAATGCCGCCCACGATACCGAGTCTTGAATTAAAAGTATGTTCGCTCAACGCTTCGCCCTCTGGCACAGAGATTTCCACCCTTAAACTCCCCTTATAATCCGCTATTCTACATACTTCTGACACTTCTGTCATTATCATTTCTCTCGGCACATGATTGATTGCGGCATTGCCTACGGGCTGGTCGAGTCCCGGTCTTGTCACCCTGCCTACTCCTACACCGCCGTCAATGATTATTCTTTCATCTCCGCTTCCTTCTGCATATGAAACTTTGGCGTAAATCCATGCGCCTGTTGTAATGTCGGGATCGTCCCCGCCGTCTTTTTCCACGGCGCAGCTTACTTCATTCTCGCTTTGCATGATATCAAGAATTTTCGCCTTATATTCAAGCCCCTTCGGAGTCTCTATTGTGATTTCCGTTTTCTTTAATCCGGTCAACAGCATATACGCGGCGGCTTTTGCTGCGGCTGCCGCGCAGCTTCCGGTTGTAAAACCATATCGCATCTTAAGTTTCTCCTCTTTTTATGTGATTTGATATAATACTGCATTACAAATTGCCGCGGCAATATTACTTCCACCCTTTCGCCCCCTGTTAATTATATAAGGAATATCCGTTTTTAATATAAGTTCCTTTGCCGCCTCCACATTGACGAAGCCTACCGGTACGCCTATAATAAAAGCAGGCTTCCAATTACTCGCACCGTCTTCCTTTGACATTTCATACAACTCATACAACTTAAGCAGCGCTGTAGGTGCGTTGCCGATTGCAAAAACCACAGGTTTATTAATTCCTGCTGCCTTTTCCATACTAACTGACGCACGTGTCACATTTTTCCGCTTTGCTAAAAGCGCCACGTCCTTATCCGCCATAAAACAATGAGCCTGCCCGCCAAATTTGGCAAGCGTCTTTTTATTAATCCCCGCTAACGCCATATTGGTATCCGTTACTATATCGGCGCCATTTTTTATAAGCCCTTTCAATATTTCCACGGCTCTATCTGAATAGCGCAATGTTTCAGCATAATCAAAGTCCGCGCTCGTATGTATCACCCGCTTTGTAATCAGCTCTTCCTCTTTCGGCAGACTTACGCCCCTTTTTACTAGTTCTTCGCTAATGATTTCAAAGCTTTTCTTTTCAATTTCGTCCGGTGGAAGATATTCTATTGTATGATCCATTTTAATAACCAATCCTTTCAGCGTATATATTAATTGTTCAGTATGATGTCGGGGGCGGCATGAACTCATATGTTTACTTTTGAGGCACGCTCTCGCTCCGTGGAAAATCGCAGCGGTACTAAGTTCAAAAGCCGCTTTTGCGCCTTTTTCACTAAGGACCGGCGTTTTCCAAGGGCCTCAAGAGTAAACATATGAGTTCATACCGCATATCGCCTTAAGCAACATCTCATTTTCCCCCCTGCTCTTTATAGCAATTCTGCAATAACCCTTCCCAAGCCCTCTGAAATTACTGCAGTCTCTTATTAAAATCCCCTCTTTAAGCAGCTTTTCATATAACGGAATATCACTGTAAACCATAATAAAATTCGCTGTGGACGGAAATACTTTAAAGCCTCTGTCCTTAAATCCGCTTTCCATAAACTCTCGTTCTTTCTCAATATATCTTCTTGTTTCCTCAATAAACGCCCTCTCTCTTGCACACACACAACCTGCTTCCTGCGCGAAGCACGAAAGATTCCATTCGGGAAGTTTGTCTGCTATTTGAATGCAGAGCGATTTATTTTTACATGCCAGATATCCAAGCCGCACTCCCGGAATAGAAAAAATCTTCGTAAACGCTCTCACAAGTATGAGATTTTCAAACTCTTCAATTTCTGAAATCAGCGAAAAGCGATTTTCACAAAACTCAATAAAACATTCGTCCATTACCACATAAATTCCTCTGTCCCTGCAATGCACAAGCAGCCCCTTTAACATCTCTTTATCTGCAAGATTTCCCACAGGGTTATTGGGATTGGCAAGGAAAAGAAGGTCTATATCCTGCGTCAAAATCCGCTTTATATCTTCCGTAAGACAGAAACCGTTTTCCTTCTTCATTTCATAATAAATAATCTCTCCGCCGACTGACTTTGCCGCATGCTCATAGCCGTAAAAAGACGGTACGGGTATCACCGTCCTGCGCGGATTTATCCCGTTGACAGCAGCCAGCAAAAGTTCTGACGCTCCGTTTCCAAACAGTAAATATTCTTTTGGCACTCCAAGAAATCCACTAACCGCAGTCTTTAACTTTTCCGCCTCTATATCCGGATACCTTCCGCACATCTCAACCGCTCGGTGAAGAGCTTCCTTCACAGTTTCCGGCGTTCCAAGCGGATTTACATTAATCGAAAAATCAATATTCACATGATTTCTATAAATATCGCCGCCATGAATACCCATTTACTTTCCTCCATTATGTAGCAGTTCAGTTCTCAGACGGAACTGTTACCACAGTATCAATATCACCAGCACACACAACCCCTCGCACAACCATGCAGTAATATACATAAGCCTGTTCACACGTCTGATATCTTCATATTCCGCCTTGCGAATCATATCGCCTATATACTGTTTTTTTACTATTTTTCCAAAGTAGCTGGTATCCCCTGCAAGCCTGATAGAAAGCGCGCCTGCGCACACCGCTTCTGTCTGTCCGGAATTGGGGCTGGCATGTTTTTTTCTATCCCTTTTATAAATTTCATATGCGCCTTTGGTAGAAAAATCGCTGCCGGCAAAAAAAGTTGCCGCAATCATAAGATACGCGCTTATTCTTGACGGAATGAAATTTACCAAATCGTCCAGCTTTGCCGCCGCCCTGCCAAAATACAGATATCTGTCATTTTTATATCCAATCATGGAATCCATTGTATTTATCGCTTTATATAAGAAGGCAAGTATCGGACCACCAATCGCCAGATACAACATCGGCGCAATTACGCCGTCGGAAGTATTCTCCGCTACCGTTTCAACCGCCGCCTTTGTAATTCCCTCGCTGTCAAGACATTCTGTATCCCTTCCCACAATCATTGAGACGGCTTTCCTTGCCTGTTCTATATCATCATCTTTCAGGCATTTATATACCTTCATGCTCTCCACTTTTAAGCATTTTACCGCAAGTATCTGATAGGTCATAATGCACTCTGCCGCTATTCCCAAATATATGTGTATTCTATATGCCGCAAGCAGAATAAATGACACAGTTGTCACCACACATATAATGACAATGAGCGTCAATGCAAGCCCCTGCCGAAATTCCCTTGTATCGCTATCAACTTTATTTTTATCTATCTGCGCATTCGTTCCCCTTAATATTCTTTCGGTTTCCGTTATCAATTTTCCAATCAGCCTAATCGGGTGCGGAAGAAAATGCGGGTCCCCAAATATCAAATCCAGCAGAAATCCTGTAAAAAAAGCAATTATGTGATATCGCATATCAATAGCCACACCCCTTCCTCATCTGCGAATTATATCCAAGACATCTACAATGCCAGCACAAATATCCTGTAGCACATACCTTTATTCACACCGGCAATTTCTATATTTCCATCTGCACCTTTAAACTTAAATTCTCCACATCAAGCATTTCACCACCATTAATATTTTCCATACTGCATACATACCCTCTACCGTTTAAGACCTGATAATCAAAATAATTACCACCCGCATACAGACTCATTATCGACATGATAGTTCCACCGTGGACCACCATACCCGCCATGATATCTTTTTTCCCATCTTTAACTGCCGCTTTGTTCAATTCATTACACATCTTTATAAATCCGCTTTTACATCTTTGCATAAAGTCCGCTCTACGCTCACCCTCTGGGAAATCCAGCACACCCTGACTATCAATCCATTTCTGATACTGTGCATCGTTTTTTAATTCTTCGTAATTTTTATATTCAAACCGCCCGAAATCAATCTCCTCCCATTCGGGAATAACAATCGGCGTAAGCGAGGGATAAATAATTTTTGCCGTATCGATACACCTTCTCATCGGGCTGCTAAACAGATAATCCACATCGGGATAAAGCTTCTTCGCCTTATATGATTTCAAAATTTCTCTTCCCTTTTCCGCAAGCGGTTCATTGGTTTTCCCTAGATATCTATGCTCTTCGTTCGCTTTCGTCGCACCATGCCGAATCAATATAAGCGTTACTTTATTTTCTGTCCAATCCCGCATATAACGCGCTCTACCCCCTCTGCTCTTTTGGCAAGCTGCACGAGAATCCGTCCTACACGCTCCCTGTATTCTCTTTCAAAAGGTTCTATCGGAACGATTCCGTTTCCAATCTCGTCACATATAATGATACAGTTCTCATTATTATCCACATACGACTGAATCTCGCTCTCCGGCGCGCCACCGTTTAATATGCGGTTTCTAACCCACTGGTGAAAGTGATTAATCACCACAGTCTTACTCCCTGTATCGTCAGAATCATTCGGAAGCGTTCCGTCATATACAACACTTTCCTGCACATCATAGTTTAAAAGCACATATTCTAATTTTCCCTGCGCCCTTCCGCCTATTATTAATCTCATTTTCTTCACGCTCTCCATATAAAAATATTAATAAATGCCACAACCAGCATAATACAGCCTTCACTAAGAAGTATGAAATATCCCGCCGTATCACCGGAGACTCCGCCGAATTCTTTTCTGCTCTTATAAAAATAATAGACAAGCGCCAAAATCGCCGCCGCTGCCACAATCAAACCTGCCAGAAACGACCAATAGCACATTAGCCCTATACATAACGCGCTTTGTATGTATAGTGAAAAATTGACAATTTTTTTATGCGAGCTGTCCGTAAAGGTATACAGCATACCGTCCTTTTTTGCCAACGGAAAAGAAACTGCGCTGATACCGCACAGACAGCGCGAGAGGAAAAATCCTCCGCATACAATTTTCAACAACGCTTTATTGTCTATCTCTGAAAACGCTCCCAGAACAATTAATCCATAAGCAATAAGCATAATAACGGCAAAAGCCCCAATATGAGAATCCTTTAATATTTCCAGCTTTCTTTCCTTCGGACTGTATGAATGTACGGCGTCCATCGTATCCATAAACCCGTCCACATGAAGCCCGCCGGTAATTATAAGCAGAATCGCAAGCGATACCGCGCTGCGACATAATGTACCTATATAATAGACATCGCATACCCAATTCCAGAAATAAATGCAGACGCCAATCAAAGCGCCAATCCACGGAAAGAAGCAGAAAATATATTTCATATCTTCTTCCTTCCATTCAAATTGCGGCGCCGGAATTATTGAATATGTAGATACCGCTATAAAAAAAGATTTTATTATTCCCATGTATGCTTCCTTTCATAATCAATCAGCATTTATATAACTATGAACTTCATATTTCACAGCGTAAGTTGTACAATATATACAAAATAACGCAGGGTGCTCTGCCGGCGTCGGTACTTAGCGAGGTTTTTTCGAGCTTAGTACCGCTACTGGCGGCAATGCAGCGGAAGCGTGCCCTACGTTGTTTTGTATATATTGTACAACGTAACATATGAAAGAGTTCTGTTTTGCAATTATTTTATCCTTACCGGAATCCCCGCCACAACTTCCACAACTTTATCGGCTAGCTTCGCAAGCTCTATGTTAATTCTTCCCATCGCCTGAATATATTCCCTCGTGGTTTCGTCATAAACCTCTCCATCTTCAAATACATTATTGCTTACCACAATAAGATTGCTTGTCTTCTCTTTTATCATCTTTACGCCTCTTATAATGCTTTCCGCAGTCTGAACCTCCGTTTTAGGTTCTCCTTCCGCAAACATTTCATTTGCTGTCAGATTGGATATACATTCAAGCAGCACACTCTTCTCCCCATCTTCCATTTTCTCAATCGCCCTGTCAATTTCAATCGGCTGCTCGATTGTAACAAAACCTTTGCCATCTCTTAGTTTCCTATGCTTCTTAACTTTCTGCCTGCCTTCTTCGTCATAGACCTGCATTGTTGCAAGATAATATTTTTTCATATCAGTTTTTGCCAAATCAAGAGTCACGTCCTCAGCATAAAAAGATTTGCCGCTTCCACTCCCTCCGATAACTAATACCATCATAACGATTCCCCCGCCCTAATACCTTTTGTACGGCTCCGCCTTGATATCCTCAAACAGAGTCCTGCTATCATAAACGCGCAACGCCGTATCCAACAGCGACAACATCATAACCGCGCCTGTTCCTTCACCTAACGCTAACCTACCGTCAATCACAGGTTCCAGTTTAAGTTCTTTAACCAGTTCATCTACCGCCGGCTCTTTTCCCCTATGCGACGGAATTAAATATTGTATAACGCCCTTTGTAATTCTTTCTGCCACCAACGCCGCCGTCATGCTTATGACTCCGTCAAGCACTATCGGTATATGAAAAATCCCCCCGCCGATACAGACTCCCGCAAGTCCGGCAATGTCCAATCCGCCCACTGTTTTAAGTACGTTAAGAGGCTCCGCTTCATACAGTTTATATTTCTTAACAGCCTCCTCTATAACCTGTTTCTTACGGCGTAGCTTTTCATCATCAAGCCCCGCACCCCTTCCGGTCACTTTATCTATACTGCATTTTAGCAACGCCGCTGCCACCGCGCTGCTTGTCGTAGTATTTCCGATACCCATTTCACCGGTAGCAAGAATCCGGTATCCTTTTTTCTTACATTCGGCTACGGTTTCAATACCAGCAAATATCGCCTTAAGAGCTTCTTCCTTTGTCATTGCCGGTTCTTTATGAAAATTTCTGGTTCCACGGCGGACTTTCTTATCAAGCACCCCTTCTATCTGCTTATCAGTATTAATTCCTATATCTATTGGAATAGTATCGGCTCCGACTGCTGCCGCCATTTTTCCTACACAAGACATTCCCTTTCCCATCTGCTCTGCCACCGCCGCAGTAATTTCCTGCCCCGATTGGCTGATGCCTTCCGCTACTATTCCGTTATCCGCGCACATGATAATTACTGCTTTCTTTGCAATATCAATCTTATCCGTACCGCAAATCCCACCAATCTTAGCAATAATGGTTTCTAACCTTCCCAAGCTGTCAAGCGGCTTGGCTATGGAATCCCAATTCTTAAGTACCTTCCTATATACATCATCGTCCGGCTTATCCAAAACTATCCCACGCAGGGTTTCTTCCGTGCGTTCAACTAAGATGCGCTTCTCTAAGCATTCCATATATTTCCTCCATATGCAGATATTCTTCTAAAGTATCCGCCAGCTTATCGTACTGCTTCTCCTTAAACTCTCTATAATCCATATATGCTTCGTATTCGAGCGTTACTCCCTTATTCTTAGCAAGCGCCTCCACTACGGCTTTCACAATCTCCGCTTTATCAAATATTCCATGAATATACGTTCCGTAGACGTTTTTATTTTTTCCCGTTATAAACGCCCCTTCCGAAAATGACTCTTTAGCTTGGTCCACGCTGCTGCCCATATGTATTTCATATCCTTCAAACTCAAGCCCCGAAAGCGCGGAAAAAATCCCTTCGACTTTATTAATCTTTCCATGCACCTGCTTGCGCACTTTTTCACGCTTAAGATTTGTTACGATAGGCAGAAGTCCCATTCCTTTTATAGTTCCGCCTCTTTCAATTCCTTCCCAATCAAAAATCTGCTCTCCTAACATCTGATATCCGCCACAGATACCGCAGATTGATATTGTCTCAGACATTTTTTTCACCGCTTCTTCAAGTCCGCTTTGCCTAAGCCACTCAAGGTCGCCCATAGTATTTTTGCTGCCCGGTAAAAATATCATATCTGGAGCGCCTAACCTTGAGAGCGAGTCAACATAGCGCACCGATACCTGCGGTATCTGTTCAAACACATTAAAATCCGTAAAATTAGAAATTCTCGGATATCTTATTACAGCTATATCTATCTCTTTCTTCTTTCTCTTTTCAAAGCGCCCCGTCAGACTGTCCTCGTCTTCTAATTGTATATCCATATAAGGCACTATCCCTGTCACACGAATACCGCCCCTTTGCTCCAATATCTCGATACCGGAATCCAACAAAGATATGTCGCCCCTGAATTTATTAATTATCAGACCTTTGACGCGCGCTCTCTCTTCTTCTGTTAAAAGCATCAACGTCCCCAGAAGTTGCGCAAATACCCCGCCCCTGTCAATGTCACCCGCCAGCAATACCGGCGCGTCCACGATTTCGGCTAAGCCCATGTTGACAATGTCATTCTCGCGCAGATTAATCTCCGCGGGGCTTCCCGCACCCTCTATCACGATGATATCCGTCATTTCTTCCAATTTTCTAAAGGCTCTCTTGATATCAGGAATCAATTCTCTTTTATATGAAAAATATTCCCTCGCGCTCATATTGCCGATAACCTGTCCGTTTACAATCACCTGCGAACCCGTGTGACTCGTCGGTTTAAGCAATATCGGATTCATACATACAAGCGGACTTATCCCTGCCGCCTCCGCCTGCATCACCTGCGCCCTTCCCATTTCAAGACCTTCCTTCGTGACAAAAGAATTAAGCGCCATGTTTTGAGATTTAAACGGAGCCACCCTGTATCCGTCCCGTTTCATAATCCTGCATATTCCCGCTGCTAAAAGACTCTTGCCCACGCCGGACATAGTGCCCTGAATCATAATAACCTTAGCCATAATTACCTCTCATATTTTTCAACCTGTCAGGAATTGTTCGGGCTATTTCCAGACAATTTCCTGATATAGTCAAGAATTTTTTCATTTCCCGCAAAATTCTTTTCCTCAATATCAAATAACAGTTCTATAAAATCCGCTGCAAAAATTTCCTCCGGCGTTCCGTATCTTTGCACATACTCGCCTTTTAGACAAAGTATTTTATCTGCGACAATCTTTGCAAGCTCCAATTCGTGTAAAGACATAATAACCGTCAAATTCCTTTTTTCCCGCATTTCCTGTAATAAAAGCAAAAACTCAAGCTTATGTCTGATATCCAGATAAGACGTGGGCTCGTCCAATATCACAATCTCCGGCTCCTGACAAAGCGAACGCGCCAACATCACCCTCTGCTTTTGTCCATCGCTTATTTTATCAAAATCTTTATCCCCGATATCTGCTATATAGGTAAGCTCCATTATCTCATCTACAACTTTCCAATCTTCTTTTGACAGTACGCCAAACCAGTTAGTATAAGGATAACGCCCTGTCGCAACCACGTCCCTGCAGCTTTTAAGTTCCGCCCTTATCCTGTCTGTAAATACAACAGACATTCTTTTTGCCAGTTCTTCCGGCTTTATTTCAGAAAGAACATCTTCGCTAAGATATACCGTGCCGCCAATCAGTTCAAGCTGCCTTGCAATGCTTTTTAGCACCGTAGATTTTCCTGCACCGTTCGGTCCTATCAGACACAGAATTTCCCCTTTAGGCAGCATGATTTCTATATCCTTTATTAAAGGGTTATTATCATACCCTACGCACATCTTTTTGGTGGAAAAATAATAGTTGTTCATTTTATCTTTTCTTTCCTTTTATAATCCAAAGCACCACCGGCACGCCGAAAATAGCCGTTACGGTGCTTATGCTCAGTTCCGTCGGCGCAAGCAGCGATTTTGCCAGTAAATCACAAAAAAGACAGAACGCGCTCCCGCCTATAAAGCAAGCCGGTATCATTAAAATAGGCTCCGTTGTGTTAAAAAGTTTCTTAATAAGATGTGGAGCTGCGATTCCCACGAAAGAAATCGGTCCTGCAAACGCCACGATACACGCGGATAAAATACTGGAAAAAACCACTATGCACACCTTAAGAAACGGCAGATTAACCCCTACATTCTTCGCATAAACCTCTCCTAGCTGATATGCAGCAAGCGGCTTAGACATAAGAAAGACTGCAATAGACACTATTAAAACCACCACCGTCATAACCCTTACGTTCTCCCATGTCATACCCGAAAAACTGCCCCGCGACCAGTTATGCAGATTAACAATATCCGCGTCGTTGGCAAAGGTAACTACTAATTCCGTCACCGCCGAGCATATATAGCCAATCATAACGCCGCTGACCACTAACATCGACGCACTATTTATTCTGCGCGACATGAACAATACAAACCCCATTGACAACATCGCGCCGATAAACGCCGACACAATCATTGCCGACGACGTTACCCTTATTCCATTCCCCATGAGAAAAACCATCATAAGCGCTACCATCATTTTAGCGCCCGATGAAATTCCCAGAACGAACGGTCCCGCAATCGGATTATTGAAAAATGTCTGTAAAAGATATCCCGCAAGCGCAAGCGCACCGCCTAAAATCAGTACCGCCGCCGCTCTCGGAAGTCTGATATCCCATAAAATCCGCATTACTGTTTCATTTTCACTATTTCCACGTATACGAAATGCTTTCGCCGCCTCTGCAATGATATCTACAATGCCAATCTTTACACTTCCGATACAGATATTGAGTATAAATAAGATAAGCACGCAGACTACAAGTATTATAAATGCGAAGATAGTTTTAGTTTTTCTATTCTTAAGCATAGGCTCATAACCCCTTTGCCGTCATTTCAATCCAAACGGTATATGTAGTGCATGTCGTCATTTTCTCCCTGAAGCATTTTGTGGATATCCTCAATCATATATCCTATTGCAAGCGACTGCTGGTACATGTCATTGGTAGTACACCACACATCTCCGTTTTTCACAGCCTTAAAATCAGCCAGCAGTTCACATTTATCAAGCAGCTCCTCCATATTGGCAACGCCGCCGTCAATGGAGCTGTTATATATTAAAAAATCCGCGTCTTTTGCTCCTGCATAGAATTCTTCCACCTGTATATTCATGGTAGAACGCTTTGTTTCCATATCTCCCAGATTAGAAAAAATATATTTTCCGCCCGCAAGCTCTATCATTTTCGGAACATAATCGGAAGACTGACGCACCTGCACCATGCCATTTGAAGTGATAAAAAAGAAAGCTACGGTTTTATCCGTTCTTTCTGCTGCGCTTACCCTCTCAAGAATTTCTGTCTGCTCCGTAAATATTTTTTTCGCATATTCTTCCTTATCAAGCAGCGCTCCATAAAATTTTACCCACTCCACCCTGCCAAGCGGGTGCGACTCATAGCTGGAATATTCTATCATCGTAGGAATACCAAAACCTTCAAGATTTTCCATCACTTCGGGAGAGTGGGAAATCATCATGTTTTCTATCGCAAGCGTACAATGGTTTGAAACCAACAGTTCATAGTCCGGCTTATTATATTTGCCCGCATAGAGAATATTGCCTTTACTCATTTCTTCTTTGGCTTCTTCAATATACCAGCCGTCTTTCTTCTGCCCTGAAAAAGTAATGGAATCCAGTGCGTCTAACTCGTTAAAGATATCCATTGCCGCAGACGCTACTAAATAAATATCTTTAACCGGACGCTTAAGCACCACAACTTCTTTGTCTAAATCCTGCGGTACTTTTTTATCTTCGGGTACAATCAAAAACTGTCTTTCGTCCAACGTTGTCGTCAACATGATGTATCCGTCATTGTAATAATCAACTTTAAAATTCTCGGCATATTGTAGTTCCATGCTTCCTTCATAGACAAGAGTGTCTCCTAAATCGGAGCCGTTGCCTGCGGCAGCGCTATTGCTTAAAGTAGAGCCGTTGTTTAAAACAGAGCCCGAATCGAAATTCGAGTCCGGCTCTGTTTTGGAAGTATTCAAGTGAAAAGTAATCGTATATTCTATTTCGTGGGGCTTGCTCATCGCCACTGTATCACCAATAATATCAATCGGCTCATCAAACTTAAAGATAGGAATTTCAAATACGGAATCGCCCTCCGCATTTATCGGCAGATATTTTTCTCCATTCACTATCATATAATCATAATTCGGACTATTCCATTGTACGATTGCCGTCGCTTTTCCGCCTGCTACCGTTACGGATACCGGAGAGAGAATTTCCGCCTTCCCACTACCACCTGAAAAAGTGATGTCCATACTGTATGTACCGTCTGCAAGAAATGCCGTACCGTCTGTTCTGACACCAACTTCAAGAGACGACACATCTTCTGTTTCTTCCAGTGGAAGCGGATTAGACACACTAACCTTATGGTCATACCATTTTCCCTTAGTACCGACTAACGCCAAATCAAATTCCGTTTCCAATACCGGAACAGGCACGTCAAAACCATATACTTCTTCCGTCATGCCATCGCTGTATGTAACAGTGTCCGTCGTCGGCATAAGCAGCTCTGCCCCGTCTTTTGCCGCATTTTCCGCCAGTCCGGGATAAAGATTGACAATATTTTTAGAGCCAAGCGTAATATGGATTGTCATTTCTCCGTTTTCTACCGTCAACGTCCCCTTGCCTTCACAGGTTTCATTGACCTTGAACATACTGCTGTCTGTCGTAAACTCCGCCGTATAAATACCGTCCGGAAGTTTATTCGTATCCTGCGCATTGTCCCCGCTTCCACAGCCGCCAAACAAGGCGGTTGAAAGAATTGCCATAAAAATTACTATAATTTTCTTCATAGCCGATAACCTCAAACTTTTTAATCACTCTTTATATCTGCTAATTATTCATCATACATGCTAACCATTCGTCAAATCTGTTAATCATTCAGCGCAGCCGCTGTATGCTCTACATAGAGCTTTTGAATCGCTTCGATAGAACCAAGTCCTTTAATCTGTACGTCCACGCTTTCAAAATTTCCGGAAGCATTAAACATGCTAAGCCATGATTCCTCGTCTTCTCCTGCCATATCATTATTCGCATGGTCTCCCGCTACAACCATCAGCGGTCGTAAGATTACTTTTTTATAGCCTGCCTGCTTTACCGCCTCGATAACCGCCTCACATGAAGTTTCCTCAGGTTCGCCCTCAACAGTTCCGATAAATGCGTTAGTGCAGCCGATATCAGTAAGCTGCGTCTGCATTTGGCTGTAACTTACCTTTGCCGTATGGGAAGTGCCGTGTCCCATAAATACAAACGCCGTACCGTCCTCCTGCGCTTCCACCAAACTTCCATAACCGGCGTCCGCTACTGCCGCGTCAAGAATCGCATTTGCAACCGCTTCCTTGTCCGCATTGACAACCGAGGCGTCTGCGCCGACTTCACCCAGCAACGGTTCGGCAACTTTAACAGTCTCAAATTTATCCCTGTATGAATCAACGGCTTCCATTAATTCATCATACTCCGCACCGTGCATCAAATGCGTAGGCTGAACTACCAGATTTTTTACTCCGTTTGCCACCGCGCGCTCCAATGCCTGCTGCACATTATCAATCTTTTCCCCGTCTCTTGCCTGCACATGATTAATAATAATCTGTGCCGTAAAAGCCCTTCTTACCGACCATTCGGGATTTGCAGCCTGAATAGCGTCCTCAATTCCTTTAATATCATCAACACGGCTGCCGTTAAAAGATGTTCCGAAACTTACTACCAGAATTTCATTTTCTCCTATATCGTCCTGATTTCTCGCATCATCTTTTGAGGCGTCGCCTGTGTCCCTGCCAAAATAATCATAATCTGCATTTTCACCTTCAACCAACTCTTTCTGAGCGTCCGTCAAAGCGTCCCAGCCGGCTTTTGCCTGCTCACACTGCTTGTCCGTATCTTCCGTCCTCTCCTGAACATAAATAGCGTCAATCATTTCAGCAACCGCATCCGCCGCTTCTTTATCAGAATTGACTGATACATCTGCGCCTGCTTCACCATCTGTCCGTCCTGTATTCCCCGACGTCTGCTCAGCCTCATTTGCACAGCCTGTCAGGGCAAAAGCACAGATAAGCATACTTGTTAATAAAGCAACTACTAATTTCTTTTTCATTTTTCTCCTCTTTTCTTCCCTGTTATTTATTGGGGATAATATTTTTGTAAAATAAAAATCCTCTACCATAATTCAACTACGGTAAAGGATTCATACACAAAATAAGCCTGTAGAATACACTAAGGACGCGCCAGTACAGACAAAAGTCCCTCATACTTTCTACAAGTTAAAAACGTACAACCAATTACTCGTGGTCTGAAACAAATGTTTCCGTACAGCATTCAGGCAGGTCTCCCGGC
>JAMPHY010000024.1 GCA_023663185.1 Clostridiales bacterium | reverse complement strand
GCAGTTACTAATTCATTATAAAGTACAAGTAGTTGCTCCTGTAAATTATTGTTTAGCGCATATATTATAAATTCGTGAAAGGAGATATACTTATATTATGAGTGAAGAAAGAAAGCAGATAAATTATACCGTTGCTTGTGTCAGCGAGTTTGCATATAAACATAATCTGAAAGTAAAAGAAGCCTTTCGATTTCTTTATGAGTATAAAGCAATAGAGTTTTTGAAAGAAAATTATGATATTGAACATACGTTGTCGCTTGAAGATGCACTTGAAGATATGCTGATTATTTGTGAAAAAAATGGAGGGGTTTTGGTATGATTTTGTATCATGGAACCAATCTTGATATACAGTTTATTGATTTAGGAGTATGCCGTCCTTATAAGGACTTTGGAAAAGGATTTTATGTGACGGAAATACCTGAGCAGGCACAAAAGATGGCGGAACGTGTTGCAAAGATTTACGGCGGAAATCCGATTGTAAACAGGTATGAAATTGCAGATGATTTTATAACAAACAGTGGATTAAATGTATTGGATTTGGGGAATGTGCCATCAGAGAAATGGGCAGTATTTGTAATGAATAACAGGAACAGGTTATTTACTGATTTTAAAAGCGAAGATTGTAATTTTGATTGTAAGTATGATATTGTGTCAGGTCCTATTGCTAATGATGATATGACTGTACTTTTTCGTCAATATCAGAATGGGTTGATTTCACTTAAAACATTGATAGATGGAATGACATTTTGCAAGGCAACAAATCAGTATTCATTCCATACAGAGCGTGCTATAAAACTTTTAAAGAAAGTTGGTGTTTTGTGATGACAAAGCAGGAACAATTGATGGAATACAGCATTCAGGATATTGTTGAGTATATAAGTAAGGATTTACAGATTGAGTATGATAAGGCAATGCAACTTTTTTATTACTCAAAGACTTTTGATAAACTTATGGACATTCAGACAGGATTATATCTTGAAAGTTCGGCATATGTTTATGGAATTTTTCAAGATGAACAGAAGTATGGAAATATAATTCAGACAGAGATATAAACGGGTATAAAGCGTGGTTGCTGGTAGCATGAAAAAATTAGAAGTTTCCCTGTTTTCCGTAGATAGTTGTAATTGTCCAGTCCTTGCGGTACAATAAAACAAAAAATAAAGGATTATGAAAAATGCCAAATGAAGCAATATTAAGTAGTGAAAAAGAATACACTGTATTTAAATATGGCGGATATGTTATTAGGTTTAAATCACCATATTCACTGGAAAAATATACACAGATAAAAGAATGGAACCATGGTTATTTAGTTGTTATGGCAAAATATTATCATAATTCTAAAGATGAAGAAGAATATATTGATTTGATACCAATATTAGAAGACTTATATGTAGATGTACACGAATTTTTGGCACCGATACAGAAAGTGAGGATTCAATATGATTGATTATAAGACTATACTGTCTGTACTAAAATGAATATCAAAGTATTTATGATTATTAATTATTTGGACAGGCAGCGGATTGAAAGAATTTATAAAGAACTCACTATATTGATTAAAGCATTGGAAAAACTTTTGTAAGCATGTATCCATATTCCCAACAACGGCGGGAGTTAAAACAAAGGAACAGCCGTTGATTGTCGTTCTCTTGAATACTATGAAGGAGAAATGACAATGAAGGTAAATTTAATCAACGATGTTATTCAAGGAATGTTGCCATATTTGAATAATGCGCAAATGGAAAGACTGCAGATGGTAATGCAGCATGTGTTATTCCAATATGAAGTATCGGAGAGCAATGGAGAAGAAAGATATTCCGGACAAAATCTGGTTGAACTTTTTTTAGCGGCAAAACGGATTGAAGGCTGTTCTGAAAAATCTCTAAAATATTATAAGGCAACCATTGATACAATGCTTGATAAATTGGATAAAGATGTGAGACATATTGTTACAGATGATATTAGGGAGTATTTGACAGAGTACCAAGAGAAGAAGAAATCAAGCAAAGTTACGATAGATAATATCCGTCGTATTCTTTCCAGCTTTTTTTCATGGTTAGAGGACGAAGATTATATACTCAAAAGCCCAGTGAGAAGGATACATAGAGTCAAAACCGCTACAAATATTAAGGAAACTTATTCAGATGAAGCATTAGAGTTTATGCGTGATAATTGCACAGAATTAAGAGACTTGGCAATGATTGATATGCTTGCATCAACCGGTATGCGTGTAGGGGAAATGGTACTGCTCAATCGAGACGATATTGATTTCAACGAAAGGGAATGTATCGTTTTTGGAAAAGGAAGCAAAGAAAGAGTCGTTTATTTTGACGCTCGAACAAAGATACATTTAAAGAATTATCTGGATAGCAGAACGGACAGCAATAACGCATTGTTTGTGTCTTTAAAAGCTCCATACAAAAGATTGAAAATTGGTGGAATTGAAGTTCGGCTGCGTGAATTTGGGCGACAGTTAGGTTTGCAAAAAGTACACCCACATAAATTTAGACGTACTCTTGCAACTATGGCAATAGATAAAGGGATGCCGATTGAACAACTCCAACAATTGTTAGGACACAGAAAGATAGATACAACATTGCAGTATGCGATGGTTAAGCAGAGTAATGTAAAGATTGCTCATAGAAAGTATATAGGGTAAAAGATGTTTGAATTAATTAAGATTGAAGATTTAGATTTACAAGTTATTGATGGTGATAGAGGCAAGAATTATCCACATAAAGAAGAACTGATGAACGAGGGAGATTGCTTGTTTTTATCTGCTAATAATGTTACTGCTAGTGGTTTTCTATTTTCCGATGTTGTCTTTATTTCGGCAGAAAAAGATAATATTTTAAAAAGCGGAAAACTATTAAGAGATGATATTGTAATTACAACTCGTGGAACAGTTGGTAATGTAGCATATTATAATAATGATGTTCCCTATAACAGTATTCGGATAAATTCTGGTATGTTAATTATTCGGTGTAGAAATGCAATTAATGCACAATATGTATATTATGTTTTAAAAAGTCAGTGGTTTAAACAATGTATAGAGCAAATTAAGACAGGTAGTGCGCAACCACAATTACCTAAATCACATTTTTTGAAAATGGAAATTCCAGTTCCAGATTTAAGCACGCAGAATAAAATAGTTAATATTTTAAGTTGTATTGAACAGAAAATATATTGGAATATGAAGATAAACAATAATTTACCGTATGCAATGAGCTGGGCGAAACACCGACGGTATCAGCCGTTGGGAGCTTGCTCACATAAGGCTGCATATCGTCAATGTTTCATCGGGCGAATGCCCGATAGCGAACAGCTTTGCTGTGAGCGTAGCACAGCGGCTTAGATATTGATATTGGAAACATCAAGTTCGCCGGACATAAGTTTAGGAAGAAGGATATCTCTAGCAGTAGTCAAAGATTTATTTTCTTTGATATTTTCAATTATTAATGAAAACAAAGGAGCAACCAAATTATTGAACTTATTAAGAGCTACAGCATTGGGAATAGTAATTGGCATCTTTCTAAGTTCATTTAAGCTAATATATTTTTGAGTACTGCCTGCTATGCACTTTTCAATATGTTGAATTGTTTCCTTACTTTTTAAATAACAAAGTAAATAATATGTGTACTCTGGACATTTTGATGTTTTAAATAAACCCACGTTTTTAATTGCAAAATTTATTTTTTCTTCAATGACCAGGGAAACTATTCCAACAGTTCCTATCATACTAAGAAGAATATCATTTGTATCAACCTTACTACGTTCGTTGGCTTTATTATAGTCAAGTTCGCTAATTTTGTTTGTCGAACTAGTATCTACACCAAAAGGAAGTAGGTGTTTCGACGTTACCAAAGGGTAACCAGATTGAAGTGTTTTAGGTGAGTCATGCGTTCCGTCACGAACATCTATTATGTTAGACATTACCATATATGTTTTATCATTAGTTGCTATAAAATCTTCATATAACAACTGCGCCTGCTGCTCTAAATTATTGTTTATAAACAAAGAATAAACTTTGTGGGAACTGCATAAAATTTTAATGGAAGTCGTATTGACTTTCTTCTTTGTGCTTGTTAAAATATAGGTACAAAGAAAGTTTACCACTGACCGATATGTGGTATATAAATGGTCGGGTTGAAAGTTTACCGCTGACCAATATGCGGTATATAAGTGGTTGGGTTGAAAGTATAGTCCTTCGCCGCAGGGTGAGGGACTTTTTTACATAATGGGTAGGAGCGAATGAAGAAAACAGGATTTTATATTATTAAGGAACAATTTTTTGAGGATATGGCTGATCCGTACCTTAAAGGTAATAAGGGAGGGAATAGACCGCATTATTATTGCTTTGAAGATACAATTACAGGAATATACTGGATGATACCTTTGTCCAGTCAAATTGATAAATACAAAAGAATTATGGAGAAGAAAGAAAAGGTAGGAAAACCATGTGATATTCTTCACATTGTAAAACTGGGTGATGACCGTGAAAGTGCATTTTTGATACAAGATATGTTTCCGATAACAGATGAATACATAGAGCGGGAATATACTATAGCCGGAAATCATCTGATGCTGAAAAGTGAACATACGGTTAAAGAGATTGAGCAGAAAGCAAAAAAAGTTATAGGTATGTTGAAACGTGGTGTAAAGTTTATGCCAACCCAACCGAATGTTATGGCTATACTGGAAAAACTGCAACAGAAAAATTGAAAACCAGTACCGCTAATAATATATATAATTACGAAAGGACAATACCATGCCAATAAACGAAAGCACATTAGAGCAGGTTATCATATCGGAATTGCAGCAAAAAGGCTACGAGTATCTCTATGGTCCGGACATTGACAGGGATTACCATGAAGTAATTCTCAAGGATTACTTTAATACTGCTATGTTAAAAATAAATTCGGATATCACAGTGGAAATTATAGAAGAAACTTATAAAACAATAAAAAATCTCGGCTTGCTTAAGTTAGAAGATATGAACGCTGCCTTTCATAAATATTTGCTTGAAGGAGTACCGATTTCT
This sequence comes from Clostridiales bacterium, assembly GCA_023663185.1. Taxonomy (GTDB): domain Bacteria; phylum Bacillota; class Clostridia; order Lachnospirales; family Lachnospiraceae; genus UBA3282. Next base: position 36,434 of record JAMPHY010000024.1, on the reverse strand, counting down.
TACCGCTTGAATGGCGAGATGGCGACATATACAGTACATTTGCTAGATTTTGCAAATCCGGAATTAAATGACTTCAAGGTTATAAATCAATACACCATTATAGAGTACAAGAACAAAAGACCAGATGTGCTTATTTTTATTAATGGTATCCCAATGGTGCTTTTTGAATTAAAAAACATGGTTAATGCTGATACGACGATAGAAGATGCGTATAAGCAGATTAAAAACTATCAGTTGGATATTCCTACACTGTTTTATTATAATGCCTTTAATGTCATTAGCGATGGTCTGGATACAAGAGTGGGGACGATAACTTCTGATTTTACAAGATATATGACATGGAAATCAGAAAATGGAGAAAGACCTAAAGAATCAGGGGTAAATTATTTTGCAACGCTTATTAATGGGGTATTTCCTAAGGATAGAATACTTGATATTATTCGTAATTTTATTGTATTCCAAGACGATAAGGGCAAAACAATAAAAATCATGGCGGGATATCACCAGTATTTTGCAGTTAGGAAAGCGGTGGAACGTACAAAGCAGTCATTAGACGAAAATAATCGTAAGGTTGGCGTGGTCTGGCATACTCAAGGGAGTGGAAAAAGCTTGTCGATGGTATTTTATACGGGCTGTATTGTCAGTAATCCAGAGTTTAATAATCCGACTATCGTTGTTCTCACAGATCGTAATGATTTAGATAATCAGCTTTTTGGGACGTTTTGCGCAAGTTCAAAATTGTTGTTGCGGCAGACGCCTAAGCAAGCTCAAAACAGAGAAAATTTGAAAGACTTACTTAGGGTTAATGCGGGCGGAATTATTTTTACTACGATTCAGAAGTTTGAAGAGAGCAATGAAGTTTTAAGCGAAAGAAGCAATATTATCTTTATAGCTGATGAGGCTCATAGGTCGCAATACGGACTTGAAGGTAAGCTGGATAGGGATACTGGCGAGTGGAAGTATGGAATGGCAAAGTATATGCGTGATTCGCTTCCTAATGCAGCATTCATAGGATTTACCGGAACGCCGATTAATTTTGATGATAAGTCTACGGTGGAGGTTTTTGGCGATTACATAGATGTTTATGATATGACACAGGCGGTTGAAGACGGTGCAACCGTCCCTATTTATTATGAAAATCGTACCGCAAAGATAAAACTTAATGCAGATTTGCTGAAAAAGATAGATGAGGAATATGATAAGTTAGCGTCAGAGGCGTCTGAGATTGCAATAGAGAAGTCTAAATCCGACTTGTCATCTATAGAGGCAATCATTGGCTCAGAAGAACGTTTGAACTTGTTGGCTGATGATATTATTGCACACTATGAGGACAGACAGTATGTGCTTACGGGGAAAGCTATGATTGTGTGCATGACTCGCAGGATTGCAATCAATTTATATAAAACTATTTTAGAGAAACGTCCTACATGGAAAAATAAGGTTAAGGTAGTTTTGACTTCCAGCAACAAAGATGAGGAAGAATGGCACGATATTATTGGAAATAAAGTATATCGTGACCAGCTTATGTTGGAATTTAAGGACGAAAAGAGCGAGTTCAAAATTGCAATAGTTGTGGATATGTGGCTGACCGGCTTTGATGTTCCGTCAATGGCGACTATGTATATAGATAAAGCGATGAAAGGTCACAATTTAATGCAGGCGATAGCCCGTGTAAACAGGGTGTATAAAGACAAGGAAGCTGGTTTGATTGTTGATTATATTGGTATGGCGGCAGAGCTTAAGACGGCTTTAAACCAATATACCAAAAGAGATCAGGATAAAATTCCTGATTTGGCACAGGCATATTCAATCGCTATGGCTAAATTGGAGATTATGCGTGATTTCTTTTATGGATTTGACTATTCATTGTTTTTTGGAGATTCAGACGCTGTACGTTTAGCTGTTATTGCCGATGGCGTGAGCTTTGCATTTGAATTTGAAGAAGATGAGAAGAAAGAATATATTAAAGAAGCTACGGCGCTCAGTCAGGCTGAAACGCTATGCCGGAGTATGCTGGATAAAGAAACAAAACAGGAGATAGAGTTCTTTAAGAGTATAAAAGCGGGACTTTGTAAATATGGCGGAAGGGCAGGCATAACTTCTAATGAAATTAATTCAAGGATTATGACTTTGCTTGAACAGGCAATAGAGCAAGATGGTGTATATAATATATTTATGCAGGCAGGGAAAAAGAATCCGGAGATTTCCATTTTATCAGAAGAATATATGGAAAAGATTCGCAGAATGAAACATAAGAATATTGCTGCGGAAATGCTGCGGAAATTGCTGGAAGATAATATTCGCGTATTTGCTAAAACCGGAGTTGTGAAGTCGCAGCTTTTTTCAGAAAAGATGCAGAACCTATTAAAAGTATACAATAACAGAATGATTACCAGTGCGGAAGTGATTGAAGAATTACTGAATTTGTCAAAAGAGATGGCAGAGGCTTTTAAAGCCGGAGATGATAAAGGGTTGTCAACAGAAGAGATGGCTTTTTATGACGCACTGGCAGCCGATCCAGAAGTCCTTAGAAAGATGGAAGATGATGTTTTAGTAGAAATGGCGCAGGAGTTGACGCAGTTAATCCGCAGGAGCAGGACAGTTGATTGGGACAAGAAAGAATCTGCCCGCGCTTATATGCGGACTCAGGTAAAACATCTTTTGCGAAAATATAATTATCCGCCAGAGAAGGCAAGGGGAGCTATTGACATTGTAATTAAACAGGCGGAACTGATGAGCAGTAATATCGTCCCTGAATCCACGGTTTATGATTTTCAGCCCAGAACAGAGCATTTAATGGTAGCAGAAAAAAACATGTATGGCACTGATGAAAAATAAGGAAGTAGTTAAAATGATTTCAGCAACTATAAAGAATATACCTTTGGTTTTTAAAACTGATAAAACGATATTTGCACCTAAAGCGGTTGACGCCGGAACTTTGGCGATGCTTTCCATAATTGATTTTGCACCGAATGATAAAGTATTAGACTTAGGCTGCGGATATGGAATAGTTGGTATTCTTGCGGCAAAAATCATAGGCAGTAAAAATGTTATTATGTGTGATATATCTGAAACAGCAGTACAATATTCAAAAGTCAATGCAGAGCTTAATCAGGTAATGGACATTGATATTAAGATAAGCGATGGCTATCAAAATATTACGGACAATGATTTTACCTTAATCTTATCAAATCCGCCATATCACACGGACTTTTCTGTTGCTAAAAATTTTATTGAAGGTGGATATAACAGACTTGTTACCGGCGGTCGAATGGTTATGGTAACAAAGCGTCTTGCATGGTATAAAAACAAACTTTCTTCTGTATTTGGCGGAGTTAAAGTGCATGAGATTGACGGATATTATGTCTTTGTTGCTGAAAAAAGAAGTAGTAGGAAAAATAAATTATCTGATAACCGCAAAAAAATGTCAAATAAACTGAAACGTAAATATGGATATGGTAGTATGAAAAAACCAGATGTTTCCCTTAAATAGTTGTAATTATTCAATCCTTGCGGTACAATAAAACAAAAAGGGCAAAGCAAAATGAAGTTAAATGATATTATTGCAATCTTAAAACAAGTTTATAGCAAATATGATAATATACGGCTGGGAATAGCAGGTTCTTATGCAAGTAATACTCAAAAGCCATCTAGTGATATAGATATTGTCATAGAAGGGGATTCTATGAGAGTTGATATCATGGAATATATTAAGAGTTTATTTGATATAACAGTAGATGTGTTATGGGTAGATTTGATGAAAAATGAAGATGATGAATTAGATAAGTTTGCAGTAGAAAATGGCTTGCCGGTAAACAAGTATTCTGCATATAAAACAGTCATGCAGGAAGTCAGGTGGATATGACCAAATCATACAAAAAAGATATACAATTATTAATGTCAATATTGCAAAGACAAAATGACATCAAAGAAGTAATAAAGCGATTTAACTGCAGTCAAAATAATTTGGAACAGGATAAAATGGCTTTTGATTTATGTGCTTTTTATATGGCACAAATAGGCGAAGCATCTAAAATGTTGACAGATGATACTCAAAATTCTTTAACATGTATAAATATTGGCGTATTAAAAGAATTTAGAAATATGATAGACCACACTTATGAAAAAGTTAATAAAAAATATTTAAAAGCATACATTTTCAGTATAGTAGAATCCAAGTCGATAACAGAAGTAAAGAATCGTATAAATTATTGTAATGAAAATGCAGAATAAAATATCTGTCTAGGATAATTCACATCACGGATGCTCTTTTTCAGGGTATCCATTTTTTATCATTTCCCACTTGACATATCCCATATCAAAGCATATACTAAGTGTATTAATATAAATAGTACACTTAACATACTTGATATACGCGCGGAGCATAAGCGTAAAAAAGTACAACAAGAGAGCGTGATACATCGTGGCAAGAAGCATACATAAAGATAAGAGCGAAATTATGCTGTGGGAAGCCGTTTCATCCGAAAGGCATATAGAAAATACCGTATATGCAATCAGTAGTAGCAGACCACTGAAGCAATCCGAGCAATATATCAGGCGCAGGAAGGCGAGAAGGCGGCGCGCATATTTTTGCAGGGCATTGGCGTTTATTATTCTGATATCCATAATTGTATTCATTATATTACTGGCAGGATTTATTTACAGTTTAGTGCATAACGGGAGAATAAAAGACCATATGCGTCAAACAGTCTGGAACTTAATTTCGCAGGACGCCTATAAAGAAGGGGTAGAAAAGCCAGAGATTTTCGTCGAGCTGCTTAATGTGAATGAATATTCCAGACCGGGAACTAAGATAGATGATGTAAAAAATATTTTCGTGCATTATACGGCAAATCCTAAGACAAGCGCGGCGCAAAACAGAAGCTATTTTGCTAATCTCGAGCAGACTCATGAACGCTCCGCAAGTGCACATTTCATTATCGGATACGAAGGTGAAATCATACAGTGCATTCCGCTTGATGAGCAGGCGTATGCGGTAAAGACGAGAAATAACGATTCCATTTCCATAGAGTGCTGTTACTTAGAGGAAGACGGAGAGTTTACAAAGGAAACTTATGAGTCGTTAGTACATATGCTGGCGTGGATGGTGCAGGAATATAACCTTGAGTGTACAGACATTATGCGGCATTATGACTGTGGCGGAAAGAAATGCCCGCTGTACTATGTGGAACATGAGGACGCATGGAAGAATCTGCTTGAAGATGTAGCAGCTTATTCTGCAGAGGAATAGAAAGCAGAGTTTAGCTAAAATGAATAAAAGCGGGGTGACTTACCGCTTTTCAGGCATGGAACCCCGCTTTTATTCATTTTGGCTAAACTCGTGATATTAAATGCAACCTTACTCAGAAAGGAGGCCCAAATGATAATAATAGACTACAAAGACAGCAGACCTATCTATGAACAGATAGTCGAGAAATTCAAGACCTTAATTTTAAAGGGCGCTATGCAGCCTGATGAGCAGATGCCGTCGGTCAGGAGTCTTTCGATGGAGCTGTCCATCAATCCGAACACGATACAGAAGGCATACGCCCAGTTAGAGCGGGACGGCTATATCTATACTGTAAAAGGAAGAGGCAATTTTGTGGCGGGGACGGAGAAGCTTTTAGAAGAGCGGAAGAAGTCCTGTATTGAAAAAATCCTGCTTTTATCGGAAGAAGCGGCGGAATACGGAGTCAGCCGCGAAGAAATTATCGACGCATTACAAAAGCATAAGTTATGAAAGTAAACTTTCATATTGAATTTTAAAATCTCAGACAATGAATAGGAGGGAAAATATGATAGAGATACATAACGTGACTAAGACTTTCGACTCCGTCACGGCGGTTGACTCGGTCAGCGTCACAATCAAAGAAAAGATGGTCTTTGGTTTGATTGGAACTAATGGAGCGGGCAAAAGCACTCTGCTGCGCATGATTGCAGGAGTATATACGTCGGACGAAGGCGCGGTGACAATAGACGGAATGCCTGTATATGACAATGTAGAAGCAAAAAAGCAGCTATTTTTCATTGCCGATGAGCCGTATTTTTTTGCCAATGCTACGCCGTCTACGATGGAGCATTATTATGGCACGATTTATGAAAACTTTAATAAAGAAGAATTTTATAAGTATCTGGAAACCTTCAATCTTGATAAAAACAGGAAAGTCAGCACTTTTTCCAAAGGAATGAAAAAGCTGCTCGCCATGCTTCTTGGCATTTGCGCACATACGAAGTACATCTTGTGCGACGAGACTTTCGACGGGTTGGACCCTGTAATGCGTCAGGGCATCAAAAGCATTCTTGCCAAAGAGATTGATAAGAACGCGCTTACGCCTGTGATTGCCTCGCATAACTTAAGGGAGCTTGAAGATATCTGCGACCATGTGGGGCTTTTGCATAAGGGCGGCGTACTTTTATCTAAGGACTTAGAAGACATGAAATGCAATATCCATAAGGTACAGTGCGTATTTTCATCAGAAGAAGATGAGCGCAGGACGTTTGCGGGCTTAAATATCATGCAGAGCGAGCGCAGGGGTTCGCTGCATACCATTACAATCAGGGGTTCAAAAGAAGAGATTATCGCATTCTTTGCTACGATAAGCACAGTATTTTTCGAGGTACTGCCCCTATCTTTAGAAGAAATATTTATCAGTGAAACGGAGGTGGCTGGCTATGACATCAAAAAGCTCATTCTTGGTTAATGCCAGGGAAAATCATAAACGTAGAATCTGGGTATGGATTATCAGCATATTGACTGAGTTGGCGTTATATCCGGGAATAATGACAATGTATCTTACAAGAATCAGGACAAGATATGAGAGCGGGGCGCTTACGACGGCACAAGGGTTTAAGGCGGCGCTTTGCGATGCGGCGGCGGACGCTCTTGGTTTTAAGAATCAGGCAGTATGGGCAATTATTTTCTTAGCGGCAATAATCGGCGTACAGGGCTTTTTCTATCTTTACAGCAGGAAAAAAGTGGACTTGTACCATAGTGTGCCGGTTTCTGCCAAAAGTCGCTTTTTCGTGGTTTACATAAATGGAATTATCATTTATCTTATACCATATCTTGTAAGTATAGTTTTAGCGGCAGGGATTGCAGGCATAAATGGAGCGCTGGACGGCAGGGCGCTTATTGAGTGCGGGCTTGCTTTTGTACTCAATCTCTTGTATTTCCTGATAGGTTATAATGCGGTCATACTTGCGATGATGTTAGCGGGAAATATCTTTGTCGCAGGCGGCATAGCTGCGTTTATACTATTGATTGGCTTCATTGTAGAAGCGGTACTTGGAGATATGAAGGAACGCTTTTTTACTACAGCGGATTATTGGTTTGACAATGCTCAGATAAAATTCTGTGCAATCTATGATTATTATGACAGGGTGAATTATTGGAAACGTGAGAGCAGCCTTGCAACGCTTATAGAAAATATTTTGCCATATTACTTAAAATGGGCGCTTTTTGCCGCTTTTTTAGGGGTTCTTGCATATCTGTTTTATAAAAAACGTCCTTCCGAAGCGGCGGGCTGTCCTATTGCATTCCCGCTGATAAAACCTATACTTAAAGTGGCGACTGCTGTTACAGTGGGAATTGTTTTATGCAATGCGCTCATTTCTTCCGTGTTTTCATATGGGGACATGGCAAAGTTAAGTTTAGGAAACGCGGCGTTATTAGGCTTGGGGACAGGTCTGGCAGCTTTATTGTGCGGTATGTGCATGGAAGTGTTATATGAGTTTGATTTGCGCGCAGTTTTAAAGCACCTTGCTTCAACCTGTGTTGCAGTTATTGCCGCTGTAGCGATATTTTGTATATACTATTTTGACATATTCGGTTATGACAGCCGTATACCGCAGAAGGTTGAAAGCGTGGCAATTTATTTTTACAACGAACAGTCATATTTTGAATTTAGCGAGGTGGACGGCTCATCGCACAGCATAGGTACGATTGATTATCTGAAAGATAATATGTTCTTGACAGATATCGATGCGCTGAATAGACTGATAGCGAAAAGCAGAGAAAAAGACGACAATCCGGACAATATGGAAGACGGCAGATATATTTATGTGTTGTTCAGACTTGAGTCAGGCAGGGAGACAAGCAGGAGGTATGCGGTTGATTATGCAGATATCTCCAATAGAGAGCTGCTTGATAGAATAATCGGCACGAAGGAATTTAGAGAAGGCATTTATCAAATTTATAATGCTGAGGATATGGTTAGGGACAATTATTGCAAGCTTACATATTCAAATGGAACGATGTCGGCACAGCTTGAAATAGATGCGTCTAAGCTGCGGGAAGCATGGATTAAGGATATGGAAAGTTTTGACTTTTCTCTGGCAAGGGACAACAGACAGTGCGGATATCTTGATTTTACGGTATCGCACATAAAAATAAATGCAGATTCCGGTGTGTCGAATTTGGAAAGAAACTGGCGACTGCCGGTTTATGAGAATTTTACCAATACTATAGCGTATCTGGAAGCAGAAGGAGTCTATGTTCCTGCGAAGGTACGCGCGGAAGATGTGGCGAGCATTACGGTGATTAATTGGAATCTTGATAAGCAGGAGAGTGACGCTGAGCTATGGGATACATATACTTCTGCTTCGGCGTCTGCGTCCGCCTATGCGTATCAGATTGATTATCAGATACGGGAGACTTATGATGCGCCTGAGGATATCGAAAGGATTATAAATGCGATACACCCTGAGAGCCTGTGTTATTACTGGAGATGGGAAGATCCGGCGGCATATGATAAAAATTACGACGTGTATATTACTTTTAAAACGGATACGGAATATAAGTATATTCCGACGAATTACGAGTATGAATTCTTAAGCGGACAGGTGCCGGATTTTGTTGAAGAAATGACTTCATACAAGCCGTAAGAGTATTAAGAAAACCTTAAGAAAGAATATTTAAAAAAACAGTAGCGCTTCCGGTCTTTATGGTTTATAATAAGCATGGATTTTTGGAAACTAATTATAATAGTTAGAAACTGAGTACGAGACTGCAAGAGGAATATATATGAAACCGTCGGAACCTGTAATTTGCGTAAAAGATTTATATAAGATTTATCGTGTGGGCGAGACTAAGGTGCGGGCGTTAAACGGAGTGGATTTTACGATAGACAGAGGTTGTTTTTGCTCTATCGTAGGAACTTCCGGCTCCGGCAAGTCCACCTTGCTTAATATGATGGCAGGTCTGGAGAAGCCGACAAAGGGCGAGATAATCATAGCGGGCGAGCATATGGAGAATAAGACAGAAAATCAGCTTGTTGCTTTTAGGCGCAGACATATCGGCTTTATTTTCCAGTCGTTTAATCTGATGGGAACGATGAACGCTATCGAAAATGTGGCGCTGCCGCTGACTTTTCAAGGCATGGATAAGAAAACCCGTAATAAGAAGGCGGAGAAAATGCTGGACTTGGTAGGTCTTACGAAACACAAGAAGCATAGACCTAATCAGATGTCCGGCGGGCAACAGCAGAGAGTCGGCGTGGCAAGGGCGCTGGTGGTAGAGCCGGAGATTATCTTTGCAGACGAGCCTACGGGCAATCTGGACTCTAATACTTCCGAGGAAGTTATGAACCTGATGAAAAAAATAGTCAGGGAGAAAAACCAGACGCTTGTTATGGTAACACATGATAATCATTTGGCAGCTTTTGCAGATATAATTTTTCATATCAAAGACGGAAAAATCGTACAGATAGACGATAACAGAGGGAAAGAACCGGAGGAGAGTAAGCTATGAAAAAGGGAAATCTTTGGAAAAAAGGTATATTGGGGCTGGGAATGGCGGCGGCTTTTTTTGCCGTGTTGCAGTGCGGCATTTCAGTATATGCAACAGAGACAGAACCAACAACGACAGAACCAATTGAGCAATCAGACACAACAGAGGCTTCAGGTGATAAAGCGAATGGTGCTAGTGGGACTACCGGAGTGGGTACTGGAAGCAACGATTTTGGGAATAAACTAACTGAATCCGTGGGTAGCCCTGTTGCTACTGATGATGATAATGATGAGGAAAAGGAAAAGGCAAAGGAAGATATACAGAATTATAAACATAGTCTGGAAATTAAGTATTCTATGAGTGATGCGGCAAAACAGAAGCTGAAGAATATATGTGATGGTGCGATTTACTATATAGATACTATGGAAAATAATGAGGGGTTAAAAGATTATGTAGCTAAGACTAAAAGCGAGATGGAGAGTGCGGCGACTACAGTCGATAATAGTAAAACAGACAAGACGGAGAGTGCGGCGACTACAACCAATGACACTAACCGTACAATCAACGACGACGATAGAGGCCGTGCAGATGAAGAGATGTTTAATTATAAGCGGAGTCTTGAAATCAGATATTCGCCTAATGACGTGGCAAAGCAGAAACTGGAGGACATATTCAGCAGTGCTGTCTGGTATATAGCTAATACCGATATGACATTAAGCGAGCTGGACTCATATGTAAGCGAAACTAAGGGTAAGATGGAAAGCGCGGCGGTTGAGACGGTGAGCGCGACCACCAGCGAGTTTCTACGTGTAGGCGATAACTGGGTTACGCCTACGGTAAGCTATGGACAGTCAGTATCTATCGTACTTCCGGTAATTAATTTCGGTACGGACGAACTTAATGATTTGATTATTGAACCACAGGTTTCATCAGTTGTGGCGGAATGGCCGTTTGCTCTGGATAAGACAAGTTACCTTCAGACAGAATATGCTATTCCGGGAAATGAAACTTATGAAGCAGCATTATTTAACCGCAGGGAGTTCACTTTCATATTTACCGCAAGGGAAGATGTAATGACCGGATATTATCCGCTTAAGTTCAACGTATGGTATACTAAGGCGGGAGTGCGTTGCGAAGAGCCGGCGCAGCTTACCGTATATGTGCATACGATAGGTAAACCGGGCAGCGGCAACATAGGCGGCAGCTCTGATGAAACGAGCAACGCTAAGCCGAGAATCGTCGTTACAGGCTTCGAGACTAATCCTGAGCAGGTGTACGCCGGCGATACTTTTGTATTGACTATTCATGTGAAAAATACTTCTAAAGAAACTCCGGTTACTAACCTGTTATTCGATATGCAGGCGGCAACGGAAGGCGAGGATAAGACCAATACATACGCGGCTTTCCTTCCGACTTCTGGAGCAAGCTCCGTATATATGGACAGAATCGGCGTAAATACGGAGGCGGATATTGTCATTGAAATGTCGGCAAAAGCGGACTTGGCGCAGAAGCCGTATGTGCTTGATGTAAATATGAAATATGATGCGGGTTCAATGTTTGATTTAACCGATACGGCAAGCGTCTCCATTCCGATTTATCAGGAGAGCCGTTTCGATATCAGCACTCCGGAAGTCGTACCAGGAGATATTACCGTAGGTTCGCAGTCAAATATTATGTTTAGTATATATAATACCGGTAAGACCACACTGTATAATACTCAGGTTAAGTTTGAAGCGGATTCTATTGAAGAAGCGTCTGCATTCGTGGGAAATCTTACTTCGGGCGCGACAGGCAACGTGGACGTTATGGTGACTGGAAGAAGTGGCACTATGGACGATGGTACGATAAACGTAAACATTTCCTATGAAGATGATGCAGGAAATGTGACGGTAGAAACCAGAACGGTTACACTCTATGTCTATGAAGAGTTCTACGACGATATGATGATGGGTGACGATATAATGATGGGTGGCGATATGATGATGGAAGAGGAACCCAAGTCTAATAAAGGCGTTATTATTGCGATTGTGGTAGTGGCAGTTATCGCGGTAGTCATCGTTGCGATTGTGATTTTCATTAAAATTCGTAAGAAGAAAAAAGCAGCGGCGCTTTTAGCAGATGATTTAATGTCAATAGACAAGGATTAATGCACTCGCATAAGATATTTCATTACTATTTGTGCTTGAGTGAGTCGAGAGGAATGAGTGATTATTATGAGACTCCTTGATTTACTGCGCATGAGCAGCAGTAACCTTTGGAAAAGAAAAGTAAGAACTATTTTAACCGTATTGGGCGTCGTTATCGGCGTGGCTTCGATTGTCGTTATGATTTCATTAGGGCTTGGTCTTAGCCGTTCCTTAATGGAGCAGTATGAGTCGTATGGAAGTCTGACGCAGATTGAGGTTTATGAATCATGGAATAGTGATGATGAAGACCAGCGTCTTGACGACGAGTTGGTTAGCACGATAGAAAATATGGAGCATGTAACCAGCGTTTATCCGATATTACAGATGTCGGCAATAGCAAAGTATGGCAACTATCAAAGATGGGTTAATCTATGGGCAATGCCCATAGAGGCGATAGAAGGTTTAGGAATGATTCCGGGCGAAGGTGCGCTGCCGTCAAAAGACGACGAAGAGTTGAAGTTTTTCTATGGTTCGGAAGTGCTTAGGGATTTTTATAATTCTAAAACCGGTGAGGATTATTGGTCAACAGGAGAGCTTCCGGATATTGATTTAATGAATGATCCGATATTTACTATTTTCGATACAGACGCTTATTATAGTTCGCAGTACAGCGATTCTGAAAATCCTGTCAAACCGCCGAAGAAATATCTTGTACCGGCAAGCGGGGTAGAAGCTACCTCTGAGAGCGGCTATACCAACTATGGCTGGTATACGATATGCGATATTGATAAGCTGGTGCCTGAGCTTAGGAAGATTTTTAAAAACAAGGTAATTCCGGGGCAGCCGTCTACGAAAACAGGCAAGCCCTATAAGGAGCTTTTTTATAATCGATTGATGGTTAATGTGGACGAAATGGAAAATGTAGTCGGTATACAGGAACAGATTTCTAATATGGGATATCAGGCAAACTCTCAGGCGGAGTGGATTGAGTCGGACCAAAAAACAATGGGATATGTTCAGGCGGTACTCGGCGGAATCGGGGCGGTATCGCTGTTTGTAGCCGCAATCGGCATTACTAATACGATGATGATGTCCATATATGAACGCACGAAGGAAATCGGCGTAATGAAAGTGCTTGGCTGCGATTTGCGCAATATCAGAAGCCTGTTTTTATTAGAGGCGGGTTTCATCGGATTTATCGGCGGCGTTATCGGTCTGGGCTTAAGCTATACGATTTCGATGGTGATTAATAAGATTGCCGCGGGCGCAAATTCTTATATGTCGTCAATTTCACACATTCCGCTGTGGCTTGCTGCGTTATCATTGGTTTTTGCCATACTTGTCGGCATGATATCTGGCTTTTTCCCAGCGCTGCGCGCTATGAAGCTGAGTCCGTTGGCGGCAATTCATACGGAATAGAAGACATTTGACCGAAGAACCTTGATTTTATAAAGTTTTTCGGTCTTTATTTTTGTTCTGCAAGATTGATATAAGATTTAAAGTTAAAATGCTTTCCATCTATTCAAACAATTTTAGTTGAAATTCCAGCAAATACATGATAGGATTGTTTTAGGTGCTATCAGGACGGTAGGCGGTTATCTCTCTGCGGAGAGACTGTGACTCTCCGATTACATAGAAACCCAAAAGGGAATCTGGGAAAGGAGGGCTGAGTGGATGTTAACGATTGAAGGATTGATTTCAGTGCTTGGCTTATGCCTGACCTGTTTCGGTCTCGGATACGCTATCGGAAGCAAAGATATTGGCAAAACACAGAAATAGCCGCCCTGCTCCGTTAAAGTGAGGCGACTATTTTTGTTATAATCATTTGAATGAGCTAACCGACTACCGATAGTATTTTGGGACGTCTGTTATCAGCAGGCGTCTCTTTTTATATACAATATAACACAGTTCATTAAGATATTCAAGTAGTTTTTTCTGCACCGATTAGCGTTCAGCGATACTTGGCGAAATAATAGTAAAGTTATAATATTAAAATCTCTTTTGGACATACTATAATAAAAATGTATGTTCAGAGGAGGTTTTTTATGGTGAAGATGTTGCGTATTGTAGATGTACATGCAAGGGAAATTCTCGATTCGCGAGGGAATCCTACGGTGGAGGCGGAAGTGAGCGTTCAGATAGAGCCGGAAGGAAAGATAGTGACAGGAAGGGCGGCAGTACCAAGCGGCGCCAGCACGGGAAGGTTTGAAGCGGTAGAATTAAGGGACGGAGAAACCAGATATTTCGGGCTGGGAACTACTAAGGCGGTAAATAATGTCAATTCCAAGATAAGAGATGCGCTGGTAGGCATGAACGCTCTGGAGCAGGGATTTATCGACAGAGTTCTGATTGAGCAGGACGGAACCGATAATAAGGGCAATCTGGGCGCCAATGCGACGCTGGGCGTATCTATGGCGTGTGCAAAAGTATCTTCTATGGCGCTTGATATCCCACTATATAGGTATTTGGGCGGCGCGCATACCAGACTGCTCCCCGTGCCTATGATGAATATTTTAAACGGCGGTAAACATGCCGACAACACTGTGGATTTTCAGGAGTTTATGATTATGCCCGTGCAGGCGGAGTGCTTTGCAGATGGATTGCGAATTTGTGCAGAAATATATCATAATCTGAAACAAATCTGCAACCAAAAGGGGCTTTCTACAGGAGTGGGTGATGAAGGTGGATTTGCGCCCTCGCTTTCAGACGCGGTGGAAGTGCTTGAATTAATTGTGGACTCGGTCAAGGCGGCGGGTTATACGCCGGGGCAGAATATTAAGATTGCTATGGACGCTGCGGCAAGCGAGTTATATGATGAAGCTACAGGGACGTATTATTTTCCGGGCGAGTCGCGTATGAGCGGTCAGGAAGTCAGAAGAAGCGCGGCGGAGATGGTAGCGTATTATGAAAATCTGGTAGAGCGTTTTCCTATAATCTCTATTGAGGACGGTCTGTTTGAAGATGATTGGGACGGCTGGCAGCTTCTGACTAAAGCGCTGGGCGAGAAGATACAGCTTGTGGGCGACGACCTATTTGTTACCAATACCAAGCGTCTTGATGCAGGAATTAAGTTAAAGGTTGCTAATGCGATTCTGATTAAAGTCAACCAGATAGGTACGGTATCGGAAGCGATGGAAGCAATCGAGATGGCGCATAAGAACGGCTATAAGACTGTTATTTCACATCGTTCGGGCGAGACGGAGGATACCTTTATCGCAGACCTTGCGGTAGCAGTAAACGCAGGACAGATTAAGACAGGCGCGCCGTGCCGCAGCGATAGGATTGCGAAGTATAATCAACTGCTTAGGATAGAAGAAGAGCTGGGGAGCGTGGCGTGTTATAAGGAGCCGTTTAATAAGATTTAAGGTGGGATAAAGGGAAGAATAGCAAAACTTCCCTTTTTATTTTCATTGACATAAGTGCATACATTGAAAATAATAGAAGTACAGAAATAAATACAAAAAAATGTACGTTTTTCATGCAAAGGACATTATGAAGATTAAGGAATGGGAGGTTGTCATGCTGCAGCCTCTTTTTTTGTGCCTATGGAAACAGGACAAGACCGCCTATCACGCCGCCCGCCTGCTTCCGAATATGCCTGTTTTGAGTTATTCACACGCCGCAAAGCCTTATTTTATCATTGAAATAACAATTTATTACTTCAAGAAATTTTGATTATACTTACTGTATAACCTCGGTTTCAAATTTTATTGTGATTTTTATATAGGTGAGGAAAGCAGACGTCATCAAATGAAAGTATTAAAAGCATGAACAATAATCCTACTGATAGGAAGAAGAGAAAGTTTTAATAGATTTGGAATACATATTATTAATGTATTGAAAAACACGTAAATGCAACACATGTATCGTAATTGTTGATTGATGGGGCATTGGGCTAATGCTAAAATAAAATAATTAAATTTCATTGTGAAATCAGTATATGTACTATATTACAACAATATATCTGGATATACATTTTCAGATAAAGAAAAGGAGAAAAATATGAGCTTTTTAAGAAGAAAATGGTGGTACGTGTGTCTTGCATTTGCAATAATCTCAGGAATTGTCGGTGTATTTGTTTGGAAAGACTTAGCCTTTTTGCAGAAACTGGCACTTTTGAATTTCATAACTTTATTACTTCATGAATTTGAGGAGTATGGTTGGCCGGGCGGCGGTCAAGCCGTTGCCAACACCTTGCGTCCGGGGGATATAATACCTGACAGATACCCACTCAACCAGATGAATGCGATGGTAGGAAACCTATTTTTTGTACTTGTATTTTATCCACTTCCGATATTCTTCCCGAATGTGATTTGGCTTGGAGTTGCTCCGGTGGTATTCGGGCTGATGCAAGTCTTAGCACATGGAATTATAACAAATGTGCGTATGAAGTCTCCGTACAATCCGGGAATGGCATCTTCCGTGTTGGGACATCTGCCTATAGGGGTACTTTGGATTGGATATGTTACGGTCAATCATTTGGCAACAGGAAAAGATTGGGCAATCGGTCTTTGCTATCTTATTGTAGGTTTCGGCATTGCCTATGCAGTCCTTGTTTACAAGCTTATGGCTGATAAACATACTAAATATCCTTTCTCATCTGAGGAAATGAATCAATTCCATATGTATGAAAAAGCAATGCGTACCCTCGGAAAAGAGGTAAAGCCTTATACACCGGAAGATATGAAGGACTGGGGTAAATAAAGTTTTATCCGTTGAAAAATGCAGCTCTTTTCGGTAAAATGATGACGAAACAGATGTTGCATTTGGAGGTGAAACATGAATAAGAGACCAGAAATCACGGAAAGAACTAAGGCTCAAATATGTGCTGCCTTTTGGAAGTTAAATGAAATAAATCCTATCAACAAGGTATATGTCAGCGAGATAATTAAAATAGCAGGAGTCAACAGAGCTACCTTTTATCGATATTATCACGATGTATATGCCATAAGAGAAGAAAAAGAAAAGGAAATCATCGCATATTTTAATAAGCGTCTTGGCGAGTGTCTTAGTGATATGTCTCATTATAATATGCAGGAAATGATGAGAGAAATCTGTTCCTTTTATCAAAAAGAAGCCTTTTACCTTAGAATACTGAGCGGTCCCAACGGTGATACTTTGTTTCTATATAGCTTGAAGAAAGAATTGATGGAAACGATGATAAAAAAACTTCCTATGGTTCATCTGACTCTGGAGCAAAAACTACAGATAGATTTCCTACGAGGCGGCATAATGGAACTTCTGAATGAGTGGCTTATAGATATTGAGCATATGAGCATTGAGACAATTTGTGAAATTTCGCTGAATATGATAAAAGCGAGTGCTGGAGCAATCTTACTAAATAACATGGAAGATAATTTGACATCATAAAAGATACAACATGTCAAATTATCTTACCACAAGCGCACTTGCAATTCCTTTCTCATCTTGCATGGACTTTTTGAAAATTTTTCTAGGTAAAAATTTTTCTAGGCAATTGGCAAGCTCAAATTTTATTGTGTTTTTTACTAAGTTTCCTCACCCATATAAAAATCACAACCGCAGTCGCTATAAGAAACTCTGCAAAGATTATCTGTTGAGCGCCTAATACATCAAATTCATGAAAGCAAAAGCGTTCAATGAAAAATACTGCCAAAAACACCAAATATACTGCAACCGAATACCATACACAACCGAAAACCTGCTGTTGCTTTTGTTCACGAACCAACATCATCTGCTGTTGTTTTTCCAACATATCAGTTTTTACTGATAAATCATCTATTTCTGATGATTTTAGCAGATAATCAGTTGTAACATCAAAAATTGCACTCATCGCCACTATTTTTTCTAATTCTGGTGTTGCCTGCCCACTTTCCCATTTTGAAATAGACTGTCTTGAAACATCAAGTTTTTCAGCAAGTTGCTCTTGCGTTAAATCATTAGCTTTTCGTAGTGTTAATAGTTTCTCTGAAAAATCCATGTAATTTTTCCTCCTTGTTTTGTTTTGATACTTGAATAATATCAAAAACATCAATTACCTTCTATATAGTTATCGTTACATTTACGCAACCAGTGGTAGAAATATAAAATCAATTTATTATAAAAGGGTGCTTATAGATAGGCATTTGCGCCTTTGTTGCTTGTGATTTCCGAGTATGCGGATTTTACATAAGCAAGTTTTAATGGATTTGTGGGTGTGCTTGTGGTAAGATAGCAGTATTAAGCCGCTTTATATAAATTCGCACTTATGGAGGACTCCAAAATGAATGAAATTGCCATAAACGAAAAGTTAAGCTATATTGAAAGCAATGAAAACCCGCTCTCAGCCGAAATTGGCATTATTAGAGAGCGTAGCGTTACATGGCTTTATGATGTTGGCGACGGAGAAGAAAACATAAGCGGACTGAATGAAAACTACCACATAGTTTTGTCACATTTTCATCAAGACCATATAGGAAATATTGACAAATTAAAAACAGAAAATCTATATGTATCAAAAGAAACTTATCAGAATATCCATAAAGGCATTATTGTTGATACTGATTTGTATATCGGGAATCTGCATATTTTTCCGCTTCCTTCCAGTCATTGCGATGGCTGTCTGGGTTTAGAAGTAGACCATGCCTATGCTTTTGTCGGCGATGCTCTTTATACTAAGGCAAAAGGTGATTACTATGTATATAACGTGGCGCTTTTAAAAGATGAAATAAGGATTTTGAAAGAACTGGACGCCCCTTATCTGCTTGTCAGCCATTACGACGGATTAATTCGTGACAAGGAAACTGTAATTGCGGAATTGGAAACGATATATAAAATGAGAGACCCGAATAATACGGAAATAAGAATAAAGAAAAACCTTCCCAATATGTGATAAACTGTAAAATAATACATACAGGAGCAGAAACCAGCCATGTTTATTGTAAAACTAAACAAAGCACAATTTGAATACGATATCCACTCGCTGATAAAGGCGTTTTACCCCGAAGAAGACGTGAAGCTGCTTACGCCTGAGTCGGTTATAAAGGATAAAAAGATTTGGGAATATCCGGTGGCGATGGAGATTATTTTTGAAGAGAAAAGCGTGAGCTTCCGTGCCGAACATCTTTATAAATGTGACGTGTCATTTGACGAAAGTACGGATAACGAAAGCGCGGATGATAAAAACGCAGATAACAAAAACTCAGACTATAAGAACGCCTTTAAACGTTTTTTATATAACTCCTTGTGTGAAGAAACTGGTATCACGCTTCCGTGGGGCAATCTTACGGGAATAAGACCGACTAAGATTGCCATGAGTATGCTTGAGCAGGGGAAATCGCCTGTTGAAATCACCAAATACATTCAGGATAACCATATGGTCAGCGCTGAAAAGACCGCGCTTGGAATAGAAATAGCAGAGCGTGAGCGGGAGATACTTAGCAGACTGCACCGTAATGACGGTTACAGTTTGTATATAGGGATACCGTTTTGCCCCACTACCTGTCTTTACTGCTCGTTTACATCTTTTCCCATCAGTATTTGGAAAGAGCGCGTGGCGGATTATTTGACTGCGCTGGAGAAAGAAATCGACTATCTTGCTAAAGCGTATAAAGATAAAATACTTGATACAGTCTACATAGGCGGCGGAACGCCAACTGCCCTTACGGCGCAGGAATTAGACAGACTGCTTGGAAAGATAAAGTCAACGTTTGATTTTTCCACTGTGCAGGAATTTACAGTCGAGGCGGGCAGACCGGACAGCATTACGAAGGAAAAACTCAGCGTAATGTATAAGCATGGAGTGACAAGGATATCCATTAATCCGCAGACCATGAAAGAAGAGACTCTTAAACTGATTGGCAGAAGGCATACGGTAGAACAGGTCGTCGAAGCGTTTAATATGGCAAGGGAAGCGGGATTTGACAATATTAATATGGATATCATTCTGGGACTTCCCAGTGAGACGGCAAACGACGTAGCAGACACTATCAAAGCGATAGAAAAGCTTGCGCCTGAGAGCTTAACGGTTCATTCACTGGCAATTAAACGGGCGGCTAAACTAAGCGCATGGATAGAAGAAAATGGAATATCAACTATGCGTAACACTGACGAAACCATGAGAATTGCTAAAGAAGGCGCAGCGCGTATGGGAATGAAGCCGTATTATCTTTACAGACAAAAGAATATGTCCGGCAACTTTGAAAATGTCGGCTATGCGAAAGAGGGAAAATACGGAATCTACAATATGCTTATTATCGAAGAAATACAGACCATAGCCGCCTGTGGCGCAGGAACAATCACTAAGCGCGTTTATCCTGACGGCTTGATTAAACGCTGCGACAACGTGAAAGATGTGGAACTCTACATAGATAAAATCGACGAAATGATAGAGAGAAAGCGGGCGTTGCTAAACGGTGGTTAAATGATTGGCTATTCACTTGAAAAATAAGGAAAAAGATAGTACAATAGTGTGAAAATAAATTTCTCAGACGAATTTGTTTTGCGAATATTTTTTGAACGGAGGAGTAAGATGGCTTTAAGCAAGAAACCCATAACCGGAATGAAGGATATCCTTCCGGAAGAAATGGAAATCAGAGATTATGTAATAAATGTGATTAAGGAAACCTACGGTAATTTCGGTTTTACCCCCATAGAGACGCCGGCAGTTGAAAATATCGACAACCTGAACTGTAAGGCGGGCGGGGAGAACGAGAAGCTTATATATAAAATTCTTAAAAGGGGAGAAAAACTGCACATTGACGAAGCGAAGGAAGAAAACGACTTAGTGGACAGCGGATTGCGTTATGATTTAACTGTTCCGCTGGTGCGTTATTATTCAGGACATGCCAATGAATTGCCGTCCCCGTTTAAAGCCTTGCAGATTGGAAGCGTCTGGCGGGCGGATAGACCGCAGCGTGGGCGTTACCGTCAGTTTACACAGTGCGATATAGATATTTTGGGCGAGTCGTCCAATCTGGCAGAGATAGAACTAATTCTTGCCACTACCACGACACTTGGTAAGCTGGGATTTAAGAATTTCCAGATTCGCATAAATGACAGGCAGATTCTTAAAGCGATGGCGTCATACAGCGGGTTTGCCGAAGACGATTACGATAAAGTCTTTATTATTCTTGATAAAATGGACAAGATAGGTATTGAGGGAGTGGAAGCAGAGCTGCTTGCTTCAGGCTTTGGCAAAGAGCAGGTAGAGAAATATCTTAGTTTGTTTAAAGGGCAAGACAATGCGGATAACGCCATTGATTATATTATGAATGTCATAAAGGACGTTTTACCAGAGGGCGTGGATAAAAGCTTCAGGGAAATTATAGACAGCGTCGAGGCTGTTAAGGGAGATTTCTTTGAACTTGTATTTGATCCGACATTAGTAAGGGGAATGTCTTATTATACGGGGACGATTTTTGAAATCGCTATGACTGAATTTGGCGGTAGCTGCGGTGGCGGCGGAAGATATGATAAGATGGTAGGCATGTTTACCGGCAATAACGTACCGGCGTGCGGCTTTTCCATCGGTTTTGAAAGAATTATCCTGCTGCTTATGGAAAGCGGCTTTAAAGTACCCAAAGAAGGCAGAAAAATTGCTTTTCTTATGGAGAAGGGGCTGCCGTCAGATGAGTTATGCAAAGTTATGACTATGGCGCAGAAAGAGCGTGAGGGCGGCAATACGATTCTGGTAGCGCATATGAATAAAAACAAAAAATTCCAAAAAGAGCAGCTTAGCGCTCAGGGATACATGGAATTTAAGGAATTTTACAAAGAACCCTTGAAAACATCGGGAAATTGACGGATAAGAAAGGAGTAGAAGTATAAAGATGGCTGAATCAATGAAAGGTTGGAAAAGGACGCATAGATGTGCGGAGCTTTCTACAAAAAATGTCGGTGAAGAGGTTACAGTTATGGGCTGGGTTCAGAAGCAGCGTAATAAAGGCGGCATTATATTTGTAGATTTAAGAGACCGCTCAGGTATTTTGCAGATTATTTTTGAAGAGGGCGACTGCGGTTCTGAGAGCTTCGCTAAGGCGGAAAAAATGCACAGCGAGTATGTTATCGCCGTGGTAGGAAAAGTGGAGAAGCGTGCAGGAGCCGTTAATGAAAATCTGGCAACCGGCGAAATAGAGATTCGTGCAAGGCAGGTTCGTATTTTATCTGAAGCAGATACTCCGCCGTTTCCGGTTGAGAGCGACTCCCGTACCAAAGAGGAGATAAGGCTTAAATATCGTTATCTTGATTTGCGCAGACCGGATTTACAGCAGAAGATGATGCTTAGGAGCAAAATCGTTACGGAAATGAGAAACTTTATGGCAAATGAGGGATTCTTGGAAATTGAGACTCCCATACTTTGTAAATCAACTCCTGAAGGCGCAAGGGATTACCTTGTGCCAAGCCGCGTACATCCGGGAAGTTTTTATGCACTTCCGCAGTCGCCGCAGCTATATAAGCAGTTATTGATGTGTTCGGGATATGACAGGTATTTCCAGATAGCGAAATGCTTCCGTGATGAAGATTTAAGGGCGGACAGACAGCCTGAGTTTACACAGGCGGATATGGAGCTGTCTTTTGTAGATGTTGATGATGTGCTTGAAGTAAATGAAAGATTGATACAGCATGTATGTAAGGAAGCCATAGGGCTTGACGTACAGCTTCCGCTTCCGAGAATGACATGGAATGAAGCAATGGAGCGTTATGGAAGCGATAAACCTGATACACGTTTTGAGATGGAACTTGTGAATGTGTCGCAGGTTGTAGAAGGCTGTGGTTTTGGCGTATTTACTTCCGCTTTGGAAGCAGGCGGCTCCGTCAGGGGTATAAACGTCAAGGGGCAGGCGGCAATGCCGCGTAAGAAGATAGACGCGCTTATTGATTTTGCTAAAGGATATGGGGCAAAAGGTTTGGCTTATTTGTGCGTGCAAGAGGACGGCACATACAAATCTTCTTTCGCTAAATTTATGACGTCGGAGCAGCTTGATGCGCTGGTTGCTGCCATGAAGGGTGAAAAAGGCGATCTGCTTTTATTTGCCGCCGATAAAAACTCTATTTGCTACAGTGTCTTAGGCGCGGTCCGCGTTGAACTTGGTAAAGAGCTTGGACTTATCGATGAATCCAAATTTAATTTCTTATGGATAGTTGAATTTCCCTTGCTTGAATGGAGTGAAGAAGAAAACAGATTTATGGCAATGCACCACCCGTTTACAATGCCGATGGAGGAAGACTGGCAGTATATAGATTCAGATCCGGGGCGTGTACGCGCTAAAGCATACGACATAGTATTGAACGGCGTGGAACTTGGCGGCGGTTCAGTAAGAATACATCAGGACGATATTCAAGAGAAAATGTTTGAAGTGCTTGGATTTACGAAAGAGCAGGCGTGGTCTCAGTTTGGCTTTTTACTTAACGCCTTTAAGTACGGAGTTCCGCCGCATGCAGGTCTTGCCTATGGACTTGACCGTTTCGTAATGCTGCTTGTAGGCACTGATAATATCCGCGAAGTTATTGCATTCCCGAAGATAAAAGACGCTTCATGTCTGATGACGGACGCGCCGGGAACAGTAGACGACAAACAGCTTGAAGAATTACAGATAGCTGTGGTTGAACAGGCAGAAAGGCAGGAATAATTATGGCGTTTCAAAATCCTACGGCAATTTTTCAAATGATGAATCTTTGGAACAGGTTCAAGCAGAACCACCCGAAATTTCCCAGATTTATTGGGGCGGTTTATCAGAATGGAATTAAGGAGGGCAGCATTATAGAGATAAATGTCACGACGGCTGACGGACAGAGCCTTAATTCCAATTTAAAATTATCCGCTGAGGATATGGAGTTAATCGAGCAGTTTAAAGAGCTGATGACGAATCAGCAGTAAAAAGAGGGCTATTAATTATGGATAGAAAAGCATTTCATTTAACAGATAATAAAGAAAAAGCAACTGCGCCAATTACCAGAGAAATCGTATACACCGGAATGTTTGCGGCGGTTCTTGCAATTATGACGCAGATATCAGTTCCCATGCCATCGGGCGTACCGATAACTTTACAGACCTTTGCCGTAGCGCTTACAGGCTATGTTCTTGCATGGAAGAGGGGGACGTTAAGTACTTTAGTTTATATACTGATAGGCGCAGTCGGACTTCCGGTATTTTCAGGATTTAGGGGCGGCGTACAGGTGCTTGTAGCTCATACGGGCGGGTTTATCTGGGGATTTATAATTTTCACCCTGCTCTGCGGCGTAGGGGCTATGATGAAGAATAAGGCGTTAAGCATTATGCTTGGTATGATTGGTCTTTTAATCTGCCATTTATTCGGCGTTATACAATTTATGCTGGTAGTAAAAAACGGATTTTTGGAGTCCTTCCTTTTAGTATCGGCGCCTTATCTGATTAAAGATATTGTTTCCGTAGTTTTAGCTTATGCGCTTGGCAGCCGGATAAGGGCAAGCCTTTTAAAAGCGGGGCTTATGTAGCATTTGAATGTAATATGGAAGGGAGTTGCCATTCACGGTATTTGAGAGGCATGAACAGCCTGTGATAGTAACAGTGGATAAAAATATGACAGATAAAGATAAACTGGCAAAATTGGAAAAAGATAATATTAAGCTGGACGAGATTTCCGAGGTCTTTATCAAAGACAGAAGCAAGGAAAACTTCGTCAAAATAATGGAGCAGCTTGAAAAATCGACAGTTTATGTGCCAATCTTGGAACCGGTTAATAATGCGCAGAATAATGCGCAGGGCACAAACGATGGGAGACTGACTAAGGATACCGTAATATCTCCATACCTTTTAAGGCAGAATACCGGTGAGCAGCTACAGGTACTTCCGATATTTTCTTTAAGAAAGCATATCATTCAGCATGAAATGATGCGCACGATGATAGCGCTGCCGTTTTTCTCCTGCGTAGCAATGGTAATGGAAAACAAGGAGAAGATAGAAGGTATTATACTCAATCCTTTTTCTCAGTGTGTAGCTATATCTAAGCCGCTTATAGAAGTGGCGCACAAGCGGGCGCAGGCAGGAGCGCCTAAGACCGTGAAAATAACGGAGCAGATGTTCCACCAGCTTGCCAAAAGCCGTGTTGCCTATGAACTTTTACCGGTCTTTTTATATGAAAAGAAGAAAGAAGGGCTTAAGCAGCTTCAAGATGAAATGGAAAAATTTCTGATTTCATTGTTTACGACGATATATCCTAAGGAAATAAAAGTGCCGTATACGGAAGACGATTTCTCATTAATGACATTGAACGTGACAGATAATCTGCAGATTACCAGAATAGATATGCCGGAGAAGCATATAGCGAAAGAACAATGCCTCCGTATCTATGTCGTATGGAAAAAAGATACAGAGACATTGGAATATTTCACTATTGAAAAAGGTTCTGACAGCGACGAAGTAGGGCGTATATACGAAAACAGAACCCATGAGCGTATCGGCAGCGCGCCGGATAACGGTACGGAAATTGAAATGATAATGAATATAGTTTCTTAAGCGCGGGGCTCATTCAGCATGAGCCTCGTCCGATTTTTTGGCGTCTTTGTCTTTTGCCGGCAGGGTAATAAGCACTTTCAATATACGGTTCTTATTGATGCCTTGAGCTTGAAGCGTGATTTCGTTATCAAGCAGAATGGACTCGTTGTTCTCAGGAAGTCTTTCTAACTGCTCAATCATCAAACCGCCGATAGAATCGAAGTCCTCAGAGTTTAATTCAGTTTCTAAGGCGTCGTTAATATCGTCCAGCTTCATACCTGCTTCCACAAGGAATTTGCCGGGTTCTATTTCTTTGATAAGTTCTTCTTCGTCCTCGTCGTATTCATCACGTATATCTCCGACGATTTCTTCAATGATATCTTCCATTGTAATCATTCCGACCGTTGCCCCGTATTCGCTTAAGACGAAGGTAATATTATGCGATTTTTCCCGCATTTCCATCATCAAATCCGAAATCTTCTTATATTCATATGTATAATAGGCTTTTCTGAGCAGTTTCTTAAGCTGGAATTTGTCCTTGTCTTTTACCAGAATGAAATCCTTGATATTGATAATTCCGATAATATCGTCAGGGTCCTCATCATATACGGGTATACGCGTAAACATAAAAGCGCGGAAGGTGGATAAGACCTCTTCATAGGAAGCCGATACATGAATACTCGTCATATGGATTCGCGGAATCATGATATCTTTGGCGACAGTATCCCCGAAATCAAATACATTGTAGATAAGTTCGCGTTCCTCGGATTCAATGGCGCCGCCTTCATGACTCACATCTACGTAAGTCTTAAGCTCATTTTCCGAAATGCTGGTATCTTTGCCGTCAGAGCTTATATGCAAAAGTCTTGAAATTCCGGCGGCAACCTTATCAACTACGAAAATCACGGGAGTGAATACAGTCATTAATGCCTGTATAATTCCGGAATAAATTAAAGTGATATGTTCGGCGTTGCTCATAGCCCATGTCTTAGGAAGAATTTCACCGATTATCAAAATGGTGATTGTCAATATTCCCGTAGCGAATCCGACTGCATAGTTTCCCCATGTCCTGATGGCGAAAGTAGTTGCCACGGAAGACGCGCTTAAGTTCACTATGTTATTTCCTATAAGAATAGTGCTTAACATCTTGCTGTATTTACTTAAAATGGAGAGCGCTCTGGCAGCGCGCTTGGAGCCTTCCTGTGCCAGTGTGCGCAGACGAACTTCATTTACCGTAGTTAAAGCTGTCTCGGCGGAAGAAAAGAATGCTGATAATAGAACAAGAATCAGTAATGCTATAATTTGTATGACACCTGTGGTATCCAATTTAAAAATTCACACTCCTTATAATATATGTATATATGTGTTGTAACCCATATCATACATTATAGAGAATATTGTGTCAAGTTTTTAATATGTAGAGAATATACATTAATATGGAAGGAGGGGAAACAGTATGGAGAAAAAGATAATTGACAGTGGAAAAATAGTATTTGTTTTAAAGTGTATGCTTGCCGCCTATATCCTGACAGCAGGGCTTTTACTGCTCTTAGCGCTCATGCTGTACCGTTTCGGCTTGTCAGAGAAGGTGGTGTCCATCTGTATAATCCTTATTTACATAGCAGTTACTTTTTTAGCAGGATTTATTGCAGGAAAAAGGGCGGGAGAGAAAAAATTTATATGGGGACTTGTTATGGGCTGCATATATTTTCTTATTCTTATGGCGGTATCCCTTATTGTCAACAGAGGAATAGAAGAACCGATAAGCCGTATACTTACCGTATTCTTAATGTGCAGCGGCAGCGGTATGCTTGGAGGTATGCTGAGTTGACAAAAAAATACTTTTCATACTGAAAAATATGTGATATACTACTTAAAGTTATGATATGGTTCTGTATTTTACAAAGAAAGGAACATTAGATATTATGAAACACATTAAGACATTAAACACAAGAGATTTAAAAGAATCAATGAAAAAGGGCGGCTGCGGCGAGTGCCAGACATCATGCCAGTCAGCTTGCAAGACGTCGTGCACGGTTGGCAACCAGAGCTGCGAGCATGCTAAATAAGCAGAAAATGAAGTCTTTATAAGCAGCGGTGCAAATCGCTGCTTATTGTGCGTTCAAAAAGGAGAGCTTTTTTGTGATACATCAATATAAGAATAATGGCTGTAATATTGTTCTTGACGTCAACAGCGGAAGCGTGCATGTGGTGGACGATATAGTATATGATATTATCCCAATCATTGAGCGGCTTCTTACAGAAAATGTGACAGACAGGAATGAATTATCAAACAAGGTCATTGAAAAACAGATATCCGCTATGGATAAAAAGTTATCGGATAAAGAAACGGCAGACTTAAAAACACAGCTTGCCGAAGCAATCGACGAAATACTGGAATTAAAAGACGCAGGAATGCTTTTTACACAAGATATATATGAGAAGTACATTTCCGATATGGGTAAGCGGGAAACCGTAGTTAAGGCGTTATGCCTGCATATCGCCCACGATTGTAATCTTACCTGTAAATATTGTTTCGCTAAAGAAGGGGAATACCACGGCAAGCGCGCATTGATGAGTCTTGAGGTTGGGAAGAAGGCACTTGATTTCCTGGTTGCCAATTCAGGTAACAGAGTGAATCTGGAAGTGGACTTTTTCGGCGGCGAACCGTTGCTTAACTGGGACGTCGTAATGGCGTTAGTAGAATACGGCAGGAGCATTGAGAAGGAGCATAATAAAAAGTTCCGCTTTACGCTGACGACTAACGGTATTCTGCTTAATGATGAAATCTTAGAGTTTGCCAATAAGGAAATGGGCAACATAGTTTTGAGTATCGACGGACGTAAAGAAATCAATGACATGATGCGGCAGCACCGGGGCGGACAGGGAAGCTATGATGAAATCGTACCGAAGTTTAAGCATGTGGCGGATAGCAGAAATCAGATGAATTATTATGTGCGCGGGACATATACGCGGAACAACCTTGATTTTTCAGAAGACGTCAAACATCTTGCCGATTTGGGATTTGAGCAGATTTCCGTAGAGCCCGTAGTGGCGGGACCGGAAGATGATTATTCCTTAAGGGAAGAAGATGTTCCGAAGCTTCTTAAAGAGTACGATAAGCTTGCCTTAGAATATTTAAAAAGAAAAAAAGAGGGAAAAGGTTTCAATTTCTTTCATTTTATGATAGATTTAGAAGGTGGTCCATGTGTGGCAAAGAGACTTTCGGGCTGCGGTTCGGGAGATGAATATCTTGCCGTGACGCCGTGGGGAGACTTATATCCCTGCCATCAATTTGTGGGGAATGAAGATTTTCTCATGGGGAACGTGGACGAGGGTATTACCCGCCCTGATATACGGGACAGTTTTAAAAACTGCAATGTATACACAAAAGAAAAATGTAAAGACTGTTTTGCCAAGTTTTATTGCAGCGGCGGCTGCGCAGCTAATTCATATCAGTTCTACGGCAATATAAACGACGCATACGATATAGGTTGTGAACTGCAAAGGAAGCGCGTTGAATGCGCGATTATGATAAAAGCGGCTATGGCGCAGGAAGATAGTGTGGAGTGACATAATAAGAAAAGACATATAAAAGGAATGTTTATGATATACGGGAAAGGGGTTTAAAAATGAAAAAGAACAAAGCAATAATAGGTCTGTTGATATTTATACTGGTTCTCGCCGTCACAGCGTATACGGCGGTGTTTGGCGCAGGCGAGGATAAATCGGGTTCTGCTTCGAGTATTAAATTAGGGCTTGACCTTGCAGGAGGCGTCAGCATCACATATCAGGTGGTAGGAGATGAGAAACCTGATAAAGAGGACATGAGCGACACAATTTATAAGTTACAGCAGCGTGTTGAAAACTACAGTACAGAAGCGCAGGTGTATCAGGAGGGCGACGACAGAATCAATATTGAGATTCCCGGCGTTTCTGATGCAAACGCCATCTTACAGGAACTTGGCAGACCGGGCTCTTTGTACTTTATCGCGCAGACAGACAGCGAAGGCAATGAGAATTATAGTCCGGTAGGCTACGGAATAGATGAAAACGGCAGTATTTTCACACAATATATGCTTAATAAGACATTGGACGAGCTGCAGGCGGACGGCTCTATCGTCATAACGGGTACGGACGTGGCGCAGGCTTCGGCAGCTTCGCAGCGCGACGATATGCAGAACGCACAGTATGTCGTACAGCTTACGCTTACGGAAGCGGGAACTAAAGCCTTCGCGGACGCGACGGCTAAGGCGTTTGCATCAGGCGAGTCAATAGCGATTTATTATGACGGTGAATTTGTAACTGTGCCGAATGTGCAGGCGGCTATTACCGATGGTAATGCGATAATTACAGGGCAGCATAGCTTTGAAGAAGCACAGAAGCTTGCTTCTACCATTCGTATCGGCGGTCTGAAACTGGAATTAGAGGAACTCCGCTCCAACGTAGTAGGGGCGCAGCTTGGAAGTGATGCGATAGAGAGCAGTCTGATTGCGGCTGCGGTTGGTTTTGTGCTCGTTGTCGTATTCATGATTGCGGTTTATTATGTTCCGGGTATTGCGGCAAGCCTTGCGCTCTGCCTGTATACTACTTTGATGATTATTCTGCTTTACGCATTTGATATAACGCTTACCCTTCCGGGTATCGCAGGTATCATTCTTTCAATCGGTATGGCGGTTGACGCCAATGTAATTATTTTCGCGCGTATCAGGGAAGAACTTGCCACCGGCAAGACTGTCCAATCCGCAGTTAAGATTGGTTTCTCTAAGGCGCTGTCGGCAATTCTTGACGGTAATATAACGACTTTGATAGCGGCTGTCGTTCTGGGAACAAAAGGAACAGGAAGCATAAGAGGATTTGCGCTAACTTTGGCGATTGGTATTGGTCTTTCCATGTTTACCGCATTAGTGATAACGAAATTCCTTTTGAACGCATTATATGCGATTGGAGTTCAGAGCCCTAAAGCCTATGGAGTGGCTAAAGAGAGAAAGGTGCTTAACATACTTTCCAAGAAAACAGTATTCTTTGCACTTTCAGCGGTGGTGATAATCGCAGGCTTCGTAGTTATGGGCGTTAATGCTTCCTCTAAAGGCTCGGCGTTAAATTACAGTCTGGAATTTGTAGGCGGTACTTCCACCACGTTGACACTGAACGAAGATATGTCGATTGAAGACATTGACGCTAAGATTGTTCCGTCCATAGAAGAAATTACGGGCGACGGCAATGTACAGGTAACAAAAGTAGCAGGCTCCAATCAGATTATTATTAAAACAAGAACTTTGAACGTGACTGAAAGAGAATCATTTGCCAATGTAATGACAAGCAATTTCGGCGTGGACGAATCTTCCATTACAGCCGAAACGATAAGCGCGACCGTAAGCTCTGAGATGAAGATGGACGCGATTGTTGCAATAGTTATAGCGACACTGTGTATGCTTGTATATATATGGTTCCGCTTTAAAGATATACGCTTCGGCGCTAGCGCCGTTATCGCGCTTGTGCATGACGTGCTGGTAGTGCTTGCCTTCTATGCGATTGCAAGGGTATCGGTAGGTAACACATTTATTGCATGTATGCTGACGATAGTAGGATATTCAATCAATGCGACAATCGTTATATTTGACCGTATCCGTGAGAATATGCGGGATATGGGGAGGAAAGAAACCCTTGATAACGTGGTTAATAAGAGTATTTCACAGACTTTGTCAAGAAGTGTATTTACCTCGATTACAACCTTCTTCATGGTAGCGGCTCTGGAAGTATTTGGCGTTTCGTCAATCAGGGAGTTTGCGCTTCCGTTGATGGCTGGTATTATATGCGGCACATATTCTTCAATCTGCCTTGCAGGAACATTCTGGCTTCTGCTTCGCACTAAAGTGGGTAAGAAGGCAGAGAAATAGCAATAAGTTTTTAGGCACATGGACACATATGGTTCCCTTTGAGGCACACTCTCGTTCCATGAAAAATCGCAGCGGTACTAAGCTCGAAAATACCTCGCTAAGTACCGGCGTTTTTCAAGGACCGCAAAGGGAACCATATGTGTCCATGTGCCTTTATGTATGTACTGTTGCAATAAAGGTGAAATCTTGGTAAAATTGGTGAAGGATAGCCTGAAAAGGCGAGGAAGGAGTAGAGTCATTAAATATGGAAGCAAATGATGATTTGGTCGTAGAAGGTTACAAATTCGCCACAATAGCGGACGCGGAAACGGCAAGGCTTGATGCTAAAAGAGTAAAAAATCTGGAAGATAATCTTGACTATAAAAAGCCGCAGAGCGTTCTGCTTTTATACCATAAGGCGTTGGATACCGGTATATTCCAGACGCCGATAGGTTATTCTTATCTGATAGAAATGCAGGAGCGTCTTAAGCGGTGCGGCATACCGGAAGAAAATATCAGACCGATTCCTTTAAATATGACATTCACCAATATGACCGCGGCTAACCGTGCAATCAGACGCAGTATAGCGGCAAGAAAGCCCGTAGTTGAATATAGGGGCAGATTTATTACCTCGCTCATTATAAATTTTCTTATGGTACTGGTAATAATCGGCATGTTTGCCATCTGTCTTAACAGCGATTCACCTAATATAATTAATTATCGGAATGAGATTGTAAACGAGTATTCTTCATGGGAGCAGGAACTGACGGAAAGAGAGAACGCGCTGCGTGAAGCACAGCGTAATAATTAGCAGCCATAGATATGAAAGGAGTATTAGTCCGAAATGAAAATATTGGTAGTAGATGATGAAAGCCGTATGCGGAAACTGGTGAAGGATTTTCTTATAAAAAGCAATTATGAGGTGCTTGAGGCGGAGGACGGCAGTAAAGCGTTGGACGTCTTTTTTGAGCATAATGATATCGAACTGGTTATTTTGGACGTAATGATGCCTAAGATGGACGGATATCAGGTTTGTAAGGAAATCCGTGCGTATTCCAAAGTACCGATTATCATGCTGACCGCCAAATCAGATGAAAGGGACGAGCTGTTAGGCTTTGAACTCGGCGTAGACGAATATATATCCAAGCCGTTCAGTCCTAAGATTCTGGTAGCGAGGGTAGAAGCGATTCTTAGACGCACGAACCAAGCGAGCCAGAATGACATTCTGGAAGCAGGAGGAATAACCATAAATAAAGCGGCGCATAGTGTGACGATAGATGGGGCGCAGATAGAATTAAGCTATAAGGAATTTGAACTGCTTGCTTTTTTCATGGAAAATAAGGGCTTGGCGCTCTCAAGGGAGAAAATTCTCAACAGTGTATGGAATTATGATTATTTCGGAGACGCAAGAACTATTGACACCCATGTAAAGAAGCTGCGCAGCAAAATGGGTGATAAAGGAGATATGATAAAGACTATCTGGGGCATGGGATATAAATTTGAAGCGGAATAAAGATAAGTCCATCGAAAAGAAAGGACAGTGTTTTAATAATGAAGTATTCCATTAGGAAACAATTTGCGGGCGTTTTTTGTCTTCTGATAATAGGAACGATAGCGTTGTGCTGGTTTATAAATAATACTTTTTTAGAAAAGTATTATATAAAAAACAAGCAAAACGTCCTTATGAATGCTTATACCTATATAAATACCGCATCTAACAAGGGGACGATATCTACTGAGGAGTTTGATATAGAGTTTCAGAAAATATGCGGCAGATACAATATCATCTTTATTATATTGGACGCAGAAACCCAGACTTTGAAAACTTCAAGCAATGATTATATGATATTGAGCAAACGTCTTTTAAATAACCTGTTTGAACAGGGAATTACACAAAATGCGGACGTATTGGACGAGGAGGAGAGCTATTCGATAAGTATTATCCTTGATGATAGAACTAATACCGAATATGTGGAGATGTGGGGCGTTTTGGATAACGGCAACCTTTTCCTGTTTCAGACGCCTATGGAAAGTATAGAAGAAAGCGTAAAGCTGGCGAATAAATTTCTCGCCTACGTCGGCATTGTTGGCACTTTTGTGAGCGTTATCATCGGCTTGATTATATCGGGCAGGATAACGAAGCCGATAATGGAGCTGACAAAGATATCTGAGCGCATGATTAATTTGGATTTTGACGCGAAATACAGCGGCAGGGACAAAACGGAAATCGCTTTATTGGGAAATAATATCAATGAACTGTCTTATACCCTTGAGAAGACGATTTCGGAATTAAAAAGCGCTAATAATGAACTGCAAAGAGATATAGAGAAAAAAATTGAAATAGACGAAATGCGTAAGGAATTTCTTTCCAATGTATCGCATGAACTAAAGACTCCGATTGCGCTTATTCAGGGATATGCGGAAGGACTCAAAGAGGGTATCAGCGACGATGAAGAAAGCAGGGAGTTTTACTGTGATGTAATTATGGACGAAGCCGTTAAAATGAATGTCATGGTAAAGAAACTCCTCTCACTTAATCAGTTGGAAGCAGGCAACGACACGGTTACGATGGAGCGTTTTGACATAGCCTCGTTAATCAGAAACTATATACAGTCCTCGGAAATATTAGCGAAGCAGAAAGATATCTCGGTACGCATGGAAGAATATGAGCCTATTTATGTATGGGCGGACGAATTTAAAACAGAAGAAGTTTTTATGAACTATTTCAGCAACGCCATCAACTATGCAGGAAATGAGAAAATCATCGACGTCAGGATAAGAAAGTCGGAAAGCAATGTGAGGGTGTCGGTATTTAATACCGGCGAACCGATACCGGAAGAGAGCCTTTCACATCTGTGGGAGAAGTTCTATAAAGTCGATAAGGCAAGAACAAGGGAATATGGTGGAAGCGGAATCGGCTTATCAATAGTGAAGGCAATAATGGAGTCCATGAATAAGCCATACGGAGTCATAAATTATGACAACGGGGTGGAATTTTGGTTCGAGCTTGAACAGGCATAAAAAGAGGCGTAGTTAAGATAACAGTTCTTGTGCGGCGGCTAAGCTGTTATCAGTTAAGTCCGGCTTGACGACTGATACATGGAAATGCTTTTTATAATCGGATATAATACAGAGAGTCAGATATCTGCAAGTGGCTACTTGGCTTATTGTTTGTGGAAATAAAAAGCATGGAGGCGGAAAACTATGGAAATTCAAGTCGGAAAGGTAATAAAGGAACTAAGGGGAAGGAATAATGTGACGCAGGAGAGATTAGCGGAGCATATCGGCGTGACGGCGCAGGCTGTCAGCAAATGGGAAGCAGGAGTCAATCTGCCGGATATTACGATGCTCTCAGGACTTGCCTCTTATTTCGGCGTCACAGTGGATTATCTTTTATATGGAGAGCCGGAGGTTACAAAGGACGAGACACGGATTTTAAGAGAAGTGATGGAGCAAAAAGGACGGGGAGACATAGACGCTGCTCTCGAAAAACTAACGCAGGGAGTCAATCTCTATCCGAGAAATTATGATATTCTGTTAGAGTATGTAAGCTGTATATATAAGATGAGAAAAGAAGAAGCTTATAAGGATAGGATAGAAAGCGCCATATTTTATGGAAATAGAATTATATCCGAAGCAGGAGACAGCAGACAGATATATCGCGCTAAACATCTTTTATGTCTGATTTACTGTGAGATAGATATAGAAAAGGCTAAGAAAATTGCGGACAGTCTGCCGGATATGCCGGTCTGCAGAAATCTGCTTTTAGAGCATATTCTGAAAGGGGAAGAGCTGGAGAGCCTTAAAGATAGTAATTTGGAGTTATGCTTATTCTATATCTGGAACAGATTGCAGAAAATATCCTACTCTAAAGAGTACTCCACAGAAGAACGTCTCATAGCATGTCGCGCGGGAGTTAAACTTAGGGAACTGTTCTTTTATGATGGAAAGATGGGGTGTTATCATAATAGAGCGGCACAGGATTGTGCGTGTATGGCTAAACTCTATACGGAGCTGGGCGAAAAGGAAAAAGCGCAGGAGAGCATGGAAAAAGCGGCGGGGCATATCAGACTATATAAGGAAAGCTGCCAAAAGGAAGTTTTTACGGATTCTATCTTCTGGCATGACAAGAAGGTAGGGAAAGGCATAGGCGGTATCTGGAAAGAAGAGAAAATGGATTTAGGTTTGAACTTGAACAGGCATAATATTTTGAGAAATAATTTGTCAGAAGTCAAATAATGGGGTATAATGTACAATGTAGTAATAAGCAGTACGGTATATATGTAAATGGAAATGTCCGCAGATATGGGCTTTTTCATAGAAGATATATAAATATGATAATGGGAGAATGATGTTTCAGTGAAGAAGTTAAGTGTTTTATTATGTGGTATCGGTATTTCAATTATGCTGACAGGCTGTGGTGAAATGATTGAGCTAACGCAGGATGAAAGCGATATAATTACGGAGTATGCGGTTGAGCTGTTGTTAAAATATGATAAATATCATAATGACCGCTTGGTTGATTTGGCAGACTATGAAGAAGAGCAGGTCGAGCCTGAACAGGAAGAGCCGGTTATTATGCCGGAGGAAGAAAATGTTCCGGAGGAAGACAATATTGTTTCCGGTTCAAATGCCGAAGTTGTGGACGTAAGTGAACAACAGGCTTCAACGATAGAGGAATTTTATGGAATAGAGGGAGTCGCTTTTCAGTATACGGGTTATGAACTTAAATCGGAATACCCTGATATGTCGCAGGAAAGCACTGAGCTCTATTTTGCGCTTCCCGCTTCACCCGGAACTCAACTTCTGGTGTTGAAATTTCAGGCAAATAATATAAGCGGTTCCGATATAGACTTGGATATGACGAATTACGGAATTAAGACCAGAATATCTGTCAATGATGAAGAGTCAAAAAGCGCTTTGACAACTATGCTTTTAAACGACTTGCAGAAATATAGAGGCGTTTTAGGCGCAGGGGCTTCAACTGAGCTTGTAGCAATTATTGAAGTTCCGGAGGGCACATACGTAGAGACTATTTCTTTAACCTTACGAAGTGACTCGGACAGTGTTAAACTATCGCTTCAATAGGCGTTTGAAAGGTGATTTTTTGGTCCCTTTAAAATATTTTTTCTTTTTTAAAAATAATGTTGACAACATAATTTTATGGTGATATACTCATTTTTGTTGCTGAAATTCATAGAAATTCGGCGCATATAGAACCTTGACAAATAAACAGTAATGCAACCCTGAAAATTCAGAGAGAATTATTC
>JAMPHY010000023.1 GCA_023663185.1 Clostridiales bacterium | reverse complement strand
ATCTGTCCGTCTAACCATCTCTGGTATCCGCCAAGAGCCGTATCCTGCTCAACAGTAGGCGTTACGCCATATTTACATGTTAAATCTGCAAAATACTGGAATGCTTCAACAAACTCTGTCTGTCCGTCGATAACAACTTCTGTATAATCATCATTTAAGAAGTGACCGCCGTTTGTATAGATGAACGCATCGAGCGCCCACTGAAGTGCGTTTGCACAACCCCACTGATCAATTTCGCCGTCGCCGTCTTTATCAATCGTCAATTTACCGCATACTTCAAGGAATTCTTCCCATGTGTACGGATTTTCCGGATCAGGATATTCTACGCCTGCTTCATCAAACAATGTCTTATTGTATGCAAATGCAAATGTGGATAAATCCTTCGGCAAGCAATAGAGCGGACCAGCGCCTGCTTCTTTTCCATCATAACGATATGCAGATGTGATTGCAGGCCATAAGTCATTGATAACAGCTTCCGAAACATAATCATCCAACGGAAGTATGTAACCGTCATCTACATTTGATGCAACCGCCTCAGGTCCTACATAGATAATATCAGGCATATCGCCTGCCGCTTTGTAAGCAAGAATTTTTTGACCATATTCATCAGAAGTAGTTACTTCAAAAGTAACCTTAGCTCCTGTTGATTCCATAAATTTATCAATTAATGACTGATATACTGCTTTCTCATGATCCTGTGCATAAATAAATACGGTAATGTCAGCATCGCCATATTCACCTTCAACTGCCACACTATCTGTTGCGGACTGGTCCACAGTAATCTGAGCTCCAACTGAATCACTGCCCCCCCCGTCAGTCTCGGTGGTACTTCCTGCGGTCGAGCTAGTGTCGTCAGAACTTGATGTTGAATCAGTTCCTGAGTTTCCGCAGCCTGCTAAACAGGAAACAACTAATGCTGATGCCAGTAAAACACTAATTAACTTCTTTTTCATACTAAACCTCCTTATAATATTTTTATCTTTGATACAGACTATGCAGAAACTGTATACATACTATTTGCCGGCATTTTGCACAAGTATATTTTATTTTTGTGCATTATGTATAATTGTTTCTGTTTTTATACAATCTGTTATTCATATAGTACAATGTATGCCCTAAATTGTCAATATATATTTTAACTTTTATTAAAACATTTTAATTTTTTTCAAAATATTATATTAACTCTTATTTACAAATACATAACCGCCCATATTGTTTCATTATTTGTACCTACTGCCATAAAACACCTTACAGCATTTCCCGCCTCGTCCGTCATGTCCAAAATTACTCCATCGTAAGTTACATCTCCTTGCGTAATACTCATATAGCAGGTCCCTTCATCTAAGGTATAGCTGCCTGTAAAGCTCTCGTCTCCTGAAATAGTCCCGCCTTTTAAAGTCACGGCTTTGCCCTCATGGATATCTGCGCCGATATCTGTTCCATGATTGAGCATATACCATTTTCCTTCTATATCTTTATTTGAGTATCCTTCCTCTTTTAGATTTTCCCCGTTTGTCGCAAAAGGCGCGGCAACAAACCAGCCGGCTTTATTCAAAAACATTTGATGAACCCTCGGCTCATGATATTCCGAACCGCTGTCAAATCTCTGGTGGTAAACCAGATACCTTTTACTGTCTTCATCGACAATCGCAGAACAGTGTCCGGGAGCCATATACGCTGTCTTTAGGCTCGGAAGCATATAGTTCCCCATCATTTTAACACCTAAGCCGGAATGATTAGCCGTATATCCAAACGTACTGCCTGAAGCATCCAGATAAGGACCGTTCACCTGCTCCGAACGGAAGCAGCGAATCTGATAACCGCCTTCCCTTGTAAGTCCGCCATAAGAAACCAGCAAATAATAATATCCACTCTCGCTGTCAAAGAAAATATACGGTCCTTCGCACGAATTATGTAAACCGCCAATGAGGTATTGTCCGAAATAACGGTCAATATGCGCCTCTTCATCTGCTTCTGGGTGAATAGGATATCCCGTCTCTTCATCTATCTGCAAAAGCCAAATGCCGCCCGACCATGAGCCATAGACCATCCACATAAGTCCATCGTTATCATAGAAAATTGTCGGATCAATACAGTTGGGGTAATTTAAATGATTATACTCCGCCGCCTGCAGATAATCAGAAACCTTGACGTCATCACCCATGATTTCTTTTAAATTAGTGCCGTCTACTGTCTTAGAGGTAAATCCCGAATAGATAAGCGTATCCACATAACTATATGGACCGGTAATTTCATCGGCAACTGCAAAACATATATTGGAAGTGCGCCAATCATGACTTGTAGAAAAATACATTACCCATTTGCCCATCGCTTTATTATAAATAACGTCCGGCGCCCATACCGCATACCCGCCTTCTACATATTCACCGACATAAGCAAACGCCGCCATATCATCGCTAAAAAGATTATCAAATAACGGATTGCTTGCATTTACGCCGCTTGCAAAGGATTTCCATTCTATTAAGTCGCTGCTTTGGGCTGCTTCCATATGAGAGCCAAATATATAATAATTACCATCTGCCTTAACAATAGATGGATCATGCACGGAAATTCCCAGAGCAACATTTCCTTGTGATACTTCCGCAGCGTCTTTCCCCTGTACCTTCCCACAGCCTGCAAGGGATAGCGAAATCGCTGAAATTACCACTCCGCAAATCAATAATTTTTTCCCTTTCATTTTAAACCTCCCTATTATACTAATTTACTTCCAGCCAAAAGTTCTCCCGCTCTCCGCAAAATCCCGCTTCATCAAAGAAAGAAGCATAAAGCTGCTGGACTTCCTCGGCAGTTTTGACACAATCATAAATTTTCAAAGCAGATACATATCCCCTATAAGATTTCTGAAAAGGATCCCCGCCCAAAAGCACCTGCCGGCATGATATCATAGTCGGCACATCAACACGATATCCTGCCTTTCTGCCATTAATATAATAGCAGACTGATTCGCTGAAAGAATCATATGTTACAGCAATAAAGCACCATTTATTAAGCGCAACGGTACGGCATAAGGTATCATGCCACCCATTATTCATATCAATATCTTCGCTGATTCTATATACGCTCTGTCCGATACCCAGATACGGCACAAGCGAGGCAAACCCACCCAAATAACGCATATAAATAACGCTCGTCCATTCCAAAGCATATTCAGGCTTTATCCACAACGTCAATGTATAACTGTTTCCGGCGAACAGACTCCCCGGAAGACAAATAAGGTTCTGCCCGATATCTCCGCCGGGAAAAAATACGCCGCCCCACATATCGCTGATTCCTGCAGCAAGTTTCACTCCTTCGCCCAATATTTCGCCTTCCACCTCGCCGCTTTCATCAAAAAGCCCTTCTTTAAAACGAAAGCTTTTTACAATTTCTTTATCAGAAATCTGATTCTGCGTATAATCTAAATATTCTTCAGCAGAAAACTGTCCTGAGTAGAAACTTCCCGCAGCGGCATCGCACCCGCAGCTGCTTAAGAAAATTACCTCTTCCTTGTCAACAATCCCCTGCGCTATTAACAAAAGCTTCAAGTCCTTGCCAAGCTTTATTAAGGTCTTAATAATTTGTCTTCCCCTATTATTTTGTATATTTTCTTTTATGTATGCTTTTTCAAATTTAATGGCGTCAACCGGAATTCTTCTCAAATAACGAAAACCGGAGAAATCCTCGCCAAAATGTATAAGCGAAAGAAAAAATCCCATGTTTTTTAACTTTTCCATAGAAGCAATCAATCTGTCGGCATCTCTTGAGGAAAATGCTTTCTCGTCCAACGCTAACTCTATCTCGCTTGCAGCCACGCTATACCGCTCCATAATCTCGCTCAGACGATTTCCTAAGTTATCGTCCATAAAAAGCAATCTTGACAACTGCACGCTGATTTTAAGCTTAGTCCTTCCCGCATTATGAAAGCCTTCTATATCCCTGCATACCATCTCAAAGGTGTAGAAATCCAATGCTTTAACAAAGCTGTTTTTCTCAAACAACGGTCTATAATCCTTTGTCTCCCAAACAGTCTTGTCATCTTTTCTCCATACAACTAACGCCTCAGCCTGTTCAAGCCTTGAGCTTTGCATATTAAAAACAGGCTGATAACGGATTTCAAACTGCCTTTCCTTTAAAGCGTGCTCCGCTCTTTCCTCCATTTCCTTTTCTATAAGAAATTTTTCTTCCAAATCATTGTAGAATAAATAACAGCTTTTACCATTTTGCTTCGCTTCGTACATTGCCGCATCACTTTCATTGAGCAACTGTTCTAAGCTTATATCACAGGGAGCATTCCAAACAATTCCGATACTCATAGACACTACTGTAAAGAAATCCATTTCCTTGCCTTTTTGACTCATCTGCAGTAAAATCTGGTCCGCCGCATACGCCATCTCGACTCTGGACTTATTTCCAAAAATCATCAAGACAAATTCATCTCCGCCAAGCCGCACTACGATAGCCTCCGGTATACATTTTTGCAAAAGATTGCCTGTCGCAACCAAAAGATTATCGCCCGCCTTATGTCCGTACACATCATTGACCGCCTTAAAATTATCCAAGTCCAAAAACATAAATTGGATATTGTCCTTGCCCGACAGCTCTTCAAATTTCTCATAGAGTCCTTTTCGATTGTATAACCCCGTTAAATAATCATAGATGCTGTTTTCCATTCCCTCTCGTATACCTATCCCTCTCACTCTTCAAAGTCAATCAAGCTTTTTATCCGTATGCGCTAAATTTTAATCGTCAAAACTAAATACCGGTCTCCCCTGCTCGTCCCACTTTATCTTCATAAGCATAGCGTGCCTGTTAGGATTGTATAGTGGATCGCCGACAATCTCTGTTTCTGTACGCGCGTGAAAAACTAACACGTCGTTTCCCTCTTCGTCCACAGTAAAGCTGTTGTGCCCCGGTCCATAAATTTTTCTCGTATCGTCAGAGCATAATACCGGATATCTTTCTTTTTTCCACGATAACGGGTCTAATAAATCTGAGTTCTCGTCCGCCGTAAGCATACCCATACAATATGCCACGCCTGTATCCGACGCCGAATATGTAACAAATATTCTGCCATTTCTCTTAATCACGGCAGGTCCCTCATTAACCCAGAAGCCTACACGCTCCCAATCATAATCCGGCGTTGTCAAAAGCACCTGCACCGTTTTTAATTGGTACGGCGTCTTTAATTCCGCAATATATAAATTAGAAATCTGCCTTCCTACTCCGACTTTCTCCGCCCATATGTAATAATATCTGCCTTTGTTCTCAAAAACGGTGGCGTCAAGAGAAAATGCACGAAAAGAAAATTCATCTTCAGGCGCACACTCCATCTTGCCCTTTTCCACCCATTTCCCTGTAATCGGGTCTTCGTCCGTACACTCTAACACATATGGGCGTATGTCCCATATACGCTCTTTCTCACCTGCAGCAAAATAAATATACCATGCACCATTAATATAGTGAAGCTCAGGCGCCCAAATATGATAGCCCATAATACCTGTTTCATGCTTGTGCCAGATTTCTGTTTCCTCAGCTTCCTGCAAACCTGCTAATGTATCCGCCCTTCTCAGCACAATTCTGTCATATTCCGGCACAGATGCCGTAAAATAATATTGTCCGTCAATATGTTTTAAAATATATGGATCCGCCCTTTGCAATATCCACGGTTTGTTATACAATAATTCATTTCCTGCATTCTTCATCTTACTGTCATACCTTTCTGTTTATAGATTTTTTAA
This sequence comes from Clostridiales bacterium, assembly GCA_023663185.1. Classification (GTDB taxonomy): domain Bacteria; phylum Bacillota; class Clostridia; order Lachnospirales; family Lachnospiraceae; genus UBA3282. The sequence goes on along the minus strand of JAMPHY010000023.1, from coordinate 37,579 downwards.
AATATTATACCTTTTTTTAAAATTATATTGGATAAACTGCAATAAAGCAACTGATTTTTGAGTTATGTAAAATTTATATAAAATTTAATATGAAATCTATATAATAAAAGCAGGAAATCTCTGTTTCAAGAATTCCTGCTTTTGCATTCCATTGTAAAATCAATTATGCCAGTTATAAATCTTTCGCAAGGTTTCATTGTAATAAAATCCATTAAACTGAAATAATAAATAATTCATCATAATACGGAATCAAAGAATCGTGTGTTAAAAACATTAGACTTTCTGCTTTTGCTTGAGCAATCAATATTCTATCAAAAGGATCATTATGTTTTGGTGCATCGTTAGACCGTTTTAATGTTTCTGGTGCAGAAACATGCTTATTCAATATAGGAAGCGCAATATATCCATTTTCTTCACACCCTTTTTCCAAAAGATTTCCATTCATGCGAAGTCTATCCGGGTGTAACATATGTTTTATCGTAATTTCCCACACAGAAGCAGTACTATAAAATATCACATTTTCTTTATCAAGAATAATATCCTTTGCCTGCTTTGGTAATCTAGAATCATTTAATACAGCCCAAATAGCTATATGTGTATCTATCAACACTTTCATATATTATTTACCCCAAACATTTCTGCAATCTCATCATTACATTCATCTATATCATAGTCTGCATCAATAAGATTCTGACCTTCTAAGCTGCCAATTCTACGGATACTACTATTAACTATTACTGATTTATTAGTACTTTTTTCCTTCATTTTATCATTTCTCATAAAACGTTGAATCATATCAAGTAAAAATTGTAGATTATCCTCTGACAAGCCATCAAGAGATTGTATTACTTGACTCTGTAATGCTGACATACCAATTACCACCCTTCTTCCACTTTATTTTGCAGACACAATAATCATGATAAAAATTTCAATATATATTATTTTCTCCTTTATAATATCATTTTTTTTAAACGTGTTCAACATGTGCTTTCAGTGTAAGTATCTAGTTAATACTTTCTTTAGTATACCCTATAAACTCATTCTCCACAATATTCTTCCAAAAACATATTAAAGCAAAGAACCTCACCCTCTCCGCTTCTCCTTCTTCACCTTACAATACAACACCGCCACCGCCGTACTGATAAATGTAGCAACAATCGCCGGAGCGATAACTGCGGTCGGATTCACGCTGCCGTACTGCTGCCTGTATACAATCATATTTACTGGAATAAGCTGTAATGACGAAATATTCAAAATCAGGAAATCACACATCTCTTTTGAAGCGGTGCGTTCTTTCTTGTATCCGGTCAGTTCGCTGCCTTTCTCGGCATGTATCGTGCCTTTTCTATCCGATATTGTTTTGTCTGGCAAATATTCTGGATTCCCACGCTCTGCCTCTAACTTGGCAAGTTCTTCCATCGCCTTTAAGCCTGCGGGAGTACACGCCCAGCCAAGACCAAGAATATTGGCTATTAAATTAGTGGATATGTATTCTCTCGAAGGGTGATTACGTGGAATATTAGGAAACATAAACGATACAAATGGAGATATGCCTTTAGTAAGCTTTGCAATCAGACCAGATTTTCTGGCAATCTCCATAAGCCCCACCCACAATGCCGTGACGCCTATCATGGTAATGCACAAAGATACCGCTTCTCCCGCCGAGTCTAGCGCCGCCTGTGATACCGCTTCAATATTGCCGGTAAACGCGCCGAATATGACGCCGATTAAAATCATAAATGCCCAGATATAATTTAACATAATAAAAAAAGCATACTTTTCAGCAAGGTTATATTCATATCACCTAAACGCCGTTATGTATGCTGTTCCTTAATTTTCTTATATGTATTTTATGAAGTAAATCCGCATTTTATGTATTATTTTCTATACATGCCAGAACTGCCTTGTTCAGACAGTTCCCATTTTTCTATTATTACGCCTCAACGCCCCTGCTCTTCATATACTCTATGACAGCTCCTACTGTGGTAAGCTGTTCCAAATCTTCTGCGGGAATCTCTACTCCGTACTCCTCTTCAAAAGCCATTACCAGTTCATATAAGTCCAAAGAATCCGCTCCCAAATCATCTTTAAAGGAAGAATCCTCGGTAATCTCAATATTTTCCAGATTTAATTGTTCCTGAATAATTTCTATTACTCTTTCTAGCATTTTTATGTCTCCTTTTTTATGATTTTTCTTATAATAAACCTGACACTCAAAATATATTATGCGCGCACATACTTGTCAATCCCTTTTTATACATTTTTACAATTTTAGGGTTACTATTCGTAACAGTCTTAGCATTTTACTTGTTGAGCAAATATTGATATATCTCTCTTTTAGGTACTCCACGGTCCTTTGCCACTTGTTTCATCGCGTCTTTTTGCTCCATACCGTCCTTCTCATAATACGCCATATGTTCCTCGATAGACATTGACTTCCATGACTGTCTTTCTTCTTCCTTTTTTATCTGACGGCTCTTCCCTTCGATTACCAGTACATATTCGCCGCGAGGCTCATCTTTTTCATATAGCAGTAAAGCGGCTTTTATGGTAGTCGGTAGTATCGTTTCAAATTTCTTTGTCAATTCTCTGCACAATGTCAGCTTCCTATTCCCCAGCGTTTCATATAACAGCGTAAGCGTCCTTATCAGATGGTGCGGCGCTTCATAGATAATAATTGTTCTGGATTCTTCTTTTAATTCTTCAAGAATTTCCGTTCTTATCTTTTTATCAGCAGGAAGAAAACCTTCAAAACAAAATCTTCCGGTACTAAGTCCCGACAGTGTAAGCGCAGTAATACAGGCGGACGCTCCCGGAATGGACGTAACCGTTATTCCTTCCTGATGGCATTTCTGCACCAGAACTTCTCCCGGATCGGAAATCGCCGGCGTTCCCGCATCAGTGATAAGTGCAACATTCTTTCCCTGAAGAAGCTGAGTTATAAGATATTCTGCTTTTTCTACTTTATTATATTCATGATAACTGGTCATAGAAGTTTTTATTTCAAAATAATTCAACAGTTTAATACTGTTCCGCGTATCTTCTGCAGCAATCATGTCAACATTTTTTAATGTTTCTATTACGCGCGGCGTCATATCTCCCAGATTTCCAATCGGAGTAGCGCACAGGTATAATATTCCTGACATCTCAATCCCCTCTTATTCAATTCAGTTTACTCAGACACGTCTTCTGTTTCCTGCTCACTTGGCAGTAATGCGTCTTTTGTATAATTCATTCTGGCATTCCATAAAATCCACTCATCATATCCTGCGTCATAAACTGCCTGAATTTGAGCCCTGACTTCCGCGGCTCCGTATGTTATATGTCCCTTCACCCAAGTTGCCGTAAAATCCTGCAACCATACTCTTACACCAGCCGTTCCATCAGTTCTCTCAAGGCTATTTGCGCTTACACCAGCAGTTCCTTCTGTTCTATCAAGACTATTCGCGCTCACATCTTCGGCTGGTTCTAATTTTTTCTTAGACTCGCTCATGGCATGGTATACTGTCTCATACGGCTCTTTATCTGGCACTTCAAGACCATACACCCCGTTAGAATAATGCGATGGATATACCATCGGACAGATATAATCCAAATACGCCGCCATTTTCTGATAATTCTGTCCGACAAGCGCGGCGTCATACTCATTATCAATAATTGTGCCAAAAACGTCCGCCGACACTTTGACTCCGAGCGGGTGGAGTTTATTATAGGCATATTCGGTAAAGCCTGTTATTACCTCTTCTTTTGTCATGGTTTCAGCCACCTCGCCATAGTCCACGCTGCTCGCGTTCACATCGGTAGAAAATCTGATATAGTCGAACTGAATCTCATCAAATCCTATCTGAGCCGCCTGCGTTCCTATTTCCACAAGATAATCCCACACTTCCTGCATATACGGATTTACCCACGCATCACCGTTTTTATCGCGAAAAACTGCGCCTGCATTTGTTTTCAAACTTAATTCCGGTTTCATTTCCGCCAGATACGGATCCTTAAAGGCAACGATACGGGCGATTAAATATATATCCTTCTCGTGCAGTTTTTCAACCAACGCCTCCATATCCTTTATATAACGTACACCCGCCTCTATTTCCAGAACCGTGTCGCTTTGCATTTTATAGGTCACGACGCCCTCATCATTCTTCACATCAATAACCATAGCGTTAAGTTCTGTCTCTTCTACAAGAGTAATGAGTTCGTCCATTTTTTCTGAGCCTGCTATTGGACCGGTTATATATATGCCCTTAACCTTTACGGGCTCAGGCTCGGTCTCTGGTTCTAGCTCCTGCCCTGATACTGTTTTTACTTTTACTTCCTGCTCTGTTTGTGCGTTTTCCTCTGTTACCGCTGCAGTTTCTTCATGTTTGTTTTCTTCACTATCAAACGCCGCTTCTGCTTCTATGGCAACATCATTTGATACCGTCGGCATAATCTGACTTGCGCAGCCAGTTATTATAAACAATATAACCAACAGAAACAACATTTTTCCATACTTTATCATCAACAACTCACCTTCGTATTAATTATTCAAAGCAAGATTTCCATAATCAGAGTTTAGATGAAATGAACAAAATAAGGAGTGACTTACCGCTTTTCAGGCATGGAGCTCCGTTTTTGTTCATTTCATCTAAACTCGTGACAGCAAATGACAATTTCTAATATCCATAAATATCATAAATCTCCTGCATATACACTCCCGCTTCTTTATAAATAATCAGCGGCTTTTCCACTTTGAGCCGCGGTCTGCCGCCGCGATTTGCTTCTATTAATACCATGTTAGGTTCTTTATTGACAAAAGGATAAACAAGCTGCAGTCGTTTCGGTTCAAGTTTATAGCGGCTAAGCATCACCATGATTTCTGCAAGTCTGAACGGTCTGTGTACCATGAAAAAATTCCCACCCGGCTTAAGCAGCCTTGCCGTCTGAGAAACCACATCTTCCAATGTACATAAAATCTCATGTCTGGCGATTGCTTTGGCGTCAGTCGGATTAGTCAGTCCATGCTGCCCTATCATATACGGTGGATTACAGGTAATAACGTCAAAAGAAGCAGCGTCAAAAAGACTACCTGCCTCTTTAATGTCTCCCGTTACAATCGAAATTTTATCTTCCAAACCATTCAGCAGCACGCTTCTTCTTGCCATATCTGCGCTTTCTTCCTGAATTTCCAATCCGATAAGGTGCGAAGCTTCTGTTTTTGCCTCCATCAATATAGGAATAATGCCCGTACCTGTCCCTAAATCCAGTACAAAGCTCCCTTCTTTTGCCCTTGCGAATCCTGAAAGCAGAACCGCGTCCATGCCGAAGCAGAATTTATCGCGGTTTTGGATAATTTGATAGCCGTTGCGCTGTAAGTCGTCTATTCTCTCATTTTCTTTTAGCACAATATTTTTACCGGCTTCCATAATCACACTTCCCGCAGTTATCAGTTGTCGTCAAGTTTGGATTTATTGTCTTCCTGCTTCTCCAATTTCTCAAGCTCTTTAAGCTCTTCTTCATTTACGTCTACTTTGTGGCTCTTATTATGTTTCCGCTTGAAACGCAGTTGTTCGGCTTTATACTCATGTATTTCTTTTTCATCGTCCACATCTACGATAACTTTAACTAACTGCCGCAGCACGTTTACGCTGTGTACCTCGCCTTTCAAGCCGTCGTCCGTAGTCACGAAATCGCCTACGTTTGGCAGTTTCCTATTAAGCTCTTCGTAGGTTTCCTCTTCATGATTAAGGCAGCACATAAGCCTTCCACACACGCCGGAAATCTTCGTAGGGTTCAAGGAAAGATTCTGTTCCTTTGCCATCTTGATAGACACGGGAACAAATTCCGATAAGTGCGTATGGCAGCACAATGGTCTTCCGCAGATACCGATACCGCCTACTATCTTGGTCTCGTCCCTGACTCCTATTTGGCGAAGTTCAATCCTTGTCTTAAATACTGCCGCCAAGTCTTTTACCAGTTCCCTAAAGTCTATACGTCCGTCAGCGGTAAAGTAAAACAGCACTTTATTATTGTCAAAAGTATATTCCGCATCAATCAGCTTCATTGGCAGCTCATGCTTGCCGATTTTTTCCAAACATATCTTAAAAGCTTCCTTCTCTTTCTCCTTATTTGCCGCTTCCTGCTCGTCGTCCTTTGGCGTCGCTATCCTAAGAACCGCCTTAAGCGGCTGGACAACTTTATCGTCCTCTACCTCGCACGGCTCGCCTACTACCGTGCCGTATTCTATACCTCTTGCGGTTTCTACAATAACATGGTCGCTCTTCTTAATATCCAGCTTGCCGGGAGCAAAATAATATATCTTCCCTGCCGTCCGAAACCGCACTCCTATTACCTTTGTCATATCTATTCCTCCATTTGTTTTGGCTTCTTTAATTCTCCTGAATCGTTAAAAGAAGCAGCTCCATCGTCAAATCAAAGTTGACGTTTGCCTCCAATCTTCTTTTTGCCTGTCCAAGCGCCTTAACGATTGTCTCAATTCCTTCATATGTGCTTCTGTCCGCAACTTTACGGATATGCTGGATTTCATCTTTAAATATCATGCTATTAGCGTCCTTAGTCGCTTTGAACAGCAGTACATCGCGATACCATACGGACAAAATATCCAGATAGTCCGTAATATCAAATTTATATTCGGAAATCTTTTTGATTGCTTTCACAATCTCGCTTATTTCCATATCGTTAATATATTTAACCAGCGTGATTGCCTCTTCCTTTACCTTATCAAACTCCTCACTGGAAGCAAGCATCTTGGCTTTCCCGATATTTCCTCTGGCAAACGCCACGCATATGTCCGCTTTATAATCCGGAACCTTGAGTTCTTCCATAAGAAACTTTTTCACTTCTCTGTCAGAAACCGGCTTCATATTCAAGACAACGCAGCGGCTTAACACCGTCGGAAGCAGGGAGTCCACATTCGCCGTCAAAATCAGGATAACCGCATACTCCGGCGGTTCTTCCAGCGTCTTAAGCAAGGCGTTCTGCGCCTGCGCAGTCATCTTTTCCCCTTCGTTCATTATATATACTTTGCGTGGGCTGCTGTATGGCTTAATCACAATATCGTTATTAATCTGCGCTCTGATATCCTCAACGCTGATGGTGTTAGGCTTTTCATGTGATATATAGATTATGTCGGGCTGATTACCACTCTGCGCCTGTTTACATGAATGGCATTCGTCGCACGCTTCTATTCCGCCCTTCTCGCATTGCAGAGTCTTGGCAAAAACTTTGGCAATGAACTCCTTGCCGGAACTTCTTTCGCCGTTGATTATATATGCGTGCGAAACTTTATTCATGGAAATAGCGTTCTGTAAATGTTCTTTTAACTGTTCCTGTCCGATAATGTCCGTAAATTTTGCCATATTGCCACCCCTTTCCACAATTTAAGTGAAGATATCCAGAAGCAGACCGCGTATCTCTCCGATTTTATTTAAGATTTCTAAGTTGTCTTTCTCGTCGTTTACAAGCGCCTGCGCCAGTTCATCTAAGTTTTTATCAATCAGACGTATAATTCCGTATACTCTGTGTCTGCCTTTTCTGTCCAGAAAGTTCTCTCTTGCAAAAGCATGTGAGCGGTTGACGATTTCATTTAAAAAATCTTTTACCAAAGTGCGATATCTTTTCATATCCTTGATATCGCGATGCTTGGCAAGCTTCTCCCCCTGCATCGTAATTTCTTCCATCATATGTGTGAGAACGCTCTGCAGCTCCTGCTCACCGATTCGGCTTACAAGCGTAAATTTAAATGAATCATCGGTTGTCTCCTGAACCTGCGGCTGCTGCACCTGAACAGGCTGTTGTACCTGATTTACCTTAATATCCACCTGAATCCTCCATACACATCTTGTTATAATGCGTCAACAATTTTCTTTCAAATATTTTTCAATCTCCCTAAGGCATTGTTTAAGTCTACGGTTTGAGAAAGTCCGCGTAATCCCTGCTTTATTCAGTTTTTCTTCTGAAAAATCTTCCAAGTCCGCCAGAAAACGCCTGCACATCTCTTCATATCTGGGATTGTCCTGCGCTTTTTCTCTGTTAAGCGCCCGCTGCAGTCTCACTCCGTCGTCCAGTTCTATCATAACCGGCAGCACTTTGTCTTTTCCGTAAAAAGCGCTAATCTTCTCATACGCCTCAATCGTACCTATCATTATATACGATTGACTGCTTAAGTCAATATTTTTATCCGCCACTGTGAAATATCTCCATAGGCCGTGGCAGGTATGATACTCTCTTGACTCAACAATCTTGCCTGCACTAAACAGCTCATTGTATGCCGCTTCGTCCACAAAATGATACTCTACGCCTTCCTGCTCTCCCGAACGGATAGGTCTGGTCGTATACGGTACGATTTCTTTAAGTCCAAGCTCATCGTGTCCAAGCAGTTTCTTATATATGGTGTCTTTCCCAGATGAACTTTTTCCCATTAAACACACGATTTTTCCCATATCGATAATATGCCTTCCGTTAAATGCACCAGTCTATACCTAAGCATAAACCGCTCCCCTTTAATAATGCCATATTTCTATAAATATTTCAATTATTCAATATTTTTATTTTATAATAGAAACCATTCCATTTTCCGACACGCCCTGCACATTTAGTCCCGCGTCCATACTCTCTTGTATCTGCTCAAGCACATAATCGTTTAGCACTTCCCCCGGCACTAGAATCGGTATTCCCGGCGGATACAGGTTGATAAAACCCGCGGCGATTTTTCCTTTGGATTGCTTAAGCGGTATTTCCATGCTGTCTGACTCCAACGCCTGCGCAAGCGTCATATTTACGGTCGGATACAGTAATGTGCCTTCTGCCTTATCATCTGTCTTATTTTCTGTCCTCTCTTCTATCCTACCATCAATCTGCAATAATGCACTCGCCAATCTCTTCCAGCCTTCTTCTTCGTCTGCAATCGTCATAATCGCAAGCACATAACTTCTAGCCGCCATTTCCATTTGTAAATGAAATTCCTTAAGAAGCATGTCATATAAATCCTGTCCTGTAATTGACGTTCCTTTTACGGATATTACTAGCTTACATATGTCCCAGCCACAAAAATTATATTTATTTTTATCCAAGTCCTTTATCTGTCCGATACGGATATGACTGCATTTTTCCATATAATTTAAAAAATTTTGATAATTTTGGTAAAACTTGGCAAAATATTCTTCCGCATTTTCTGACATATACGATATGCAGGAATCCATACTTGCCATAAGCACATATGACGGACTGCTGGACTGATATATGCTAAGATACCTGCGCAGCCTCGCACGGTTTACAAGCGTGCCGTTCACATGCAAAATCGCCGTCTGCGTCATGGACGGCAGCGTTTTATGCAGACTGTGAATAACAATATCTGCGCCCTGTCTTACGGCATTCTCCGGTATATCCTGCGCCATGCCAAAATGCGCGCCGTGCGCTTCGTCCACAATTAAAATTTTACCTTTCGCATGGACTATGCGGCTGATTGCTTCTATATCCGAGACAATTCCTTCATAAGTCGGCGAAGTGATTACCACCGCTTTACATTCGGGATAACATTCCAGCGCTTCTTCCACCTTTCTCGGACTCACGGCGTCAAAGATATCGTATTCCTCTATCTGCTTAGGATATATATAACGTAAATTCAGTTCTTTTAAAAAAGCCGCATTATACACAGACTTATGACAATTTCTGGCAATCAGAAGCATATCGTTCCTGTCTGCCACGGCAGAAATCGCAGCCAGCACTCCACAGGTACTACCGTTTATAAGGAAAAAAGTTTCCTCCGCACCATATAACTTTGCCGCTCTTCCTTGAGCCTGCCTGATTATGCCTTCCGCCTGATGAAGATTGTCAAATCCGTCTATCTCAGTAATGTCAATGCGGAAAAAATCCGACATTGCTCCGCAGTTTTGACTCCGCTTATGCCCCGGCATATGATAAGGGTAAAAATCTCCAGCGCCATAACCGGCAAGACTCTCATACAGCCTCTTTGTCAATTCTGTTTTCCTGCTTTCCATGTCCTTTATGTACGCCTATCGTCTCCATAAGCGAACAATACTTATCCGCAGCAGTAACCACCCATGCTTCCCTGCATGTCGGCGGCACAATGGTCATCGGCCACATGTGCTTAATAATAATATCACGCTGTATGTCCGTTAAATCGTACTCTTTATCCGCATTTATAAGTGCCGTCCCCGGATGCCTAAAACCATGCAAACGCTTGCGCTGCGACAGATATTCCTTATCATGCCAGTCATAAAGAAAATAATCATGCAATAGAGAACCCCTTACCAAATCCCTTATATTGCAATGTATTCCAAGCCTTTTATTTATAATCAGACTGTATCTTGCCACGTCCATACAATGACCATTTACAGTCATGCTCCCATGCTGTATGTGCGCCTTAGTCTTTCTAAAATTCTCAGAGTTAATAATATCATCGCCGTACTCCTTAAGCAGCATATGAATCCTGCGGTAACGCTCATAATGCCTTTTAAACCGCTCGGCACGCCTTTGCCTTAACTTAATAATAATATTCAATACCCTCATCTCTCCCTGTTATCCATAATCTCACGCAGTCTCTATAATCTCATGCAGTACGGCAGCCCTATGCTCCCATGTATGCGACGCCTTCGCCAGAGCGTATCCATTATCAATAATTTCCTGTAAACGCACAGGATTAGCCAAAAGTCCATAGACTATATCCGGCAGCTCTGCCATCTGTGACGCCGAATAAATCCTACAGTCCGTTTTATCATGCAGGATTTCATCAAGATATACGCTGCTGTCTGTCAGGCACAACGCACCGTTTAACATGGAATTAAAAATCCTGTCATGCGCGCCGTCGCGAAACCACGGCATCACATTCAGCGAAATTCTGCTCTGGCACAGTTTCTTTAAACAACCGACAGAATCCAGACTGTTTCCTACAATCAGATTTTCCGGTTTATTACATTCAAGTTTATCCCAGCCGCCGCCAAATACATTCACCTTGATTCCGGCGTCTGCGATAGCCTTAACCGCCTCGCCCCTTGTGGTAAAACGCACATATAAGTCTATAAAGGTCAGCTTGCTCATAACCATCTTAAGTTCTTCCTCTGTCGCTTCCGGAATCTCCCTAAGAATATGCTCCTGCGCCACTTCTTCAAGCGTCCGCATCGGATTGGCGAGCAAGTCGTCAATCATTCCATAATAAAATTCCGTATATTCATCATCAATTCTGGTTATGTATTTCTCAAACTGCTTAGGCGGCGTATAATTGCCGACCATCGTTATATCATATTTTCTATACTGCGCCGGCACATACGACTTATTAGGATTAAGTTCCGTTCCGGCAAGCGGCACAAATCCGCTTCTTTTTATATGCGGAAAAAACCTTTCCATATATTTCTCATGGTTTCTGTCGATGCTTATATGATGATAGTTATGCGGAACTTTTTCCAAAAAATGATGATAGTACATCGGGTGATCTACCACGATATTGTAACTGGGAATATCCAGAACGTCCCACATCATGCGCCCGTTTTCATCAAGGAAAATATCTTCTCCGCTCATTCCATGAAAATTAAAATTAACCAGTACGGTATTTTCCTGTTCAAAAAAGCGGAAGAAACGCTCTGAACTATTCCATGGTCTGCTTAAATCAAACATAAAAGTCTGATGCCCCATCTTCTGAAAGGCTTCCGCTAACTTCTGCGAAAAGTACCCTTGAGTCTCAATGTCGCCTTCAAAAAGCAAAATCTTTTTCATATTAATCAATCCGTTCCATCTTCCATTAGTTCAGATGTGCAATGCCCGCATCTTAACGCCTTAATCGGAATTTCCATCTGACAATAAGGACAGGTCTTAACAGTAGGTTCTACCTTAACTTCTTCTTTACCCATATGCGCCAATTTCTCTGTTCTTGTCCGCAATGCGTTAAGTCCTTTTAACATCAGAAAAATAATCAACGCCATTAATAAAAAGTTCACAACGGCTGTCAAAAATTTTCCATAATTAAGCGTGACCTCACCTAAAATATTAACAGATAACCTGTCAAAATTCATTCCCCCAAATAATCCCAAAATCGGAGAAATGATATCCTCAGTCAAAGATGTGACGATTGTGGAAAAAGCGCCGCCAATCAGAACGCCTACCGCCATGTCCATAACGTTTCCACGGGTAATGAAATCTTTAAACTCACCAATTAAACCTTTTGTTTTCATATCAGACTCCCTCTCTTATGTATATTTCGATTATTATGGTTTAATTTTAATCTAATTTGCGGAGTTTTGCAATAAAATAGCTGTTTTGTGTTCTTTACCAGCTTACTTTACATTGCCATATATTATTATACAATAACTATCTCGGTCCCAAAAACTTATCTCCGTTTAAATGTATCATATGCTCCGGCATCTCTGCAATCCAGACTTCCGTTTCCCATGCCAAAGACTCTGAAAATCTCTTATATGTCTTAAAATCAAGAAATGCTGTCACAAAGATTTTTCCCGCTGTAACCTTTTTTGTCAGCTCCGTTAATTCCAGTATTCTTTTAGAATCCATCGGTCCTACAGACGTTACCGACTCAATAAAGTAAATCCAGTTTTTATCTTCTCTGTACAAAACCACATCGGGCATCTTATCATGTAAAGTTATCTCAAACCCCAATTCTGTTAATTTTTCAACATTTTTTACTAAATCTTTCTCTATGGTATCGCCAACATACAAACATTCTGAATTGGGCGCAAATCGTGGTGCAAATTCTTCAATAATAGCTTTTTGCAGTTCATTGTGCTTTCCTGTAGAAAATTGAAAATTAGCTCCATTTATACGCACCGGCATCATTGTCATCTTCTTTTTTGAAGCATAGATATCCACTAACTTTTCATGGTATTTCAAGAACCGACTTATTGACTTTTGCCACTCTGATGTTTGAAATGTCCTTATTATCTACAATGTTTCTTCTGTAAGTCTATATCTATAATTAGGACTATTTGTTGCTTTTCCATTATCTTCTACAAGTGCAGCATTTCGGAAATGATGCAGCGCCTGCTTGCGAAAAGTTTCCCTACTATTCTCCGCATAAGTAGAGCCATAATATGTATTTGCAAACTGAATAATGTCATGTATGCGAATCCACTCGTTTACGGCATCTGCCCACTTTGTATCTTGCTTTATCCCTGCCATTGCCAACAAAACATAACAACAAATATCCGCCTGCTGTGCTTTGGGCATCCCAAACATTTTTAAAAGTTCTCTTGCCTCATCAATTTTATCCACAGTATCCCTCCAATATCATATTGCAATTATTTTCCGACATATCCTTGCTTTTCATCAGTTTTTGGCCCATTTCCTGTATGCTGTCCAAATCAGGCATAGGCATTGCATTAATTTCTGTTGAATTTACCTGCGTTGAACCATTCAAAATTCTATAATATTCGTCATAAAGAGTAGAATTAAAAATCACATATAGTCCATACACAAGACACTCTGACATTTCCGTTATCAGTCCATCTATAAAATTTATCTTATTCTGTGTACTAATCTTCTTATACTGCGGATATTTCTTCGATAAATATACCCCACACTGCAGCCTGCGTCGTTCTTCCTTTGCAGTAAAACGCTTGACAAACAAATAATTTCGATTATCCTGCATCAATCCATTTTGATTCGTCACCACATACTCATGTTCTCTCTGGATAGGGAACTGTACTTCCCCCTGCTTGATGTGCTGCGAGTAAAAAAGCGGAATCGCCCCTTCTTCTGCATCATCACGAAGTATATCACGATTACGAAAATCAACTGTCAATCCCGTTTTCATTTTTAACCCAATATCCGGCAATGTTTTATCAAATCTATGTAAACGTTCCAATACCGAAACTTCTCTTTCATCTGTTACTAAATACACATAATAATCATTCCCCGATACCACAAGGTTATATGGCACAGTCAAAGATGTAAGATTAGCAAAATCATTATTTGATTGCGAAGAAGTAATTGTTACTTTTTCCGGTGTTTTGTTTGTCTTTTTTACTTTAATGATAATCGTTTCCTGTAAAACATCTTCTTTGTCAAACACTTTATTCCGACTTACGAATAAATGAATATGCTCTAACTTTCCCTCTGTCAAAAAATACTGTCTAAACCGCTTGAAATAAGCGCCAGAAGTCCACGAACGTGGAATAATATATACCATTTCCCCATCATTATTCAGATTAAACAATCCCATTGCTGCAAAAATAAAATATAAATTTGGTGCACCATAGCAAACCTCTGGCATGGCAGTTGCTTCCGGCGCATCTTTCGGTATTTTCATATATGGTGGGTTGCCAATAACAAAATCATATTTTTTAGGTTGAAGATTTCCACCTAACATATGATTGAAGTCCAAATACTGACTTGTAATATAATTATCTGTAATAATATTGATTGTAATGTTTTTAGCTGAATGTTCTTTGCAAAATTCAAGATTATCTTGCAATAATGGCAAAACATTACTGTCGTTTTCGTAGCAAGTCAATTCAATATTCTTAACAAAGTCTAATTGCTCCAGACGTTCAAAAAAAGCACATGCCAAAATTCCTGAACCAGCTCCAGCATCTAAAATTCTGACCGTCTCCATATTTTCTGAAATATTATATAATCCAGCCATAAAATATGCTGTTTCTATACTTGTAAAAAATTGACCGTACTTTTTACGTTCATTTTTAGGCATATTATTTATATATTGATTTGTCAAATTGATAACTCTCTCTAACATATTCTACCACCATATCATAATTATATATAAATTATACTATATGATTTATATATTATCAACGTCTTTAGTGAACAAACGTTCTTAAAAACCGCAAAAGCTGTCGCATCAAAATGCAACAGCTTTTACAATTTCCATAAATTAAAGTCTTCCATAGTCTTTTACACCGTACTATCCACCTTCGCGCCCTTTAAGTCTTCGTCTAGCAGTTTCATTTTCTGCAACATATCCTTAATTTCCGCCTTAACCTGTGAAGGAAGCGAATCTGCGCCCGTGTAAGCTTCTTCCGCATTTTCCAGCAGGCTTTCCTGCTCTCTGGCGTTCTTGCGCTGCTCTGCCCTTGCTTCTTCTGCGTCCTTGTTTTCTTCGCGTTTAAGTTCAAGCTGCTCTTGCAGCTGCTCTTTCTCGGCTCTCTGCTCTTCGAGCTTTTCTTCCTGCTCTTCTTTTTCTTCTGCTTTCTCTTTTGCCGCCTCCTGCTTCTCTTCAAAGCTCTCATCGACATGATCTTTGGCTTCTCCGATTAACATACCGATGGCTTCCTTGCTGGCTGCTTCATTGATACTATCAGCTTCCTTCTGCGCGTCCACCATTCCATGATGTTTAAGGCGTTCAATGCGTGTTGCGCGTATGGAAGCATTCTCAGCGATAATTCCTGATTCAGCTTCATCGACTTTCTTCTGTCTGTCATCAATTACAGCGTCTAGTTCTAACGCACGCTGCTGATATTCGGTAAGCGGCTGGTCTTCCAGTTCTTTAAGCCGCGCTAATTCTTCATCTGTAAATGTATCATATGGATTATTTTTACGATACTGCCACCTTTCCAACAGTTCCAAATCTTTTTGTTCCTGACTGTCATCTGCTACTCCATATTCCTCTTTAAGCGCTTGTTTACGAGCATTATAATCCCTGACGACATCGGCGTTCTCCAACATATCAGCTCTAAGCTCCTCAATATGCGCCCTGCTGTCAGCTATTCCTGAATCTACCTTCTTATCTCCCGCCCATGCGTCGCTTATTACTTTCATCGCACGCTTTCTGGCAAGCTGTTTACGCATCAAAACCGTATCCGCTTTAATGCTAAGCTCGCTCATATTAATAGTGCCCTTTTTGTTTTTAGATAAGTTGTTATTATTTTTACCCTGCCTTGCTTCCCTGCGCGCCTGAATTTTTTCATTATGGCTATTCCGTTGTGCGTAACTTAAGTTTCTCATTATCTGTACTGCCATAATATACCTCCCTGTATCAATTTATTAGCCAAATATGTATTTCTATATTATGATTATCGGTTATTTTTATTTGATAATTTAGCATAATAAATGACAGTGTTGTAAAACGGCTATTTTTTGACATGAATGGATTTTCTCAGCCGTTCCAGCGCCTCCGCTAATATGCTGCGCGGACAGGCAATATTAATACGTTCAAAGCCCTCGCCTGCTGTCCCGAAAATCGCGCCTTTATCCAGCCACAATTTCGCTTTATTCACTATTAAATCTTCCAACTTCTCTTCTGTCAGTCCCAGCCCGCGGCAGTCAAGCCAGATAAGATATGTTCCCTGCGGCTCAATAAGCTTAATCTGCGGAAGATTTTTCTCTAAATAATCTCTTACAAAATCAAGATTTCCTTTAAGGTATATCTTTAACTGTTCAAGCCATTCCCTTCCGCCTTCATAAGCTGCCTGACACGCATGTAGACCAAGCATGTTGACCTGCGTATATCCTGCGGCATACATCGTATGTATAAAGGCTTTTCTTAATTCAGGGTTAGGAATAAAAATATTGGAAACCTGAAGGCCCGCGAGATTAAACGTCTTGCTCGGAGCCGTACATATAACGCTGATATCATTAAGCCTCGCATCTACCGTCGGCAGCATATGATGCTCGTAACCCTGATATACAAAGTCCGCATGAATCTCATCGCTCACTATTTTAACATTATGTTTCAGGCAGATATCCCCGATACGCTGCAATTCTTCCTTAGTCCATACCCTACCCACTGGATTGTGCGGACTGCAAAGCAGAAAAAGTTTTACATTCTCCTTTTCTATCTTTGTCTCAAAATCTTCATAATCAATCTCATAGCGACCATCTTTTAAAATCAGCCTATTGTCAACGATAACCCTGTTATTATCTTTAATCACTTCGCTGAAAGGATAATACACAGGCTGTTGAATGAGAACGCTTTCCCCTTCTTTAGTAAATGCCTGAACTGCCATAGCTATTGCAAAAACCACTCCCGGCGTTTTCACAAGCCAGCCCTCTTCCGTCTTCCAGCCAAAATATTTCTCATACCAGTCGGATACCGCGCGGAAATAATTCTCCTTTCCTTCGCTGTAACCGAAAATTCCAAGTTCAATATCCTTGTGCAGACGTTCAGTAATGCACGGCGCAGTCCTAAAGTCCATATCCGCTACCCACAGCGGCAGCACATCTTCCGGCATTTCACGCTCTATGGCAAAATCATACTTTAGGCAATCGCTGCCTCTTCTATCTATAACTTCGTCAAAATTATATTTCATAAAATCTATTCCTTTCAAGTATCAATTTTATATAATCAGCGAATAATAGTTTCTCTCACCCATTCATCGCCTGCTCCAAATCCGCAATAATATCGTCAACGTCCTCAATCCCCACAGACATTCTAAGCAGAGTTTCATCTATGCCTTTTTCACGCCGTTTCTCCTCCGGCACGTCTGCATGTGTCTGCGTCATCGGATAAGTCAGCAGGCTTTCCGTACCGCCCAGACTTTCGGCATATTGCACGAGCTTAACGTTTGCCAGCATTGCATGCGCGGTCGCTTGAGAGTCTACGCGGAAGGTCAACATTCCACCATATCCGCGGCACTGTTTTCTTACGATTTCTTTTTCTGGGTGGTCTTCAAGTCCGATATACCGCACTTCCCTGACCTTCGGCTGTTCCCTTAGCCATTTGGCGATTTGCAGCGCGTTCTCCTGATGCTTGTCCATGCGTACCGCCAGCGTCTTAATCCCCCGCAGGATAAGGAAACAGTCAAACGGCGCCAGCCCCGCACCCGTAGTTTTAATAATCTGGCGCATTTCTTTCGCAATATCTTCTTTATTTGTAACCAAAAAACCGCCCAGTGTGTCGTTATGTCCTTCTAAGTATTTGGTTGCGCTATGTATAACGACGTCTGCTCCCAAATCCAGCGGGTTCTGATAATATGGCGTGAGAAAAGTATTGTCCACAGCAAGAAGGCAGCCTTTTTCTTTTGCAATCCTGCTGACCGCAGCTATGTCTGTCACCTGCATCATCGGATTTGTCGGCGTTTCCACATATATAAGCTTGGTATTCTCCCTAATCGCCGCTTTTACCTGTTCCAAATCGGAAGTGTCCACATAGGTTACAATGATACCATTCTTCTCATTAATCAGTCTGAACTGTCTGATAGTTCCCCCGTATAAATCGTCTGTCGCGACTATATGGTCTCCCGGACGAAACATCTCCATAAATGCGCTGACTGCCGCCATGCCTGATGAAAAAGCCAGCGCGTCAATTCCATGCTCCAAGTCCTTCATTATGCGTTCCGCCTCTTCTCTGGTAGGGTTCTGCGCCCGCGAATAATCATAGCCCGTGCTTTGCCCTACGCCGGGGTGCGCGAAGGTCGCGCTCTGATATATCGGGAAACTTATGCTCCCCGTGTTATCTACATTTTTCCTTTTTCCGATTCCGTGAATACATACCGTGCTTACTTTTAAGTCCATACGCGCCTCCGTTTTATATCCTATTATTTATATATGTTTTATATATTATAAGATTAAATCATAGGCGCGTCAATACCTGATTTGGAAATTATTATAGCTTATTGCAATTCCTTTCTCAGATATACATTCTGTGAATATTTGGACACTGGCGCCTTATAGACAAGGAGCGAGAGCAGATATCCCACAAACCCGAATATAATAATGAATAAAATCCCCAGCGCTGCCACGCATAGAAAGGTAAAAACATTTGCGTTATTAAAAAACTCAATCTCTGGGGCATTAAACACATAAGTAAAAGTCAAAGTCATGTATAATATCATAAAAAGCAATATGGATGCCACCATATACTTGCAGCATATCGGCATATATATCATGATAAGCGCCGCGCTCAACGCCTCAAACACAATATCTACGCATAAGTTTCCTGCCCGATCAGGACTTATCGATATTGCCAAAAGGCAGTATAAGATAAAGAAAATATATATAATGAGCATACCCATGCAGCTTATTACTGACGGAATCGACGTCTGCAGTTTCTTTCTCATAGGAGACGATAGTGCTATCTTGGATATATTCAGCGAATGTAGTAATTGCACAAGCAATAATGGTATTATTAATAAAAATATCCCTTGTGTTCCGAGTTTAGAATTCCCAGGCGTAAACAACCACATTCCCAAAATCAAAATTCCGCATATAATGTAAATTATACCTATTATAACAAGCGATTTAAGTCCATACCCATAGCGCATAAGTTTTATTCCCTTTTTTATATCATTAATCATAATAGCTTTCCTCCGTCTTTTTCATTGCCTTTTTAACTGCCAGCATACTTACCGCTGCATCTGCTATGATGAGCAGAAACAGCAGAAAAACCGTCAGCAATATAAACATCATTGCATGTCCGTCCTGGGATAATATATCCGCGCCCGCCATATAAACGGACGCGCCGTTATCAAAGTAACTGCCGCTAATATCCATCAATATATGTACGCCCATTATAGAAATGAACAACATCAGATAAGATACAAGCAGGTTTATCCATAGCATGTTGCCATATCTTGAAATCACTATTCCCAACATGGACAAAAAATACGCCGCCAGACAGCCAATCAGCAGTATGGATAAATCCGACGCTATGTTATGGACTTGCGTTTTATCATTAAACGTCAGCACGACATATGCTGCAAAGGTGATAACCATTGATGAAACAAATCTTCTGATTAAATCCATGCGCAGCGCCTTTCTAATCACTGGCATTCCGGCAGACGACGTCTTAAGATAATCCATCTTCTCCGCGTGTTTCGACTGTATGCCGCAAAACAGCCAGTTGTCCGATAATATCTCCAAAAACGGTATGATTATCATGGAAAGATAAGCAACGCTTTCAGAAATCCACGGATTTGCATGATAAATGGTTTCTTTACTCCAATGGCTCCACATATCTCCGCCACATGCCAAGACCGCAATCAACACTATAGGCAGCACAATAAACATAACAATCCTATATATAAACGAAGTAAATATCAGATAGCTTTTGATATATCTTTTCACCGTTACTCCCTCCCATTAAATGCGCAGGCTTGTATTGGCTTTCATTACCGCTACGCATATCTGCGATAGTGTCGGCGTTTCCTTCGCTATATCCAGTCCGGCAAGCTTATCCAAATTTTCCGCCAAACATATGCCTTCAAAGCCATGTGCGCTTTTGCTGATGGAGAAAAGATGTTTTTGCGCGGTTTCTGCGTCTGCGCTCTCTCCTTTTACCACTATGTATCTTTCCTTTAGGTCTTCGACAAATCCGGCTTCTACGATGCTGCCATGCTCCATGATTATCGCGTAGTCCGTCACATTCTCCATATCCGATATATTATGGGTGGAGAAGAAAACCGTGCGTTCTCCGTTCCCCTGCTCCAGATATTCACGCAGTATATCGCATAATTTATCCCTCATAAGCGGATCTAACGGGGAAGCCGGTTCGTCCATCATCAGAAGTTCCGTATCCCTTGCTAACACAGTCGCAAGCATCAGTTTCATTTTATTGCCGTCCGAAAGGGTTCTTACGCCCTTAGTCATGCTTTTACTGATTCCAAGTTCTTCGCATATCTCCCTAAATCTGTCCTTATGAAAATGCTCAAACAATAGCTCGTTTACATCTTCAACCTGCCCGATAGTCCAATGCGGCAGGAAATAGCAGCCTGTCCCCGTATAACCGATACGCTCCTGTACGTCTGCGTCTATGCCTTTTTCCGACTTATCAAAATAATTTACTTCGCCCTTAAAGTCCAGTCTTATACCGGAGAGAATATTTAACAGCGTCGTTTTGCCCGCCCCATTCTCCCCAATCAATGCGGTTGCAAAGCCCTTAGGTATCTGTAACTGCGGAATCGAAAGCGTAAATCCCTTGAATTTCTTTTGCAGATTAACTGCCTGTATTACATTTTCCATATTAATAAACATGCCCCTTTCTTAGTCTGCGAATTTGTCTGCGCAAATTCCTATTTCATATCCAACAAAGTCCTTAAAGTTCCCATCAGCTCATCGTCCGTCATGCCGGCAATCTCTGCTGCCTGAATCGCTTCCGTCAAGGCGTCTTCCACCCTGCGCAAATGCTGTTCCTTAAGCATCTCGCTATTTTGTGCATTCACATAGAAGCCCTTCCCCTGAACAGCAGTTACAAGCCCTTCCGCTTC
This sequence comes from Clostridiales bacterium, assembly GCA_023663185.1. Lineage (GTDB taxonomy): Bacteria > Bacillota > Clostridia > Lachnospirales > Lachnospiraceae > UBA3282. The sequence goes on along the minus strand of JAMPHY010000023.1, from coordinate 16,451 downwards.
AAGCTGTTCATATGCCTTCATCGTAGTGATTACGCTGATTTTCAAATCTCTTGCCAGCGCCCTTATCGACACCAGATATTCACCTTCTTTTATTTTTCCCGCCAAAATATCAGTTTTTAGCTGTTCGGCAATCTGTTGGTATATCGGCACGCCGGAATTTTGCAATAATTTCATCTATGTAACTATGCTCCTTCCTACTGTTTATATGTTATATATACAGTATAATCAGTTTAATGTCAATAGAAAATCCACAACTTTTTTGAAAAATTTATAACAGCTCAGCCCGCGGACGCATGGGCTGCTTTCAAGTTGTGGATTTTATAAAAAACTATGATTTACTTGTTTATTCTTCCGTCCATGCCAACGCGCACTTGACCGCCTTTTTCCAGCCTTTCAACAAACTCTTACGCGTCTCATCATTCATATCCGCGTCGAACCTTTTATCCAGCTTCCAGTTGGCACGGATTTCCTCTTTATCCTTCCAATATCCGATGGCAAGTCCCGCAAGATACGCCGCACCTAACGCAGTTGTCTCAATACAGCTCGGTCTATAGACTGAATGCCCCGCTATGTCGGCTTGAAACTGCATTAAGAAATTATTTGCGCTTGCACCGCCGTCCACACGCAAATCATTTATAGGCATACCTGCATCTTCCTGCATTGCTTTTAATACGTCTACGGTCTGGTAGGCGACAGACTCAAGCGCCGCCCTTATAAAATGTTCCTTTTCGCAGCCGCGGGTTATTCCCACTATCGTGCCTCTGGCATAGGGATTCCAGTATGGCGCGCCCATTCCTGCAAAAGCAGGTACTATATATACTCCGTTGGTATCGCTTACTTTCGCCGCATACGCCTCAGACTGTCCTGAACTTCTTATCATTCTCATGCTGTCGCGCAGCCACTGGACCGCCGCTCCTGCCACAAACACGCTTCCTTCCAGCGCATATTCCACTTTTTCGTCCGTTCCTGCCGCTATCGTCGTCAAAAGCCCATGCCTTGATGTAATCGCTGAATTTCCTGTATTCATTAAGAGAAAACAGCCTGTTCCGTATGTATTCTTTACCTGTCCGGATTCAAAGCAGCATTGACCGAAGAGCGCCGCCTGCTGATCGCCTGCTGCACCTGCAATCGGTATCTCTCCACCCAGAACGCCTACGTCGGTTTTACCATAAACATATCCTGACGGTTTTACTTCCGGCAGCATACTGCGCGGTATGTCGAAAAGCTTAAGCAGTTCTTCGTCCCATTTTAACTCGTGAATATTAAAAAGCATGGTTCGCGAGGCATTGGTATAATCCGTCACATGCACCGCGCCTTTAGTCAGATTCCAGATAAGCCAGCTATCAACCGTTCCGAAAAGCAGCTCTCCCGCCTCAGCCCTTTCCTTTGCACCTTCTACATGCTCTAAAATCCATGCTATCTTGCTTGCAGAAAAATATGCGTCGGGAATCAAGCCGGTTTTCTCCCTAATCATTTCCCCATAGCCTTTGCTGCTAAGTTCGTCTATCACTTCCGCAGTCCTTCTGCACTGCCAAACTATCGCATTGTATATCGGCTTACCTGTTGTTTTATCCCACACTATCGTAGTCTCGCGCTGATTGGTTATGCCTATGGCGGCGATATCCTGTGCGGATACGTTTATATTCGCCATCGCTTCTGTCACTACCGCAAGCTGCGACGCCCATATCTCTCTGGGATTATGCTCCACCCAGCCCGGTTTCGGATATATTTGTGTAAATTCTTTCTGTGCCATGCTGCATATATTGCCTTCCTTATCGAACAAAATGCACCTTGAACTTGTCGTACCCTGATCTAATGCCATTATATATTTCTGCATATATCCTCCGTTCCGTGAACATACTTGTTCACATATGTATTATTATAAGTATATAGTATTTTTATTTTTCTGTTAAGGGGGTTTCATTTTTTATTAAAATGTGGTATGCTACGCGGGGCATGAATAGATAGTTGCAAAACCAGAAGGGAGCATGGTTATAGAATGAGTATTACTGTAGTATTGGAACAGATGATGATAATTATGATTTTGATTTTGACCGGTATGTTTCTATATCGGAAGAAAATGATTTCGGAAGATACCTCCAGACAGATATCGGGGTTGATTGTCAATGTCACTAATCCGGCTCTTTTGATATGCTCTGCTTTTGATGACGCGCCGAAGCTTTCCCTTGCTGAACTTGGAGTCGGCATGTGTGTATTTTTGCTCTCTTATGCCATGTTGATACTTTTTGCATATCTGATTCCGTGGGTATTAAGGGTTCCCGAACGCCAACACTACTCATACCGTATGCTGACGGTTTTCGGGAATGTGGGATTTATCGGTATTCCTTTGGCTTCTGCGGTTCTTGGTTCGGGTTCTTTAATCTTCGTATCCATGAGCAACCTGATTTATAACATTCTGGTTTATACCTTCGGTCTTTCTACTTTGAAAAACGCCGCGAAAAGACAGCATTCCGAAAGTGATGAAAATGCTTCAGCAAAATCCGAAAACAGTGTTGCGGCTAACCAGAGTTCGACAGCCGATTCACCAGAGTCCGAAAGTATCTTCCGCAGGCTTATAAACGCCGGAACTATTTCCGCGTTACTGACTGTAATATTTTATCTTAGCAATATTAAAGTTCCCGCCATCGTCTCTTCCACTCTGACCTATGCGGGAAGAACCACTACGTTTTTATCCATGCTGGTACTCGGAGTCTCGGTAGCGCAGATGGCGCTTAAGGATATTTTCTCCAACCCGAAACTCTATGTCTTTACACTAATCAGGCAGATATTGTTACCCATAGGATTTACTTTAATCCTCGGCATCTTTATTAAAGCTCCGCTGATATTGAATACCTGCGCCCTAATGCTTGCCGTACCCGCCGGAAACATGCCGTTAATGCTCTCTAAGCAGCTTAACGTAGACGAATCCACGATTTCAAGAGGAATTATTCTTACTACTATTTTAAGTCTGGCGACTATTCCGTTGGTGGCGTTATTTATACAATCTGCACCTTTATCATATTAGTCGTGCCTGACTTTCCAATCGGAACGCCTGACGTGATTACCGTTATATCGCCCTTTTTCAATAATCCCATCTGTTCGGCTGCCATAATTGCGCTGTTAAACAGGTCGAATACATCGTTTTCTTCTTTCAACATAATAGGAATTACGCCCCATGCCAGTGCAAGCTGTCTGCATACTTTTTCTGAGGTCGTACAGCCTATGATATCGCTTTCCGGTCGGTATCCGGATATCATTCTTGCGGAATAACCCGACTTGGTGACAGTAACGATTGCTCCCGCATTTAAGTCATGCGCCGTCGTGCATGTGGCGTGGCAGATAGCGTCTGTTATATCGGGTTTTGCTTTTCCGCCGTTATCCACGAATTTCTTCTGATAATCTATATCTTTTTCCGTGCGCTTGGCAATTCTCACCATAGTTTTAACCGCTTCTACTGGATACGCGCCTGCTGCCGTCTCACCCGAAAGCATAATCGCGCCGGTTCCGTCATAAACAGCGTTGGCAATATCCGTAGCCTCCGCCCTTGTCGGTCTGGGGTTCTTAATCATCGACTCCAACATCTGAGTGGCGATGATTGCCTGTTTCCCCTTTTCATATACTTTTCTGATAATCATTTTCTGAATCACAGGCACCTCTTCATAAGGAATCTCAACGCCCATGTCGCCCCTCGCTATCATAATTCCATCGGATACATCTATTATTTCATCAATATTCTGCACGCCCTGCGTGTTTTCTATTTTGGAAATTATCTTTATATCTTCACCGCCGTTTTTATCAAGCAGTTTTCTAATCTGCAAAACATCATCTTTGTTCTGCACAAATGATGCGGCGACAAAATCCACGTCCTGCTCTATGCCAAATAGTATATCCAAACGGTCGATGTCGCTTAGATACGGCATGGAAAGGCTTACGTCAGGAATATTGATTCCCTTATTATTAGAAACCACGCCGCCGTTTACCACGCGGCATACAATATTGCTCTGCTCCACCTTCTCTACCTGCATTTCAATCAAGCCGTCGTCAATCAAGACCTTCATACCTTTTTCAAGGTCTTCATAAAGGCGTTTATAGGTAACGGAAACCTTCTCGTCAGTTCCTTCCACATCTTCTGAAGTCAACGTAAACAACTGTCCCTGCTTTAAGATAACCTTTCCATCTTTAAACTGCTTTACCCTTACCTCAGGTCCTTTGGTATCTAATAAGATTGCCACAGGCGCATTTACCTCTTCACGTACTTTCTTAACCATATCCATTCTTTTCTTATGGTCTTCATGAACGCCATGAGAAAAATTGCATCTTGCGACATTCATGCCTGAGAGCATAAGCTGTCTCATTACATCTTCGCTATCCGTTGACGGTCCCAATGTACATACTATCTTTGTTTTACGCATTCATATTTCCTGCCTTTCGGTTTTTATATAAAAACTTTATGATTCAATTATCACTTTTATAGTCAATGGCATTTTCTCTATAAATTCCTATACTTTTAGAAAACACCGTTTCACACATAGGACACTTAAACTTTTTTTCAATTCTTAATGGCGGTTCTTTCAAAAGCAAAGCCAACGAGGATTCACCATGATGATTTGCATAATAATTATCTAATGTATTCTGTTCTTCTTCTGATATCATGATATCATAATATGCATGTTCTTCACCGCAATTTGGGCAAAATGGATTAACCCGATAGATTTTGCATTTTGTACTCGTTATTTCTTTCATAAATTGTCACATGACCTTTCTTCCGTTGTATTGCCTAAAATATTTAACCAACTTTTATGCCGACAAAATTTTCAGACTTAAACAGGTTATCTTTGCTCTTGCGTCCAATCTTCTACTGTTAAACCAGCCACACGGTTAAATTCTCTTGTGTTGTTCGTCACGATAATAAGCCCTCTTGACTTGGCGTGACTCGCTATCAATGTGTCCATCGGACCGATCGGCGTACCTTTCTTTTCAAGTTCTGCCTTGATTCTCCCATATTCTTCGGCAGCCAGTTCGTCAAATTGCAAAACAGTGATTGGAGAGAGGAACAAAGACATTGCAATACGATTTTTCTCTACTGCCATGCTCTTCTCAACACCATGCATCAATTCTGCATAAGTAATTGCCGAAATGCACAGTTCTTCTGGATCATGCGAAAGAAATTCTCTAATCACAGTATCCGGTTTATGCTTAATAGCATAAATGCAGATGTTTGTATCTAACATATACTTCATAGAGACTCTCGCTCCTGCTCCACAGACTCCCCACGTCCATCTTTCATGAAATCCTCTGAAAAAAGATTCAGACTGTTTAAAAATCCGGACCATTTGTTTTCTTTCGGCATTAATATGACAATATCTCCTATTTTGTTTATAGCCACTTCCTCATCATTAAACCGATATTCTTTTGGCAGTCTAACTGCTTGGCTTCTGCCATTTTCAAATACTTTTGCTGTCATCATCTTTAAGCACCTCCCTATATTATAGTATATACCGCAATATATATCATGTCAATGCTGTCAGAGTTTGTATTTATTTTTTCACAGTAATAATGTATCAAAATAACACTCAGATTGTCTGCATTCCATAATAATACCGTTTCAGTTCCAAGACATTTCTAGCAAATAGTAGATTCCTGATTAGCAATGGGAATATTTTATAGGATATCCCACATTCATTGCGGACTTATATTCGATACTCTTTATCATGAACATTCATATAAATTATATACTTTTTGATTGCTATAGAACAGATATTTTTTCAGGCTTCTTAAAATATATCCTCGGTGTCCGTGACGGCGCAGGGTTCATTATAAAACTGATTTTCTATACTTGCTTTTATCATTTCCACAGTTATTCCTCAATCAGCTTGCGCGCTTCTTTAAGGCTGATTTTCCTTTCTTTTGCAATCTTAGAAAGGTCTTCATATTCATATTTTGAATGGGTAATCCCATAGCCTGACGAATCTTTTCGCCTGACTTTGCCATACGGAGTATCCAATGTTTCTATCTGCCTGTCCAAAACATAACGCTTTGTTGCGGTTTCGCGTATGCCGATTGTTGTTGTATGCTTGAATATCAGAGCAATTATTTGCTCTTTATTTTCTTCCGTACAGATTACGCGAATCAATGTGCCGAGGCGGGATTTTTTCATGCCGATAGGTATTGTATAAACTTCATGCGCTCCGCCTTCAAACAAACGCTCCATTGCAAAGCCGACCTCTTCCGCCGTCATATCATCGACATTGCATGAAAGTTCAAGGACGGTATTCTCAACGCCTTCACATTCACCGAGCATTGCCCTGACACAGTTAGCGGCTGAAAAGTCCTTTTTACCCATGCCATAACCAACCGACTGTACTTTCATCATAGGCATATCTCCGAAGCGTGTCGCAAAATGTTTAAGCAGGGCTGCACCTGTCGGCGTACACAGTTCGCCTTTAATCCCTCCGCTATAAATAGGTACGTCTTTCAGAATAAAAGCTGTGGCAGGCGCAGGAACAGGCAGAATGCCGTGGGCGCATTTCACATGTCCGCTTCCTACATGAACAGGCGAAACGACAACTTCATCGGGAGACAATTTATCCATCAACATACATACTGTTACAATATCGACAATGGCGTCTTTTGTACCGACCTCATGAAAATGTATTTCCGTGACGGGTACGCCGTGGACATGGCTTTCAGCGTCTGCAATTAGACGATATACGGAGAAGACGTTGTTCTTAACATTTTCTGATATATGCAGATTTGCTACAATGTCTTCGATATCGTGCATTCCGCTGTGATGATGGTGGTGGTCGTGCTCATGATGGTTATGGTCATGGTTCTCATGTTCATGATGATTATGCTCGTGGCTCTCATGCTCATGATGATTATGCTCGTGCATCTCCTCGTCTTCTTCCTCACCATTTACCCTGACGGAAATATGCGTGCCCGTAATTCCACATTTAACGGCCGATTCTTTTTTTATCTGAATGTCCGGAATCCCAAGCGCATTTATCTCTTCAATAAAAGCGTCGGGCTCCGGTAAAAGTTCTATGAGCGCCGCACTAAGCATATCGCCCGCCGCGCCCATGCCGCAGTCTAAATATAATGTTCTCATGTCTGCCTCCTTCATGGATAGTATTGCTATACTTAAATTTTCATTTTTGTAATAAAAAAGCATGCAATCTCCCTATGAGGAAACCGCATACCTTCATGGCATACATATAAAATGAAAATCCGAGTCTGAATAACAAAATGCTTCTGCATTTCCAGCCGCTTCTTACGCACTGTTTTTACGGAAACACCACCTACATCGCATCTGCGGTTTCAGTGGTTCAGTTTTATTGTACAGAAAGACTTCCATGTTGTCAAACGAATTTTGCGCGTTCTTACAGCTTTCGATACCTGTCTTGCAATTAACAATTCTCTAACAAAACTCCAACAAAACACAAACAATTAAAATGTATGGTATAATTTGAATATGTTGAGCATTTAGGGGCGTGGTATATTTGCAGTTTCTTAAAAAGCTGTGTAATAAATTTTATCATATGTCTAATTTGTGTATGGCAGGATTGTGTGTACTTGCTGCGGCGCTTCTTATTGTTATTTTTACCAACGGACTTGATGAGACTCCATTAGCATACACCGTATATCCGTTTTCGGCAGCAATGCTTATTCTGCTGGTTATCCGCCTCCCGCGCTGTGTAAGAACATTAAAAAAGAAATTCTTTACTCAAAAACACGTTAAAAAGGCAATGGAACTTCCGATTGTAACACAATTTTTAGAGGACATGGGCTTCCGCGGTACAATCTCCATTTATCAGGGATTTAGCATGAACCTGTTATATGCACTCTTTCGTGGAATTACAGCTTTTCTTTATTCGTCTGTCTGGTTTGGCGTAATTGCGGTTTATTATTTCATGCTCTGCGTGTTTCGCGGGCTGCTTGCTCATAGCGTGCGCGGGACAAGCAAGACTGACAATCTCCATATGCGCAGCATACAGGAATATAAAAGTTACCGTATGTGCGGGCTCTTGATGTTCCTGTTGACAGGGGGCATGTCGGGAATGGCGGTTTTGATGGTACGCGACAATATGCACTTTACTTATCCCGGTTATATAATTTATTTATCAGCCGCCTATACATTTTATATTACAATCATGGCTGTTATAAACATGGTTAAGTTCCGTAAGTTAAAAAGCCCTGTGCTTTCCGCGTCAAAGGCATTGACTTTTGCGGGCGCATTAATGTCCGTACTGGCATTACAGACTTCCATGATTGCACAATTCGGAGGTGACGATTCTTTTCGCAAACTCATGAACATGATTACAAGTACGGCAGTATGCTCCGGCGTAATCATTATAGCAATATACATGGTATGGAATGCCGACAGGCGTCTTAAAAGCTTACAAGAAAACAGTTGAGAAAAGGCAGGTATTAATATGGTACATATTCTTGTGATTGATGACGACAAACAACTGAATCAGGTTGTATGCAATTATCTAAACGACTGCGGCTTCGCTGTAAAAGGCGTGCTGAGCGCAAAAGAAGCATATGACGAAATGTATAATAATCTATATGAATTGATTGTATCTGACATTATGATGCCGGAAATTGACGGATTTGAATTTGCGCGGACGGTACGGAAGGTCAACAGGCAGATACCGATTCTATTCATGTCTGCAAAAGACGACCTTTCGGCAAAGCAGAAAGGATTTCAGATTGGCATTGATGATTACATGGTAAAGCCCGTAGAGCTTGCCGAATTGGAAATGCGTGTCAGGGCGCTTCTTCGGCGCGCCAATATTGAAGTGGAGCGAAAATTAACCATAGGCAACCTCTGCCTTGACGCAGACGCCATGACTGCAGTAATAAACGGCGAGGAGATTCCGGCTACCACAAGAGAATTTAATATTATGTATAAGCTGCTTTCCTATCCTAATAAAACATTTACCAGAGCGCAGCTCATGGACGAATTTTGGGGAATGGACACGGATACCAGTCTGCGCGCGGTTGATGTATATATCGTAAAGCTTAGGGAAAAATTTTCCGCCTGCGACGGATTTGAGATTAAAACGGTCAGAGGACTTGGTTACAAGGCGGTGCTAGTGTAGAAAAGGAGCGTAGTTACTGTTATGAAAAAATCTAATTTTCCCCACTCTCTGTTTCTGATATATTGGGCGGTAATGCTGTTAATGTCCGGAATGCACATCGGAACCATCGTTCTTATTTCAAGAATAGGTCTTTCTGAGTTCTGGGTGATAAATATTCCCATAATTTATTGGGCGCTGGCAGCGCTTGGTTTAACTCTTTTTACCAAAAAGCGCATGCAGCAGGTCTATGAACTTCCATTACAGCGTTTTGCAGAAGCGACAAGGAAGGTGGCAAACGGGGACTTCTCCGTATATGTATCGCCGGTTCATACAGCGGACAAAACGGACTATCTTGATTTAATGATATTGGATTTTAATAAAATGGTTGAGGAACTTGGAAGCATCGAAACATTAAAAACCGACTTCTTCGCCAACGTATCGCATGAAATAAAGACTCCTTTATCAATTATCCAGAGCAACGCAGAATTATTGTGCAATGAGAACCTTCCAGCTAAACAAAAAGCATGTGCGGAAACCATACATCTCACCACCAAAAGATTGTCAGATTTGATAAGTAATATACTTAAAATGAATAAACTGGAAAAACAGGCAATACTACCGGACGCAGAAGTTTATAACTTATGTACGCAGTTAGCGGAATGTGCGGTTGCTTTGGAAGATATCTGGGAACGGCAGGGGCTTTCATTTGAAGCGGATTTAGAGGACTATGCGCCAATCAATGCAGACAGCAGTTTTATGGAGCTTGTATGGAATAATCTGTTGTCCAATGCAATTAAATTTACGGAAAGCGGCGGGACTGTTTTTCTAAAAGAAAAATCCGACAAAAATAATGTCATTGTTTCCATAGAAGATACCGGCTGCGGAATGTCGGAAGAAACGCTCCGTCATATTTTTGACAAATTCTATCAAGGCGACACTTCACGTTCTATGGCAGGTAACGGGCTTGGGCTCGCTTTGGCGCTCAGGGTTTTAGAGCTGCACCATTTTAAGATTGAAGTTTCCAGCGAAGTTGGTAAAGGAAGTATTTTTACCATTACTATGCCTAAGAGCTTAACAAAGGGGGCGTAACACATGGGCGAAAACAATAACGATTTTAATACCTATGATTATTTGAAGACAATCGTTCAGGAAGATAAAATGTCGCTCTATATGGACGGCTATGAAAATCTGGGCTGGAAGTTAGACGAGAATATGCCGCCTGTAAAGAGCATGGGAAAAGCCACGCTCTATTTCAAACGTAGCAGGCAGATTATAAATAAAGTAGAACTCACACGGCTGCAAAGACATTTTGAATCATGTATGGACGAAATTATCTATTTGGAAAATTCTGTGCAATCCGTCGCGGCTATTGTGAGCATATCCTGCGGGCTGAGCGGTTGTGCATTTATGGCAGGCTCAGTCTTTGCCGTGACCGCTCTCCCGCCGCGCGTCTTATTGTGTGCGGTTCTTGCGGCTCCGGGTTTTCTATTATGGTTTTTGTCATGGTACGGTTATCGTTTCACTAAAGCACGCCGGAGAAAAAAGGTCACGCCGCTTATTGAGGCAAAATATGATGAAGTGGGCGAAGTGCTGGAAAAGGGGCATAAGTTGTTATAAAATAGTATTTATGTTGTTTTCAGTCAAATCATACCACTCCACATCTGCTTTTTGCTCTTGACCGTTTATAGCATTATTAAATTCATCTTCTGAACAAGATTCATCATTTACAAAATACTGTATGCTTAATTCATTGTTTGAATCATATCCTGATTGGCTATAAGCCTGAGTGCCTATACTGTATCCTGATTCGGAAAAAGTCATTTTTCCTATTCCGAAATCAGCAGCGCCACTAGAAAACAGAAATGTACCGTCTGTTTTTAAATTCATAAACGCCCTATACTGCAATGTGTATCCATAGATTTCTCCATTCTGATAATGTAATATTTCAAAACCATAGTCAGATATACCATTTATTTGGAGCCAAAGAACGATTTCATTTTCTCCGTCACCATCAATATCTATATTTGCAAATTTTGTAGCATTTACCGTAATACTATCATCATCTGTGACAACCTGACCTATTTCGCTAATATTTAAACTTCTATTTGCCAAATCCGTACATATAAAACTGCTCTCACCTAAAAGTACAGATTTGTAATTATTTTTCTCTAATGTTATTGGCTGTTCTATCGAATCTGCCTGTGTATTGGTATTATCTTCCGATGAATCATTTTTTATTACAGAACAACTAATCAACATTCCCGAAATTAAGGTAACTGAAATAACAAATATACAAACTAATAGCCCATTTTTCTTAGGTGATTTAGTTAGTATATTTTTGAAGCGTTTTTTCATAATCTTTTTCCCGCCATAAAATTGTGTAGTAAAAAAAGCCCCTTTTTTATGTTGTCTGCTAAAAGTAGAAAGCAGAACCTCCGTATATGCTTTTCTGACAGCATAATCGGTTTGTTGGATTACTTTTTCGTCGCAGGATAATTCCATATCAACAACCGCTTCCCTTTGCATAATATAGACTAATGGATTAAACCAGTGCAAAGCATTTGCAACCACAAAAAGTAACTTAAAATAAATATCATGGCGTTTTATATGTATCAATTCATGTCTCAAAATAAAGAACAGTTCTTCCTCACTATAATCATAATTAGGCAAAACTAATATTGGTTTCAAAAAGCCAATAACCATTGGACTTTTTGTATCCTCATATCTCATAATTCTAATGTGAGGCTTCATTCGCAATTTTTTTGATAATTTATAGGCTTGCTGTAAAATATATATTTCCTTCACAACCATGCCTTCTTTGGTAATTCGCCATTTATAATGCAGAAAACTGAATATATGTACTGACAAAAATAACACGCAACCCATTAGCCATAAATATGCTGTAATATCTAACAAAGTAAGTGTCAAATGTTTTGGTTCTGTTTGAGATGATTCTTTAAGGACATTTACATTATTGACCTCTACTGGTTCTATCGAGGACATTATTGAAGCGTCATTTTCATTATTTGTGTTAATAGGAGCTGTAACCTCCGCTGGAACATCAATCAATATTTGCGGAAATGGAATATCTATATTAAACGACATAATCAAGCGAACAGCAATAACTATCCATATTAGATATTTCCACTTTATTGCATATCTCTTATTCAGGAATGGTGCAAAAATGAGCAGGAATATTATAATAAGGCTTGTTGATATGGAAATAGCAATTACATTTAAAAATAAATTTGTTATCATCTTTCCTCCAAATCATCTAAAAACTTTCTCAATTCGTCTACATCAGAATCTTTTATCGCCTTATTGCTGTAAAGGGTAGCAACCATGTTCTGTATGGAATTGTTATATAGTTTCTCTAAAAAACTTTTGCTTTCTTTTGCCTTAAAATCATTTTCCGAAATAATTGGTGAATATAAGTTGTTCCCAGTAGTACGGTCACAACTAATGAAGCCTTTGTCAACTAAACGTGATAATGAAGTCATAAGAGTGGAAAGCTGCCACTTTCTCTGTTCCTGCAATTCTTTTAAGATAAAACTGGAAGTAACAGGAATGTCTGTTTTCCAAATCACTTGCATTATTTCCAATTCGGCTTCCCCTAACTTTTTCATAACCTTGTCCATTTATCTGAGCCTCCTATTATACAATCGTATAACTATTATACGGTTGTATAACGTATTTGTCAATAGCTACATAAAGATTAACAGAACTCAGGTTTTGAAAAGATGTATTGTTAAATTTGAAAGCAGCGTATGGGAAAAGTATAACGAAAATAATTTAGAACAAAAATCATAGACAATGTACAAAATATAAGTAATTCAGAAACATTCTTCACTTTATTATTATCGCAGTAAAGCCATGCTTCCAGTTAATTTATTGACTTTCTTTTTTGCGCCACAAATGGCAATCCCAAAATAATTCAAATCTGTTTCGGCTGTACTTTCCATTTTTTCGATAAACTCCATATAAGTTTTACAGCTTTGTGCTAAATCTGAAAAATCAACTACTGTTAAGTCTGAAAATTCCGGTTTATACAATTTTTCACGAATAGCTTTTATAATATTCGCATTACCTTTCAAAATAGGTACAGGAAATTCTATAATTCCCAAATGCTCCTTACCAGTTCTGTCATATACGTTTACACCAACTACTTCCGGCATTTTCTTTCCTAACGTGATTCCCATAATAGCTGCTGTATTAGCGATAATTCCCAATGGTAAATTTTCATCAATCACCATGACACATTTCTCATTCTGTAAATCCATCTTATAAATTCTCCTTTTGATAACATCGATAACGATACACCTTATTAAATCCCATTTTTCTATAATAATCTAATGCCTTTTCATTGTCGGGAATGCTTATCAATATTCTTGAAATTTGGTTTCTAACTGCAAATTGAAAAATATCATATATTTCTGATTCACAAGACAGTCTCCCGTTAGGCAAATACAAAACTCCTGCTGTTCTGTTTATAATCATTTTTTCTTCTTGTTTTGTCTTACCTATGTTGTGAGCAGGTATATCAATCCGTTCATTTACACATCGTTCTACAATGATATAACCGCATTGTTTATATCCATTATCTTCAAGAATTGAAGCTAAATAATAGTTGGTATGCTCTACAATGCGAAATTCACAATTTAAAGACTTTTGTCGGCTAATTTCCTCACATTGTTTTATACAGTCTACAATATCCTGCTTGCTAGATAAAGTCCTATACAATGGATAGATAACTATTTTATTAAAATCCTGTTTTAGTACCCAGCCTTGATATAATTCTGTTCCAATATTGGAACACAAACTGATAATTTGTTCTTCCAATCTAACGGCTAATTCATTCATTTTCTTTTTTCTCCATTTTATTCACCGTCCTTATTTTTTTCAAAAAAGATTTCGCGATATACACCCGGCGCAAGTCCTATAAAACTGGTAAAATAATTTGTAAAGTGGCTTTGGTCGGAAAAACCTGTTCTTATTGCAGTATCAAGAGGAGATACGCCTTTCGACAATAATTTTTTTGCTTCATTTATGCGAATAGTTTCTAAATATCGATATGGCGAAATTCCTTTTGATTTTGTAAATGCCCGAAGTAACGTTGACTTGCTTAGGTTTACTTGCCGACAAATTTGCTCTAAATAAATGCGCTCTGTAAAATGCTGCTCTATAAATTTACAAGCCCTTTCAATTTCCTCGCGGCACTCTGGAATACAACTCTCAAAGGGTTGTCCATAATTCTGAATCAAGCCGGATAACAGAAACAACAGATTTTCTTCTTTTCCAAAGTCACTGTTATTATTCATCACCATTTCATGTAGTGAGCGCAGATGGCAGATAACTTCATCATCAGAAATCACATTTTTTGAAAATCCCGGAAGCTCCCGTTTTCCTGTCACCTCTTCCGCTAAATTAAGCATGATTTCCTTACTGATATTAAAACCACGATAATCCAGTGTCCCTTCATCTGTCTGTACGCAGGCATGATTATCGCCCGGATTAAATAAAACAACGCTTCCTTGTCCGATTGTATAATCTTTATTTCTACAAGATAAGCGACGTTCCCCGCTCTCCACAAAACCAATTACATAATGCTCATGGAAATGATTAGGAAATGGCTGTACAATTCCTTCAAAGCAATAGGCTTCAATCTTTAAGGCTTCATCATAAACAACTGTTCTAATTTTTTTCTTCATTCATATTCACCCTTTACTACAAATCATTGTAAAGCAAAGGTTTTTAAAAGTCTTGTAAAATATCTCCATTTTATTAACTAAATTTAGTTTTCTAAAGTATTGGTTTGAAAATATGAAAAATGTATGATACATTGGTAATAGTTATTATAAGAGATGTTGTAGAAATAAAGAATGCAGATTATGGAGACGAAATGGGGTGATTTCATGTTTGCTGCATCTATAGAATATTTGCAAAGCCTTGTGCGAGAACTTGTAAAACTGCCGTCTGAAACAGAATGGGTGGAGTTCAAATGCAACAATCAAGATCCTCAGTTGATAGGAGAATATATCTCGGCATTGAGCAATTCTGCCACATTATGCGATCGTACAAAAGGATATCTTGTTTGGGGAATTCATGATAATACACACGAAATAATAGGTACAGAATTTCAATATCGGAAAATGAAAAAAGGAAATGAAGAACTGGAAGCATGGCTTTCGCGTATGGTTTCTCCACGAATCAATTTCAAATTTTATGAAATTTCTATGGATAGGAAAAATGTTATAATGATTGAAATTCCCTGTGCTGAGAAACAGCCGGTTCAGTTTGCAGGAGTGGAATAAATATATTCGGGTTGGTACAAATAAGAAAAATTTAAAAGAATATCCAGATAAAGAAAGGGAATTATGGCAGGCATTTGATACAACACCATATGAGCTTCGCTTGGCAAAAGTAATGTTGAGGAAGATGAAAAGTTTATCATTAAAAATGATGCTGGAAATTGGAACATTACAAATATGGGAGCATTGATGATTGCAAAAGATTTGAAAAAGTTTGATAATCTTCACCGTCGAGCTGTACGTGTTATTTGGTATAAAGAAAATTCCAGATTGGAGGCAATTAGAGAAAAAGAATTTTCGGGCGGTTATGCTTTTGCACATGAGGATATTGTTCAATATATTATGACAATTATTCCACAAGAAGAAGTGATAGTGGAAGCAACAAGAAAGTCCGTTATTAGTTTTCCGGAAATAGCAATTCGTGAATTGTTGGCGAATGCCATGATTCATCAGGATCTGCAACAACGTGGTACGAATCCTATGGTGGAAGTGTTCAAAAATCGAATAGAGTTTTCCAATGCAGGTGCTCCGCTGGTTGCAATAGATCGTATTATAGATACGGTTCCAGTATCACGAAATGAAAATATTGCCGGATTTATGCATAAATGCGGTATCTGTGAAGAACGAGGCAGTGGATATGACAAGATTATAGAGGCTACTGCAAAAAATGAATTGCTTGCACCAAGGATTGAAAATCAGAACAATCAATTTACAAAAGCCGTATTGTTTGCAAAGGTTCCATTTGAAATGACAACAAAGGAAGATCGTGTTCGCACCTGTTATATGCAGGCTTGTCTAGCTTATGTCAATTATGAAGCTGTCTCTAATGGAGATATAAGGAAATTGTTTGGATTATCAGATCAAGAAATGGCAAAAGCATCGCGTTTGATTCAAAATACAATAGATGCAGGGCTGATTAAAGCTGTTGATCCGGAAACGGCACCAAGATATAAAAAATATATACCATATTGGGCATAATTTAACTTTCGCTAACTTTCACTAATTAGCAAATTTATGTTTCACAATAGTATATACAATGTCAAAAACCTTTATTTTATGC
>JAMPHY010000022.1 GCA_023663185.1 Clostridiales bacterium | reverse complement strand
GTATCTATGGCAGCAGGCGCAAGGGTGTATGCCGGTAGGTTTACATTATATTTTAAACACTTTATTCTGTGAAAGCCCGCATCTATTCATCTCATACGTCACCTTGATTTTTTTGACTACCGAAGCGTATTAAATATCGCTAAAAATCAATTATACTTCTTTAAATTCCAAACAAAGCACTATCACTCTGACAACTTACCGTATACAATCATTTACTCTGAGACTTAAAGATATATCATTGAAAATCAAGTAAAAATCACCATTTCTATTAATACCCATATAACAGGGGAGGGGATAGGTTTCAGTTTCTATATATAAAATATCATATATACACTATACCCCATATAAAAAGCAAAGAAAAAATATGATAAATCGGCTGTACTATTCTACTTTTTTGAAAGTCCAGTTATCATCTTTAATCACATATTCGCCATTTTCATTAACAACGCTATATTGTGCTTTACTCTCATTACCCTCACTATCCTCATACAAATAATAGAAATATCCATCATCAGGAACATAAATAATATCTGCTGCCCCTTCATCGTCTTTCCCTTCCATGCTCAAATTTACCTTATCATTTTCAATGGATAAAATAAAATCAAACTCTGTATCACCAGTTTTCCATATGCCATTAATAATTTCTGACATTTCTTTTTCACTTTGAAATGTACCACTATTTTTATTTGTTCCACCGCATCCAGATAGTAACATCATTATAGCAAACATATAAATAGCCATAAAAATTGATTTTCTATACTTCATTTTCTTATTCTCTCCTTTGAACATCCATTATACAGGGGGTAGGGGGTATGTTTAAATCCTACAGATAATTACCACCCTATATTACCATATACCCTATATAAAAAGCCTATTTTTATCGAACATCTTTCACCCTATCCCAATAGATGTAAGAAAACATACAGATTTTGGGATAGATAGCATCCCAATAAGTGTAAGAAAACTTGCAATAAATGGGATTATGTTATTAAACAAATTCTTCTTACTAAAAATATTCTTTCTTACCTCATTTCTGTGTTATCGGTTACATGGTATATTATACTAAACACCAATAGCATAAGCAATGATTTTTCGATGCGTCATTTCATATTGTAAATATCAAAACGGTAAAAAAATGACTATATCAGATAAACATATACTGCATCTAATATAGCCATAGGGGTAGGTTTCATATAAAAATTTTAAGTGTATGTTATATACCCATTTTTATAACATCCTTTTAGTTATTACTATATACTTCAATAGAATAATTCTCAATCATAAAAAATAGATTAGCAGTTCCTAAAACATCAAAATAACCATTTATAATATTATGATGCCATGCCCAACAAACTGAAGTTCTATAGTCAACCTGCATAATTGTTTGCGGAAAAATAAAGTCCGACTCACATATTTTTCTATATGCCTTTTTGCGCCCATTATTATCTTCATTTTGCAATTTCAATTTTATATATGCTTTTAAAATGGCTGTGGATACCAAAAAAGCTAAAACCTCATTAGCTATTACAAAATTTACTTCTGTGCCGGCATAGTCTTCTTCTAACCTTTTACAAATCGGTCTTTCTAACAAGATTGCCTTCGCCATACACGCTGCTATCTTATGCCTATCTAACTTTACTATATCGCCAAAATTTCTCATATATATTTTTTTTGTACTGTTCTTTATATCATTATAAAGTCTGCATAAAGAATCAGAACTTCCACTACGAATATATAATGATGTATCTTCTTTTGCCAATGCTGTAAAAGTAGGCTCAATACATTCTTCCCATAATTTACTAAATTCCTGCTTGTTCATACATCTTCTCCAATAAACTATATGCATCTTTTGGCGGTTGGATATAGTTAAGTGCCTCAGATATATCATCATCTGTATTTGGTAACTCCGTAAAACATTCAACTTTTAAATTATCATGCAATACTTCTGACTTAATTATAGACAACACTTTATTATTACTGCTATTCGAGGCAGTATTAGTATACTTGGATTTTATCTTCTTTAAATAACCAACATAAAAAATATACCAAAAAATACTTAACAAAAAAACAGTTGCCAAAGCACTTAATAATACTGAAATATTAGAGTTCATCTTCACTTCCTCCGTCTATAACTATAATTGATGAAACCTTTTCATTCTTCAGATTCAAAACTAAATCCGTCAATAATAGAACTACTGGAAATGCTACAGCAATTACTACTCCATAAATATAATACCATGCACACTGATTAGCATTTAAGTCAAAACAAGCATTTGAATTTGATAAATCAAAAATCGCAAAAATCACTGCTAAACAGGATAATAGCACCAGTATAACTATCATAATTTTTAAAACATTACTAAGTCTATGATTTTTTAAATAATCCCAATAACCATCAATATTACCGGCTCCTTGTACAATTACTGCAATTGCAAGGGCATTTGGCTCTTTAATATTAAAAAGTGTTCCCAATGCAAGAACTCCTATGCAAAATATAATTTTCCTAAAATCATTGACCCAATCATCAAATATTGTTTGTTGTATCTTCATGTATACCTCTATATTATATTTTTGCTTATGCGATTCAGTATCTTGTACCTCCAATATTATATTAAGATTACATTATTTAATAGCATCACACAAATATCTATTATACATATACTGCTTTGAATTTAACAAAAAACATAGGCAATAAAAAAATTACCACTTTATTACCTATGCAATATTTTCTATATAACATGCTTATATTTTTTATATGCCATTAATAATTATCTCCTGTAATCTGAATTAAATACTTAGGCAAACAATCAACTTATAGTATATCACACTTTATAAATGCTAGATATTGTATTTTATTGTACTGCTGTTTTCTATATATTGTGTTTGACACAACTTATATTTTTATTGTAAATTAACTCCGATGCTATGTCAAGCAAAATTTTCCTATCAACTGACCAAATATCCTTATTTTTCAATGCTATCAAATGCTCTTCTCATATATCTCATGGTATTGTTTTCGACAATTTCTACTATTTTCTTTAGACATTTTACATATTTTTAGGAAATTAGATAACCTAATCAAAATATAATATAAAATCAATTTATTCTGGCATATAATCTAAGTAAGGCACACCAGACTTTTACAGCCGATATGCCTTATAATCACATTACCTACAATTAACTAAAATACGTCTTACTCTGTTCTCTCTTTACCGCTTCCCTGCCCTTATCCAGTAATTTTTTATTCCTGCTCATAAAATCATCCATTACATTCTTACTTTCATTCGCCCTTGCAATCGCCTTGCCCCTGTTGATTGCGTTGGTCATTTCCTGTGTTCTATACGCATCTTCTGATTTTCTCCGTATGCTTTCATCACGCAGATTTTGAACCATTTGGCTACGCTCCTGTGACTGTTGATTCTCCCTTGCCCTCACTTTATCCATATAAGAACTGAGAATACTGTTTGTATTCTGCATTCTTTCTTTTTCGGCTTCTTCTTTCCTATCCATATCCAGTCTGTTTGCCATTAATTTATTACGTTCCTTACGGTCACGCTCCGCACATGCTGATTTGATATTGTTTAGTCTTTCTTCTGCTGTAATAGTTTTGTTCATTGTAAAAATC
Organism: Clostridiales bacterium; assembly: GCA_023663185.1. Classification (GTDB taxonomy): domain Bacteria; phylum Bacillota; class Clostridia; order Lachnospirales; family Lachnospiraceae; genus UBA3282. The sequence continues at coordinate 41,464 of JAMPHY010000022.1, read as the reverse complement.
CTCCTAAATTTAATCACCAATTTCAATCTTCCAGTTCATCATAGCTTCATATACTCTATCTGGAATTTTGCCCTTGTACCTATCAGCCACAACAATAATAAGGGCTTCTTTGTGCTTTTTATACTCATAAAATGCTTCTTTTGGTGTATTATAGACACCTAATTTTACAGTCTTACCATCAACATTCAATGATGCACGATATTTACCTTTTGCCTTATCATAACTTACTCCAAGCGGATATTTACCGCGCTTTCTTTTACAATTCAGCAATAGAGTATTGATGGTATGCGGAACAAATACGCACGTTTCAGGACTATATACTTTATTACCCTTACAGAGAATATCTTTATCTAAGTCCATCTGCTCATTGCCAATCATATAATAATTTTCTTCTACCCATTTAAAGAATCTTTCTTTATCCTCTAACCAATAATCACAGATAGAGCAGCCTTTATATTCTGGAAATCTTTCATGCAATTTTTCATTGTAACAACGTGTCTGCATATCATTCCATAACCTTGATGCTTTCATGCGGCTATAATTCAGGAATGGAATATATTTCTGTTCTCTGCCTAAATCATCTACGCTGATCTTATTATTCCGTAAATCGTAAAATTCCCTATCAGATACATAGATAAGGTTATTATATTTGCTGTTGGAATTATCACCGTCAATATGATATATCCTGCTTTTATCTCTTACTGGCTCTAAAAATGCCTGTGCCACTAAATAATCTGCACATACATCCTTTTTGTACTCCACACCGCTTTCATCTTCATAGAATACTTTCCAATGGACTTTATTTGTACTTTTGGATAATGTCTCGTTATGTACATAGAATTTACCCTTGCTATTATTGGCTAATCTTCCCTCGGAAGAAATGTAATAATGCTTTGTTCCTTCTATCAGCATGAATGTTTCAAGTTTGTTTAATGGTTCTATACCTGTATGTTTTAAATCTAATATTTGTATTTCTTGCATTGCTTTGTTTAAATATTTCCTTTCGATATGTCTTTAGATAACGCCCACGATTTTGTAGTCGTTAATAATTGAGCATCCCGATTGTATGCTCCGATTCCTATTCATAATAAAAGAGACAATACGACTGATTCATACTGTCTCTGTAAAATGCTATATTCAGTTGTGATATACTTTTTTGATATTTTTTTTAAATTTGCTATTGACAGGCAATAGGGTAAAAGGGGGGGATAGTAATATAGATATATATAAGTTACTACCCTACCCTTTTACCTACCTATCCACCCATTAAGCAACATCTTCAATGATTATGTTAGGATAACCGTCTGATTTGATATGGTACTGCTCTTTCAATACCTTATTTGCTTTAACCTTTTTCAGTCCGTATAAATCCATAATCTCATTCAGACAACGCTTAATCTGCGTTTCAGTGACTTCATATCTATATTTATTGCCAAGAATATAAACAACTTCTTTCTCAGTACAATATCCTTTACGCTGAATACACTGTAAAATTACCTCTGAAATCTTCAAAGTACGTTCATCACTCGCTTTTGTGGTAGTGCGGTTTACAATCTCACCATATTCATTTTTCTTTTTCTTATATTGCGGATATATGGAAGCTGCCACATCGAATCCTTCAGAACGGTAGAACATATCAAATGATATGCCAGCAATCCTATATCCTTTTTCCTTCCATCTGATACCATTATCTTCAATAGTGCTTAACTGCTGTATTACCCATGAAGGAATTGCATAGAAATTAGCACGATTCTTATTACCATTAGTATATTTTAAGGCATTTTTCAATAATTCCCTCGGTATCTGCTCATTATCCAAAATTCTAATTAGATCATGATACACAAGCATTTTTACATATTTACTGACTTTATCTATCTTCTTTTGGCTGTTGCCCTTCCCCAGATATTCAGATAGCTTTTTATTTGTCACATAGAATACAATTTCACCGTCATTATTGGAGAATTTCTCACTATAAATGTTATTCCTTGCGATAGAAAGCATCATAAGGAATGTATCTTTCGCATATTTGATGTTCTTATCTGCCTGTGGACACAATTCTTTGAACTTATTCAGCGTGATATTGCTTATCATAAGGTCAATATTTTCTCTCTGTTCAATGCTCCATTGGGATTCTTTGATAGACAGGTTATAGATATTCATGATAAACTGGATTGCTTTGTATTCAGACTTAAAATCGCCTAATAACTCAATCAACTGTTTAATATTCAGCGTAAGATTTTCAGAACAACATCTATATTTCTGTACGCCATTTTGTGTAGTGAATATATTTGCAGATGGATTGTGGTCATCATGCAACACACAACAAAATGACCTCGGATCGTCTATGTCAATCAATTCCGCTATATCCAACTCGGAATAGATATAATCCCAAAACTCATTTTTATTCTCAAATTCTATCGGCTCATGCGCTAATACCTTGCGTAAATATTCTATATCATGTTCTTTAATTGCTTTTACGTTCAGATTCTCGCATGTATGATGTTCTTTTGTGGTATCAGTATCTTTATTTTTCTTACTGGCAGCAGAGTTATCCTTTTTCTTCTTTGATTTTGGCTTTGAATTGGATATATACTGTTCAAAATCATCATTCCAGTATTTTTCTATGATAGATTCAGCATTTATCCTTGTGTCATAGTCTGGATATAATACCGTCTGTCCTTTACCGCCGAAAAATAACCTGTCACGGTTAAAGCATACTTCATCAATACCGCCGATAATTCCCATAAGCGTAGCTTGTAATTTATCCCTGATATTCCCATCCGTAATCACTGTATCATTACAGAATATCATGCGGAATTTATGATGTTCTTCCTTATGTGAAAATGTCGTATACATGAAGCATGGTATAATACCTAAAGAAATCACCTTGTTATAGGCTTCTTCTATCCTGATGCCATCGTCAAAATCAAGTCCAAATAATTGTTGTTCTATCCAGTTTTCAGCTTTATTTCCTCCTGCTAATACTCCTGGCTTGAATGATGCCCCATGAACTAAAGCATCTGCCAGATTTTCAATCGTGATATTTACTTGTGTCAAACTTTTTTGTACCCATCCACACTGTTTACCTTGCGGCTTGTCTTTGAATCTGTGATTAAAGTACATACATTTTATGTCATTATCCATTGAACCTCCCAAACTACCAGAAATTCAAGAAATATAATAGAAGTTCACAAAATTTTTCTGTTTATCTTGATTAGTTAGAAATCAAAAATGTTAAATTTATTATTTTTTGCATAGTAAATAGACCGCACCAAAAATAGCGCAGTCTTCTTTACTGTATTCATATTTTTAAATATTCAGTTTTCAATAATGGAATTTCACTGTGCAGAATTGCACAATAGAAATAGTTAATTGTTACAGTTAGAATTCCTTGAATTTCGGTTCTTACAGCTTATTTTGATCGCCCTGTAATAGCAATTATTTCAATGAGGCAGCAGGTCTTTATTTATTTTTTTAGTGGACACCACTCAGGGCTTGTCTCTGGTAAATTATCTTCTCCCAACTTCCCCATATCATCAATTCTGTTTTCATGGTCACAATAATAAACCTTGTTACCATAATCATACATTCTCATGTACTTACATTCAGCGCAATTTTGCGTTCTATGCTTTGAACAATCTTCCTCGATTTCATCAATCGCAACTTTCAAATGGTTATTTACAATCCTTGATAAATCATCAATATTTATTTCTCCATATAAGCGTGATAATCTGTTGATATTTTCTTCACTTATAATGGCTACTCGTTCATTTAATTTCACTATGTATCAATATCCTCCATTCCCTAACCTCTTACTGAAAATCCTTTGCTTTTCAAGTATTCAAGTGCCAATCTTAGAAGTTCTCCATTATTAACCGTACTATCTATGGTATCATCCCAAACATGAGGCGTATTATTGCCTACATTCAAGCCACCATGTAAGGCTTGATTTCCCCATGTTGCCACTTGTTCACCAGTAGCATTGTAATAATTGTCCATTGAATCCGTGTCAATGAATACGGATGCTATCACCTTGCCGCCTGATATTTTAGGTTCTACTTTGACCGCTGACCGCAGATAATCATATTGCCGCCTATATGACACTGGATCATAGCTGTTGTAATATTCTTGCAGAAAATAATTCAATGTCTCATATACTCTTTCAGCTAATATATCTACCATTTTTGTCATAGTCGGCATAAGTGCTTTTTCCAAATCATTCATATTACTTATGTGTTTTGGCATATTTTCTTTCCCTTTCTGGTGCTTCAATCACAAATAGGATTGCAGCATTATATTTTCTTTTCTTAGTTTTGAAATTTTTAAAATACACATGATAACCAGCTTCTATATATTCATCGTTTAAATCCTTTTTATGTAAAAAATATATTTGCTCATCTGAATCGCCTTTTATATATCCATATCCTTTATCGCTGTAATATTTTGTTACCACTCCATACATTTACAATAGTCTATTCCCTCTCTTTCTCATGATCTATTTCCGCATCTTTCGGTATATATCCGCTGTCCTTTAAAATAGCAAGCTGTTGTTCACTGAATGGAAGTTTCTTTAAACCATAGATGCCATTTTCTACATTTTGTATCAAAATCCTATTCATATCATCCCTTGTTTTAATGCTTCTATATATCCTGAGTTTCGTATGTGGGGGATTGCCACCTTCTTTATTACAGTTTGGCATATTATAAGCCATACATACCTTTAATTCAGGTATAATTGTTCCTACCTTTGTAATATGTACGCTCTCTCCTGCTGATATTGCTTTTTGACACTCTTCCATATACATATCCAGAATATTTTTGATTACTTTTTCATCATAAATATTATCTTTCCTTGCATTTATACGTTTTGCCATTTTAGAAGCGTTTAATGATATTTTTGTTCCTTTTGCCCTCGGCATTTTCTTCTACACCTCCGTTACTCGATTTTAATTTTTGCCAATGAAACACGTCTTTCAAGTCTGTGCTTAGTTGTGATTATATAATGCCCTTTGTGATACGCTGTGAGGCTCATACGAACGTTTTCGACAAGATTATGTCCATTTCCTCACCAAATATATTCAGGCACTAAAATAAGCCCACTATCAACTATATTTCTATAATCAATAATGGACTTATTCAGATGTCTAATATTCATTTATGGGTATTTCTATTCGTACCAAACTCTTTTATGCGGCTACTACACAACTACACAATCACTACACAATTTTGCCATTAAAATATATGGATTTGCATAGAGATATATGCTACTTCAAAACTGCTCAAACACTGATTGTATAAGGCTTTATAGAGATACATGGAGATATATAAAAATACATGAAAACGGCACTCAAATTACGATGCCTAGTTTCATTTTATCTGTATCTCCTTTAATTTCATTCAATTTCTGCTATACGCGCAAAAGAGCCTTAACAACTATGCTAGTATAGCATATCAAGGCTCAAAAGTAAATCGTGGGAAATTTGGATTTATTTATGCCAGCTCCGCTCATTCTACCCCTAATGCCTTATAAACTGCATCCTCCGCACTCTGATACGGAATAATCTGAAATGCTGTCATTAAATCTGCCGGAACTGTTGCATAATCAACCATAGAAACAGCCGGAATAAGCACCTTTTTTGCTCCGCTATCCGCACACACTTGTAAGGAGTTTGCCAATTCGTCAACTTTAATCAAGGTGCCGCTAATGCTAATCTCCCCAAGTATAGCCAAACTGCTAAGCGCAGGCTTACCAAGCATACCTGTTTTGCCCTGCGAAATAGTATATACTTGTCCCGGATTACACATTCCTTCGGGAATCAATTCTGCTCCGGCACAGAAACATAAAACTCCTCAAAAGTTTCATTATCGATATATGAGAAATTCACATCATAAAACTCCATACCACCGAGTTTTTTCAACTGCTCTTTTACCCTTCGGCGCATTTCAAGTGATATTTTCAGAATTTCCTCTAGCTGTTCTTTTGTATATTTTCCATCAGGATACAGAAGTTTAATAAATCCTCCAACCATTTTCCTGACAGCAATGGTATCACGCTGATTCAAATTCTTTCCCAGACGGAAATATTTATCAAGGGAATCCCCGTACTGCTCCTTACGCAGTTCCCTAATAAACTCTGCCAAATAATCTGTGATAAACCCATAGTCATTGGTAAAATGGTGAGGTCTAAACTTCGGAATTTCCCACCCCGGTATATAGCAGTGCATACGGTCTAAAAAAGCGGTATCCGTTCCCATTTCCGATGGAAACGGCTCAAACAGGCTTGAAGTTTTCAGCAGTACGTCCACACTCTGATTGATATTACCAACAAATACCATTGATGCCGATGCTGCCTTTTCTTCTTTTCCACGCGCAAAAGAACCGAACGCCATATAGTCCTTCATAATCTGAACGCCGTCTTTATCTTTAAAATTGATTCCTGCTACTTCATCAAATGCCACACAATCACACAAACCAACGGTCAGCTTTTCTACATATCTGTCCTTGTATAGAATGTTGCCTTTCCTTTACCATGCCTGTCAATAACTCCATTCTTCATCAGCTGCGTTAATGAATTTTCTACGGAAGCCTTAGACAGAGACGGCACAAGCTCCATAATCTCACTCTTCGTAAATTTGCCGATTTTTTCATAAACTGCTTTCCTAACCATTTCTATTGCGGGCAGTTTTTCATCCACAAGACTGATCCGCGTTTCAAAATCTCTATAAGCTGCCAGCACGATTCCAAGCATATATTTTATAAAGGGCGACGGATCGTTTTCATTCTCATGCCAGCCATTCCCACACTGTTCCAATACATCGTAGTAATTTTCTTTGGTCTTTTCTATCTTACTCTCCAAGCTGATATATCTCCCCACAACATATCCGCAGCGATATAAAAGAAGTGTGGTGAGCAGGCGCGACATCCGACCATTTCCGTCATTGAATGGATGGATACATAGAAAATCATTGATAAAGATTGGAATCAGTACCAACGGATCCACGATGCAGGCATCGATTGCCTTATTGAAATTATCGCAGATGGAATCGACTGCCGCCGGTGTCTCATAAGGCGCCAGTGGAGTAAATCGCACTGTCTGCGATCCATCCGGATGATTTTCGGCTATCACATTCTGCGTATTCTTAAACCTTCCCCCTATATCCTTCTGCGAATACTGATATAAATCCCGGTGGAGCTGCAAAATATACGAGGAACGAATCGGGATATATTCATAGCTCTCATGGATTGTATTTAAAACATCACGATACCCCATGATTTCTTCCTCATCCCTATTCTTTGGCGTGGTCTTTTCCATAACAAGCTGTTGTAATCTGGCGCTTGTCGTAACAATGCCTTCAATCTTATTGGAAGCCTCCGTACTTTGTATTTTTGCTATCTCGACCAATTTTTCCAGTACGGCAGGTTTCTGTTTAAGATATAACTCCTGTTTCCCTTTAAACTCATGAATCTGTGCTACCAATCCAAGAATTTCTGAATCCCATCTATGATCTTTTAAATTGGCATAATTAAAAATCCGCATTCGCCTAATTCCTTTCTTTTCGCCTAATTATACTATCATTTTAGGCAATAATCAATATTTTGTCCCAAATTCACCTAATTCATTCTTAAATTATGCGAAAAAAATAAATGTTAGGCGATTACAATATCCACACACCACTGTGGAACTAACGGATGAAGCATTACAAAGTCAAGTTTCGTATAGGTGTTCAGTGCGACTCCTATATCGCTATGCCCTATAAGTATTGGAGCGTTTTTTGAGCATGCCAGACTTCGCCATATTGCCTACAGTATATATAGCGACAGAAAAATGCCACCGCCTGAATTTTATCCATGCAGTAGCATTTGGAGAGTAGCCAAAGTCATTGTTTACCATGAAGCCCCGATTTTCATTCTCTCGTCTTTATATTTTCTGATAACTTCCATCATTTTCCTGCTTTTATCTATGCTCTTTTGCAGTTCAATCTCATCCACCCTATAATCAGGATCGGGAGAAAAAACTTCCAAAGGCTCAAAACTGTAAACTAAATCATTCAATGATGTTTTACTCATATAGTCTGCACCTTCCCTTCTTTTACCTGTAATACAATCCTGCTTCGCTGCACTTTGCCAAAAATTCTAACGATGCCATATACATTTCCATACTTGAAGATTTTCTGTCTATTTTGTCCACACATTGCCGGAACAACCCAAAAGCCTTAGTATAATCATAATTTTTATCTCTTTTCATATAATGGACAGCTCCTTGATTGGAAACTATGGTCATTACCTCTATCATCGGATGCTGAACAAAAAACTGAATATCCTGCAATGAAAATGTCTGTGTTGACGGATGGTTATGCAGCAAGATTACCGCAACCGATTTTTCAGATACAATCATATGGTTCGACAACGTATCCGATAAAACATCAACATCGTGTTCTGTTCCAAATGCTACGCCAAAATTATGCAGTGGATTCGGATTTCCTAAATCACATGTTATCGCAACCTCATTGCTATCATTGCTTTCTTTTGAGATAACCAGAACACCTTTCGCCAATTCCTGCATGATTTGGTTTTGCTCCTTTGTAAATCCAAAGTATTCAATATATGGAACTTTGCTAATTGCAATATCTGTAATATACACTTTTCGATCACGTCTTTTGGCCTGCCCTAATTCGTCTTGATGATTAACATTCATCAATATATTCTCTCCCTTTAGCATTAAAACCTCTAACAACTTCTTGTTTCATTATAACAGATTCTCAGCTAACTCACAAACGTTTCTTTCAAGCTATCCGAAAATTCTAAATTTCTTTAAATTCGTGCCGCAATTTCTTCTATCAAAACTTACTGTATAAAAACCTCTCTCCTACGATTAATCATATCCCAAACCATCTTTTGTGCGCTTTCTTTTGATGTCAGATAAGGCTTAATATCGCGTATGCAATGGTTATAAAATTTCTCATGCCACTCTATATAAAAATTATTGACGTAAAAACTTCCCCTTAATATATCCAGATAATTTTCAAAAATCTTTACCCCATTCTCAAAATCACCCATCAAAAAACACAGCAACGCTAAATCATAGACTTCCCAAAATCGATGTTTTTCCAAAGTATCTGCTACTTTCTGTTCAAGACATGTTCTGGCATAATCCATATCTTTGAACTTACGGTATTCCAGTACTTGTTTTAAGCCCATTTCCGCATATTCTTCCATTCTTATCTGAAATTCATCATCATTTCCGTTATATTCACAAAACGTATTTCCCCGCTTTCCATAAGAATATGTCAATGTTTTATTTAAACCTTCCGTTTTCTCCCAAAGAAAATCAATCCCAACTCCCAAATAGGCGCCTTTTGCCCTATTACTTGCATCAAATACGACAAAAGTCATGTAATATCCGTTGTCATCTACCCAAGTTCTTGACTTTCCCTTCCTGAAAAGTCCCTGCGGCGCTAAAACTTTTTTCGCCGCCGCATTTATAATTCTGTCATGTTGGCGCATTGTATCATTCCTCTCAATTCCGGTTTATGCTAATTCTTCTATTCTTTCTTAATTACCCTTTACAATCTTCTTTTCATTTACAATGGCAAACTCGCTAAGCCGATAAGAACGGACTCTCTCCTTTACGATAATCGGAACTAAGAATCCGTTGCCTGACAGCTTTGCGCACCTATTAATAATAGTTTTATTTGAAACTTTCAGCATTCTGCTCACATCAATCGGCGTAAATTCATACAAGTGTTTTTTCAGCAAAAATACTAGAAATTCCTTCTCTTTCAAATTCAAATAGGAAAGCGCCGCATGGATACTGTCGTCACTTGTTTCTAATGACAAACTGCATGCCTTTGATGAATATAATTCAACCATACGCAAGAAATAATCAATCCAGATTTCAGAGTGCGGTGGATTGTCTCTTCCTGAATAATATAATGCCGGCAGTCCCATCTGTAAAGATTGATAGTATTCCTCTGCGTCATAAGCAAAGTATTCTTCCAAAGAGCCGATACCACTGAACCCATATCCAAATTTATCCAAAATAAAACCGGACAATAAACGTGCAGTGCGCCCGTTTCCGTCTTCAAAAGGGTGTATCGTCACTAATTGATAATGCACAACAGCTGCAATAATTAATGGGTGGTCGTCTGTTGTATTTACATATTCTATAAGCTCGTCCAGTAATTGCGGAATATCAACATACTCCGGCGGAATATAATCAGGACTCCCTGTTTCAGAATCATATACCGCAAACAGCATCCCCGGCGGCATTGCCCCCCGCAAGCCTGTCTTTTCTTTTGACGCTCCCTTTTCAACTAACGCCTGCACTTCCATAATTAAATCTTTTGAAAAATCGGCATTTGTCTTCACTTTCTTTTCCAAAAGTTCCAATGCCATATAATAATTCCTTACTTCCTGCTCCGGTTTCATGAAATGCTTATGCGCATCGCTTTCAATCGCTGCATCTGACTGCTTTTCGGTAAGCGGGTTCCCTTCAATTTTATTGGAAGCATATGAGCTTTTCTTTTTGGAATTTTTTCTAAGTTTATTGATGGTAACGGACGGGATTGCAGCCGTACTTAAAGAATGGCGGTTATCATCAATAGCGGATATTCTTTTTAAAATATCATTGGTGAGATTTACCTTTATCATAACAACCATCTCCTTTTCCATATGATATTATTATACCAATTTTAAGCTTAAAATTCCACTATTTTTTCATTATTATTTCACTAATTTTCACTATTACTTCACTATTTTTCATTATTAAATCAGCCCTTCGCTTTACTTCCTGGCGAATTTATTACAATTCCAGACTGTTTTCCCATAACAAGAACCACAGATAACAATAGTAGTTATTCCTACTAAACCTTAACAACATCTTTTTTCAATGCCATAGATTTGATTCAAGAATTTGTAAATAATATAAAAAGAACAAGACATTTTCATGACTTGCTCTTTTTACCATTATTTTTATAGTCGCATTTATATCGTCAAATCCACCACCAGCTCTGAGAAAATCCCCGAAGTGCTGATTTCATTTTCACACTCGGCGGTATTGGCATATTCAATTTCTTTTCCGCCTTTTACGCAATAAACATTACACTTCCTGCCTTTATTCATAACGTTTACCATGTTTCCTTCCGGAATATGAACAATTGCTTTTGCTTTCCACTGGTTGATATCCAGTCTTCCCGCCACCTTATCCACGGTAATTTCATAATCCGTCTTTGCCGTCAGTTCCAGACTTCCGCTGCTGTCTGAAATCACTACCTGCTCCGCGTCGCCGTCGTACTCCAACCGTTTCAAATGAAGGTTCTTTATCATAAGAAGTTTAACACTGCCCTCAACCTCGCAGTCATCGGTAAATTTACTCGGAAAAACAATCTCAACCCTCAGCGCCTCCTCCGCTTCATAACGGCTCAACTTATTCTTATTAAGGCAGACTACATCAAGTTTGTTTTTGCTTTCATCAAGCTTTATCTTAAACATGGACTCCAAGTTCTCAAGGGTTTCGGAAGACAGCTTTACATGCAGTTTCTCATCGTCTCCCGACGACAGCGTGATTGCCGCCGCGCTGCCGATATTGACGTCAAAATGTTTCTCACCGTCAATGTCGTAAATCGTCTCGCTGGTATACACTGTGGTCTCAGGAAGCGTTATCGCGGCAGTTGAATCAACAAGCAGTTCATCGATTGTAGTCTTAAAAATCTCCGCTATAATAACCATGTTTTCTACGTCCGGCAAGCCTTTTCCAGTTTCCCACTTAGTAATAGCTTGTCTTGAAACGCCGATTCTCTCAGCGAGCTGCTCCTGCGAAATGCCTTCTTTTTTTCTTATTTCCTTTAATTTTTCTGAAAAATTCATATTTAACCTCCATTTTTAATCTTTTAGCAGTGAATATGCAGTAATCTTCTTTATCGGCGCGCAAAGCAGCACACTGATTGCAAATGCCACGGCGGTAAAGACCGCTGCAAATACGATTAATATCAACACAGATACTTCAAAATGGTTTTTTACAGCCCCAATCAGTGAAAAAATCACCTTATTCATTGCGGGAAGATACCACAGCCCTGCAACTGCTGAAATAACCGACGCCACAGCCACAACAGGTATAAACTCAAGCGCCGTCTTAATTGTGAGCTGCCTGTTAGTGTATCCGATTGCTTTATATATGCCAAATTCCTGTCTACATCTGCTTATCATCGAGTTGATGATTACATACATTACAAGCAACATCATAAGGACCGAAATAATAAACAGGATAATCACGACTACGGAAACGATACTGGTATACATCATCTGTCCGTTTTCGTTCATCTGTTCAAAATTTACTGACGATTTAATGAGTTCGCTATATTTTTCTTCATACTCATCTATAACCTCTTCTGCGCCTTTATCATATAAATAGACATTGATTGAACTAGGCTTCTCGCCGATTTTTTCATATCCTTTGCTTGTAAGCTGGCAGACTGCACCGGCGTTATTGACGCTTTGGATATAGCCTGTTACCGTATAATCCTCCGACTTAGAGCCGACCGTAATCTCTATCTTGCTGCCAATGGGATAATTGTCCGAAATCGCGTTTCCTACCGCAATTTCATTATCTTTCACGGGGCTTTCGCCTTCATAGCAGATATCGTTTGTTGTTTGTGAAAAGTCTTCACATACAAAAGCGGTAAGGCTCCCGTCTTCATAACTTACAGGCAGGGACGCATATTCTAAGAAAAGCTTTACTCTATCGTCGTCTTGCAGAATTTCTTTAAGCTGCGACGTTTTTCCGTCTTCAGCGGTAAAGATAACGGACGGCAGCTCTTCCGAAAGCGTATTCATAAAATTATCCGGCTTGACATTTACATTATACATGAGCGTTCCCGCAAAAGACAGCAGTACCATTATGCCAAATGCGACAATAAATAATAAGATATTTTGTCCCGCCGATGCGTTTCCCGTAATGCCCCTTATGGCGTTGATAGGCTCCAATATATGAATTTTCCTTGCGGAAATATAGGAAAAAACTATTATTGCAAGCATTAATACCAATACTACAATAAGTAAAGCCGTTATGTCAAAAGCAGGAGTATAGGAAAATCCCGACTGGATTGCCAAAATACTTGCGACAAAAGGCAGAACCGTATAAGACAAAGCTATTCCGATTACCGTGGAAACAGCGCCCACAAGTATATATGGCATAATCGATGCGGCGATAATCAGACCGCTTGTATAACCAACCGCCTTTAACACGCCCATCTGCGCCAGTTCGTCTTCGATTGCACTGCGTATCCTGAAGTTGCTTAAGAAAATGCTCACTACCAGTATAATTGCGGCAAGCGCCAAAAATATCACGATAAGCAGGAGGCAGACCATCGTTCTCGTCTGTTTGGCAGTTTCCCTGTCATTAATATTCATTAAGGCAATCCCTTTATCTTTTAAAAGTTCGGACACCGTATTTTTAATCTGGTTTAAATCGGCGTCGCTGCTTGTTTTTAAGGAATACTCCATAACCACGTTACTATCGTATTCTTCCGCGAAGTCATCATAGACCGCAGCGGGCAAATATCCGCCGATTAAGCCCGTACCGTAATTTCCGTACTGCATTTCCGAGACAATTCCGGCAATATCATATGTATAATCCTTGCCGTCGATGGAATAAGTTATGCTGCCCCCTTCTGCAAAACCGCCTAATTCCTTCATATACATGGGAATATACGCCAAGTCGCTGCTTTTTTCGGAAGATTCCGTAAAATCAGAATATCCGGTAATATCTAATAAATTCAGTGTTTTTTCTTCATCAATATTATAAAAAACCGTATTCATGTCAAAATCAGAACCCGCAAATTCGCGGACCGTCACAGGAGTAAAAACTCCTTCATGCTTTTCAATACGTGATATTCCGTCAATTTCTTCCACTTCCGTGAGTAAATCTTCATTATCCTGAATCTTGGGAATGATAAAATTGATGTCCGCCGTTTCCAGTTCATCAAAAAGGTTATCGTATGCGTCAAATGTCTGGAAAGCAAGCACCAGCGCAATATTTATGATAAACGCGGTCAGACAGATAAACACCCCGAAAGATATGTACTGTCCCTTTGCCTTATTTAAGTTGTGCAGGGTAAGCGTAGATATTTTCTTCAATACTACCACCCCATTTCTTTGATGAACTTATCAAGTTTCTCAGTTCTCTCAGCATCGTCCTGCTCATATTTCCCCAAGTCGCACTCACCGTAAATCTTTCCGTCTTTTATATAAATAACGCGGTTTCCACGCAGAGCCGATTTTTTATCATGGGTAACCATGACGATACTCTGCCCTTTGTCGTGAAGCGAAGTGAAAACATCAAGGACTGCTGCCGAATTAGCAGAATTTAACGCTCCTGTCGGCTCGTCGGCAAAAAGTACATTGGGACTGTTGATAACCGCCCTGACAATGCCTGCCCTTTGCGCTTCACCGCCTGAAATCTGGGAAGAAGTCTTTTTCCATGTGTTTTCGGGAATATTTACCAAAGAAAACAGCTCCTTTGCACGTTTTTTAATGTCTTCTTTGTCTTTGCTTGTCAGCACTCCCGCCGCAATGACATTGTCCATAAGGTTCATTTTTTCAATCAGATAAATCTGTTGGAATACGAAGCCGCACTCTTTGCGCCGAAACACAGCCAATTTGTCATTGCTAAGCTTCGTGATGTCCGTTCCGTCAAAGTCAATCTCGCCGCCGTCCGGCTTATCCATGCCCGAAAGTGAATACATCAGGGTAGACTTGCCCGCTCCCGATGAACCCATGATAACGGTAAAATCCCCCTTATAAATATCAATATTCAAGTCTGAATAAATAACCTGAATACTTTCGCCCTTGCCAAAAGCCTTTTTCAAATGCTTTGCCGATATTACTGTCTGCTTACTCATAATATAGTAGTCCGCCTTTCTTTTTGTTATTTGGTAAGCATAACTAAAAAGTACGACTTTAGCCACCAACAGTTGTATACATTTGGTTTTTTTATGCTACTTTCCGTTGCATATTGGTGTTGGTAATGAGTTTGCGGGGTTGATGTTGCCTTTGTGATATTGGCAGAATATAAAAAAGCCCTGTCGCCTGACAGAGCTTCTAAAATTCGTATTTTATTATTTAAATATCCTCTTTAACGTCTTTAGACGATGCTATCTGTTTCCTGCTTCCAATGGGACAACAGCAAGCGTCTTTCCCAAAGGCGCCAATACCTTCAATATTGTATCAAGCTGCGGGCTGGTACTCCCTTTTTCCATTCTTGCAATAACAGGCTGTTTTACTCCGCTTAATTCTTCCAGCTTTTTTTGACTTATCCCTTTCTCCTGCCTTGCCTTTATCAGTTCAGCTATAATTGACACACGCAATTTACTCTCCGCTATCTCATCCGGCGTCAGAATATCTTCCATAAATGCCAAAACATTCCCGCCAACAGCGTCTGCACCGCGCTTATCCAAATCTGACATATTCTCTTTTGCCTGCGCTATAGCTTGCGAAT
Organism: Clostridiales bacterium; assembly: GCA_023663185.1. Taxonomy (GTDB): domain Bacteria; phylum Bacillota; class Clostridia; order Lachnospirales; family Lachnospiraceae; genus UBA3282. Next base: position 25,971 of record JAMPHY010000022.1, on the reverse strand, counting down.
ATTCTTTATTTATTCTCATTATATTTTCCCCCTTGATAATCAGTTAAATTCCGTTTTGCTCGTTCTATTTCCATTTGCGGCGTTTTCTGTGTCCGCTTCATAAAGACATGAAGCAAAACAAAACCCTTTCCGTTCCATGCAGCAAATAATATTCTATCTCGCAATGGACGCAATTCCCATATATCCCCATCAATATGTTTTATATATGGCTCGCCCGCTCGCGTTCCATACTCACTAAGGGTTTTTAGGTAATCCATTATTTTATTTAGCTTTATCCTGCTGTCCTTATCTTTTTTAGCAGCAAGACTTGCAATATACTCCTTTACCGGCTCTTTACCATTTTTATCTCTGTAAAAATGTATTTCGTACAAACCTATTATCCTCCTAGTGTATATAAATTATACTTTAAAGTTATTAAAATGTCAATAACTTTAAAGTTATTATTTTTAATTCATCAATTTTTGACTAAAATTCCCACAACATAATTCAATTTTTAAAAAAATTTGTTTTTACTTCTCAGCAGGATATATTCAATTTCCGGCTTTGTATCTACAATAGTAGAAATTGTTTTTTACTTCTTAGCCATTGTCAAGAGGATATATCACCACAATCTACAATAGTACTAATGCCGTTTTACCTCGTATCTTTTCTTCAGTAAACAGATTTTTTTCATATCCTATTACAGCTTTTTCTAAATACGTATGGGCAGATTTCCCATAAATTATCTCCACCCAAAGTAATATATCTAACTTCCTATATAACTAATTAAAATAATTATAATACTCTATATGTCCAAAAAAACGGACTTATTATATTATATAATCATAATTTTACACTAATAAAATAGGACATATAGATTTTTACTGTTTCCATTTCTTTCTATATGCCCTAGCACTTTTATTGTATTAAATTTTACTTGGAATTATTGATTATGCTGACTGTATTGATTGTTTTCCAGTTTCTATCGAGCTGCTACCCCTACCCCATAATAACCGTCAGCAGCAATGTCACTTCCTTGTCACTTCCTATTTTAAATTCCACATTGCTTCTTTTTTATCATACATCAAAAATACTTTTTTCTTTATCTCCTGTATTTCACGCAATACAGTTCTTCTCGTAACATCAAGCTGTGCCGCAATATCATCAATGCTTATTTTTTGATTCTCGCAAATCATATCATAAATAAGCTGTTCTCGTTCTGTCAACCCTGTTTCTACCTCAACTTGATTAACAGCTTCTTTAGTTAGTGGAATCGCTATCCTAAAAACATCTGCCTCATAAATTTCCGGACTACCTCCGCCTGAATATATAGGTGTGTATTTATACAAATTCTTTACGCCGGAACCAATCGTATCTGAACGACCTATTGCAGTAAAGAAATTTGCAATTAATGGATTTTTAGGATATGGAGTAAATTCGTCACTTAATATATTTCCCTGTCTTCTGGGCCTACACCAGTTCTCTGTTCTTAACCAATCTTTTTCAATAATAAGTTTAGCAGGATAAGCACTGGAAAAATCTCTGTGCACAAGAATATTTGAAACAACTTCTCTAGCGATAATATCCCTAATGCTTGTACTTACATTATCTATAAGGCAAAACTTATCCGAAGTATGCTTTGCCACAAATTCCATCAATCTGTCATAGCTTTCAATAAGATTGGTATTAATCTGTAACCGGTCGTCATATCTATCCATATTTTCAACCCTGTATATAGCATCTGTCACATATCCGGATACACAAGAACGAATAACATCATCTTTTCCAAACAGCATAATTGCCGCTAAATTGTAGCCTTTTTCACCTGTCACAAGATTTTTCTCATACAGACCTGCACTTATCATAATTTCATTATCTGTCATTTTCAGCCACTCATGCTGGGCATTCTTGTTTTCTATCATTCTTCTAACTCTGGGCATGAGATCCATTCGCAAATCGTCTTCCGTCGCATAAGGAAATAATTTATTTTCTGAAAATGTTCCCGTCTTTCGTGCATACATATTTTCCACTTGAATAGGTGAATCTGTAATATCAAAATCACCATCTTCATTTCTATCGTATATCCTTCCTGAACATCTAATAACATTAGACGCTGTTGGCACATATGTCCAAAGCAATAATTTCCCCTCGTATTCAAATTCTTCTATTGACAAGTAGAGCGTAGGTGACATCTTATTAGTATTATTTAATTGTGAGACGAAATTTCTTTTCATATCATTTGCAATATTACGATTTACTCCAATGGGGACACCTCCGTCCCGCACTCCTATAATAATCCACCCACCATACCTGTTTGAAAATGACGAAACCGTTTCATAAACCGACTCGCCAATTTCATTAGTACATGATTTATATTCTATAGTTATTTTTCACCTTTTGCAGATAAAAGCTCTTTCATTTTTTCTGTGGTCATTACATCGCCTCCTATATTGTTACTTCTCTACTTCCATAAAGAAAAGTCAGCGTTGTGAACCTCTGCCGAGCGTCAATCCCTTCTACCCCATAATAACCGTCCGCAGCCATTCCTGCGCCAGACCTACCCATGATACGCATTCTTCTTCCATTCCGCTGCCATCGGGCGACATGGTTCGTCTGTCGGCAAGCGCAAGCCCGTGCGCGCCTGCGGCGTACATATGCAGTTCGACGGGAATGTTCTGCTTCCGCATTGCCAGTGCGAGAAAGATTGAATTTTCTGCCGGAACCAGACCGTCTTCGTCCGTACACCAGATAAAAGCCGGCGGCGTATCTGCACTGACCTGATTTTCCAACGACAGCTCATCTTTCATGCCCTCATAATCCTCTCCGAGCAGACTGCGGAAAGACTCTTCGTGTGCATATTCCCCCGATGTAATGACAGGATAATTAAGTATCATTCCAGCAGGGCGCAGCATTTCCGCAGGTACGCCCACTTTCTCTGAGAGAAACGGTTTATTCCAGAACATACCGTAGCTTGCCGCCAGATGTCCGCCGGCGGAAGAGCCTTCCACCACAATCTTATCCTGCGCTACATGCCACTCTTTTGCATTTTCTTTTATTATCTTTACGGCATTTGCAAGTTCCAAAAGCGCCGCCGGATATCTTGCAGGCGCTATCGAATAATACAGAACTGCCGCGTGGCAGCCGTATGCAGTCCATTGCAGCGCCAGCATTTCCGCCTCTCTATCTGAAAGAAAGCAGTATCCGCCGCCCGGACAGATAAGTATTAACGGTCTTTCGTTGATACCGATTTCTCCCGAATGTGAAATCAGGTACAGATTCAGTTTTGTCTTATCGCTTCCGCCTTCGACATGAATAGGGTATTCTTTATAAATCATGATATTATTTTCCTTTCGCTATGCTTTATTATTAGTTTTATCCGGCTCATAATTATCCATCCCACTCACATTTAAATAAGCGGACAGTTCCAACATGCGCCCCATTTCCAGCTCGTCTATAAAGTTTTCCATAAAATCAAAATCAATTTGATTCTTTTCCTTTACGGGCAGCTTAATATATTCCGATTTAATCTTATCCCATGTGCACATATTATCAAATCCAAACTTTTTTTGTATAAATGATAACGCACTTGCTATAAATAATCCTTGCTTTTCCGAAACTTCAAATTTGGGGGTAAGTGAAAACACCCGCGCATGTGTCACCATTTTATACTCAAAATTACGATAATACGCTAAACCAAACATATCAACCGTAAACGTTCCGGCATTAAATAATTTGGCGTCCACATCAGTCTTACCAAGTATCCCGTTATTTGCTGCTCCTGACGTCACCACATAAGAGCCTTTATTGTTAATATGTATTTTCTGAATATCAAAATTTCCATTGCTGCTGTCAAATAAATCTTCAAGCTTATATTCTCCCCATTTAACATTTTTCAGCTTTTCATTAAGTAAAGCATCCTTTTTCAAACGCTCATTATCTGTGCTTCGGTTTTTCAATAGATTTGACACTTCCCATGTAAGATAATCGTCCACCGTCTTTTCTAAATCACCAAACGCAGGTTTAATGTCAATAGGAGCTGCCTGATTCCAATCTGCGCCATTCTTAGGATCAATCCTACCCTCATAATATTCTTTTTCTGTAAAGATATTCAGCTTAGATTTACCAAAACGCACCAGTTCTACGAGTTCAGCGTAACGTCCACTTGCATTATTGGTATCACGCAGATTACAGCTTGCCTTTTTACGATTGGTTCTTGTGTATCCGTCTATGGAGAAGTCAATAAATTTCACCGTATCATCTTTATGATGCGCTTCGCCGACACGGAAAACATAAATATTGGTCTGCACGCTTGATTTTCCGATAAACAAGTCAGCCGGCATTTTAATGCTTGCAAGCAATGTACTGTGTTTTAAAATTTTTTTGTTATATTCAATCGCTTTTCCACTTCCCGCAGAATTTTGAATAATAATTGCCGCATACCCTTTATCCATCATTGATAAGGCTTTTTCAACAAATACCATACCATTGCCGGGAGCTGAATATGGTGGATTCAAAACAAACGCATCCGCGGGAAATCTCTCAACTGCTTCGCCAAAACCATAATTTCCATCAAATTCTTTCAGCGAATCCATATTTATAATATTTGAACTACCGTCTCCCATCAAAATCATATTAAGTGTGGCAAGCATATAAACTTCTGAAAGAGTTTCGAGCCCAAGAAGTTGTTTAGCCTTGATTTTGGCAGATTTCAAGGCAAGTTCAGCCGGAGATTTAATCTTTTCCTTCGCATCTGCCAACATTTCATTCATTGCCGCTACCAAAAGCCCTGCCGAACCGGTTGCAAAATCCCAGACATAAGAATCCTTATTTACCCTTGCAAGGTGCGCTAGAAGAGTAGCGACATAATAAGGCGTCAACACAACATCATTAAGCTTGTCCTGCGTAAAACCGAGCCAACTATACATTTCATTAAACAGTTTACCTGTGAAATCAGTACTCAGCCCAATTTTATAATAAATTCCAAGATCATCTATGATTTTTGTGAATACACGTTTCAACTGGCTCTCACCATTCTCTGCTTTATTGATATTATCGGTTGTCAACGTATTCTGTAAAGTACGGATAATCATCTCGCGTTTTTCCTGCGGCAAGTCTTTCTTATTCAAAAACGCCTTGATTTTACGAAGAATTATATCACCGTCACGATTTCCTTCTTCACTTGATGATTTTAATTCTGACTTTTCAAGAGCCGTAACACTTCCATGAACGCCAAGCGTTGCAATAATAGAAGCTGCTACAAGATAAACGCGATCCCGTTCACTTAAGCCTCTTTCATTCTGATAAATGTCATTATTCAGTTTAACAAGGCTGGCATTGATTTCCTGTTCACGATGCTCTTTTAGTTTTTCAATTTCTTCCTGAGAGAGTTGAAGACTCTTTACTTTTTCAATAAAACTGTCAAAATTCTCTTTTTTAAGAAAAGAAAAATCCGTGTAATCATCAACCTTCTGTCCGATGCCGAAATTACTCTTGGAAACATAATAAACACCAATCTGATGTTCCAATTTACCAGTATCGTTTCTATATCCGGTCATACCGATTGCAATAATATCAGTATAACTCGTGTAATGCAGAAGCGCATTGGCATAATGAACGGCTCCGTTTACGGCATAAGAATTAATGTTTTTAAAATCAGGTCGGTTTTGGTGGGTTTTATTGGCAACTTTACCGTCCTCATCAAGCATAACCAGTCTGTCTTTGTAGCCTTTATACTCAATTAAAATCGGATAATAAACCGAATTATTATACTGTAGCAGAAGTTTGACATCAGGACGATTCCCTCCAACACCACCATTTTTGGAATAATAATCATTCAATGCCTGATCAATCTCTGTATTTAGCGATTCCTGCTCCAACTTATAATCAAGTTCATATAATTTCAGCCACCCATTTGCAAGGTCTGCAATGTTTGGTTCAACAGATTGTATTCTAGCCATGATTATTCCCTCCAATATACTATTTAATATTATATTACTAATCCCAAAATTAGTAAATAGTACTCTGAAATTTAAAATAATCATAACACCATATATGTCCAAAAAATCGGACTTATTGTGTCTTAATTAAACTATTACTTCTTTGCCTTCTTTCTCCTATCCTTCCTCTTCTTACCAACCATTATAACCACAACTGCAACAACCACCACAGCCACCGGAATAATGTAAATCAGATAGTCGGCGATTGTCTTCTCATGAATACAGACTGCAATTTCAGCTTCCGTTCCATCAACGGTAAATAAATGATATATTCCCATAAGTTCCGTATCGGTCTTAGTCCAGTCTCCGCCTTGCTTCACATAGACACTCACGCCTTCTGTCTGTCCATGCGGCGCCTGATAGCGTATCTGATGCTCATTATTTCCATCGTCTGTAAAATTTACATTCCAATACTCCACGGCATCGACAAACATATCTTTCTCAAGCTCACTAACTTCAAGCTGTGCGTCCTTCTTAAAAGTGCCGTCCACAAGAAGTATAGACTGTGAATTACTTCTAGTCTGCTTAGACGCAATCGTTGTCAGATACCGTACATATTCCACCGTAACGTCTTCGTCCTGAACGACATGGTTAAGCTCTTTAATATCCCAATCCGCATAGTATCCTTCTTTAACGGGAATATTCGGATACATTACTGTGGACACTCTCCCACCATACGTACATTCCACGCTGCTTATTTCTTCATCATCGGCATAGAATGCGATTCTCATTGTCCGAAATTTATCGGGTAGATTATCTATCTCCATTCCCATAAGCTGTGCATAGCTTACCGGCTCCGCCTTCCCGCTATAGCTGATACGGTCTATACCTGCGATTTCATCAGATACAAAGAAATTATTTTCCACATTCCCGTTCTCGTCAATTTCTCCGGCTATCGCCCCGGAAAAAGCCGCCGCTTGCTTAATCCGCACCATTGTATAGCAGTCGTTAACGCTATATCCGGAGCCTACGATACCTGCCACATACTCTTCTCCTTCTAAGCTGCACTTGGCAAAGCAGCTCACTATATGCGAACGTGACTGTCCTGCGATACCGCCCGCATAGTTTCCCGAACTGCTGATAATTTTTCCGTAATTCTCACACCACAGAATCGTCCCCATTTCCTGTAGTCCGGATATACCGCCCACGCAGCTTTTCTGCGCGGTAATCCTGCCTGTGTTGACATTGCTTCTAAGCACGCACTTGGTTAAAAAAGTGGAGTTTAACTTTGCGTCTTCGATTCCCGTCACATCACTCTCTAAATCAAAATCATACTCTATCGCCATTGTTCCCGCGATTCCGGACACATTTATATCACCTGCTACCGTTCCGCTGTTCTTGCAGTTAGCGATTGTGGCTTCCGTACTTGTTTCGGCGTCTTCTTTTGAATTATCCTCATATATATTGGAATAGTCCATTTCCAGCACGCCGTCAAGCGCATCGGTATAGAGTCTCATAATCACGCTGAACTGGTCGTTAAGCTGCGCCATATCGTCAAGCAGCACGTCATTTGTCGATGACATTTCATTGTTTAGATATCCCATATTTTCTGAAAGTCCCTGCAGATTAAGGTTAAGGCTGCTCATTTTAGCGCGGTAATCGTTTCCAAACTGCGGCATACTAATATCCGGCATATCTTCCAAACTATTTACAATATTCTTCGCCTCATTTCCGGCGTTTTCCAGATTTTGCGCCGCGTCCTTAGCATATCCTACCGCCTGCCTAAGTTCTTTGGCTGCTGCCTCTGTCATATCATCTTCATGTCGCAGCACAATTTCCGACATGGTGTTTAGATAATCTTTCATATCCTGCGAATAACCATGACCGGAATACGAATCGCCGCAGCTCTCACGATATTTCTTGTCTGCGTAATCATATGATTCATCATCAATATCCGAAGCGTTATCGGACATTTTATCCGTCACATCTCTAAGAAGGTTATTGTCTAACTCTTCCCGTTCCGTGCCAAGCGCCGGAAAACTGCTGACAGTATCCGTATCGACGTCATAGTGAACCCAGTCCTCCACTTCCAGATAGTCTTCAAAATTGCTGCTATAAGCCCAATTCTTCTGTACTTCACTGTCAATCACTGGTCTTAAGTCGTCCTCGTTAAGTTCCCCATTCACATTAAGTTCTTCGATATCATTATTATCCCCGTTGTCTTTTTCCTTGTTAAGCCTTTCTACATTAAGCTCTGCGCTGCCAACATCTTCACTGGCATTATCATTTTGTTCTTTGTCCTCATTAATTTCTTCGTTCCCATCAACTCCCGCGGACTCATTAATCTCTCCATTCTCGTTAGTTTCTCCACTCTCGCTAGTTTCTCCGCTTTCGCTAGTTCCTTCACTCTCACTAATTTCTTCACTTTCGCTAGTCTCTTCACTTTCGTTAGTTTCTTCAACCTCGCTAATTCCTTCACTCTCGTTAGTTCCTTCAACCTCACTAATCCCTGTCCCATTATATGCAGAATCCCCTCGCAGCTCGTCAATATACATATTTTTATGTGCCTTTACCGCCTTAGAATACGCCTCTGTATAAACTTTCTCTCCATCTTTTATTTTCTGTTTGGCATTATCATAGCTTGCTTTTTCTTCCGACGTCATATATTGGTACACATTGAGCGTAGCCACCGTATCGTCCAGCTCACTCGCCGCGTTTTTTAAATTACCTGCCGCTTCCGCTGTCTCGTCAACCACTCCGTTCTCTTTTGAACCCTCGTCTATAATATATCTGATACGACTTAAAGCTTCATTGACTGAACCGGTCATATTATCAGCCCATACTATTGTCTCGTCGGATAAGAATGACATATCATCAAGCGCGCTATCCACAAAAGCCTGTATAATCGTGAGTCTTCCCGAAATAGTATCGGATTCGGAGCCCGCGTCCTCTATCATACGACTGGTTATATCATGCAGCTTATCAATATTCTGAGAAAGCTGATAGGCGATATCCTGCGTTAAGTCGATGGCGATATACGGCTCAGTCTGTCCCGCGATACCGCCTACATCTTTACGTCCATAGACAATTCCGGTATTCTCGCAGTCATATACATAGCCCGACTGCCGCCCTACGATACCGCCCATATTGTAGCCGACATGCTCATAGCCGACTGTTCCGTTATTGACACAGGACTGTATGATACCTGTGGAAAGTCCCGCGATACCGCCTGAATCAATAGTATTGTTATTGATAGACTCCTGTTTATTATTCTCGCCGTCGCTTTCTGTATTTAAAAGCCCCACTGTATATTGCTCGATATTTATATCCTCTATCGACATTGCCGTATCGCTGTTGTAAATATTGACGTCCGCCTCATTGACGCAGCCGCAAATATTTCCCATATTATAACCCGCGATACCGCCCGTATAATGCGCACCCTTTATTCTGCCGTCTGTCTTACATTTTATCAATACGCCGCTTGGCTCATTATATCCTGTGATGGCACCGACATAATCGTTTCCCTCTACTATTCCGTTAAAGGAACAATTAATTATAATCCCCCTGTTATCGCCTACGATACCGCCTACTACAACCTGTTTTCCCGTCGGGCGCACAGAGCCTTTCACGTTCAGATTGGCAATTACCGCCGTCTTTTGCGTATAGCAGAATAAGCCCGTATATGATACGGAATCACTTATTCTCAAGCCGCTTATGGTATATCCCTGCCCGTCGAAGTAACCGCCAAAAGTGGGAATCGAAGTAAAATCGTCGTCCGTTAAGTCCAAATCGCATTCCAGATACACTTTCTTATCCTGCGACCATGTATCCAGCCGGCAGTTTCTGGAAAATATTCTGAAATCGTTCACAGATTTTATATGTATCTCCTTCCACTCACTCTCTTCCGAATCATAGGACTCTAAGGTTTCGTTCGCGTCTTCGATAGTAATAACGCTCTCTTTCGTTGTATCTTCTTTCGAGATTTCTTCTTCCGTCTCCTGCGCCATAACGTCTAGAGTCGGCATTGTGATAAGCATAAGCGTCAGTAATAAAGATACTGCTCTTTTCTTATATATATTTTTATACATATTCTTTCACCTCTTTATTTCTATTTTGTCACAACAGTTCAGCCATGCCATTAATAAGTTGTACAATCATTTCTGCATGGCTGAACTGATACTCTCATATTCTTCCTGCGTCAGTTCTGTCACATCTCCCGCCTCTACATAGGCGCTGACACTACCTCTGATAATCGCATTCATGCTGCCTGTCACCATGCCGTCGATTTTACCGTGTACCAGACCGTCCACCTTAATAAGTCCCGTGGCGTTTTTAGTCCTAATCGGCATATTCATGACAAACGCCGTCTTTTCTATAATAGCGTCGCCCACCAGAAGAATCTGCGGTAGTACGAACATCGTAATAAATATGGAAATCAGCGTACCTCGTCCTAAGCATTTACCAATGCCGAAGATAGCGACATCGGAAGTCATCTTGCCAATCAGAATACCCGCCACCGCTAACATAGTGCCGGAAGTAATAATCGTAGGGAACGAAAGATTCATAGTATTTATAATTGATTCCTTTCTTCCCATAGTCTTGCGCAAATCGGTGTAGCGGCTGGCAATAACGATGGCGTAATCAATATTCGCGCCCATCTGGATAGAACTGACTATCAGATAACCTAAGAAAAAGAGGTTATCATGCTGCAAAGCAGGCACGGAGAAATTAATCCAGATGCTTCCCTGTATAACTGCAATCAGCAGAATTGGCATACCCGCTGATTTAAAGGTGAACAAAAGCACCACCAATACTACTAAAATCGATACGACGTTTACAACCATATTGTCGCGGGAAAAAGTTTTCTGTAAATCATACTGACTGACAGACTCGCCGCAGACTAACACCGTACCGTTATAATATTTTCCAGCTATCTCATGTATCTTATCTAAGAAAGCAAATGTTTCTTCACTCTCCTCTGGCAGCGTCAGATATACAAGCATACGGCTGTAATTCTCTCCTTGAAGCTGGTTTTTGGCGAAATTCATCTGCTTATAGGCATCGTCAAGAGTTTCCTGCAAATCAGCCTCTAAGGTCACATAACCCTCTTCCACTTCATCATATACAAACATAAACATATCGATTAAAGGCACCTGATAATCCGCCAGTCCGTTGACTACTTTAGCATAATCCTCATCATTGACCGCATATGCGGTATAGATTAATTCCGCCACCTCGTAGTCCAAGTCAATCAATTCAGAAAACTGTCTGGGCGTAAGCTTATCTGTCAGATTATAGCCGTCCATCGCCTCGATATTGGCAAGCCCCATCGTATAATCTACCTCCGGACAAGCGTCCAAATCGCGCAGCAAGGCTTTTTCATTATCATAACTGCCTGAGGGCACAATCAACGCTACCATGTTCTCGCTGCCAAAATTCATCTCCTGCATTGCTTCCGCCTTCTGCACACTGTTCTGTAGCGGCGGCGTAACCGTACTATAGCCAAAGACATACGGACAATTCTTGGAAATCATATATCCTGCGACAATCGCAATCAGAAAAAGCGGCGCCACAATATGTCTTGATACATATGCAAACTTCCCTACGATGGGGATATCCGGAATGAAATTTTTATGCTTAGTGGTATCCATCAGCTTAGAAAACAGCATAATAACGCCCGGCATCAATAAAAATACTGCAAACAAACTTAAGATAATCGCCTTAATCAAGACAACGCCCAAATCCGGTCCCATCTTATACTGCATAAAGGTCATAGCAATCAGACCGCCTATGGTGGTAAGAGAGCTTCCGGCTATCTCTGGAATCGCCTTGCTAAGTGCAATAATCGCCGCTTCCCTCGCCTCATACTTGGCATGTTCTTCTTTATATCTGTTTAAAAGAATAACCGCATAATCCACGGATAAGGCAAGCTGCAAAACGATTGTTACCGAATTGGATACAAAGGAAATAGTACCTAAGAGAAAGTTCGTACCCATCTGGATAATCGCGGCGGATAAAAAGGTAATAAGCAGCACCGGAATCTCCGCATACGCCTGAGTCGTCAAAAGCAGCACCGACACTACAATAACCGCCACCAATACAGAAATCGTATTCATTTCCTGTCCAATCAGCTCAGCCTGCGTATTGCCAAGCCCCGTCGTCAGATAATAATCTAAGTCCGCCAAAAGCTCCTTTACCTTATTAAGCGCCTCAAGGCAGGCGTCATCGTTCTCATCATAATCAAAAGTAATATTATAATAGGCGGAACCATTTGTGTAATGCTCTGTAGAGTCATCAAAGTCCACCGAAAAAACTCCGCCTATGTTTTCTATCCGTTCACAGACTTCCTGCGCCTGCTCATACGACACGTTGGCAAGCAGCACATTACATGTGCCATATGTAATAAACTCCTCTTCCATAAGGTCAAGCCCCTGTCTTGTCTCCGTCGTCCCCGGCAGATAATACGACATGGAGTTCTCTACCCCTACCCAATTTCTTGATATCGCGGAAAAAACAATCAGAATGCCGAAAATCAGAAAAAAAAGATTTCGCTTATCAACAATAAATCCACATATCTTCAGCATTACCTGATTCGCATTTTTCTCCGTATTGCCCTTATTCTCCACGCTAAATGTGCCCCCTTTAATGCTTTTTTCTTAATTTCCATAGACCAATATATACGAAACAAATCCTGCAAAAACAACGGTCAATTTGCCACAAATGTGTAAAATTTGGACATTTTTAGCATATTTGATGAAAAATGTAGATATATTGGGGCTTATCTATTGCAATTTTGCCGGACACATGTATAATAATTATTGCAGCAGTTCAGCCATGCAGAAATAATTGTACAAGCAGAAATGATTGTGCAATTAGAAACTCTGCGTAAATATGAAAAGGGGACATGCTCTCATATGAAATATGAAATCACATCGCTTAATACCAAAAAAATGCTTGCCGCCTCTTTAAAAAAACTGTTGGAAAGCAAATCTTTATCCAAAGTGACCGTAAGTGAGATTGTCGCAGACTGTAAAGTAAACCGTAAGACTTTTTATTACCATTTTGAAAATATTTATGTATTGCTAAGCTGGATGCTTAAGCAGGAGGCGATTGAAGTCGTTAAACAAATGGATTTAGTTGAAAATTATGAAGAAGCCATTTACTTTGTAATGGATTATATTGATGAAAACGAAGTAATTCTTAAAAATATTTATCATTCTATGGGAAAAAACGAACTGTCACAGTTTTTCCACCATGACCTTATCGAAGTATCCGCGTCGGTTATTGAAAAGGCGGCGCAGAAAAATAATATCAACGCCCCGCAGGATTTTAAAGACTTATTAAGCAGATTTTATACCGGAGCAATTGCAAGCCTTATACTTGAATGGATTGATAAAGGCTCTATTCCCGACCGTGAAAAAAGTATGCAGTATATTTCATTGATATTCCACAACTCTATAACTAACATTCTTAAGGCGGCGGAGTTAGATAACGCACCGGCTTAAGCGACAGAATTTTCAATACCTTCTCCTATCCTTAACCTCACGGTACAGCAGCCTGTAATTTTCATAGCGCACCCTGCTGATATCTCCGCGCTCTACCGCTTCCTTAACGCTGCAGTCGGGCTCGTCCATATGCGCGCAGCCGCTGAAACGGCAATAGGGCTCATGCCGCCTAAATTCCGGATAGTATAAACCTAATTTGTCTTTGTCGATATCCGCAATATCAAGCGAAGTAAAGCCCGGCGTATCCATAATATATGTATCGTCCCCTAAGGCAATTATCTCAGAATGTCTTGTGGTATGACGACCTCTTTCAATCTTTTCGCTAATGCTTCCGGTCTCCATTGCTGCTTCGGGATTAAGACAGTTGATAATAGTAGATTTGCCGACGCCGCTTGGTCCGGCGAGGGTTGTCGTCTTTCCTGCAAGAACCTGCTTTAACTCTTCTATACCTTCATTTTCAAGCGCGCTTGCAAACATCACTCTATATCCGCAGCCATCGTATGCACTGCGCACGATATCCATTTCTTCCTGCGTGGCTAAATCTTTTTTATTGAAACATATGACACTGGAGATATTCTGACGCTCCATGTGTATTAGAAAACGGTCAAGCAGATTAAAATTAGGAGCCGGCTTGACAATGGCAAAGATAACTAGCGCTTGGTCTATATTGGCTACAGCAGGACGTATCAATTCATTCTGGCGCGGAAGAATCTCTATGACATTTCCTTCTTTATCATTTTCGTCAAGCACTTCCATGCGTACATTATCGCCTACAAGCGGCTTTATATGAATATTTCTGAAAATCCCCTTCGCCCTGCATGAATATACGCCTTTTCCTTCCACATACACATAGTAGAAGCCTGCAATACCCTTGATAATTTTTCCTACCATTAGCCCTCTTTTCATTCCGCTGTAAAATTAACCACTCTTGTAACTATCTTATCCTCAGAAGTCCCATCAACCATCATTGTCTCTCCGGTTTCCGGATTAGTCATCATCGTAGGCGGCGTCGTCACGGTAAAAGTAAACTGGACTACGCCCGTAGCGCACTTAATTCCGGAATAGTTCGTCGTTATCGGAAACGAAGACGTCTGCGTACTTAATAACTGCGTGCCGTCTGTTGCCAACAAAACCACGGATACTGACATTCCCGGCTGATAATCGGCGTCTTCTGTCGGCGCTGATATTCCTTCTGTATATTTATAAGTCACTTCCGTAGGACCTATGCTGACTTTTAAATCAATCGGAGTCCCTTTATCTACATATGAATCAGCCGAATAGCTCTGATAACATACCTTATCCGTAAGAGTGGCATCTTCATTTATGGTCTGGCTTACGGTGCCGACCTCTAACCCTTGTTCATGCAGAGTCACCATAGCGTCCATCTCCGTAAGTCCAATTAAGTTAGGAACCTTTACTTTGGACTCTTCTTCACCCAGACTCACCCAGATAGTTATTGCCGCTCCCGCAGGCGCCGTTGTATCAGCCTCCGGCGACTGTGAGATTATATATCCTTTTTCCACGTCCGTACTGTAATTTTCGGAGATACTTACGGTAAAGCCCGCTTTTTCCAAAATGGAAGTCGCTTCCGACTGAGATTTACCAGCCACTCCGGGCACCGGCACTCCGTTACTCCCCTGCGCTACCGTAAGGATTATATTTGTGTTCTTTTCCACCATTTCGCCCGCTTCTTTACTGGCTCTTATGACGACGCCTTCTTCGTAAGCGTCGGATACCTCGTACTGTATTTCAGGAGTCAGCCCCGCTTCTAGCAGCTCGCGTTTTACGTCGTCTAACGGCTTCCCCGCCACCGACGGCATTTTCACCGTTTCAATCTGTTCTTCTTGCTCCGTTTCTTCTTCGGGCGAGCCAAAATTAAACATGCCGAAAGTTCTTCCGACCATGAAAATAATAATTCCGCCGATTAAAAGCGCTGCCACTACTGCAAGAAAAGTAGTGAGTCTTTCCATTTTCGGATCATAGTCGTCGTTTTCCTCGTAGTATTCTTCTTCGTCCTCGTCATCTTCCTCGTCTTCATCTTCATACTCTTCATAACGCTCACGTTCGCGCTCATGATAATACTCTGAGTTTTTTCTAAGGCGCATGGTATCGTCCATAGAATCTCTTCTATCGGTCTGTCTCTTTATCTGCGCCATGTCCCTATCGGTAATCGTTCTGGTAGACGACTCCTCATCGGGATCAACCACTTTGACAAAATCCTCGTCAGGATTTAAAAGCGACTGTTTCAAATCTACAATCAGTTCGTCCATCGACTGATATCTTCTGTCAGGACTCTTCTGGCAGCATTTGTATACAATCTGCTCCACGCTGACCGGAATTTCCGGTACAAACTCTCTCGGTGAAGGGAGTTCTTCCTGAATATGTTTAATCGCAATCGCTACCGTCGTCTCTCCGTTAAAAGGCAGACGTCCGGTAAGCATCTCAAACATCGTGACGCCAAGAGAATAAATATCGCTCTTTTCATCACTGTATCCGCCCCTTGCCTGTTCGGGCGAGGTATAATGTACGGAGCCCATGACGTTAGATGTAATGGTATTGCTGGTTGCCGCCTTAGCGATACCAAAATCTGTCACTTTAACTTTGCCTTCTTTGGATATAATAATATTCTGAGGCTTGATATCACGGTGAATTATATGGTTGCTGTGCGCGGCGGCAATTCCCATAGATACCTGAATCGCTATGCTTATAGCCTCTTTTACGGAAAGCCTTGCCTTTTTCTCGATATATTTTTTTAAGGTAATGCCTTCTACTAATTCCATGACAATATAATGTATGCCGCCTTCCTCGCCGACATCATATACATTGACAATATTAGGATGCATAAGCCCTGCTGCCGCCTGCGCCTCTACCTGAAATTTGGAAACAAAATTCGCGTTTTCGCTAAACTCCTGTTTAAGTACCTTGACCGCCACAAACCTGTTCAGCTTGTGGTCTTTTGCCTTATAAACGTCCGACATGCCGCCAGTACCGATTTTTTCCAAAATCTCATATCTATCTCCAATTAACATTCCAATCTTAATCATGTTCCACCTCGTCTGCTGCTCTTTCAATAATAATGAGTGAAATATTATCTTTACCACCATTATTATTGGCAGTACGAACCAATTCCTCAGCCATATCCTTTAAGCTTTCTCCACTCTTTAAAATCTTCAATATATCTTCATCTTCTATCATATTCGTCAAGCCGTCAGAGCATAGTAATATCATATCGCCAACATTTACTTCCAGCGTAAATATATCCGCTTCTACAGTATCCTGCGCGCCGATTGCTCTGGTAATTATGTTTTTATCGGGGTGATTCCTTGCCGCTTCCCTGCTAATGCTGCCCATTCTCACCATTTCTTCTACTAAAGAATGGTCTATCGTAACCTGCTCTATCTTATCATTAATCAGATAGAGCCTGCTGTCTCCCACATTGGCAACTTCAAGTTCGTTTCCGATACATGTAGCCACTACCACAGTCGTCCCCATTCCCGACAATTTATAGTCCTGTAAAGACTTCTGTATGGTGTAAGTATTCGCCTTAGAAATCGCCTTATTTAAAATAGCGACAGGCTCCTTCTCACTTGTGGATTTAATCTCGTCAACGATTGTCTCCACTGCATATCTGGAGGCAAAATCTCCCGCTTTATGCCCGCCCATACCATCAGCCACAATAAATAGGTTCGGCAGACTGCCTACAGGAGCCTCCGAGGAAAAAATAAAATCCTGATTCAGTTGTCTTTTTAAGCCGATATCTGTGATTGCATAGGTTTTTAGCATTATAATCCCCCTATGACCGCTTAGTTAAAATTTTTCGCCTAAGCTGTCCGCAGGCACCGTCGATGTCCCTGCCCATTTCTCTTCTTATAGTAACATTTATTCCATTTTTTTCAAGTTTATTTTTAAAAGCTTGTGCCGCCGCTTTATCTGAGCCCACGTAAACGCGCTCTTTTACAGGGTTTACCGGAATCAGATTAATATGACAGTTTTGCTCTTTTATAAGACGAATAAGCGCCTTAACATCTTCCTGCCTATCGTTGACGCCGCTTATCAGACTGTATTCAAAGGTAATGCGTCTGCCTGTCATTTCAAAATAGTATGTGCAGCTTTCCATTAATTCTTCCAAAGAATATTTATTTGCAATCGGCATTAACGTGCGTCTTTTTTCATCTGTGGCGGCGTGGAGCGACAGCGCAAGCGTGATATTTAATCTTTCCTTCGCCAAACGCCTCATCATCGGCGCGATACCGCATGTCGATACCGTGACATTCCTCTGACTGATATGCAGTCCGTTCTCGTCTGTCAGAAGTTTAATAAACTTAAGCAGGTTATCATAATTATCTAACGGCTCTCCCGTCCCCATCACAACTACATTGGACACTCTTTCGCCTGTAAAAAGCGTAATAGCATAGATTTGTCCAAGCATTTCCGAAGGTAGCAGATTGCGCTCCATACCGTCTAGAGTGGACGCACAAAAAGCACACCCCATTCTGCACCCGACCTGCGAAGAAATACAGACCGAGTTACCGTATTTATAACGCATTAGCACACTCTCCACCAGATTGCCGTCGGGAAGTTCAAAAAGAAACTTCTTGGTTCCGTCTTTTTGCGACTCCTGAACCTGCACGGTCTTTAATGTCGTAAGAGTAAAATTTTCCCTGCACTTGTCTCTTAAGCTCTTAGGGATATTCGTCATTTCTTCGTAATCTTCTGCCAGCTTTACATGCAGCCATTCATAGAGCTGCTTCGCCCTATACGGTTTCTCATTTAACTGCTCCATTTCGGCTTTAAGCTCGTCAAGCGTTAAAGAAGTTATATCTTTTTTTTCTTTCATTTTATTCTTTCCTTAATTTAGCAAGAAAAAATCCATCTGTTTTATGAACTCCCGGAAGCAGCTGCAGCATACCTCGTCCGCCCTCATCTTTCTTAAGCTCGTCCGGCAGATACGCGCTCATGCTCTCTTTTTTAAAGGGAAACGATTCGCAAAACCACTCCACCATTTTCTCATTTTCTTGCGGATTTATCGTACAAGTGCTATACATCAGCACGCCGCCGTCTTTCACATATGCCGCGGCGTTCTTAAGAATATCCTTTTGCAGCTTAGTAATCTCTTTAAGCGACTGTTCGCTCACATGATACTTAATATCCTGCTTCTTACCGATAACGCCAAGTCCCGAACACGAAACATCGGCTATAACTACATCGGCGGCTTCTTTCAATTCTTCTCTATATATCACAGCGTCATTAACCGCCGTCGTCATATTCTTCATTTGCATTCTAATACGGTTTTCTTCAAGTTTTGCGACTTTTTTCTCAGTCAAATCATATGAAAGTACCCTGCCTGTTCCGTCAAGTTTAGACGCGGCATGAAGGGACTTTCCGCCCGGTGAGGCGCATAAATCTATTACTGTCTGTCCTTTTTTAATTCCGGCGGCTTCCACCACCAGCATAGAGCTTACGTCCTGTACCATAAAAAGACCTTCATCATAACCGGACAGCTTCCTTAAGCCTTCGACTTTCTCTATCTGCACGGCATAAGACAGATATGAATGCCTTGTTATCGTTGCGACGTTTTTCTTCCATTTTTTAAAAAGAGCTTCCCTCTCTTCTTCTCCAAGCCGCTCCTCTATGCGCAGCGTAACGGGCGCGCTCTGTAAAAATGCCACCAGCATTTTCTCTACTGTCGCCATGTCATAAGAACGCAGGAAATGTTCTACTAACCATTCCGGCATAGAATATACAACAGACAGATACTTTAACGGTTCCTTGTCCTTATCCGGATATGACAGTTCGCCTTTTCGTCTGGATACACTTCTTAACACGCCGTTTACATAGCCTTGAAGCGATGTGAACTTACGCTTCCCCACAAGCTTTACAGCCTCGTTACATACCGCTGCGTCAGGCACCGCGTCCATGAATAAAATCTGATAAACGCTCATTCTAAGCAGCGCGCGTATCAATGGTTTCATTTTCCGCACTGGTATTGTGGAAACGCCGTCAAGTATATAGTCAAGCTGTATTCTGCGCTCAACAGTTCCTTCCACGACTCTTTTTATAAAAGCCTTGTCCCTTCCGTCCAGATAATCGTATCTTTCCAGCGTATCCGCAAGCAGCAGATTCACATATGCGTCAGTCTTTTCTAACTCTAACAGCATATCTACAATAATTTCTCTTGTATTTATTCCTGCAGTCATATAAAATCCCTTCTGCCTTATCTGCGTCTTCTGTCTCCGTTATTTCCAAATAAGAGAATAAGTCTAAGAAGCTGCAGTATCGAAGACGCCGCCGCTGCCACATAGGTAAGCGCCGCCGCGCTAAGCACCTTGCGACAACCTCTGGTCTCATCATTCTCCATAAGTCCGTAGCCGCCTAGCATATTCAGAGCCCTTCCCGAAGCGTTAAACTCAACGGGCAGCGTTACAACCTGAAACAGCACCGCAAGCGCAAACACCCATATGCCAATCTGTATGAAAAGCTGGTTCATGCCGAATATTACGCCAAGTATTATTATCGGAATACCCAGCTTAGAGCCGATATTTGCCGCCGGAACAAGCGCAGACCTTATCTTTAGGGGCACATAGCCTTTATCATGCTGTACGGCGTGACCGCACTCATGCGCTGCTACGCCGATTGCCGCAATCGAATTAGAGTTATAGACCGAATCCGAAAGTCTGAGTACCTTAGAAGAAGGATCATAATGATCCGTCAGTTCTCCCCGTATATGTTCTATCCGCACATCATATATCCCTGAAAGCTGCAATATCCTCTGTGCCGCCTGTGCCCCTGTCATACCGCTTCTGCTCATCACCTTTGAGTATTTCTTAAATGTGGTCTGAATCTTAAGCTGCGCAAAAATGCAAAGCAGCGCGCCTATAATCACAAGTATATAGGTCGAATCATAATAGTATCCGTAGTATCCTCTGTAACATAACATAGTAAATCCTCCCTTAAAAATTAGATGTTTGTGAAATAACATTTTTTAACTAGCCACGTTGTACAATATATACAAAACAACGTAGGGCACGCTCTCGCTACGTTGCCGCCAGTAGCGGTACTAAGCTCGAAAATACCTCGCTAAGTACCGACGGCGACATAGTACCCTACTTATGTTTTGTATATATTGCACAACTCATGCTGTGAAATAACAAATTTCGTAATTATTTATTATTTCAAAATATCCCCAACTGTCACATGCGCACCCAGCAGAAATTCTTTCACTGGCATACGCTTCTTGCCTTCGAGCTGCACCTGAGTGACCTTAAGCAGCCCCTTACCTGTGCACACATATAACGCCGTTTTATCTACTTCCTCTATCATTCCGGCTTCCCTGTCTTTTTGCGACATTTTTCTATCGTCGCATACCTCGCTCTCCCATATCTTCAAGGTCTTGCCATTATATGAAGTATAAGCCCCCGGCCATGAGTTAAGACCACGCACCAGCCTTTCTATTTTCACAGCGTCCTCATTCCAGTTAATCTTTCCCATTGCTTTACTTAATTTTCCCGCATAGCATGACTCGGCATCATTTTGCGCTATAGGCGTAATATCGCCCTTCTCTATCCTTGATAATGCCTCGATGATAAGCTTAGCTCCCGCAGCCGCCAGCTTATCATGCAGGCTGTCGCCGGTTTCCTTCTCATCAATCAAAACCCTGCTCTGCAATAATATATCTCCCGTATCCATGCCCTTGTCCATCTGCATGATGGTAACGCCGCTTTCCTTCTCCCCGTCCAATATTGCCTGCTGGATAGGCGCGGCTCCGCGATATTTAGGGAGTAACGACGCATGGATATTGATACAGCCAAATTTTGACATATGCAGAATTTCTTCCGAAAGTATCTGTCCAAAAGCCGCCACCACGCATATATCGGCATTATACCCTTTAAGTGTCTCTACTGCCTCGTTGTCCTTGATTTTTACAGGCTGAAACACGGGAATATCATGCTTAAGCGCGCACGCCTTAACCGGAGTTATCTGCACCTCTTTACCGCGCCCCTTAGGTTTATCGGGCTGCGTTACGACAAGCACAACCTCATGCCCCGCCGCCACTATTGCCTCAAGCGCGTCCACCGCAAAGTCCGGCGTACCCATATATATAATCCTCATACTGTATCTCTCCTTTTCCTGAGTTGAGTCACAGCAAATATCTACTCCTCAACCTCTTCGGCGTCCATAAGCTCTCCCTCGACCTTTTCTACATACATATGTCCGTCCAAATGGTCGAGTTCGTGCATAATCGCCCTTGCTAGCAGCTCCGTCCCCTCAACTTCAATCGGATCCAGATTTTCATTATAAGCCAGTACCTTAACATAATTCGGTCTTGTTACCTGACCTGTCTTACCGGGTACACTCAAGCAGCCCTCATACCCTGTCTGTGTTCCGCTTGCCTCCATTAGTTTCGGATTGATTAAAAGTATCGGATCATCGCCCGTAGTATCTATTACTACTATTCTCTTTAAGACTCCAACCTGCGGCGCGGCAAGACCGACTCCGTTAGCCTCGTACAAGGTATCGTACATATCGTCGATTAATTCCAACGTCCGCGGCGTCATCTCTTTAACCTCCTTACAGACCTTCTCCAATACCGGATCTCCCATCTCCCTGATATTTCTTATTGCCATTGTGCTCTTCCTTTCTGTCCCTTCTATCTTAGTATGTATTCATCGGGTTAAAATCAAACTGTATATTTATATTTCTGTAATCCTGCTCTTTAATATGTGCTTCCAACATATCTTTTATCCGCACAAGCATTTCATAATCCGCATGTTTTAGATACAGCACATGCCTGTATAAATCATTTATCTTAGAGACCGACGCCTGCGTAGGTCCGATTATATAAAGCATATCTTGAGGATTAACCTGCTTCCTTATCAGCGCGGCAAAATGCTCCATAACGTTTAAGCCTTGCTCTTCTTCCTTAGATACGGCAAGTATGGCAAGCATATGCGCGGCGGGCGGATACTGTAAAAGCTCTCTGTACATAATTTCTTCCGCATAGAAGCTTTCATAATCCTGATTTGCTGCATGTACTATACTGTAATTTTCCGGCTGGTAAGTCTGTATCACGACTTCCCCCGGCTTATCTCCTCTACCTGCTCTCCCCGCCGCCTGAGTAAGCAGTTGAAAAGTCCTCTCTCCCGCCCTGTAATCGTTCTGATTTAATGACAAATCCGCCGCCAGAATCCCGACAAGCGTAACATTGGGAAAATCATGCCCCTTTACAATCATTTGTGTCCCGACAAGTATATCTGCTTTGCCATCGGCAAAAGCGGAAAGTATTTTCTCATAACTCTCTTTTGTCCTTGTGGAGTCTGCGTCCATTCTAAGCACCCTTGCATTAGGAAACTCCTTGTGTACACTTTCCTCTATCTGCTCAGTCCCTGCCTTAAACCCTAAAATATATTTAGAACTGCAGGAAGGACACTCCTTAGGTCTGATTTCTTCATAGCCGCAATAATGGCATATCAGCTTGCCGCCTCGATGCTCCGATAAAGATACGTCACAGTGCGGACATTTCATCACATAACCGCACGCCCGACACGATATAAACCCCGCATATCCCCTTCTGTTTAGAAAAAGAATACTTTGTTCGCCTCTCTCAAGCCGCTCTTCCAGTAAGCCTTTTAATTTCCTGCTGAAAATAGAGCGGTTTCCCGCTTTAAGTTCATCACGTAAATCAACTGTATATACCTTAGGCAGACTCCCGCCCGTAAGACGCTCATTTAACCTATATAACTTATAATCTCCATGTTTTGCCCTATAATATGCTTCCATAGAAGGAGTTGCCGAACCAAGCACCACGCTTGCCGACTTCATGTGTGCAATCTGAATCGCAGTCTCCCTTGCATGATATTTAGGCATAGTTTCACTTTTATAGCTGTTCTCATGCTCCTCATCAACAATAATAACTCCCAGATTGGAAAACGGCGTAAAAAGTGCGGAGCGCGGTCCTATAATCACGTCCAGCTCGCCCCTGCCTGCGCGCTCCATCTGGTCGGATTTTTCTCCCATAGACAGAGTTGAATTCATCACCGATACCCTGTCGCCAAACCTTTTATAAAAGCGAAGCAATGTCTGATAAGTCAGCGCTATCTCCGGAATCAGCACAATCGCCTGCTTTCCCATCGCTATCATCTTCTCGATAATACCCAGATAAACTTCCGTCTTACCGCTCCCCGTAATGCCGTGGATTAAATATGTTCCCACATTTCCGTTACGGTAATCGTTTATTACGTCCTCTATAATAAAGCGCTGCCCTTCGCTTAAAGGCTTCGCCGCTTCCCGCTCCGAAGTCCGCTTGACCGGATTTCTATAATAACTTTCCGTCTCTATCGCGATAATTCCCTGTTTTTCCAGACTGTTTAAGGTGGACGCGGACACATTCAGCTTTTCGCTAAGCAGCGAATACGGAAGCACCTCTTCGTCCAACATCGCATTTAACACCCTGACCTTAGCAGTCTGATGCTTCCGTTCAAACTCCGCAATCAAATTTTCCGCCTCCTGCCTGCTGATAAGTCTGGTTATTTTCCTCTTCTGCGGCAGTTTCAGCCTGCGCTTTACCGGGAGCACCGTTTTAAGCGCAGTAATTATCGTAGAGCCGTAATGACTTTTCATCCAGTATGCCGTCTTAATCAAATCGCTCTCCAGCGTGGCGGCGTTCTCATCAATATCGGCTATTTCTTTTATCTTCTCAGGCGGATAATCCGCGCTGTCTGTAAGTTCCACCACATATCCCGTCATGTCTTTATTGCCTTTGCCGAAAGGAACATGTACCCTGACTCCTACGGCGACTTTGCCAAGCAGCCGCTCAGGAATACGGTATCTGAAAGGTCTGTCAACTTTCTCATGGGAAATATCTATAATAATATCCGCATACTTTTCACTCATTTGCAACCACCGTTTTTAAGCTCTTCTTTCCTCTAAAACAGCCTTAATAAGCTCCCTTTCGTCCATCGGATATTTTACGCCCTTTATCTCTTGATAATCTTCATGTCCTTTTCCCGCCAATACGATAATATCTCCCGGCTCTCCGTTATCTATCGCATAAGCAATCGCTTCTTTCCTATCGGGAATCTCTATATATTTGCCGTTTGTATTAGATATTCCGGTCTTGATATCTTCTATGATATCTAACGGTTCCTCAAAACGCGGATTATCCGAGGTAATAATCGTTAAGTCCGCCAGCCGTCCGCTCACTTCGCCCATTTCATAACGTCTTAGCTTAGAACGGTTTCCGCCGCAGCCGAATACACTTATCAGTCTGTGCGGGTGATAACTTTTAAGCGTAGAAAGCAGGCTTTCAAGCGCCATTGCATTATGCGCATAATCAATCAACAGCGTAAAATCCTCCGATACCTTCACAGACTCTATCCTGCCTTTTACATTTGCATGCAGCAAGGCGTCCACAATCAAATCCTGCGGCACGTTAAAATGGCGGCAGATGGCAATCGCGCACAGCGCATTGTACACACTGAATATACCCGGCATCGCGATTCCTGCTGAAAAGTTCATAATTCCTGTTACATCAAATTTTACTCCGAGGCTTCCACCCTCAAAGCAGAACGCTATGTTTTTAGCGCTCGTATCAGCCTCGCTCGTTATTCCAAACGTCTCCAATTTACATGTATGGTCTTTAACTACCTGCTCCCAGTGCTTATCGTCTTTATTCACAATTCCTATTTTACACTGTTTAAATAACATTCCCTTGCAGGTTAGATAATTTTCAAAATCTTTATGCTCGTTCGGACCTATATGGTCCGGCTCTATATTGGTAAAAATACCGTAATCAAAAATAAATCCCTGCGTCCTGTGTAACATCAAGCCCTGCGACGATACTTCCATGACTACCGCGTCGCAGCCAGCGTCAACCATCTGCCTGAAATACTTTTGTATAAGATAGGATTCCGGTGTGGTATTGTCCGCATGAATATGCGTATCCCCGATAATAGTCTCAATTGTGCCTATAAGTCCGACTTTATGACCTATCTGCTCCAAAATGGATTTTACCAGATATGTCGTAGTCGTCTTACCCTTAGTTCCGGTAATGCCGATAGTTTTAAGCCTTGTTGCCGGATTGTCAAAATATGCCGCCGAAATAAACGCCATAGCATATCTTGTGTCTTTAACGCGGATTATCGTCACGTCGTTTGCTTCATTAAGCTTTACGTCGTCTTGTATTATAAGAGCCTTTGCCCCGTCCGCCACAGCCTGCGCAGCATAATCGTGTCCGTTAGTATTTGCCCCTTTTATGCAGATAAAAAGACAGTCCTTTATCACCTTTCTGGAATCGTAAATGACGTCGGTTATTTCTATAGTCTCTCTTCCTTTTATACATTCGTGTTCCAAATTAGCAAGTAAATCTTTTAATCTGTGCATAAATTATGCTTCCTCCATATTTTCTTTCTATTTGCAATCATGACTACCACTCGCAAATCCGCGTATTTATTATAAGATACCATGAAATATACTTTTTTTCAACTTTACACAGCATGAAACAGTTCTGAAAGGTAAATTTCCATTATATCCTGCCTAAATACCTTAAATTCCTC
>JAMPHY010000021.1 GCA_023663185.1 Clostridiales bacterium | reverse complement strand
GACTATGCCGCAATGTATAAAAATGTAGTGGAAGAGCTTAAAAGACCAGACAATGATTCCAACTCTGTAGAAGAAACCGTATGGGATGATTATGATTTAGTGGCATATAGCAAACTAAGAATTGATTTTGAGTATATTGTCGAACTGCTGCAGGGATTTGTGGATACATTAGACCATGCGGAAAATGATTTTGACGAGGCGGAATTTGCGACTAAACTAAGAACAATTAGGGAAATCATAGCAGAATTTGAGGGCGATAATCCAAAGCTGAGTGAGCTGCTTATTCAAGTTGTGCGTGATATAGAAACAAACAGAGAAAAATTCATGGGGCAGGATATTTCTGCGATTATTAACCAG
This sequence comes from Clostridiales bacterium, assembly GCA_023663185.1. Taxonomy (GTDB): domain Bacteria; phylum Bacillota; class Clostridia; order Lachnospirales; family Lachnospiraceae; genus UBA3282. The sequence continues at coordinate 51,713 of JAMPHY010000021.1, read as the reverse complement.
ATGCGCTATGCTGTTATTGATACGGAAATCAAGAAATATGCTGAAAAATGGTATCTGGATTTTGAAGATGTCAAGTATGAAGCATTTCATTATAGTGATGGCGGGCTGGCAAATGAAAATAAATTAAAAGACAGCGCAGATTATGCCGCCTATAAGGAAACAAATGAAAATGCGCTGCCTAAATTCAAATTCAGAAAGTTGATGATTGATGAGTTTAAAAATGTTCTTATGCCTGAGATTGCACCGTTAATTGAATAGTGCGGAGGCTGTTTTATAGTATTTGCAAAATATGGAATACTTCCAGTTTCGGAAGATGGATTTTCAAGGTATTGCCGTTGATTATTTCGCTCGGCAATTCCGTCTTCTGCGGCAGGAGATATGCCTTCTTATCGGCGCAGCCCTTAACCTCAATAGTTATGTCATACATTGGTGCAATAGGTGATTCCTCCTGCTCGTTTATTACCGCGAAATAATCGACGCCGTTCTTATTCCATTCAAGAACTTCCACAAACTTCGGCGCATTTGAGGTAAAAGAAGCCTCGCCGCGTAAATAATCCACCATGCGCATATATACTTGACGGCTCATATAAGGCTTGGACATCTCAATAGGCGCTGAAATCCAGATTATTTTACTATTTTGAGTTTCTTTAAGCAATGCGCATGGGCTGTCCGTATAGACGCCGGGCGGATTGGAATGGATAGCCGCAAATTCAGAGGTTCCTGTCATGGTGTACGGAAGCGTCATTGTTGCCAAAACGGTCAGATTTTCGTTATCAACTATTTCCACTTCGGTCTGGTGCATGTCAATGGTAAGCGGCGCTAAGTGGCTGAAGCCTGCAAATAAATCCGCGCCTGCATTAGTAGGGCTCATATAAGTGAAATTATGCTCCGTGCGTCCGATAACTCTTACGCCCAGCAGTTTTTCCAGCCTTTTATTCCCGATATGGCCGCTTATTAACAGATTGCCGCCTGCATTCAGGTATGCCTCTATTTCGTCCATTTCTTCATCGCGGATATTTGCCACATGGGATAAAATCAGCACTTTTGCCCTTTCGCTGCGGATATTTTTAGTGCCGATAACCTCAAATGGAATATTGTTTTCCCTAAGAATTGCTGCTGCGCAGACCGGAGATTCTGTATAGAATTTCGGCCAGAATACCTTATCCATTACATCGTGGCGCGTTTCATTCGGATCATATTTGGCATGGGAAGCAAACCAAATCGCCGCGTCATGATAGAGGCAGCCGTTCACATATTGCTCGTATTGGCTGGTTATCTCATACACTTTTTTCATAATATTATGGTATACGTCCGGTACGATGCTGCCGTCCGGATTGATTGCGTCTACAAGCAGAAACGCGCCGTTGTGGACTAACGCCGTAATAATATGCAATAACAATTCTTCCTGCGTCTTGGTAGTGGTATGATATTCAAGCGCCGGATCGCAGCGCGAAGTATGATATACGAACGGAAGATAGGGAGAAACATTCTTATAATATTTATTAATGAAAGTCTGCTGTAAAAATCCCCCGTAATAATCGCCGCTGGCGCAGTCAATAGCGTCTAAAAGGAGTTCTGAGCTGCCGTCAATCCACGGACCTGTTATCCTTGAAAATTGGTGTTCAATCGTTACATGGGGCTTGATTTTTTTCACACAAGCGGTCGCAAAGCGGGCATATTCAGCCAGCCATTCATCGCGCTTGTAAACGTAATCGAGCCATTCTTGACTATTCCAGTCAATAATTCTTGGAAGTTCTTTTCCGGTCTCTACTTTATATTTTTTGCGGCAGCTTGGACAATAACATACCTCTGGGAAAAAGGTCATGTCCAGAAACATTCCTTCAAAATCATACAGTTCATTCATTTCGGTCAGACAAGCCTTGACATATTCCCTGTATTCCTCATTATTCGGACACATAATGCCGTAACGCCCCGACTTAAAATCACTGGTGCCGCGGTATTCCTGCAATCCTTTTCCGTCGCCGGTCACAAGCCGCCATTCAGGGTGGTTTTCATACGCCCAGTTGTCAAAAATCTGAGAAAAATATGCAACCACGGCGATACCGTTTTCGTGGCATTTCTCTACCATCGTGCCAAAAAAGTCGAAGCCTTTAAGACCTTTGTGCATTCTGCCTATTTTAGTCGGATAATATGCAAGCCCCGTATGCGACCGCCCTTTAACCATTGCCGCCTGAATACCGGCGTCTTTAAGCGCGTCTACATATTCGTCCACGTTCAGCCGGCTTAAGAACTTCGGATTCCAATCGTCAATGTGCATGTCCATTAAATTTCGCCTGTAATTTCCCTCAATCCACATAATTGCCTCCTGTTTATATAATTTTGCTATTTACAGCTTTTGGCGACATGAGCTCATGTCGTATACAAACTATCAATTAAATCAAAATAATTTTCAAAGGTTTTGGCACAGCAGGCGGGATTCTCGATATCGATACCACCGCTTTTCATGCCGACAAGCGTAAACGCCATCGCCATTCGATGATCCTCATAAGTATGAATAAGCGCAGGTTTACAAGCTCCGGGGTAAATCCGTATCCCTTCCTGTTCGGGAATTTCCTCGCACCGTATTCCCATGCGGGAAAGTTCGTTTAAAATGGCGCTTAAACGGTCTGTCTCCTGAAACCGTATATGCCCGATATTCACGATTTCCGTCACGGTGTCGGCAAAAATAGATACCGCCGCGAATGTCATGGCCTGGTCGGAAAAGTCTTTCATATCTACCGTTTGTCCATTAAAATGCGTAACGCCGCTGCCTTTTAACCATAGTCCTTCATCACTGTCTTGAAGGCGGCAGCCCAGCGTGGCAAGAAGTTCTACATATTTTATATCTCCTTGTAGGGAATTAAGATGTACATTTTTAACCAGTACATCAATTCCAAATAGCAGCGCCATACTATAAAAGTACGCTGCGCCCGATAAATCCGGCTCAATAAGAAAATGCGAGATTCCAAAAGAATGCCCGCCTGCAATAGCATAAGTTTTTTTGCCGGACGCAGACTCTATTTGCGTAAAATGGATTCCAAACTGCTCCATTACTGCGAGAGTCATTTTAATATATGAACCGCCGGTTCTGCTTCCGGTCATAGTAAGCGAGAGACCGTCGGGCAGCAGACAGCCCGCCATGAGCAGCGCGCTTGCAAACTGACTGCTAAGCGAGGTATCAATTTCTATATTCGTAAATTTCAGATTATGCGCATGGAGTATAAAGGGGAAATGCCCCTCTTCGCCCAGATATTCTATCCGCGCGCCCGCATTTTCCAGAATGGATAAAAGCGGCTGCATAGGTCTTTTCGCCATCTGCGCGGACGACTGCATCTCATAGTCTCCGCCTGCAAACGCCAACAGTACGGTCAAAAAGCGTGCCGCAGTTCCTGCGCTGCGGACATTTATACAGGCGTTTTGCTGCGGGATTTTTCCGCCAGTCCCTTGAAGGACTACTTTTCTTTTTTCTTCATCAATATTTATATCAAAGCCCAGACTTTGCAGACAGGACAGAAACGCTCTGGAATCGTCGCTGAAAAGCACGCCTTCTAGCGTACAAGCGCAGTCTGACATTGCCGCTAACATTAACGCTCTGTTGGTAATGCTTTTTGAACCCGGCACCGTTACTTCAATAGGGTTATGTGGCATCCATTTTCTGACATGATAAATTTGCTCCATTGTAAATAGCGCTCCTTAGTTTTAGGATAAATTGCTGTCTCCTATTATAATGTTTTTTCGGGTATACGGCAAGATGATTAATTCTCTGCGCACTTTGAAGTTGCATAATTTAAAAAAATAGCGCATATGAGTTGGTTGCGGTCAAACTTGCAAAATATTATACTGATAATACGGCGCGGCGTAAAAAACAAACTCACAGATTGAGTAAGAATGGAGGACTTTTTAAATGAGTTTCGGAAAAAATTTGCAGTTTTTAAGACATCTGCGGGGAAATATGACACAAGAGGACTTGGCAGAAAAGCTGAATGTCAGCCGCCAGACCGTATCAAAATGGGAGCTTGATACAGCGCAGCCTGAAATGGATAAGGCTTTAGAGCTTTGCTCCTTTTTCAACTGCTCGCTTGATGACCTGTTCCGTGGCGATATGGTCACTTGCGGCGAGGCGTATACAAATCTGCGTATCGAAACCGTTCCCGCATTCCGCTATATAAAACATGCCGTTATAAGCACAGAGCCGGAAGGAGACGCTATTGACAGGGTATTTTCCATTGCCAGAAACTGTGGCGTGGATAAGCCTCAAGTCATTGGCTGGGATTTCCCTAATGTGTCACAGGAGCAGATAAATGTCTTTAATATGCACGGATATGAAGCGGCATGGATACTGCCGGAAGGGATTGTTCCGCCTGATGTTGAAATACATGAGCAGGCAGCACACAGGTATGCGGCGATACATATTGAGAGTCCTTTTGAGAACCCGTTTGTGATAATTCCGAACGGCTATAAAACGCTTATGGAATATATGCGTGTAAACGGTCTGGAACATACGGATAAAAATGTTATCCCATGTTTTGAAACAGATGGAGAGAGTATGGATATTTATATAGCTTGTAAGTAATGGATATTTATAAAAATATAATATGCTGAATTTATTTTTAAATCATTGAAGTATGGTAGTAGAATATGGTAGAATGACATCACTATAGAAATGAGGAGATGTTACAATGGTAAATGTAAAAGGGAAATGGGCGATTATCACGGGTGCGGCAAGAGGGATAGGCAATCTCACAGCAAAATTTATGGCTGGGCAGGGCTGTAATCTTATACTTCACAGCAGGAAAAAGGAGCATTGTGAAAAGCTGCTGGAAGAGATAAAGGCAACGGGGATAAAGGCTTATGCCGTTGAGGCGGAACTTTCTAATTTAGACAGCGTGCAGGCTATGCTTGACGAAATAGACCGTATGGGCATGGTGGTGGATATTGTTTTGAACAATGCAGGAATGCAAATAGCATACCGCACGGATTATTACAAGACGCCCGTTTCGGATTATACCGAAAGCTTTAAGATTAACACCATCGCGCCGGCGATGATATGCTATCATTTCCTGCCGAAAATGATAGAGAGGGGGTTCGGTAGAATTGTAAACACAACCAGCGGCATACGTCTTGAACCCGAACAGGCAGGATATTCTGCAAGCAAGGCTGCTTTGGATAAAATTACTATCGACTTAGGCTCAAAAGTGGAGGGGACAAACGTTATGATAAACCTCACCGATCCGGGTTGGTGCCGAACCGATCTTGGAGGACCTCATGCTCCTAATGCTCCTGAAAGTGCAATTCCCGGTATTGCCGTTGGCGCTTTTGTTGACGATAAGAAGTCGGGACGTTACCTTAACGCGCCATATTTTACAGGGCTTACTCTTGAAGAGGCTGTTGCAAAAGCAGAAAGAGAATTTGATAGTCCTTATGGGAAATAAGTCCGATATCTTAAGTGGAATATTGTCTTCGTCTCCTTCCCTTATTTAGGTGAAGAAGACGAAGACTCATACTTTTACTTTACTTCGATTTTCTGAACGGAATCTTTAGTTTCGAGTTCCTTCTTCGGAAATTTCACTTCAAGGATACCGTTATTATAGGAAGCGTCAATATCTCCGGCTTCAAGACCGTTTACGCTGAAGCTTCTTGAATATGAACTGTAATATCTTTCCTTGCGGATATACTTGTTTTGATTTTCCTCGTTCTTCTCTTCCTTATGGGAAGCGGAAATGGTAAGAAGGTCATTCTTCAAATCGATATGAATGTCTTCTTTATTAAATCCGGGAAGCTCCGCTTGAAGCAGATAATTATCACCCTGGTCGATTACATCGGTTCTGAAAGCGTCACGTCTCTCAAGTTCGTTGTTCCCCCAGAAATCCCTGAATGCGTCGTCGAACATCTTATCAAAAGAGTCCTCAAAAAGTACGGGCTTATAGCCGTAGTTGTTAAATAATGCCGGTCTTAACATAAAAATCACTCCTTCTAAAATAATATTGGTGCAACTGTTCAGTGCATTCGCAGTTACATATTCTTTACTATTATTACCGGAATTAAATGAAACTTTCCTGTAATATTATATGAGAAGCGTTTATATCGTCTCCCATCTCTTGTATATGTTATATAATAAATAGAACAGATAGTCAATTATGGAAAAATAAAGAAAAAATAAAAAAATTATAAATCAGGTATATGCGTCTATATTACGATGGCTAAACTGATATTCGTAACATACTGTTACACGTAATACTGTGATTTTACCATATCTCATTGACTTTTTAACATCTAGGGCATAAACTCTAATAAAGCAGTATTGCAAAAAGACGGCTTTCATAAAGGGCAGCTGCCGGACAGGAGGAAAGCTTTAATGGGGACATATCTAAATCCCGGAAATAAAGGATTTCAGGAAATTCAGCAATCGGAATATGTGGATAAAACAGGATTAGCTGCATTAATCAATAAGACCATAGGGACAATGGAGAAACTTACATGCATCAGCAGGCCGAGACGTTTCGGCAAATCTTATGCGGCAAAGATGCTTTGTGCATATTATGACTGTTCCTGTGACTCCCATGCGCTTTTTGATGATAAGGAGGTCGCAAAGACAGAAGGGTATCTTAGGCACATGAACCGATACCATGTGATTAACCTTGATATAACCGGGTTTATTTCCGAGGCGACAAGAATGGATATCCCGCTTATCAATGTGCCGAATATGATTGCTGACGCAGTATATAGGGAACTGACGGAAAGCTGGCCGGAACTGGCTGGAAAGAGCCTGACAGACGCCATGATTGACTGTGTGGAAAAAACAGGAAAAGAGTTTGTGTTTATCATCGATGAATGGGATGCCTTAATCCGTGAAGCGAAGGGGGATACGGCAGTACAGAAGAAATACCTGAATCTCTTAAGGGAATGGTTTAAAAACGGCAGCTTCACGCCGAAAGCAGTGGCGGCGGCTTATATGACGGGGATACTGCCAATCAAGAAGGACGGGTTCCAATCGGCAATCTCGGATTTCAAAGAATACACCATTCTGGAACCCGGAAGATTCGTGGAATTCACGGGATTTACGGAAAATGATGTGCGGCTGCTGTGTGGGAAATATGGGATGGACTTTGGGGAAATCCGGCAGTGGTACGACGGCTACGATTTCTCTGGATATGGGGCTGTCTATAATCCGTATTCCGTAATGTGTGCCATGCAGGAGGGGAAATGTCGTTCTTACTGGCAGAAAACTTCGGCGGCGGAATCACTGATGACTTATATCAACATGGATTTTGAAGGGCTGCAGGACGTTATTGCAAGACTGATAGCCGGGGAAGAGGTTGAGGTCGATACGGGAAGCTTTGAGAATGATATTGAAACTTTCAGGAGCAGTGATGATGTGTTGACGCTGCTGATTCATTTAGGATACCTGACATGGCATGAAGAAGATGGAGCGGCGCATATCCCGAATGAAGAGGTGAGGAGTGAGTTCCGGAAAATTTTGAGGGGCAGGAACGTAAATCAGAGTTGGCTGGATCTGATTAGCCGCTCCCGGAAACTTTTAGAGGATACAATTGCGGGAAATGCAGAGGCAGTGGCAAGGGCTATAGAAGAAATACATGACACACAGTATGCGCCTGCTTTCTATAATGATGAACAGTCACTGCGGTATGTGGTCAAATTTGCATATATTGCGGCGCTGGACCAGTACCTTAAGGTTGAGGAACTCCCGTCAGGAAAGGGGATTGCGGATGTAGTGTACATTCCGAAATCCAAATCTGTGCTTCCAGCGCTGATTATTGAACTGAAATGGAATAAGTCATCTGAGGGGGCGTTGCGGCAAGTCATGGAAAAGAATTATCCTGCCGTATTGCAGGGCTGCGGCGGCGAGGTCGTGGCTGTCGGAATCAGCTATGACGCGAAGAAGAAAGAGCATAGCTGTGCTATTGAGAGAATTGGGATGGTATGAGCCCATGCCGCTGATGACTGTGTGAAACCACAAACTCCCGGCTGTTATTAGTTGTTATTGTTATTCAAGATTCCAGAAGCAGTTAAATATGTTCCTTACGGTTTCGTAATACAGAATAATAATAAATACAGTTGGAATAAACCGAGTTACAGCTTATGGTACGGCAAACTGCCGGATGGCATGGAACTCAAGCCGAATGGAGAGCTTTACGGTGTTCCAAAAGAGACTGGAGAATTTACTTTCGGAGTACAAATGAGGAACAGTAGTGGGTTTTCCTATGATGACTATAAAGACTTTACGCTTGAAGTAAAAGAAAATACGGATGCCAATGTCGATGGGGCGACAGATACCGGATATGATTTGACAGATCGCATAATGGCTGTGCCGTCAAGTGATGGTGAACAGACACTTGTTTCGGAAGGTGTGTATGATGAATTTACGGACATTTTTCTTGATGGTGAAAAGTTAGTGAAGGGAACGGATTATAAAGCTGAATCCGGAAGCACCAGAATCACGATTGCGAACCAGACGCTAGGAAATAGGGACTCCGGTAGGCACACGCTGGGTATTGAATTCCGTACGGATGATGATACCCTGAAACGCGCCGCGCAAAATTACTATTTAGGCACTACGTCTGACGACGGAAATGGCGATAATAATAACGATAACAATAATACCGGAAACAACGGCAGCGGCGGAAGCGACAGCAATACTGGAAACAGCGGCAATAGCGGCGGTGACAGCAGTAGTGGAAGTAGCAGCAATACTGGAAGCAATGTGACTGGCAATACAAACAGTAATACTGCTGGTAATGGCGTCAATACCTCTGGTACAAATGCGACAGACACAAGCAACGGAGCTGTTGTAGGCGCTGTCAACGGTGGAATCGGAATCGGTTTGACATCTGACGGCACTGAAACAGTGGAGCCGATATCTTATCAGGTTGTTGCAGGCGATACGTTATCAGGGATTGCATTGAAATATTATGGTTCAAGCAGCTACTGGCAGAAGATTTATGCGGATAATGCTTCTACAATCAGCAATCCGGACAGGATTTATGTAGGACAGATAATCTTGATCTATCCCCTTACAGAACAGGCACAGCCTGCACAAGGAGACGCTGCCGATACTGTCACGGCGACCGGAGACGATGTTGCAAATATTTCCCCGACGGGAAGTGATGGGGGTTATACAGTGAAGCCGGGAGATACACTCTGGAAGATTGCGAAGAACCAATATGGCAAAGGCTATAGATGGAGAAAAATTTATGATGCCAATTCGGACCAGATTTCAGATCCGGGCAAAATACAAGTAGGACAGATATTGCGTATACCAGATTAAACAATCAGGACTACCGGGTAAACCGGTAGTCCTACTTGATTCCTCTACATAAACACAATCAGTCCGATACAACCTTGCAGCGTTTTTTATAACACGCAATCCCATATCTGTAAATGGTTTTCATGCCGTCGTCGATAAGGTTTTCCTCGTAATTTCTGTCTTTAATCTGTTTCATAGCTTCTCTGCAAGCAGTATCAAATGCAGCATTTTCGGCATACTTCAGTTCGATGACGATGCCGATTTCTTCGTCCTCAACCTCAACGCTGATGTCACTGTAGCCCTCGCCGGATTCAGCATTGGACTTTACTTTCCAACCTGGCATACACGTAAGTAATCCTAGCAAAATTCCGTGGTAGAAAATTTCCTTCATTTCCATTTTGACGCCGGTGTCACGGATGCTGATAGTCTGACGCAGATATGAGGTAAAGCCATTTTCAATAGCGGCAGTATCATTTTCCATGAAAGCCCGACAGAACGCATCGAGCTTACGGATATCCTTTTTAGCCGTATCTTTAAACCAGCTGCGTATCTGCTGGGTATATATCCAGAGGATTTCTTTGTTGGGGATAGTCAGGCTCGTTATTCCGTTTTCATCCGTTCCGTCTTGTGTCAGGTATCCTGTTGTAAAGAGCAGACTCCAAAGATTATCAATGTCAGAGTCCAAATCACGGTAGGTTAATTCATGGCGGATTAACTTTTTGACATGCCTGCCATTAATCAGTTGTTCGATTTCATCCTTTGTGGTAGCCTCTGCTTTGTCTATGAACTGTCGGATGATGTCATTGCTGCTGGTGTTTACCCAGTAGTTTTGCGGTTCTATTGACGGTTTCATCTTTAGGGCATGGCAGTAGCTCACCACATCCCATGGACAGTAAACTGAAAGTTCTCCAAAGCGATAACCATCATACCACTCCTTGATGTCGCTGTATTTTTCCATAAATCCATAATATCCGAGCATTTCCCTGACTTCTGTATCTGTGAATCCGAAATATTCATTGTATTGCACATCTTTCACAGTATAGACGTTAAAGTTATTCAGCCCGGTAAAGATACTTTCCTTTGATATCCTTAGGCATCCTGTTAATACTGCAAATTCCAGACTGTCATTTGTCTTGAAGGCGGCTCCAAGCAAAGCCCTGACCAGTCCAACCATGTCATCATAATATCCATATCGGTACGCATAATCAAGGGGAACGTCGTATTCGTCAATTAATATAATGACTTTCCTATCATAATGCTTCTGTAAAAATTGTGATAAAATCTGCAGGCTGTCTTTTAACAGTTCATCAGACATTGTAAATGCTCCCGTCCGGTCTGTATTGATAAATGCTTCAACCTGACAGTGCTCCGAGGCTGCCAGCCTGTCACTTTGCAACAGGAATTGAAAACGCATAGCTTCTTTTCCAATCACCCTTCGGAGCATGGTTTTTGCTTCTTCAAAGTTTTTTCCCACGGCTTCTTTTAAAGTTATGGATATCACTGGGAATTTACCCATATATTTATCACAGAGTTCTCTTTCTTTGGAGATTTCCAGCCCATCAAATAAAGCGGCATTATCGCTGCCAATCCCAAAAAAATATTTTAGCATACTCATGTTCAGGGTTTTGCCGAAACGTCTTGGACGCGTGAACAGATTTACAAGAGCCATATTTTCCAAAAGATCCCTAATCATTCTTGTCTTATCCACATAGTAAAATCCATCATTCCGAATCCGTTCAAAATTCTCAATTCCTATAGGAAGTTTTAGCTTTTTTTCCATGCAATCCCTCTTTTCATAATCAGATCATAATCAGAATGTCAGCCGTATGATTTTGATTTTCTTTAAGATAATTATGAAGTAATTTTCTTGTATTATAGCAGATAATGTTTTTATTTCCAACTATTATGATGGAAGAATCCACCCATGATACAACTTTGATGCAAAAATGATGCTAAATTGACGCAAATATTATACTCTTTTGATGCAAAAATGATACAGCTTTGATGCTTTCATAGTGTAATGTGTATACAAGCGTTACCGTATAAAACATTATAAGCAGGCAGAGAAAGGAGTATAGTTGTTAAAATGAAAAAGCACAAAAAACTATTATGTATTTTTTCCGTAATATTGATTCTTGTAAGCTATGCACCGGTGGTTCATGCGCAGGAAGCAGAGACGGAAGAGGAAGACAGGACAGGCGCGCCGTATTTCTATGTGGAGAGCGAAGAGTATGGAGTGGACTGCTTTCCCCTGAAAAAGACCAATGTAAAGGCGTCAATCGACGGAATTATCGCCGACATCTATGTGGAGCAGAGTTATGCAAATGAAGGAACCAAGCCTATAAACGCCAACTATGTTTTTCCTGCGTCTACCAAAGTGACGATACACGGCATGAAAATGCAGATTGGAAATCAGATTGTGACGGCGACTATTAAGGAAAAGGAAGAGGCGGAGGAAGAATTTGAAGAGGCAAAAAGCGAGGGCAAAAGTGCCTCAATGCTTTCCGAGGAAACGGCAAATGTCTTTTCTATGGACGTGGCAAATATTATGCCCGGCGACGAAGTTCTCATTGAACTGCATTATACAGAATTGATTATGCCGGCCGACGGGACATATCAGTTTGTATTTCCGACTGTCTGCGGACCGCGTTATGTAAGTCCTGTTCAAAACGAATCCGGAGATAGAGATGAATGGACGGCGACTCCGTATCTGGCGAACGGTGTTTCCCCTAAAGACGAGTACAATATAGACGTAACGGTTTCGTCAGCCATGCCTATTACTTCTATTACAAGCAGCTCGCACAATATAGATATCGACTGGAACGAAAACACAACGGCGCATGTTACGCTGGCGGACTCATCGGACTATGCAGGAAACAGGGATTTTATTCTCGACTATAAGCTCACGGGCGAGGAGATTGGTACAGGTCTTATGGTGGATAAAGGCGAAGACGAAAATGTATTTATGCTGATGATACAGCCGCCAGAGCGTTATGAAGTAGAAGAACTACCGCCCAGAGAATATATTTTCGTGCTGGACGTATCCGGTTCTATGTCGGGGTTTCCGTTGGATACGGCGAAGAAGCTGATTAAAAATCTCGTTTCGGGGCTGAGCGAGACAGATACTTTTAACCTGATTTTATTTTCAGGAACATCTTATAAGATGGCTAACCGTTCAGTTCCGGCAACTGAAGAAAATATCGAAAAGGCAATAGATTTGGTAAACGAGCAGAGCGGTACGGGCGGAACCGAGCTTTCGGAAGCGCTTAAGTCTGCGCTAAATACGCCAGCAGATAAAGATACCGCCCGCAACATCGTAATAATAAGCGACGGATATATTTACGGGGAGTCGGAGGTATTTCAGATTGTCAGAGAAAACATGGACGAAGCGGAGTTCTTTTCATTCGGAATCGGCAAGGCGGTCAATAGAAACCTGATAGAAGGAATCGCTACAATCGGACAGGGAGAGCCCTTTATCGTAACGGACGAGGACGAAGCGGACGAAATTGCAGAAAAATTCCGCACCTACATACAGTCGCCCATTCTGACGGATATTAAAGTTACATTTGAAGGTTTTAAGGTGCATGATATCGAACCTTCCATAATGCCGACACTATACGCCAGCAAGCCGATAGTCCTGCTTGGCAAATGGGATGGAGAGGTAGCTGGAACTATTAATATTACAGGTAAAACCGGAGCGGGCGAGTATTCGCAGAGTATATCAGTTGCGGACGCAATATCCGGTGAAAATGAGGCAATAAGCTATCTGTGGGCGCGTAAACGAGTGCAGAGTCTGGTCGATTATGGTACGGATACGGAAAGCGATAAGGTGCGGCAGGAAGTAACACAGATAGGACTCGACTATACGATGATAACTCCGTACACCTCGTTTATTGCCGTACTGGACGTTGTCAGAAATCCGGACGGCGAGGGCACAGACGTTAATCAACCGCTCCCGCTTCCGCTTGAAGTTTCCAATCTGGCGGTCGGATATAGAATTGGCTCGGAGCCGGAGGAGATAATTCTCTTCGGAGCGTTGGTAATCCTTATATTTATGCCGGTATTATTTAAAAAAAGACGTGATATACAAGGTCGCAGAAGAATGGGGTAAACGTATGAGATTATATCGAACAATTGCAGGCGTTAAAAAATATTTACCATTATATATATTCACAATCATTATTGCCTTGACTATGAGGTATATTAGCAAAATCAATGACAGCGATGCTTTGTTATGGATACTGTCACCCACTGCACAGTGGGTGAGTATCCTTAGCGGCATTCAATTTGAATATCTTTCGCATATGGGCTTTGTAAATCATTTTTATAAGTTCCTGATTGCGCCGGAGTGCAGCGGGTGTAGGTTCATGCTTATTGTTTTTCTTATGTTGATATTTTCTTTTCTATACAGAATTAAGTCGGCAAAGTCGGGGTATATATGGTTTGGGGTAAGTATAGTATTTTCTTATGTATATACGATTTTGGTAAATGGCATCAGGATTGCGGCGTCTATTTATGTTCCGATAGTGCTTGAAAATATGGGACTTATAGGCGGCGGGCTTACGCAGGACAGATTACATATGATTATCGGAACGGCAACATATTTCTCGTTTATGTGCGCCGCATATCCGTTAGCTGACTTTGCTTGCCGGAGATTTTTAATGCAACCTGAAAAAGAGCCAATTATGCTGCAATCGTCTGAAAAAGAGTCTGTCACATTGCAGTCATCTTATTTTGCGGAACACTCCCACAGATTTTTAATCCCTGTGTTCTGGTATCTTCTGGTGGTTTTAATAATTCCGTTCGCAAGGAGATTGTACAGGCAAGACTGGGAAGGCTTTGCACAATATACAGTGCTTATAATAGGAGTATGTTTCGTGATTGCATTTGCGAGGTATATGATTGGGCTTATTTTATATAGGAAGAAACGTATTTTTCCACAGGGAAATTCTCAACTAAACCGTTATGAAAAGTGTGATGGAAATATGTAGAGAGTTGACATTTGCAAGGGTATATGCTATATATGGGGGTGGATAGTAACAAACGATTGGTGTAGAAAAGGAGACATGACCGTTAAAATGAAAAGAGATACAAAAAGAGGAAACGCCCCAAAAAAGAGACGGGACTTTGATTATGAAGAAATAGTGGATATAGAGGATTTAGAGGAAATAGATGACTTAGGGGATTTAGATGAAAGCGCGGATATAGAAGATATAGAGGACATAGAAGATTTTGACGAGATAGATGACTTAGAAGATTTAGACGAACCTGAATATGCGGACAACAGGAAGATAATGTATGGTATGGCGGCAGTCGGAATAGCGGGAGTAATCGCTCTTGTTATTACGCTTGCCGCTTTGCTCGGTAATCATGGAGATTCGCGGGAAACAATGCTGATACAGCCTGAAATTATTGAGGATAGGGAACTGTCGGGTGAAAGATTTTCAAATGAAGACATTCAAACGGAAAATCTGCAAACTGAAAATTTACAAAACGAAGAAATCAATCTTTCTGTAGAAAATACATCAGCGCAGTCGTCCGGTGCTGATGTACAGACAGAGGTTACGGTAGGCGCGCTGGACGATGAGCAGGACCCACAGGCTCCGCAAGGCTCTGATAGTGTAGAAAATGTAGATAATGGCGCAGAAGTGACGGTGGCGGCTATCGGTGAGAATGAAGTTACGGGCATTACTATAGGAATAGACGTCTCTAAATATCAAGGGACGATTGACTGGAATAAGGTTAAGGCTGCGGGGGTAGAATTTGCCATGATTCGCGTCGGGTACAGGGCGAAATCCACAGGCGAGATTTTTGAAGATCCGACGGCAAGATATAATATGCAGGAAGCGCAGGCAGCAGGAGTCAAGATAGGAGCATATTTCTTTTCTACGGCAGTCACGGAAGAAGAGGCGAGGGCGGAAGCCGCCTTTACGAAGGACATTATTTCTAAATATAGAATTACATATCCAGTTGCCTATAACTGTGAGGGCTACCAGTCGGCAGACAGTAGACAATATGGGCTGGACATTTCTGCGCGTACTAATCTTGCCTGCGCATTTCTTGATGAAATATCGGCAGCAGGCTATACGCCTATGTTCTATGCTTCTAAAGGCGAGCTTGAAGGAAATGCGCAGTGGAATACCGATACGCTTGCAGCAAAGTATAAAATATGGGTAGCGCAGTATCCGGAGCAGCCGTACCCGCAGACAACGGTGTCAAGCTATACGGGCACACATGCTATGTGGCAGTATACAGGACAGGGAATAGTGGACGGAATACCTAAGAAGACAGATGTTAATATTGCATATTTCGGATATTCGCAGGAAGCGGAGGCAAAAGATATAACGCCGCCTGAAATAGTGGAAGCTAATCCGGAAGCGGGAATTATTTTTACGGAAGTAAATGAGGTCGTTACAGCCAAGCAGGAGACAAATCTGCGTTCTGAACCGAGCACATTAAATGACGCTTCAATCGTGACTAAGCTTATTCATGGAGACACGGCGACACGGACAGGTATAGGTCATAACGGCTGGTCGAGGGTAATCTACAATGGACAGACTTTGTATGCAGTTACCAGCTATCTGACTACAGATATGGGAGATACAGGCAAACAGGCGCCGCCGCAGGGACCGATATATACGCCGGTATCTGAGACGGTAACTGCTAAGATTGAGACAAACTTAAGATTAGAGCCAAGTACCGCCAATGCGGATACCGTAGTAGGTGTGCTGCATAACGGCGAAGTGCTTACCAGAACTGCAATCGGCGATAACGGCTGGTCGCAGTTAGATTATAATGGCATAACTGTTTATGCGGTGAGCAGTTATCTGGTGGTGCAATAGAAGTTATCGGTACGATATACATTTTTTTACCGTAATGATAGAAAAATAATATAGACATCATCTGTAAGTTGTGATATACTGAACCTGTGTTGAAGGAGTGGGGACTTCTTATGCTTTTATGACGAGGAGTTAGGGTGATGTAACCCCGAACCCCGAAACATTAGAAGAGTTTTTCTTTACCTTCTTTAGCAGACGGATTCTTAATTGCAGGGCTGGCGATAATGTGAAGTCTTTGCAATATTTTGTACATTTTCTCGTAGTTTTTGTTTAAAAATTTGTACTGCCCCGCATCTATTATTATAGGAAAGTAATATTTGGGTTCATTGCTACCTATTTTAGCCCAAATGATGTCTGCCCCATCCAATTCCTGCAATAAAGGCAACTCATGCAATGTCTTGTAAATTTCATTAACTTCCTTTTTACTTAATTTGAGTCTGCGTAATTCTTTTCGGTTGTTATATATATTTATTAATATATTATTAATTGCATGATAAAGTAGTAATATTTTTTCAATGTCGCTATTTGCTTGCAGTTGTTTATTTGCTGAGTCTATCTTTTCTTTTAATAATTTTAGTTCATATTCATGTAGATTATATATGTATGAATCACCTCTGCCTTTTGTGAAGTATTTTATAGTTACACATAATAGAAACAAAATAAGCGCAATAATAAAATATCCGTATGCAAAATTCGTCTCATTACTTAATCCTACTTGGGCAAATATTACTACTAATGAAATACCTAGGGCAGCTACAAGCTGAATTGTATTGTTATAAAAGTCTAGATTATTCTCTAAATAAGTTTTTCTTGTGTATAATGTTTCAAAGTCTTGGGTATTAATTAATTGCTTTAGCTCTGGGCTAGTTTTATATATTTTATTCAATTCAAATATTACACCGCGATAGTAGGTGTTGCATTCTCCAAGATTCCTTATGTAAGAATCTATTTCTTCAAAGCATTTTGCACCTTGGTAGTTGGTAACATGCGCTGAAACTCCTTGAGACCAATATTTCAGTTGAAACACTGCTTCAATAGAAACACACAGTAGAAAAAATACTCCGAATATAATATATGCAATTTGTCCGGATGTGCCCATATCTACAAAAATATACACTAGAGATACGGCTATAAATATAACCGTAAATACAATTAAAATATTAAACATCCTATCGGAATCTTTTTTTGTTATAATTTTTCTTTCTTTGCTCATAATGACAACATTCCCTGCAACGATAAAATAGTATTTTATAAAATATAATATATTCTATATTATAACAATTATATTTTGTTTTAAACAATAATGGCAAAATTTGTAGAAATATAGGCAAAATTTGTAAAAATATAGGAAAAATTGCAGATACAGTAAAATAGAATGATGATAGAATATTAAGGATTATGGATTTTATAAAAGTAAAGAAATAATAGAATCAATGGATTGCGGAGCTTATTGAGAATTACTAATTTTTAATGGAGGAGAATGAAAAATGCTTTATATAATTATAAAAGGCAAAAACGAAGAGGATTTTTTTGTTCAGGCTAACAGAGTAATTGACATGTGTGAGACAAATAAGTTAATAGATGATATAGACTGGGATGTAGTAGAAATATTTTATTGTGAAAATAAGAGTTCCATTAAATCAGATATTCCGAATATGATAAGAAAGGCACAGGGAAAGGATTGGAAAAGATGTTCATCTGATGAAGAGTTGAAGTATTTAAAACAAATTATATTATCCACCAGAGAATATATATATTATTTGAAAGTAGTGAATAAACAGATAAATTCAAGTGATGAAGAGAAATTTGATGTTTTAACATTGAGATATTTTTCAATGATGAGAAGAACTTATAAAGATAAAATATATTTGGAGATTGAAGATGATGAAGCATCTAATGATTATAGAATTTCAGGATATCTGTTTATTGATAGTTTAGTTGAGATGAATTCGTGGGGATGTCAATGGAAAAAACAAAAAGATAAATATGGCCTTACGATTGATTCGAAATATTTGAATGAAAATAAACTGTATAATCAGGTATTTCTTTCCCAGCCAGATGCAAAAAAATTATCGCGTCTCCAGGTACATGGTATAGGGAGTCTGAACAAAATTATACCTTGTATTAATTTGGATTGGATATGGTATAATCTTTTTGTGAGCACAGTAGGGGATAATTTTGATTGTTTTACTGTGCTTGAAGACGAGCCGAGTACAGATTTTCTATTAAAAAAAGATTATATATATAAATTGCAAAAGGAGTGTTGCAAAAAAGAGAAGGGTAGAAAAGATAATGACCATTATTATAATAACATGCAAAAGGAAGAATGGAAGAAAATTTTATATGAAGTAATTATAAAAGATATCTGTTTGGATAATTTAAAAGACGCAAAATTATTAGATTCGGCAGATTCAAAACAGCTTTATACAAAATGCCAAAATATGTCTTTGCTTTCTTTCTTATTGTTTAGTGCTTTTGGGCATTTTATATATGAAACTACTAAGACCAACCTTACAGATGTGTATATGAATAATTTAATTCTTTCTGCCCAGGATTTTGCGGATGGATTAATACAATTGATTGAAAACGTGCTGGAGAATGCGGAGCAGGGATGTTTTAGTTTTCGTATTCATCAGGGAAGTAGTAGTAGCTTAAAAAATAAATATAAAGAGTTTTCCATAAAAGATGATGCATATTATTTGGAAGTTCTTATAACAGACATTAATTACCGTAATGATATAGTGAGCAAATTTAAAGAAACTTTGGATAAAAGAGTAGATGAAAATGTAATGCCGAAAGCATTAGCAAATAGAATTAAAGAAGAAATAACCTTATCGGGATTTTTTGTACCCGATGGAAATATGCAAAAACTGTGGGATGAATATTATCAAATAGCTGAGAATGCAACAAATCATTATGGATTGCAGCTTTTTGACTCATTAGTTTCGTTTTATAAAGGATTTTTTGAAGTAAATAGTAGTGCACATGGAAAAGAAAATAATTTTTGTATTAATTATACTCAAAATGGAGAATATAAGAAACCGCAAAGAAGCACAAAAAAATATTTTCCAGGGACTCAATATGCAATCGTTCTGCCAATCAAGCATTTGTATGAGCAAAAGAGAATTGGAATACATATAAGACCGGATTTCTTAGATGTTTCTTTAAAGAAAATGTGGAAAAATAATAATATTGATGTGCAGACTTTGTTGGCAAATGCAAGTCCATATAAACCGGAAGTAGATGAATACCGGGATTGGAAGAAAAGAACAATAAAATATATTAGTGATGAATGTAAAAGAAACTATAAAAAAGAAGAAATTTATGTGATAGATGCAGCATCTTGTGTCAATGTTATCAATACAGAATTATTTTCAAAAGCTATGATTGCATTTATATTGAAAAATCAAGGCGAAGAGCTCAGGATTGCTTTAATAAATGCAGAAGATGATTTTATGGTAGAGTTTACTAGGTTTTTCTCTATTTTTTATAATAAGAGAGGAATTTGTAAACCTATGGAAGGAGTGCAAATATTTCTTTGTGATAAAGAACTGAAAACAGAGGTAACATTTGCCGGGACATCTCTAGAGAGTGCCTGTGCAAGTAACTTGTACTGGGCAAATGCAAAAGGTGAGTTTAATGCTTGTGTGGAAATCCTACAGATAATTTTAGGGCAACGAGCAAGGGTTACGTCCAAAAAAGCAACAAAACAAGCGATTGCCCCATTTGAATTGATGGTAAAAAAGAATGGGAATACCTTGTTTGAAAATCGGGTTTATAGTGATTTGATGACAGATATTCAGAAAGAAGCATTTGGATGCCAGTTAAAAAATGTGCATATGCAGGTAGGATCTAAAATGCATATAACAAATCATTTTTTTGAAACGGTGCAATTGTTTAATACCAGTCTTTATAATACAAGATTTGCTTATTTGATAGCCAGGGAAATTGTTGAGAAAATACCGAGGAAGAAAAATAAAAAACCAATTGTCCTGGTTGGATATGATATTTATTCGGAACTATTACTGATTGAGACAATGCACATTTTGGCGAATACTTTTAAGAAGAAAACAAAATATACGATATTTGAACAGACGGAATCAAACCCTACTTTCAGATTGTGGGAAAGTGATATGATTGAAGGTATGTTTGTTATTATTGTACCCACTAATACTACGCTTACAACGCATGGCAAGATTATAGTAGAACTGGGAAAGATAACCAAAATGAATAAAGATATAGATAAATCGATTTTGTTAAATATTGCTGTTATTTTAATTAGAGATGATAAAAAAAGGAAAAATGCAACGGAATTATCTGCCATAGAAAATACATATTGGAAGGAAATTGAACCGGATAAGCGTAAGGTCGTAGTAAAAACCGCATCGCCTGAAGAAGTATTATATCATGTTTTGGTTGAGAGTGAATGGCAGGAACCATTATCTTGTATGTGCTGTTACCCGCCTAGAGTTCTTTCGGAAGAAAAACCGGTTGTGGAAGTGAATCGTTCTTCCGTGGTGCCAATGATTATGGCAGGACCTACGGAAAGTAGTCTAAAATTATGCGAAAATAATACAGGATGTCCGGAAGGGGATATCAAGGACTTAAAAGATGTTTTATGCTATGGACATATCAAAAGAAAAAATAACCATTTTGAATATTATTTTAAGACAGAAGATCTGATTAGAAATATTGCTGATACTCAGAATGGGAAAGTGCAGGAGGGGTTTACCCAGTGGCTGGATTATGTAAAAAAACAGATAAAAAAACAAAGAAAGGAACAGCAAGAACAATCTTTAAATACATACGGACAAAATCTTTATATTTATGATATATTAGTGGCACCAATTCATGAAACAAATGCTGGATTTATGGAAATTATAAATAATAAAGTGTTTGATGAAGTTCCAATTGTCTTGTATATTGATAGTGATAAAGAATATAGGGACAATATTTTAAGTAAGTATAGCAATCTTACGGCACTTTATCACAATATTTTACACACACAGAGAAAAGCAATCATTAATTTTCATTATATTGATGACAGTATAAATTCCGGTATATCTTTTCACCGGACTCATAGCCTGATACGTTCGCTTTTTCCAGAAGCTGCATATAAAGCAGATGCACAGGTATGTGTGAATTTATTTCAGAATATTATTCTGCTGATAAATAGAAATTCAAATGACTCTATAAAAGGGTATGTATCGCCGGATAATTTCTTTGCATATTATTTTTTGAAAATATCATCACTAAGAAATCATCATAATAAAGCATGTGCGCTATGTTCAAGAGTTTCAGATTATCAGAAATTGGAGAAATGTTCAGCTACTCGTAGTATGGCAATGTTTTGGAATAATCTCGTAGAAGATAACGACTGTAAAGATATTAAAAAATTTAAAAATAAGGGAGATAACAAAGAGGAAAACTATCGTAAGATGGTTTGCATTCATGAAATAAATAGCCATCTGTCTGGAATTGGAACAGAAAAGAATATTGCAGAAAAAGTTCATAAGGTTTTAACCGAGATAATTCTTGGAAAACTGCAAGATGAGAATATTACTAAAGAAGAGAGGGTTGAGTATGTTATGACATATTTTGAAGTACTGTCAAGACCATATTTGGTATATAGAAAAAGCATTTTAGACGTGATTTTCCCAATTATTCTGGAAATTTTGGAAATGATGCTAGATAGTGCGAATAATATAATAAGTCAAGTAGGAGATGAATGTAACAGTACTCGGCTTATAGGAAATTATATAATTACATTTATTGAAACATTGCCGGATGAACAACAAAAAGTAATGCAGCAAAGCTTTATTAAGATGACTCTTAACAGTCTTTCTGAAATGAAGGCAAATTATTTAATGCGGAAAGATGTAATGAATAAAATGGTAGAATTTATGCAAAAAATAGGTTTTGAAGAAAATGAATGGGCGATGCTCTACGGTACTGCGATTAAGCGAGTTATTACTTTGAATAAAGATGAAACCAAAGGACTATGGTTGGAATACTTGCTTCTTATGGAATATGAATTTCCGCAGCATGAGGGGGGAAAATTAAAAATAAATGATAATTTCAAAGATTTATTGTTTTATGAAAATATTAATATCATTTCTGATGCAATTACAGAATTAAGATGTAAAGCTGTTAAAACAAATAAAGAAATTGATGAAACAATACAAGAATATTATTTTGATAATTTTAGACGATTATTGAATTTAGATTATTGCAATAGTTTTCCGGATGCCATTTCTGTTTCTGCAGATGATGAAAAATGGAAACAAATACGGGAAATGCTGCTAGGAATGATAGAGTTACAGGAGCATTTGATGGATGAAAATCAGAATGACCCTAAGATGTTCTATCGAAATTTATTGGAGCATATTAAGCATATTACGAAAGCAAAATATGTATTTATGTATGGAATTGATGCAAATAGCCATATTTATATTATTGGTGGGACAGATGATGAGATTTATTCCGGAAATGATTTTTTGGACATAGAAAAGGAACGTAAGAAGATGGTCATTGGAAACCCTGATTATTTAAATGAAACCGTATTTTTTTATAGCAAAAAAATAGTATTAATACGAATAACAGGAGAAGACTTACAGAAAGAAAATATGGATCCTGTTTGGATTCTTATAGAATTTCCAAGTGAAGTAAATGAGAAAGGAACAATTCAAGATTTATATGTACATAAATTTGCAGTTAGAAATATATTGGTACACAGATATAATCTGTTAAAACGATTACAAGATGATTTTAAAAAGACTTCGTTTAATACTATTAAAGAATTGTCAATGAGAAATGAATTATTAAGTAAATCTAAGGCCGGTTCTCATACTCCGGATGCAGACCTTGATAGCATAGCCCAGAGGCTTAATAGTATTAAAGTCGAAGACGCGAATGAGGGAATTTTGGATTGGGCAGGCGCATTATTGCAATTGGCATCAGACAGTCTGATAAGTAAACTATATGTTGAATGTATTAGGGATGAAGGAAATGGGAAAAATGAGCAGGATAATTTTTTGCCCTATGGAATATTTGAATTTTCGGAAGTCAAAATTTCTTTATTAGAAAGAATGTCTTTTGTTAATAAAAATCGAAAAGCAGATGAGCCTACATATGCGTGTATAAAGTGGGCTAAAGCAAAGAAAATAGAATGCCGGTTTCCGGAAGGAAAGGATTTTTATGTACTCTTTATTATTGCAGCAATAGTACAGAATGCAGTCAGACATGGCAGAGCAAATGAGAGTGGAAAAGTAGAAGTAACAATTGATGTACAAGATGATTATATTTTGGTTAAAAATATGAAAAAAGATGGATGGGAGAAAAAGGAAAAAGGAGAAAATGGAATAACAATAACTGCGCTAAAGCATTTTTTCGAAAAGTATTACTGCAAAAAACTTGAAGATATAACTTCATCAAGTGGAGAATATATTGTCAAGCTACCGTTACTATATTTAAAGGAGGAAAACGAATGAGAAGAAGGATATTATTAATTGAAGATCAAAAACAATATTTTAATTCTTATAAAGAATTGATAGATATGAGTACATATTTTGAAGTAATTAATGATTCTCCAGTTTTTGATAATAGCGATGCCAATTATATAACAAGAGATGAACAGCTTAGTATTATACAAGAGCTGATTGATAGGGAGAACTATGACATTATTTTATGTGATTTGACGTTGAGAGAGGAAGAAGAGGACTATTTAATTGGAAAAATGAACAAAGCATTGAGTATTTGTCTTTACTTAAAGAACAAGCAAAGATTGAAAGCGTCGGGGAAGGAATTTATATTTGTTACAACTCGGAAAGGATGGACAGAAACACAGTTTCGTAAAATAGATGAAATGCAGGAAAATGATAAATTTCTTAAATTCAGGCATTCTCAAGAAATGTATCCACATTGTCCATACATTAATGAGGATATGGAAACGATGTGTGGAGAAGAGTTTCATGTCTGTAAATCGGATATGTGCTTTATAGAAAGGTTAAGGAGGCTGACAAATGTTTGACGAAGTAAATTATGGGATAACATACGAACAATACATAGAAGATTTGATGGAAGTTCCGGATACTAGTTTTAGTGCAAGCGGCAATTTTTATCATTATACATCATTTGAAAATTGCATAAAAATGCTCGAACATACTGATATGGTTTTTGAAATGTGGGCTTCCCATATATTATATTTGAATGATAAAGAAGAACATAAAAATGGTTTAAAATTGATTGATAGAAAAGTGGAAGATTTATTATTAAGCAGAGGGGATGCTTTGTGTGATTGGACAGAACAATATTTAGAAAAGCGTGCACTGTCATATTCAGATGAAATTTATGTGATTTGTTTTTGCAGTGAGAGAAATTTGCTTAGCCAGTGGAAATATTATGGAAAAAACAGTGGAGTTGCAATTGAATATGATTTGAATAAGTGTGAATATTCGGGATTTTTTCCAGAATTTCCAAATGAGTATTTGAAACAATATGTGCGAAAAGTAGTATACGATGATATGGAAAAGCAGAGGATTGTTGATGAGTTTATTAAACAGAGAATCTATAGTATATATGAAAATACTTCAAAGAGCGAAATTAATAAGCGTAGGGAAACGAAAGAAGAATTGGATAATTTATATAAATTAGCGCCATTGTTCAAACATAATTTTTTTAAAGAAGAACATGAGTCTAGACTGCTTTTTATGCCTACATATAAAAGCGATGCTGAGTCAGCTAAAAAAGCAGTACACTATCGTACAAGTGATGGAAAGATTATACCTTATATGCGCATAAAAATCAGGGGACGGGAAGAAGAAAAAGAGCGTTTGCCTGTAATTAAATCGTTAACTGTCGGTCCGGGAAGAAATCAGGATTTGATTTTTGATGCATTGAAACATTTTATAGTACATAAATTTCCGCACGGAGAGATACAGGATAGTATGCGGAGTAGAAAAGATTATTCATACATTAGAGTAAATGATATTGAGATACGCAAGTCTACAATGCCGTTCAGGGATTAATAATATTGAGTTGGGAAGGTTAAATAATAAAATAAGATTGTGCATAGATATAGATTTATTACAGAAAAGAACACTGGAAAAATACCATAGGATAAGGTTTAAATCCAGTGTTCTCATATAGAAATGTTGTAAATGATATACTTGCCATTTTGGCAAAATTAGTACACCTTCTTATCCAGCCCCATACGGACAATAATTTCATTTATTTTCTTATATACAAGTTCTTCATCTATCGTCAACAGCTTGCGGTTCTCCATCGTAAGCTGTCCGTTTATAATAACTGTGTCTACTTCCGAGCCATTTGCGGAGTAGCAGAGTCCGGCAAGCAGATTGTTTCTCGGTGTCAGTGATGGACTGTTCAGGTTGAGAATTGCCAAATCCGCCTTTTTGCCGACTTCAATAGAACCGATTTCTTTTTCTGCGCCCAATGCTTTAGCGCCGTTTATTGTTGCAATGCGGAAACCTTCTTTAGCGCTTATACACTGAGGGGTTTTAGCGGTTCCTTTATGAATAAGAGTAAGAAGGCTCAATTCATGGAACATGTTAAGACAGTTATTACTTGCCGCGCCGTCTGTGCCAAGACATACGTTGACGCCTTTATCCAGCATTTTAGCAATCGGCGCAAAACCGTTCCCCAGCTTCATATTGCTGGCAGGATTGGTAACTACGCTGACATTGTGTGCCTTTAAAATATCGATATCTTTATCCGTTACCTGAACGCAATGCGCTGCAATCGCAGGCACATCAAATATGCCGGTTTTTTTTGCAAGTTCGATTGGGGTACAGCCGTACTTTTCCTCAATCTGTTCGATTTCGCTGACGCTCTCTGACAAGTGGATATGTATTCCCATGTGGTTCTTTTTCGCTTCATTAGAAACAATCTTAAGAAACTCGTCATCACAGGTATAGGGAGCGTGGGGACCAAGTAGGAAGCTTAGCCTGTCGCAGTCTTTTGCCGCGTCACGTTCTTCATATGCCTGACGCAAACGCATCTGTCCGCCTTCATCATTACCGTTTCCGACTAGACCGCGGCAGATAAAGGCACGCATACCGGATTCTTTGACGGCGCGCGTAGTCTGGTGAATGTTCATCTGCATATCGTTAAAGCAGGTAGTTCCGCTTTTCATCATTTCGATTATTGCAAGATTTGCACCCCAATATGTATCCTCATCTGTCATTTGCTGCTCAATCGGGTCTATGGTGCCGAAGAGCCAGTCCATAAAAGATAAATCGTCTGCAACATTTCTCATAAAAGACATATAAGAATGGGTATGGCAGTTAATCAAACCGGGGATAACAAGCCTATCCGTTCCGTCAATAACCTTATCTTCCTTAAATCCGGCAGGTATCTGACCGATTCCTGCAATCCTGTCATTTTCAATATAAATACTGGTTTCCTTAATGATATCTTCATCGCCCTGTGGAATAACAGCGAGGGCATTCTTAATTACGATTCCCATAAAAAATCCTCCTAATCTCAAAACAATTGTATCTATGTCCGCTTTTTATAAGTTTACAACATTCCTGTCCTCACCGCGCAGGAAAGCCTCAATATTCTTAACTACTTCCTCAATGAGTCTGGTGCGTGCTTCTACGCTCGCCCAAGACATATGAGGTGTGATAATCAGTTTAGTGCTGTCTTTAATTTGGCTTAAAGGATTGGAAGCTTCCATCGGTTCTTTTTCTAATACGTCCAGTCCGGCAGCCGCGATTGTACCGTCTGAAAGAGCCTGATATAAATCCTGCGTATTAACGACGGGACCTCTTGCCACATTAATAAGTATTGCCGTCTTTTTCATTTTATCCAGTGCCGCTTTATTAATCAGATTTCTGGTTCTATCGCTGAGCGGACAGTGAAGTGATAGGATATCGGACCTTTCCAGCAACGCATCGAGTTCTACCCGCTCATATTCGGTACAGGTGCTTTTGCCTGACGCGGAATAAAAAATAACATTACAGCCCAAAGTCTTCGCTAACAACGCTACCCTGTGCCCGATATTGCCCATTCCGACGATGCCCCATGTTTTGCCTTCAAGCTCGTTGAATGGTCTGTCAAAATTGGAAAAGAATGATTGTGCGCTGTAAGCTCCTGACTTTACATAATCGTCATAGTGCGCAAGCTTTTCCGACAGTGCCAGCGCCAGCAAAAGTGTGTGCTGCGCAACCGCAGATGTACAGTAATTAACGACATTGGCTACTTTGATGCCTCTAGATTTGCAGTATTCCAAATCTACATTATCATATCCTGTTGCAAATAGACAGATAAGTTTTACATTTGGGGCATCTTTCAAGGTGTTTTCATTCATTGGAGCTTTGTTGGCAATGATGATATCGACGTCTTTCACTCTTTCCGCAGTATTTTCGGCGGACGTATTGGCATAATATGTAACTTCGCCAAATTTCTCAAAGGCTGATACATCAATATCCGTGCCCGCACTGTTTCGCTCTAAAACTACCAGTTTCATTTAATCTCCCCCTGTCAATACAAATATGGCTATACGCCTGATATTGAATAGTATACAATATGCCGAAGCAGATGTCCACTACGGTGCCGTACTCTTCTTTGGAACAAAAAACGTATCCCTATATCCCTTTTCCATCTTTAAGAGCGCAATCTTTTTATCAATGCCGCCGGCATATCCTGTGAGGCTTCCGTTTGCGCCGACTACTCTATGGCAAGGGACGATGATAGATATTTCATTGTGTGCCACCGCGCCGCCAACCGCCTGCGCCGACATTCTTGCAAGTCCTTTTTTCTTAGCAAGCTGCTTGGCAATAGCTCCATAGGTGGTTGTCTGCCCGTAAGGGATTTGATAAAGAATTTCCCAGACTTCATTTTGAAATGCGCTGCCCGTAAAATGAAGCGGCGGTTTAAAATCCGGTTCATTTCCCGAAAAGTAGATGTCAAGCCATTTTTTAGTCTGCTCAAATATGGGAAGTTCTTTTTCCACATTTTCCTTATCAAGATAGAGAGCAAAGTATTTCTGCCCTTCAAACCATAACCCTGTCAGACCGATTTCATCTGCGGCAAGCATAATGCTGCCAAGCGGTGACTCATATTTACTCGTATACTGCATTTTGGCTCCTCGCAAAATGTTCACTGAATTTTATAATAGGGTATGTCAGATTGCTCCGACATACCCTTAAAAGTTTAAAATACTTGATTTTACAATACTTCTAATTAACCGAAGTATCTCTTAAGCAGTCCTTCAAACGCTTTGCCATGTCTTGCTTCGTCCCTTGCCATCTCATGAACGGTATCATGGATTGCATCAAGATTAGCCGCTTTAGCGCGTTTTGCAAGGTCGAACTTGCCTGCTGTGGCGCCGTTTTCTGCTTCTACTCGCATTTCGAGGTTTTTCTTAGTAGAATCTGTTACGACTTCGCCGAGTAATTCTGCGAATTTAGCGGCATGCTCTGCCTCTTCGTAAGCAGCTTTCTCCCAATACAGACCGATTTCAGGATAGCCTTCCCTATGTGCGACTCTTGCCATAGCGAGATACATACCTACTTCGGTACATTCGCCTGTAAAGTTTGCACGTAAATCAGCCATGATGTCTTCGCTTGCACCCTGAGCAACGCCTACCACATGCTCAGCAGCCCATGTTTTTCCCTCTTCCTGCGCGGAAAATTTGGAAGCCGGCGCATTGCACTGAGGGCACTTATCCGGCGCCGAATCTCCTTCGTGAACATAACCACATACCTGACATACATATTTCATAATGAACATCTCCTTTTATATAATATTTTTTATGATTATATGCAGACTAAGCTGCTAATCTTACCCTTTCGGCTAAAATTATAAGCATAGAGAAAAAGAATGTCAATAAAAATATCGAGTGAAAAATATAAAATATAAATACAAAATATACATGAAAATTAATAAAGTAAAAAGTTTACAAATTTTTAATAAGATTTATGAGTTGGTTTATTTTTATTCCATGAAATTACTGCTATAATATAAAAAGTATATAATTGTTAAAAATAATTTGATATACAAAGACTTATAATCTGATGTACAAAGACATACGGGAAGGGTGGTTCGCTTGAAGTTCAAAACGCGGTTATTGGTTACTTCCATTTTTATAATTGTGGCGCCGCTATTGATGACCGCAATCGCTTTTATGGGAATCGGCATTTATATGGCGAACTCAGGACCGGAATTTGAGGCTTCCGAGCAGAACTACACATCTTTTTCATATACACTTGAAAATTATAATGAAATTACGGAAGAAATTATTCTTGCGGCAAAAGAGCAGATTAATGCGGATTCTTCCATAATAGAGGACACGGAATTTCTTAAGGAAATGAATAAGAAGCTGGCGAGTATTTCTTCTTATATAATAGTCAGAAAGGGCGAAAATATATATTACGCAGGGAATGAAAATGCCGCAGATAAGATATTCAATAAGTTGCCAGAGTATGGGAACGATATACCCGATACGGCGAGAGGCTATTATTATCATGACATGCGGAAGCTGGTAAAACAGCTTGACTTTGTTTTTGGTGATGGCTCTGAGGGCAGTCTTTTTATTATAACAAGGGTAAGCACGTTGATTTCGCAGAAAGTGCTGGTAGATATGATATTGGCGTTCGTACTGATATTGATTTTTACCAGCTTGTTCCTGACACAATGGCTGCAGAAAGGAGTGTTTACGCCGGTCAATCAGTTAAATACAGCAATGCAGAATATCGCGGAGGGCAATCTTGAATACCGCCTTGAGAGCGACGGAAAAGGTGAAATTGGAGAGCTGTACAGGAATTATGAAGATATGCGGCTCAGATTAAAGGAGTCCACTGATGAAAAAATCGAGCATGAAAAGCAGAACAGAGAGCTTATAAGCAATATATCCCATGATTTAAAGACGCCTATCACAGCGGTAAAGGGATATGTAGAAGGTATAATGGACGGCGTAGCCGATACGCCGGAGAAGATGGATAAGTATATCAAGACCATATATAATAAAGCGAACGATATGGACAGGCTGATTAATGAACTTACCATTTATTCCGGTATAGATAACAATAGGATTCCATATGATTTTCATCGTATTAATGTGGCGGAGTATTTTGGCGATTGTGTGGAAGAGGTCGGGCTGGATTTGGAGTCTAAGAATATCAAGCTTAATTATGAAGATTTGGTATCGCCCGATACGCAGATAATTGCAGACCCGGAGCAGTTAAAGAGGGTAATTAATAACATAATAAATAACAGTGTAAAATATCTGGGGAAGGAAAAAGGTGTAATTGATATCCGCATTTTAGACGAAGTAGACTCCATACGAGTTGAAATAGAAGATAACGGAAAGGGCATTTCTGCGAAGGACTTACCGAATATTTTCGAGCGGTTCTATAGGACGGACGCTTCCAGAAATTCAACACAGGGCGGAAGCGGAATAGGGCTTTCCATTGTCAAGAAAATTATTGAAGACCACGGCGGCTATATATGGGCGACCAGTAAGGAAATGGAGGGCACATGTATGCACTTTGTAATAAGAAAATATATAGCGCCTGAACAATAAAAGAAAGGGGTACATGATAAAATGAGCAGAATTTTAATTATTGAGGACGAAGAAGCGATTGCGGATTTGGAGAAGGATTATCTGGAACTAAGCGATTTTGAAGTCATAATTGAGAATACGGGAGACGCAGGGCTTGCTAAAGCGATGTCTGAGGACTTCGACTTAGTGATTTTGGATTTGATGCTGCCGGGCATGGACGGATTCGAGGTATGTAAAAATATCAGGGAAGAAAAAAACATACCTATAATAATGGTATCCGCTAAAAAAGACGACATTGATAAAATAAGAGGACTCGGACTGGGCGCCGACGATTATATGACGAAGCCTTTCAGTCCTTCTGAGCTTGTGGCAAGGGTTAAGGCGCATATGTCGCGCTATGACAGGCTGGTAGGGAGTAACCAGAAGCTTAACGATATCATTGAGATAAGAGGACTAAAAATTGACAAGACGGCAAGACGGGTTTATCTAAACGGCGAAGAAAAAATTTTTACGACCAAAGAATTTGACCTTCTCACTTTCTTGGCGGAAAATCCTAACCATGTGTACACAAAAGAAGAGCTTTTCAGGGAAATATGGGACATGGATTCCATTGGAGATATCGCTACCGTAACGGTGCATATTAAGAAGATTCGTGAGAAAATTGAATTTGACACCACTAAGCCGCAGTATATAGAGACCATCTGGGGAGTAGGGTATAGGTTCAAAATTTAAAAAGTTTGTATAAATCTCTCATATTAATTAAAAATATATATAGACACTAAACTTGTAACTATCAATATATATGGGAGAAACAATATGAACGATTGGGGCAAAAATATATATAATACTATATTTGAAAAGAATAAACTGGTCAGGTTCACAGTAGTAACCTTACTGGTTTATCTTTTTTTTAAGTTTATTTTTTCCCTGATTGCGCCCTTTTTTCTTGCATTTATATTAATTACCCTGTTTTATCCGCTGCTGCAGCATATCCAGAAAAGAATCCCGACTAAGAAAAAATTTATCGCTGTCGGGGTGATACTGCTAATTCTATCATTTATCTCCGTGATATTCTGGCTACTGGGGTATAATAGCGGCGGACAGCTTGAAAATCTTACGGATTTTGTCGAAGAAGCGTATAGGAAGATACAAATGCTTCTCCATCGGTGTTGTTATAGCTTAGACGGTAAATTCGGCTGGAATGGATATGAGATAGAGAATTTCATTATAGAAAGAATGGCTGTAATAATGGAAAACGTTCAGGTACAGATACTTCCGAGCGTGATTTCATCATCATATACATGCTTCAAGGGGATTTTCGGCGTTGTTGCCTTCTTCTTTATTACGGCGATTGCCGCAATCCTGATGGAGAAAGATTATAAGCCGTTTATGGAGTGGTTGAAAACAGACGAAGACGTATCGTTTATCTGGAAAACGCTAAAAGGCGTTCTGGACTATATAATTACATTTATAAAGGCGCAGGGGACAATAATGCTTATTATAATTGTGACATGCTGCTCAGTGCTATGGGCGGCGGGCGTTAATGGAAGTCTGCTGTGGGGGATACTTGCAGGCTGCCTTGACGTACTTCCGTTTATCGGCACGGGGATTGTTCTGGTGCCGATAGCGATATGGCAGCTTTTAAACGGTTATTATGTGGCGGCGGCTGTCTGCGCCGTGCTATATGCTGCATGTATTTTTATTCGTGAATTTTTGGAACCCAAACTTATAGGGGATAAACTTGGAATCGCGCCGGTGTTTATGATGCTTGGAATTTACGCAGGAATTAAGCTTTTCGGAATTGCAGGGATTATTGAGGGACCGCTTGCGATTATTATTATATATCAGCTTTTAAAGGCATAGAAAATGCTTCGTAGAAAGCATAAAGAAAGATAGGTTAGGGTTTGACGAAATGGCACAGGCATTTTATAATAACAGCATATACATGAATTATAAAGGATATAGAGATGGATAAACGGTTGCTAAAGCGGATTGAGCAGACACAAAATTACATATTAGAAATATATTTTATTATGCTCGTGGTAGTATATCCTTTTTATATGCGGGACGGGTACTTTGAAATAGGGGCGGCAAAGTATTTCTTTTTCCGTAATGTAAGTCTTTTGATAATAGCGGTCATTATACCGCTAACAGTCATAGCTTTCCTGTGCCGAAGGAGAAGACATGAAAATATAGCTAAATCATTTTTGGAATATCTTAGTAAACTGTCTGTCACGGACTTATTTGTGTGCGGATATTTTGTCATAGTGATTATATCATATCTGTTTACGGAATTTAGGGACGAGGCGTTTCTGGGAGCGACAGGCTGGTATATGGGAATTGTGAGCCAGTTTATATTTGTCTTAATATATTTTATGTTTTCAAGATGTTTTAAATGGGAGAATAATCTGCTTTACGCGGTGTTTATCGGTTCGGGAATAGTATTTATTCTGGGAATTCTTAATAGATATTCCATATATCCGATAAGCTTCAAAGTCAAGGCGCCGGAGTTTATCTCCACGCTTGGAAATATTAACTGGTTTAGCGGATACTGGACTGTGTTTGCGGCTATTGGAATTATGTTTTACTGGAATGTCAAAGGGAGATTATTGCAGGCGGCAGCGGGCGTATATGTTGCGATATGTTTTATGTCGGGCATGACGCAGGGCAGTCAGAGCACATATATCGCGACTGCTGTAATTTTAATGCTGCTGTTTTACATTTCATTTCAGACAAATCAGAAAATGTATCGTTTCTTGGAAATATGCGGTTTGTTCGCTTTATCAGGTCAACTTGCCAGACTGCTTAGATATGTGCCGGGAACCGATATGAATTATAATGATGAGTTGGTAGAGCTTTTTACCGACACGGGATTGACCTTATACATAGGCGTAGCCGTTATAGCGGTTTATCTGCTGTTTCACTATCTGGCAGAACATAAGGGTATACAGATATCGGAATATAAAGTTCTGCGTCTGGGAATGGCTGCGCTGGCAGGCATAGTATTATTGATATATATCGTCCTTGCTGCAGTCAATACAAATGTTGATGGTGAAATAGCTTGGCTGGCGGATAATCCGAAGTTTGTGTTTAATGATGAATGGGGTAATTCGCGCGGTCTTACATGGAGCGTCGGGCTATTGGCGTACAAGGATATGACCGTGAGGCAGAAGCTTGTAGGCGTAGGACCGGACTGCTTTGCAGCATATGTATATAAGATTCCCGAACTGGCAGAACGCATATATACGCAGTTTGGGGAGTCCAGACTGACGAACGCCCACAATGAATGGCTTACGGCGCTGATAAATTATGGGGCGCTGGGATTTATATGCTATTTAGGAATCTTTATTTCCGCATTCAGCAGGTTTATTAAAAAAGCGCCGGCAAAGACAGCTTTGTATCTGTGCGCGGCGGGCGTCTGTACATATGCGGTTCACAATATATTCAGTTTCCAACAGGTGCTTAACGCGCCGTTTATCTTTTTGCTTATGGGAATTGGGGAAGGGCTTATGAGAGAAGAAAAAAATAAATAATAATTTTCCCTAAAATCTTGTAATAAATACTGGTAAAAATTCTTTTTTTTATATACAATAAAAATATATGAAATATTTAAAACAGTGATGATAGGACAGACGACCATCACTATAATAAAAATTCGGCTGGTTTAATTACTATTTATTTTAAGGAGGAAACATCATGAGTAGTGAAATCAGAGACATTAACTTAGCCGAATCTGGCGAGAAGAAAATCGAGTGGGTAAAGAGGAATTGCGACCTGCTTCGCACTTTGGAAGGAGAATTTTCCCAGTCGAAACCGTTTGCTGGTAAAAAGGTAGCTTTGTCAGTGCATTTGGAAGCAAAGACAGCGTATCTTTGTCTGGTGCTTAAGGCGGGCGGCGCGGATATGTATGTGACGGGCTCCAATCCGTTATCCACACAGGACGATGTGGCGGCAGCGTTGGTTAAAGCCGGACTGGAAGTACATGCGTGGTATGACGCAACGCCGGAAGAGTACGAAACACATATACGTCATGTATTGGAGGTAGGTCCCAACATTATTATTGATGACGGCGGAGACTTGGTAAATATGATACATAGGGAAATGCCTCAGCTTATTCCGAATATCATAGGCGGCTGCGAAGAGACTACGACAGGCATTATACGTCTGGAAGCAATGAATAAAGCGGGCGAGTTAAAGTTCCCGATGGTTCGTGTAAACAACGCGGCATGTAAGCATTTCTTTGACAACAGATATGGTACCGGTCAGTCGGTATGGGACGGCATTAACAGAACCACTAATCTGATTGTGGCTGGTAAGATTGTCGTAGTTGCAGGCTATGGCTGGTGCGGTAAAGGAACTGCAATGAGAGCTAAAGGGCTTGGTGCAAGAGTAATCGTTACCGAGATAGATCCGATTAAGGCGATTGAAGCAGTAATGGACGGATTTGACGTAATGCCTATGAAGGAGGCGGCGAAAGTCGGAGATTTCTTCGTTACCGTAACGGGCTGCGATGGAGTTATAGATAAAGAAGACTTTGCGGTTATGAAAGAGGGCGCTATTCTTTGCAATGCGGGACATTTTGATTGCGAAATTGATATGGCGTGGCTTAAGAAAAACGCAGTTGAAACAAGGGAACAGAGAAAAAATATCATGGGATACAAGCTTCCTAGCGGACAGTGGATATTTGTTCTGGCGGAAGGCCGTCTGGTAAATCTTGCTGCAGGAGATGGACACCCGGCTGAAATCATGGATATGAGCTTCGCGATTCAGGCTCTTTCCGCAAAATATCTGGTAGAACACGGAAGCGAATTAAAAGAAAAGCTGATAGATGTACCGGAAGAGGTTGACAAGGACGTTGCAAGCCGTAAACTTGCATTCTTAGGAAAAGAAATCGATGTGCTGACGCCTGAGCAGGAGAAATACTTAAACAGCTATTCTTTATAAAAGTTGAACACATTATTTTAACTGACAGAATCCCTCGTAAGCTTTTGCCACGGGGGATTCTTATCTTATAGGAAATTACGACGCAGAAAGGGGCATGGTTATAAAATGGAGCCGCAAACTGAAAATATATCAAAATATAAAGCGGGAGAACTGCTTAAGAGATTTCTGCCATACTATAAAAAATATTGGGTTATCGTAGTAATCGACTTATTATGCGCAGGACTTACGACGATATGCGAAATGGTTCTTCCTATGTTTATAAGATACATTACCAATACGGGAATGAATGATTTGGCGTCTCTGAGCGTGGGTATCATACTCCGTATGGGAATCTTATATCTGTTTTTAAGGATAGTCGATTCGGCGGCGAATTTTTATATGGCGTACACAGGGCATGTAATGGGTACTCAGATTGAGACTGATATGCGGCGTGACGCATACGCCCATCTGCAGAGCCTGTCGGATACATATTATAATAATACGAAGGTCGGACAGATAATGGGGCGGATTACCAACGATTTGTTTGACGTGACGGAGTTTTCGCACCA
Source organism: Clostridiales bacterium (assembly GCA_023663185.1). Classification (GTDB taxonomy): domain Bacteria; phylum Bacillota; class Clostridia; order Lachnospirales; family Lachnospiraceae; genus UBA3282. Next base: position 15,590 of record JAMPHY010000021.1, on the reverse strand, counting down.
TTGCCCCGAAGAATTTTTTATCGCGGCTATTAAGGCGGTAATATCCTTTATTATTCTTTTAGGCATCAATGTATGGCTGACGCTGATTATTTTTGCCATCGTGCCGATTATGGTTATTACATGTACGGCAGTCAACCTTAAGCTGCGTGCCGCAATGCGCCAGCAGAGGATTCAGATTGGCGAATTAAATGCGAGAATAGAAGACAGCTTGCTTGGACAGAAGGTAGTCAAGACATTTACCAATGAAGAAAAAGAAAAGGAGAAGTTTGAAGAAGATAACCAGAAGTTTTATAGAATTAAAAAGAAATACTATAAATTTATGGCAGCGTTCCAGACTACCACAAGGGCGTTTGACGGGCTTATGTATCTGACCGTGCTGACGGCAGGCGGTATCTTCATGGTAAAAGGTATGGTTATGCCGGGCGATTTGGTCGCGTATGTCATGTATGTTTCAACGCTGATTGCCACTATACGAAGGATTATCGAATTTGCCGAGCAGTTCCAGCGCGGTATGACCGGAATTGAACGCTTTGTTGAGATTATGGACAGTGAAATTGAGATTTTTGACGAGCCGGACGCAGTTGTGTGTGAGAACGTAGAGGGGAATATCTCTTTAAAGAATGTAAGCTTTGCCTATCCGGACGACCATAATATTGTGTTCCGAGACTTGAATTTGGATATCAATGCGGGAGAAAAAATCGCCATTGTCGGACCTTCCGGCGGCGGTAAGACCACGCTCTGCAACCTGATTCCGCGCTTCTATAATCTTGATGAAGGCGAGATTATTCTGGACGGAAAGAATATAAGGAAGTATACATTGAAAAGCTTACGCCAGAATATAGGTATGGTGCAGCAGGACGTATATCTTTTTTCAGGGACAGTGTATGAGAATATTGCCTATGGTAAAGAAAACGCCACGATGGAGGAAGTAGTAGAGGCAGCAAAAAGGGCGGGCGCGCATGAGTTTATAGAATTGTTAAAAAATGGGTATAATACTTATGTAGGAGAACGCGGCGTGAAGCTCTCAGGCGGACAGAAGCAGCGAATCAGTATAGCCAGAGTATTCTTAAAAAATCCGCCGATTTTGATTTTGGACGAGGCTACTTCGGCGTTGGATAACGAAAGCGAGTTTCAGGTGGCAAAATCTTTACGCGAACTAGCGAAAGGAAGGACGACAATTACCATAGCGCATAGGCTTTCCAGTATCCGTAATTCTGACAGGATTCTGGTATTGACGGAAGACGGTATAGTGGAAGAAGGAAACCACGAGCAGCTTCTTGAGAAGAAGGGAATATACTATAATTTCTATATAACGGCGAATGAACTTAAATAAAAAACGCTTACATTTAAGAAATTTTAATGTTAAAATAGTAGTATAGAAGCTTATTTATATAGAGTCGGTTGGTTTTAACATCAGGAGGGAGATTGCATGTTTGAAGTTGGCGAATTAATTATGTGTGGGGGGCATGGAGTCTGTCGGGTTACGGCAATTACAGGGAATCCTATCGATAAACTTGATAAAAAGAAAAAATATTATATTCTTGAACCTGTTTTTGAGAAGGGGAGCACCATATATACTCCGGTGGATAATGATAAAATTATTATGCGAAGAATTATGAATGAGAACGACGCAAAGAATTTAATTGGTCAGATTCCCGACATTGAGACGGTTTGGATTAAAGAAGAGAAGACGAGGGAACAGATGTATAAAGAGGCAATCGGAACTTATGACTGCCAGAGTTTAGTGAGGATTATTAAAACCTTGTATCTGCGTAAACAGGACAGAGTGCAGCAGGGAAAGAAGGTTCTTTCATCAGATGAATTTTACTTAAAGAAAGCCGAGGAGTTGCTTTATAGCGAGATGTCGCTTGCATTATCTATTCCGCGGGAGAGTGTGGAAGAGTATATTGCCGATGAAATAAATAAAAACAGAAATTGAGATAGTAAAATAAAAGCGGAACCGAAAGGCTCCGCTTTTACTCAGGTTGAGCCGGCTGCTCCGGCTGTTCTGCTTGTTCAGTTTTAGGCGGGTGGTGCGGGTGGCTCCCTATTACAGTGATAGCGGATACCACAGCGGTTGTAATTTCCGCATCCGTCTGAATGGAGGACGTATCAAAACGATGGAGAATAAGTCCCTTGGCTGTACGCGCATATTTAGGCTGCAATCGGTTCAAGGCATAAGTCGCCATGTCCAGCTTACAATCCTCACATGAACAAATATTAGGCATAGTGGGCAAAAGGTGGTTAAGCGCCTGCTCCACATTGTCTTCCATTAGATTCTTTAGTCCTTCCATCATCAATCCTCCATAAGTAAATTTATCAGGAATGTTTGCTTTATATTATATAAACATGCCGATATATATACTATGTTATAACTTTTTTTAATTATAATCAATATAAAAATTAAAACAAATGTATATTTTTAATAGTTTTTTTATTGACCTTTTTGAAAAATATGGTTATATTTATACAATCCGTATAGAAATTTTGGACAAAATTGTAGAAAAGAGAGCGTATATGTTTGAGATTATTTTGGATACTTTGTTGGACAGCGTAAGATTATTACCCTTTTTGTTTCTGACTTATCTGGCGATGGAATATTTGGAGCATAAGGCGGGCGAACGCCTGCAAAGTATAATTCGTAAATCGGGTAAATGCGGTCCGCTGATAGGAAGCCTTCTGGGAGTTTTCCCTCAATGCGGGTTTTCTGCTGCTGCGTCTAATTTTTATGCAGGAAGAATTATAACGATTGGCACACTGATTTCGATTTACCTTGCTACGTCTGACGAAATGCTTCCGATTTTGATTTCCGAGAACGCAGGAATGGGAATGATTTTGAAAATATTAGGCGCGAAGGTGATAATCGGTACGATTGCGGGTATGATAATTGACGTCGTGGCAAACCGCTTTTTCTATAAGAAGGAAAGAGAGCCGGAGATAGAGCATTTGTGTGAACAGCACCATTGCCATTGTGAAGAAGGCATTCTTAAATCAGCGCTTCATCATACGCTGGAAATATTTATTTATCTGCTGATAGTTTCATTTATATTGAATATATTGATTGCCATAATCGGTGAAGATTTTCTGGCAAGTCTCGTGCTAAACCGTATGGTTATAGGAGAATTGCTTGCCGGAGTAATTGGACTTATTCCTAACTGCGCCGCGTCTGTCATTATTACGCAGCTTTATCTAAAAGGCATACTAAACGCAGGTGCAATGATGTCCGGGCTGCTTGTCGGCGCCGGAGTCGGTATTATCGTATTGCTGCGCGTGAATGACAGACCTAAAGAAAACGCTGTGATTATATCCTTGTTGTATGTGGTCGGCGTTGCTGCAGGAATAGTGGTTGAGCTGTTGGGGGTTGCTTTTTAGGGTTAAGAAGCTTTATAAAGCCTTTTCCATTAATATAAATCGTCCTTTACGCCAGTCTGCAAAACCGCGCTCTTCGTAACCGCTATGCTTATATAATTTTAAGGCGTATGGATTTTGAGAATATGCATCTAATCTGACAGAAGTATATGCGAGATTAGCAAGCTGTTCTTCGATATGTATTAATATTTGTTTTCCGATACCTTTATTTTGAAAAGTGGGAGCTACACACAATCTATGGATAATACATGCTGTTTCATCAGGGTTATGCCATTTACACTTTGTATACTCCTCCTCGAACTCCTGACTAATAGCATATATTGCCACGATTTTCTTCTCATTTTCTGCAAGATAAAGGGTTTTATTGTTTATATCATTGTAAAAATCTTCTTCTGTCGGATATAGATAATCCCATTGATATATACCGACGCTTTCCATTTTATTAATTGCTTCACTTACCAAAGAACATATATTTTCGATATCATTTATTGTTGCGAGTCTGTAATTCATTTTATTTCTCCTAAAGTCGCTTTAAGTATTGATTTATGTCGTTATTATGATAACACAGTGACGGGTATATTTCTATCATATTTTCTATCATTTTACAAAATATAGTTGAAAAATGTGTTTTGTAAGGATATAATATTATCAAAGCATATTTTTCTTTGTATCGCATAACAAACGATACATCTTTATTCTAACTCATATAGAGTTTCTTTTGAAAATTCATGCTTTTAATACCACATTAACAGCAGGAGTTTTCATAGGGAGAAACGCTCCTGCACATATTTACAGGAGGAAATATATGGAAAGAAAAAGAAAGAAGTACGAGGAACTTACGATTGTTGATGATTTTATGTTCGGGAAGGTAATGCGAAATCCGAAACATTGCAAAAAGCTGCTGGAAATCATTCTGGATATGAAAATCCGAGAAATAGTGTTTATAGACGAACAGCAGACAGTTGCACCTGATTATAAGGCAAAGGGAGTACGCATAGACGTATATGCCGATGATGACGCGGATACTGTATATGCAGTGGAGATGCAGGCGCGGAATACGGGTGTACTTCCGATAAGGAGCCGTTATTATCAGGCGGTGATTGATATCAACCTGATTGAGAAGGGAATGGATTATGAGAAGTTGGGTAAAAACTACATAATCTTTATCTGTACCTTTGATTTGTTCGGAAAAGGAAGGCATATATATCATTTTGAAAACCTTTGTATCGAAGATACCACAATCCGCCTGAATGACGGGACGGAGAAAATCTTCTTAAACACAAAGGGAAAAATGAACGATGCTGACAAGGAACTTATTAATCTGCTTAAATATTTTGACAGTCTGGTGCCGCAAGACGCATTTACGGAAGAACTGGATAAGGAAGTGCTTGAGGCAAGATTGCATAGGAAATGGAGACATGAATATATGAAGCTTGAAGTAATGATGTGGGACAGCAAAAGGGAAGGCATTGCCGAGGGTATGGAAAGAAGACGGATAGACCAAATCTGTCGTAAGCTGGTGAAAGGCAAGACGCCTGAAGAAATCGCGGAGGATTTAGAAGAGGACAGCTTAGACGAAGTACAGCATATCTGCGATATAGCAGCAAAATATGCGCCTAATTATGACATAGATGAGATTTTGCAGGAATATATGCCAGATATATATTGAGTAAAATTAAAACAAAGCTATATTTATATTCTTAATGTGCCAAGGTTGCTGTAAGTAGGTGAACTTGGCACATATTAATATCTTGCCACATAAGCCTTTTTTGCCTCCAATGTCCACTTTTTTACAAAATCCGACTTTGCTTCGGTATAGCCGTCTCTATTATGTTCATACTGTTTCCATAAATTTAATTTTAGCTGTTCGTATTCTTTTGCTACCTGTGAATGTTCGTTCAGATAATCCCGAAAGTACAATTCGTCATTATCGCCTGCCTGCCGAAGATGTAAATGATAAACCTTTTCTTCAAATCCATTTTCAGTATATCCGCGGTTAAATGAAATCCGGTTTGCACCCGATGACATACGAATAAATCCATTGCGCTTGATTACTTTGGATATATCTTCCATATTTTCATCGGGGGCTATTTCAATAAGAATATCGATAATGTTTTTCGCCCATATATTTTTAATTGCTGTACTTCCAATATGGTTGATATGCCGAATTTTATAAGCGGAAAGGATATTATGCAAAAAAATTTCCATTTCAGCATAGTATTCAGCCCAATGTTCATTATGCGGCACTAAAGAAATGGGAAATAACTGCCACAGTTCTTCTAATGTCATTTGTGATAATGTGTTCTTCATATATGTAATTGCTCCTTGCGCACGATATTGAAAATCTTGTTTGTGGTGCGTAAATCATTAGTAGACATAAATTGTTAATAGAGATAATAATCAGCTTGATGTTCAATTTTTCCTATGGCATAATTATACCATATCTAATAAGAAGGAGAAATTCAATTATGCTCCATTTAGGATTTTCATATGTAGGACTTATATATCTGTTGATGTTATTTATACCTAATACAATTTGGACAAAGCATAAACCCATAAATTATGAGCAATATGCCGAACAGGAAAGCAAGGTTTTGCAAATTATAGAGAGAATTGGCGAAATATTAGTCTGCTGCTGTGCATTAATATTTTCTGATTTCAATATCAGACTTAATTCTATTTGGAGCATATGGCTGTTAATTTCATTTCTGCTAATGCTTCTTTATGAAATTTACTGGATAAGATACTTCCGCAGCGAAAAAAGAATGTCCGATTTTTATAGTAGTATTTGCGGTATCCCTGTGGCGGGGGCGACATTGCCTGTGTGCGCGTTTATCTTACTTGGCGTGTATGGGAAGAATGTATTCCTTATCATTTCAACAATTATTCTGGGAATTGGACATATAGGCATTCATGTAAGTCATTATAAAAATGAGGAAATGAGGAAACTCAAAAAATGAATCATTGACAGGTTTCGCATACAAGAATAGAATGAATACGAATATGAATGAATCTTTTATGCGGGGAATTACAGATGTTAGCAGGATTTATGACGGTTACTGAAACGGCTGAAAAATGGAATTTAAACAGAAGGAAAAATACTTTTGATTGAAACAAAGGGCGATAGGTAAATCCAATGACGATTGAAGAATTATTGCAAAATAAAGAACGGCAGACATTTGACCGTAAAAGCGTTATGATTGAACCAAAGGCATTGGCAATATCATTGGTGGCTTTTGCAAATGCAGATGGTGGAAAGATTGTTATTGGCATTTCAGACAAAAATCAGAGGGTTGAAGGCGTAGATTACGAAGTTGAGAGAGTGAATGAACTGTTAAGGGTTCCGTTTGATTTCTGTGAACCAACGGTTAAGGTGGATACGGAGAAAGTTCCATGTACTGATTATAAAGGAAGAGAAAATCATGTGATTGTGCTGCATATTGAACCAAGCCCGTATGTACATGCAAATCAGGCAGATGAAGTATATCTCCGCATTGGAGATAAGTCTAAACTTTTAAAATTTGAAGAACGATTGCAGTTGACTTATGATAGGGGTGAACGATATTTTGAGGATAAATTAGTTCAGGGCGCTACGATTGATGATTTGGATATGGAACAAGTAAAAGGATATGTTGAAAAGATTGGATATAGCAAAACGCCGGCTGAATATTTAAAGCAGAATAATGGTTTTGTCATAGAGAAAAATGGAGAATTGCAGGTAAGTACGGCTGCTGTTCTGCTGTTTGGAACGGAACCGCAGAAATTTTTCCCACGAGCAAGAGTTCGTTTTATACGATACGAAGGTGTAGAAGAAAAATTTGGCACAGAAATGAATGTGATAAAAGATGTTATATTCAAGGGTAATATTTTAAAGATGATAAGGGATGCTATCGCTTTTCTTGACACGCAAATTAAAGAAAAAACATATTTGGGTACAGACGGTATCTTTGTGACGGAAGAGGAATACCCTAAATTTGTACGTCAGGAAATTATCGTAAATGCGGTAACACATCGGGCATACAGCATTACCGGAACAGATATTCAGGTAAAAATGTTTGACAACCGTATTGTTGTTGAAAGTCCGGGGAGACTGCCGGGGTTGGTCAAGGCAGATAATATCAGGTTTACACATTTTTCAAGAAATCCTAAAATTGCCGAATTTTTGAAAGCATATGATTTTGTGAAAGAATATGGTGAAGGCGTAGACCGTATGTGCAAGGAACTGGAAGCAGCAGGACAGAAACCTCCTGAATATTATACAAATGCATTTATGTTACAGACAGTTATATATAATAATAAAAACCAAACTAATGAAAATGCAAATCCAGCTATTTATGCTAAAAATCCAACTATACAAAATGAAAAGTCGGAATTTGGCATTAAAAAGCTGGAAATTGAAATATTAAAATCAGCTATTGCAAGACAAAAGTATTTTACCCACACAAAAGAAAATCTGCTAAAAGTTTATAATTCTATTGAAACTAACCAAGTATTCGGGGCGCCGGAAGTAAAGGAACTGCTTGGGTGTACGATTACGGCATCAAAGGATATTATGAAAAAATTGAGGGATATGAATGTCGTAGTGGAAGTAAAAGGAAAGGGCAAAGGAAAATATCGATTTATGTATGAGGGTGAAATTGACGAACGAAGCGGATTGGAAATAAATATTACGTAACTTGCGGTGGAAGATTTCATTGTTTATTAGATATAAAGTAGTATATAGAGGAAAATAATGAAAGCGCATGCAATAGACAAATTGATAATAGACTTAGTGAAAAAATGCGGGCTTGGAGTCGTGGATTTGCCGATTGAACAAGTATCAGGCGGTTGTTCACACAGAATGTATAAGGTGAAGACCGACTGCGGAGTATATGCAGTTAAGCGCCTGAATCCGAATATAATGAGCAGGGCGGACGCGCATGATAATTTCGCGCGGGCGGAGAAAATCGAGCAGATTTTAGAAAAGGAAGACATTCCCATTGTACCTGCGATAATGGTCGATGGTAAGAAAATGCAGAACATAGAAGGCAATTTCTTTTATATTTTCAGGTGGCAGGAAGGACGCATAGCCGACTGGAATAATATTTCAAGCAGACAGTGTAATATAGCAGGAAGCATTCTGGGGAAAATCCATGCAATCAGCCCTCAAAATATAATCAGCCTTAAAAATACAATCAGCCCCCAAAACGCAGCCAGTCAGAAGTCGGAAGTAAGCAGGATTAACTGGCGCGAATACGTCAGCAGGGCGAATGAAGAAAGAAGCGGGATTGCGCCGGTTTTATCTGATAATGAAAATCTGCTCATTTATGCCGAGCAAGAGTTGAATAAAGCAAGAGCGGCGCTGCCGGATATAATGTGTATGTCGGACGCGGACTTAGATCCTAAGAACATTATGTGGGAGAACGGTAAGCCGTGGGTAATAGATTTGGAATGCCTTGATTATGAGAATCCAGTGGATAATGCGCTGCAGCTTGCGCTCCAATGGTCCGGAATCGTAACCTGTGATATAGATATTGAGAAAATGCTTGCTTTTTTTGACGGCTATCTGAAAGCATATGATAATGGCTTCCGTGCATACAGCAAGGTGTACGGCTTAGCATATACATGGGTGGAATGGCTGGAATATAATATTAAAAGGGCGCTTGGAGAATGTATCGACGAAGAAGAAAAGCTGCTGGGCGTCTCTGAGACGAAGAATACTATCAATAGAATAAAATATGCGCATAAGATGGAAAAGGAAATCAAGGCGGCGTTAGATTTAAGACTGCCCCGCCCTGATTAAGCTGCCGCCAGTTTAGTCACCGATTATTTCCAGCCCATCGGGAAAGTTCCGTATTACAAGCGCACATGTATTTGTGAGCCTTATGTTATCTTTTAAAGGATATGTTAATTTTCCGCTGTGCTCGCCTGATGCGCAATGGACATCTAATTTTGTGTCTATCAGCCCCAAATTATCAGGCAGATTATTGGAAAAATGAGGCTTCCGGCGCTTACCCCTATTACAAGTCCGTCCGCTTTGATATATTCTATTAAAGACTTATTAAACTTGGTCGCATTAATTCTTTCTAATAAATAATGTGTATTGCTGCCGCATAAATATACTATGTCGTATTGCTGCAACTGCGCAAAGTTCATGCCGACATGTAAATCATAGACGCAGATATTTTTATCTAAAATACCGCATTTTAATAAATCGTTCATGCACTTTGGCAGGACTTCTATTGCGCCGGCATCTATTGCCGCCGTAGGAATGAATAATGCCTTTACTAAAGACATATCTTTACCAGCCATGCTCATAAAAAACTCTTTAATTTCCTCTGTTTCCAAACCCGCCGATGTTAATAATACTCTCATAATAATCTCCTATTCTTACTCAATCATTACGCTCTTATTCCGACCAATTCATTTGTTCATCAGAAATGCCTAATTTTCTGCATTCATTGCAGACATACTCTTTTTCGGTTTTATTTCCGATTTGATATTTTAAAATCTTGTCTCTGAACACAATGTATTTTTCATTACCTGATTTAAAATCAACAAACCAGTTTTCTCCATTAGCAGCAGATATCATGACTTTAGAAATCTGCTCAGGGAAATCCCTTTTATCGCTTGTAAAAAATAATACAGTCCAGTATTTAGGCTTTCCGCCAGTATTCCACAACTCCATTTTATGAATGCTTAGATAATCAATAATGCTGTCATCTTCTATGCTTTCCTTAATCAAGACTCCTTCATATAGCGAAGGTTTCTTTTGCTCTATGGCATTGCTGCCGCAAGTATGAACGTCCTTAATCTCATTTAACGTTAATTCGTCTTTTAATAAAATATCCATAGAGATATGGAAGGTCTCGCCTAAAATCAACAGCTTTTCTGTCTCCGGAAGCGCTATGTCGGCTTCCCATTTAGATATGGACTGCCTGCTGACATTACATATGGCGGCAAGTTCTTCCTGCGTCATGCCGTTTGCTTTCCTTAATTCCACAATTTTTTCTGATAATTTCATAGCAACGCTCCTTTCGATAATCTATATCATACAGGACAACAGCGTTTCTTTCCACCAACATTAAGGTGCTTTTTTGCAACTTTCAGTTGCCTTTATTTCTTTCATTATCACATTTTCCAATTCCGTGACAGAAATATTTTTCTGCCATGCCAAAGTAATATCCATAACTTCAATTATCTTGGGAAGATAGACAATAGAACCGCCTTTGCGCAAAATGCGCTTAACCATATCTGCCAGCATATTATACGATATTTTTTCCGGAATAACCCCTTCTATTAAAATAGGATATTTGATTTTTAAATTGTCAACCAGTCCTCTTATCAAATCCGGATTTAAAATTTCGCAGTAATTTTTTTGTATACAGTTTCCTGTTTTCTCAATAATATAATGCAGGGATTTATCATCAATGTTTGCGATTTTTTCAGAATAGAGTATATTACGATAAGACAGAACCATAAACTCGCGTGTATCTAAGCTTAACTCGTCCCTGATACGAAAAACAGGCAGCAGAAAGCCTTCATAGGAAAGCCGCAGTCTTAAATCTTTTATTTCTTCGATATATTTTTTGTCCATGAAAAGAGGTATCAATTCTTCTCCAAATATGAGTTCAAGCGGCTCTAAAGAGTTTCTCAAGTTTTCTCCCAGTGTGTGCTGCATTGTAATGTCGCCGTTTTGGACATTATTCTGCCTGCTGACGCCCAGAAGATAATCCGTACTGATTTCCAATATAGCTGAAATATCAGGGAGCATTGATATATCAGGAAGACTTACTCCCCGTTCCCATTTACTCAATGCTTGTGGAGTTACGCCCAATCGGTTTGCAAGCTCTTCCTGCGTCATATTTTTATTTTGCCGGCATACAGACAGTCTGCAGCCAATCTGCCGTAGTTCGTCAGTTTTGGTTATCATTTTGACTCTCCTTCATATCTAAATTTGTATAGGCATATGATAACATAAAGAAAATGAAAGTAAAACAACTGGCAGTTGACATGCTTATAAACAGCGTATCGGCAGCAGCACGCTATTATATTTAAAATTTAATTGGGACAGTTGCCAATCCTGCGGCTGTCAATATAACCATAAACGCGATAAAATCAAAATTTGCCGGAAAATGAAACAATACGCTTATAGCTAAAAATATAAGCGTTATTAAGCTTGCAATAAGAAATGTCCTTAAATATTTCCACGCATAAGATTTTCTTTTTTGTGAGCCGGCGTTTACGGCAGTCTCAAAGTCGGGACCGTAAACAATCCAGTATACATATTCGCCTTTAAAAATAATGACGAATAGTATATCAATTAACGTCATTACCACTATAATAAATATTTTAGATAATATTTGGGCATTTCCAAGTAAGTTCCAGCCAAATCCGAAAAACAGGGCAGTAAGAATAAATGAAACAAACCATACGGCTAACGGTTTATAAGTTTTAATATATTCATGCTCTTTTATTAAACCCATCATATTTTCCTCCGCTTTCTGAGGATATTCGTCAGCAGAAAGCCTTTCGCCTGAAAGAAGCTCATTGACGTTTATACCTAACAAATTGCAAAGCGGCATCATAAATTGCACTTCCGGCAAGCCCCTGCCACATTCCCACTTGGATATTGTCTTATCGCTGACTTCAAGAATATCCGCTAATTGCTGCTGCGTCATACCTTTTTCTTTACGACAGCTTGCTATGAATTTTCCGATTTTTATCTGATCCATTGATATTTCTCCTTCAACAATTTTCTTCATTTCGGCTAAGCTCGTGCCAACAAATAACAGTTCTGTAATCACATAGCAAGTATATACAATTCATATAACAAAATAACACCCACGCACCGTAGAGATTAGAAATTATTGTCTCTACGCAACGTAGGCGTCTAATAACATTGTCATTTTCCCCGCCGTGCTATAACAAAGTTACAGCTTTCCCCGCCGTCGGCTTAACAACCGGCAAATCGGGAAAGCGTTCTTCTAATGCCTTCTTTAAAGGTCTGGTGTCTATGTGGCTAGAAATGGGCGGAAAGGCATCGTCAAAATGGTCTAAAAGCACAGTCCGCGGTTCGAGCTTTTCAATAATGGAAAGCGTAGGCGTAACCAAATCCGTCGCGCCCTGATAAGGCAGGATTAACATGTCGGCATATTTGGGATACTCCGTATTTTCGGCAAGCCCCAGACTGCCCAGTATAAGGATTCGCTTATCTGCGGTATCAACCTGAAAAGCAAGAGTTTCATTTCCTTCAGGATAAGTGTGGTTGCGTAAAAGCAGTGATAAAAAATTAGGGAGATGCCTTAGTACGCGGGTATTTATCAGGGTGTGCCTGACTAACTCAGAATCAAAATGTATATGCCTGCCTGAGAGTGCAGTAACCCTGATTTGCCCGAAATGCAGCATATCGCCGGGACGGATAATAACAATCTGGTCGCTGTCAACGCCCTTTTTCTCCAAAGTGGCAGCAGGCAGCGCGCTGCAATACACTGTGGCGTCTGAGTCCTCAAGAATTAAGGGTATGCTCCCCAAGTGGTCTATATGTCCATGCGTAATGAGAATAGAATCCTCTTTTCTATAATCCAATAGTGAAGGGTGATTTTCCGCGCCCCTCATCGGTAAAAAAGGATCAATTAAAACCCTGTCTTTTCCGTTTTCAATTAAAAGTGAAGCTGTTCCAAACCATGTGATTTTCATAAGACGCCCTCCAACTAAGTTAATTGTATGGCAGGTGGCGGGATTTTGCAAGCTTACTTTTTCATTACAATAATCTATCCTTTCGTGCCAAATATATTGATAATTCCGGCGAAATTTTTTACACTAATTCTAAGCTAAGATAAACAAAAGTCGGTACAAGCATATTTCAGGAGGCGGATTGATTTATGTACATTAATGGACTTGGGATGCGGAATGTTGAAGGGCTCTCAACAGTAAACAATGGTTCTCAAAAGACATCGAATGCCAGTAAGATTTCAAATACCAATAAATTTGAAAATAATATGCAAAAAGCTGTAGAAGCATGGAGAGCGATAACAAAGACAGGCGGGGATTCAGACTCCACATCTTACGCTGGCAGCGAGGATTTCTGCTGCGAGCAATGCTATATTAATAGTCAGATAATTGACAGATTGATGACACGTAGCCTATATACGAGCAGTTTGTCAAGCGGCATGAATATGCTGGGGCTTTCGGCATATGGAAGCGGAAGTTCTGCACTTTCGGCATATGGCAATACATTGGGGTTGCTAGGTAGCAGCATTTTCAGTAACATACAGATATAAAAGAGTCAGGCTTAAAGGTCAATCCAATAAGACATTTTATATTTTTCAGAAAACGGTATAGTTGATAGAAATATCGGCTATGCCGTTTCTTGTGAATGTGTTATTGTGTCACATTTCATTGACGGCATGTATTTCTCCTGATATAATAACCATAGTTCAGTTGATACGCAATTCGAGTGTTTCGCAACTAATATGATAAATTTCAAGCAATAGTATTTTATAAGAAAAGACGAGTGGTAAAACGTCAACTATTGATAAATACAATGCTATTTTCCCTACTATAATTAAGGAAACTGATGAGCAAACATTTTGCATGAAACAAGAATAATTTCCAGAAAGGAGTTCTCAAATGTCAAAAGATTTGACAACATCTAAAATAGACAGACAAAATATTCTAAATAATGATATTGCTATTCCTGAAATACAGAAGGCAGTCAATATTAAATGTATTGTATGGAATGATACATTATATTTAACAAAGGAAATGGTTGCTACGTTTTTCGGTGTAGACGTAAGAACAATAGAGCGATATATCACTAAATATGGTGATGAACTTAAAAGCAATGGATATACTGTTCTCAAAGGGAAAAAATTGCAAGAATTTTTAATGGTATATGAAAGCGCTTTTGTGACCGACATTAATGTCGGTCACAAAATTAGAGCATTAAGTATCTTTGATTTTAAGGCATTTCTAAATATGGCAATGCTGCTTGCTGAAAGCGAAACGGCATTTGAACTTCGCCAGATTATCCTTGATATTGTAATTGACACAATCAATCAGAAATCTGGCGGTGGCACAAAATACATTAATCAGCGAGACCAAGACTTTATTGGAGCTTTTCTTCAAGAAGAAAATTATAGAAGAGAATTTACATATGCTCTTCGTGATTATGTTGACATGGGAAATGCAAAGTTTGGACTTTATACAGATAAAATCTATCAGAGCATTTTCAAAGAAAAGGCAAAAGAATATCGCCAGATATTAAAGTTATCTGAAAAGGAAAGAATTCGTGATACCTTTTATTCTGAAATATTAACTTTGATATCTTCATATGAATGTGGATTAGCGAGTATGATTAAGGAACAGTCCGTGCAACTAGGTAGAAAACTTAATAACTGGGAATTATCAGACCTTTTTGATGCTTTTGAAAGATTACCAATGTGGAAGCCGCTAATCATATTTGCTCGTACAAAAATGGCAAGTAGGGATATGGCTTTAAGAGATGCTTTTCACTACCAGTTGAAAGAATATATTAAACCTCTTGAAAAATCTGAATATGAAAGGTTCTTAGGGACTGCTGGCGAGGAACTTGAACGTTTGATGGCTGAAAACCAAGATGTTCTAAAACGCCTTAAGGAGAGTGAATAATGGGAGAAATAGTTTATATCACACCTGAGCAGGCAAGAGTAACCCACGCAAAGACAATCGAATATAGTGGTGGTGGAATTTTAGAAGCAATAGACTTTGGAAGACTTGAAAGCGTTCTTTACAATATACAGAATGATGATTGGTATCCTACATTTATTGATAAGATTACACATCTATTTTTCTGTACCTGCCAGTTTCATTGTTTTGCTGATGGAAATAAACGTCTTGCAATTACGCTGTCTGCTTTGTTTTTGCTGCAGAATGGATATCTTGGTATAGCTCAGACTTTTTTAGCCAAAACCGAAAATATTAGCCTCAATGTTGCTGCAGGTAAAATTGATAAAGATTTGTTACATAAAATAATGACAGCGATTATTAATAATACATATGAGCAAGACGAAGAACTGAAGCTTGAAATCTGTAATGCCATTAGTAAGTAATCGTAGTATTAAAACTCCATAATAAAATGAAAAATTTTGAATAAAAAAAGCACCATCCCCAAGGCGCATACGTCCTCAAAAATGGTACTCCCGACTGCGCCTTCAGGGGCTCGAACCCTGGACACCCTGATTAAGAGTCAGGTGCTCTAC
>JAMPHY010000020.1 GCA_023663185.1 Clostridiales bacterium | reverse complement strand
AAGTGAAGATTTTAATATGTTTGCTACTTTTGTGGGAGATAAGGAGTATCGGAATTTGAAACACCGTATTACAAAAGTTGCGGAATATAAGCCTTATTGGAAAATGGGAACAGCTATTCTACATTTGGCGTGTCCTTTGTATTTAGTAGGAATGTTTATATTTATGTGGGAAATCTCATATCCAAAGTACATAGAGTGGATGGATGTAGGTTTGGTAAATGAAAAGGGGAAATATTTTAATCTGGCTGATAGTGATACTCTGGAACAGGCATTCCGTACAGATAGTCAATATGTATACATTGATAGGTCTGCATTTCAGAATGTTCTTAGGGAGAATGGGGTGTATGAAGATATGGACGGTTTTTGGCTTGGGTTTGGAACCTATACCAAACTGCCGGGAATTGGAGACGTCCCAAATGGGATATATGTGGATTATAGCGGAAGCGAAACAGAGTTGATAATCCCCTATGTAAACAGAGACAATTTCTTTTTTGATTATATTTTTAAGTACATTTTGTAAATCAACGATGCAACAAGAAAATGGAATTTCAAGCAAAAAGTTCAAGGAGGACGAATTATGGCAATGGAAATCAGCAACGCATACAACAGTTATGCAAGTACATCATTTGTGGCGAAAGCTGGCACCTCGGATTATCTTGCAGAATTGCAAAAGAAAAATCCGAAGTTGAACTTATTAACCGGATATAGCAATGGCACTCCGGGGAGCAGTAATTATCCTGAAAAAATCAACGTTACGATTGCACCGGAATTTATAGTAAAAATGGAAGCTGATCCAAAGCTGGCAGCAGAATATGAAAAAAATCTGACAGACATACCGGCGGCTTGTAAATGGGGCGAATCCATGATTCGTGCCATGACAGGCAATACCGTATATGAGTTTAGATTTTATATTGATGAAAATGGTAATATGAGTGCAGGAAGTGTCAGCGGTCCCAGAGAGAAAAGGGAGATGTTTGAGCGCTCAAGGCAAAAAGCAAGACAGCAAAAAGAGGAATTTGATAAACGTATAGAAGAGCGCATAAAAGCAAGTAAGGAAGTTTCGCATACACATGAAGTTAGGATTGTCGGAAATGATGTGAAGAGTCTTACTGAGAAATTGGTGGAGGCAAGCGCAAAACAACAAATGATGGTTGGCTCTAATTTAGATTTGCAGGCATAAAGTGATACGCAATTATAATTGCAGCAGTCACAATATTTTTTCTGATATTCGGGGAAAAAATAGATCCACGATATTATCTTACAATGCTTGTAATAGCGATTGTAGGAAAACTATTATATAAGTTTATAGACGATAGGACGTAGAACGATTATTTTCTTTTATGAGTTCACAGCAAAAAAAGGTCGGTTCACCACATATCCGTTTAATTTGTGGAATGAAACTCCGAAACAATATTTGACGAAACCGCCAGTGAAAAACCAATATTGTAGGAGGATAAATCTAAGGATATTTCAAATGTAGGAGCAGCAAGCGGTTATCAGTATCAATCGAAAACAACAAATAATATGCAGGAAGAAATCAAGAATACACCTGATTCTGAAATAAAGGATTTAGGTGTGATTGTTGAGATTTCAAAGGACACATCGGAAGCGCAGAGAATATCGGAAACGGTCAGCTTTTACGGTGCAAGCATGACAAAAGAGCAAAGCGATAAACTCCAAAGCGTGATTAAGGACTTGGAAGAACAGCTGAATGGAAATTTAGGCGATTCATGGAACGTGGGAGCTTATGCACAGTTGGGGCTAAAAGTTTCGCAGCTCTCTTATGCCTGTAAAGAAATCGGCTTATCTGATGAAGCGGCAGAACAGGTAACAAGTACATATGGAAAACAGGCAGAAGAAAAAATCAATAAAATAAGCAACATGATGGAATCTGCTGCAAAGCTGTTGAGAATTTCAAGAGTTATTATGCAGGCGGCGAAGTGCAGATATTTACAGGAACGGACAAGGAGCAGTCGCAGTTAGATGAACTGGTAAAGAGATTTCATAGCTTTTTGGAAGTTTAGGAGACTGATATTATGTCAAAAATTACAGATTACAGTTTTTTATTTCAAAGTATGTTTGGGAGAACGAAGACAACTTGGGGAACAGGTGGGGCATTACCCGGAGTATTCCGGTTTTCACAATTAAACAGTGCTTCCATACAGTCGCAGTTGAAAGCGGCGGGCGTTGATACAAGCAGTAAGCAGTATAAAGCCGTGATTCAGCAAATGACAAAGAGCGGTTGTACCGGCAGTATGTTTACGAATGTCCAAGCTATTAAAAACTTAATGAAAAATTATAACTCAAAAGGAGAATGGGTTGATCCGACTACGGGATTGACAGGACTTCTTGTAACAGACGAAACGAGCGACAGCTATAAAAAGATTATTGATATTCCCGAAAGCAGCAAAGATAAAATGTTTGAATATGTGAAAAAGGATTTTCAGACCAGAGGCGGAATGGGTGACGGAACAGGAAAGACAGAAATATTTGTAGATATGTATAAGCAGATGAAATCAGATGATAGATTGTCAGCAGGCTGGACATTAAATAAGTATCTACAGGCGTTTAAATCAGTGATTAAGGCAGTAAATCCGACATGGGAATATGGTGATTCCATACCCACTGGTGCGTTAGATGGCATTACAAGGGAGTCCGTAGAAAGCCAGTTTGTCAAAAGCGGCAATACATTTGTGAAAAGGTCGTCTGTTTCGGGCAGTTCAATAGATTTACAGATATAAACTTGTCTGCAAAAGTATAAATTTAGACTTGCATATGGATTTACAGACATAACAGGAAATAGATTTCGAGGAGGAATAAGAAAATGTCAATTAATAGTATTAATGGAACAAGTACACAAATGATAATGGAAGGCGTGATTTCAGGCGGTGCCTACGAAAAGAGAATGATACAAAAGAGTCTTCAAGCTTTTTCCGATTTTTCCACAACGGAAGAGCGGCAAGCCACGGAAGCCTTAAAGGAAAAGTTAAAAGGCGTCAATGTAACAATTTCATCAGAATCAGTTGAATTTTTAGACGGCGTTAAAGCGCGAAAAGAAGCACAGAAAGCCGAAGAAGAACGCATACGTCAGGAATACAGCTTTTTAAATCCGGAAAACGCATTTAACCGGATAGGGACGCAATTTGGCATTATCAGCGATGCTTTATCGGGAATGGGATTTTACGATAATTTAAGCGATGACGAAGTCTTACAGGTTGACCGCATTCTATCCGACATTACCAGCGGTATGAACAGTGTTTGCGGCAACGTGAGAGAAGTACAGCCTGATTCCGACCAATTATCTTCCTATGCCGCCAGATTTGAACTGGAATCATCAACAGCCGCGCTAAGACAATTTTCTGAAAAATTTGTGCCGGAAGAAATGCAGGAAGATTTTAATAATCTGATTAACCAGTATTATGAGCATAATGCTAAGATTTTGGAAGGATATCGTTCATCGCGTGAGATTTCAAATGAGCTTTTGTCTACTCTTTACGACTGGACGGCTTCTAAGAGGGCGATTCCGATGGACGAAGAAGAAAAAAATATTCAAAAAGCCGGAAAAGTGAAGGCAGAGGAATCAGATATTGCCAATGCAGTTGAAAGTTGGAAAGAGCAGTTAAAAATGCTTGTAAACGGCGAAAAATCCATAGACGATTCTATTGCAATGATGCAGGATACTTTAAATGCACTTGCGTCAGGAAATAGTAAAAATCAAAGTCTGCTTCAATATGTCAATAAGTGGAACTCATTTTCCCTTGAAAACGCAAGACAATACTGGAGTCTGCTTATTAATGATAAATGAAAAATAAAAAGCAATAATGTAAGCAAAAAGTGTTAAGCAGAAAAATAATAATAGTTAATTGGCACAGAGGGTGGTATAATAGATAAAAGTGTAAAGTGACCACATGGATCTTTGAAAGGAGAGACGGAATATGTCAACACCGGAACTTGTTCAAAAAATTGAATCTTTATCATTGGAAGATTATAACATGGTTATGATGCTGGTGGAACGGCTGACAGCGAAACCATCGGATATTTTAAAAAAGGCAAGAGAGAAATATGTCCGGACTAATCCTATGTCAATGGAGGAAATTGATGAAGAAATCCAACAGTACAGGAGAGAAAAGCAATCATGAGAAACCATTATATTTCTTTCTGGCTTCAGTATATCTAATAAAAATGTTTTGTATAGCAAAACGCTTTACAAATGCTATAATATAGGGCACACTAATAACATCATAGATAAAGGAGTGATAGGATGGCTCAAATCAGTTTACGAATAGAGGATGACGTAAAGAAAAAAGCAGAGCAGGCTTGTGCTGATATTGGAATGTCTTTATCAACAGCTATTAACATCTATCTTAAAAAATTAGGGAGAGAGAAACGTATACCCTTTGAAGTATCTGTAGATCCTTTTTATTCGCAAGAAAATATGGCTAGGCTTAAAGAGTCGGTAGCACAAATGGAAGCTACTGAAAATCAATAAGATAAAATGAATACACGAAAGGAGCACTACAATAAAATGAGCAAAGTAAGCGTATTTTTTGCAACAGGTTTTGAAGAAATCGAGGCGTTGAGCGTGGTGGATATTCTGCGCAGAGCGGAAATAGACGTGGACATGGTTTCGATTACAGGAGAGAAAAAAGTAACGGGTTCGCACAAAATTACCGTGGAAATGGACAAACTATTTGAAGAAGTTGATTTTGCGGCGGTGGATATGATTGTTCTGCCGGGCGGAATGCCGGGAACTGTTAATTTGGAAGCTTATGAGCCTTTAATGAAACAGGTGGATTCTTTTTATGCAGAAGGAAAATATGTTGCGGCAATCTGCGCGGCTCCAAGCATTTTAGGACACAAAGGTATGCTTAAGGGCAAGGCGGCATGCTCTAATCCGTCGTTTGAGAGCCATTTAGAAGGAGCTGACGTAAAGAACGCTCCAGCCGTTGTGTCAGGGAAGATAATTACAAGTCGCGGCATGGGTACGGCAGTTTACTTTGGACTTGCTATTTTAGAACAGCTTAAGGGGGAAGAGGCTGTATCTTTAATGAAAGAAAAGCTTGTTTTTCAACAATAGAAGAATAAATTTCTAATGTTATTTAATAGCAAAACTTACCAAAATATTTTCTTGCAATCCGCTAATACTAACATCAAGATAAGTGATATAAGCACGCTTAAACAGATAGCGTAATTCGGTTTCGGATTAACATTAAATTTTCTGGGATAAGCGTTGTTGCAATCGCTTATCTCAAATATAGATAAAAGATGAAAGTATTTTCGGAGGTGAAAAGAAATGGCAAGTAACAAAACTAATAGAGTTGAAGTTCCGGAAGCTAAGGCAGCTATGGATCGTTTTAAAACAGAGGTTGCTTCTGAATTAGGCGTAAACCTTAAGGAAGGTTACAATGGTGACCTGACATCTAAGGAAGCTGGTTCTATCGGTGGAGAGATGGTTCGTAGAATGATTAAGAAGCAGGAAGAGCAGATGAAATAAGCTTTCTTCTTAATAAGGGAAAAGAGAACGACCCGCTTGGAAACAGGCGGGTTGTTTTTTTGGCGGCAATATGCTACACTAATTTATGATAATCTGAAAGGTTCGTCCTGACGGAAAATCTTAAAAATCCACCTGTGCGGTTGCTAATCCGCCATCTTAGGTGGGAATTACTGACGCTTGAAGATTCGTTCTGAGAGGAAAGGCCGTTATATATTCTGCAATATTAAGTGCGCCTTTTGGCGCTTTTTTTGTGGAAATAGAACAGCTAAAGAAAGGGGCATGGTTATTAATATGAAGAGAAGAATATTAGCGGTAATTATGAGCATTGTGCTCTGTGCATTATTTTTGACAGGGTGTGGGAAAGAGGCAAAGACGGCAGTAAATGAGCAGGTTAAGACGCAGGTGCGCGTCGGTTCATTAAAAGGACCTACATCTATTGGACTTGTATACTTAATGAATCAGTCCGAGAATGGCGAAACGGCAAACGATTATACATTTACAATGGCAGCGGCGGCTGATGAGCTGCTTCCGAAAATGATTTCCGGCGATATGGATATTGTGCTGGTGCCGTCCAATGTGGCGAGCGTGTTATATAATAAAACCGAAGGCGGTGTTTCCGTTATTGATATTAATACGCTTGGAGTTTTATATATGGTATCAGGAGATGAGTCGATTCAGTCTATGGAGGATTTGAAGGGCAGGACCATTTACCTTACGGGAAAAGGAACTACGCCGGACTATGTATTGCAGTATCTTTTATCTGAAAACGGAATTACGACAGACGACGTCACACTGGAATATAAGTCCGAGGCAACCGAGGTAGCTGCGGTACTTGCGGAGAATCCTGACAAAGTGGGCGTGTTGCCGCAGCCTTTCGTGACGGCGGCATGTATGCAGAATGAAGAATTGTCGATTGTCATTGATATGACTGCGGAGTGGGCGGCAATTCAGGGAGAAGG
The DNA here is from genome assembly GCA_023663185.1 of Clostridiales bacterium. Lineage (GTDB taxonomy): Bacteria > Bacillota > Clostridia > Lachnospirales > Lachnospiraceae > UBA3282. The sequence continues at coordinate 45,968 of JAMPHY010000020.1, read as the reverse complement.
CGGCAGCAGTCTTGTAACCGGAGTAACCGTAGTTAGAAATGATTTTCTTAATGAAAACCCTGCAGCAGTAATGGAATTTTTACAAGAACATAAGGCAAGCGCGGCGTATGCTAACGATAATGTGGAAGCGGTGTCAGAACTTGTGGCAAAGTATGGTATAATTGAAAAAGCGCCCGTAGCGGCTAAGGCAATGCCGTATTGCAATATAACATATATTGATGGTAAAGCGATGAAACAGGCTCTTGCCGGATATCTGGAAGTATTGTATGGACAAGACGCTGCTTCTATAGGCGGCAGCCTGCCGGACGATGATTTTTACTATATTCCCTAAAATGAGGTAGTTTGTGAAAGACAATCGTTTAGTTCAAAAGTGTATAATAATTCTGTTCTGGCTAAGTCTATGGCAGCTTATTGCGGTCATAATGCACAATAATATTCTTTTAGTCGGACCGCTTGAAGTGGTAAAGGCTCTTTTTGAGAATATTGCTAGAGCAGATTTTTGGAAAATCGTTATATATTCTCTCGCCCGCATAGGCGCAGGATTTCTGCTGGCGCTTCTTCTGGGGTTTATTCTTGGCGCGCTTGGCTATAAGTTTAAGCTTGTGGAAATGTTTCTTGAGCCGCTTATGATAACGCTTAAGTCGATTCCGGTAGCTTCTTTCGTCGTGCTTTTGCTTATATGGTTCGGCTCTGCGGCGTTGTCTTTTTGTTGTAGTTTTTTAATTGTATTTCCCAATGTGTATGTCAATACGGTATCCGGTTTTAAAAGCGTGGACAGGCAGCTTCTTGAGATGGCTGACGTTTTTGAAATCAAAGGGTTTAATCGTTTTTTATATCTGTACAGACCGGCGTTTATGCCCTATCTGATAAGCTGTTTAAAAAATTCGCTCGGTATGAGCTGGAAGTCCGGCGTAGCGGCGGAAGTAATCGGCATGCCGAGATTTTCTTTGGGAGAACGGCTTTATATGTCTAAGATTTATCTGGATACGGCGGGCTTATTTGCATGGACGCTTATGGTTATATTTTTAAGCTTTATTTTTGAAAAAGCAGTGCTTTATTTGATAAAAATATTCGCGGAGTGGAAGCCGTATCCGCTTCAACGAGCTGTTTCTGATATGCCAAAGCCTAAAATAACACCTGTAATGTCTGATATCCATATCCGCAATTTAAGCAAAAGTTACGGAGAACAGCAGGTTTTAACAAACTTTACATATACGATAAAAAGCGGCGGACGCTATTGCCTGATGGCGCCTTCGGGCAGCGGAAAGACTACGCTTTTGAGGATGATGAACCGACTTGAAACGTCTGATAGCGGGGCAATAGAAGGACTTCCACGACATATAGGCACGGTTTTTCAAGAGGACAGGCTGTGTGAAGAATATGATGTAATCGCAAATATTATGTTGGCTGTGAAGAGCCGAAGCAGGACAGTTGCAGAAACAATAAAAAAAGAAGCATCACGTATTCTGCCCGAAGAATGCCTGACCAAGAAGGTAAGCGAATTAAGCGGGGGCATGAGAAGGCGTTGTGCTATACTGCGGGCGCTGCTCTCTGATTCCGAACTTTTGATTATGGACGAGCCTTTCACCGGACTTGACAATGAAAACCGTAGGAAAACGGCGGAATATATTCTTAATAAACTAAACGGCAGGACGCTAATCGTGACAACACACAGGGAAGAAGACGTAAAACTTCTAGGGGCAGTTAAGATTGAAATAACCAGAGTTCAGCCAAAATGAACAAAATAAGGAGCGACTTACCGCTTTTTAGGCATGGAGCTCCGTTTTTGTTCATTTTGACTGAACTCGTGACAGCACCCACACAATCTGAAAGGAGCCAATTTCGCATGGACACAGAAACAAGAGTCGCATTACTCGGAATTATCGTAGAAAACACAGACGAAGTGGAGAAATTAAACAAGATACTGCATGAATACGTTGAATATATAATAGGAAGAATGGGGATTCCTTATAGCAGGAAAAAGGTAAATATTATCAGTATTGTGATGGACGCGCCGCAGGATAAGATAAGTTCTTTGTCCGGAAAACTGGGTATGCTTAAGGGAATTAATTCAAAAGTTATTTATGGAAAGAAATGCTAGTATTTTTCAAGTGATTGTGCTATAATCTTAAAATGACTGTGACTAGGCATTCCGTAAATGTTCCTATTATAAAGTGATATATGTTGCAGAGGTAATTGAAGGAGGAAACCAACTTATGAGTTTACAGGTGGAAAAATTAGAGAAGAACATGGCAAAGCTGACAATCGAGGCAAGCGCGGAAGAGCTGGAAAAAGCTATTGACTCAGCTTATCAGAAACAGAAAAGCAAAATAAGCATTCCGGGCTTTCGTAAGGGTAAAGTACCGCGCCAGATGGTTGAGAGAATGTATGGAAAAGAAGTATTCTACGAGGACGCGGCAAATGAGCTGATTCCTACGGCTTATGATAAGGCATTGGACGAGTGCGAAGAGGATATTGTGTCTTCGCCTAAGATAGAAGTGACTCAGATAGAAAGAGGCAAACCTTTTATCTTTACGGCATTAGTTGCCTTGAAGCCGGAAGTTAAATTGGGAAAATACAAAGGCGTTAAGGTAGATAAAATTGATGTGGAAGTTACGGACGACGACATAAACGAGGTTATTGAGAGAGAACGCGAGAATAATGCGAGAAATATTTCTATAGATGACAGACCGGTAAAAGACGGCGATGTTACTGTTATCGATTTTGAAGGTTTTGTTGACGGAGTGGCGTTTGATGGCGGAAAAGGAGAAAACTATCCGCTGACAATCGGTTCCGGAGCATTCATTCCGGGCTTTGAAGAGCAGCTTATCGGGGTGGAAATCGGTAAAGAGGTCGATGTAAACGTTACTTTCCCGGAGGATTACCATGAGGATAAGTTGAAGGGCAAGGCAGCAGTTTTCAAATGTACCGTTAAAGAAATCAAGGAGAAAGAACTTCCTGATATAGACGATGAATTTGCCAGTGAGGTATCTGAATTTGATACATTAGCTGAATATAAGGAAGACATTAAGAAGGACTTGCTTGAGAAGAAGGAAAAAGAAGCAAAGACGGCAAAAGAAGAAGCGGTCGTTGACGCTATCATTGAGGCGTCTGAAATGGATATACCGGAAGCTATGATAGAGACACAGCAAAGACAGATGGTAGAGGAGTTTGCACAGAGAATTTCCATGCAGGGCATTCCTATGGAGCAATATTTCCAGTTTACAGGCACCAGCTATGAGAAGATGTTAGAGCAGGTTAAACCGCAGGCGGAGACCAGAATTAAGTCAAGGCTTGTAATGGAAGCTGTAGCAGCGGCAGAGAAGATTGAAGTAACTGACGAAGAATACGAGGAAGAAATAAAGACTATGGCGGAAGTCTATCAGATGGAAACTGCAAAAGTCAAAGAAATGCTTAGCGATAGGGAAGCCGGAAATATCAGAAAGGACTTGGCGGTAAAGAAAGCGGTAGATTTCGTGGTAGAACATGCCAAAGAGAAATAATATAAGGGCATTATATTGAATGGAGGGATTATTATGTCATTAGTACCATATGTCATTGAGCAGACTTCTAAAGGAGAGCGTTCATATGATATTTATTCGAGGCTTTTAAAAGAAAGAATTATTTTCTTAGGAGAAGAAGTGAACGATGTTACGGCAAGCTTGGTAGTCGCACAGTTGTTATTTTTAGAGTCTGAGGACCCGGAAAAAGACATTCACTTATATATCAACAGTCCGGGCGGCGTTATTACTGCGGGTATGGCGATTTATGACACGATGCAGTTCATAAAATGCGACGTATCCACTGTATGTATAGGCATGGCGGCAAGCATGGGCGCATTTTTGCTTGCGGGCGGAGCTAAAGGCAAGAGAATGGCTCTTCCTAATGCCGAGATTATGATTCATCAGCCGGCAGGCGGGGCACAGGGACAGGCAACCGAGATTGAGATTACTGCTAAGCATATTCTTGCGACTAAGGAGAAAATGAATAGGATTCTGGCTGAAAATACGGGGCAGGATTTTGAGGTGATAGCGGCGGATACCGAGAGAGATAACTGGAAGACCGCCGAAGAAGCGCTTCAATATGGTCTGATTGACCGCATTATCACAAATCATGCCGAGGCGGCAAAATAATAAGAAAGGCAATTAAAATGGCAGGAAAAAATTCTGACAATAAAGTTAGATGTTCTTTTTGCAATAAGACGCAGGACCAAGTCCGGAAAATGATAGCCGGACCGGGCGGCGTATATATCTGCGACGAATGCGTAGACGTCTGTGCTGATATCATAGAGGAAGAGTACGAAGACGAACCGGAAATAGTGGAAGAGCTGGATATTAATCTGTTAAAGCCGGCGGAAATAAAGAAATTTCTGGACGACTATGTTATAGGACAGGAAGAAGCCAAAAAAGTTCTTGCGGTTTCCGTATATAATCATTATAAAAGGGTAATGGCGCCGCCGGACGACGACGGAGTGGAGCTGCAAAAAAGCAATATAATCATGATAGGGCCTACAGGTTCAGGTAAAACATACCTTGCGCAGACTCTTGCCAAGATTATCAATGTTCCTTTTGCGATTGCAGACGCTACGACGCTTACTGAGGCTGGATATGTGGGTGAAGATGTTGAAAATATCCTGCTTAAGCTTATTCAGGCAGCCGATTACGATATTGAGCGCGCGCGCTTTGGTATAATTTATATTGATGAAATCGATAAGATTACCAAGAAAAGCGAAAACGTCTCGATAACGAGAGATGTTTCCGGTGAAGGCGTACAGCAGGCGTTGTTAAAGATTATCGAAGGAACGGTGGCGAGCGTTCCGCCGCAGGGCGGAAGAAAGCACCCGCATCAAGAGCTTATACAGATTGATACTTCCAATATCCTGTTTATATGCGGCGGTGCATTTGACGGTCTGGAGAAGATTGTTGAGGGGCGTCTGGATAGAAATTCTATAGGCTTCAACGCCGAGATTGTTGAGAAGAGCACTAAAGACATAGGGGCGATTTTAAAAGAGGTTGCGCCGCAGGATTTGATGAAGTTTGGTCTTATTCCTGAATTTATCGGGCGTGTACCGATTACGGTAACGTTAGAGGGGCTTGATAAAGACGCGCTTATCAAAATACTGGTTGAGCCGAAGAATGCGCTTATTAAACAGTATAAGAAGCTGTTCGAGTTTGACGAGGTTAATCTGAAAGTCGATGATGACGCCATTGAGAAAATTGCGGAACTTGCCGTTGAAAGAAAGACGGGCGCAAGAGGGCTCCGCTCTATTATGGAAAACGTCATGATGGATATTATGTATGAGATTCCTTCCAATGACGATATTTCCGAATGTATTGTCACGAAAGACTCGGTAGAGGGAAAAAGCGGACCGCTTGTTCACTATAGAAATAGACTGCTGCAGGCAGAATAGAATTGAAACGCCGTTTGAGAAGCTTCAGGCGGCGTTTTGGGTATAAAAATGTGAAAATCGCAGGTTGAGGAAGGGACATGGCTATGGTAATCAGAAGTGTGAATTTGGAGACTGTCTGCGGAATTACAAGTAAAATACCGGATAATAAGCTGATGGAGATTGCTTTTTCAGGGAAAAGTAATGTAGGCAAGTCGTCGTTGATAAATGGGCTTATGAACCGTAAGTCTTTAGCAAGAACCAGCTCCAAGCCCGGAAAAACGCAGACGATAAATTACTATAATATTAATAATGAGATGTATTTCGTGGATTTGCCGGGATACGGATATGCGACAGCCAATGTCAAAGTTAAGGCTCAGTGGGGAAAGATGATTGAGGATTATCTTCATCAGTCTAAAAAGATAAAGGCAGTTTTCCTTTTGGTTGACATAAGACATGAGCCTTCCGAAAACGACTGTATTATGTATGACTGGATTGTTGAAAGAGGTCATAAACCTGTGATAATTGCAACCAAACTCGATAAGATTAAGAAAAGTCAGGTGGATAAGCACCTGGCGGTTATCCGCGATACTCTTAATCTGGAAGAGGATACCATAGTAATACCATATTCTTCACTTTCCAAGCAGGGAAGGGAAGAAATTTACGAACTTATAGATAAATTATATGAAGGCTGACGAAAGGGGAATGACATACTTATGAAGCCCGAAGTTATAACATATATAAAGGCTGTTCTCAATATTGTTACCGCGCTGGTCGTGATTTTGCTGTGCATTTTTTTGCTGCCGCGTGCAATTATGTTCTTTATGCCTTTTGTTATAGGCTGGATTATTTCACTGATTGCCGCTCCTTTAGCAAGATTTCTGGAGGAAAAATTAAAGATTAAGCGCAAGGCTGTGTCTGTTTTTGTAATTATTGCAGTTCTGGCGTGCGTCGTGCTGCTCGTATATGGCATATCCGCCAAGCTTGTTAATGAGGCAATAGGCTTTGTCAATGGGCTGCCTGATTTATGGCATAAGCTGGAACTTGAATTTAATCAGATAGGGGATAAGCTGAATGTATTTTATAAACGCTTGCCAGCGGATATACAAGAAAGGCTGGTTCTCATAAGCAATAGACTGGAAGAATTTTTCTCACAGTTTATCGGTGATATCGGAACGCCTACGTTTACCGCGGTAGGAAATATCGCGAAGCGGCTGCCTGACATATTTATGGCAATTATCATGACATTGTTATCGTCGTATTTTTTTGTCGCAAGTAAGGCTTCGTTGTCTGAATTTATTAAAAAGAATATGCCCGCTTCGATTTCATATAAATATGAGCTGATACGCGGAAGCTTTCAGAATGCAATCGGCGGTTATTTCAAGGCGCAGTTTAAGATAGAGGTCTGGGTATATATTATTGTGTTTATCGGGCTGATGATTTTAAAGGTGAATTACGCCTTTTTAATTGCATTTGGCATTGCTTTGCTGGATTTGCTGCCGGTTTTCGGAACAGGCACTGTAATGTTTCCGTGGGCGGTAATTGCCCTTTTAGGCAGCGAATATAAAATGACGATAGGGCTTTTAATCATATGGGGCGTAAGCCAGCTTGTGCGCCAGCTCATACAGCCTAAGATTATGGGTGATTCCATAGGCATTAAGCCGATTCCAACCCTGTTTCTTCTTTATATCGGTTATAAGGTGGCGGGCGTGCTAGGTATGATTTTCGTGCTGCCGATTGGTATAATATTTATTAATCTGTATCAGGAGGGCGTGTTCGATACGACTAAAGAGAGCCTAAGGATTTTATATTCAGGATTTAACAGATTTAGGCGGCTGAATAATCAGGATAAGCAGATGGTAAATGAGTATGAGAAAGAGATGAAGGATTCTTACCAGAAGGAAATGCAGAAGAGGGAGTGAGCGCAGCATGGACTCATATGCTTCCACTTGAGGTACGCTCTCGCTCCGTGTAAAATCGCAGCGGTACTAAGCTCGAAAAGACCTCGCTAAGTACCGGCGTTTTACAAGGACCTCAAGAGGAAGCATATGAGTCCATGCTGCCCGACAACTGTGAATGGGTGAAAAAGTATATTGGGGAGGTAGCGAATTTTGAAAAAGGTAATTATAGGTGGATTTTTAGCGGTTGTAAGTTCAATCTGGGCGATTGCAATTGGGGCTTATGTGCAGTTTAATTTGGTTTCAGAATGGTCTGGCAGTCGTTTTTGGTCATCAGCTTCAAAGTTGGGGTTAATTGTTCCTCTGGTTATATCGCTTATCATTTTGGCTTTTGGCATAGTTATTATGTGTATTGAATATTTTCGGAAAGATAGATAACTTCGGGTTTATAGAGTAATTAATGGGGACTCTTTTCCCGAAATGAAGTTTTGTAATTGCTTAAATTAATGCTGAAAGGAGTATGGTTATTGACATGAAGGTTACTGTATATAATTGCCGTGATTTTGATGAAAAGGAGCTGTTTATTAGTTATGCGAAGGAATTAGGACTGGAACTGAATCTGTGCACGCAGCCTCCTTCGTTAGAAAACGCTGAGTTGACTAAGGACAGCGAATGTGTGGATATTATCACATCTAAAATAACAAGGGAGTTGATGGCGGCGTTTCATGAAAACGGAGTGAAATATCTGATTACAAGGACGATTGGCTATGACCATATAGATATAGACGCGGCGAGAGAATTTGGCATTAAGGTCGGAAACGCGCCTTATGGACCGCACGGAGTTGCAGATTATACGGTTATGCTGATTCTTATGTCTATACGGAAGATGAAAAGAATAATGGAGCGCACTAATATACAGGACTATACTCTTGCCGGAATACAGGGGAAAGAGTTGAAAGATTTAACCGTAGGAGTTATAGGAACCGGAAGGATTGGAAAGACTGTAATTCGCAATCTGGCGGGTTTTGGCTGCAAAATAATTGCATATGATATATATGAGCAGGACGAGATAAAGCAATATGCAGAGTATGTGCCGCTTGAGAGGCTTTTTAAAGAAGCTGATGTGATTACGCTGCATACGCCGCTTACTGATTATAACTATCACCTGATTGATGAAAAGAGTATAGCTGTAATGAAAGACGGCGTGGTTATAATTAACACGGCAAGAGGCGCGCTGATAGATTCGCAGGCGCTTATTAGTGCGGTTGAGTCCGGCAAAATCGGTGCGGCAGGTCTGGACGTTGTAGAAAATGAGTTTGGATTATACTATTACGACCATAAATCTGATATATTAAATAACAGGGAGCTGGCAATCCTGCGTGGATTCCCAAATGTGACCGTCTCGCATCACATGGCTTTTTATACCGATAATTGTGTGGAGACTGTGGTGAGGGATTCGCTGATTAGCTGTAAGCTTTTCATGGAAGGAAAAGAGAATAAGTGGGAGATTATTTAATGTGTATTAAGAAAGAGAATAAATGAGAGATTATTTAATGGGAATGGAGGATTAGTATGGAAACTTTATTGAAGAAAATCAAGGCAAACGCCATAGTATCGGCGCTAATGTGCATTATTCTTGGAATTATTCTGGTGGTATGGCCGGGGCGCACCGTGCGTACTGTGTGTATGATTATCGGTTTCGTGCTGGTTGTCAGCGGTGTAAACAGATTATGCACATATATTTTCGGAAAAGATAACAGCATATACTCGCGAATGAATTTAATTACAGGTGTTATTGTACTTTTAATAGGTGCGTGGATTTTATTCAGACCGGACCAGATTATTGAACTGATTCCGGTATTAGTGGGAATTATCGTTATTATCCACGGGATTAACGACTTACAGCAGACAGTGACGTTGTGCCAGAGTAAGTACGATAAATGGTGGATTGCGCTGATACTTGGAATTATAACAGTGGGTTTCGGAGTGCTGCTTATCTTCAATCCTTTTGCAGCAGTCGAAACACTTGTTATGTTTATCGGTGTTTTCCTTATCTATGATGGAGTTTCGGATATTTGGATAGTTTCAAGGGTGTCACATGTGGCGAAACAGATGAAGCAGGAAATGGAAGCACTAGAGGTTGAGGGGAAGGAAGTTAAGTAGGGGGTGTTACTGTTTACAGTTATATATGGCATGAACACATATATTTCCATAAGTGGTACGCTCTCGCTCCGTGTAAAATCGCAGCGCTACTAAGCTCAAAAGCTAAAGTATGCTTTTTCGCTAAGTACCGGCGTTTTACAAGGACCACTTACGGAAACATATGTGTCCATGCCCATGATGTGAATGGTAATGTTAAATCATGATTAAATCTATAAAAATGTTAAATAATCTTGCCATATGAAAATAAGAGGAGTATAATATTTCTAGTTGTAATTGTGGTAATGCCGGTAGGTTATGAAAGGAGTATGGTTGTTTTATGAGAATAGGCGGTCTTAGTAGTGTATATCCTACTTATGTATATAATCCGGTAACTGTAAGCTCTAAGAGCATGAATAAACTGTCCAGAATATCCGATGATGTTTTAGATAAGAAAGTAGATTATTCCGGAGTCGAAGCGAAGAAAGAGAATGAGAATCCTTTGAAGAAGGGGCAGACCATTGACTTTGAGGGAATGCTTGCAAAGCAAATGCAGGAAGGACGAAGCCGCGCAGCAAAGGTTATGCCGGAAGGATTGACGCCGGTTGAGAATAAGGAAGAGACCAATTCCGCAGCATTAAAGGCAAAAGATAAGTCGGAAGATACGGCGGCAGTTGATAATACAATAGCAGCCACGGCAGTAAATGAAAACGATGCAGCAGCGGCGGGCAATACTTCAAGCTTTTCAATGATGCAGAGAGCGATACAGGCATATGAGATGTTTATGATAGCGTAGATATTTTCAAGTATTTTAATTATTAAATCCTCATTTGATTTATCAAATGAGGATTTTTTTACTATTCTGTAGCTATCTTCTTTACATTAGACATAGCGTTTATTACAGGCGGTAATGATAAAATAACAACTGTTAGCACACCTTCTGCAAGAATATAAGCATAATTATATGCAATCGGATATATTGCTGTTAAAGATTTAGGGAAGTTATCCGGCATATAGTCCATCCAGTACAGATATCCGCCGATAGAATGGAATAATCCCCGCATAAAGATGGCAAAAAGATATCCTTTAAGCAGACCATGCTCCTTTTTGTAGAAGAGACCGGATAGTCCCAGAGCCGCAAAAGCAATTATGTAATCCAGACACGCCTGCAGCGGTGAAAGTATATAGCTGCCGCCGCCTTGAACGAATTGCAGTATGCCGTATGCAAATCCCGCGATTAAACCGATTTTTAGTCCATACCAGTAGCCTATCAGAGTGACAAAGAGCATGGAACAGAGTGTTACCGAGCCGCCCCACGGCATATCAATGATTTTGATATAAGATGTGGCAAAGCCGAGCGCAAGCGCAACTGCGGAAAAGACAAGCTGTTTGGTGGAAAATATTTTAGCCTGTACCGATTCGGTTTCGGTTTTCGTATTCTTTAAGAATGCGATAAGTGCGACCAGAATGAAGATGATTACGACGAAAGTAATTGTACCTGCGCCTGTCAATGAATAATAGCCATCTTCCTGATTAATAAATAGTGACATAAAAAAACCTCCTTCGTTTGTGCGAGGAGGAACAGCATCAAACCCCAGATATAAATAACATGAGTTATCTATGTCAAGGCTTTGCTTCCCTCCGCCAGTATTATCCGGTTCAGGTAGTGAGGGTTAGAAATATGCGGACATATTTCAATCTCAGCGATGTGCTCCCCTAGCAAGTTTATTTAACTATAAATCTTGGTGGAAGGATTGTCAAGGAGATATTGGATTTGTGTGGTAATCATGTTACAATTATGACAAATACGAAAGGAAACCTACATACATGAAAATGACAGACAGAAAGTTTCAATATATTTTATTTGATTTAGACGGTACGCTGACCGACCCAAAGGTTGGAATTACCCGCTGTGTACAATATGCTTTGAGTAAATTCGGAATTGATGAGCCGGATTTGGATAAACTTGAGGTTTTTATTGGACCGCCGTTGACAGAGAGTTTAAATGAGTTTTATGGTTTTGATGAGACGAAGGCGGCGGAGGCGGTGGTATTCTATAGAGAGCGTTTTGGCGATGTCGGCATATTTGAGAATGAGATATATGATGGCATGGAAGAACTGCTTGCGCGTTTGAAAAAAGAAGGAAAGACACTTGCCATTGCTTCCAGCAAACCCACGATTTATGTCAACCGAATTTTGCAGCATTTCAATATAGAGCAGTATTTTGACGTAATAGTAGGAAGTGAACTGGACGGAACACGTTCGCAAAAGAATGAGGTAGTGGAAGAAGCATTGAATAGACTGAAAACTTTGCAGCATACAGGAAACGATAAGTTTGTTATGATAGGCGATAGAAAATTTGACATTAATGCTGCTAAAAAATTCGGCATTGTTTCTATAGGCGTTTCTTATGGATATGCAGCGCCAAATGAACTGGAACAGGCGGGAGCGGACTATATCGTAGATACTGTTAAAGAGCTGGGGAAGTTACTGATAAGTTAGAAGAGTTTAAGTTAGAGTGTATATTGAAAAATTGATACTAAGAACCGGATATTAAAAATGGATATTAAGAACTGAATATTAAGAACTGGATATTAAAGATGGATACTATGAAAAATATATCTATAAAATTAATAAAAGACATCGGGAAAATGCTAATACCACTCGTTATTTATTATTTAACGTATTTTTTGGCATACATTATATTGACTACATTAGTCACTGGAATTGTACACTTGGATAAATATATCCCTGAACATGAGATAACAATTAGGGGAGTTCTTGGCGGTATATCTATGCTGATAGGAATTCTGCCGCTTATTGCGGATTTCAGGCAGGAAGTAAGGAAAAGAGATGCGAAAGTCACGCTATATAAATCTGTCCCAATTACAATAACACTTGCTATCACAAGCTCTATTGTAATCAATTTTTTGTTTACCAGACTGCACATACTTGAAAATTCTGAAACCTACAGCCGTGTTGCCAAACAGCAGTATGGCGTGAGCTTTATCATAGGTATTATTTTATATGGTTTTGTCTCGCCACTTGCGGAAGAAGTAGTGTTTCGCGGCGTCATTTATAATAAAATAAGAAAAGATTATCCGGTGATTACTGCTGTTATTTTATCTGCATTTCTTTTCGGGCTCTATCATGGAAATATTGTGCAGGGAGTCTACGGATTTCTTATGGGTATTCTGATTGCTTATACTTATGAGCAGTTTGGAAGTTTCCTTCATGCTTTTTTATTTCATTCCGCAGCTAATATTACAGTCTATGCGATTACTTCCAATGAAGCTATTTATAATGTGATAATGACGCCTTATATCTGCATAGTTTTAGCGGTGATAGCCGTAGTTATGCTGTTGCAGATTACAGATAATATAAAGATATGACAGATTCTATTTGTAGGGGAAAAGATTGTATAGATATAGAAATTTATAAATATTTTATGAAAAAAAGTTGCATAAAAAATAAAAGGCGATATAATAATTAATATAAGAAAAAGGCAACTTGGAGGAAAAAACATGATTATTGAAATAAGGGCTAAAAACTGCTATGTATTTGAGAAGGAGATTACCTTCTCAATGAAAGCTGATATGAGAAATAAGAAATTTGGTTTCAATGTCCATAAAGAAAAAAATTTCAATGTACTTAAGACAGCTGGAATATATGGAGCAAATAATGCAGGAAAAACGTGTTTGATAAAGTGTATACGAGCAATAAAACAAGTATTGCTAAATAAAAAGAACAGTTTAATTTCTAATATATTTACCGACAATACCATATGTGAACTAGGTGTGACCTTTATGGAATCAGGAAGAAAATTTGCTTATGATTTTAAATATAATATCGAGACAGAAGAATACATCTACGAATATTTCTCAGAAATATTAAAGGACCAGTATAGTAATGAAAAAGAAATATGCTGGTTAAGAAAAGATACGGTAAATGAGGAGTATTTATGCTTTGATGAAGGTGTTAAGGATATGATTCCGGTTATCTCGAAGAATAATCTGATATTTTATCTGATTGATACAGGTAAATTTGAGTATCTTGAGGCAATGAAGCGTATTCTTATTGGATTTGCAGAAAAAATTGATATTATCAATATGAGTGATATACCGATACAGCATACAATTGAACTTATGAAAAATAAAAATCAGCTACAGGAAAAGATTGTTGATTTTATAAAAAATGCAGATTTATATATGGATAATTTTGAGTATGTAGATATGGATAAAATTCAGCTAAAAGCCGTCGATGGCGAAAAGCCGGAAGAAAAGGTGTTAGATATTCCGGATAAAATAATGGATCAGATTCGTTTAGTGTCCACATATAAAGGAGTCCATGTACCGAGTATGATATTTGATTCTACAGGAACCAAAAAAATTGCAGCGATAGCAAGCTATGTAATTGAAGCTTTAGAACAAGGTAGAATACTTGTTGTGGACGAATTGGACAGCAGTATCCATTTTAAACTCACAAGAGCTATCACAGCAATGTTTAATAATGAGTTAAATAGTGATGCACAGATGATTTTTACAGTACATGATATAAATCTTATGGATTGTAAAAGAATGTTTCGCAAGGAACAGATATGGTTTGTTCATAAAGATGAAGATGGTGTATATGTATATTCACTTGCAGATTTTACTGCACAACAGGGCGTTAGGGATACGTCTGATGTTATGGAAAAGTATAGAAAGGGAGCTTTAGGCGCGCTTCCCGATCCGGAATTGATTAATTCTCTTTTAAGCATTAAAGGAAATAGGGAGGGAGCGGCGGTTGATGGCTGATAAATTTCCTGTATTTTCTGATAAGCATAAAATATGTATTATTTGCGAAGGAAACGAGGAATATGAGTATCTTGACCGGCTTAATAAACTTAAGGTCTGGAATGCAAAATATGATGTTTCTTTAGTTAATGCCGGTGGAAATGGCAATATTCCTGCAAGATATCAGGATCGTTATCAAAATGCTACATATGAGTTGGTTCTTATTTTTTGTGATACTGAAAGGAAACCGCATGAACAATATGTGGATATTAAACGTAAAGTCAATGAGTTTCATGGAGTGGAGAATGCTGCCAATGAAGTAATTATATTTGGGAATCCATGTACAATGCAGATTATAATTAAACACTGGGGTAATGAAAATATAAAATCACCTGCAAAATCAGCAAATTCATCTTTGATTAAAAAATACACAGGGGTGGAGAATTATAAAGGGCGAGCTGATCAGATTCAAAATATTATGGAATATATCACTGTTGATAATTATGCGGATATGTGTCGACGGATTGAGAGATTAGAAGATGATGATACAGTTGATGGAAGCAGTAATTTTGGGAGATTTATGATATGGCTTGGAAGCAATGATGATACTTGGTTGAATGAAATTAATATCAAACTTGAAACTTTGTAATATAGGTAAGGCATATATTAAAGCAGGCAGCATTCTTAAGAGGAAAATAAAATGCGATATACAACAATCGGGAACCTAATCAGGCAGGCACGAAAAGAAAGAAACGGCGTAACGGGTAAAACGCTGTCGAGAGGCTTATGCTCAAGGCAGATGCTTTATCAGATTGAAAAGGACCAGTTTGAATCCAGCCAGCTTATGACAGAAATTCTAATGCAGCGGCTGGGGAAATCACTGGATAAGTTTGATGCAATGATTCAGGCTGATATGTACCGGCTGATAAAGCTGCGTGATGATTTGGAAGAAGCAATTCTTAAAGGCAAAAAGGCTGCCGCAGAATATATGCTGGAAAACTATCCCATACGGACAAATGCGGATAAAATGTATCAATATCGTACAAGAGCAAGCCTTTTATATCATATCAACAAGGACTATGAAAAGGCGCTGGATAATTTGTACTTGGCGATTCAGATGACATTACCGGAATTTTCCTATAATAAAATCAATGAATATTTGATTTCCACAATGGAGATGGAAAATCTGCTTGCCATAGAAAAGATAAACATTGAAAGAGGACAGGATAAGGAAAAGTCAATAGAAAAAGAACATCTGGAAATCTGCATAGAATACATAGACAGATATTTCACAGATGACGTGGAACACGCCAAAATCTGTGCGAAGTGCGCGTGGTTACTTGCGCGCATTGATTACAGTAGGGGAAATTATACACGGGCAAAGACGCTTTGTGAGAAGGGGATACAAGGTCTGCGTGAAAATGCCATGATTTATTTTATGCTGCCGCTCTTAAAGCTGATAGTTCAGACAGAAGAAAAGCTGGGTATCGTACAGGAGGACAGCAAATGGACGCAGTATTGTGAATCTTTGTCTTTTTTATGGGATTCTTTTGCGGAAAAATGGTATCCCACAGACTCGCTATTTCATAATTACAGGCATAAAGAGTACCGTCTGGATTACGAACTGGTGCGCGATGGACGAAGAGCAAAAGGAATAACGCAGGAGAAATTTACAGACGGCATTTATCAGGAAACCACTTCTCTTTCCCGCTTTGAGACAGGAAAGGCGTCTCCTAATAGAAAGACTTTTGGGGATATGCTTGAGAAGGTCGGCATAGAGAAGCTTGGCATGGAGAAAGAGCGGTATAAGAACTATGAAGTTACGGAGTTATTTGACATGATAGAATTTCGGCGACGCGTGGACATGCTGTTAATGCACCACAGATACGCAGAGGCAAGGAAGGCATTGGAAGATTTTAAAAGTCATATTGACATGGAGATACAGGAAAATCAGATGGTGGTGGAATTTTATGAGGCGTTGATTGCCTGCCGCTTTGGAGAAATTACAGAGCAAAAAGTGTTGGAAATAATAGAAAAATTGGTAAAAGGCTTTATGGATTATGACAAGATGATATTTTACCATGTCCCGACGAGAAATGAAGTGTTGATTATAAATAACGCATGTTTTTTATTAAGAGAGACCGGACAGGAAGAAAAGGCAGCAGCGCTACTTGAAAAAGTATTGCAAAGAATGTGTGACAGTGAGATAGATATAAAGTATAGATATCGCTCATATGCGGTTTTATTAAACAATTATGTCTACTGGCGAAATGAGCGAAAAAGCGCGGTTATGGCGCTTAAAAATGAGCTATTATACGGTAAAGCCTCTGTACTTCCGTTTTGCATAAATAACTTATTGGAAATATTGAAAAAAGAGGGGATAAGTGACGAGGAGACTGTCCAGTGGTCAAATGTATTATATTATCTGAGTGATTTGTATTATTTTGATAAGGCATATATACAGGAAGAAGGTTGGATTGAGGTAGTAGATTAAAATTTGCAGGCTGAAAAAGCGGCATAGATATTAAGCCGAGGATAAAATATTTTGCTATTTGTAAAGTAAAATGACATGGTGATTTCCGCAAGGTAAGTATATAATTATAAAAATCTTTTTATAAAATACAACTTACGAAGGAGTACATCTAATGTCTGATACAAACAAAAGCAAGGCAGGCTATAGCGCTGTCATGAAACAGAAAGATTTTGTCAAAATGCTCGCTGCAAACATAATCAACCGCTTTGGAGATTCGATTGACGCAATCGCGTTTACATGGCTGGTCTATGTATTGACAGGGAGCGCCATGTGGTCGGCAGTAATCTATGGAGTAAATAAGATACCGACGATTTTTCTGCAGCCAATCGCAGGTGCACATGTAGAGAACCGCAGTAAAAAGGCAGTTATGATTATTACCGATATTATCAGGGGAATTTGTGTAGCTTTTATAGCAGCGGCATTCTTTCTGGATATTCTCAAGCCGTATATGCTCATTATCACTTCACTTATTATATCAAGCGCGGAGGCATTTCGCCTTCCTGCGTCAAATGCCGTCATGGTGCGTATTTTGGAAAAAGATACGATTGACTTTGGCGTATCCATGAGCGCGAGTACGTCTAACGTGGTTGAGCTTATCGGGGCGGCTGCCGGCGGCGTGATTATAGCAATGTTCGGTATCACATGCGCAATTGTCATCGATGCGGTTACTTTTGTCGTATCCGCTTTGATAGTCTGCAGCGTGGATACGCACGAGCAAAAAGGTGAGATATTAAAAGGACCTGCACAGAGTTATCGTGAGTTATTAAAAGACGGCTGTAAATACATAGTTACCGAGAAGGTGGTTCTTAGCTTTATAATTTTGGCGGTTGTGGCGAATGCGATGTTTGTTCCGCTTAACAGCTTACAGGCGCCGCTGGTGGCGGAAGTATTGAAATCTAGTGAAGCAATGTTGTCTGTACTGAGCGTATCGCTTTCAGTCGGAATGCTGCTTTCGACTGTCGTATATCCATATCTGGCGCGGCGAATGTCCGGCAAGGTGAAGACGATACTCTTTTTATGCGGACTGTGTTTTGGTTTATACTATGTTTCGCTTGTGGCGGTTGGAAAATATGTAAACATGCCGCAGGTAAAATATGTGTTTGTGGCAGTCGGCTCGTCTGTAGCAGGCTTTGTAGTATCATTTATGTCAACCTACATTACGGCTTCATTTCTACGAATTGTAAAGCAGGAATACATAGCAAGAACCGCGGCAATAATGAACTCCGCCGGAGCGTGCGCGATTCCCGTAGTGTCATTTCTAATAAGTATCGCGTCTTCCTTTGTGGCGACAGGCGTTATATTTATAATAAGCGGAGTATTGCTTACGGTTTTGATAGCAATTTTGGCTTTTTGGCTTACTTTTGAGTTATAGACGGAGTAAGAAAGGTGTGTTAAAATAATTAAAGAGGATAAAATAATGAACAAACGGAACTTCTTTCTATTATGGCAGGGGCAGATGGTATCTGCATTGGGCGATGCGTTGTATACAATCGCCCTTAATTTCTTTGTGCTGGAAGAAACGGGCTCGACCGCCATAATGGGAACGGTAATGGCGTTGGTGACGATACCGAGGATTATCTGCGGTCCCATATCCGGCGTAATTGTGGATAGAACGGATAGAAAGAAATTGATTATCTTTGGCGATGTGATACGCGGATTAAGTATATTGTTTGTGGCATTTGCAGCCAACAGGGGAATTTTAAAAATATGGATTATTATGCTGGTGGCGGTTGTGTCAGGGGTATGTTCTTCTTTCTTTAATCCGGCAGTAGAATCTATTTTACCCGATATTGTGCCGGAGCAAAAGATTACTAAGGCAGCCTCATCATATCAGATAGCGACTACGGGAGCGGATATATTGGGGCAGTCTGCAGGCGGTTCTTTATATGGTATTATCGGGGCGTCGGCAATGTTTTTGATTAACGCGGTATCTTATTTATTTTCAGCAGCTACCGAAGTATTTATCAAAATACCGAAGGTGCAGCGCAAAAATCTGAACATTACGTTCTGGGAAGATTTCAAGGACGGAATCCGCTTTATTTTTAAATATGAAGGATTAGTAAGGACGATTATAATTGCCTTTCTAATTAATTTTCTCTTTGGCATGAACAGGGTATTGATTATTCCGTGGTTTACATACAGCGAACATCTTGGCATGGCGAGATACGGCATTCTGAATGCTTTTCAAAGCGCGGGGCTTATCGTCGGAATGCTGGCGCTCTCAGTCATAAATATAAAGCAGGAGAAGAAATACCGTATCTATATTATTTCGTTAGTGGTTTTTATTGCAAGTATTGGAGCCGGGGCATTTTTTAACCAATATGCCGTTATTCTGGCATTTTTCTTTATTGCATTCGGCTTTCAGTTTGTATTTAATACCATGATGAATTCTACGATTATGGTAAAGACTCCTGCTGAACAAAGAGGAAAGGTACTTGCCACGAAAACTACGTTATGTATGGCTGTTTCACCATTGGGAAATTTTTTAGGCGGAATTTTATGTGAGTTTATTGAGGCAAGAAGGC
This sequence comes from Clostridiales bacterium, assembly GCA_023663185.1. Lineage (GTDB taxonomy): Bacteria > Bacillota > Clostridia > Lachnospirales > Lachnospiraceae > UBA3282. The sequence goes on along the minus strand of JAMPHY010000020.1, from coordinate 26,712 downwards.
TGATTATCATTAACGCGGCTGTGGCGATAGTCGTTGTATTGGCAGTTTTGCTCAATCCGAAGGTAAAGGAATTTTTAAACGGTGAGGAGAAATTGTCTGTTGCTTCTGAATACAATAAATAGAAATAAGCAAAGACAGATTAGTACAATTATCATAAATAATCAGACAATACGTATAAATTATGCAAATTGTCGAATTATCTGACAATTATGTAAAAATTTGTTATTTACAACCGTTGCAAACTGGTGTATAGTAGTTATAGTTTTGAGTCGCAAAGGCGCGGTCGCTTAATGGCTGTTTTGCGACTCTTTTTATGTACAGGAACACATAGGGGAATTATGGATTAAGGGAATGGAAGGAGATAAAAAGATGTTTGATGCAAAAATGACTGTTCCGGAGGCGCCGCTTCATAGAATGGAATTCGAGCACGACAACTGTGGTATTGGCGCCTGCGTCAATATTAAAGGGCAGAAAAGCAGAGCCACGGTTGAGAATGCTTTGAAGATTGTGGAAAATCTGGAACACAGGGCGGGCAAGGACGCGGAAGGCAAGACGGGTGATGGCGTAGGTATTTTAACTCAGATTCCGCATAAATTCATGCTTAAGGTAACGCAGGAGCTGGGAATACAGCTTGGCAAGGAAAGAGAGTACGGCGTGGGCGCATTTTTCTTTCCGCAGGACGAATTGCAGCGAAATCAGGCAAAGAAGATGTTCGAGATTATTGTGGAAAAAGAAGGACTGCAATTCTTAGGCTGGAGAAGCGTGCCGACCAATCCTTCGGTGCTGGGGCATAAGGCGGTGGAATGTATGCCCTGTATTATGCAGGCGTTTATAAAGAAGCCTGCGGGTATGGCAAAAGGGCTTGACTTTGATAGGAAGCTGTATATTTTAAGGAGAACCTTCGAGCAGTCTACGGACGTGACCTATGTAGTTTCGTTATCCAGCAGGACGATTGTTTATAAAGGAATGTTTCTGGTAGGACAGCTTCGCACTTTTTTCCCGGATTTACAGGATAAGGACTTTGAATCGGCGCTTGCGATAGTGCATTCACGTTTTTCCACGAATACCAATCCGAGCTGGGAGCGTGCGCACCCGAACCGCTTTATAGTACATAATGGCGAGATTAATACTATCCGTGGCAATGCGGATAAGATGCTTGCGCGGGAAGAAACGATGGAATCCGAGCATTTATCAGGGCAGCTTCATAAGGTTCTGCCGGCAATCAGCGCGTCGGGTTCGGACTCTGCGATGTTGGACAATACGCTGGAATTCTTGGTAATGAGCGGAATGCCGCTGCCGTTGGCGGTCATGATTACCATTCCTGAACCGTGGGAGAACAATAAGACCATGAGCCAGACCAAGAAGGACTTTTACCAGTATTATGCGACGATGATGGAGCCGTGGGACGGTCCTGCGTCCATTCTCTTTTCCGATGGCGATATAATGGGAGCTGTGCTTGACAGAAACGGTCTGCGTCCTTCCCGCTATATGATTACGGACGACGATACGCTTATTCTTTCTTCGGAAGTAGGTGTTTTGGATATCGATCCGGCGAAAGTCGTGATAAAGGAGAGACTTCACCCCGGCAAGATGCTTTTGGTTGACATGGTTCAGGGCAGGGTGATTGATGATGATGAGCTGAAAGAAACTTATGCGTCTGCGCAGCCTTATGGCGAATGGCTGGATAATAATATGGTGGCTCTTAAGGATTTAAAGATTCCTAACCAGAGGGTGCCGGAGCTTACTTATGAGGAAAGGCAGCGTATGCAGAAGGCTTTCGGCTATAGTTATGAGGAGTTAAAGACCAGTATACTGCCTATGGCGAAAAACGGCGCTGAGGCGATTGCGGCAATGGGCGTGGATACTCCGCTGCCGGTGCTTTCCAAAGCACATCACCCGCTTTTCCATTATTTTAAGCAGCTTTTTGCACAGGTGACTAATCCGCCGATTGACGCGATTCGTGAGGAGGTCGTTACTTCCACTACTGTGTATCTGGGAAAAGACGGAAACCTGTTAGAAGAAAAACCCGAAAACTGCAATATGCTCAGGGTGCATAATCCGATTTTGACTAATACGGACTTATTAAAGATTAAAAATATGAAGACGGAAGGCTTTAAAGTAGAAGTAGTTCCGATTACTTATTATAAAAATACAAGCTTGGAGAAGGCGATTGACAGGCTGTTTGTCGAGGTGGACAGGGCTTTCCGCGGCGGCGTCAGCATACTTATTCTTTCTGATAGGGGAGTAGACGAGAACCGTGTAGCGATTCCTTCTTTGCTTGCCGTATCAGCATTGCAGCAGCATTTAGTTAATACGAAGAAAAGAACCAGCGTGGCAATCGTACTTGAGTCGGCGGAACCGAGGGAAGTACATCATTTTGCCACCCTGCTTGGCTTCGGGGCGTCTGCAATCAATCCATATCTGGCGCAGGAGAGTATAAGAGAGTTGATTGATAATCATATGCTCGATAAAGATTATTATGCGGCGGTAAATGATTATAATGACGCTATTTTGCATGGAATAGTCAAAATTGCCTCTAAGATGGGGATTTCTACCATTCAGTCTTATCAGGGCTCTAAGATATTTGAGGCGATAGGCATTGATAAAGAAGTGATTAATAAGTATTTTACCAATACGGTATGCCGTGTGGGTGGTATTACCCTAAAAGATATTGAAAAAGAAGTGGACACTTTACACTCTATGGCTTTTGACCCGCTTGGTCTATCTACTGACTTAGCGCTTGACAGCCCCGGACATCATCAGATGCGAAGCGGCGCCGATGAACATCTTTATAATCCTGAAACCATTCATCTGCTGCAGGAATCTACGAAACGCGGCGATTATGAGATGTTTAAGCAATATACTCAGGCGGTCAATAATGAAGACAGCATTAAGACGCTGAGAGGGCTGATGGATTTTAATTATGCGAAGAAACCCGTGCCAATAGAGGAAGTGGAGAGTGTTGACACTATTGTCACAAGATTTAAGACAGGCGCGATGTCTTATGGTTCGATTTCCAAAGAAGCGCATGAGACAATGGCGATTGCAATGAATAGGCTTAAGGGTAAATCCAATTCCGGCGAAGGCGGCGAGGATAAGGAAAGATTAAGCTTAGGCGCGGACGGACTTAACAGATGTTCCGCCATAAAACAGGTGGCGAGCGGACGTTTCGGCGTAACAAGTGAATATTTGAACAGTGCGCAGGAAATACAGATTAAGATGGCGCAGGGTGCGAAGCCGGGTGAAGGCGGACATCTTCCGGGCGGAAAGGTATACCCGTGGATAGCTAAAACAAGACATTCTACGGCGGGAGTAAGTCTGATTTCACCTCCGCCTCATCATGATATCTATTCGATTGAAGATTTGGCGCAGCTTATATATGATTTGAAGAACGCCAATACGAGAGCGAGGATTTCTGTTAAGCTGGTTTCTGAGGCTGGCGTAGGTACGGTAGCGGCAGGCGTGGCGAAAGCGGGCGCGCAGGTAGTGCTGGTTTCGGGTTACGACGGCGGTACAGGGGCGGCTCCTAGAAGCTCTATTCATAACGCGGGGCTGCCGTGGGAGCTTGGACTTGCCGAGACACACCAGACCTTGATTCAGAACGGCTTAAGAAATAAGGTGCGCATTGAAACGGACGGTAAGCTAATGAGCGGCAGGGACGTTGCTATTGCGGCAATACTCGGTGCGGAAGAGTTCGGCTTTGCCACTGCGCCGCTAGTTACGATGGGCTGTGTTATGATGAGGGTTTGCAATCTGGATACCTGTCCTGTGGGCGTGGCGACGCAGAATCCGGAACTTAGGAAACGCTTTAGGGGCAAACCTGAGTATGTAGAGAACTTCATGAAGTTCATAGCGCAGGAACTTAGAGAGTATATGGCGGCGTTAGGCGTTCGCACGGTCGATGAGCTGGTTGGCAGGACGGATTTACTTAAAGTAAAAGACAATCTGCCTGAAAAACTGAAAAAAATAGATTTAAGTCTTATCCTTACGAATCCTTATGAGGATAGCAAGGAGAAAGTGATTTTCGATCCGAAGCAGGTATATGATTTTGAGCTGGAAAAGACGCTGGACGAAAAAGTGCTGCTTAAACAGCTTTCTAAAGCTATGGAGACAGGGGCTAAGAGAAGCCTTGAAGTCGATGTGTCCAATACAGACCGTACTTTCGGTACTATTCTCGGTTCCGAGATTAGCAGAAAATTCGGTGATACGTTGGAAGAAGATACATATCGTATCTTATGCAACGGTTCGGGCGGACAAAGTTTCGGGGCATTTATACCAAAAGGTCTGACCTTAGAGCTTGTCGGGGATTCTAACGACTACTTCGGCAAAGGGCTCTCCGGCGGGAAATTAATTGTATATCCGCCCAAAAGCTCTAAGTTTAAGCAGGACGAAAATATTATTATAGGCAATGTGGCGCTTTATGGGGCGACTTCCGGCAAGGCGTTTATCAACGGAGTAGCGGGAGAGCGTTTCTGCGTGCGTAATTCAGGCGCGATAGCCGTCGTTGAAGGCGTAGGCGACCACGGTTGCGAATACATGACGGGCGGGCGCGTGGTAGTTTTGGGCGTGACAGGCAAGAACTTTGCCGCAGGTATGAGCGGCGGTATTGCCTATGTCCTGGACGAGGACAACGATTTATATACCAAAGTCAATAAGGAAATGGTTTCTTCCTATGAAATTACTTCCAAATATGATGTTATTGAGCTTAAGGACATGATAAAGGAGCATGTCGCTTTGACTAATTCGGTCAAAGGGAAAGAAATTCTGGATAATTTCGGAGAATATCTTCCTAAGTTCAAGAAGATAATTCCGCATGACTATGAGCGCATGTTGAAGCTTATCGTGCAGATGGAAGAAAAGGGCTTAAGTGCAGAACAGGCGCAGATTGAGGCTTTTTATGCAAACATGGCAGGAGAATAATGTAAAGCAGCATGGTATTAAGAGAAATGAGATTAAAGAAGGGAAGTAGAGAATATGGGAAAACCTACCGGATTTTTGGATTATGAGCGTAAGGTTTCGGTCGATGTGAGTCCGAAACAGCGTATAAAAAATTTTAATGAATTTCATGAACATCTTTCTATGGAAGAGCAGCAGCTTCAGGGGGCGCGATGCATGGACTGCGGGGTGCCGTTCTGCCAGTCGGGAATGACGCTTAGCGGCATGACTTCGGGCTGCCCGTTGCACAATCTTGTGCCTGAATGGAATGATTTGGTATATACCGGCAACTGGGAGCAGGCATACAACCGTCTGCACAAAACCAATAATTTTCCGGAGTTTACCTCAAGGGTATGTCCGGCGTTGTGCGAGGCGGCGTGTACCTGCAATTTGACGGGAGAGCCGGTGTCTACTAAGGAAAACGAATATGCAATAATAGAGAACGCATATGCAAAAGGCTATGCCGCGGCTAAACCGCCTAAGACCAGAACCGGCAAAACGGTTGCCGTGGTAGGAAGCGGTCCTTCCGGACTTGCCGTGGCAGACCAGCTTAACAAAAGAGGACATTCCGTGACCGTATTCGAGCGTTCAGACAGAGTAGGCGGACTGCTCATGTATGGGATTCCGAATATGAAGCTTGAAAAGCACATCATTGAGCGCAAGATTAAGGTAATGGAAGAAGAGGGGGTTGTATTTGAAACCAATGCGGATATCGGCAAAAGTGTGAAGGCGGCGAAGCTGTTAAAGGATTTTGACCGTGTGGTGCTTGCCTGCGGTTCGTCCAATCCGAGAGATATAAACGCTCCCGGAAGAGATGCAAAAGGCATATATTTTGCCGTTGATTTCTTAAGCAGAAATACAAAGAGTCTGTTGGATTCTGATTTTAAGGACAAACAATATGTCGATACTAAGGATAAGAACGTGGTAATCATAGGTGGTGGCGATACAGGGAACGACTGCGTGGGTACGGCAATCCGCCACGGCGCAAAATCCGTGACACAGATAGAAATGATGCCGAAGGCGCCGGATATGCGGGCACAGAACAATCCGTGGCCGGAGTGGCCTAAAATCTGCAAGACCGATTACGGTCAACAGGAAGCAATTGCTCTTTACGGCCATGATCCGCGTATCTATGAAGCTACGGTGAAGGAATTTATCAAAGATAAGAACGGAAATCTGAAAGCGGTGAAAATTGTCAGTCTCACATGGGAGAAGGACGCTTCGACAGGACGCATGAACATGAAAGAAGTAAGCGGTTCGGAAAAGACACAGGACGCGGATATCGTGCTGATTGCCGCGGGTTTCTTAGGCAGCCAGAAATATGTAACCGACGCTTTTAAGGTGGAGCTGGATAACAGGACCAATGTAAAAACCGCTCCCGGCAACTTCAAAACCAGTGTGGATAACATATTCGTGACAGGCGATATGCACACAGGACAGTCGCTTGTGGTTAAGGCAATCCGCCAGGGACGCGAATGTGCAAGGGAAGTTGATGAAAGTTTGATGGGATATACGAATTTGTATATACAGTAATTTTATAAGTTCATGTAAGTAAGTGGCAGGGGCGTATGTGTCTCTGCCATTTTATGCTGAAATTTTTTTGAAAAATAAAGTAACCTTTTACTCTTTTCAAACGTGTAGTAATAAAGGAGGTGAGGGGCATGGATATCGAGAAGGACATAAGAGAAGCGGTCATGGAATACAGCGATGTACTCTATAGGATATGTATCGTTATACTGTGTAATGAACAGGACGTTCAGGACGCTATTCAGGATACGTTTTGCAGATATCTGGAAAAGAAGCCGAAGTTTCGCGACAAGGAGCATGAAAAGGCATGGCTTATCAGGGTGGCGACGAACATCTGCCGCGACATGCTGCGTTTCAGAGTGCGGCACCCCAAGGTTTATATTGACGAGGTGGAGAACGACCTTGTAGCGCCGGAACAAAAAGAAATATTGGAGGAACTTCTCGAACTGCCAATCAAGCAGAAGACCGTGCTTTATCTGCATTATATTGAAGGCTATCAAGCTAAAGAGATTGCGGATATTCTGGGAATCACGGAAAGCGCGGTAAAGACAAGGCTCTGGCGGGGGAGAAAGCAAATGCGGGAAGCGGTTAATATGGAAGGAGGCATATAGCAATGGACGGTTTAGAGTTAAAAGAAGCAATGGAGCAGATACATATTTCACCTAAAATGCAGGAGGAGATTATTATGAATGTTAAAAAGCAGATGAAGCATGGAAAGAAAAAGGCGTGGAATATAAGGAAAATAGTGGCAGCAGCGTCTTTCATACTTGCAATAGGCATTATCAGTATTTTGCTGCCATCTCCGGCACAGGCAATGGTAAGCAGCTTTGTAAAGGCGAGAATGGAGAGCATACCTAAAGAGAAAGTTCAGGAGACATTGGACATGATAAGGGCACAGGATGCAGTAGCGGACGGCTTTTCCAGGGTGTATTCCGAGAATGAAGAAGAGCGCAGCCATGAGTTGTGGCAGGCTTATGAGAACGGAACCTTTCCGGAAAAGGAAATTATTCAGGTGGACAGCATAGATGCAGTAATAGAAGGAGAACTTTGCTATGTGAATGCTACCGGGGATTTTTATCTGCCGGAGCGGGAAATGACAGATGAGGAACTTCTGGAAATCATTGACCTCCAGCATAAAATGAAGTATGCTGTTGAACAGAGTCCGGCGGCTATGGAAGCAAAGGCAGAGATGGAAATGGAAGAAGAGCAGCTTAATAAAATCATTCAGGAAGCGGGCGGAATCAGTGCGGAAGAAGCAATAGAAATTGCGCAGGCGCAGATGGAATTGGAACTTGGAGACAAGGCAGAAGGAAAAGAATTATTGAGATATAACGACGGCACAATAGCGGTAAGACCATATGATATATCAGGACAGACAGCTTATGCGCATGATAATGACATTGCCTATATCATAGGTTTTGGCAATCCGGTTGACCGTTCCGGCTACACATGTACGATTGACGCAATAGATGGCAGCATTCTGCATACCAGTGCAGGAGGCGAGCATTAAGCGGTTTATAAATAAAATTTGATTAGAAGTTCCTATTCATGCCTTTTAAAGATTGTGAATAGGAACTTTTAAAATTATAAATGAAACTTTTTATATTTGGCAAACATCTAATATTATAGAACACCATAAGGGAGGTGGATACCGTGCATTTATCTTCCGGAAAAAAGAATGCAGCAAATAAAGCTTTAATCGAAAATATCATTTTAGAAAATTATAATCAATACTATAGGCTCGCTTACAGCTATACAAAGAGTGAGGCGGACGCGGGCGATATCGTGCAAAATGGCGCATATAAGGCGATTAGGGGCGCTCACGCCCTAAAGGAGCCTGAATATGCTAAGAGCTGGGTATACCGCATTATGCTGAATGAATGTTTTCAATATCTGAAATGTCCCGAACAGGTTTCCTACGAGAAACTTCAGGAAGAAAACGGGGCAAAGACAGAATATACCGAGGATTATTATGCAGACATAGACTTACAGAGGGCGCTTGGCGCACTTCAGGATAAAGACAGAGTTGTAATTATTATGAAGTATTTTGAAGAAAAGAAACTGGAAGAGATTGCAGCAATTCTTGATGAAAATGTCAGTACGGTTAAAAGCAGGCTGTACCGCAGCATTAAAAAGCTGCGGGATATTCTCTCGGATAATGCAGGCGCAGAAAAAGTAAAGGGAAAGGGGTAGAGCGCATGATTAGAGATTTTACTAAGATTGACAGGCAGGGCGATTCGGTTGAGGAAGTCTTAGGGCTGCTTAAAGAAGAATATATGAAGCCAAAAATGTCGCAGGAACAGTTGGAAAAACTGCGTGCTAAGATGAAGGAAGCGGACAGGGCGGAGAAAAATGAGCGCAAGAATATCAAAATCATAAGATTAGCGGCAACGGCGGCAGTGATAGCGGGGGTTTTCATAATTCTGCCCAATACATCTGCAACGGTTGCAAATGCGATGGAGAATATACCGATTATCGGACAGCTTGTTAAGGTGGTAACATTCCGTGATTATCAGTATGAAACGGATAGGAATATGGCGAATGTAAAAGTCCCTGAGATAAAGGTGCCGGAAACGATAGCGGAAGGGCAGACGGAAAGCGCTCAGGCGCAGGAGAGCGGGAAGGTACAGGGTAATGGACAGATGCAGGACAGCGTACAGATACAAGATAATGATGTGCTGGAAAAGCTGGAGCGTACAACGGAGGAGATAAATGCAGAGATACAGGAGATTACTGATAAGTTGATAGAAGAGTTTGAAGAAAATATGAAAAACGAACAAGGCTATCAGGATATTTATGTAAATAGCGAGGTTTTGGCGACAACTGACGAATATTTTACGCTAAAGCTTATCTGCTATCAGGGAGCGGGAAGCGGATATGAATGGAATTATTTTTATACTATTGATTTAACCACAGGTGAACGCTTGAAGTTAAAAGATGTTTTTAAAGAAGGAGCGGACTATATTACGCCAATCAGCGAGAACATTAAGGAGCAGATGCAGGCGCAGATGGATGCGGACGAGAATGTGATTTATTGGCTGCATGACGATATTGACGAATGGAACTTTAAATCCATTACGGATGAAACATCTTTTTATCTGAATGAGGACGGTAACCTGGTAATAGGGTTCAACGAAGGCGATGTCGCACCAATGTATATGGGAACCGTGGAGTTTGCGATACCGGAAGAAGTGGTGCAGGATATAAGGAAGTAAAGATATATAAGAAAATAAGGGAATATATGGAAGTAAGAAAACGGCGGCGACTTGGTGGAAACCATTTCGCCGTTATTTATTGTAACAGTTCATGCCGCTTGCGCTGAACTGTTGTTTTTTGAAAAAATAAAAATAACCCGCACATTTTGCGGCTTTTATCCGTTAAACATTATGAAGGGAGATTTCACAGCGTATGGATATCGCGGAACAGTACGATAAGATATACCGATATTGCTATTTTAAGCTGCGTGATGTGCAACTGGCACAGGATATCACACAGGAAACCTTTCTTCGCTTTTACGGACGGGGTTTATCCTTTGATAATGGCAAGGAGTTAGCGTATTTATATACGATTGCTAAGAATTTATGTGTGGACGAGTTTCGTAAGAAACCGTTTGATGACATAAAAGATATTGAAGAGGCAGCAGACGTTGATAAATCTGATGAATGGGTAAATAATCTGGCTGTAAAATCCGCGATGGGAAAACTGCCGAAGGAAGAACAGGAGCTATTGTTCCTGCGATATGTGAATGAGGTTTCCGTTGCTTTGATATGCGAAACATTAGGAATATCGCGGTTTGGCGTCTATCGCAGGCTGCAGAAAGCTGTGAAGAGATTAAGGCAAGAGCTGAAAAATGAAGGATTATCTGAATGAGCCGTCAGTTCAAGAATGGGAGATTATCTGAATGAAGAGCCGGATAAAGAAGGAGAGATTATCTAAATGAAGCGTTGATTAAGAAAGGAGAGGTTATTTGAATGAAGAGTCAGTTAAAAAAGATGATTAAAACGGCGTTTGAAGCGCCCAAACCTGATTATCGTAAAAAGGAAGAACTTTTAAGAACGCTTCCGCAGCCAACTATCAGCATGTGGAAATTTATTCTGATACAGGCGTCGTATATAAGAAAACGGACGTTATTTTTATCAATAATCTTATTATTCCCTGCGTTGAAAGGCGCTAATATACTCCCTACACTAAGCGGTGTTAATAGTACCAGATTACTCCCTGTATTAAACGGCGCAAATAGTATCAGAACAGGCGACTTATGGCTTATCTCGGCGTTTATTCCGTTTCTTGCGCTTTTGGCTGTGGCAGAAAGCAAACGCTCGACGACATATGGTATGGACGAATTTGAAATGGCTGCGCGCTTTTCACTAAAAAGCATAATGCTTGCAAGAATGAGCGTTTTAGGGCTGCTTGATGCTTTTATTCTTTGTTGTTTCGTGCCGCTGTGCTATATGAACAGCAGTCTGTCGCTTATTCAGACGGGGGTTTATATTTTGACGCCGTATCTGCTGACTGTCAATATCAGCCTATGGATTACACGTCATTTTCACGGCAGTGAAGTTATTTACGCCTGTGTGAGCGCAGCGGTGATGGTCAGCGGTGCGAATATCGTGCTATGTACTAAGCCTGATTATATATATCAGTTTTATTATTTGAAATGGTGGCTTATTTTTGCCTTATTATTAACGCTTGAAATGATATATGAAACCTATCGTACAGTAAAACAGACGGAGGAATTGGCATGGAACTTATAATTGACAGGGTGACGAAACAGTATAAAAACAAAACCGCTGTGGACTGCGTCTGCGCGAAACTTCAAAAAGGAGTACACGGTCTGTTGGGCGAAAACGGTGCGGGCAAAACAACGCTTATGAGAATTATTTGCGGTATTTTGAAGCAGACAGAGGGTGCAGTCTCATTTGACGGAATTGACGTAAAAGAAGAAGGCTATCGTTCAATGCTTGGATATCTGCCGCAGGATTTCGGGTACTATCCGGAGTTTACGGGGCAGGATTTTCTTATATATATGGCGGCTCTTAAGGGGATTGAAAAACCGCAGACGAAGAGAAGGGCGGAGGAACTTTTAGAGCTTACGTCCCTGCAGGATGTGGCAAAAAAGAAAATTAAAACATATTCCGGCGGCATGAAACAGCGGTTAGGAATCGCGCAGGCACTACTTGGTAAGCCTAAACTCCTTGTGTTAGACGAGCCGACGGCGGGGCTTGATCCCAAAGAGAGAGCGCGTTTCCGCAATATGATAGAGGAACTTGGCAAAGAAAGCATCGTGCTTTTGTCTACGCATATCGTATCGGACGTTGAGCATATTGCGGATACGGTTCTGATAATGAAAGAAGGACGGCTTATTTATCAGGATAAGTGGAGTGATGGCAAAGGCGATTTGGAAGATTTTTATCTGAAGCATATCGGCGAGCAGGTCAAGGGAAAGGAGAATAGTCATTAATATGAAGAATTTCGGAGTTATGTACCGCTATGAGTGGAAAAAGCTTTTAAGTAAAAAGATAGTATGGATTTTCTTCTTTTTCTGCTTAGGGACAATTGTATTTTCGCAAGTTCTGCAAATATTTGGCAACCATTATATAGACGGAAAGCTGATAGATACAAATTATAATTTATATAAAAATAACAAGCATTATGAAGAAGCCTTGAGCGGCAGGGCAATAGACCAAAGTCTGATAGAAGAAACAATAGCCGGCTATAGAAAAATTCCTGAGACACTGGACAGGCATTATACATCAACTGATGAATACTGGAAATATGCGCGTCCATATAGTGAGATATTTAATTTCATGCGCAAAACCACAGGTATGCAGACATCGGAAATGATGTATTCGTGGGAGCCAAGCGAAGAAGATTTGTATGCTAAAAGGCAGACAACCCTAGCGTCCGTGTGGGAAGATTACCGGCTGTCAGAAGAAGAAAAGGAATTTTGGCAAAAGCGGGAGGCACAGATAAAAACTCCCTATATTTTTCAAGCATATGAGGGTTATAATAAGATAATTGTAAGTCTTCAAACACTCGGTTTTTTTGAACTGCTGTTGATTGCAATATGTTTATCGGGGATTTTTGCAGACGAGCATACAAGAAAAACAGACCAGCTTATCTTAAGCAGCCCTTTGGGAAAAGAGAAGCTCTATCCGGTAAAAATAGCGGCAGGCATCAGTTTTGCAGTAATAACAAGCACCGTGATTTATTTAATTACATGCGTTATTGTATTGCGTGTATATGGGGCAGACGGTTTTAATGCGTTTTTTCAACTGATATACTTTGACAATTCAGATCCTATTACCTGCGGGCAGGCGGTAATAATTGCCTATTTTAATATGGTAATTACTGCGGTTTTGATAAGCATATTTGTGATGCTTCTCTCAGAAATGCTGCATAGCAATATAGCTGCGCTGTCGGTTCAGACCGTACTATTGATTATTCCTATGATGTTTAGTATTCCGCTACAGTACCGCGTGTTAGCGCAGATATGGGACTGGTCTCCGTGGAACTTTCTTTCGGTGTGGAATGTGTTTGGTTGTTATACGCTTTCCATATTCAGCCATCACCTGACTCCGTGGCAGGCTGTGCCGATAATCTATATTGTTTTATGCGTGGCAATCGCGGCTATTGGGAAACCGGTGTATGAACGATTTCAGGTTTCGGGAAGGTAAATAAGAATAAATGGAAGTTAGAAAATGTCAGACAGAGTGAACGCATATGTTTTCATGGAACGAGAGTGTGCCATAGAGGGAACATATGCGTTCGTGCGTCTGCGTTGAGTTGTTTGCCTTTTCTTCTAATTAAAATCTTCATGCACAATAAATTTAGTTATCCATAATTTCCATGCCTGAGATAAACTGCTCTATATTTTCTGCTTTTGCAGCCATTTTCAGCCAATGGTTCAAGACATCAAGGTCTTTTTCGCTCATAATTTTCTCAGATAATTCTTCGGAGACATCGCCTAAATCTTTTAAAAGTTGTAAAATGTCTTCCGCTTTACCAAATGCTATTCCTTCTGCTTTGCCAATATCATGTATATATTCGTCCTCTGCCCTGCGGTCCCTTACTGCCTTTAAATGTTCTTCGTACATATAGCGTAATGTTTTACCAAGACTCATTGTTTTAAGCTCCCTAATTGCTTCCATCATTCCTGCGCTTCTTGTTTTAATCATTTTAAGGTCTTCCTCACTTTCCGCATTAAACAGCCGTATCCAGTCGTCAACTGCTTTTGTTCCACCTAATTTTTTACCTAATTCTATGATATGTACTTCAAACAGGTCTGTCAGGTCTTTGCCGTTTTTATCACGCAGCCTGTATATTGTATGATACTCATCACCGTCCACCAAATCAAAATCCAATATGCTGATGCTTATACATTTGTGCAGACTGCCATAGTCCTGTCCCGCCTTTAAATCGTCGGTATACATCTTTGCCAGATAGAATAAGGTTCTTTTCGTCCAATTCTTCTGCACCCTCACCTGCATTTCAATCCCTGCTTTGGCATCTTCTTCAAGTTTAATGTCCAGCGCCAAATCCATAATCCCCTGTTTCTGCAGACGGTAGCGTTTCCATAGAAACGGAGTTGTAAGCCTTACGGATTTAATATGCTCCATACTAATGCCAAGCACGTCGCTGATAAATTGTTTCCTGACGTTTTCATGCGTAAACAGTTCCCTAAACGCATAATCATTTTTTAAAGAAATAAAGTTCATGTTCCCCCTGTTCCGCAGGAAAAGAACAATGTATAGCACCATAGCACACTTGAAAATCTCCTGCTTTTATTATTAGTATTAATTGGAATAAAAGCATAGATTTTCTGAAAAAACATAAGAATGTTTGATTTGATATAATAATCTAGAAAGTGATATGCTTTGTACTTATTTTAACACATTTATCACTCTTGTCAACTATTAAACCATGAAAAATTTATTGTTTATAAAAGCTGTATCCCATGCTCCAACGATTCTTTCACGACTTCTTCCGGCCAAATGGACGACTGTACTTCCCCTATATGCGCTTTGCGCAGGAAAAACATACAGATGCGTGACTGTCCGATGCCGCCGCCGATTGTCAGTGGGAGAGCGTCGTCTAAAATCGCCTTTTGAAAAGGAAGCTTAGCCCTCTCAGGACAGCCTGCCTTATCAAGTTGGCTTAATAAGGACTCCTTATCTACGCGGATTCCCATAGAAGAAAGCTCAAGCGCGATATCGAGGACAGGGTAATATACGACGATATCAGCATTTAACGCCCAATCATCATAATCCGGCGCGCGTCCGTCATGCTTTTCCCCTGACTTAAGCAAATCGCCAATCTGCATAAGGCAGACAGCGCCTTTTTCCTTAGTTATCAGATATTCCCTTTCCTTAGGAGTTGTGTTCGGGAACATGTCTTCAAGCTCCTGCGTGGTAATAAAGAAAATATCATGCGGTAGTATTTCTTCTATGTAATCATACTGTATCGCCATATATTTTTCGGTTTTGCGCAGCACCTTATACACCGTGCGCACGGTTTCCTTGAGAAAATCAAGACTGCGCTCTTGTCTGGAAATTATCTTTTCCCAATCCCACTGGTCAACGTAAATGGAATGGATATTGTCGGTCCGTTCGTCGCGGCGGATTGCGCTCATATCAGTGTAAAGTCCTTCGCCGTATGAAAAGCCGTATTTTTGCAGAGCATAACGTTTCCATTTAGCCAGCGAATGTACGATTTCCGCCGGAGCATCGTCCTGTTCTTTGATGCCGAATACGACGGGGCGTTCCACGCCGTTTAAGTTATCGTTTAGACCGGAATTTGGGTCAACGAATAGTGGGGCGGAAACGCGCAGCAGATGAAGTCTTTCTGCTAACAGCTTTTGAAAAATGTCTTTGACGGTCTTAATGCCAATCTGCGTATCATAGAGATTCAGCGCGGATTGGTAGTCTTTAGGAATTATTAAGTTGTTCATATATACCTCCTGTTAAAAATTTGCTTCTATATTTATTTTCTTTCTATATACCAGTTATATGCGTCAAAAATTAATTTCTGTTTATTTTCATGAAATATCGGCGTTAAGCTTTCTCTAAACCAGCTTTCTATATCCGCTTTTGTTTTATGCCCGCTTTGAAGCTGCGAGTTGACGTTTGACTGAATCATCATAAAGCGGATAAAGGCATCAATATCAAATTCATGTTGCATTTGGTAGTTTACCCTGTCTTTGATAACGAAGCCTTCCGGTAAATCTTCCTGCTCCCATACAGCTTCATTGCGGGGCGGTTTGGGAAAATCGGAAAGATAAAGCTTATTATACCATTCAGTATAAGCGTTATTATCAATCATTTTATCGGTTATCCAGAAATCATATATAACGAGAAGGCTTTTCTTAGCCATTACAAGCTGCATATTTTGCAAAAATTTATCCTGCTCAACCCAATTAATTACGCCGCCGGCAGTCACGATGTCATATAGAGTTTTGGGAAGCAGCGTTTCTTCGGCTTTTGCAGTATAAAAAGTAAACCCACGTGTGTCGTAAGTCTCTTTACATATATTAACCATTTCGCTTGAAATATCGGTTCCTGTGACTTTATCGCAAATAAGCTTAAGCGCCTTAGTGGATAAACCTGCGCCGCAGCCTACGTCTAATCCGTTATGAAAAGGAGCGTTCAGCCTAAGGTCGTCTTTTAACCTTTCCATAACAAACTTATGAAGCCACGGTCTGTCTTTTGCATATCCCTGTGCAATTCTTTTATCGTCGAATGATTTGCTGTTCATTATAGTTTTATGCCTTTCGGTTATCTTTTTTGATTGCCATACATAAATCTGCTGATAGTAATTATATCACATAACAATTTTTATACAAAATTTTTATTGACTTTTAAATTTTTGGCAAATATAATAATGAACGTTGGAAAAAAATAGAGTAAAGAAAAACGACACAAGTAGTGCTTTGCACGTAAATCTGATTACGGTACGCTTTCCGGTTTACTGCATATGTACTGCTTATTTTTGTGTCAAAAAAGGAGGAGCTTATTATGCCACAAAATCAATTTCAGCGAATGATATTCGCATTACTTACTGTAGTTGTAACTGTTCACGCTTACGTTTTTTACAGCCTTTATGTTGTAAACGGAAGCTTTTTTGCTTCGATTGAGGGCGCAACAGGCGTGATAGACGGTATTAACCGTAATGGAGGAGTCGTGATGTTTGGACGTCCGTTGCCGATATGGGCGGTAGTCTTGGTTGAGTTCTGCCTTGCCTATGCGCTGGAGTGTATGGTAGGAAGTCCGCTTTCCTTCAAGCTTGCCAGCAAGGTTTTTGACCTTAAGACAACGAATCCGGTATTATTTGAAACGGCTGTTATCTGCGCTACGGTGGGAATTATGTGCCCTGCTATGAGCTTTCTTGCGGCAGTCATTTACTATCCTTATTATATGGGCTTTAACGTATTCACTTTTTTAGCAAACTGGCTGAAACTGGTATGTTTAAACTTTCCGTTTGCTTTCTTTTCACAATTGTTTTTTATACAGCCGCTTATTAGGACCGTATTTAAAGCAATATTTGTCCGGGAAAGAAAAGCGAATAGAAAATTAGCGATGGGAAATTAATCGAACAAATGTTCTAAAAACTATTGCAATATCCTGCGGACTGTGGTAAGATAATATCAGAACAAATGTTCACACGAGGGAAATCGCTATGGAACTAAGGATTGCAAATGAAATGTCAATTATGGATAAACTGAATATTCTTGCAGATGCAGCCAAATATGACGTTTCTTGCAGTTCCAGCGGTTCTTCCAGAAACGGCGACGGAAAAGGAATCGGCAATACGATTAAGGCGGGGCTTTGCCATAGTTTTGCCGCAGACGGCAGGTGTATTTCACTTCTTAAGATTCTTTTTACAAATGAATGTATATTTGATTGTAAATATTGCCTGAACAGAAAATCTAATGATGTGCCGCGCGCTTCTTTCACGCCTGATGAAGTATGCAGGTTGACGATGGAGTTTTACAGGCGCAATTATATAGAAGGTTTATTCTTAAGTTCGGGAATCTTATACAGTCCCGATTATACTATGGAACTGCTTTGTCAGACGCTTTATAAGCTAAGGACTGAGCATAATTTTCAAGGCTATATCCATGTGAAAGCGATTCCGGGAGCTAATCCTGCGCTTATACAGAAGGCGGGCTTTCTTGCAGACAGGATAAGCGTGAATTTGGAGCTGGCGACGGCGGAAGGGCTGCAAAGATTAGCCCCTAACAAGCATAGAAAGAATATTCTGCGTCCTATGAAGCAGATTCAGAATGGCATTACTGCAAACCGTGATGAAATCGTGGTATATAACCATGCGCCTCGTTTTTGTGAAGCGGGACAGTCTACGCAGATGATTATAGGCGCGCTGCCGGAGAGCGATTATCAGATTATGTCAGTGGCGGAGAGTCTGTATCAGAAGTTTTCCTTAAAAAGAGTATATTATTCAGCGTTTGTCAATGTCAATGAAGATAAGGAGCTGCCGGCATTGCCCGGCGGACCGCCGCTTCTTAGGGAGCATCGGCTGTATCAGGCTGACTGGCTGCTCAGGTTCTACGATTTTAAAGTGGAAGAGCTTTTGACAGAGGACAGACCTAATTTTAATATGATGATAGATCCGAAGGCTGATTGGGCAGTCAGACATCTTGAGCTCTTTCCGGTAGAGATTAATCGTGCGGATTATCAGCTTTTGCTAAGAATACCGGGCGTAGGGGTTAAAAGCGCCAAGCGGATTGTTAAAGCAAGGCGTTTTGGACGGCTGAATTTTGATGATTTAAAGAAGATTGGAGTCGTATTGAAAAGGGCGCTGTACTTTATTACCTGTAATGGAAAGATGATGTATCCTACTAAAATAGAAGAAAATTATATTGTAAGGAACCTGAGCGGAGCTAATCAACTAAGCGGCAGGGAAAGGCAGCTTTTTGCTGCGGACGGAATGAGATATGAGCAGATGTCGCTGTTTTCTTAGGAGAATAGCAGGATAGATTTAAGTAGAGAAGAACAGGATAGTGATAGATATGCCGGAAGAGAAGTATTTAGTATGTGAGGACTCCATAGAAGGAGTCTTCACGGGAATCTATGATGCTTATGCGCTTAGGGAGGGGCATGAGCATCTTCATATACAGATAGGGGAAGAGGAAAACTTAAGGTTATTTGCTGTCTATATTAATGTTACTCCGGACAGGGTAAAGGCGGTAAAGGTCGCCGAAACTATACGCAGGCGTCTGGGTGAAGAGGCGTATCTTGATATATGCCGTGCGCTTGCGACGAATGACGGTGAGAAAGGGCAGGCAGTATATATGACGGTGGTAGACGGTATCACGGCAAGAAGCGGTAGAAACGTCATGGAAAATCTGACAAATCCCTATGTTGAGCTTACTTTTCGTCTTGCGAGGAATGCGTCAAATGAATCGCACCGTATGCTTGAGTTTATCAGATTTGAAGAACTTGAACAAGGGACGCTGTTTTCTAAAATAGGACCGTCGTGCAACATTATGCCCTTTATTATGCCGCATTTCTCGGACCGGCTTCCGCTTGAGAATTTCATTATCTATGATGAGAATCATGGAGTGTACGGAGTGCACCCGGCGAAGATGGACTGGTATCTGGTGACAGATTCCGATATATCTGTTGAAAATTTGTATAAAATATCTGCTGCCGAGACCGAATATCAGAAACTTTTTACTGTCTTCTGTAATACAATAGCAATAAAGGCACGTAAAAATCCGGGACTGCAACAGCAGATGCTTCCGCTCAGGTTTCGGAAGTATATGGTAGAATTTGGCGAATAAATGTGCCTATACTGCTTGCTTGAACTGTCGTATATAAGAGTTTATAGTCAAAACTGACAAATAGTTTGCCAAAAAAATACCATACTTGGTTAAATTCGCTCTTTACAAATAAATTAGATGACGTATAATAACAACAATAAATTGATTTACTGTGTTTTAGTAACTTGATTTATGGGAATAATAAGTAAAGGGTAAATTTAGTAACTGTGAAGATATTGAACAGTTACAGCTTTTAAAGAATCAGAAGGAGGGTGTTTAGAATGATTCAACACAGAATTATGTTAAGACCGGATGAGGTGAATGACTTTGTAGCGGCAGCTTCTAAGTGCCTGTTCGACGTAGATATCTCATACAACAGCTTCATAGTAGACGCCAAATCCATCATTGGAGTTTTAGGCTTGAATTTTGACAAAATACTGACTGTTTCATGTAACGGTTACGACGCCGGATTTGAGGAATATCTTCAGAGATTTGCAGTAGCATGTTAATTTAATAATATAATTTCATAAAGGACTTTACATTGACTCCCTATTCAAGATAGCGTACTATCTTAGTAGGGAGTTTTTGCCTATAATAGCATAAATATTTAGGAAGGGAAATTGTAACTGCAAAGATAGTGAGCAGTTACGGGAAATACAGCATTATGGAGATTCAGATTTCTGTCAGAGGTCTGGTAGAGTTTATCCTGCGTTCAGGTGATATAGACAATCGTAAGGCTTCTGCGCCAGATGCCATGCAGGAAGGCGGACGTATCCATAGAATGATTCAAAAGCAGATGGGCTTGGATTACCATGCAGAAGTCGGGCTGAAATTCTGCTATCCGACGGACAGATATGATATTGTCATAGACGGCAGGGCGGACGGAATCATTATAGAACCGATAGGCGATATAAGCGCTGTGCCGGAGCTTACAGATACACATATTCCGCCGGATATATCGGAATATGTTACTGTGACGATAGATGAAATCAAAGGAACATATCATGATGTGGCTAAGATGAAAGAGGCTGTTCCGGTACATCTGGCTCAGGCTAAATGTTACGCCTATATTTATGCTGCGCAGAATAACCTACGCTCTATCCGCGTCAGAATGACTTACTGCCATATGGAAAAAACACCTGTTATGGATATTGTCAGTAGTGAGATACGTTATTTTCATTATGAATATAGTTTTTCTGAATTGGAGGAATGGTTTGTCTCAGTTATGGAGCAGTACAGAAAGTGGGCGGATTATAGTTTCGATTGGCAGAAAATGCGTAAAGACTCTATTAAAGCGTTGGCATTTCCCTATGAATATAGAGAAGGACAAAAAGAACTTGCCGCATATGTATACCGCACCATATATCATAAGAGAAAATTGTTTATCGAGGCGCCGACCGGAGTAGGCAAGACGCTTTCCACGGTATTTCCTGCGGTCAAGGCGGTAGGGGAAGAGCTGGGGGAAAAAATATTTTATCTGACGGCAAAGACGATTACAAGAACCGTGGCGGAGGATACCTTTCAGCTTTTGCGCAGTAAAGGGCTTAAGTTCAAGACGGTAGTGCTGACGGCAAAGGAAAAAATCTGTTTTATGGACGAGACCGAGTGTAATCCGGAGGCGTGTCCTTATGCGAAGGGGCATTATGACAGGGTAAACGACGCGATGTTTGACCTGCTTACGCACGAGGAAAGCTTCGGACGGGAGAAAATAGAGGAGTATGCCAAGAAGTATAATGTCTGTCCGTTCGAGATGTGTCTGGATATGAGTCTTTTTTCGGACGCAGTTATCTGCGATTATAATTATGTATTTGATCCGCATGTTTATCTGCGGCGGTTTTTCGCAGACGGCAGAAATGGAGAATATCTGTTTCTGATTGATGAAGCGCACAATCTGGTGGAGCGCGGCAGGGACATGTATAGCGCCGTTTTATATAAGGAAGATTTTCTTAAACTGAAAAAGGCGGTAATGCCATATTCCGGCAGTCTGGGGAGACAGCTTGAGAAGTGTAATAAAGAACTGCTTAATATAAAGAAGGAATGTCCTGACTATCGTATCGAAGAATCCATATCTCCTTTCATAGTTGCGTTAAACAGGTTAAGCAGCGCAATGGAAAGCTATATGGACGAGCATGAGGACAGTCCCGTGCGAAAAGAAATTCTGGAGTTTTATTTTGAGGTTTCACATTTTTTGGGAATTTATGACTTAGTTGATGAGAATTATGTAATATATTCGCAGATGTGTGAAGATGGCAGTTTTATGCTGAAACTGTTGTGCGTTAATCCTGCTAAAAATCTTAAAGAGTGTATGGTGAGAGGCAGAAGTACGATTTTGTTTTCGGCCACTTTACTGCCAATCCGCTATTACAAGACGCTGCTTGGAGCCGATGCGGAAGACTATGAGGTTTATGCAAAGTCGGTTTTTCGCAAGGAAAAGAGAGGCATATATATAGGAAGCGACGTCACCAGTAAGTATACCAGACGTAGTATGGCGGAGTATTACAATATTGCTTCTTATATTTATGAATCGGTCAAGAACAGGCACGGAAATTATATGATTTTTTTCCCTTCGCACGTATTTCTTAAAAATGTATTTGATATCTTTATGGAATATTTTGCGGACGAGCAGATTGAATGTATAGTTCAGGAAGATTATATGAATGAACGTTCCAGAGAGGAATTTTTAAACCGCTTTACAGGTAATGAAGATTGCGATTTGTCTGAGAATATCCATATCGATATAGAGATTGACGATGAGAAAATGCTGCTTGGGTTCTGCGTTATGGGCGGTATATTCAGCGAAGGAATCGACTTAAAGAACGACAGCCTGATAGGAGCTATCATTGTCGGAACGGGGCTTCCGCAGGTATGTATCGAGAGGGAAATCTTAAAGAAGTATTTTGACAACTGGGGAGAAAACGGCTTCGACTATGCTTACAGATATCCGGGCATGAATAAAGTCTTACAGGCGGCGGGACGGGTTATTAGAACGGCTGACGACGTTGGCATAGTTGTGTTGTTGGACGAGAGGTTTTTGCAGCCTTCATATCTAAGACTGTTTCCGCGTGAATGGAGTAACTATGAGGTGGTTACAACGACACAGATTGCCAAAAGAGTAGAGAAATTTTGGAATGAATGGATTTGAACGGAGTAGTCAAATCATTATCCAATGAGTCAATCGAATTAAATAACAGAAGATAATTTTAATTTGAGAAAATTGAGATATTCTGTCTTAAAAAATGGTTTTTCGTAAAATTGTCGGAATACTTTTAAATAACAAAAGTTGTGGAAAACAGTATGACATTAGTGTCAACTGTGGATAACTTTGTGGAAATTGGGGATTTCTCATGGATTTTTGGACTATTTTATTGCAAATCCGTCATAAAAACGGTGGAAAAGTTCGTACACTTTAATCCGTGCAAAAAAACAACCGATTGAGTCAATACGAAATATGTCGAAATATCGAAACATTTAATAACAGACAATATTTTAAAATGATAGGAACTGTTGTTGCGTTCACAGTCGTTATGGCATGAATTTATAAATCGGTTGCACAAAAAAGATGTGAATAGTATAATTGTGGATAAAGATTACTTTATTGATAATAGAAGAGAGGACATAGTTATGTGGGCATATGAAAGTGTTTTTTATCAAATTTATCCTTTAGGATTCTGCGGAGCGCCGTTTGAAAACGACGGTGTAGAAAAATCAAGGATTTTGAAGGTGAATGATTGGATTCCGCATATGAAGAAGCTCGGAATCAATGCAATATATTTTTCGCCTGTGTTTGAATCGGATACGCATGGATATAATACGAGGGATTACCGTAAAATTGATTGTCGTTTGGGAACGAATGAAGATTTTGCCGCTGTATGTAGAGAGCTTCATGATAATGGAATAAAGGTAATATTGGACGGCGTGTTCAATCATGTAGGCAGGGGGTTCTGGGCGTTTCAGGACGTTTTGCAAAAAAAGTGGGATTCTCCTTATAAGGATTGGTTTCATATTAATTTCGACGGCAATTCCAATTATAATGACGGACTGTGGTATGAAGGCTGGGAAGGACACTATGATTTAGTGAAGCTTAATTTAAAGAATGAAGCCGTAGTTACATATATTCTCGACAGCATAAAGGGCTGGGTTGAGGAATTTGACATTGACGGACTAAGGCTCGATGTGGCTTACTGCCTCGACCATGATTTCCTGCGCAGGCTGCGTGGATTCTGCGACGGCTTAAAGCCTGATTTCTATCTGCTGGGCGAGACGCTTCACGGTGATTATAACCAGTGGATGAACGACAATATGCTGCACTCTGTTACAAATTACGAGTGTTATAAGGGATTGTATTCCAGCTTTAACAGCATGAATATGTTTGAAATCATTCATTCCCTGCTTAGACAGTTCGGACCGGAGAACTGGACGTTATATAGGGGGAAACATATGCTTTCGTTTGTGGATAACCATGATGTAACGAGGGTGGCAAGTATTCTGACGAATGAAAAGCATTTGCCGCTTATATATGCGCTCTGTTTCGGCATGCCGGGTATCCCGATTGTCTACTATGGCAGCGAGTGGGGGGCTAAAGCTAATAAAAGTGAGGGCGATCCGGCGCTGAGGGCATGTTTCGATGAACCTGAGTGGACTGAGTTGTGCGACTTTATAAGTGCGCTGGCACAGGCGAAGAAAGAGTCAAAGGCGCTTAATTATGGTGAGTTTCGGTCTGTGGTGCTGACCAATAAACAGTGCATATTTGAGAGAAAGGTAGAAAGCGAGAGGGTAATGGTTGCCATTAATGCTGACAGTGAGAGTTATACGGCGCATTTTGACGCAGGCTGCGGTATGGCGGTTGATTTGATAAGCGGAAAGAAGCATGATTTTGGCGGCGGAAGTGAATTGGAGCCGTATAGTGCGTATTTTTGGAAGATGGAGAAGTAGGTTGGAAAATAGTCTTCAAAAAATATGAAAAACAATACGAAAAATATCAATGTTTTGATAAAATGATTGACAGGCATTAGCTGAATTGATACAATATGGTAGATTTACTGTTACAGTAATTGTAAAATGCAACAACCGCCACTCGGCAAAGTGACGGCTGTTTAGATAAGCATACAGTTGAAACAATACGCTCTATCTGTCCTTCTGCCTATGATGCGCTTGTTGTATTTCTTGTCTGCGCCCATATGTTCAGTGGCATAATTCTTATCGGAGTATTGAGGAAATGGTGGAAGAAATATAGCCATTTCACATTTTGAAACGAGAGGTAAAGGCTATGGGAAACATTGCGGTTGGGATTATAATTGCAGTAATTGTTGTTGGGATTGTAGCATGGATGATTAAAAATGTCAGAAACGGAAAATCATTCTGCGGAGCGGACTTGACGGAGCCGCTTAACACAACCGAAAACCTTACACAAAATAAGAAATGGGGATAAATGATTTGTTATCTCTAAAGGCGGTTATGATATAGCGGGCGTGAAAACTAAAATATATTGTAGTAGATGGAGATGTAACTATGGCGTTTGATTTTAAGAAAGAATACAAAGAATTTTATATGCCCAAGAATAAACCTGGTATTGTAGAAGTACCTGAAATGAATTATATAGCAGTTAGAGGAACTGGAAACCCAAATGAAGAAAATGGAGATTATCAAAATACGATAGGTTTATTATATGGTGTAGCATATACAATCAAAATGAGCTATAAGGGAGCTCATAAAATAAAAGGATTTTTTGAATATGTTGTACCGCCATTAGAGGGATTTTGGTGGCAGGATGGCTTAAAAGGTACTATTAATTATAATAATAAAGGTACAATGCAATTTATATCTATCATCAGATTGCCAGATTTTGTGACAAAAGAAGATTTTGATTGGGCGATTAAAGAGGCAACCCAAAAGAAAAAGCAAGATTTTTCAAAAGTTGAATTTCTAACCTATAATGAGGGAATATGTGTTCAATGTATGCACATCGGCAGTTATGATAACGAACCTGTGACAGTTAATTTAATGCAAAAATTTGCAAATGAAAATGGGTATGAACCAGACATAACCGATACAAGGTTCCATCACGAAATATATTTAAGTGATCCAAGAAAATGCAGTGCAGATAAATTAAAGACAGTTATAAGACATCCAATTAAGAAGATACAATAGGGATGCTTTCTTGAAAAGAGATAAATGCTGTGAATAAGGTATGAATATTCACTAAGTTCCATGATAATAGCAGTGGGAACACTTTTCCGAAAAGGGAGTAAAGGAAAAGCATTTGTTGGAATGATATGTTATAATGTTTTATGTGATTTTGTTTCCCTTAAAAATCATCAAATTACAATCGGGATTTGTGGAGGTAGAAATATGCTGCTAATAGGTGTAAAAGAGGATAATGGATGGCTGAATTCCCGCTGGAATTTGACATATAGAATAGGTTGGGAAAAAATTTTAAAAGCTTGCACATTTTGTTCAGAATATTATGAACAATTTGAAATTCTAATTGACAATCAAGTTGTTTCGGTACAAAGCAAAGAAGAAATTATGAACTTAAAAGAATCAAGGAGTCTTACTTTTCGTGGTATATCAACGATTATCAAGGTGCCAATTATGATTACGCTATATAATCAGTCAAATGCTGTGGACGTGAGTGTGGCAATGGCAACGGATGAGTTTCTTAAGGCGGATTATGAGAATTTTAATAAATCTCTTGGACAATACTTGGATAGTATTGAACTGGTTATGTATAAATAAATTCCAGTTTATCTACTAACTGATTTAACTTTCCCCTATTTTCAGGGCTTTGCGGTATGCCTAACCTCAAAATATGTACCTTTTTCCCTTGTTTTTGCCCTTATGGGCAAGTTACAAGGGAAAGTTTTTTTATTCAGTTTTAATCCATTCCAACAACCTTATCCAAGAGTTTTGCGGAATCCCGCTTTGCCTCCCTTGTGGCGTGTGCATAGACATTCATGGTTGTGCTTACATCCGAGTGTCCTAAAAGTTCCTGCACATCTTTTGGCTGCGCCCGATAGCGTTGCTGCGGTGATGATACATTCAAGGGCTATGGTAAACACAGTCCTTGAAATATTTTATGCCTTAGTATGCAGAAAAGCTGCCAGTGGCAGGTTTTCTGTATGGGAGAATTTTATGACACAGTTACAATTAGAAGTATATCGGATAGACATGAAGTACATTAGAAACCTGCACAATATTGAATAATAATTTAAAATCTGTCTGCATACCTCTCCCCGTAAAAATGGCTATGCGTTGCCACATAGCCATTTATGTGGCAACTCCTTTGTTTAAAAGAAACTTGCACAAACGAGCAAAAACGAATATAATAAAATGTAAACAAGAATATATGATTATGAATATGCAAATGAGGTGCTTATTATGTTTATGGAAGAACGTCAAAAAGACATTATTAAAAAATTAAACGAAAGGGGGCGGATACTGGTATCAGAAATTCAGGAATATTATCAGATTTC
>JAMPHY010000001.1:559925-631387 GCA_023663185.1 Clostridiales bacterium | reverse complement strand
TTAAAATAGCGGATACCGGCTCATTCATATTTTAAAAAATGGGGAAACTCAAAGTATTTTTGAGGCATTGTGATATTATGGTATTGTTAGGAATGGGGGATGAGGAATGAAACCAAAAATTTTGCTTATCGGCGCGAATAGCCTAGTGGGGCGGGCGATTGCCGAGAGTCTTGAAAATGATTTTCAGATTATACAGACCGCAGGACATCACAATATAGAAAACGGATATCAATTAGCGGTGGAAGAGCAGGATAAATTGGTGGAAATTTTATCTCATGAAAATCCGGAAATCGTAGTGTCTTCTATTCGTGGAGATTTTCATGCACAGATGGAATTTCATAGAATATTAGCAAACTGGCTGGCAGGAAAAAAGAAACGATTATTATATATATCCACAGCGAACGTATTTGACGGTAACTTATCTAAACCGTGGACAGAGAATGATTTGCCGGCTCCTGAATCCGATTATGGAAAGTTTAAATATGAATGTGAGACTATGTTGACGGAATCGCTCGGAAGCCAATTAATAATCTTTAGACTTGCTGCCGTTTGGAGTGCTGATTGTCCGAGAGTTCAGCAATTAGAGTCCCATAGCCGTAATGAAGAACTTCATAATACTTATCCCGATTACATGATAAATGTAACTTTGGCAAAGCAGATAGGAGAATATGCAAAATATGTTCTTGAACATAATCTGCATGGGATTTTTCATGTAGGAAGCACAGACATGGTTAATTATACTGCTTTTGAAAAGATGGTTTGTGAAGCTTTGAAAATTAAACAGCCGCAATTTATTGAAGAAACTGCGGCTGGTAAAGTCTTTTTGTCGATACTTCCTGCAAGAGAAGAAATTCCTGATAATTTACAACTGACAGTTGCAGATGTGTTGTCAGCGTTAAGATAGTTTATTCTTAAACTTCCTTATCAATTTAACTATAGCCGTAATAAGCAGTATAATGACGGCGATTACCAGAATAACGACGGCAACGATGATTACCGCATATTTATTCGGACTCTTAATCAGGTCATGGAAAGCTTTGCTGTCTTCAATTACTTTGCGGTTAAGCGTACCGGCATAGTATTCCGGTACATTGGCTATACCGTCGCCGTCCGTATCTTCAAGTGATTCCAGATAAGAAGCGATAGCAGCCCACGCCTTTATTTCCTGCCCGTTGCTTACAAGTATGGCGTCTTCGATATTATCTATGGGAGTGCCGTCCGCATATTTAGGTTGGATAGAGAGTATGCCATATGACACGTCTGTCACAGCACCCAGCATCTGTCCGCTGTAAAGGTCGCATACCACGCGGTAAAGCTTGTCGTCCTCGATTTCTATACGGTTTCCATTATCATCAGTCAGGTAGCAGTCTGTGACTTTATTCAAAATCAGTCTGTGCGGATTGAAGGTAAAATTCATTCCGTTCATATAAAGCCTTGCGCTTGGCATAAGGTCAGATACGGAGGCGTCGATTTCGGCGGCTATTTTTAGCTCTGCACCTGTCAGATATGCGCTTATCAGCGGATATCCCGGAACGCCGTCCAATCCGATACCCAGAGAGTATGAATTGAATACGTCTTCTACCGTAATATCGCCTATGGCATAGGTGTCACGCACACAGCCGGCAGGAACGATGGCGACGTCTATAGGGTGTCCGTCAAAATCGTCGGAGTTTTCTACCGCATAGTCGAAAGAGTCGGATAAAATATTGCCGAGATTGTGCTCCGTGTGTATATTATATAAATCAGGAGAAGTGGCAAAGGTCACGTTATTCTGCGCCAGCACATAGTCTCTGGTATAACCGAAGCGGGCGAGGTAGGAAGAATCTACAATATCCATGAAGCTGTCAACTTTATCCTGCGTGGCAGCGTCGGACGGAACTGACTCTGTGATAGGGATAAGCTCGTAGTTGTTCATTTTCCATCTACCATCTGACATTTGTGTCATATTAAGCGAACCTAGATTTTCTCCATATTTGCCACAGGATACAATGTAGGTGCTGCCATGTACAATAGGCTGCATAAGGCTGGTATGGGTGTGTCCGCTGATTATAAGGTCGATTTCCGGCACAGCTTTTGCCAGAATTTCATCTTCTGACTTGCTTTCATCTTCGTTGGTTCCGCTGTGGGAGACGCAGACAATCATATCGACGTTTTCATTTTCTTTGATTTCTTTTACCGTCGCGGCTGCGGCGACGGACGCTTCCTTGAATTTCAGCACGCAGGTAGGCGCGCAGGCAAGGGAGTCTTCCCCAAAGACACCAAGTACCGCTATCTTTACATCGCCTTTAGTCAACACCACATAATCGCGCATACCGTATGCGTCGAAAGCGTCTTTTAAAAGCTGCTGATCCTCCGTAAGCCCTTCGGACTCCATTGTGTCCCAGTCGATATTGCAAAGAACCATAGCCGGAACAGGCTCGCCGCTTGATATAGCGGCATTCAGCGCCGAAGCAAGTCCTTGAGAACGGTAGTCAAATTCATGATTGCCGAGAGTCGTGGCTTCGCAGCCCAAAGAACCCAGCATACGCAGCTCCGCTGCGTCTGTGCTGAAAATAGTCTGCACAAGCGTACCCATAGAAAAATCGCCCGCGTCAAGAACCAATGCGTCGGGATTATTTTCCTTAGTTTGATTAATAAGCGACTTGATATGAGCGAAGCCGCCTAAGGTTATGGATTGCTCGTCCTGAACTGTAAGAAAGCTGTTGAGGTGTGAGTGCGTATCGTGGAGAAAAAGAATATCTACACTTTTGCCATTCTCATTACCTTCCGGAGAATCCGCCCTGCTTATAAATGACGACGGTATTATAAGAACCGCGATGATAAGGCAAAAAGCCGCCAATTTGTTTAAATATTTTTTCATTATTAAATGCTCCTTTTATCAAATTATAATATCATGGGAGAAAAAAAGCAAGATGAAGGGAAATATTGCAGTTAAACAGCGCACATTGACAGAACGTGGTAATATTGTTAAAATAGAACACGGTAAAAGAAGACGCTAATTACGTGATAGAGAAAGGAATATGAACGAATGATGTCAGCTAAAGAAGTGATAAAGAGTAAAGTATATGCGAGCTTGGGAGGAGGAACAGGAATTGACTTTTTGGGGATTTTTTTAATTCTCCTAATGGCATGTTTAATAGGAATTTATATTTTCTGGATATATAAAAATAATAGCAAAGCGGCATTTTATTCTAAAGATTTTAATGTAACAATGGCAGGTTTGGTAGTAGTCATTGCAGCAATAATGATTGCGATGCAGTCAAATTTAATTGTCTCTTTGGGTATGGTTGGCGCGTTATCTATTGTACGGTTTAGAAATGCTGTAAAGAACCCTATAGATTTATTATACATTTTTTGGGCGGTCAGCGCAGGTATTATTGTAGGAGTCCAATTAGAACTTTTAGCGATTGCATTATGTGCAATTATGACAGTTTTGCTGCTGATTTTGGAGAGTATTCCGGTTTCAAAAGCATCTTCATTACTAATTATCCGCATAAAACAGCAGGAGTTTGACTGGAATAATTTAAAAAGGATAATCAATAATTATGCACGTTATTATAAAGAAAAATCTAAAAATATCAGGAAAGAAGAAACAGAAGTGATTATAGAATTGAAATGTTCAAAAGCGGATGAGTTATTGGATGAATTAAGAAAAATAGAAGCGATAGATCAAATCAATTATTTGGAGTATGATGGAGAATATCGAGGATAGATAAAAAATCGGAGAACCGGAATGAAAAAAATTAGACTGCTTGTTGCACTGTTTGTTTTGATAATGTTTGGAATAGGTATTTTTTTATATGATAATAAACCGGTAAAAGTCAGATTCAATTCCAGAAACGAAATGTCCTTGTTAATAACGTCAAATGAAAGAACAGAACGGTTATACCCGTGGTATGATGGAAGCAGTGATACTTTTTATTTTTTTATCCCATCATATGTAAAAGAGCAGACCTTATATTTTGGATCAATATGGGGGGGGAAGAAAATAACAATAGATGGAAAGCGCGTATGGAACAGCAGCTTTGAGTGGGAGAAAGAAGTAACTTATGAGGTGAATATATCAGGCGGATTAGATGAGGAACAATCATATTATATCAAGTTTATGCAGTCATCAAATCTACCAGCGGTTTTTATCAACACAAAAAGCGGTAATATGGAATATATTAATCAGGACAAGAATAATGAAGAAAAAGGAGCTATGGATATTATTCTTTCTGATGGAAGTATTGATTATTGCGGTTCGTTGGATAAGATATCAGGAAGAGGAAATGCTACATGGCTGTATTTACCTAAAAAGCCATATGCAATTACTTTGCAGGATGAAATTTCTCTGTGTGGTATGCGGAAAAGTAAAAAATGGAAACTTATGGCGCTCGCGAGCGAAGGTGGAAAGATTAATAATAAATTGATTTATGACATGGCAGAAGCAATGGGACTTTCCAATACTACGGATGCAAAATGGGTGGATTTATATCTGAATGGTGAATATAATGGAATTTATATGTTGAACGAGGCAATTACGATTGCAAATGAGGAAAACGGAAATAGTACAGACGGATATTTATTTGAATTAGATACTATTTATTATAATGAGGAAAGTGAAGATTGTAAGTTTGCAACATCGTCTGGAAATTGTTTTGTAATTCATGAACCACGTAATGTATCGGCAGAAGAAAAGGCATATATAATGGAATATGTGCAAATGCTTGAAAATTTGCTTGAGGCAGGGAATACAGATTATAGGAATTATTTAGATTTAGATTCTTTTGCAAAAAGATTTTTGATAAACGAAATATCGCTGAATATAGATTCAAATATCACAAGTGTATATTTTTATAAGTATGCTAATGATGATTTGTGCTATGCAGGACCAGTGTGGGATTATGATATGAGTCTGGGGGCGCCTGTACGTAATTCGGTTGATTATGAAGGAACTTCGGATGATTATACCCAACCGTATGGATTGTTTTGGTATGCCAGCTTACATCAGGATAGTGAATTTCAGGAAAAAGTGCTGGAAGCCTATAAGAATTTACTGCCATATATGCAAGAGTTATTGGAATATGGAATAGATGAATATGCAGACTGGATAGAGGCATCCGTACGTATGGATAATGTTCGGTGGAAACCTGTCGCGGGAGAGTATCCGGGGCATTATAGCACATGGGAAGATAATATCAGATATATTAAATATTTTCTTGCTAATCGACTGAATTATTTAAATCAGAGTTGGAATATTTCTTATGAAACATTTACTGCACCGGTAAATGGGAGTGTACATGAGGTGTTTTTTGAAAAGGATGGAGAAATTATAGAAACACAATACATTATGGACGGTGATACTATTACGAATCTGCCGGAACTGGGAGAAGAATATAAACTATGGTTTTATGAACATTCTGAAGAACTATATAGTGATAAAATACCGGTTTATGAGAATGTGGTATTATATGCAAAATAATAAGTAGTTGACTAATATAAGGCATCTCTACAGATTCGGTATTTTGAATAAGAAGTCTGATTCATATTACCGGTTTCTAACAGACCGGCAATAAATTTGGGCAGAAATTCATCATATTTGATTTCTACAATCCTGTCAATGTCAGGAACGGGAAGATAGCGAGCCTGATTATTATGGATAAAACCATCAAAATCAGTGCTGAACCGAAGGTTACGATCCAATGTAATTCGTACATTGCCGGCATCAAAAATATAGGCAGCACGGTCGTATTCTACAATGACTTTAGGCTGGAGTCGCTGATTGGCAATAGCAAGATTAAACAGGGTGATGGTACTATCTAAAGATGGATTAGCATCTGGGACACATTCACCAGCAAGCAGCATATTCATTTGTTCCTGCGTGATGGTCTGTGTTTTTTTATAAACACGGTTTTCTTTTTTATATTTGATTTCCAGTTTGATGGTTTGAAAAGAGTCATTATATATGCGAATGCGGTATTTCTGGCGTAAGTGGTATCCATCTACGGTTTCATGCAAATGAGTATCATAATAGTCGTCAAAATAAACGCTGGTAATTTTATAGCCGTTATCCATTGTCTGATTTTTATCAGGATTAAGAACTGATTTTAAGCGGGCTTGTATCAACGCGATAGTCTGTTCATTACATAAATATTTATCTTCTACACGATATAATGGCTCCATGTTAATTTCCCTTTTCTGCTAATAATTTATAATTATACTATTCATATGTAGAAAATAATACAAATTGATTATAGCAAATTTTGGACAATTTGGGAAGGAAAATGGCGCATATTTCAAATTAATCTAAGTTAAATTTATAAACTGGCGGAGTGCATGGCATATTGCAGTCCGTTTCATTTTGTGCTAAAGTACAATAGGTATTTATAGATAAAAGTAATGCTCTTTGCTAGGGCTGGGGGAGAAAAAATGCAGAAGAAGCTGGCGGTAATTAATGATATATCAGGTTTTGGCAGATGTTCTATTACGGTGTCGCTGCCTATCGTGTCTTACCTTGGGGTACAGTGCTGTCCGGTGCCTACGTCTGTCTTTTCTAACCATACAGGTTATCCGCAGTTCTTTTTCGACGATTACACGGATAGAATGCCGGAATATATAAGCAACTGGAAGAAGCTTGGACTTACTTTTGAGGGAATAGCTACAGGCTTTCTGGGTTCGGTGCGTCAGATTCAGATTGTAAAAGAGTTTATTGCTGGCTTTGCTAAAGATAATACACAGATTATAATAGATCCCGTAATGGGAGACTATGGAAAACTCTATCCTACATATACGGAAGAATTGTGTCAGGAAATGAAGAAACTGGTATCGCACGCCGATATCGTCACGCCGAATTTGACTGAGTGCTGTAAACTGACAGATATGTCATATAAGGAAACGGGCTGGAAAAAGAAGGAATTATATAACATGGCACAGAAGCTTTCCGTTCAGGGACCTGAGAAGGTAGTCATTACCGGAATCAGACAGGGGGAGTTCATCGCCAATTATATATATGAAAAGGGAAAAGAGCCGAAAATGATACGCACGCACAAGGTAGGCACAGAGCGCTCCGGCACGGGTGACGTTTTTGCCGCCGTTATAGCTGCGGACAGTATCAACGGCGTGCCTTTTGATAAGTCGGTAAAAAAGGCTTCCGCTTTTGTGAAAAAGTGTATACTAAAATCAATCGAGCTGGATATTCCCAGAACTGACGGAGTGTGTTTTGAGGAGATTTTGTATCAGCTTAAAAGGGATTAGGGAGGATATAAAAATGGTAATTTTATATGAAGTACATGATAATTTATATGTAAATATGACGAACCGCTGTCCGTGCGCTTGTACGTTTTGCCTTAGGCAGACTAAAGACGAAATGAACAATTCGGGGAGTCTGTGGCTGGAGCACGAGCCGAGCGTGGAAGAAGTTATTGCAGAATTTGATAAATTTGATATGACAAAATATAAAGAACTGGTATTCTGTGGCTTTGGCGAACCGACAGAGCGACTGGAAGATTTATTGAAGGTTGCGGAGTATGCTAAAAGTAAATTTAATATTTTAATCCGCCTAAATACGAACGGTCTTTCCGACCTGATTTATGATAAGGATACATCTCCAATGTTTGAAGGACTGGTGGATACTATTTCTATCAGCCTGAATACTCCAAACAGTGAAGAGTACCTTAAACTGACGCAGAGTAAATTTGGGATTCAGTCGCATGAGGCAATGCTGCGTTTCGCCGGAAATGTACGAAAATATGTGCCTAACGTAGTTTTATCTACCGTAGAGACTACGATTTCTAAGGAAGAAGAGCAGCAATGCCGTGAAATCTGCGATAGGATAGGCGTGACCTATAGAATCAGACCGTTTGAATAAAGAACGGATTATTGGTTATTGCTCACAGTCATATACGGCATGAACAGTAACGACTATTGACCTTGTTTGGCATAGTATTGCAATTCAAAAGGATATCCGTCTTTTTTATTCTGGGCTAAGGAAGCGTCCGTCTCAATAACATAGAATGAACTGCCATGCAGCACTTCTTTCATTTCTTCCTGTACAGAGCCTGACATATGGGTAGAGATTTTACGGCAGATATAGTCGCCGGCGGGAAAGGTACGTACCGATTCGCCGGCTTTCTTAACGGAATCACTCTGTACAGAATCTGCGTTTATTGTCAGAAACATATACCTTGTCAGATTGCCGTTATGATACTCATGAATAATTCCGGAAGGGTAAGCCACGTTTATTCCACGCTGCTGCGCAGAAACGAACAGTTTGAGTATATACTGTCCATAGTATTTCGGAGTATCAATCTCCTCTAAGGGTACAGTTAGAACAGCGCGTGAATCAATGGTATTCTGATAAAAGCCGTCGGGCAGCATAATGCCGGACTTGCTTTCGGGGATTTTAGCCATACCGCCCATAGAGCCGGAAAGCTGCTGCAGAGTTTCCTGAAGCGCTTCAAGGCAGTTATGGATATCCAAAATCTTTTCTTCCGCAAGAATTTTGCCGTCATAAAGGAGTCTTTGCAGATTAATTGCGCCGTTTTCCACATAACCGTTTAAGTCTTTCAAAGGAATTCCGAGCTTGATACAAAGGGTGATTGCGTCTAACAGATATAACTGGTCTTCCGTATAGTAGCGGTAATTGGTCTGTTCATTGACAAAAGCGGGTTTTAAAATGCCGATTCGGTCATAATACCGCAGGGACTTGATACTGATGTTCTTTAGCTTGGAAACTTTCCCGATGGATAAATATTTGCTCATGTAGGTACTCCTTCTATACTATATATACATAATAGTCTATAATACATAAATCTACAAAACTCTACCATAATGTGACGGTTAATATCTACTATGACATATTTCTATGGATTTTGCAAGAGGTTTTTTGATAATATTATTCAAGTAAAACGCATAAAAACAGCACCGATTTTCCCAAGAGACCATCGGCGCTATTATAATTCATTATGGCATACATGACACGTATGTTACATGCTTAATTCATCTGCGTATCATGCAATTTTATCCCATCGTCACAACAACGTCATACTTTTCTTTTCCTGCCACATAAGGAATGACGCAGCCCTCGACATTCTGACCGTCTACCGTGATAGATTTAATGCCCTTTTCTACGTTGTCCGGATTAACAACCTTGATATTGTAGGTGCCTTCACGGAATTTTCTGGTCAGTTCAAAGTCACCGAAGCCCTTAGGTACGCAAGGATTGATACTGAGTCCGTTATGCGTAGGGTATACGCCCAAGATGTACTGCGATACATTTACGAATGTCCATGCTGCAGTACCGGTCAGCCAGCTATTCTTAGCTTCGCCGTGGAACTTAGCGTCCGCGCCGGCAACCATCTGGGAATATACATAAGGCTCTGTCCTGTGGATTTCGCTGATTTCTTCCACATAAGCGGGACAAGTCTTCTGGTAGATTTCAAAAGCCCTGTCGCCTCTGCCGATTACGGTCTCCGCGATGGATACCCACGGGTTGTTATGGCAGAAGATACCTGCATTCTCTTTATAACCCGGCGGATATGAAGAAACTTCGCCAAGCTCTAAGTGATATTTGGTATAAGCAGGCTGTAAAATCATAACGCCATACTTTGTATCAAGTTTTTCTTTAACGGAATCCAAAGCCTTCTTAGCATGACCTTCCTCTACGCCAATTCCGGCAAGAACACAGAAGCCCTGCGGCTCAATGTAAATCTGGCCCTCTTCACATTCTTTAGAACCGATTTTGTGGCTGTATGCATCGTAAGCGCGCACAAACCAGTCGCCGTCCCAGCCGTCTTTTAATACGACGTCATACATTTTCTTGACCTCAGCCCTTGCCCTATCAGCCTCAGCCTTATCGTTCATGAGCTCGCATAACTGAGCATATTCTTCGCCGTATTTTACGAACATTCCGGCAATGAATACGGACTCTGCCACAGGTCCTTCCGAAGGTCCGAAAGTCTGGAAAGACTCACCCGGATGCTCAGAGAAGCAGTTAAGGTTCAGGCAATCGTTCCAGTCTGCACGCCCAATCAGCGGCAAATCATGAGGACCTTTGTGTGTTACTATGTAGTCGAATGAGCGTTTCAAGTGGTTCATAAGCGGCTTTGCAACCGACATATCGTTATCAAAAGGAACGTTTTCGGTTAAAATAGATGTATCTCCGGTCTCGCGTACATATGCGGAAGTTCCGGCAATCAGCCACAGCGGATCATCGTTGAAGCCGCTGCCGATATCGGAGTTGCCCTTCTTGGTAAGCGGCTGATACTGATGGTATGCGCTGCCGTCCTCAAACTGAGTGGAAGCGATATCGATTATTCTCTGTCTTGCCCTGTCCGGAATAAGATGTACGAAGCCGAGCAAATCCTGACATGAATCCCTAAAGCCCATACCGCGTCCGATTCCCGATTCATAATAAGAAGCGGAACGGGACATATTAAATGTAACCATACACTGATACTGATTCCAGATATTTACCATACGGTCAACCTTATCGTTGGAAGATTTCACGCTGTATTTGGAAAGAAGTGCCTTCCAGTAGTCGTTCAGCTCTGAAAAAGCCTTGTCCACATCAGCGTCAGTCTGATATTTTGCAAGCATTGCATTAGCGGGTTTCTTATTAACGATACCGGGAGCTTCCCATTTATCGTCTTCGGGATTTTCAATATAACCGAGGACAAATACGAATGACTTGGTCTCGCCCGCAGCTAATTTTACATTAATCTGGTGGGAAGCGATTGGCGACCAGCCGCTTGCCATTGAATTAGTACATTTTCCGTTCTCAACAGCCTCAGGATTAGCTGCGCCGCGGTATGCGCCTAGAAAAAAGTCGCGGCTTGTATCAAAACCGTCTACCGAAGTATTTACGGAATAAATTGCGTAATGATTTCTACGCTCCCTATACTCTGTCTTATGATAAATCGTAGATCCGATTACTTCAACTTCGCCGGTACTTAAGTTCCTCTGGAAATTTCTGGAATCGTCGTCGGCATTCCACAGACACCATTCTACATAGGAGAACAGCGATACGTTTTTCTCGGAATTGCTCTTATTGGTAAGCTTGACTTGACTGATTTCGCAGTTATCGTTCATCGGAACGAATGTCAGTACTGAAGCCTCCAGATTGTTTTTAGAACCGTTGAAACGGCTGTAGCCGATTCCGTGGCGGCACTCGTAAGTATCAAGCTCGGTCTGCGTCGGTTTCCAACCGGGATTCCAAATGCTGTCGCCGTCTTTTATGTAGAAATATTTACCGTTAATATCATTAGGTACGTCGTTATAACGGTAGCGCGTCATACGCAGCAGCTTAGCGTCCTTATAGAAAGTATAGCCGCCGCAGGTGTTGGAAATAAGGGTGAAAAATTCGTTGCAGCCCAGATAATTAATCCACGGCAACGGGGTTTTGGGTGTGGTGATGACATATTCGCGGTTGTCATCATCAAAGTAACCAAATTTCATAGTTTAGTAATCCTCCTACATTAATAAAAATTTTTGCTTTCATTTTAAACAAGCCATAAAAAAGCCCCTAAAAAATATAATAAAATTATAACCAAAAAATTATTTAATTGCAATAATAATCTGCTGCCGGTTATTAATAGAAATTTAAGAATACTATCATGGTAAAAATGAAGTGAGTATGTTATAATCTAATTACCGCAAAATAATTGCCGCCAAAGAAAAACAAGCGGCTGCGAAGCAGGAAAATAAAGAGGCACATAATATGGATAAAATAACTTTTTTGGAAAAATTACAGCGTGCGCTCGCCGGAGGACTAAACAGTAATCAGGTGGCGGATAATATGCGCTACTATCAGGATTACATTGAGACTGAAATGAGAAAAGGCAGGTCCGAGGCTGATGTGTTAGGGCAGCTTGGGGATCCAAGACTGTTAGCAAAAAGTATAATAGAGGCAAATAAGCACAGCGGGGAAAGCTACGGCTCTAATAGGGAATATGATGAAGAAGTAGTTACTGATGACAGAGCGCAGCACAAGAACAACGTAAGATTTGAATACGGCTTACATCTTCCCGGCTGGCTGGTAATGATTATTGTTACGGTTCTTGTAGTAATTGTAATTGGTTTTGTTACATCGCTTATATCGGCGTTTTTACCGGTAATTATCGTAGCGCTAGTCGCAATTCTTGTTATAAAGCTTATTCAAAATGTACTAAATGGAACGAAATGACAAAAAATAGTACTAAAGTACCATATTTGTTATGAATACTTTTAATAGAATCCTGTCATACTATTTCTGTAACAAAAATCAATCAGGAGGTATACAGGATGTCTAAGAATGATTATAACCAGAACAATGAAAAACAGCAGGACAAGGCTAACAACTGCAACAATCAGAATTCTCAGAACAACAACCAGAAGAATAATTCAAAGAACAGCTCCAGCAGCAATGCTCAGGACAGCCAGAAGAATAACAACTACTAAAATAAAAGCGGCATGACCATTCGGTTGTGCCCTTTTTTACATAGATTTATTCAGGCATTTCCGCGTTGTCTCAGCTTTTTATTCCTATATCATAAATTTGATATTTTTATCATGAATTTGATATTTCTTTATATGGTTTTAAAGTAACATTTATATACTGTGTTTAAGACGCAGTAATTCAGATTATATTTTTTAGGAGGAGAATGGATATGCAGTATGGTTTTTTTGATGATGAAAAGCGGGAATATGTGATTACCAAACCCGACACGCCGGCTCCGTGGGCGAATTATCTCGGTTCACCTGAGTATGGCGCAATCATTTCCAACAATGCGGGCGGATACAGCTTCGCAAAATCCGGCGCAAACGGAAGAATTTTAAGGTATGTATTTAACGCCTTCGACCAGCCGGGACGGTATATTTACATACGAGATAATGATAGTCGGGATTATTGGTCTGCTTCGTGGCAGCCGGTAGGAAAGGATCTTGAATCCTATAAGAGCGAATGTCGTCACGGTACAGCGTATACCAAAATGAAGGCTTGCTATAGCGATATCCATTCTGAAGCATTATATTATGTTCCGCTTGACGAGACCTATGAGGTGTGGCGTTTAAGCCTGACTAATCAGTCGGATAAAGAAAGAAGCCTGACTGTTACGGGCTATGCGGAATTTACCAACGAGAACAATTATGAACAGGATCAGGTAAACTTGCAGTATACGCAGTTTATTACCGCAACGGAGTTTCGCGGCAACAGAATCCGTCAGACTATTAACGGTAATCTCGAAGAGGTTGAGAAAGGTCATGAAGTAGGACACGGCAACCACATGACTGAAAGATTTTTCGGAATGACGGGCGCAGAGGTTTCTTCATACTGCGGCGACAAAGAGACATTTATAGGACGTTATCATGGTTATGGCAATCCGGACGGAGTTGTTAATGGAAAACTTGACGGAACCCTTAATTATAATACAAACGGCTGCGGCGCGCTTGCTACGGTAGTTACTCTGGCACCGGGAGAAACTAAGACTATCGCTTTTGTTCTGGGAATGAAGAGCGACGCGGAGGCGGAAAGCATTCTGAAACGCTACGTCGAGCCTAAGGAGACTTGTGAAAAAGAACTTGATAAGTTGATATCATACTGGCATGGAAAACTTTCCCATTTCCAAGTAAAGACTCCCAGCAAAGAGTTCAACACGATGATTAATACATGGAACGCCTATAACTGCTTTATGACATTTATCTGGTCGCGCGCGGCGTCCCTTATTTACTGCGGTTTAAGAAACGGCTACGGCTACCGCGATACCGTACAGGACATTCAGGGCATAATCCATTTAGCGCCTGAAATGGCGGTGGACAAGATTCGCTTCATGCTTTCGGCGCAGGTAGATAACGGCGGCGGACTTCCGCTGGTTAAGTACACGCATAATCCGGGACATGAGAATACGCCCGACGATCCTTCCTATGTACAGGAAACGGGACACCCCGCATACCGCGCTGACGACGCGCTGTGGCTGTTCCCTACGGTATATAAATACATCGCGGAATCGGGAAATCTTTCATTTGTAGACGAAGTGATTCCTTTTGCCAATAAGGACGAGGGTACTGTATATGAGCATTTACAGCGCGCGATAGATTTCTCCATGAATCATCTTGGACCGCACGGTATGCCCGCCGGACTGTACGCCGACTGGAACGACTGTTTGAGACTTGGCAAGGACGGAGAATCTACTTTCGTAGCGTTGCAATTTTATCTTGCAATGACTATTTTAAAAGAATTTGCAGAGTATAAGAACGATAAAGAATACATTAAATATCTTGATGAAAGTCAGGAGAAACTCGGCAAGATTATAGGGGATTTGTGCTGGGACGAAGACAGGTTTATCCGTGGATTTATGGAGACGGGCGGCGTAATCGGCAAGCGCACCGACATGGAAGCGAATATCTGGCTGAATCCGCAGAGCTGGTCTGTAATCAGCGGTTTTGCAAGCGATGAGCAGGCTGACGCTGCGCTGAATACCGCATATGAGAGATTAAATACCGAATACGGCGCAGTCCTTATGGATCCGCCATATCATAAATATCCGTTCAACGGAGCGCTTGCAGCAATATTTAATGAAGGAACTAAAGAAAACGGCGGTATTTTCTCGCAGTCGCAGGGCTGGATAATCTTAGCGGAAGCGCTGCGCGGACATGGCGAGCGCGCGTTTAAATACTTTATGGAAAATGTTCCGGCGGCACAGAACGACAGGGCGGAAGTACGTAAGCTTGAGCCATATTGCTACGGACAGTTTACGGAAGGAAAGAACAGCCCGAACTTCGGACGCTCACATGTGCATTGGCTTACCGGCACAGCGTCTACCGTTATGGTAGGCTGTGTAGAAGGTATACTGGGTATGCGCCCCGACTTCTATGGACTTAAGGTAGCGCCTTCCATTCCTAAAGAGTGGGATTTACTGGAAATAGAGAAAGATTTCAGGGGCAAGCACCTGCACATTGTAGTAAAGAATCCCGGACATGCAGAGTCCGGCTGCAAGGAGCTTATAGTAAACGGACAGAAGATGGACGGAAACTATATTCCTGATGAGGCGTTGACGGCGCAGACGGAAGTAGAATTGATTATGTCATGATTAAAGCGTGAAGCACTGTAAGCGGTCTAAAACTCTGTCTCTGCATTCTCTGTCGGGAATGTAGAGTAGAGGCTGCGGTACTTTTTAGGCGTCATGCCCGTGTACTTTTTAAATAACTGTATAAAATGGCTTTGAGAAGAGAAGGAAAGGTAATTCGTGATTTCAACCATACTATAATCACAGAATTTTAAAAGGTTTTCTGCCTTTTCTATCTTCTTTGCCCTTATATAGCTGCTGACGGACATGCCGGTTTCTTTTTTAAAAAGGCGTGACAAATAGCCGGTAGAGAGTCCGGTGTGCTCTGCAAGGTCGTCTATGGTGATGCGCTCTTTAATATGCACATAGACGTATTCCATACACGCAGCGACAGGTTTAGAAATTCTGGGCTGCCCTGAGTGCAGCCGCATTTTTTCCGTAAAGTCGATTGCCATACGTTCATGGAGAGCGGACACTTCCTGAACCGTATGCAAATTGTCGAGTTTAATAATATAGAAATCGCTTAGGCGGAAAGCGAGTTCAGCTTCCATACCTGAAGCTATGCAGACTCTTGTTATCATGGCAACTGCAATTACGAAATGATATTTTAAGTTTGTTACCGGATTGCGTGAGAGCACCCCCATACCGCTATTTTCCCCGAAACACTGACGCATATAATTTCTCCGCACAAACTCAATATCACCTACACTGACCGCGTGAAAAAAAGCGTTTTCTCCATTCATCGAAGAATGCAGTTTTTCTTCTTCGCTGTCTTTTGTTTCCTGTAGATACCATTCTTTTGCTAATTTCATAATTAATTACCATATCCCTTTTCAAAAACTACTGTTCCCACACATTATAGCATATATAATTCATAATTGACAGAAAGATAATGAGACTTTACAATAAGTCTATGGAAAAAATGACATATATTGCACCCTGCCACTTTGGATTGGAAGCGGTGCTGAAAAGAGAAATTACAGATTTAGGCTATGAGATATCCTCAGTCGAAGACGGGCGCGTGACCTTTGTGGGAGATGTGGCTGCGCTTTGTCGTGCGAATATTTTTCTGCGCACGGCGGAGAGAATACTGATTAAGATAGGAAGCTTCCACGCAGAGACTTTTGAAGAGCTTTTTCAGGAGACGAAGAAGCTATGCTGGGAAAAATATATTCTCGAGGATGGCAAGTTCTGGGTTGCAAAGGCGGCAAGTATCAAGAGTAAGCTTTTCAGCCCCTCGGATATTCAGTCCATCATGAAAAAAGCGATGGTAGAACGCCTTAAATCCGTTTATCATAAAGAGTGGTTCACAGAAGACGGCGCTTCTTATCCGGTCAGGGTGTTTCTTATGAAGGACGAAGTCGTGGTGGGACTCGATACTACCGGAGAATCCCTTCATAAGCGCGGATATAGGAAACTTACGGCAAAGGCGCCCATTGCGGAAAATCTTGCCGCGGCGCTGATTATGCTGACTCCGTGGAGAAGCGGTAGGATTTTGGTAGATCCGTTTTGCGGAAGCGGCACTTTTCCGATTGAGGCAGCTATGATGGCGGCGGGAATGGCGCCGGGAGCAAGGCGAAGCTTTATTGCACAGGAATGGGATAATGTTATAGACGCTAAACTGTGGGAGCTTGCCCAAGAAGAAGCGGCTTCTATGGTGAATTTAGATATTGAAACCGATATTCAAGGGTATGATATTGATGATAAGATGGTATCTATCGCCAGAGAGAACGCGAAGATGGCAGGCGTAGACAAGCTCATACATTTCCAAAGAAGAAGCGTGGAAGAATTAAGCCACCCGAAGAAGTACGGTTTTATCATTACCAATCCGCCATATGGAGAACGCCTTGAAGAAAAAGAAAATCTGCCGCAGCTTTACTGCACGCTCGGAGAACGTTATAAGGCGTTAAACGACTGGTCCATGTATGTGATTTCGGCATATGAGCAGGCGGAGCAATATATAGGAAGAAAAGCAGATAAAAACCGAAAAATATATAACGGAATGATGAAAACATATTTTTATCAGTTTATGGGACCGAAGCCACCGAAGCGTGACAACGGACCACGCATGGCATAAAGAAAAGGTAAGCCGCCAAAGGCGGTATAGGAGTCAAGATGCAGCAAAATCAGCTTATGAAAATAACGGCGGTATATACGGCATTGTTTGCAGTCTGTGTGTTTGCGGTAATATTCTATTATTCGGCAAATAAAGTTGTGGAGATAGAAGAGCAGATACCAGTTGATGTGGTGCAGTCTACCGAAACCGCTATACAAGAGGAAGAAGATAAAAAAGCAGAAATTCTTAAAGACACAAACAGTATTATTTTTGAGCATAATACTCAGGAAATGAACTACTTCTGCATTCCGCTTCATGAGAGCGTTAGAGCGGAAAGCGTTATGATAGAAAATCATTATATGGATAAAGAACTCTGGGTAAGCATAAGACAGGGAACAGAGGAAGCGGATTTTGAAAGCTTCTATCGTACTCAGGGTGTATACGGCAACAGGGAAGCCGTGTCGGAAGGGTACTTTGAAAACACGGACGGGACCTTCTGGCTGAAATTCAAATTAAACGACATATATGAATACCATAGTATTTTTGAAGACGGTAAGCTGTATGTGGATTTTATATCGCCAAAAGAAGCATATGACAGGATTGTCGTTATTGATCCGGCGTATGGCGGAGATGTTACAGGAGCAGTTTCAGGAGATTTGGAGGGCAAAGACGTGACGCT
Organism: Clostridiales bacterium; assembly: GCA_023663185.1. Lineage (GTDB taxonomy): Bacteria > Bacillota > Clostridia > Lachnospirales > Lachnospiraceae > UBA3282. Next base: position 613,632 of record JAMPHY010000001.1, on the reverse strand, counting down.
TGATATCGCCCGCGCCCTGAAAGAAAAACTGGACAAGACCGATATCAAGGTATATTATACCAGAATGGACGATAGCAATCCTTCCGATGAAAACCGTATCGACCTTACCAATACGGTTAAGGCGGATTTAATGATTAGGATAGAAGTCAATGCAAACGAGGATACCAAAATATACGGAACGGAAGCTGTGTATAACGGCAAGTTTTTTATTCCCGGCTTTGGCAGCCCTGAGCTTGCGGATTTACTTGAGAGAAATGTAGCGACACAGATTAGTGGCAAGGCTAACGGGCTTGTTGACTCTACAGATGAAGACGTGGTTATAAATAGGGCGACGGTTCCGGCGGCTTCAATCAGGGTAGGCTATATCAGCAACGGTCAGGAAGCGATTCTGCTTGGCAGAGATGATTATATAGATAAGATTGCAGAGGGAATCTATCTGGCAATTATGGAGGCGTATGAACAGTAATATGCGAAAGACAATTATATTTGCGACGGGAAATCAGGGAAAAATGCGTGAAATCCGCCAGATTTTAAGCGATATGGACGTAGAAGTTTTGTCGATGAAAGAGGCGGGCATAGATATAGATATCGTTGAGGACGGAACGACGTTTGAAGAAAACGCCATTATCAAGGCAAAAGCAGTAGCCGCCAAGACTGAGCATATCGTAATGGCTGATGATTCGGGACTGGAAGTAGATTATCTGAATAAGGAGCCGGGGATTTATTCCGCGCGTTATATGGGCGAAGATACGCCATATGATATCAAAAACGCCAATCTCATAGAGCGTCTTGACGGCGTTAAAGACGAGAAAAGAAGCGCGAGATTCGTCTGCGCGATTGCAACCGTTATGCCGGACGGACAACTGCTTACCGCACACGGCGTTATAGAAGGAAGGATTGCCTACGAGCCTAAAGGGGAAAAAGGCTTCGGCTTTGATCCGATTCTTTATCTGCCGGAGCGCAACTGTACCTGCGCTGAACTGAGCGAAGAAGAGAAAAACGCCATCAGCCATAGGGGAAGGGCATTAAGAGCCATGAAAGAAAAACTGGAGAAAATAATATAGCAGGTGGCTTATGAAAATACTTATTGTAAGCGATACGCATCGCCATAATGCAAATTTTTATGAAGTAATACATAGGGTTGAGCCTGTCGATATGGTAGTGCATTGCGGAGACGTGGAGGGCAGCGAGGATTTAATTGCAGACGCGGCGGGCTGTCCGGTGCATATGGTTCAGGGAAATAATGATTTCTGGTCCAATATTCCTAAAGAAGAAGAGTTTATGATAGGAAACTATAAAGTGTGGCTCACGCACGGACATAATTATTATGTATATATGAATTATGAAATCATCAAACAGGAAGCAAGAGACAGGGGCGTAGATATAGTGATGTGCGGACATACGCATAGACCGGTCGTTGATATAGAGTCGGATTTAACCCTGATAAATCCCGGCAGCTTAAGTTATCCGAGACAGGACGGAAAACGCCCTTCATATATCATAATGGATATAGACCGAGAAGGAAAGGCGCATTACACGGTCAATTATCTGTAAGTTAGGTATGATAATGAGGTAATAGGTGAGATAAAGGCGGGTTGCTGCCGCCTTTATAATGAAAACATTAAAAAAGCAGGTGATGGGAATCGAACCCACGTATCCAGCTTGGAAGGCTGGTGTTCTACCATTGAACTACACCTGCATAAATAATTATTCATTTTATAGTACCAGTCGGGGTGACAGGATTCGAACCTGCGACCTCCTGGTCCCAAACCAGGCGCTCTAGCCAAGCTGAGCCACACCCCGGTACGCAATGCCTTCACTAGCAACAACGCAAATCATATTATATAATATGGATTTTGGTCTGTCAACTATTTTTTTGACTTTTGTTAATTGTTTTGTTACAATCTATTTCTAAAATAGAATAATATTTATTAGGTATTCAATAATATTCACATATAGGAGGTATACGCTATGGAATATGTTATCACTTTTACATGGGATAATGAAGCTGGTGTGTGGATTGCCACAAGTAAAGATATTCCCGGACTTGTGCTTGAATCCGGTTCATTTGATGCTCTCTTGGAGCGGACGCGGTTTGCTATACCTGAACTGCTTGAATTAAATTCTTCTGAAATAAAACCATTTTCTGTAACTTTTAAATCCGAACGGCATGAAAGGATAATTTTATAATGGCGGAATATGAGAAGAAAGTTCGTAAAATCCTTTCGCAGAACGAATGCACTTTTATACGACGGGGTAAGGGAGACCACGATATATGGTATAGCCCTCTTTAATATCTCCCTTGTTTTGACTTTTATATTTTTCCATATCTGTTTCCCACTATATTTTTATGAAAATAAGACGATATAGAATATAGATACATGGAAGTATCTAAAAAAATACAGGGACGGTACAATTATGAAAATAGGTGAAGCACAGCAAATTTACAGGGAACAGATACAGGCATATCAGACGCAGAAGGCAACTTTGTCAAAGCAGTTGAATGACACACGTTCAAAGATGGAGGCATCGTCTGATAAAGATATGAAGGACCAGTTTGGAAAAGAAGCGGCGGTATTGGAATTGTCTTTAGATGCGCTGAACAGCCAGCAGGATAAGTATCAGGATTATCTTGATGAATTAGCTGAACAGTACGGTGCATACTGGAATGCAACTGTGGCGGAACAGCAGGCGGATGCGGCAAAAGAATATGGGGTAGAGATGGGAAAACTGATGGAAGTTGCCCGCCGCCTTATGAAAGGCGGAATCGTTCCTGCTTCTGATGAAAAGAAGCTGATGGAGTTTGACTATGAACTTTATCAGATGGCGAAAAGTATCGGCGCAATGGTTCGGCAGCAGGAAAAAGAAGAGTATGATTCTCTTTGGGGTGATGAAGAAGAGAAGGAATACGATGATCCAAAAGAAGTGGCGGAGAATGCGGAAGCTTCGGGCGAGGCGCCGGAGATGATTGATGCTAAAACCGTGATTACGGAAGCTGTATCAGAAAGTTAATTTTGCTTTTGGGGAAAGTTAAATTTACGATTGACAAGAATAATATGATATGTTAGAGTATAACTTGTGTTGAGCGGATACAGAGATTTTCTGCAATCTGCTGTCAATAGTAATACGTGTTCGTAGCTCAGCTGGATAGAGCAACGGCCTTCTAAGCCGTGGGTCGGGGGTTCGAATCCCTTCGAGCACGTTTGACCGGAATAGGCAGTCTGCTTATTCCGGTCGGTCATGGTGGGTATGGCGCAGTTGGCTAGCGCGCCAGATTGTGGCTCTGGAGGCCGAGGGTTCAAGTCCCTCTATCCACCCTGTACATGTGTATTGGGTGCACAGCTTGGTGTTATCCAAACAGTAGAAATTCACTTACTCAGTTTCTATTGTCATGAATAATGGGCTATCGCCAAGTGGTAAGGCACAGGACTTTGACTCCTGCATTCGCTGGTTCAAATCCAGCTAGCCCAGCTAAGGGCCACTAGCTCAGGTGGTAGAGCACTTGACTTTTAATCAAGTTGTCTGGGGTTCGAGTCCCCAGTGGCTCATGTGAGAAAATAACTCGAAAGTCTTTATTTAATAAAGATTTTCGGGTTTTTGTTTTGTGCTAAAATGAGTCAAAATGCGTTAAAATGTTTATAGCTTTTTTATAGCAGAAGGGATATTTTTAGAAAAATTATAGCAAAATTATAGCAGACTATAGCGCGATAGCATTGTCTAATTTTTCCTGAATAGCCTCTTTCTTTTCATCGAGATGCGCGTATACTTCCATTATCATTTTCAGGTCGGAATGCCCCATCAGCTCTACGGCTTTCTTCTGGCTGATGCCGGAATAATATAACATAGTGCAGTAATTATGCCGGAAGATATGCGCAGTCAGTCCGGTGATGGGTTCTGTGCCTATCAGCTTTTCGTTGTCGCTGGTAACGGCATCATTCATTTTCTTAACAATATGCTTCCACATCTTCACATACTGCGTCTTAGAAAGCGTATTAAACGATTTTCCGGGGAAAAGGTATAAAGTGTCAACCGTCTCTAAAAACTCTCTTAAAAAGGCGACAGAGGCAGCAGGAATGGGTATAATACGATTGCCAGCGTCGCTCTTTGCACCAGCGTCGTAGACCAAAATAGAACAGCAGCATTATAAGCACACATTCCTTGAGCGTGAAGTCGGCTCTCCTGATAGTTTCTTTCTCTGGTTTGGTTAATGTGTAGCATTGTTATTTATGTCGTTTAGTAGCACTGGGACAGTTGTTATATAAAAATATCTTTTATATCTAAGTACCAAATTATTAAGTCAACTGCTATTCCGATAATTGCAGCTACATTAATCCAGAACGCATAAGGTATTCTTTTCCTGATTTTTACAAGGTTATTACAATCTTTTTCACATTTGGAACAATCATGTGTAATGCATTCTGTATATATATTGCGTCCAGTTAATTTGGATACAAAATACATCATAAGGAATACTGTATTAAACAAGAATAAACCACAAATAATAGCGGCGGCAATAACGCTTTCCGGATACTTTGCACCACTAATAGTATTTACTGAACTTCCGAGAAATGTAAAACTTCCAGAAAAAGTAATGATAATAGCGGCAAAAATACTTAAAATGGATATTAGTTGTGTCTGCATAGTGTCTGCACGCGTAGTTGCATCAGCAATTTTATTTTTAGCATCATTTAAGTTGTCAATTGCTTCTTGCAAATCTTGACTAGCGTCGTTGCTTTTGGCCAACATACTTTTATAATAGTTTGTTTGGCGTATTTGTAAATCTAAATGGTCAAATAGTTTGGTAAATTGGATATATCTATTTTGATATTCCGCATTTCCGCTCATAATTTGTTTGTCTAAACAATTGCCTAGTATATCAAGATTATTTGAAAGATAATCAATGTTGTAGTTGTTATCTTCTTCAAGAATTTTTAGAATAGTTGGGAAAAAATCGGAATATTGGTGCTTAAAATTATCTGTATAAAGTACACCTATACGGTTTAAATATTGTTCATTTTTATCTTCATCTAGCACCGATTCTGACAATTCCAGTATAATCTGATTAAGCAGTTCTTGTCTGTGTCTGTTTTCTTCAGGTAGCATATTATTCTCCAAATTCGCATTTTCTAATTAGCCAGAATGGTATAACATTCCGATTTCCAAGCCCATTATTATATATGGCAAACCATGCAGTATCAGGTTGATGCGTTCTGTTCACTAATTCGCTTACGGGTACAAGGATATATCTTTCAATGATTTTTATCAATATGTCTTTTATATCATTAATCGAAGTGCAAAATTCAAAGAGAAGATTTATAGGCTTGCCTCCATACGCACAATATTCATAATATACCTCTGGAACAACCGGACCTAACTGCCATGCTTGCATATTATCCTCGAATAAATACATATTTGTTTCTCTGTAATAATCAACCCAGGCAAAATAAAGTAATTTCTGCAGCCTTAAATTGCTTACAGGTTTGTTCATTCTCGTACAAGTATCAATTATAAAATTGGCAATATCCATAGCTCTATAAGATTGCATAAACACACCCCCTTAATCAATTCATACATATATAATTAGAATATTTAAATAAATTAGTTTGGTAACTCTATTGCTAATTTAATTATAACATATATAAAATTTTATTACAAAATCTTCTATAACTTTCTTCTAAGTTCTACAACCTTTCCTATTATCTGAATTGGTTTGTCGCCCATTTCTTTTTGACTAAAATACATAGGTTCATAATTTGCATTGCTCGATACCAGAGCGATGCTGCTGTCATATTTTTTCAGACGCTTGCATACTCCGTCGTTGCCATTCACCAGAGCAATAACAATTTCATCATTCTCTGCATCGTCTTGCTGCCGGACTATTACCGTATCGCCGTTATGTATGTTTGGCTCCATGCTGTCTCCTTGAATCCGTAAACCAAAGAATTTTCCAGTTCTGGCATCTTCAACCGCAATTTCTTCGGTGTCAATAACATTTTCTGTTGACTCAATAGAGATACCAGCAGATACGCGTCTGAGAACATTAATGGTAACGCATTTAGGCTGAGAACCTCTCATATCATTTGAAAACTCTAAGTCTTTGTTAGTTAGGTCATCTATATCAACCTTAAACAGTTCTGCGAGTTTTCTTGTTTTATTTAAAGGAGGTTCAGATGTACCCGTTTCCCACTTTTGGATTGTGGTGTAAGATTTGTAGCCTAATTTTTCGGCTATATGATTTTGCGACCATTCATTTTTTTTTCGTAAATATCTAATATTTTTTGAAAGAATTGTCACGAGAATATATCTCCTTTCTATGGATACTATATCATTTAAGGGAATACAATTCAAGTATATTTTAGATTATTTTAAAAAAATATGAATTATTTTCAAGTTGACTATTGGTACATGAAAATACTTTATGTAAGACTATTGAACTCAAGAATCAGATTATATTTTCAACTCAGAGGGTAAAAAGTTTAATATTAAATCTTGTTATTACCCCTTAATTATTCAGATTTTTAACATATTTCCTTCAAGCTTTCGTTTCCATCTCCTTAGACATCAGTTATTCGTACATCATCATAACATATAATATAACACTAAAAAATCTTAAAATAAGACAATATAAAGATTGAATTACTTTATTCGCTATAGTAAAATTAATACATAAATGAACTTAAAGAATATAGCTATATTGTTCCGTTTCAGGGAAGGAAAATATGTGTTAAATTGAACAGGACTTAAAGTAGATTATGCTATACGGGATATTGGTTTTGGAAATTAATTAATGTTGATAAAATATAAATCAAAATACGGAAAATTTCTAAAGATATTAAGGTCTATATCTAAGTAGTTTTCTAATCTTCGGAGGTTATATAATAATGGCTGATATAAAAACTTTAACAGAAGATGAAGTTAGAGATGGATATGTTGATAATGTGGGATTACATAATGGCGCAAAACAAATATTAGGTTTTAATAATCCTGAAAAAGATGTTCAACAAGGAACCGGACAAATTACAACATTTAAACAATTAGGCTTCTTTTGTAAGAAAAACAGTCATAAACCTGATGGTTGGTATTTGCCGAAGGATTTAACTAAGGTTGCAATAATTTTAGAGACAAAATCCGAAGATGAGGATATTTCAAAACAAAAATGGGTAGATGAATTATTGATAAATGTAGAAATTGCTAACTCTAAATATTCTAAAGTTATAGGTCTTCTTTATAATGGAAAAGATATTCGTGTATTTAAGAATAATAACGAAGTGACAGCAGAAGTCTCAAAAACACTTGAGAATAAATCGTATTATTTTGAATTATTTTTAAATGATAAAATTGATGTGAAACAAATATATTTTACGACCAAAAGAATTAATGATTTATTACATTTTAAATTTGGAGTAAATGATTATTATGACAGAATGATTTTTACTGCTTGTGCCTTAGTTGCTAAGAGATATGGCGCATGGTTGGATAAGGGGAGAGATTATACTACATTACATAATTCTATATTGAACACCTTATCAAAATCTTTAGATAAAGCCATAAAACAGAACGATAAGTTAAAAATTTTACTTGAAATGTATTCAAAAATACAAATGAATAGAACTGACAATCAAGAGGTTATAGATGAGTTTATAGATTGTGTTGAAACAATTTCAGATTTAATAAATTCAAATAATTGGAATGGAGAAGATGTTATGGGTATCTTCTTCAATGAATTTAATCGCTATAAGGGAAAATCTGAAAGTGGACAAGTATTTACACCAGAGCATATTGCGTCTTTCATGTATAGATTGATTGAAGTAAATAAAGACGATAGGGTATTAGATGCTACTTGCGGTAGTGGAATGTTTTTAACAAAATCAATGGCAAATATGATTAAAGAGGCAGGTGGAATAGCAACTAAAAAAGCCAAAGATATAATGACCAATCAATTATATGGTATAGAGTGGGATAAAAGAGTTTATTCATTAGCGTGTGCCAATATGTTAATACATAAAGATGGAAAGACTAATTTAGAGCAAATGGATTCTACGTCACAAGAGGCTTGTGATTGGATTAAATCTAAGAATATTACTAAGGTTCTTATGAATCCGCCATATGAGAAAAAATCACATCCAGAAATTATATTAAGAAATGTGTTAAATAATTGCGTTTCTAGGGCAAAGGTTGCTTTCTTATTGCCTGATAAAAAGTTGGAAAAAGTAAGTAAAAAAGTTGTTAGAGATATTTTAGCACATCATAGGCTTACTACTATCATAAAGTTACCAGAAAAAACTTTTGATGAAGGAACTACTGTATCTATATTTATATTTGAAACAGGAATACCTCAAAATGATGAAGAAATATTTACTTGTTATCTTAAAGAAGATGGGCTCGAAAGAGTTAAAAATCAAGGAAGACAAGATGTAAAAGGTAGATGGTCTGATATAGAGGACAAGTGGGTTGATATTGTAAAAAAGCGTAGTGGAGATGGTAGCATTAAATGGATTAAACCGAATACTAATTGTTTGAGTTACCAAAAAGATGAAAAGCTATTTGAGATTTTTGAAGAAGATTTTATTAAGCAAATGATGGAGTTTATAATGTATCAAGAAGAAATAGATACTAAATCCTTTACTGAAAATCTATCAAAAGAAGTTATGTATTCAAGTGAGGTAAAGACTGACAAAGAAACAAAAATGATTTCTATAAATATTCAGGGCGGTGGCAGTGATGAATAAAATAAATACAGTAAATTGGAAAAGATTTCATCTTTATGATGAATGCCTATTTGATATTGATAGTGGAAATAAATTTGATAAATCAAAAATGACTATGAAAAATCCCAGTATTAATTTTGTTGGAAGAAGTACCGTAAATAATGGGATTACATGTTTTGTGGATAAATATAATGAAATTGAACCATATAAGGCTGGATATATGACAGTTGCTTTAGGCGGTGAATATTTAGGTTCATGTTTTATTCAAAATGATTGTTTTTATACAAGTCAGAATGTTGATGTTCTAATTCCCAAATGGGAAATGCCTTATTATGTAAAGAAATTTATTTCAATAGTAATATTTAGGGAGAGCAGAACTTATTATAAGGCTTTTGAAGATGAGCTTAATAGGCATATGTTGACTGATTTTTCTATATTGCTGCCGCAAGACAATATAGGGAAACCTGATTGGGAATATATGCAAAATTATATGGATATTATCAATGAGCGTGCTAGTAATAGGATTAAAACTCTTTCAAATATAAAAGGAAACCGAACAAAGATAGATATATCACATTTTGCGGAATTTCCAATAGGTGAGCTTTTTGAAATTAATCCAACAAATTCATATGATATGACTAATAAAGATTTGTTAGATGGTGGAGAAAATCCTGTTGTGACCAATTCTAAATTAAATAATGGGATAAGTGGATATTCTTCTCAAGAACCGACTGAAAAAGGAAATATGATTACTTTTAGCGATACTACTGATGCTAATTCTATTTTTTATCAGGAAGATGATTTTATTGGTTATTCTCATATTCAAGGATTATATCCTATTGGAGAATATAAAGATAAATGGAGTAAGTATTCATTAATGTACTTTTCGGTTATGTTTAAACAAAAAGCTCTGTGTATGGGATTTAATTATGATATTAAATTCAGAAGAGATAAGGCTATAAATATAAAAATACCATTGCCTGTTAAAGATGAGAAAATAGATTTTGAGTATATGGAAAACTACATGAGAAATATAGAAGAAAAATCTTATAATAGAATAAACTACCTAAAAAACTTTTCGTATTAAAAATTAATTTCAAAAATACAAAAATCCGAACAAATGATTGACAAAGATAAAGGTCAATAGTAAAATCATTATAGTTTTATCATTTTATTACTTTTTTACACAGTGTAAAATTGTTTCAGGCTGTACAGCCTGATATTTTTTGCGTCGAAGCTTACTGTGTCGGATATACAGATTTTTAAGAGGAGAATGATGATTATGGAGCAGGCAAAAGAGAATAAAATGGGCGTCATGCCGGTCAATAAACTGCTTATTACCATGTCGCTGCCTATGGTAATGTCGATGCTGGTGCAGGCGCTTTATAATGTTGTTGACAGTATTTTTGTGGCAAAAATAAATGAAAACGCATTGACGGCGGTATCCCTTGCCTTTCCGATTCAGACATTGATGATAGCGGTAGCGGGCGGTACCTGCGTCGGCATTAACGCCGTGCTTTCGCGCTCGCTTGGTGAGAAAGACTACGATAAAGTAAATAAAAGCGCGGGAAACGGCATTGTGCTTATGATTATAAGCTATTTTATATTTTTGCTTGTTGGTATTTTTGCAGCGGCGCCGTTTTATAGGAGCCAGACAGACGATTTGGAAATAGTGCAGTTTGGAACAGAGTATCTTTCCGTGGTATGCTGCTGTTCATTCGGTATTTTTGCACAGTTTACTTTTGAAAAATTGCTGCAGGCTACCGGAAAGACTTTTTATACAATGATTACTCAGGGCGCAGGCGCAATTATCAATATCATATTGGACCCCGTGCTGATATTCGGACTCGCAGGAATGCCTAAGATGGGCGTGAGGGGCGCGGCGGTCGCGACTGTAATTGGACAGACCGTGGCGGGTATCCTTGCCATATATTTTAATTATGCTAAAAATGAAGAAGTGACAATCAGCAGAAACGGTATGAAGCCGGACGGTGAGATAATCAAGCAGATTTATAAAATAGGTATACCTTCTATGATAATGCAGGCAATCGGTTCGCTTATGACATATGGCATGAACCGCATACTGATATCGTTTACATCTACCGCTACCGCAGTATTCGGAGTTTATTATAAGCTTCAAAGTTTCGTGTTTATGCCTATTTTTGGCATGAATAACGGACTGGTGCCGATTCTTGCCTACAATTACGGGGCGGGTAAAAAAGAACGCTTTATGAAGGCAATGAAGCTTGGAATTATGTATGCCGTCGGAGCCATGCTTATAGGTCTGGCGATATTCCAGTTGATACCCGATAAGCTGCTTAGGCTGTTTGAGGCTTCCGAGACAATGATTGCAATCGGAGTTCCCGCGCTTAGAATAATCAGCGTGAGTTATCTGCTTGCGGGTTTCTGTATTATATGCGGTACGGTATTTCAGGCTTTGGGCTGCGCCGTATACAGCATGGTCGTGTCGATTGCAAGGCAGTTGGTAGTGTTGCTGCCGGCAGCTTACCTGTTAGCGCTGTCGGGAAATCTGAATTATGTATGGTGGGCGTTCCCGATTGCAGAGCTGATGTCGCTTTGCATGACGATAATTTTCCTGATTAGGATTAACCGAAAAATTATCAGCCGTATCGGTGAGACGAATTGACATAAAAGTTTTATAGTGCTATAAATATGAATATAAATTGTTATGCGGATATGGCGGAATTGGCAGACGCGCCAGATTTAGGTTCTGGTGTCCATGACGTGCAGGTTCAAGTCCTGTTATCCGCACTGAATCAGGGTTTTCGGGATATTTAGGGTGTCTCAAAAACCCTGATTTTTTGTGTTTGACATCAACGGTGACATCAACGCGGAGTTATTCATTTTTATTTCGTGTCGCATAAAGAAGGTATGCAAAGCATTAAAGTAATAAAAGATTGAATATTGAACGGAATCTGATATAATTAGAATATCAATAGAAAAGTTGGTGTAAAATGATAACAATAGAACAATTAAAGGCATTGAGCAAGCCTGAAAATATAGCAATTACAGAACATGCCCGAATACGTTTATATGAGCGGAATATAAGTATTAATGATATTGTAAATGGTATAAATACAGGTGAAATCATAAAACAATATGAAGACGATAAACCATTGCCGAGTTGTTTAATATTGGGATTTTCTGTAAAATCTGCATATATTCATATAGTAGTAAGCTGTGATACAGATTTTATATATTTAATAACTGCATACTTTCCCAATCCTGAAATATGGGAAGCTGGTTTTAAGACAAGAAAGGGGCTTTGATTATGTTATGTATGGAATGTGGCGCAAAAGCCGAAAAAGGATATACAACAAGTGTAACGGACTTAGGGAACTGTTTGCTAATCGTGCGAAATGTTCCCTGTTATAAATGCACGGAATGTAATGAGATTATTTATACAGGTGATGTTATTAAGAGATTGGAGCAGATTACGGAACAGGCGAAACAGTTTGCACAGGAAATCTCTATTGTAAATTATAATGATGCTGCATGATGGAAAATAAGATTGATATGAGACAATAAAAGGGTGGAGGATATGTTATGAGCATAATGCAGGAGAAAGCCTATGAAATGATTAAACGCCTTCCAGATGATAAATTGTATTATATTGTAAGGCTGTTAGAGGGATTAGAAGGATTAGTTCTACCAGTAAATAACGACGACTCGCTGACTGTGGAGCAAAAAGCATATGAAGATTTACAACAATTCCGCCGGTGCAGTGACATAGAGATTGATTATAAAGAAGAACTGGCACAGGCATTGGAGGAAAAATATGCGAGTATTCATTTATCCTATTCCAAATCCCTCAACCCATCATAAAGCTCATTTAACGACTTTTCTTTCGCGCATCGTCCAAAAGACAGCTCACGGTTTTCGCCGGACTCTAATAAAAAGCATTTTGTAAGTTCCTCGACTGTCTGTTCCAGTGCAGTAAAAAACTGCCGATATGCAAAATCCTGCGCTGCCGTTCCTTCTTCAAAGTTACTTAGAATAAGGGACTCTGTCACTTGGTCAAGCGGATACATTTTCAGGTGCATCAATTCATGCACAATTACTTACTCGATATTTTCATCTTTAGGATTTATAACGTTCAGCATCAAAATTGCTTTTCGGTCGGTACAAATCTATTCTTACCCAGCTTGTAGTTTTTAAGTTTCTTTTTTCCCCATAAAAAGCATTATCATTGCAAAAGACGTAATGACAATATAGACCGACGATATCGCTTTCGTTCCAAGCCCTAACACTAAGATGGAAAATATCATCTTAGAGATTATATCTCCCAACTGAAAATATGTTGTCATGCCGCCAAACGCCGTCGCAAGTTTTTTCTCCTTCAAATTATTAAAGATTGCCGCCCCCATCTTCGGATCAATGCAGCCGGTCCACAGACTTGCGAAAAACAAGGCACCCAATACGATGTAGATATTCTCGGCAATCATTCCTACAAACAACAAAACGATTGCCGCCAACACAATCTTTATTGCCGTTGTCAGCTTCACTTTTTTAAATGCGGAAATTGTTAGAGCGCTTCCGACAATCCTTCCCGCTGTCTCGCAAATCGCCAGCAATGAAATTGTTACTTCGCTGCCAATTACGCAAAACGCAGGATTTTGCGCCATGCACAACACAGCAAGCGGCGTTACAACGGCGAGCCCCGCATTGAGTATGGGAATTACGGCAAGAGTCTCTTTAATGCTTGGAATTTGCCACAAGAGCCTGATTGCTTCCGTTAATTCCGTTTTCAGCGAACGTAGAAGCTCCTTGACCGATTGCTTTTCTTCCTGAACATTACCTATCTTATCATTTTCTGCCCCATCATCGCAATACTTTTGCATTTCCAACCTGACACAGCCGATGATGAGCAGGCTGACCATAAAAGTAGCCGCATTTACCAGAGCCAGTTTTTGAAAAGAAATATAGCAGATTAACACTCCGCCCGCCGCCTGAAAAAGTACGTTAAGGCTCATGGTAAGGGACTGCCTAAACGCCATAACTTCTTCCCTTATTTCCTTGTGTACAAGCCGGTTGCTGATTGGATAGTACAGACTGTTCTCATACTGCCCTGACAAATCCGAAATGAAGTTGATAAAGCTGACAGCAATAACAATCAACAGACTCGGACTAAAGCCAATCACAACTGCGACAATCAGATATAGTACAATCCTTAACACCAGCGTCCGTATGATTGTTGACACACGATTTTTATTTTTATCCGCATAATATCCAATTAAGAAAGCAAAAAGAACCGGCAGGATTTCCGAAACATTGATGATAGAAATCGCCAGTTCACTCTGTTCTATTTGAAGAACATAATTCAGCAACGCTAAATAATAAAGAATGTCGCCAAAATTCGAGATTAAATCTGCAATCAATGTGGTTATGTATAAGCGGTTTTTAAGTATTTCCTTCATTAAACCACCTTCCTTTATAAAAATGTCTTATTTTATAAAGTTTCTCTAATCATCACCACAAAGCCCTCCTGATATTCAATCTCAAATCCATTTTTAGAAACGATTACAGTATAACATAGAATAGTTGCTAAGTAAAATCTTTTTTATAACAATTCAAACCCCCGAAGAGTTTAGACTTAATTTATAAAGATTTTTATAAATTTTAGGGGGTAAAAGATATGTTAAAAAATCATGAGGAACTTATTGAGAAATTAAAAGCGGTATATGGAGATAATGGTTTTTATTATGTTTTGAAAAATTGGTATAAAGATTATTTATCTGAATGTAAAAAAACTTTTTCTTTATTTAATGCAGAACGTGAAAGACTTTTTGGCTGCATTGGTGGTTCTGTCTGGGCGTTGTACGGTGCTAATTTAATCAGTGATGGAGAACGTAAAATTCTTCTCGATGAATTATCTAATATTTGTGTTTCTGCAATAGAACAATCAAAAGGCGGTGTTGCATATGGAGAAAGTCTTAATTAACGGAACTGAATACACAAGCCTGAATGTTGAGATACCTTTACTTTTAAACTGTAACCAGTTAGGTATCTTGGAAAACTCATATAAAAGATATTCAGACGCCTGTACAGCAGATGGCTGCCCTTGCGATGACAGCATAGAGAATTATTTAAGCCTGCATATTTTATCATCAATATTAAACATAAACCTTGAAAAGTTCTTGAGGGAACTAAGCTAATAAATATAAAGGGGTAGAAAAGATATGAAAAAAGAAGTTATAGAAGTTGTTACAGAAAACAGTGTTTTAGTTAAGGAACTGGAAGGTGTTACCATTGATAATATTAAATCCTGCGCTTTTTCCGGCTCATATCCTGCCGATATTCTCCAACACGTTATGGAGCATTCCGCTAAGATTGATTCTGCTTTAAAGGACATTTCCAAAAACTGTGAAGTTATTGCTTTTAACTTATATTGGATTTACCGCACAAAATCTTATTGTGCTTTTGGCTGTAATTCCATTACCGACTATGCCTTAACCCGCTTCGGACTCCGTAAGTCCACCGTTTATAAATTTATAGAAATTGCCGAGCGTTTCGGGAATGAAGATTACACCGCTTTTGATTCAAGATATAAAGGTTATTCAATAAGCAAACTTTCCCTTTTGTCTGATAAGAACGATTCAGAGATTAGCTCTATGCCAATCTCTCCTGATATGAGTGTCAGGGAAATAAAGAAAATAATAAAGTCATACGGTGACGCTTTTGGCTTTGACTCTTCCATTTCTGATAATGACAATTCAGATTCAGAACTTAAGCAGCAGAAAAATAAACCAGACAGTCAGGAAGCTTTTATCATTGATAACGATAAGGTATCCCTTCCGGAAACTTCTTTCAAATCAGATACTTTAAAAACAGATGATTTTGAAAATAATACTTCTTTGTCCGATTCTTCCGGTACTGCTTCATGGTCTCCTGATGGGCTGCCTGATACTTCCGGAAACAGATTTTATGATTCGTATGAATATTTTATAAGTAATTGTAGTTGTACGTCTTATACATATAAAATTTTAACCAATTTCATATTAAACCATTACAACCCTCGTGAAGATGTGTCTTTGGTTAAGCAGGAATATATACTTTATGATGACATTATTTATTCTGTACAGTGTACGCAGGATATTTTAACATTTAGTTCTATGTACTGTTCGGATTTTTACGTTACTTTAAGGTGTGCCAATGAGTATTATACATATGCCAACTTTAGCGCAGCTGTTGATGTATACGCCGGAAAAAAGAAACTTGAAACTAATTTAAACTTTCGTGATTTTTGGATTAACAGTATTCTTACAGATTTATTAATAGCATCAGATTTTAAGTGTGACAAGGTCACATTTAAGATACAAAACAATGAAAATCCAAAGGAAGGGGGAAAAGATATATGACTTTAGTAAAAATAGCGTGGATTGTCTGCATTGCCATATGGGTAATACTTGCCCTGATGTTCATAGGCTACATTATCGTAACCAGAATAAAAAACAGACGCAGCAGGTAGCCATTTCAGGCATAATAAACAGTATTCCAAGCACAAGCAGCATTTTATAACAATCAATTAATTAAAATTAGATTACAGCCAATAACGGCGGAAAGAATGAGGAAAAAGAAAATGATTATAACATCAGAGGGAAAAGTTAAAGTATTAGCAAAAAACAGTCAGTTAGGAAGGGACGGAAAAACAACGTATTATAACCTTGCGGTTCTGGTAAACGGTGAAGCAGGAAACATCAGCTGCACAGAGGAAGCATTTAATAATGCCGTGGAAGATACAATTAACGCAATTACTTTTGTATACAACGACCAGTATAAGTATTTCCGCATACAGAACGCATGCGAAGCTTCCTTAGCTGCTAAACCAGCAACACAGGACAAGCCCGCGGGCAAGCAGTAGGTATTTATCCGTGATGTAGGAATTACGGGTTTATACATATATCTTTTTCAGGGGTTGGAGTGCTCCGCTGCATTCCTTCCCCTGCCCCTTAAAAAAATTCCACACGTGTGGAAAACCAAAAAGGAGTTATTAAATATGTGGCAGATACTTATAGGAAACATTGTACTTTTTCTTGCTTATGCCTTTGCTATAAATTTTTTCTTTCTTGTCCTTATACCTAAACTTGTAAGCTTTTTTTATTCCGGCTTTCACGTATTGGATTTAGGGCAGGTATTTCATTTATCTTTACGCTTAGGCTTAATATTCGGCATTGCAGCAGACATACTTTTTATCTGTCGGGTATTTCTAATAGAAGGGGGCTTATTAGTTGGATAACAGCTTTTTAAAAGAACTTATAGAAATCGGTCAAGCAATAGGAAATTCAAGCATTTTATATATATGTGAGCTTGCTTTTGTCTGGCTTATTATTATCGCCATTCTGGTTATTGATGATTTAATACCATACCTGAAGGATAAGAAACACAGGAAAGAAAATAAGGAAGAAATCAAAGAAAAAATTAAGTAAAAACAAAGAAGAAAACAAGAAATTAACCACCAAAATATAAAACCAATAAGGAAGGAATAAAAGCAATGAAAACACTTATAACACTGTTTACCGTCTCAGTATTCATCATAATCCTTATAAAGTCCAAACTAGGCAAGCTAGGCATTAAGACAACCAAAAATAAAAAGCCCGCTGCACTGGAAGCAGAAACGCAGACACAAGCTCCTTCATCAGCAGACAACGGCTTACTAGATGGCTATTACCGCCATGACGCCTATGTATTCGATTATGATAAATGTGATTCAGAGACATATTTTGCCGGACTG
Source organism: Clostridiales bacterium (assembly GCA_023663185.1). Classification (GTDB taxonomy): domain Bacteria; phylum Bacillota; class Clostridia; order Lachnospirales; family Lachnospiraceae; genus UBA3282. The sequence goes on along the minus strand of JAMPHY010000001.1, from coordinate 596,172 downwards.
ATTGAAGCAAAAATCTCTTTCATAGAATCACAGATGAGGGAACAGGGACGCACCTACAGGTTTAAATATTTAATCCTGAATAACGCCATTGTTCTCATTGTAGAATACAGAATGAAAACCGCTCCCGTTTCCCTGCCGGAAGTAAAAGCATAAATATAAAAATGACTGCCAATTTTCCTAATTGCAGCGGTTTATTTTTATTCCGGAGCGGACAGCATACACAGCCCGCCCAGCACAAAGGGAAAAACAATAACAACGGTTAATGTATGGGTAAGGAAAATAAGATGTATTCCGTAAGCGCTAATAAGCGTTGTGTATATGTGCATAACTGCCTTGTTAATGAGGGTGTGCATAAGCTGTGTGCAGCGTGTGGGTAAGTCGGAAGCCGTCCACGCTCCCGCCAGTAACCCCGCCTGTACTCCGCAACCTTCATTTTTACCACAGCCCCGCGTGGTCGGGTGTAGACTTATCCATGCGCTGTGCATGGCTTATACATGCCCGAATAGGCAGTTATACACATATGCACAATGCCGCCCCCAAAGGAAAGACAACACAGGGGCAGACACAGCATAAACAAACAAGCTTTCGCGCCTGCTACCGTCGGGCTGTCCGCTCCGGAAGAAAAAGAAATAAGCAAAAAGACACGGAAAACCTTTTGGGGTAAAAGGTGCCCCTTGTCATATGGCATTTGGATATTTTGATTAAAGGAAGGAAGGAAAAAAGATGGAACATGAAAACTTTACGGATAATAACAAGGAAGTTCAGGATACCGAGGCGTCTCTACCTGCTGCGGATTCTCCTGAGACTCCTGCAGGTACTCCCGAAGAAACTACAGGCAATACAGACACGGAGCAAAAAGAAATAGATACATCTGGACATAACGCAGTACCGGACAACTCCGGCTCTGATAAAGACGCTTCCGGAGACAGTAATACAAGTGCAGACTCCACTGGAAGCCCTAACGAGTCCATGTCAGTCTCCGCTCCGGAAGCTTCCGAAAATAAAACGGAAAAAGAAACGGGTACCAAAGAAGATACCGAAAAAAGCACCGAAAAAGAAACGGGTACCAAAAAAGACAACGAAAATAAAACCGTTTCCGGTAATTCCTTAGAAGATGGTAAAGCTGACGAAAACAGCGAAAACAACACGGAAGCTTCCAGCATTTTCACCGGAGCTGAACAAAACATAGACTACAGCGACCTAAGCGGCATAGGCGAAGGCATAACCGCCATACTCGCAGACAATGAAACATACTACACGGAAACGCTATCCATACAAAAAGAAATACATGAAGAACTCCAGCATGTTTCCTTTCTCCTTGAGTGTACCTTTACAGTCGCCTGCGCTGTCGGTTTCCTAATCGCCGTACACGTCGGCGGTAAACTCGTAGATTATTTTTGGAACAGGCTAAGGGGGTAATATCATGGACACAGTTATTGAAGCAATTAACGTAATGGATTTTAAATATTTTGACTTTGGAACTATCCTGCCGGAACTGATTAATATCTTCGGCATTGGATTAATCGGCGGCGCTGCATTTGTCAGCCTGCTTCATTTAGCTTCTTACGCGGTCTTTGGGTTTATCAAACTCATTGATTTATACAAAGAAACAAACGATTCTGTAGAAAGGTGGTGAAAGATATGACAGAAACAGGTACAGGAATGTTGACCGAAGGCATGAAAACAGCGTTTTCTAACGCAGTCGGCGCAATCAAAACTGACGTTGTCGGCATGATAACCGTAGCACTCCCTGCGGGGCTTGCAATCATGGGCATCCGTCTGGCTGTCCGTCTCGGCGTAAGCTTCTTTAGAAGCATTGCCGGCTAATTATTTACTGTTGTAAATAATGTTACTGGTAAAAGCTTGCGAAATGGGCGCCAAACAAAGACAGGGACAAAAACGGACGCGCCCCCTGCGGTAACAAGCTTTTTATCAAAAAAAGAGGAAAATCAAAAATGAAAAATTTGGATAACTTATATTTCAAGCTCCGCGCTTATGTACATATTTTTAAAAACAGAATATCAGCATTCATAAAACACAAAATACTTTTAGAAAGAGATGATAACGCCGATGGGGACGTATAAAACATGGAATGATTTCTTTTCAGGCAGAAAAACCCATACAGAAACAGAAAATAACATAGATAAGTTTGAACATGACTACAAATCAAAATACGGTCACTGGTTCGACCATGACAACTTAAAGTATATACAGATGTACGGCAGCGAAAAAGCAAACGAGATAATGAAAAAGCGTGTTGACGCCATGTACAAGGAAAAGAAAGAAAACGAACGAAAACGCTATGACTGGCGTCCTGTAACTGACAAGGATTTTGTACCGTTTTAATAAAAAGGGGATAAAAAGATATGGACATCTGCAATACATACAACAGCAGCCAATGTATTTGGCACTGTCCAGTAGCCGGAAAAGACGAACGCGCAGACAAAAATAAAATAAACAGCTGCAAAGAATGTATCAATTATCAGGGCTGCACCAACTGCTTCTATAAAGACACGGACGTCTGTCCAAAATATCAAAAGGGGTGAAAAGATATGAAACTTTTTTTTATTGTTTTAGATTTAATATTACTTTATCTGCTGTTAAAAGCGTATAAAAAATATGAATTTTTTGTTTTGTGTGCTGGTTTTTGCTTTATTTTATTTTTTAACATTACTATTTTGCTTATGTTAAAAAAATGACAAAAACCAAGCAAAATTTGTATTAAAACAAGCGTTTTAGAACTTAACTTAATAATGAAAACTTGCTATACTTCCCTTTGTGGAGGGTGTTTATATGAGGTTTCTTTTCGGGATTGCGGTTTTATTTATAGCTTTAGCACTATGTAATAAATACTCACCTAATGACGCAGTAGTTTTAAGAAAAATAATAAAAATTATTGCAATCGTTATGTGTGTATTTATATCAATTTTTGTTTTAATTGTTCTTATAGCTGTGCTTGCACCTATGTATTTAAGATATAGATATATGCAGGGGTGATATAATGTTATTATCAGTAGAAATGGAACCGCGATTGTTTGACCTCGATATTCAATTAATATGTGACGCAGTTTTATCTATAATAGCAGTTGGTTTTATAATTTTTTGCGTATTAGGCGGCATTACTGTTATTAAGATATTGATTGAGATAATCCGTAAAATGTAGTAAGCAAGTTTTCTTGCTTCTTTTTATTTTATGGGGGTAACTATGAAAAAACTTAAAAGAAAAATATCTTTTATTATGTCTCTTATAATTATATTCGGTTACTTTTTTCAATCATCTTTAATAGTTTTTGCTTCTAACGTTTCTCATGGTGGCGGTGGTGGCAATCGTGAGGAAGGGGCTAATAATGCTAATGATAATAAAATTGAAAGAGATTGGTCGAAAATATTAGATGAATTTATTAATGATGTTGGTGAAAATGCGGCTTTTTTAGCTGCTCAAGTTGGCTCTTTATATAATGGTGATTTCGTTCAATATTTAGAAAATAATGACGCTTATATACATTTTTGGAATAGAGAAAATATATCAGTTGATGATGATGGTAATTTTACTTTTTCGCAAGATTTAGTTTCCGCTTTCAAGCAAGCCCTAACCGAATACGAAGAGGAAACCAACGGCTACTACATACTCTCCACCCCCTCAGTAATGCAGCTTGATCCTACTAAATTTAGTGACAGAAATATATACATTTCACTTGTAAACATGATTAATAATCATGGAATAGTATTATATGATGTTTTTCCTTCTGGTTCATATAAACTAAAGGTTATTGATTTCTCCCCATATATTAGTAGCAATTATAGCTTGTGCTTTAAAAGTACTTCCAGTAATCCGGTTGATAATCCTGAAAATTTTTTTGAATTTAATATTTATGATTCTGATTGGCAAAGAATTACATTAAAAGGTTGTTGTATCTGGAATTCTTATTATAATAATGAGATATTTACTGAGATACCTACAGATGAAAAATATATGTCTAATAGTTCATATTCTAATATATATATACGTAATATTATGTACCCTGTTTATCCGGGCGCATTACGTTCTGATATTGGTTATTTTTCTAATTCTTACAGTATGCCCATCAGTAAGGACGGCTGCCGTATCCGTATATTCAAGTCTGAAAACGCAATGAAGCTATACGACGCAGGCAAACGCGCCGTATACTTCACGCCGGACTTCTACGACAAAGAGCCGCAGGAAATCGTCGTAAAATTCGACGACTTGGAAAAATACCTAAACACCGACTACGATAAGTATTTTCAGGAAATCCGCGACACCATAGCGTCACAAGGAAGCAACCTTTCCGAAGCCGACATTGAGAACGTCACAAAGGGCGTACTTGACAAGCTGAACGAAATAAACGGCTCCATCGGCGACGTAGGCGACAACGTAAATCAGGTAGGCGACCAGCTGAAAGAAACCAACGGCATACTACAATCAATCTTAGCAAAGCTTACAAGCCTAGATGATAAGGTAGCCGCCATCTTGGAAGGCATAGACGACCGTGTATATTCCACCGTCGTTGACATGTCCGGCGTTGAGTCCCGCCTTGATGACATCTTATTGTCATTAGGCGATATCTCCGGCAAAATCGACGACCTGACCGCCGAAGAGATAAACCAGAAAACCGATGACCTCTTAAACGACATGCAGCTTGAGTTCTCCGACATCGGCGACATAGCAAAGACCAAGTTCCCTTTATCGCTGCCGTGGGACTTAGGCAAGGCATTTGACAAGATAAGCGGCTCTAAGACCGTCGAAGAAAACAGCAAGCCGCCCGAAGCCGTCGCCATGCTCCTTTCTGACGAGCCGGACACCTTCGTACACACTATGTCATTATACGACGACAACGGCGTTGCCGTGTACGACTCCGACGCCCCGCCCGATGATGATTACGGCGGTAACGCTGCCGATAACATCGGTAACAATAATAATACTGATACCAATGCCGACAACGACGACAACAACGGCATTTCCCTTCATGCCTCAGTTAATACGGACGGCACGCAGGGCGGCGGCTATCCTGTAACGAACATCGGCATTAACGACCTTCGCGGCACGTATGAAGGAAACGGCAGCCACACGTCAGCAGGCGGGCACGAACACGGCGGCGGCGGTGCCAGCAGGTACGGCGCGTGGCTCTCCGACTCAGGCGCGCCCATCTTTTACATGCCCGTTGAATTTAGCCAGAGCATGAACATAGGCGGACTGCTTATTATAGACTTGTCCGGCTTTGAAGTGCTGCATTCCATCGGGCGCCTGATGTTCAGTATTATATTCTGCATAAACCTAGTACACTTAACATTTAAGGCTATATCAGCCGGAAAGGACTTGTTAGAATGGTAAACCTATTAAAAACCGTCATATTAAAGATAATAAGCATACTGCCGGACAGCCCCATATCGTCATACCTAGACAGCGTGAACGCCGACTTTTTCGATTACCTCAACTGGTTTCTGCCCATCGACGTCTGCGGCATGATGTTCGGCATATGGCTCATCTGCATAGGCGTATTTTACATATACCTTTTAGTCAAGCAGATAATGAAGCTTATAATCGAGGGCATAGCTAAACTTATACCTTTAGCGTCCCTTGCCACTTAAGCAGAATTTGTCGGTATATAGTGAACTCTTAACATACGTATGTTAAAAGCGTAAAATATGCCGCTTAAATTTTCCACACGTATGGAAAATATAAAAGAGATACAAAGGGGGTAAAAAAGCATATGATATATTTCTTCACCGGACGTCCGGGCAACGGCAAGTCGCTGCACATGGCTATGATTATCTATCAGGAACTAAAGAAGGGTAAAAACGTCATAGCAAACTTTGAAATCAATGAGCGCCTTTTTGACAAATTCAGGAAAAAACACCCTGAAAAATTAGGCGTATTCCTGTATGCCTCAAACCACGACTTACTAAACAACGCCTATAAGTACGCCCTAGACTCCAAAGGCAACCGTAAGCCGCCGCCCAAAGACAAATACTCGTACATAGAGGGCTTATACTCATACGCCGAGCAGTTCCATAAACGCAACCGCAGGGGGCAGATAATAGAAGGACAGACCATTCTAGTTATAGATGAATGTCAGGAACTTTTCAACTCTAGGAGCTGGAACCGCTCCGACCGTCTGGAATGGTGTTCCTTCTTCCGCCAACACCGTAAATATGGCTATGATGTATATCTGATATCGCAAGACGATAAAGTCATAGATAAGCAGATACGCTCTATCCTTCAATACGAGTATGAACACCGCTGCGTAAATAACTACAAGTTATTTGGCAAGATTCTCGGCATACTCTCCGGCGGGAAGCTTTTTGTGTGCATAAAAAAGATGTACGGCGTAAAGTCAAAAGACGCCCGTATTAAGAGCACCTTCTTTAACGGTCAAACCATGTTTTATGAGTTCTACGACAGTTATAAAACTTTTGACCGCAAGACCGTTGAAGAAAGCGCACAGACACGAAGCACGCAGGCACAGGACGTACAGGCGCAAAACACGTAGACGCAGGACACACAGGCGCAGAACGCATAATCCGCCCCGCCCCCGCCCTGATGTAACACATACACGGAAAAAGGGACGGTCAGACATGCGGAGTGCAGCGGCGGCGGCGACGGGCGGGAATCCCGAAGCGGAGCGAGTGGATAACCGCCCAGAGCTGCCAGAGCGGAACGTAACAAGTCGAGAGTTGGGACTAGGCTTCCCGGCTCCCTGTATATTTATATATATATATATATTATATATACTTGACTATAGCAACACTTTAGACTCACTTTTGAAAAAATCGAAAATCACCGTACACACAAAAACGGTAAACCGAACACCTAAAGAACCGTTGCAAAAACCTAGCCGGAAACAAAAACACAATCCGATAACAAAAAGCAGTATCCGGTAACAAAAAACAATCCGGAATCAAAACCGAAATCTAAACAGTAACTAGTAACAAAGTAAACCAAAACAAATAATAAAGGGGTAAATATGCAATATAACTGTAGACTCTATGAATACCCTACAGGTCAGCACGTCACGTTTTATAAAAAAACAATATCGCGTATTGAAAAAGATAAAAAAGACTTAAGAAAAACAGTAAAGAAATTTACAGCCACACAAAACAGTTTAGCCATCGAGAACAACGAACCTGAAACAGCAGATAATAACATTGCAGCCGCTGGAAGCGAACGCACCGAAGAAATGATAGAACACAGTAAAAATGTTTCGCTCTCACGGACTAAAAACAGCATATACAACATAGCGCGCTCTAATACATGGCAGTGGTTCATCACCCTTACTTTTGACCAGACAAAAACCGACTCAAGCGATTATGACGTAGTTGTCCACAGGCTTCATACATTCTTAAAAAACTTAAGAACACGCAAGTGTCCGGACATGAAATATTTAATAGTCCCCGAACTGCACAAGGACGGTATACACTACCACTTCCACGGCTTACTCTCCGACGTCGGCGGTCTGCGGTTCACCTTCTCCGGACATTTCGACGAAGAGGACAACCCAATATACAACCTTCCCGACTGGAAAATAGGCTTCACCACGGCAACACAGATTAAGGACTCACAGCGTGTGTCGTCCTACATCACAAAGTACATAACAAAGGATTCAGAAATCCATTTAAAAAACAAAAAGCGTTACATGTGCTCTAAAAACGTCGAGCGTGCCGCTGCCGAATACTTCATTCAGGACGAAGAGGAATATCTCGGACTGTACCACGAAAACATAGCACACGCCAAAAACATAAAAGTACCAGCCGCCCATCAGAGTATCAACTACTATGAACTAAATGATTAAAGCTAAAAAAGAAGGTCTAAAAGCCTTCTTTTTTTTGCCGTTTTCCTGCATTTTCTGCCTTCTTCATTGAAACCCAAACATTTGTTTGCTATAATAATCATAGGGGTAAATTTTCCATACGTCTGGAAAATTTAAAAAAGATAAGGGGATTTTTCCACACGTCTGGAAAAATAAAAAATATATGGGAAAACACATCACGGAAAACGAACGCTACAAAATCGAAACAATGCTAAAAGACAATATCAAGCCCTGCGAAATAGCCGCAAGGCTAAACAAGCATTTCACCACCATCTATAAAGAAATCCGTAAAGGCACAATTACGTTGCTCAATTCTGATTTAACATACCGCAAGGAATACTGCGCCGACGCTGCCCAGCGTATCACCAACGAACGCAAGGCAAACAGAGAACACGATTTAAAAGTCGGTAATGATTACGCCTTTATAAAACGTGCTGAATATCTCATTGGCTCGCTGCACTATTCGCCCTATGCCGCCATTCAGGAAATGAAAAAAGACGGCTCCATTAAGACAAGCGTCTGCAAGACAACCATGTACAGCTATATTGATAAAGGCATTTTCTTAAACATCTCTAATAAAGACCTCTATAGTAAGAGTAGAAAGAAAAACAAGCATGACAAGGTAGAACGTCCTGCATACAATAAACTTAAAGGAAAGACCATAGAAGAACGCCCAAAGGACGCTGCCACACGTGAAGGATACGGGCATTGGGAAATTGACACGGTTTACAGCGGCAAAAAGAAGGGTAAAGGCTGCCTGCTGGTCCTTACCGAACGCCTTACACGTGACGAGTATATCCTTCCAATGCGGGACCGTTCGCTAAGCAGCACCATCAAGTCAATAAACGCATTAGAGAAGTCGTTAGGCTATGAAAACTTTAGAAACCGCTTTAAAACAATCACGGCAGACAACGGCTCTGAGTTCGGCGACTCCACCGCCATTGAAACAAGCTGCATATATCCTGATAAGCAGCGTACAAACGTCTACTTCTGCCACCCTTATTCATCATTCGAGCGCGGCTCTAATGAGAACGCCAATAAGCTAATCAGGCACTGGATAAAGAAGGGTGACAACATAGGGAAATACAGCGCGGAACATATCCGTTTTATCCAAGACTGGATTAACAACTACCCTCGTGAGCTTTTCGGCGGCTTATCCAGTAATGAATACAAACAGCAGCTAGGCATATCTTAATATTTTCCGAACGTCTGGAAAATAAAAATAAGAACCCCTGCCAAAAAACAGGGGCTCTTACCATGCCTGAAAACCAATTTTTTATGCAACATATACAAAAATCCATCAAAATATCCGTATAAAGCTTTAAAAAATCTTTAAATCTTTTGTTCAATAGTAACAAATTTAATTTTTTTTAGATTTGGGGCTTGAACTTTTCCAACAATTCAAACCCCTACTGCTTTTGTTACTTTTTCTTCTCTTTACTTTTTCCCTGAATATGTTATCCTTGTCTTACAACAAAGTGCACCCCATACCACAATACACATAGAACACAAAAAATACATAAAACACACAGAACCCATAAAACACGAGGTACCCCAATGTATAACATTTTGATAGTAGAAGACGACAAAGCCCTGGCGGAAGGCTTATGCCGCGCATTTAATTCTGACAATATTAAATCAGAATCCTGTCCTACAATTAAGAAAGCAAGAGAACTGCTTGACGGGGAAGAGTACGCCCTTGTGCTTCTGGACGTAAACCTTCCCGACGGCAACGGCTTTGAGTTTCTAAAAGAGATAAAGAAGCACTCGCAGACAGCGGTTATATTACTTACCGCCAACGATATGGAGACGGACATTGTGACAGGGTTAGAAGCGGGGGCGGAAGACTATATAACGAAGCCTTTTTCGCTTGCGGTATTGCGGGCGCGTGTGAATACGCAGCTTAGAAGATTGGAACAGCGGCATACAGGGGAGAGCAGGATTGAAAAGTTAGGAGAGTGGATTTTTGATTTTGAGCGCATGAAATTTTCTTATCACGGAGAAGCGGTAGAGCTTAGTAAGACTGAGCAGAGACTTCTATGGATTTTTATGGAAAATAAGGGAATCACACTTACCAGAGAGAAGCTTATAGATTATGTATGGGGGCAGACCGAGTATGTGGACGAGAACGCGCTGTCTGTATGTGTGAAAAGATTAAGGGACAAGCTTCATGCAAATGAGAATATTAAGACCGTATACGGAATCGGGTATGTATGGAGAAATGCAGATGAATAAATTATTTCTTTTTATAGCGGCTATCTGCGTTGTAGCAGCCGCTGCATATATATTATACGAAAGAATACGTATCAATAAAATAATGCAGCGTATAGAAAAAATGTTAGACGCGGCGCTTAACGGACATGCGACGGAGCTTACTTACGACGAGACAAGGTTATCGCGCCTTGAGAGCCGTTTCATGCAATATCTTGTGGCGAATGAACTTGCCGTTAAGAAGCTTACGGAGGAAAAAGATAAAATAAATACACTGATTTCCGATATATCCCACCAGACGAAAACGCCGATTGCCAATCTTTTGCTATATTCAGAACTGCTTAGCGAAGAGAAGCTGCCTAAAGAGGCAGATGAGAGCGTGGCTAAGCTTCATGCTCAGGCGGAAAAATTAAGCTTTCTTATTTCTTCGCTTGTCAAACTGTCACGCTTAGAGACCGGTATCGTCAAGGTCAACCCGTCTGCCAGAGCGCTTAACGAGCTGCTTATAGAGATTTATGAACAATATAAGCCGGCGGCGGAGAAGAAAGGACTTAAGCTCATCGTGCATGAAAGTGATGAATGGGCGGTGTTTGACGCCAAATGGACGCTGGAGGCTGTCGGAAATATAGTGGATAACGCCATAAAATATACGGAGCGCGGCACTGTGGACATTGCGGTAACAGCTTATGAATCTTTTATCTGTATTAAGGTGAGCGATAGTGGGATAGGAATTAAAGAATCAGAGACGGCGCAGGTGTTTGGCAGATTTTATCGCTCGCAGGACGCAAATGATGAGAAGGGCGTCGGTATCGGTCTGTTTCTTGCCAGACAGATTATTCAGAGTCAGGGCGGTTATATAAAGTTAAAATCAAGGGAAGGGCAGGGGAGCGAGTTCTTTGTATATCTTCCGGCGCTGCCGCCAATAAGTTGCGGTGGACAAAACTACTGAGACTCAAGTATAATATACGTTGTATATCTTTGGTCTATAATAATGGAGGATAGGATAATGGATGATTGGCTGAAACAGTTTAAAGATGTATGTTCTAATCTTGGAATCTGCGAGGGCAGTCTTTTATATGTATCATCTGATATTACCATGCTTATGTACCGTTTAAGCAGGGTGTACGGAATACGAAGCGAAAAAGAAAAAAATGAGTTTATGCATCAATTTGTGGACATGTTTAAAGAGATGGCAGGAATGGAAGGAACACTGATGTTTCCGATGTTTACCTGGGTTTTCTGTCATGGCGGGGAATATGATGTCAGGAAGACGCCGGGAGAGACAGGCGCGCTTGGCAACTGGATTCTGGAAAACCGTAAGGACTTTAAGAGAACGGCGCATCCACTCTATTCATTTATGGTAGCGGGCAAGGATACAGAACTGTTATGCAATATGAATAATAAATCTGCCTGGGGGATTGATTCGCCTTTTGCATATCTTCATCGCGCTCATGGGAAAAATCTTTTAGTTAATGTAACGTTGGAGAGATGTTTTACTTTTACACATTATGTAGAAGAATGCCTGAAAGTTCCTTACAGGTATTTTAAGGATTTTCAGGGAATTTATGTTGACGGGCACGGAAATAGGGAAAGAAGAATTTATACGCAGTTTGTCAGAGACCTTGCGATTGAATCAAAGCAGGTGACGCCGGATGACTGTTTAGATAAAGCGGGCGCAGCGGTGAGCGCGGAATATGACCATAATACGTTGAAACTGGTGGATTTGGAGAAGGCGTATCCTGTTGTGGTAGAGAATTATCTGAATCATAACGGAAGCGACTGGTATGATTTCGGCGGTTATGTTTTCGACTGGAAAGCAGGGCAGACACATCCTGATTATGTTATCACTGACTGATGCAGTCAATATATCAGCGAATAGAAAGAAAGGGTTATAAAGCAGTTATGAACGATACTTATATTAAATCGTTAGCACAGCAGTATGGAACACCGTTGTATCTCTATGATAAGGCGGTTATGATAGAGCGGTATCATCAATTAAAAGACAGTATTTTTCCTGATGCTAAGCTTTTTTATTCCATGAAGGCAAATCCGGCGCTTGGCGTATGTCGGGTGTTTCGCGAACTGGGAGCCGGTGTGGAAGCGGCTTCGATGGGAGAGATTTATGCGGCATTGGCGGTGGGATTTAAGCCGCAGCAGATTATATTTACCAGTCCGGGGAAGACGAGGCAGGAAATTGAGTTTGCGCTAAAGCATAGGACTGCGCTGATTAATATAGAGTCTTTGGACGAAGCGCGCCTTATAAATGAAGCAGCGGGTGCAATGGGGATTACGGCGGATATCGGTATACGAATTAATCCGGCGGTATGCTATTCCAATGCCAAGATTAAAATGTCGGGAGTGTCATCGCAGTTTGGTAATGAAGAAGAGGATATTGATGAGAAATATAAAGCTGAATTAAATACCCTGCAAAATCTAAATTTATGCGGTATTCAGGTATATATGGGTACGCAGATGCTGCTTGCAGAGGATATTATTAAAAATACGGAATACGCTATGGGTATGGCGCTGCGGCTCTCTAAAGAATGCGGTTTTCCTTTAAAGTATCTGAATGTCGGCGGCGGCTTTGGCGTTAAGTATTTTAAGAATGAAACGCCGCTTGATTTGGCACAGTTAAAGAATGGCATGGACGAATTAAAGGAAAAGTTTGGCACGGAACTTAAAAATACCGAAGTCATTTTTGAGAGCGGTCGTTTTCTGATGGCGGATGCCGGAGTGTTTGTGACGCAGGCGCTTTATGTAAAGGAATCTAAGGGACAAAAGTTTGTGGTATGTGACGGCGGCTCAAACTTTCACTCTTCGGCGGCGTTTCTGGGTAGGTTTGTCAGAAATAATTTTCCCATGTATACGATTCCGGAAGGCTCTGAAACTGCGGAATATACTGTCTGCGGACCTTTGTGTACCTCGCTTGACGTAATCGGGCAGAAGGTTATGATTAATGCGGATATTGCGCCGGGAGATTTAGTGGTAATAGAGAAGTCGGGCGCCTATGGCTATACTTACAGTCCGTGTAAGTTCCTAAGCCATGAGCAGCCAATAGAATTAATGTCGGACGGCGATGCGGCGTATGTAATCAGGGAGCGTGAGAGTGTGGAGGAGCTGATAAAATGTCAGTTGTAGATAAGATAAAAAGAGATTTTAATTTATTAAAACACATACGGGAAAATGATGACTATACGGTTATATGGTTATTTAATATCGGACTAGAAAAATACTGGAACGGCGAAGTATATACGGTTAAAAATGCTAAAGAGGATGTAATCGTCAATCATATAGAAGAAATGAATCTGCTTCTTACAAGAAAGCAGGATATCTTAATCATACGGACAATGCCGGAAGCGGCGTATCTTCATGAGATGGAGCAGTTTGGCTGCGTCCTTCCGACTATCGTGTGTCCTGCCAAAGAAGACGAAACAAAGAGTATTTCAGAGCTTGTATTGGAAGATGAAGTCTTAATTAGTGAGATTAAAAGGTTGCTTAAAGGCAATGATAAAGTTATATTTGTCCCTTATGGAGTCTCATATTTAGAAGAAGAAATTGCCCTAAAACTCGGAGTTTCAATGTTTGGCTCTTCTAATGAAATAAACAGGATGGTTAATAATAAGGTCTTTTCCAGACAATTTGCCATTGAGCATGATTTCAGGGTATCTAAGGGATGGGTGTGCAGCGGATTTGCAGAACTGGAAGAAACGGCAAAGAAGGCAGTATATAAATATCCGAAGATTATTATTAAGGAGCCCTGCGGTGCATCGGGAAAGGGACTCTGGGTTGTAGAAGGCGGGAACGAACTTAGGTCTGTACTGCTTGTTATTAAGAGGTTTTTTAAAGACCGCTTAGGCGGGGACTGGCTGCTGGAAGAGTGGTGCGATAAGGTTGCCGATTTAAACTATCAGATTTACGTAGGAGAAGATGGGGAAGTTGAAGTTTTTTCCATTAAGGAACAGAAAGTCAACGGTACGGTTTATGTCGGCTCAGTCATGCCGCCGTCATTTTCAGAGAAGATTATGAAGGAATGCAGGGAATGCGGGGAAATCATAGGGCGTGAACTTTATCAAAAGGGCTATCGCGGCATTTTAGGCGTAGACGCCATGATATTAGCAGGCGGCGAACTGATACCGATTATAGAGATTAACGGAAGATTTACGCTCTCTACTTATGTGTCGTTTGTGCAGGAGCAGATAAAAGCCGCCAAAGTCTTTGCTTTTTATCGAAAGATTGCATTAGGCGTACAGGATGATTATACGGCGGTTAAAGATAAACTAATTAAAGAAAATCTCTGGTTTGATGGCGGCAGTGAGGGCAGCAGGGGAATGTTTGTATATACAGGCGAATCTATCAGGGAACAGAGAATAGGCGATAGCGGGCGGCTGTTCGGGCTTATTTTTGCCGACGACGAGGAAGATATGAATAGGCAGTATCAAGAGGCTATGCAGATTTTGGAAAGGAAGGATAAAGCATAATGGAGAAAAAGTTAAAGGATATTATTGTAAGGGTACTGAAATTATCAGCAGATGATGAAGGGAAGCTTAACAGTGACACAGACCTTATGGAGCTTGGGCTGGATTCGATGACCTGCGTGGAAGTGGTAGTGAATATTGAGGATGAGTTTGGCATTATGGTGGAAGAAGAAGATTTGCTGGTAGAAAATATGTCAACGATTAAGAAATTAGGAGAATTGATTGAGAAATATCAATGATATAAAAGATATGACACAAGTGTCATATCTTTCAAAACCGTAATAATTCATTTTTCAAAGGAAAGATTCTGGAAAGATTTCCGCGCTACAATAACCTCATAAGAAAAAATGATGCGGGACTACGTATCAAAGGAGGTAAATCATGCAGTTAATCACGGAAAATCTGAAAAAAATTTACGGAAGCGGAGAGAATGAAGTTCATGCGCTGGACGGAGTCAATCTCCAAGTGGAAAAAGGTGAATTTGTGGCGGTAGTCGGCACCAGCGGCAGCGGTAAAAGCACGCTTTTACATATGCTGGGTGGACTCGACCGTCCAACATCAGGCAAGGTGGTTGTGGACGGTAAAGAGATTTTTACCTTAAAAGATGAGGAGCTTACTATTTTCAGGCGCAGGAAAATCGGTTTTGTATTCCAAAACTATAATCTTGTGCCGGTCTTAAATGTCTATGAGAATATTCTGCTGCCGGTACAGCTTGACGGCGCTCCTGTGGATAAGGGCTATATTGACAGCATTATCGAGACTCTCGGCATAGAGAGCAAACTTAATAATCTTCCTAATAATCTGTCGGGCGGACAGCAGCAGCGTGTCGCAATCGCGAGGGCGTTAGCGGCTAAGCCGGCGATTATCCTTGCCGATGAGCCGACCGGCAATCTGGATTCTAAGACCAGTCAGGACGTACTGGGGCTTCTTAAGGTGAGTGGACAGAAGTTTTCCCAGACGATAGTAATGATTACCCATAATGAAGAAATCGCGCAGCTTGCCGACCGTATCATTCGTATCGAAGACGGTAAGATTGTCGGGCGCGTATAGGGGGTGCAGCTATGAATGTAAAAAATAAAGGCTGTATCCGCCGTATCAGCTTTAATCAGCTAAAAGCGGCAAAAACGCGGAATATAATCGCTATCTTTGCTATTGCCTTAACGACAGTGCTGTTTACATCATTATTTACGCTGGCTTTGTCGATTAATTCCAGCTTTGAGGAATATCAGTTCCGTCAGTTAGGAGGTTATAACCACGGAGCATTTAAAGAAGTAGACGAGGTTAAAAAACAGGCTCTTGCTGCGCATAAGAAGGTAAAAGAATATGGAATGCGTACTACATGCGGCTTTATTTCTGAGCCGCCGTTTGCCAAGCTTACTGCTGAGATAAGCTGGATGGACGACAACTGTTCAAAGTGGTGTTATATTGATTTAAAAGAAGGGCATCTGCCTAAAGAAAAAAATGAAATCATCATGGATACCCTTGCGCTTGAGAAACTCGGAATACCGGCGCAGTTAGGACAGGAAGTGGAACTGACATATATGTTGGGTGATATCGACCGCGGAATAGAATGTACGGATACCTTTGTCCTTGTCGGATTCTGGGAATATGACAGCTTAAGTCCGGTGCATTATATTAATATATCTCAGGATTATTTAGAAGAGGTAGAGGCTGAATGGTTGGCAGCGGGCGGCGAACCTTTCCGCTCGGATATGAACGTCATGCTTGCCTCAAGCGTCGATATCCGCGGAGTCATGGAAAGCATAGATACGGATTTAGGGTATCAGTGGGAGTACAGGGAGCTGGATAACTGCGTCCGTATCGGCGTCAACTGGGGATACACGACGTCTGAACTGGCTTCTTCCATCGATTTCTCGCTTGTATTTGCGATTGTAGCGTTTCTGCTGCTTGTGGTTTTTACGGGATATCTCATCATCTATAATATATTCAGAATCTCGGTCAGCAATGATATACGCTTTTATGGGCTGCTTAAGACAATCGGCACGACTCCGAGGCAGCTTAAGCGGATTATACGTTATCAGGCGTTGACGCTTTCCATCGTCGGCATTCCAATTGGATTTTTGCTGGGATATTTTATCGGAAGCGTTCTGACTCCAATTGTGATGGCGACAACTACGATGGGAGAGGTTGTGAAGGTGAGTTCGTCTCCGGCGATTTTCCTGTTTTCAGGAGTCTTTGCATTATTTACGGTGCTGATTTCATGCAGGCGTCCGGGCAGGTTGGCGGCAAAAATATCTCCGGTTGAGGCGGTAAGGTATACGGAAGCGGATAGCGGGAAGAAAAAGAGCCGCGCGGCAAAAGGCGGAGCTTCCATAGCTAAGATGGCGTCGGCAAATGTGGGACGCAGTAAAGGCAGGACGGCGCTGGTACTGATATCGTTGTCGCTTGCAGTTGTTCTTTTAAACAGTGTGTATGTGTTTGTAATAGGGTTCGATATGGAGAAGTATGTGAGCCATAATCTTAAGGCGGACTTTATTGTTGGGACGACGGATTATTTCAGATATAATGCGCACTATTCGCGGTCAGGACTGCCGGAAGAAACGGTAGGCACGATTGTAGATAACGTCAACTCTTCGTTTGTGGGCAGCGGATATTCAAGGGACGGTGCAGCCAATATGATTAAGTGCTATGTGACTGAGCAGCAATGGAAGGGTATGCAGTATCTGTCTGAGGAGATGGCGGCGGAAGCTTTGCAATACCAGACAAGAAGAGGGGAGCTTGTAGAAACTAATCTTTTATTGGAGGGGTTGGACGAAGCGCTGTTTGATAAAATTACGGTTGTGGAAGGCGATATTGCCCCGCTTTTTGATAAAGACAGCTACAATATTGCGTTGGCGGTACGGTTGGACGATGATGGAAACGTCATAGGAAATTATCCTAAAATCGATGATAAACTGCCTGTAAGATATCTTGACGATTTATATGTGTATGACAGCAGGACGGGAGAGCCTTCTGATGAGACTACGCCTGATGAATATCGCGCATTGGGAAGTGACAATAGCCATGATGTAGAGTATAATATATGTGCATATGTTTCAGTTCCGTACTGCATGGGCTTTCGCTATGGGGTAAACGGAGTGGAAGCAGTGCTTCCTAAAGATATTATGGAGCGCGACAGCGGTTTGGAGCTGTTTCGTCTCTTTTATCTGTTTGATACTCCTGATGACGTAGCGGAAGCGGCGGCGGAGGAATTTTTAGCCGCTTTATGCGCAGGTGAAAATTCTGCCATTAATTACGAGAGTAAAAAGGTGCTTAGGGAAGACCTGGAAGGCTTTAAAAATATGTTCGGGATAGTCGGCGGCGTGCTTAGCTTCGTCGTGGGAATCGTCGGCATATTGAATTTCTTTAACGCCATTCTGACGGGAATTTTAAGCCGCAGAAGAGAATTTGCCATGCTGCAGTCGGTTGGTATGACGGGTAAGCAGTTAAAGAAGATGTTGGTATGCGAAGGCATGGTTTATGCGCTGGGCGCGATTGTGATATCGCTGGCGGTATCGTTTATTATGGAGCCGCTTGCCGGACGTATCGCCGAGGGCATGTTTTGGTGGTTCAGCTTTAAATTCGCTTTAACGCCGATGGTATTTGTCATACCTGTGTTTGTTCTGCTGGGCGTGACGCTGCCGCTTGCGGTCTACCACTTTGCCGCGAAGAAGTCCATAGTGGAGAGGCTTAGGGAGAGTGAGTAATGGTTACTATTCACAGTCGTTGGGGGCATGAACTCATATGTTTCCATGAGTGGTACGCTCTCGCTCCGTGGAAAATCGCAGCGGTACTAAGCTCAAAAGCTAAAAAACAGCTTTTTCACTAAGTACCGGCGTTTTCCAAGGACCACTCATGAAAACATATGAGTCCATGCCTATATACGACTGTGAACAGTAGTGAAGAATAATTATATTGGGAGTGGATTTGTTATGTCGTATCAGATGATACATATGGAAATTGCATATAGGCTGTTGAAGCGTGTACCTAAAATAAAACATATGCCTACAATAGAGCATGAGGCGGAATTTATCTTAGGCAGCGTGGCTCCGGATTCGGTACATATGAATGAAGCTTATAATATAGATATGAAGGTCCGCTCCCATATGTTTGAGGGCTGCGGGGAGTGGAGCGATACGCAGGATTATAAGAGGTGGCGGGATAATATCAGGGCTGTCTTGAAAAGGTATGTCGCCGGACAGGAAGAAAGCGGTTTTAGGGGAAGCGGCGTTAAGGAAAGCGGTTTAAGTGGAAGTGGCTTTAAGGATTTTGTGCTAGGTCTATGCGTTCACTGTCTGACTGATTATAATAATGATATAAAGATATGGCGGGCGCTGCAAAAAGAATTTATACCGCCTATGAGCTTACCGGAATTTAGAGAGCCGTATTATGTGGAAGCAAAGGGTATCGACTTATGGCTATACCAGAACAGCAGGCACAGCAAGGCAATTATGGAGCTGCTTAAAAATGCGGTCTCGTTCGACGTGGAAGGACTTGTGAAGCGAGAGGATATCGAGAAGCAAAGAAACCACTTATTATATACGCAATATAATGCTGACAGAATTGTCATATCAGGCTACCGTTTTTTGTCGGCAGAGCGTATTGAGGATTTCATTGAGTCTACAATAGATGACATACTTGATTTTTTTACCTGTGTCCTATAGACACCTGACTGCACAGGCAGAATATTTAGTCAAAATGGTATTCTACGATAGAATATTCATAAGCGTTTACTATCGTAGTTTTCTCATATACGTCTGTCCGTTTAAATTTTCTGCTGTAATTGGAATGAACATGTCCGTGGAAGAAAAATTTCGGCTCATATTTCTCCATAAGCGTGCGGAAAATCTCAAATCCTCGGTGCGGCAGGTCTTCTAAGTCGTTGATGTGGTAGGCGGGAGAGTGCGCGACCAGAATATCGAAGCCTTTATGCCGCCATAATTTGAAGCGCATTTTCTGTACGCGCTTTCTCATTTTCTCTTCGCTATATTGGTTCGGCGCTTTAGGAATGTATTCCATAGAACCGCCAAGCCCCATGATACGTATTCCCTTAAAAACATAGATATCATCTTCAATACAGATACAGCCTTCGGGAGGCTTGACCTCATATTTAGTATCATGGTTGCCCTTGACATAGAGCAGGGGCACATTGCAGAGGGTGACAAAGAACGAAAGATAATCCGCCCTTAAGTCTCCGCAGGAAATTATGAGGTCAATATCCTTAAGCCGCTCCGGATCATAGTAATCGTAGAGCAGCTTGGATTCGTGGTCTCCCAATATAAGAATTTTTACAAGGTCATTTGTCTGTGCCTGTTTCATCAATTTTAACGCCCTGAAGCTGTAAAAGCGCCTGAGCCTCCTCCGTTAGTTCGTTAGGTTCGGGAATGCGTCCTACGACATTCTCGGCAAGCCAATCCATTGTGACGATTTCTTCGGGTTCAAGTGAGCTACCCTCTTTACAGCGGATAATTCCGTTCTGAGAGTAAATCAGACCGTCAAACGGGTGAAAATCACCGGCGCGGATTGCCGCTTTCAGAAATTCAATCAGTCTGTGAGTGCCATGAGGCATATCTTTGGAGCAGATAACGTCTATTACGTCGGCGGACATTCCCCACCAATAATTTACTGCCTTTGTTCCCTTCTGGGAATCAGCTTCGGTATTGCCGCTGCACAGGTTATTGATAATGCGCTCATAGAACTTGCCCCAGTGCCAGATAGGAGTTGCAAGGTTCTCTAATGAGCCGTCCTCCTTTTTCGCATAGAGACCGTATTCTCTTGAGGCGCGCTCAGGAGTTATCATATCGCTGTCGGAGATACATACGATACCTTCTTGTCTTAAGCGCTCTTTGGCGTCTTGTTCTCTTAAATTAGCCCATTCCAGATACACCTGTACATATGGATTAATCATTCTGGCGCCCAGCGCGAAAGCGTTTATATTTGCCATTGTTCCGTATATAGGATAGTCCGCCACATATCCTAGTCTGTCCGACCTTGATACCGCCGCCGCTATTGCGCCCATAAGGAATTTACATTCATACATTCTTGCATAATAAGTATGAATGGACGAATATGAAAGATTGACGGAGCAGTTATAAATATGCACTTTGGGGTGCTTGATAGCAGAGCGCACACTCTGGTTCGCCATCTGCGGAGCGGTAGTGAAAATCAGATTACAGCCCGAATCAACAGCCTGCTCTATGGCGTTATCCACTTCTTCTTCCGTGTCCGCTTTATCGATGGCAATGGTTTTAATCTTCCCATTATACGCCTGTTCTATGTACATTCTTCCAAGTTCGTGCGCATACGCCCAGCTTGAAGTGTCTGTGGTCTTCGTATAAATAAACGCCGCTTTGATAGTATCCGGTGAAATTGTACCGGTCAAAATCAACCTGTTAAAAATAGATGATTTCGTTTCTGACGGGTTCTGTACCAATTCAACCTGATTTCCTTTATCTGCAAGGGTGATTTCATTCCATATTTTTTGCAGCGCAGGAAGCATTTCGTGCTCGGTCTCGTTTACCATCTGCTCATAACCGTAGATTTCTGCATAAATAAGGAAGGCGTCGGATACGGTCAATTCCAATTTTTCTCCATGCGCTTTCATAAACGTTTCCTCAAAAGTAATGAACGCCGAATGGAATTGAAGCCGGTCTTCATCGCTCCAAAGCTCGCCTTCTTCTTTTTTCATAAGTTTTAAAAGCTTTTTGTAGCTTCCTTCTTTAGTAAAGCAGACGTCGTAACTTTTGGACGCCTCATAGAAATCCATAAATTCATAGTACAGACGGTTGGCTTTATCGTCGGTTTTTTTAGGAATCAGACGTGTTACTGTGCCAAGTATGCTGTATGTACCAAGATATTTCATGACGCTGACACGTTTGTTGCCTTCCTGAACATAGAACTGGTTCATAAATTCATAGACTACAATCGGATCGCGTATACCGTCTTCTACCTGATGGTCGTAAAGCGACGCCCACTTATGCCCAAATTCAGAAGTATCGGATAATAAGGGCATAAAATTGTATGCGAATGCGTTCGTGCGCCCCGCCGTCTTGGTGCCGACAATTTTGGACAACGGAATATCCATTAGTCCCAATCCTACTTGTGCTGAAATTTCAGTATATGATATAATATCGTCCAGAGCCGGAAGATATGGATAAGCGCCTTTTGAAAGAGCGTTCTGATAACTTTTTATTCCTTGTTTTAATGCTGATGAGTAATCACTTGCTGCCATGGCTTAAGCCTCCTTAAATAACTAAAACATTGTTGCTTTTATAGCATATTTTCATATGTCAAAAAAGATTATAGCAGAAAAATTAAAAAAAATCAAAAAAAATGCTTGCATATTAAAAAAACATCATGTATAATATCCCTTGCTGTGACATGATAGCTGTGAAACGTGAGGTTGCTGCCCACGTGGCAGGTTTTCCGTGGAGCGAATGTCAAGTTAGGAAACTGACGACAAGTCACTGTACAAGCAAGAATGTCTGACCAAGTCAGAAACGACGTGTAGTGTAGCATGGTAGATAATTTACAAAGTGTAGCGGGTTACACACGAATGGCACGCGAAGCGCACATTCGTGGCAGATAATTCGCGAAGCGAATTTTCTGTTAGATGCGACTCCCACAGAGGAGCTTCTATTAGACACACACGGGAGAGTGTACAGTCACCGCTTGTCGTACTTAGAACTTAAAAGTGCGAAAAGGAGGCGACTTTTTTTATGGCAAGTCAAATAATGCGAATTACATTAAAAGCTTATGATCATCAGTTAGTTGATGCATCTGCCAAAAAAATCATCGAAACAGTTAAGAAAAACGGATCTCAGGTAAGCGGACCGGTGCCCCTTCCGACTAAGAAGGAAGTAGTCACAATCTTAAGAGCGGTTCATAAGTACAAAGATTCCAGAGAGCAGTTCGAGCAGAGAACACATAAGAGACTCATCGATATCATTGCTCCTACACCTAAGACTGTTGATGCACTGCAGAGACTGGAAATGCCGGTCGGCGTGTATATCGATATTAAGATGAAAACCAAATAACACCCCTACTAGTATGACCGCTAAGATAAGTGGTCCGCTGTAGAATCACAGGAGGTAAAGAAATGAAGAAAGCAATTTTAGCAACAAAAGTCGGAATGACTCAAATCTTCAATGAAGACGGCAGCTTGACACCCGTAACCGTACTTCAGGCAGGACCGTGTGCAGTAACACAGATTAAAACAGTTGAAAACGACGGTTACAATGCAGTACAGGTCGGCTTTGTGGACAAGAAGGAAAGAGTTGTCAACAAAGATAAGAGCGGCAAGAAAGAAATTATTCACAGACATGGCGTTAATAAAGCGTTAAAAGGACATTTCGATAAGGCCGGTGTTTCAAGTAAGAGATTTGTAAGAGAGTTAAAGCTTGAGAATGCACAGGAGTATACGCTTGGCAGCGAGATTAAAGCGGATATCTTCGAGGCAGGAGACAGAGTTGACGCAACTGCAATTTCCAAAGGAAAAGGATTTCAGGGCGCAATTAAGAGACACGGTCAGCACAGAGGACCTATGACACACGGTTCCAAATTCCATCGTCATCAGGGCTCCAACGGTGCATGTTCTTCACCAAGCAGAGTATTTAAAGGAAAAGGAATGCCCGGACATATGGGCTGCGTAAAAGTAACGGTTCAGAATCTTACGATAGTAAGAGTTGATGCAGATAAGAATCTGCTCCTTGTAAAAGGCGCTGTACCGGGACCTCGTAAAGGCTTGGTAACAATTAAAGAAACAACTAAGGTCGAGGCGAGGTAGTGACCTGCGTCACAGATGAAAGGAGGACCATTCAGATGGCAAACGTATCTGTTTATAATATGGAAGGTAAAGAAGTTGGCAAGATTGATTTAAACGATGCGGTCTTTGGTGTTGAAGTGAATGAACATTTAGTGCATATGGCAGTCGTTCAGTATCTTGCAAACAAGCGTCAGGGAACGCAGAAAGCAAAGACTCGTTCAGAAGTATCCGGAGGCGGAAGAAAGCCGTGGAGACAGAAAGGAACAGGTCATGCAAGACAGGGTTCTATCAGAGCTCCACAATGGAAAGGCGGCGGCGTTGTATTCGCTCCGGTTCCGAGAGATTATTCTTTCAAATTAAATAAGAAGGAAAAAAGAGCGGCAGTTAAGTCCGCGCTTACAAGCAGAGTACAGGAAAATAAATTTATCGTACTTGACGAACTTAAGCTTGATGAAATTAAGACAAAGAATTTCAAGAAAGTTCTTGATAACCTTAAAGTCGGCAAAGCTTTAGTGATAATAGGAGATATTGATAAGAACGTAATCTGTTCTGCAAGAAATCTTCCTACCGTTAAGACCTCATATGTTAAGATTGAGGCGGCTGGCGAAGCGAAGGAAATAAGGAGCACGATTAACGTATATGATATCATGAAATATGATACCGTAGTCATCACCAAAGATGCGGTAGCTAATATTGAGGAGGTGTATGCATAATGGCAGCAATTAAATATTATGATGTAATCCTCAAACCAGTTATTACAGAAAAAAGTATGGCAGGCATGAGCGATAAGAAATACACTTTTCTGGTTCACCCGGAAGCAAATAAGAGTCAGATTAAAGAGGCTGTTGAGAAAATGTTTGAAGGAGCAAAAGTTGCTAAGGTAAATACCATGAATCTTGACGGCAAGACCAAAAGACGCGGCATGGTATACGGCAAGACAGCCAAGACCAAGAAAGCCATCGTTCAGTTGACGGCTGACAGTAAGGATATAGAAATTTTTGCAGGCTTATAAAAGCCGAATAGATTAACAACGATTAAGTAAAGGAGAAAGATATCATGGGAATTAAGAAATATAACCCGTATACACCTTCGAGACGTAATATGACAGGTTCTGATTTCTCTGAGATTACAAAGTCTACACCTGAAAAGGCGCTTTGTACTTCTCTGAAAAAGAATTCCGGACGTAATAATCAGGGTAAGATAACAGTCAGACATCGTGGCGGCGGAAGCAGAAGGCTGTATAGAGATGTTGATTTCAAGAGAAAGAAAGATGGAATTAGCGCAACGGTAATAGGTATTGAATACGATCCGAACAGATCAGCGAATATTGCATTAATCTGTTATGAAGACGGCGAGAAGTCATATATTCTTGCACCGGAAGGCTTGACGGACGGCATGAAGGTCATGAACGGACCACAGGCGGAAGTAAGGCTTGGCAACTGCCTGCCGTTATCAGAAATTCCGGTAGGTACTGTTATTCATAACATTGAGTTATATCCGGGCAAGGGCGGACAGTTGGTTCGTTCCGCAGGCAACGGAGCTCAGTTAATGGCAAAGGAAGGTAAATATGCAACCTTAAGACTTCCTTCAGGCGAAATGAGAATGGTTCCGATTGTGTGCAGGGCAACAATCGGTAATGTGGGAAATGCAGACCACAACCTTATTAAGATTGGTAAAGCAGGACGTAAGCGTCATATGGGTATACGCCCGACAGTCCGCGGTTCAGTTATGAACCCTAACGACCACCCGCACGGCGGTGGTGAAGGAAGGGCGCCGATAGGACGTCCGGGACCATGTACACCGTGGGGTAAACCGGCACTCGGTTTAAAGACGCGCAAGAAGAAAAAAGCGTCTAACAAGCTGATTGTAAGAAGACGAGACGGTAAAGCGATTAAATAAGGAGGAGACGTCATGGCTAGATCACTGAAAAAAGGACCATTTGCAGATGAGAGCTTACTGAAAAAAGTAGACGCTATGAATGCGTCAGGTCAGAAACAGGTCATTAAGACTTGGTCGCGCCGTTCTACTATTTTCCCATCTTTTGTAGGGCATACATTTGCCGTTCATGATGGCAGAAAGCATGTGCCTGTATATGTTACAGAAGATATGGTTGGACATAAGCTCGGTGAGTTCGTTGCAACCAGAACTTACAGGGGACATGATAAGGACGAGAAAAAGTCTAAAGTCCGTTAAGAGTTCGATAAATTGAAAGGAGGTTTTATCTATGGCTAAAGGACATAGATCCCAGATAAAAAGAGAAAGAAATGCGAACAAGGATACAAGACCTTCAGCAAAGTTATCTTATGCAAGAGTATCTGTACAGAAAGCTTGTTTCGTATTAGATGCCATTAGAGGCAAAGATGTAACTTCAGCATTGGCTATTCTGGAATACAATCCAAGATATGCATCAGGCCTTATCAAGAAATTATTGGAGTCGGCTATCGCGAATGCTGAAAACAATAACGGAATGAATGCGGAGAACCTTTATATTGCAGAGTGTTATGCAAACAAAGGGCCTACCATGAAGAGAATCAAACCCAGAGCACAGGGAAGGGCGTACAGAATCGAGAAGAGAATGAGCCATATTACAATTGTGCTTGATGAAAGATAGGAATGATATAGGAAGGAGAAGAACATGGGACAGAAAGTTAATCCTCACGGCTTAAGAGTCGGTATTATTAAAGATTGGGATTCTAAATGGTATGCAGATGCTGAATTTTCTGACTTTTTAGTAGAAGATTATAACATCAGAAAATATTTAAAGAAGAAATTGTACAATGCCGGTGTGTCCAAGATTGAAATCGAAAGAGCATCGGACAGAGTAAAAGTAATTATCCATACGGCTAAACCCGGTGTAGTTATCGGTAAGGGCGGTAATGAGATAGAAGTTACCAAGAAAGAACTTTCTAAGGTGACAAAGAAGAAAGTGCTGGTAGACATTAAGGAAATTAAGAGACCGGACAGAGACGCTCAGCTTGTTGCTGAGAATATCGCACAGCAGTTAGAGAACCGTGTATCTTTCAGACGTGCTATGAAGTCCTGCATGGGAAGAACCATGAAGGCAGGCGCGCTCGGTATTAAGACTGCATGTTCAGGACGTCTCGGCGGCGCTGATATGGCTCGTACAGAGTTCTACAGCGACGGCACTATTCCGCTTCAGACATTAAGAGCCGACATCGATTACGGCTTTGCAGAAGCAGATACAACCTATGGTAAGGTCGGCGTCAAGGTATGGATTTACAAAGGCGAGGTACTTCCTACGAAATCTAATAAGGAAGGGAGCGATAAATAATGTTAATGCCAAAGAGAGTAAAACGTCGTAAACAATTCCGCGGTTCCATGAGAGGTAAAGCTTCCCGCGGCAATACAATTACCTACGGCGAGTGGGGTATTGTAGCAATGGAGCCATGCTGGATTAAATCTAACCAGATTGAAGCAGCACGTATTGCGATAACACGTTATGTTAAGCGTGGAGGTAAAGTCTGGATTAAAATTTTCCCGGATAAACCGGTAACGGCTAAGCCGGCAGAAACACGTATGGGTTCCGGAAAAGGTACTCTTGAATACTGGGTAGCGGTTGTTAAACCGGGGCGCGTAATGTTTGAAATAGCAGGAGTGAATGAAGAAGTTGCTAAAGAGGCATTGCGTCTTGCAACACATAAGCTTCCATGTAAATGTAAAATAGTTTCTAAAGCAGACTTGGAAGGCGGTGTATCAAATGAAAACTAATAAGTATGTAGAAGATTTGCAGAAAAAATCAGATGCAGAATTAGCACAGGCACTGGTAGATGCTAAGAAAGAACTTTTCAATTTGAGATTCCAGAACGCAACAAATCAGTTAGACAATACGGCAAGAATCAAAGATGTAAGAAGAAACATTGCGAGAATCCAGACGGTGATTACGCAGAAAGCAAAAGCAGCTAACTGAAAGGAGAATGAGTCGTGGAAAGAAATTTGAGAAAAACCCGTACTGGTAAAGTAACCAGTAATAAGATGGATAAGACAATTGTTGTAGCGATTGAAGACCATGTTAAGCATCCACTTTACGGCAAAATCGTAAAGAGAACCTATAAGCTGAAAGCGCATGATGAAAAGAATGAGTGCAGCATTGGAGATACCGTTAAAGTAATGGAAACAAGACCTTTATCTAAGGATAAGAGATGGAGACTTGTTGAGATTGTTGAAAAGGTAAAATAGCAATAAAGAGAAGGAGAAAGGTAGTATGATTCAACAGGAAAGCAGACTTAAAGTAGCTGACAATACCGGTGCTAAAGAGCTTCTGTGTATCAGAGTCATGGGTGGATCTACAAGAAGATATGCACGCATTGGCGATATTATCGTTGCTACTGTTAAAGATGCAACACCGGGCGGTGTTGTAAAAAAAGGCGATGTTGTAAAAGCCGTAGTTGTGCGTACTGTAAAAGGCGCACGCCGTAAAGACGGTTCATATATCAGATTTGACGAAAATGCTGCTGTTATCATCAAAGATGATAAGACTCCAAGAGGAACCCGTATTTTTGGACCAGTAGCAAGAGAGCTTCGTGATAAACAGTTTATGAAAATTGTTTCACTGGCTCCGGAAGTATTATAGGAGGTGCCGGTATGTCAACATTAAAGATTAAAAAAGGCGATACTGTTAAAGTAATTGCCGGTAAAGACAAAGACAAGGAAGGCAAAGTTATTTCCATAGACAGAAAAACCGGAAGGGTTTTGGTTGAAGGAATCAATAAGATAACAAAGCATGAAAAACCTTCGGCGGCTAATCAGAACGGTGGTATTGTTCAGAAAGAAGCTCCAATTGATATTTCCAATGTTATGTATGTACACAAAGGAAAGCCGACAAGGATTGGTTTTAAAGTTGAAAACGGCAAAAAAGTCCGTTTCGCAAAATCCACAGGCGACATCGTTGATTGATTCTAAGGAAGGAGGTCTAAAAAGTTGAGTAGGCTTAAAGATATGTATAAAGACGAGATCATGGACGCCATGATCAAGAAGTTTGGCTATAAAAATGTCATGGAAGTTCCGAAACTTGAAAAGATCGTAATCAACATGGGCGTTGGTGAGGCGAAAGAAAATGCAAAAGTTTTGGAATCCGCAGTAAGTGATATGGAAACAATCACGGGACAGAAAGCAGTCATTACCAAAGCTAAGAACTCTATTGCAAACTTCAAAATAAGAGAAGGTCAGGCAATAGGCTGCAAGACAACTCTTCGTGGAGATAAGATGTATGAGTTCCTTGACCGTTTGGTAAATCTTGCGCTTCCTCGTGTGCGTGACTTTAGAGGTGTAAATCCTAACTCTTTTGACGGCAGAGGAAATTATGCTTTAGGAATTAAGGAACAGCTTATTTTCCCTGAAATAGAGTATGATAAGATTGATAAGGTAAGAGGCATGGACGTTATTATCGTAACAACAGCCAAAACCGATGAAGAAGCTCGTGAATTATTAAGATTGTTCAATATGCCATTCGCAAAATAAAAGGAGGTAAATTCATGGCTAAGACAGCAATGAAGATAAAACAGCAGCGTAAACCTAAATTCTCTACAAGAGAATACAGCCGTTGCAAAATCTGTGGTCGTCCACATGCTTATTTAAGAAAATACGGAATTTGCAGAATTTGCTTCCGTGAGTTAGCATATAAAGGTCAGATTCCCGGCGTTCGCAAAGCTAGTTGGTAAAGCCGCGGGCTAAGGAAGGATTAAAATTAAGAAGGAGGCAATTCAAATGACAATGAGCGATCCTATTGCAGATATGCTTACAAGAATCCGTAATGCAATTACTGCAAAGCATGATACAGTAGATGTACCGTCATCTAAGATGAAACTGGCGATTGCACAGATTTTGTTAGATGAGGGTTATATTAAGAAATTCGATATAATTGAAGACGGAAGCTTCAAAACAATCCATATTACATTGAAGTATGGTGAGGATAAGAACGATAGAATTATTTCCGGACTTAAGAGAATTTCTAAACCGGGACTTCGTTTGTATGTTGGTAAAGAGGATTTACCGAAGGTTCTTGGCGGTCTTGGTATTGCAATAATCTCTACAAACAAGGGAGTTATGACAGACAAGAAGGCAAGAGAACTTCAGGTAGGCGGAGAAGTTCTGGCTTTCGTATGGTAAAGCCAAATAAACACAAATAAAATTAGGAGGGTACGGGCATGTCACGTATAGGAAGAATGCCAATCGCAATTCCAGCGGGAGTAACCGTAGAAGTTGCAGAAAATAATAAAGTGACTGTAAAAGGTCCTAAGGGAACTCTGGAAAGAGTGTTCCCGGCTGAGATGGAAATCAAGGCAGAAGGTGCGCAAGTAGTAGTATCAAGACCTAATGATTTGAAGAGAATGAAATCTTTTCACGGTCTGACAAGGTCATTGCTCAATAACATGGTAATCGGCGTTACAGAAGGTTTTGAAAAGAAGCTGGAAGTCAACGGTGTCGGTTATAGGGCGTCTAAATCAGGCAAGGTTCTGACATTGAATCTGGGTTATTCACACCCGGTTGAAATGACGGATCCGGAAGGCGTTGAGACTGTTGTAGAAGGACAGAACGTTATAATTGTTAAGGGTATTGATAAAGAAAAAGTTGGCCAATTCGCTGCTGATATCAGAGATAAGAGAAGACCGGAGCCTTATAAGGGCAAGGGCATTAAATATGCTGATGAGACAATCAGACGTAAAGTTGGTAAGACTGGTAAGAAATAACAGATAAGGAGAGTATGAAGATGGTTAGAAAAGAATCAAGACAAAAAATTCGTGTTAAGAAACACAGAAGAATGCGTAACCATTTGAGCGGAACTGCGCAAAGACCGCGTTTGGCTGTATTCAGAAGTAATAATCATATGTATGCTCAAATTATTGACGATACAGTTGGAAAGACATTAGTTGCAGCGTCTACACTTGAAAAAGGTGTAAGTGCTGAAATTGAAAAAACCAATAACGTTGATGCAGCAGCATATGTAGGAACGGTAATTGCCAAGAGAGCGCTTGAAAAAGGCATAAAGGCAGTTGTTTTTGACAGAGGCGGCTATATATATCATGGTAAAGTTAAGGCGTTAGCTGAGGCAGCCAGAGAAGCCGGATTAGAATTTTAGGAGGGGAGACATAATCACATGAGACGTACAATCATTGATGCCAGTCAGTTAGAATTGACTGAAAAAGTTGTAACTATTAAGCGTGTTACCAAGGTTGTAAAGGGTGGTCGTAACTTCCGTTTCACTGCTCTGGTAGTCGTAGGCGACAGCAATGGTCATGTTGGAGCTGGTCTGGGAAAAGCAACTGAAATTCCGGAAGCTATTCGTAAAGGAAAAGAAGATGCAATTAAGCATTTAGTTTCGGTAGCGTTAGATGATAACCACAGTATTACACATGATTTTATAGGAAAATTTGGTTCAGCTTCTGTATTGCTCAAAAGAGCTCCGGAAGGTACAGGTATTATCGCCGGCGGACCGGCGCGTGTTGTGTGCGAACTTGCAGGTATTTCAAATATTAGGACAAAATCCTTAGGCTCCAACAACAAGCAGAATGTAGTACTTGCGACAATCGCGGGACTGAGCCAGTTAAAAACTCCTGAAGAGGTAGCTAGGAACCGTGGCAAATCTATAGAAGAAGTTACGTCATAGGGCACGTTTGGAAAGGAGAAAAAAGATGGCAGAAAAAACAGCGAAAGCAGCTACAACAGAAAAGAAAGCTGAAACAGCAAAGACGACTAAAACAGAAAAAGCCGCTAAGACAACAAAAGCGCCTGCAGCAAAGGAAGCTGCTAAGACGGAAAAAGCAGCTAAAGCTGAAAAGGAAGTCAAAGCTGAAAGCGCAGCTAAAACCACAAAAACGGCTAAAGCTGAGAAACCTGCAAAAGCTGCTAATACAAGTAAAATTAAAATAACTTTGATTAAATCTACAATCGGTCAGGTCCCGAAGACAAGAGCAACAATAGCGGCGATGGGACTTAGAAAAATCGGTCAGACAGTTGAATTACCTGATAACGGTGCAACAAGAGGACAGATTCAGAAAGTAAGACATATGATTAAGGTTGAAGAAGCATAACATTCGTTAGGGAAAGGAGCATAGCTAATAAGATGGAATTATCAAATTTAAGAGCTGCAGAAGGTTCCAAACACAGTGATAATTTTAGAAGAGGTCGTGGACATGGTTCAGGAAACGGAAAGACAGCCGGCAAAGGCCATAAAGGACAGAAGGCTCGTTCAGGCGCGCCTAGAGTAGGCTTTGAAGGCGGTCAGATGCCTTTGTACAGACGTCTTCCTAAGAGAGGATTTAAGTGCAGGAACTCTAAAGATATAGTTGCAATCAATTTAAGCGCGCTTGAGGTATTCGATAACGGTGCGACAGTTGATGTGAACGCATTAATAGAGAAGAGGATAATCAAAAACCCACGTGACGGAGTTAAAATACTCGGAAATGGAGAATTGACTAAGAAGCTCGATGTAAAGGTTAATGCCTTTAGCGCTTCTGCAAAGGAAAAAATCGAGGCGCTTGGTGGAACAGCAGAGGTGATGTAATGTTTACTACCCTAAAAAATGCTTTCAAAATTAAAGAAATAAGGACGAAAATTTTCTTTACATTTATGATGTTGGTTGTGATTCGTCTTGGCTCACAGTTGCCGGTTCCCGGCGTTGACAGGACTTATTTCGCAAGATGGTTCGCACAGCAGACCGGAGATGCCTTTAACTTTTTTGATGCTTTTACAGGCGGTTCATTTTTGAATATGTCCATTCTTGCATTGAATATTACTCCGTATATTACGTCTTCCATTATTATGCAGCTTCTTACTATTGCAATTCCGAAGCTGGAGGAGATGCAGAAAGACGGAGAAGATGGAAGAAAGAAAATTGCGTCGATTACACGTTATGTAACTATCGGACTTGCTCTATTGGAATCGTCGGCTATGGCGATTGGCTTCGGTCGTCAGGGACTGCTTGAAGTCTATAATGTATTCAGCATTATTACAGTCGTGGCAGCGCTTACGGCAGGAAGTGCATTCCTTATGTGGATTGGCGAAAGAATTACGGAAAAGGGTATTGGAAACGGTATTTCCATAGTGCTGACAATCAATATTCTTTCACGTATGCCTCAGGATATCGCTACCTTGTTTGAACAGTTCGTTCTGAACAAACCGATTGCCAAAGCGGTTGTAGCAGCCATAATTATACTGGCGGTTATTATTGGAATGGTGGTTCTTGTAATAATATTAAATGACGGCGTAAGGAAGATACCTGTGCAGTATGCTAAGAAAATGCAGGGCAGAAAGATGGTAGGCGGTTCGGCTTCAAATATTCCGCTGAAAATCAATACCTCCGGCGTTATTCCGGTTATCTTTGCATCTTCCTTAATGCAGATTCCGGTATTTATCTGTTCTTTTGCCAATATCGGCGGAACAGGAATTTGGGCTGAAATTTTGCGAGGACTTAGTTCAAATAATTGGTGCGATCCGCAAAGACCTGTTTATTCTATAGGATTGGTTGTATATATTGTGCTGGTTATTTTATTCGCATATTTCTATACGTCAATTACCTTCAATCCGCTTGAGGTGGCAGAGAATATGAAGAAGCAGGGCGGTTTTATTCCGGGTATACGTCCCGGTAAGCCAACCAGCGATTATCTGAGTAAGATATTGAATTATATAATCTTTATCGGAGCTGTCGGACTTACAATCGTATGCGTATTGCCGTATTTCTTTAATGGTATATTTAAGGCGAGCGTATCTTTTGGCGGAACAAGCTTAATCATTATTGTGAGCGTAGTTTTGGAGACCATAAAGCAGCTTGAATCTCAAATGCTGGTACGTAACTATAAGGGATTTTTAAATGATTAAATCTACGAAGAATCGCTCAGGCGATTCTTCGAGTGTCTTAAATTGAAAAATCACAAATGTCTTGTGCACATAAATTCACAGGCTGAGAAAGGGATATGATTGTTAAAATGAAGATTATAATGTTAGGCGCGCCCGGAGCGGGAAAAGGCACGCAGGCGCAGATGATTGCCGATAAATATAACATACCGCATATTTCAACCGGTGATATTTTCAGGGAAAATGTTAAGAATGGCACCGAACTTGGAATAGAAGCAAAAAAATATATGGATAAGGGCTTGTTGGTTCCCGATGAGCTGACGGTGAAAATTCTTTTAGACCGTGTGGCAAAGGACGACTGTAAGAACGGTTATGTGCTGGACGGTTTTCCGAGAACGATTCCGCAGGCGGAAGTTCTGGATAACGCCTTAAATGAGCTTGGTGAAAAAATCGACTATGCAATTAACGTAGACGTACCGGATACAAACATAATCAGAAGAATGTCAGGAAGACGCGCATGTTTATCATGCGGCGCAACATACCATATAGAACATGTTCCGCCTAAAAAGGAAGGAATATGCGATAAATGCGGTAAAGAGCTGGTACAGCGTGACGACGATAAAGAAGAAACGGTTAAGAATCGTCTTGAAGTATATCACAAGCAGACACAGCCTTTGATTGAGTTCTATACGAAAAAAGGCGTGCTTAAGACCGTAGACGGTACAGTGGATATGAAGGACGTATTTACCGCAATTACTACAATTTTGGAGTAAGAATTGCTTAAGGGCTTCTTTCAACAGAAAGGTGGTATAAGTCGATATGGCTGTTACGATTAAATCAGGCAGAGAAATAGAGTTGATGCGTGAAGCGGGAAGACTGCTTGAAATTGTGCATAATGAGCTGGGGAAAGCTATCCGTCCGGGGATATCCACTAAGTATATTGATAATCTTGCAAATAGTCTGATAAGAGGCTGCGGTTGTATTCCTAATTTTTTGAATTATCAGGGATTTCCGGCTTCGGTGTGTGTGTCCGTTAATGAAGAGGTGGTGCATGGAATACCGCGTAAAGACCATATACTCAAAGAGGGAGATATCGTCAGCTTAGATGCCGGACTTATCTATAAAGGATATCATTCCGACGCTGCAAGAACATATGCTGTGGGTAATATCAGTCCTGAAGCGCAGAGATTGATTGACGTAACGAGACAGAGTTTCTTTGAAGGTATTAAAATGGCAAAATCAGGGAATCATCTTTATGATATTTCCAATGCCATAGCTGCATATGTCACAGCGCATGGTTATGGTATAGTAAGGGATTTGGTCGGTCACGGAATAGGAACCAAGCTTCATGAGGACCCGCAGATACCTAATTTTGCACAGAAGAAAAAAGGCCTGCTCTTACAGCCGGGAATGACGTTGGCGATAGAGCCGATGATTAATATGGGCACGGGAGACGTAAGGTGGCTTGATGACGAGTGGACGGTAGTAACGGCGGATAACAAATATTCCGCGCATTATGAAAATACGATTCTGGTAACAAACGGCGAGCCGGAAATCCTGACGCTCCATTCATAACGCAATTTTGTGCCTGATTGCCCGAATGCGTGGCTGGGAAAGGGACATGGTTATTAGTATGGTAGGAATGCTTGCCAGCTCTAAGGCTGGACATGATAAGGGCTTGGTTTATGTCATTATATCTGAAGACGCTGAATATGTATATTTAGCTGACGGAAAATTAAGAACAGTGGCAAAACCGAAGAAAAAGAATAAGAAACATATCCAGATTATAAAAAAGTGTCCGGATTTAGACTTGGCTGAAAAAGTCAGACATGGTCTGGCAAGCGATGTGGAAGTCCGGAAGCTTATAAAGATTTATATGACAGATAGTATAGTTGAGGAAAATGGGAGGTAGCAGATGTCAAAAGCCGATGTAATTGAAATTGAAGGAACAGTTATTGAAAAGTTACCCAATACAATGTTTCAGGTGGAATTGGAGAACGGGCACGTAGTATTAGCGCATATAAGCGGTAAGCTGCGTCAGAATTTTATCCGTATCCTGCCGGGAGATAAGGTAACTTTAGAATTGTCACCTTATGACCTTTCCAAAGGCAGAATTATCTGGCGTGATAAATAAAAGTAAGAAAAATAGTGGAAAAATAATGGTAATTTGTTAAATAAATACTTGAAAGAGTAGTACCTCCGTGATATAATATAAAGCGGTCTTTTTTGAAAGGAGGGTTTAACGTGAAGGTTAGATCATCAGTAAAACCAATTTGCGAGAAATGTAAAGTCATTAAAAGAAAAGGAAAGATCAGAGTTATCTGTGAAAATCCAAAGCACAAACAGGTACAAGGTTAATCCCCGATTTTTGTCATATTGAATGTTGATGAAAGGGGTTCTTGTCCAGACTATTTATATAGATGGAAGAGCCTAGAGGAGATTACTTTTTGATACCACATGTTTGGAAAGACCGGATTAAGTCCGGTTGGGCAAGTTATGATTTATCTATGCCCCAGTCAATTAGTAACAAAAGTACAGTAATAAGCTGTACAGGAAATGGAGGAAACGAAAATGGCTCGTATTGCAGGTGTTGACTTACCCAGAGAGAAGCGTGTAGAGATTGGTCTGACATATATTTATGGTATTGGCAGAGTAAGCTCTAACAAAATTCTGGCGGCAGCAAATGTTAATCCTGACACTCGTGTCAGAGAATTGACGGACGATGAAGTAAAGAGGATTTCAGAAGTAATTGATAAGGATTACATGGTAGAAGGTGATTTGAGAAGAGAAGTTGCCTTAAATATCAAGAGACTTCAAGAAATCGGCTGCTATAGAGGAATCCGTCATAGGAAAGGACTTCCTGTTCGTGGTCAGAAGACAAAGACCAATGCAAGAACAAGAAAAGGTCCTAAGCGTACAGTTGCAAATAAGAAGAAATAATTTTATGAGAAAGTAGGTTAGTTTATTATGGCTAAAAAAGTTGCAAAAAAAGTGACAAAAAAGCGTGTAAAGAAAAACGTTGAACATGGACAGGCACATATTCAGTCTTCTTTTAACAATACTATCGTTACTTTGACAGATAACGAGGGTAATGCGTTAAGCTGGGCAAGTGCAGGCGGTCTTGGTTTTAGAGGTTCAAGGAAATCTACTCCATATGCAGC
>JAMPHY010000001.1:314993-559825 GCA_023663185.1 Clostridiales bacterium | reverse complement strand
GAAATGTAAACCGCTTATTTGATACAAAGGGAATGAACAGAATATCGGGAAAACCGCCGCAAACAAGGGATTCCGGTACATTGGCTGTTGCTGGAATCCCTTGTTTGCTTTTTTGCCGGTTTGAAAATCTGCGGCAGTTGACAGAGGGGGTGTTCACTTTTGAACCCTCTCCAAAGGGCATTTGAACCCCATGGTCATTTGAAAAATATTTAACAGCCACCCAGGCGGCTATCAATAATTAATCAGCTATAACAGGAAGAACCTTGAAAGGGAACTTCAGAACGAAAGCCGACAGCATAACAGACAGCAGAGTAAGACTAAGCGGAGGGATGAAGAAATTTAATGGAAATTTGATAGTGAAAAAAATGTGATTATGGTATTATAGTAGCTGTACAAGTTGGGAAATGTAGAATTCTATAAATTGATTTTATGTTTCTACCACTGGTTGCGCAAATGTATAAGTAGATATATGGAATGCAACCGAGGTTTTTGGTATGGTCTAGGTATCAAAAACAAGGAGGAAAAACAATATGAATTTTTCAGAAAAACTAGTAACGCTACGAAAAGCTAACAACTTAACACAAGAGCAACTTGCTGAAAAACTTGATGTTTCAAGGCAATCTATTTCAAAGTGGGAAAGCGGGCAGGCAACCCCAGAGTTGGAAAAGATAGTGGCAATGAGCGCAATTTTTGATGTTACAACGGATTATCTGCTAAAGTCATCGGAAATATATGATTTATCAGTGAAAACCGAAATGTTGGAAAAACAGCAACAGATGATGCTTGTTCGTGAACAAAAACGGCATCAGATTTTTGGGTGTGCCATGTATGCCCTTGTAGTATATTTGATTTTTTTGGCAGTATGTTTTGTGGAAAATGACTTTCTTTTATTTGAAACGGATATATCTAGAAAACCAATTATATTTGCAGAATTTTTTGTCGCAACTGCTGTCGTAATTTGGATATGCGTAAGGAAACTTAGTAAAAAATAGTAGTAAAGTTCCGACCTACCACCAACCATTATCACAATCATAACTGAATAAGTAACACAGCGTCAGAGCGTATAGAAACCAATCTATGCGCTCTATTTTTGTAAAGGAGCAGACATATGAGCAAAAACAGCAACACAGGGCAGAGAACCCACCGACAGCCGACACCCACAAAAATTATCGTGGAAAGGCATTACACAGGCACTGAAAAAATGGAAACGGTATTCAAGCGGATAGCCGAGGAACAGATAACAAAGAAAGTCGTGGAAATGAGAAAATTTCACGAAAAATTCAGTTTTCAAAAGGCATTGTCCGATGTATAATAAAAGTAGTGAAGGAAGGTGATATTTTTGAGTACAACAGAGCAGACACACCAGCAGGATTTGGAGCGTTTGAAATCGCTTCGATATATGGACGATGATTTTATGACTGTCTGCTTGGCGGATAATTTTGAGGGTGTGGAACTGATATTACAGATTATCTTAGGGAAAAAGGATATGAAAATAAAATCGGTTCGGACACAGGAAGTGTTGAAAAACTTACAGGGACGTTCCGCTACATTAGATGTTCATGCGGTTGACAGTGACAATAAGGAATTTGATGTGGAAATTCAAAGGAAAGATGCAGGTGCAGGGGCAAAAAGGGCAAGGCACAACAGCAGTCTGTTGGATGCACATATATTAAAGAGTGGCGAAGAAACGGAAGACATTCCCGACAGCTATGTTATTTTTATTACGGAAAATGATGTAATGAAAGGGAATCAGCCGATATATCCAGTAGAGAGATATGTTACAATCGGAGAAAACAAAGTATTATTTTGTGACGGTTCACACATAATATATGTGAATGGTAAATACAGGGGCGATGATGAAATCGGTAAGCTAATGCACGACTTTTCATGCACTGAACCCGATGATATGAATTTTGATGAGCTTGCAAGGAGAGCGAGGTACTTCAAGAAAGACGAGAAAGGAGTAAAAGCCATGTGTAAGATTATGGAGGATATGAGGAATGAGGCGGCACAGAAGGCAGAGTTAAAAAGTGCAAGGGAAACTGCTGAAAGAATGATTAAAGACAGAGAACTTTCTCTTGAAAAGATTGCACACTATGTACCATTATTATCAATGGAAGAACTCAAAGAGATTGAATCTAAAGTTATGCAGTTGGCATAATCAATAAAACAATTCTTGACAATCAAACTACTAATGTTTGATTGTATAATATCAAATAACAGCGTAAAGGCGCATGGAAACAGTAAAATGTAAACCATGCGCCTTTTTGCGCCCAAAAGGAGGAACATGAGCGACAATATTCAGACTAATACCACAGGGCGATTAACACCCTGTTTGCAAAAGAAGATTGATTAGACAACTTATTTAGTCGAGGTACATTTTTCTGATAAGAGTACCCAAAACGTGAAAGACAAGCTAAAACGTGTCATTCTCCACGACCTAAAGCATGGGAAACAGGGCAAAATAAGAAAAAGTGATGAAAAATGATGAATAAGTCCTTGACAAGTTGCAACAAGGATATATAGAGAAGTAAATTATTTATTTGTGATGACCGTGGAAGTTCAAAACAGTTGCTTTATCAACAACATAATGTTAAGATATTTATAGAACTTCCGTTACCTTGACAGAGAGCGCAGAACAAGTAAAAAGGTTAGGTGCGGCTATGAATTTCAAAAAAAAGACAAAGTTAATCATCATAATGTCGCTTGTGGCAGCCTTCCTGCTTTCCGCTGGCGGATTTATTATGGGGACGTATGCGGCAGCGCTAACACCCCAAGAAAATAGAACGGATTTAGCGGCAGATATTGTGGTACAAGAAAATAACAGCGGAATAAAAGAAACCATGTCGATTACCCATGAAAGTGCGGATATTCTTTATTATGAAAATGGAAGTCCATATATACATGACATATTAACGAACAATACAGATAAACGCATTACTGAAACAGAGTATTGTATGTTAGCTTATAACGCGAATGGTTTACCACTAAAGTTACATTGGAATTTTTTTGATAGCAGTACAGAAAGTAGTTATGAAAATCTTGTCAGGACAAAAACAAGCATTTTGCCAAATCAAACAGAAGATTATAATGGTGGCTGGTCATTGTATGACGGTGAACTAATGGAAAATATGCCAAAGGTTGAAAGTGGTGAAACGGATAATGTCACATACGCACTATTTTGTTTAAAACAAGTTGTTTTTGAAGACGGAACAATTTGGAATAATCCGAACTACGATAGTTGGTTTAAGGATTATATGGGGAAAGAGATAAATATAGACGAATTACAGAATTATTATCCGTATAATTATGAGTTAGAATTAGACTGAAAACAATCATAAAGTGAACTTAGTTTCATGCCTGTTCTGCCTATTGGTGTTTATGGCTGGGGTTCAAAAGGATAAAACCCTATTTTTTCAAAATCAATTCTGTATTTATCGGTTTCATAATCCTGCAGCTTTTCTTTCCAATAATATATTTCCACAACATTTTCATCGGGAAGATAGCGTGTGCCGAGAGAGCCAATACCTATATAGTCGTATTCATGGTCTAACAGCTCGTCTGCGTAGCCGACTAATATATCAGAACCGTCCCTGCGGTATACAAGCGTACTTTCCACGCCGTCACCAAACATTACATTGCATATCAGTTCGTTTTCGCCGTCATTGTCGATGTCTATAATATAGTTGTCGTCCTCAGAACACCCCCAGTTTTCTGCGATGCAGAAGGATTGACCGTCCTCTATGGCATAGAAGTATCCATAAGGGAAAAACCAGGTTTCATCATAGATATAGAATCCGGCATAGCCCATGATGTTATCAAAGGTTCCTACAGTGAATTTACCCGTCTCGCGTTCCCATATGGTTGAAAAGAAGTCGTCAAGGGAGTATTGTTTTTCTGCTTGGTTTACATAAATACTTTTGACTTCGTTAAGTGAATTAACGGTATCGCAGACTACGAGCAGCTCCGAGCCCTGATTCCAACGCTCAACAGATGTTTGAAAATCGGGAATGGCGTCTTCTCTTAATGTCACGTTTTCGTCCTGTTCCATATTGCGACATATAGCGTCCATACTGATTAGGAAGTCGGCGTGAAATTCGTCAACGATGGCTTTTTCTCCATTCTTCCAGTCAAAAACTTCACCATAATATGTGGCGTATCCCATCTGCTCATTGCAGCTTCCTTCAAGCAGATAGTGATTAGTTCCGTCCGTCACAAGCGCAAGTATGCCCTCGCCTACATGGTCGATGGAAAAAGTCCTGTCATAGAGAATATCCTGTGTCGTACCGTCATTAATTAATACCTGAATCATTCTGACGTCATGCTCAACCAGAGATTCCGCCGCCGCTAAATCGTCTTCTGAATCACCGATTAAATATATGGAAATATTGTCGGCTGTGTTATCGCCTGTTAAATCAATATTGATTTTATTAAGCAGAAGCGGCACAAAATTGTCCGTATCGACTACTGTAATTGGAGATGTAGCAGCGTTCTCGTCAGTATTCTCAACTGTCGTGTTTTCATGGCTATTATAAGATGTATCATTGTTTTCCTGCGCAGCGCAGCCGCATACAGCGATTGCCAGAGCAAGAGCCGATAACAGACCGGCGGTGATTTGCTTTATGTTCATTGCAGTAACGACGCTCCTTTGATTTCCCATTTGTATATTTCTATTGTAAATGATAATTGCATCAAAGTTGCATCATAGTTGTATCAAAAGTGTTTCATTTATCAATTATTTTTCCTTTTTCATAAGTGTGTATCCAGTCTGACTTAAAGAAGTATATTGTAAAAATAACGCTGCTTAAAAACCATGTGAGCGGATACGCCCAGAATATAACGTTGATTACCGGAATGAAATGTACTATCACCGTAATGTATGTTACACGGATAACGCACCAGCATATGAGCATGACTGTCATAGGCACGATTGAACGTCCCGAACCCCTGAAAATACCAGCAAGACAGTGTGAGTACGCCAGCAGACAATAAAAAAGCGTAACGGTGCGCGCCTGTATAACGCCGTAGGCAACGACTTCCGGCTCGCTGTTGAATGCAGAGATAAGTATAGGTGAAAAAATAAAAACCAGCATGCCGATAATTTCCGCCGTTATTACAGAACAGAGAATACCAAAACGCGCTCCCCTCTTGGCGCGGTCATATTGCTTGGCGCCGAGGTTTTGGCTGATAAAGGTGGTAAGCGCCATAGCGAAGCAGTTGATAGGCAGAAAACCGAAGCCTTCTATTTTAGAATAAGAGCCGCAGCCGGCAACAGCCATCTTGCCAAAGGCGTTGATGTTGGATTGCACTACGATATTGGCAAAGGCGATTACTGAATTTTGCATACCTGTCGGAAGTCCGTTTCTGATAATCTGTTTAAGCATAAAAAAGTCGAAACGGATACGGCGTATCTGAATGCGGTTATCTTCTTTAATATGTGTAAGACGGATAAAGCAAAGCACGGCGCTGACAAACTGCGAGATAATAGTAGCAGCGGCAGCAGCTCCGACTCCTAAGTGCAGCACGGCGACGAAAAGCAAATCCAGTAGTATGTTGGTAATTGATGAAATAATCAGATACATAAGCGGGTGCCTGCTGTCGCCCGCAGCTTGCAGGATACCGACAAATACATTGTAAAGTACAAAAGCAAGGGAGCCACAGAAATATATTCTAAAGTACAGTATAGAATTAGGCAGCACATCTGCCGGTGTTCCCATTAAAATAAGTATCTTAGGCGTAAGCAATACTCCTGCTGTGGTCAGCAGAAGTCCTGCAGCTATACCGAAGGCAACGGTGGTATGCACGGCGCGCTCTACTTTGTCGGATTCTCTTGCCCCAAAGTAGCGGGCAATGACGACGCCTGCGCCGGTAGAGATACCGCTGAAAAATCCTACCAACAGAAAAATAACGCTGCCTGACGAGCTGACGGCGGCAAGAGCGTCCGAATTTATAAAATTGCCCACAATCAGGGAATCAGCCATATTGTAAAGCTGCTGAAAGACATTTCCCAAAAAAAGAGGAAAGGCAAATGCAAGAATTTTCTTCCATATAGAGCCTTCCGTCAATAGTGTTTTAGATGTATTTGAACCTGCCATGATAATTCCTTTCCATATATTAACTCAGTATAGTATTAATAGGAAGGTTTTTCAAGATACTTTTACAGGCATTTTCGATGTATGGAAATAGTAAGTCTTAAAATACGTTAATCTATCACTTCGCAACCAAACTTTACATATTCCGGACAATTATGTAACATATATATGGTAGAAATTTATGCAAAAATAATGTACATTAGTATGAAAAGTATGCTAAATAAGAAGGGAGTATGGTATTATGCGTAAATTTTATCTTGACAATATCAAATGGGCGACAGTGGTTTTGGTAATGATTTACC
The DNA here is from genome assembly GCA_023663185.1 of Clostridiales bacterium. Classification (GTDB taxonomy): domain Bacteria; phylum Bacillota; class Clostridia; order Lachnospirales; family Lachnospiraceae; genus UBA3282. The sequence continues at coordinate 553,431 of JAMPHY010000001.1, read as the reverse complement.
ATGTATTTTATGTGTTTAATGCATCGGGGGTGCTGGGCGGAATAGGCAGCTTTCATGAGGTGCAGTATCAGGACGGCTTTTTATACTTTGTCTATCCGTGGTTTATGGTGCTGCTGTTTGTGATTTCGGGCATAAGCGCGAGGTATGCTCTGGATAAGCTGCCCGCTAAAGAATTTATCGGTAAAAGGACATGGAAGCTGTTAGTACCTTCAACGCTGGGGCTTTTTGTATACCAATGGATTGTGGGCTATTTTAACATCAAAGCAGGCGGCGGGTTGGAGTATATGCCAAGCTTTATTATATATCCGGTATCTGCGCTTTCGGGGACGGGACCGCTATGGTATGCGCAGCTTTTATGGCTGTATTCGCTTATTATTATTTTAATAAGAAAGCTTGATAAAAAGGACGGTTTATGGAAGCTTGGGGAGAAATGTAATTTTATAATTCTTCCGCTGTTTGCGCTTGTTATTTGGGGCAGCTCGTATATTCTTAATATGCCGATTCTTACCATGTATCGTATCGGAATATATTTAGCGGCGTTTTTGCTGGGGTATTTCGTGTTTTCACACGATAATGTTCAAGAGACGCTTGTGAAAATGTGCATTCCGATGTTGGTTATCAGTGTGGTTATGGGAATTATATATGTGCCGTACTATTTCGGGCAGAGTTACGCTGATGATTCGGTATTGCAAAGTCTTTTTACCAATGTATATGCGTGGTTTATGGTGCTGGCGATTTTAGGCTGCGGCAAGAAATGGTTTGATAAGCAGAACAAATTCAGTGCGTATATGACAAGGATAAGTTATGGGCTTTATGTGCTGCACTATACTTTTATAATCATTCCGTGTTATTATTTAAAAAGCTTCACAACGTTACCGGTATGGCTTATTTATGTATTAGAGTTGCTTGCGGTACTGGTTTGCACGCCAATCTGGTATGAGGTTATCAGCAGGATACCGGTTATCAGGTGTCTTGTGTTAGGAATAAGGAAGAAAAAAGTCGCAAAGTAATGGCGGAAAATAGATTATTACACATAAATTGGTAATTGAATAAAGGCATAAGTCGTGAAAGGGCGGGAAATTAGAATGATAAAGGATAATTTAGTTCTGCTTAGGAAGTTAAACGGATATTCGCAGGAAGAAATTGCGGAAAAGATAGGCATATCCAGACAGGCGTATGGTAAATGGGAAAAAGGCGAGACTATTCCAGATGTGGAAAAATGCGCGCTGCTTGCGTCGGTTTACGGCACTACGGTTGATGGGCTGTTGCACACAGAAGTGATGGAGAATAAAACGATAGTGCCGCCTGCGCCTAAGGGTAAGCATATTTTCGGAACGGTTACGGTCTCAGAGCGCGGGCAGATTGTTATTCCCAAGCAGGCGCGGGAGTTATTTGGAATAAAGGGCGGAGAGCGTCTTGTTATGCTGGGCGATGAGGACGAAGGGCTTGCGCTTGTTAAGGAGAAGGAATTTACGGATAGAATGAATATGGCGATGGGGCTTGCGTTGAATAAAAATATGGATTAATATACTTGTGAAACTAACGACAAAATTTTAGGGGGCGTTTCCATGAAAAATTCCATTAAAAAAGTCTTGGCAGCACTGGTAACAGTATGCCTGCTATTAACAGGCTGCGGGAATGACAGTTACGATAAGGCGAAAGAATATTTGGCGGAAGAATATAATATTGTACAGACTGAAACCGCGCCAAAAGTAATTCTGGATTGCGACATGACTTATCTAGGAGATGACGCTATGTGCCTGAGTATTTTGGCGCAGGCGGATAAATTAGGATTAATTGAATTGTTAGGCGTAACAATTACAGGTGGAAATAATTTTGTTTCTTACGGAACAAACTCGGCGCTGGTTCAGCTGGAGCAAATCGGCAGGAAAAATATCCCTGTATATATGGGTACGGATATACCGCTTAACGGAATGAGGGATTTAGCCGAGCAGGAAAAAATTGTGGGCGACATTGATAATTGGGGTGCTATGTATTATTTGGATAAATATGTAGAACCTAGTGATTATCATAATCTTGGCTCTCTATATGAGAGAAAATGGGGCTATTCAGATACTGAAGCAGAAGATACCGGCGCAGTAGACTTCATGATAGAGCAAGTATCTCGTTATCCGAATGAAGTTACGATAATCGCTGTCGGCGCTGCCACTAATATTGCCCTTGCCTGTCAAAAAGACGATAATTTTGCCTCTGGGACAGCAGGAATCGTATATATGGGGACGATTATAGAGGGGAGAGGAACTTTTACGCCATATGCGGATTTTAACTGCTTTTATGATGCAGACGCATATGCGGTTTGCTTAAGCAGCGATTTTCCGACTCAATTGGTCATTCCTCATGACGCTTCTAAAACAGCGGTTTTGAATAAGGCTGTTTTTGACCTGATGGACGTTAAGAATGATACGCAGACGGCGACCTTCTGGCTGGAAAACCGATACAGTCAATACAAACGGGATACGAACTATACGCAAAGCTGCTCGGACGCTATTGCAGCGGTATGCTTTTTAAATCCCAATGTAATAACCAGCGAAAAGCTGCTTTATTTGCAAGTGAATACAGATGTTGAAAGCTCATATTACGGACAGGTCACATCTTCAGAAGAAAATGGAAACATTCGGGTGGTGTTTGCAGTTGACGAGGAACAATACTGGAATTTTGTTACGGATTTACTATGTGAGATGAGCGAAAAATCAGAACAGGACTATTCTTATTTCCGCGGGCAATGAGGAAAGTAGCGGGTTAGCCTTAAAGAGCATGGACTGAGATATTATAGCGGGTTAGCTGCTGATGTAAAGTAATTTTGACAACTATGCTTTTTTTCAGTATAATAGGGAAAATATCTACAGTATAAATTCGCCGACCAAGAAGGGAGCATAGTTTTATGAAAGTGGTATTACAGAACCTGACGAAAAAATTCCCGAATCGCGATAGGAAGAATCATGAAGATGTTATTGCTGTCAGCAATTTTACTTTTGAAATTCCTGACGGTAAGCTGATAGGTCTGCTGGGACCGTCGGGCTGCGGCAAGAGTACGACGCTTAACTTAATAAGCGGTCTGGTAAAGCCTACGGAAGGACGGATTTTTTTCGGCGAGGACGATGTAACCGATTTGCCTGCGGAAAATAGGGGAATCGGGCTGGTATTTCAAAACTATGCGCTTTACCCGCATCTTAATGTTAAACAGAATATAATGTTTCCGCTGCAGAACCTTAAAGGAAGTGATAAGCTTTCTAAGGAAGATATGCTTAAGAAGGTATACGAGGCGGCGAAGCTTGTGCAGATTGAAGAATTGATGGAGCGTAAGCCGTCTGAGCTTTCGGGTGGACAGCAGCAACGTGTGGCGATAGCGCGTGCGCTGGTTAAAATGCCAAGAGTGCTTTTGTTAGACGAACCACTGTCTAATCTTGACGCCCGCCTGCGTCTGCAGACCAGAGAAGAAATCCGCAGGATACAGCGTGAAACGAAAATCACCACTATCTTTGTTACTCATGACCAAGAAGAAGCTATGAGTATTTCTGACATGATTGTCGTTATGAAAGACGGCGTAGTTAAGCAGATAGGCGCGCCGCAGGAAGTCTATGATAATCCAGCAAACCTGTTTGTTGCTAAGTTTCTTGGAACACCCCCTATAAATGTTTTTGACGGACGTGTCAGTGATAATAAATTATATATAGGAAACGATGTTGTCATGAGTGTCAGCGGAATTGGCGAACAAGACGTATATGTCGGTATCAGACCGGAAGGCTTTATTTTGCAAGATGACGGACCGTTTAACTGTCAGCTCAAGGGAGTAGAAGTGATGGGGCGCGATATCAGCGTGCTTTCTTCTAACGAGAAGTCGCTAAGTCCTACCATCAGAGCGATAGTAGGAACTGAGAATAAGATAGATACTACGAAAGAGACGGTAAGATTTGCGCTGAAACCGTCTAAGGTATTTATTTTTAATAAATATACAGAAGAAAGACTGTATTTGTAAGACATTCAGAAGAGAGATACTATGTATTTCGGAATTATCCGGGCGCGGAAGGAGCGTGATACCGATTATGAAAGGAAAGAAAATTCACTTAAGTAGTCTCAAAGGCTGGCTGTATCTTTTACCAGCAATTCTGTTTCTGGGCTTTTTTATGGTCTATCCGCTGATAGACGTTTTCGTATACTCATTTGAAGAAGGATATAATTCGGCGTCGCAGACGTATTTTGGAGTTGGAACCTACAATTACTCATATGTTCTGCACGACCATTACTTTTTACAGGCGGTAAAGAATACATTCATACTGGTTGCAGTCACCGTGCCGCTCTCAACTGGCATTGCGCTGCTTATTTCCGTGGCGTTAAGCTCTATAGAGCCGCTTAAGAAGCTGTTCCAGACCGTGTATTTCCTGCCGTATGTCACCAATACGCTCGCGGTAGGGCTGGTATTTATGATTTTGTTTAAAAAGACGGCGTACACCGATGGCATGGTTAATCTTCTTATTACATGGTTTGGCGGGAAAAGCGTGGACTTTATCGACGGTCCTTACTGGGCGAAGATGTTTGTTTTGTGTTTTTATACAATCTGGGTAGTAATGCCGTTTAAGATTTTGATTTTAACAAGCGCGCTTGCCTCTGTGAATCAAGATTATTATAAGGCGGCTAAGGTAGACGGGACTTCCAAATTCCGCACTTTTGTAAGAATTACGTTGCCGATGATTTCACCGATGATTTTTTATCTGGTTATCACGGGATTTATCGGGGCGTTCAAGGCGTACAGCGACGCGGTTGCGCTTTTCGGAACCAATTTAAACGCGGCTGAAATGAATACTATTGTCGGATATGTCTATGATATGCTCTACGGCGACAGCGGCGGATATCCGTCCTATGCGTCCGCGGCGGCAATCATACTGTTTATGATAGTGCTTACTATTACATGTATAAACCTGCTTGTTAGTAAAAAGAATGTCCATTATTGAAAATAGGCAATTACCTAATTATTGAAAAAAGAAAAGGGGCGGTATGGAATGACTGATTACGCTAAAATCGAAAAGGCGGCAAGAACGCGGAAAAAGATACTTAATGCGGTAACATATGTCTTTTTGGCTTTTTGGGCTGTGGTGGTATTGTTTCCGTTTTATTGGATGGTGCTGACGTCGCTTAAGGGCTATGGAGAATACAATTCGGAATATATTCCTAAGTTTTTTACTACGTCGCCGACTTTTCAGAATTATATAGATGCGTTTACCACTGTACCGTTAGGAAGGTATTTTGCGAATACGGTTATTTTCACGGTGGTGACAACCGCCGTTATGCTGGTTGTGATAACGCTTGCGGCTTTTGCTTTTGCCAGACTGGATTTTAAAGGGAAAAACGTCGCATTTGTTATTTTCCTCTCATTGATGATGATACCGAACGAGCTGGTAGTTATTACTAATTTCGTGACTATTACCGACTGGAATATGCGCAATACGTTTCCGGGGCTGATTTTGCCGTCCGTTACCTCGGTATTTTATATATATCTGCTTAAGGAAAATTTCGAGCAGATACCCGACACGCTCTATTATGCGGCGAAAGTGGACGGCACCTCGGATTTGAAATATCTGCTTAAGGTCATGATACCGATATCAAAACCGACGCTTGTAACAATCACGATATTGAAGGTAATCGAGTGCTGGAACTCGTATGTGTGGCCCAGACTGATTACCGATGATGAGAATTATTATCTGGTTTCAAACGGGATTCAGGAGATAAGGGAGAACGGCTTCGGACGCGAGAATATTCCTGCGATGATGGCGGCGGTAGTAGTGATTTCCGTGCCGCTTATTGTACTTTTCCTGATATTCCGCGGGAAAGTCATGGAAGGAGTTTCAAGAGGAGGGAGCAAAGGGTGAGCATGAAAAGCATGAGTATGAAAAGTATTCTGACGCGCCTTGCGGGGACTGCGTTTGCAATCGGTGCGGCGCTTATGGTTACGGGCTGCCACGGTTCGAGGGGCATGGAGGAATTTGTCATGCCGGAGGAATTTGACACTTCAAGGAATTATGAGCTTACTTTCTGGGCGAAAAATGATACCAATAAGGCGCAGACCGATACCTACGCCAAAGCGATTGAAGATTTTGAAAAGTTATATCCCAATGTGAAGATAAATTTGCGTCTGTATACGGATTACGGCAGGATATATAACGACGTAATTACCAATATTTCCACGAATACGACGCCTAACGTATGTATAACCTATCCCGACCATATCGCGACGTATGTAACCGGAAATAATCTGGTGGTACCGCTTGAAGATATGTTTGAAGATGCGGAGTATGGGCTGGGTGGCAGCAAGGTTTTATTTGACTCACCGAGGGTTGATGAGATTATTCCGAAATATCTGGAAGAGTGTTATTTTGGCGGACATTATTATGCGCTTCCGTATATGCGCTCGACAGAGTGCTGCTATATAAATAAAACCTATGTGGAGAAGCTTGGCTACACGCTTCCCGAAACGCTGACATGGGATTTTGTCTGGGAAGTCTCCGAGGCAGCTATGGCGCAGGATAGTGAGGGAAATTATCTGGTGAACGGTCAGAAAGTTATGATTCCTTTTATCTATAAATCCACTGATAACATGATGATTCAGATGCTTAAACAAAAGGGCGAGGGCTACTCTACTGATGAAGGCGAAATCCTGCTTTTTAGCGACGCGACAAGGGAGCTGCTCTATACCATAGCGGAGCATGCGGAAAGCGGGGCGTTCTCTACCTTTAAGATTTCCAGCTATCCGGCTAACTTCTTAAATGCGGGGCAATGTATTTTCGCCATCGACTCTACGGCGGGCGCTACATGGATGGGTATGAATGCGCCGCTTCTGGATATCAGTGCAGACAGCGTTGTGGAATTTGAAACGGCGGTTATGGAGCTGCCGCAGTATCAACCCGACAACCCGCAGATGATATCACAGGGACCGTCTGTGTGCATTTTTAACAAAAAAGACCCGCAGGAAGTTATGGCGTCGTGGCTTTTTACGCAGTATCTTCTGACTAACGACATTCAGATAGCGTATGCCAAGACAGAAGGGTATGCGCCGGTAACATCGAAAGCGCGTGAATCGGCTGAGTATCAGGATTATTTATCAAGAAGCGGCGAAGATAATTCAACATATTATGATGTCAAACTCAAGGCGACCGACATTCTTTTAAGCAATACGGACAATACCTTTGTGACTCCGGTATTCAACGGTTCGGCGTCTTTGCGCGACGCGGCGGGGCAGCTTATTGAGAACACGGTGAAAAGTGTAAGAAGAAAGCAGACGGTGGACGACGCCTATATGGAGAACTTATATGCTGAAATCACCTCATTATACCGCCTTGACAGCATGGCGGCGCATGGCAGGGCAGCAGGTACGGGCAGGGCTGATTTAGGGAAATTGCCGGGAACGGCGACGGCTTTGTTATCGGGATTGGCAATAGCTTGGGCGCTTATTATTCTCTATGTGGCTGTAAGCATGATAAAAAAGTCAAAGAAGACGGCTTGAGAGCGGTACGCATGGACAGATAAAGAGGGATTAGTATGGATTACTTTTCGCTGACGTTGATAGTTACGGTGCTGATGACACTTGTATTTCCGCCGTTAAGCTTATTGTTAATGAATGCGATAACGATAAATTTACCGTTAAATATATCATTATTAGGCGGGATTGTGGCAGTAGTATTTTTATGTTTTGTGTTAATGTGCGGATACGGATATAAGGTTATTAAATCAAATAAGATAGAAAAACCTTCGTCTAGGTTGAAATTTTATATTCCGCTGGTTCTGCCGTTTATATGGTATCTGTTTTTTATAGCAGTATGGAATATGCTGGATTTTGCCGGCGAGATAGCATCAATAGGAGTTGCATTATTGGGCGGGCATTTCTTCGGTTTTTTCCCTGTTACTTATGCACAGCATTTGAATATTCAACTGCTTGGTCTGGACGAATGGCATTCTGTATTTGTTATGAATCTGCTTTATGATATTGTACTTATTCTGGGGTTTGCAGCAGGTGAGCGCCTTGCGGCAAAAAAGACGGGTACGGAGTTAAAACCGTTTGTATTCCCTAAAAAGATTATAGTGTTCTTAATTGCTGTGGTTTTAATTTATGCGTTTAGTGAATTTACAATTTATAAGCGGAATGAAAATCTTGTGGAAACGGCGCACCCTTCCTACAATTTCCGCTATGCCGGCGGGTATTCAAGCATTGATTTAGAGCCATATTCCGTGGAAAATGAAGAAAATATTCTTGCTAAACTGACAGAGCCTTCTACATTCAGGATATCGGATATACGGGAAATGCCTGTAATGGACGGGGCAGAAGCCGCCTATCCTGTTTATTCCGCCTTTGCAAATGCCTGCTATGATAATATTGGTGAGATTCAGAAAGAGGCAAGTGAAGCAAAGTCTGATAAAGTTATGCCGATTCAGTTCAGCAATACGATTTATGCCTATGAAAAGCTGATATCGGGCGATATTGATATTTTTTTCGGGGCGAAGCCTTCGCAGTCGCAGTATGAAATGGCGGAGAATGCAGGAGTGGAACTAAAACTGACTCCGATAGGAAAAGAAGCCTTTGTTTTCTTTGTAAATGAAACAAATCCCATGGATAATTTAAGTTCTGAGCAGATTAGGGACATTTACTCAGGAAAAATTAATAATTGGCGCAGTGTCGGGGGAGAAAATGTGAAAATCATGGCTTTTCAACGTCCTGAAAATTCCGGCTCCCAGACCATGATGGAATATTTTATGGGCGATACGCGATTAAGAAAGCCGCTGGAAGCAGAAGCTGAATCAAGTATGGGAGACGTTGTAAGAAAAGTGGCGGCGTACGAAAACAGCAGCGGCTCTTTAGGTTACAGTTTTCGCTATTATACTACTATTATGATGGCTGATTCGGGTGAAGACGTAGAGGGGATTAAGCTGCTTGCAGTTGACGGCGTCTTTCCTGATACTGAAACTATTAAATCCGATGAATATCCGTATACTACGCAGCTTTATGCAATTACTGTTGAGAATAGGAAAGATGCAAAAAGCACAATCGAGCCGTTTCTTGAATGGATAACAGGTCCGCAGGGGCAGCAGATAGTGTCTGATACCGGATATGTGGCAATCGATTAATATTTTTCAATATTTTTCAGAAAACACGAGAACTGTTGACATATTTAGAATTTCGTGTATAATAGTCTCGATGTTTATAAACGGTTTTAGGTAACTACATATTTAAAACTCTTAAGGAGGAGAACAATGAAAAAAATAACATCATTACTTTTAATCGGCGCACTTGTGTTAGGCTGTGTAGGCTGCGGTAATTCAGGAGATGGCGGAAATGACGGGGCTAAGAAGTCCGAGGGCGTTATGACCTATGAAGAGTACATTGCGGCAGACCTTAATGCCCCAATCGTAATTGAGACTTATGTGCAGGCTAAGCAGGCATGGTGGGAAGATAAAGCTACTGTGTATACACAGGACGAAGACGGAGCTTATTTCCTTTATAACATGGCATGTTCAGCGGAAGATTATGAGAAGCTGACGCCCGGCACTAAGATTAAGGTCACAGGATATAAAACAGAATGGTCGGGTGAAGTCGAGGTTGATGAAGGCGCAACATTTGAAATCGAAGATGGAAGCTATATTGCTCAAGCTCTAGACGTTACGGATCTTCTTGGCAAAGACGAGCTGCTTGACCATCAAAATCAGAAAGTATCATTTAAGGGCATGACTGTAGAGCCTTCTGTAGATGCAGATGGAAATGAAGCGGCGTTCCTTTATAAAGACAATGGTTCAGGTCAGGACGGAGACGACTTATATTTCAATGTTTCAATCAATGGAAACACATATACATTTACTGTAGAGTCTTATCTTTGCGACAATACAACCGATGTTTATGCAGCCGTTAAAGCTTTGAATATCGGCGATACGATTGATATGGAGGGTTTCCTTTACTGGTATAATGGACCTAACCCGCATATCACTTCTGTAACAGCAGCGAATTAGGATTTAGATTTGTAATAGATATGATATTCTTTTTAGAAAAATAGTTGCTATTTTATCTGAAAGTGCGTATACTGTATATAGAAGCTAAGTGTAAACAGCTTAGTAGCAGGTGTATCTCCACCTTTAAGTGAGACAGTTATACGTAGGTGTATCTCCACCTTTAAGTGAGACAGTTATACGCGAGCGTTTCGCAGCTCAAAGTGCGAACTTAACAATGGGACGGATTTCCGTCCCATTTTCAATGTATTATGGAGGAATTGTCCGATAATGAAATTTTATGAAGTGGATTCAAGATATGTTGATTATTTGTTGCCATTTGTACCTCATTTGTTTAGGAATAAACAGCAAGGGCAGCAGAATGAACGGAAATACATAGGTGTTGTTTTAAAAATAGACAGTATGGAGTATTTTGCCCCGCTATCTTCTTATAAGCCCAAACATGAAAAAATGAAAGAAGGACTGGATTTTGTAAAAGTTGGGAATTATGCTGTTATAAACATTAATAATATGTTTCCGGTTCCAGAAGGCTGTTATTCGTATGTGGATTTTAATAGGGAACGTGACTGGAAGTATAAGAAATTATTGATGGCAGAATACCGTATTATTTTGCGGATACAGGATAAAATCAGAAAAAATGCAGCAGAACTATATAAACAGAAAATTTTATACGAAAATAAAACGGCGCTTACAAAAAGGTGTAACGACTTTTTGCTTTTGGAAGAAAAATGTAAAAAATATATACAGGAATATTTGTAAAAATGTTATAAACGTACAAATTATCATTGCATATTTTGCACTTGTATGCTGACACTGTATATATAAATTTTGATTCCAATTCAGGAATGAAAGAGTTGTTTGCTGCTGATTTGAATACTGAACGTCTTATTATGGGGATTGAGTTATATGCTGGTAAAAAAGTCAGTCCGGATACCACATTGCTTATATTTGACGAGGTACAAGAAGTTCCAAGAGCGCTTTCGTCGTTAAAATATTTTTATGAAAATGCACCGCAGTATCATATTATATGTGCAGGCTCGCTGCTGGGAATTGCTTTGCATGAAGCTACATCGTTCCCCGTGGGAAAAGTGGATTTCTTAAATTTGTATCCCCTTTCATTCAGGGAGTTTTTAATGGCAGTTGCAGGTGAACGTTTTGCTACGCTTCTTGATACTCGTGACTATTCGATGATTGCATCTTTTAAGCAGACCTATATTGATGCACTTATATTATTTTGTTGGGGGTATGCCGGAAGCAGTACAGTGCTTTGCCGTGGAAAAGGATTTTAATGAGGTCAGAATAATCCAAAAGAGAATAAAAAGTTTATCTACGGTCTTGTGCGTGAATGCGGAAGAGCAAAGGAATACGAGACGGCAATCATGTGGCTTTGCGATTGTGGACTTGTTCACAAGATAAGCCGTGTAAATGCAGGGAGAATTCATCATTGATAACAGTGAGCAGATTATACCGGCAGAGGTTAAGGCAGAGATAAATTTGAAGGCAAAGAGTCTTAAAACCTATAGGGAAAAATTTAATCCTGAGATTTCGGTTCGTCTTTCAATGGCGGACTATAAGAAGGAAGACTGGTTGGTAAATCTACCGCTTTATTTTCTTTAGTTAAAAACGGCAGACCGCAATATATGGTCTGCCGTTTATCAGATGCGCCTTGTTGCGCATACTTGTCTGTTTTTTGTGCGGTGTTTACTATTTAGCTATTACAGCACGTCCTTCCTGAGCGATTCCGATATATGTCTTTCCAGTATTGAGCTGGATTTCCTTTCCGTTATCGTCATAGTACTTGGTAGGTGAATAGTCTGACGCTTTCTGCCATGTAATGTGGATTCCTTTGCCCTGTGTGAAATAGTAGCCGTCTCCGGTGTTGTCTATCATCTGGAAAGCAAGGTATCCTTTAGCGTCAAGTGTAGCCCACTTTGTATTCTGGATAATTACATTGGTAAAGGTAAGCTGCTGTTTGGTCAGTCCGTCGGTCTGAGCCTTGCCGTGAAGATTTTTATAGTAAAGTCCTGTCTGCGCATTATATGTAAAGCTGCTCTTGGTATACGGGAAAATCTTCGCTAAATCAATTGAGGTAGCAGGTATTGCCGAAGCATACTGGCTCAGTGTATTTACGCCTGAAGAAAAGGTAAAGTGTGAAGCGTTATAATACTCAGGTCTTACGGAAAGTGAGTATCCTAACGCGCTGCTTGCCTTAATAATGCCGTCTGCGCTTATATATGCGTTGTGCGGCGCTTTTCTGTCAGATGTACGGAAGAAATATCCTGAACCGGGCATATCACCGCCGCCGCCATACTCGTATGTTCCGGACAAGTTGTTGATATCCGGTGCGGTAATGCGGTCAGCCATATAGTATACGCCGCCGAAGTGAACCAGAATAGAATCCCATTCTGTTGCAAGCGGAATATAGTAGGCACGGCAGCTTCTGATGTTACCGATTCTGCTAAGTCCCTGCCAGTCGTCGATAATCGCAAGCTGACGTGAAATATTGCCTTCTTCCATAACCTCATAGAGAATTTTGGCGTTGCCTATTCCGTAAGAAGGCTGTGCTACCTTATCGGTAGGCATCATGACAGCGATAGGACGTACTCCTGCCTGTTCTGCGGGTATCAGTTCATTGGTATAGACGCTGTTGACCTGAGCGCCGGGTGCCACCGCTAATACTTCATTGCAGCCTGAGGCCGTCGGTGATACGACTACCATTGCGGCGCAAAGGCATACTGCCGAAACAGCAGCGGTAAGTTTCTTAAGTAATGCTTTTGATTTCATTTTTTCTAAAACAACTCCTTTCAATATATGTAATGATAGTGACATTGATAATTGTAGCGCATTTGTGCCTGATTAGTCAATGGTATTATATGTTGATTTTTCGCATTGACTCATACGGTCTATGTAGTGGGTTTACGTAACGGGCAGTCCGACATGCTGATTTTGTCTTTTAGGACGTTTAAACCGCAATCGCTTAAGTAATCCTGCAGGATAGGAAGGGACTGCGTGGAAGTCGGACCTATAATTATCTCGCCTACCAAATCGGACAAGTGCATATTCAGCCTGCCGCACATTCTGTTTAAATCGAGCGGATAATATTTTTTAATTCTCTCAACCGCCACATGATATTTAGGCTCTATGGCAAACTCGTTTGAAATAAAAGGCGATACGACCAGCCGGAATTCCTTTTCACTTGCAAAAGAGGGGTGTTTAAACGCGGCGGATTGCACCCATGCTTCATTCATGAGATTTTGTAGTCCGGGCATGTCCACGGAGAAGGTTTCCGAGTTCTTAATCAGCGTATAAAACTCGTCTACGAGATGGTGGCCGTGCATATCGTCCTGATAGTACACTTTTTGTAGGGAGATGGCGCCGCCTATCATCTTCTGCATAAGGTCTTCGTGAAAAGCTATACATGTGCCCTGCCCGAAATGACCGTATCTTTCCCATTGTGCCGCATCGTCTCTGTCTCTTGAAAAGCATGCGGCATAGGCGGAGTAGTGAAATTCTTCTTCCATTTCTTTGTGGAAATAGGCTTCTGTTTTTTTGATTTTCTCGCTTTCGCCGTCACGCTTAAGTCTTTCTACAACCGCTTTGCAGATTCCGTTCATGAACAGCCGCATTTCAGACGCATCGTTCATATTGAGGATATTATTGAGCCGCAGTTCTGCACAGCGGATTATTCCGTCGAATGCGGCGAAGTCTGTATAATGATATAGCATGGAAAATGCCTCCGTTTCTATATAATATATGTTTTATTATAACATACTGTCACGAGTTCAGTCCACAAGCGCATAGACGTATATGTTTCCTTTGCGGCACACTTTCGTTCCGTGAAAAATCGCAGCGGTACTAAGTTCAAAAGCCGCTTTGCGTCTTTTTCACTGAAGAACAAGACCACTTTCAGTGGTCTGCGTTTTTCAAGGACCGCTTCAGGAAAACATATACGTCTATGCGCCTGTGGGCTGAACTCTAGGTTTTGGAAAGGTTAAGTTTAAGTGAAATATGTAGAAATAAAAGAGTATGTGTGGTAAATTATTGGTAGTAGAAATTCAGTATAAGAATGATTTACGGAGGGTAAGTAAAAATGATACGCAGGGCGAAGGATATTGATATTCCTAAAATTGAAGATTTGTTGAGACAGGTAAATCTTGTGCATTATAATGGCAGGCCGGATTTGTTCAAGAAGGGAACAAAGTATTCTGACAGCCAGCTTGCCGAAATGATTGGCGATGATACGCGGCCGATATTTGTAGCAACTGACAAGGACGGGCAGGTAATGGGATATGCGTTCTGCATTTTTGAACAGCGTCTAAATGATAACCTGATGACAGATGTAAAAACCCTTTATATAGACGATTTGTGCGTTGATGAACAAATAAGGGGGCGGCATATCGGGAAGAAGCTTTATGATTATGTAGTAAATTATGCAAAGGAAAGCGGTTGTTATAACGTGACGCTGAATGTGTGGAGCTGTAATGAGGCGGCGATGAAATTTTATGAATCTTGCGGGCTTAAACCCCAGAAGGTGCATATGGAAACGATTCTTTAAAACAGGGGATAAAATATAATTATGAAGGTTGTAGTGTTTGATTTAGGCGGAACGCTGATGCAGTATGTAGGAATGCCGCATTCATGGGTGGATTTCTATGATAAAGGCTTTGAAGCGGTTATGCGGAAATTCAAAGTCCATGTCCCACAGGAAGTTGTGCTGAAATCGCTGGAAATTTTGAAGGAATTTAATCCGAGAGTTAATTATAGGGAGATTGAATATTCGGCAGAATATATTTTTACAAAGGTATTCGAGTCTTGGCATATGGAAGCTCCCGTTCAGGACTGTATAGAAACTTTTTGGAGTGGATTACAGTTAAAAGCCCGGATATATCCGGATACAATCGAGGTATTGCAAAAGCTTAGGGAAAAAGGCTATGCGATAGCGGCATTGACTGATTTACCCAGCGCGTTGCCTGACGATATTTTCAGGCGGGATATCGCGGAGCTGTTAGGGTATTTCGATTATTATGTTTCATCTGCCGTTGCCGGATATAGAAAGCCGAATTGCAGGGGCTTGCAGATGATTGCTGAAAAATTTGCCACTCCGCTTACAGAATTAATCTTTGTCGGCGATGAAGAAAAAGACAAAAAAACGGCAATTAATGCCAACTGTAAATTTATTTGGATACAACGTGGAGAAAAAAGTGAAGCAAGTATTAATAATTTATATGAATTATTGGAAGTAAAAGCGGTCTTTGGTGGAGAAAAATTGTTATGAATAAAGACATAGATATCACAAATGTCGTGTTACATACGGAAAGGTTATTGTTAAGGGCGTGGCAGGAAACGGATTTGGATGATTTCTTTGAATATGCAAGTGTGGACGGCGTCGGACAAATGGCGGGCTGGCTGCCGCATAAAAATAAAGAAGAAACTATGCAGATACTTAATATGTTCATCTCTGAAAAGAAAACCTTTGCGATTGTGTATGATAAAAAGGTTATCGGCTCTGTCGGAATAGAAAGATACAACGAGAGTGAACTGCCTGAATATAGCGATAAAATGGGGCGTGAAATCGAGTATGTACTATCCAAAGACTATTGGGGGCAGGGGATTATGACCGAGGCTGTGCAGGAAGTAATCCGCTGGCTGTTTGATGAGGAAAAATTAGATTTTATAGTCTGCGGACATTTTGACTATAATATGCGTTCTCAGAGGGTTCAGGAGAAATGCGGTTTTGTCCATTACAAGATGAATAAATATGAGACGCAGTACGGAAAGGTTGAAGATAACTGGATATCTGTGTTGGAACGGTAACGTGGGAGATGAAGGAGTAAAACAGATGCATATAGAAACACAAAGAATGTTCATTCGGGATTACACAATGAATGATGTTAAAGATTTGCATGATATTTTTGGCGATGCAGAGGTAATGAAAAATTGTGAACCGGCATATGACCTTGAAAAAACGTCTCATTTCCTGTCGGAGTTTTGTATTGAAAAAAGAGGCGCTGTCGCCGCGGTTCATAAAGACAGCGGCAAGCTGATTGGATATATTTTGTTCAAGTCCGGTGTGTATGATGAAAGCGTATATGAAATTGCATGGATTTTCAATAGAGATTTCTGGCGGCAGGGTTATGCATATGAATCCTGCAAAGCTGTGATTGATTATGCTTTCAATGAACTGGATGCACACAAAATATTCGCTGAAACCATTGATAGCGTAAAGTCAGTTGGCTTGATGAAAAAACTTGGCATGCAGTTGGAAGGAATCCAACGAAGCCAGACAAAAGACAATGATGGGAATTGGGCGGATTTATATTTTTATGGCATTTTCAAAGATGGGTGGAAAAGAAAGCCTGAATGTTAATCTGCGTTGCTTGCCGCAACGGACGCATCTTCATACAATCGTGGTAACGCCGCATGATGTAACGGCTGAAAGAAAGTAAAGAAAGCGAGGTTATCACCAATGTTAAACGAAAACATTAAAGCAATTAGAAAATCAAAAGGACTTTCGCAAGAGGAACTTGCCCTCAAGCTGAATGTGGTGCGGCAGACCATCTCTAAATGGGAAAATGGATTATCTGTGCCGGATTCTGAAATGCTGCTTGCGATATCGGAAGTCCTTGAAACGCCTGTAAGCGTCTTGCTGGGAGAAACTATTGTTGAACCGGAGGTTGATAATTTAAAGGCGATTTCTGAAAAACTGGAGATTATCAATATGCAGCTTGCAAGGAAGGATATTGCAAGACGGAAGATGCTCCATTGGCTGTGTATCTTAGTAAATGTGGGTATAGTGGTAGTTTTTGTAGTCTTAATAAAATTAAACAGTCCCTATTTAGACTGGGATTACAGTAATCCGGAAACCGCTGTTATGGGGACGGCTTTTCATGCGTTTGAATATGTATTTGTCAGATTGGCGGCATTTATCGGTGTTATAGCGCTCATCGGAGCTATTTTGACACAAAAGAAATCATGAAATTGCAAAAAACTTTCCTGTTTCCATATTAGATGCGTCGCTCCCTGCCGTATTTTTATATGAGAAGAGAGGATATAAAACAGTAGGGCATGGCATTCTCGAATTAGAGAATGATGTCAAGTTGGTCTATGAAATCATGGAGAAAAAATTGAAAGATTGACTGTAGTAAACTTGTGGCAATAGATGATATTTTATTGTTTTCGCATATTGCTTTTATTTTCTGCATATGCTATAATGCCGTTAGGCAGAAATAGAAACAGTTATATCATATATATGCCAAGCGGAAAGCCCAGAGCTGCTACTCTGGGCTTTCCTATTTGGGCTAGTTGTCAATATTCTTGCTATCTAACCACTTGCAGACGAGGTGGCAAACTACGCCTGCCGCGACAGCAATAAAAAAAGAAACAGTTATATCTCGCATATATATCCCCCCTTTCCGTTGCCGGAATGGGTTGACAACATAAAAATAATATCATATATGATTGAATATAACAACTATATTCTGTAAAATGATATTTTTGCCATTTCTACCGCTTTCTAAAACAGCACGCTTAATACAAAAGAAAGCATAAATTCGTGGCAATAGATAAATTTATTTACGAGGTAAAAAATACCATGACCATAAATTATATTATGCTGGGAAGTCAATTTCTTAAAGAAGGCTTTATCACAGGTGTATTGATTTATCTTATAATAGTTATTTTGCTATATGCCTTTAAGATACGCAGAGGTATTTCATGGAAATGTGTATTTGAAATAGCATTTTGTATTTATGGTATTACACTGTTAAAAATAACCGGTATTTTCACATTAAAATATAGCTTAACGGGTATTTTTAACTATAATTTGCTGCCTTTTATTGACAGCTCTATTATTCCAGTTTTATTAAACTTTATTTTATTTGTTCCTTATGGGTTCTTACTGCCGCTCGTTTTTAATACATACAAATGGAATTGGAAAAAAATTATATTTATCAGTGGTTTAACGTCATTGATAATTGAAATTCTGCAGATGTTTGGCGGCAGATATGCGGAAATAGATGATTTGCTGATTAATACATGGGGAGCATTGTCTGGTTTTATCATATATTCCTGCATAAAAATGCGAAAGGAAAATTGTAAAAAAGCAATTAAGTCTTTTCTATTTTTATGTCTTACGCTCATGGTTTGCTTTGTGGGGATTTATTTTATAGGAGACAATGAAAGGCAGCTGCCGGACGGAATGGCTGCTGTTGAGGCTAATATTGCAGAGATTAATATTTATTTTAACGGTGAAAAACGAATGATTAAGGCAGACTCGGAAATATATCACTGCTTTAAAATGCAGATTTCTAATTGCGGAGATCATATTTTAGAACCGGAAAGTATCTCTGAAAACATGATTTGGAATAACGACTGTTTTATTGAAGTCATATACACTTTTCCACAGAACATTAGTTTTGAAAATGCGGATAACTTTTCTATCGAGAATGCAGATAGGCTTTTGTATAATGCTGACAAAAATATTTTATATTGGGGAGATTCCGCTTATGAAAGTTGTTTGGATTATACAAAAATGGGAGAAGAATTACAGGCACATAAAGAAGAAATATTAGAACAATATGAGCGGTTGTGGACACTGATTATTGGCTTTTTTAATCAATAATAAATTGAAAAATGGGGATAATTATGGTATAATTTAGCCATAATAAAAAGGAGATATGTAAAATGCCACAAATAATTCCTATTAAGGATTTAAAAAATACGTCAGAGATTTCTGAGATGTGCCATAAATCAGAAGAACCAATCTATATTACAAAAAATGGATATGGAGATATGGTTATTATGAGTATGGAAATTTACGAAAGCGTCATGCGTCGGATTTCAGTCTACAAAGATATTGAACTGTCAGAACAGCAGATAGAAAGCGGGCAGATTAAAGATGCCAGAACTGCTTTGGCAGAAATGAGGACGAAATATGGCTTATAAACTGGTTGTTACAGAACATGCCGATAAATTACTTGATAGTATTTTACATTATTTAATTTATCAGCTGAAAAATGAACAGGCAGCCATACATTTGTTAGATGAAATGAAGAATATATACGACCATTTAGAAGAAAATCCCCTGCAATTTCCAATTAGCAGGGATACATATTTGGCGAATAAAGGATACCATGAGGCTGTCGTCGGTAAAATGAACTATATCATAGTATTTAGTATTAAAGCAGATATTGTGAATATAGTCGGAATATTTCATAGATGATATTTTACTGTTTTGCATATTGCTTTTATTTTCTGCATATGCTATAATGCCGTTAGGCAAAAATAGAGATGGTTATATCTTATATACACCAAGCGGAAATCCCAGAGCGGCTACTCTGGGATTTCCTATTTGGGCTAGTTGTCAATATTCTTGCTATCTAACCACTTGCAGACGAGATGGCAAACTACGCCTGCCGCGATAGCAATAAAAAAAGAGATGGTTACATCTAGCATACATACACCCCCTTTCCGTTGCCGGAATGGGTTGACAACATAAAGATGATATCATATATGTTTAAATATAACAACTATATTCTGTAAAATGATATTTCTATTGCGGAGATTAATATTTATTTTAACGGTGAAAACGAATGATTAAAGCAGAGACGGAAATATATCACTGCTTTGAAATGCAGATAACTTTTCTATTGAGAATATAGACAGATTTTTATATAATGCTGACAAAAATATTTTATATGGGGGAAATTCAGGTTGTAAAATCGACATTTGTAAATAAGTGGAGGGAAAGTTATGAAAATCGACATTCAAAGTTTTTCCAGTCAATATTTTGTGCGGAAGGTGGAGAAAAATGATTTATCTAAGGTCTATGCACTATGCAGTAAAAACAGTTTATATTATCAATACTGTCCCCCTGCTGTGACTGAACAAAGCATTATAGATGATATGAATGTCCTGCCGGCAAATAAGAATCTCGACGATAAATATTATCTTGGATATTTTGACTCGGATAAGCTGATTGCAGTGATGGATTTCATCATGGCATATCCTGACGAAAAGACAGCGTTTATTGGGTTCTTTATGACAGATATATCTGTTCAAAACTGTGGAATCGGAAGTAAAATAATTGATGATTTATGCGTATATTTGAAAACACTTGGGCTTTCAGGGGTTCGGCTCGGCTGGGTAAAAGGAAATCAGCAGGCAGAGCATTTTTGGCATAAGAATAAGTTCAAAGAAACCGGAATCTCATATGATACGGATAACTATACAGTTATTGTGGGACATCGGGTTATATAAATTTCGGTTTGCAGAGAATATTTTTATAAGGAAAAATTGGAAACTCAAATTGGAAACTCAAAGTTTTTGCATATTGCTTTTATTTTCTGCATATGCTATAATGCCGTTAGGCAAAATGAGTCTGACATGTTATGCATGTACAAAACGAAACTCCGGTAGGGGCAACTACCGGAGTTTCTTCCGCATTTATGGCTGGGCAAACCAAGGCTAGTTGTTGTCAATCTCACTGTCTAGCCATTTGCAAATATAGTAGGCAACTATACTTGCCAATACAGAGAGAATGAATGAGCCTGGCATTGCATATACACCCCCTTTCCGTTGCCGGAATGGGTTGACAACATAAAAATAATATCATATATGATTGAAAATGACAACTATATTCTATAAAATGATATTTTATATTGAGGAAATTCCGCTTGTAAAATCGGTGTTTGGCGAGGTGATAATATGGATAGCTGCAATATTGAATTTTGGAATGCTTTAGATGAATTAGTGAATAATTCAGAAATCGTAATAGACAGACCGAAAGGGACAGCACACCCTAAATATCCTGACTTCATTTATCGGCTTGACTATGGATATTTAAAAGGTACTTCTTCGATGGATAATGCCGGAATAGATGTATGGGTTGGAAGCGGAGACAAAAAAGTTGATGCTATAATGTGTATCGTTGATTTAATGAAGAGAGATTCTGAAATCAAAATACTAATTGGCTGTACAGAAGAAGAAAAGTCCATTGTATATGAAACTCATAATGAAACACAGTTCATGAAAGGCGTATTAATCCGTAGATAAATTTAAAGGAGCATATTAGGGTGAAAAAGATTAGAAAATTGTTTGAAGTTCCTGAGTCATATATTAAATCAGTCAGGCATGCAGGGGGTTGAAACTGTCGGATTGAAAAAAGGTAATATAAATTTACCAATTTCTATTTTCAGTTATTTCCATCTATTCTTTGACAGTTGTGTGAATACATTATATAATAATAACAGTTCAACACACATGTCGAATGGGCGTGGCTGAACTGTAGCAACATGTAATAAAGGTAGTATATGAGGAACACAAATGCAAACGGAAGGAAACCACAGAGTTGATGAAAACAACGGGAAGCTTATAATAGACGGAATTGATGTTACACGGCGGATAGAAGAGCTTGAAACTGCGAATAGAGAGCTTTTGAAAAAAAACGCCGAACTGGAAGACGCCCTTAAAGCAGCGGAGGCTGCAAATGTGGCAAAGAGCAGTTTTTTATCTAACATGTCGCATGATATACGCACGCCCATGAACGCCATTATGGGAATGACGACCATAGGCTTGTCGCATATTGATGAGAAACCGAGGGTTCACGACTGTCTTTTGAAAATAAAATCTGCATCATCGCATCTTATGAGTCTGGTAAACGACGTGCTTGATATGTCCAGAATTGACAGTGGGCGTCTTGCTCTTAGTGACGAAGACTTTTCTTTGGCAGACCTTATACATGACATTGCCGTCATTGTTTATCCGCAGGCGGAGCAGAGAAAGCAGAGCTTGAATTTGGAGATTGCGAAAATTCTTGAGGAAAAGCTGATAGGCGATCCGCTGCGTCTTAGGCAGATTTTGGTAAATATCATTGGCAATGCGATAAAGTATACACATGAAGGCGGCGAAATACAGGTGCGTTTTTCACAGCGTCATGACGATAGCGGGGCTGATGTACAATCGTCAAGCAGCAGGGTATGGCTTGAATTTATGTGTAAAGACAACGGCGTAGGCATGAGTGAGGCGTTTTTAAAGAAAATCTTTGTTCCGTTTGAACGTGTAAACAATAAGGAAAACAAGAGTATTGAAGGTACGGGGCTGGGAATGTCGATTGTAAAAAATCTTGTGGACCGTATGGGCGGAAATATAAATATTGAGAGTACAGAAGGTTTGGGCAGTACCTTTTATATAGACATTCCCATGAAGGTATCGGAGCAATCCGGCAAAATCCCTGAACTTCCGGACGGACAGGCTGTACTCGTAGTTGAAAGCAGAGAGGACAGGATAGGGCAGATTGGAGAGTATCTTAATGACGGCGGGCTTATTTCCGTGCATAAAAACGACGGTCTGGGCGCGGTAGAATGGCTGACGGAGGCGCAGTACGAAGAGCATATGCCGTGTGCGATGCTGCTTGGACAGGAGATAGTGGACATGAGCGCGTTGGAACTTGCGGCTCATGTGAGGCAGCTTGCAGGAAGGGATTTCCCTATTTTACTGGTATCAGATGACGACTGGGCGCAGATAGAGTTTCGAGCCACCCGCGCAGGAGTCAACGCTTTTGTACCGTGTCCGCTATTTAAAAGCAAGCTTCTTACGACGTTGGCGGAGGCTATAGGCAGCAAGAGCGCGGACGGAGCAAATACTGAAAGGGAAGAAGATTATAGTAAATACCGCGTGCTGCTTGTGGAAGACGTAGAATTAAATCAGGAAATAGAGTTAGAGATGTTGTCGGTAACTGGAATAAATGTAGAAACTGCCGACGACGGAGCGCAGGCGCTTAAGGCTTTTGAAGATTCGCAAGAGGGTTATTACGACTTAATATTAATGGATATACAGATGCCGATAATGGACGGTTATGAGGCAACAAGGCGTATCAGGGAGCTGCAGCGCAGCGACGCCAAGAGTGTGTGGATTGTGGCAATGACGGCGAATGCCTTTGTAGAAGATATCAGGCGTTCAAAAGAAGCGGGCATGAACGAGCATTGTTCAAAGCCGATAGATCCGGAACGGCTGAGGGAAATATTACGCAATAGGTTTACATAACATCGGATTTGGCAAGACTTATGTAACTGTCCATCAGGTCTGCGCATTGACTGTGCTGACTGTACGAAACAAATAGGAAAGAGCAGATTATTATGCGGCAATATCAGGAAGAATATATTGCAAATTTAAGAGACATTGCTACGCTGAATATGCGCGGGAAACAGGAAAATATGTCTTTTGAAGAGTTTGCCGGTTATATAAGCGGCAACAGGAAACGTGCGGAGCAAAAGATAATACGCAACATGGAACTATTAAGAGACAATTTATTTCCGGTTTTAGACCGTATATTTGACGCGGACGAGGACGAACTTAAAGACCTGCATGAGTTTACGGATAATCTAAATAAGGGCAAGGAAGAGCTTGATATAGGGCTTTTCTGCCAGCTGCATAAGGCTTTTTTAAGCGTGGAGAGGCAGAAGAAGAACAGAAATGGTATAATTCGGGAGTTATATTGGCTGGGCATGGGCTATTATGGTCTATGCAATAAGTTAGTCGGTACGGATTATGACGAAAGCGAGAAATACATTATGCAGATGCGGCTGTGTTTTGCCGAGGCTGCGGCTTATTTGAAATATTATGATGAAATCGACGATACGCAGACGCGGGGATACATACTTCGCGCCCGCGCTAATATGGCACTTGGCAGATTCAGGGTTTCCAATGAAAAAATCCATATGGTGAAACATACCCTGCAAATCTTAAACGACAAGTCTTATCAGGAAAAAGAGCCGGATTTGCCGTGGGACAGGTATATCTATATGACTCATCAGCAGATGGCGGCGAGCATTTCATACGGTAAAGAAAATCATATGACGCCGCAGGATATTGAAGACGTCATGGAATCGGCGTATATCGTATACCAGCGGCGGCTTCAGGAAGCGGCGGCTAATAATGAACCTTTGATGATACGTCCGCAATATTCCTGCAATGTTATCGATTATTACTGCGGCATGGAGACGCTTGACGGTCTGCTTACCAAGTTAGAGGCTTTAATGGACGCAGTTGAGCCTGAGGATTTTTCTGAAAACGGCATGTATGGCATAATATCCATGCCTGCTTTTTATTGCCAGTTCTTATTGAATAATCCTGAGAAAATTCCCCGGAGAAAAAAATACGTTAAATATCTGTATAACAGGCTTTTTACTTATATGGACGCTTTTCCGGATACGGACAGAAACGAGCTGCTCTTTCTTTATCTTAGGCAGCTTACATATACATTTGTCGAGATTGAAGGCGGAGTTACATATAAAGAGTTCCTTAAAAAACTGCAGATGTGCTTTGCGCCTGACCAGTATGTTCGCGCGCGGGTGGTCGGGGAAGCGTCGGCGGCGTTTTGCAGAATTATAATGGAAGAAGATAAGGAGTTCTTTGACGATATCGACGAAATAAGGGACATTGAGGATTTAGACAGGAAGAAGAGCGAGGTAGAAAATTACGCGCTGGAATGCGGAAGATTTTACGATATCGGAAGAATGTGCTTTATGAATTTATATTCAAGGATAATCAGACAGTGGTTTGACGATGAATATGAAATGTCCAAACTCCATACTATCGTGGGGGCGCAATGGTTAGAGGGAAGACCTTCAACTAAGCGATATGCGGCAGTCGCAAGGGGACATCATTCATGGTATGACGGTGTTTCGGGCTATCCGAATGCCTATAAGCGTCTGGACTGCCCTTACAGGCAGATGGTGGACGTGATAGCCCTTATTGACTGGCTGGATAACATGACCGATACCGAAAGGCTTTATATGGGGGAGAAAAAAACCTTTGACGAGGCGGTTGAAGAAGCGGTTAAGTTAGAAGGCAAGAGGTTTTCACCGCTTTTGACGGCAAGACTCAGGGATAAGCAGGTAGTAGAACAGATAAGGACGGCTTTTGATAAGGGGCGCGCGGCGGCGTACCGTGAGTTGTATAGAGGTTAAAAGACGCCATGCGCCTGCGGGCTGAATCGGTGCAAGAAAATTAAAAAACCGAAAAATTTTTATTGAATAAAAAGTAAAGTAGTATATACTTATATTATATTGTTTTTTGTTAAATGATTTGGCGCAGCTTTATATATTAATGAAAGGAAAGGGTAACTAAGGATATGATGGTAGAAGAGGTAAAGGCGCATCTTGAAGAGTGTATTATTCCGTTTTGGAAGAAGCTTAGGGATAATGAGTTCGGCGGTTATTACGGCTTTATGGACCATGAGCTGAATGTGGACAAACAAGCGGTTAAGGGTTGTATTCTGAACAGCCGGATTACATGGTTTTTTGCCAATGCCTATATGCTTCTTAAGGACGAAAGTCTGCTGGAAGAAGCTAAGCATGGATATGAATTTATGAAAAATTACTGTGTGGATAAGGAGAAAGGCGGAGTCTACTGGTCTGTGCGCTATGACGGGACGCCGGAGGATACTACCAAACATACATATAATCAGGCGTTTTCCATATATGCACTGTCTTCTTATTATGACGCTTCCGGCGATAAGGAGGCGCTTGATACGGCGATGGAGCTTTTTCATATAATCGAAGAGCGCTGCATGGACGAAATCGGATATAAGGAAGCTTTTGACAGGGACTTTGTGGAGATAACTAACGACAAGCTTTCTGAGAACGGCGTTATAGCTGAAAAGACCATGAACACCCTGCTGCATGTGTTCGAGGCGTATACAGAGTTATACAGGGTAAGTAAGGACGAGGCGGTTAAGAAACGCTTAGAGTGGATTCTCGATGAGTTTGCCGATAAGGTGTATAATCCTAAACTGCACCGTCAGGAAGTTTTCTTTGACAGGGAAATGAATTCCATCATAGACTTACATTCCTACGGACATGACATCGAAACAGCGTGGCTGATTGACAGAGGCGTAGAAATTCTCGGGGAAAAGAAGTATAAAGACAAGCTTTTACCGATTATTCTGGATTTGACCGCGCAGATATATAAGGTGGCGTTTGACGGACATTCGCTTGCCAATGAATGTGAAAAGGGCGTTGTAAATACCAACCGTATCTGGTGGGTGCAGGCTGAGACTGTGGTAGGCTTCTTAAACGGATATAAGCTTGCGCCGGAAAAGAAGGAATACATAGAGGCGGCTGAATCAGAATGGAAGTTTATTAAGGAGCATGTGATTGATAAACGCGCAGGCTCAGAGTGGTTCTGGGACGTTACGCCGCAGGGCGAGTCCGTGAGCGGCAAGCCGATTGTAGAGCCGTGGAAATGTCCGTACCATAACGGCAGAATGTGCATAGAAGTTATAAAGCGGGCAAACGATGTTGCATAAAAGCTATAAGGGAAGTGAACAGTGCGCATAAAGGTTATAAGGAGGGCGAATAATGCTGCATAAAAAATATAAAGAAGAGTTGGAAAAGTATAATAAATTGATTGCCAGAAAGAACGTAAAATCTGATTTTTACAACGGAATCTATGACAGATACGAGTATCCTGTGCTGACAAGGGAACATATTCCGCTTACTTGGAAATATGACTTAAATCCTGAGACAAATCCGTATTTCATGGAAAGGCTGGGAGTCAACGCCGTGATGAATTCGGGCGCTATCTATCTGGATGGCAAGTTTTATCTGGTGGCAAGGATTGAAGGAAATGACAGGAAATCTTTCTTCGGCGTGGCAGAGAGTGATAATGGCGTAGACGGATTTAAGTTCTGGGATTATCCGATTTTACTGCCGGATACATGTCCGGAGGAAACCAATGTATATGATATGCGTCTGACGAAACATGAAGACGGCTATATTTACGGCGTATTCTGCTCAGAGAGCAAAGACACTTCCGTAAATGACCTTTCCGCAGCGGTAGCGGCAGCAGGAATCGTCAGGACAAAGGATTTAAAGACTTGGGAGCGTCTGCCTAATCTGGTGACTTTACATTCTCCGCAGCAGAGAAACGTAGTGCTGCACCCTGAGTTTGTAAACGGAAAATATGCTTTTTATACAAGGCCTATGGACGATTTTATCGAGACCGGTTCAGGCGGCGGCATTGGCTTCGGTCTGTGCGACGATATCACACATGCGGTTATTGATGAGGAAAAAATGACAAGTATCCGCAGATATCATACCATTACGGAGTCGAAGAATGGCGCGGGCGCAGTTCCGATTAAGACTGAAAAAGGCTGGATACATATTGCGCACGGCGTAAGAAATACCGCGGCAGGCTTAAGGTATGTTATATATGCTTTTGCTACGGATTTAAACGATCCGTCAAAGGTGATTGCAGAGCCGTCGGGACTTTTGATAGGACCAAGAGAAGCGGAGCGTGTCGGAGACGTATCAAATGTGGTATTTACTAACGGAGCGATTAATACGGAAAACGGAGACGTCTATATCTACTACGCTTCCAGCGACACCAGACTGCATGTAGCGGTCACTACGATAGACAAGCTGATTGATTATGTGTTCAATACGCCCACAGATCCGCTGCGTTCGGTTGAATGTGTGGCGCAAAGATGTGAGCTGATAGAGAAAAATTTGAAATTTTTGGAACAGCAGTAAAGCGTTGTAATCGCGTTTTGTGAATGACGCGGGCTGAACTGTTACAAAATATATAAATTTAAAGTGGAGGAAAGTAAAAAATGAGTGAAATCAAAATGATTAGTCCTGTGGTAAAGAATGTACCGTGGCAGGAGAAACCTGAAGGCCTTAAGGGTGCGCCTATTTGGAGATATACCGAAAATCCCATTATAGGCAGAAATCCTATTGAAGGAGTTGCAAGAATTTTCAACAGCGCCGTTATGCCTTATGGTGATGAGTTTATCGGCGTATTCAGGGGAGAGCAGACCAACGGTATTTCCTATATTTATTTGGGACACAGTAAAGACGCTATCCATTGGGACTTTGAGCCGAATAAGATTCAGTTTAAAGACGAGAAAGGCAATGACTTTATGCCTTTGTACGCTTATGATCCCCGTCTTGTAAAGGTTGAAGATACATATTATGTTATCTGGTGTCAGGACTTTTACGGAGCTTCCATCGGTATCGCAAAGACCACTGATTTCAAGACATTCACCAGAATTGAGAATCCGTTTATTCCTTTCAACAGGAACGCCGTACTGTTCCCGAGAAAGATTAACGGCAACTATGTACTTTTAAGCCGCCCTTCAGATTCAGGACATACGCCTTTTGGCGATATCTTCTTAAGCGAGAGTCCGGATATGGTATACTGGGGTAAGCACAGACATGTAATGGCAAGAAGCGTAGAGTGGTGGGAGTCCCTTAAAATCGGCGGCGGAGCTGCTCCTATCGAGACAACGGAAGGCTGGCTTTTGTTCTACCACGGCGTAAGTGGAACCTGCAACGGATATGTGTATTCGATTGGCGGCGCTATTCTGGATATTGATAATCCGTCTAAGGTGCTTTACAGATGTGAGAACTTCCTGCTTACTCCGGAAGAGTGGTACGAGGAAAGAGGCTTCGTTCCTAACGTATGCTTCCCTTGCGCTACCATTCATGATTCCGAGAGTGGTAAGATTGCCTTGTTCTATGGCTGCGCAGATAGCTATGTAGGGCTTGCGTTTACTAAGGTTGATGAGATTATGGCTTATATCAAAGAGCACAGCCATGTAACAGAGTCCGATACGGAGATTGGCATGAGATAAGTAAAAATTATTAGAAGGATGGCTTTTAAGCTGTCCTTCTATATTAAAGGGAGGGTGGATGGCATTAAAAAATATAGGAATGAATGGAAGTATCGTTGTACCAATCATGATTTTGGTATTTTAGAAAGTCGTTTATCCGCTTTACTTGATAAAGACTATCATGGTGATGAAGATGGAAAATATGAAATACACAGCCTTTATTTTGATGATTACAAAGATTCGTGCGTAAAAGAAAATGATGCCGGACTGGCAAAACGCTATAAATATCGAATAAGGTATTATGACCGTCAATATCAGTTCTTAAAATTGGAATGCAAAAGGAAAATTTATGAACGCTGTTGCAAAGAAAGCTGCTTACTTTCATTAGAAGAATATCAACAAATAGCGGACGGGAATGTTGATGAATTGTTCTGGCAGACAGAAAAACCCCTGCTGAAACAATTTTGCGTCCAATATATGACGCAGCAATTTATGCCTAAAGCTATTATTGATTATAAGAGAACCGCATATACAGAAGAAATTACAAATATGCGCGTTACATTGGATGAAAGCATATCGGTAGCGGATGACTTTGAACGTTTCTTAGATGGCGGCTACATAAGCTATCCTATTCCGCATGAAGGACGGTATGTTTTGGAAGTAAAATTTGATTATATGATGCCGGGATATATAAGGCACCTTATTACTAATCGTAATCTGGTTCAGTCTTCTATTTCAAAGTATTGCATAGGAAGAAAAGTATTGCAGGATATGAATCAGATTAAAATTTAAAATATATAAGTATTTTATGACACAGACTAAGGAAGGAGCATAGTTGTTGAAATGAACACTATTGAAAATACTTTACATAATATAGGTAATTCTTATTTTAATCCGGGACTATATACATCTGTTATTGTATCAGTTCTGTTTATTGTTCTGATTTTGAGCGTATATGAATTTACGGTTTACAGACTGGTTTCCCATAGGTCATTTTATAATCGTTCGTTTAATATCTGCATCGCGGTTCTGCCGTTTTTTATTTCTACTATTATCTTGTGCCTGCAGTCCAATCTTGTAATTACATTAGGGACAATAGGCGCATTAGCAATTTTGCGTTTCCGTACAGCAGTAAAAAATCCGGTTGATATGCTATATCTTTTATGGTCAGTACATATTGGTATAACCTGCGGCTGTCAATTATATGAGGTTGCAGTATTAACGTCTCTGACTGTAACAATAGTCTTGATTGTAATGGAGCATATTTCTATAGGGAAAAAGCCCTTTGTAATGGTATTGTATTGTTCTCCTGATGATGAAAACACAATAATAGATGCTATAAAAGCACATACAAAAAGATATCGTGTAAAAAGCAGGAATTTTACATCAAAAGGCATGAATATGGTTATAGAAATATCCGTTAAAGAGCCGGAAGAACTATCAAAAAGTATAAGAACTATAAAGGGCGTAGAAAAATTTTCCATTATTGAATACGATAGTGATGATGTCTTATAGAGGAAATTGATTAGATGAAAAAAATAGTAAGCGTACTGGTTCTTGCAGTTTCTATCATAGCAGTTATTTATCTGGTGGATTTTTTGGGAAATCCGGTAAATTATTCTGACTGCATAGCCAGCAGTGCGCAGGCTGATGAAATTATCATGTCACGTGAAGAGGTTGTGGGTTTGTTGGACTCTTTGATTTTTAACGAAGAAGTTCTTTTTTTTGATGCCTATAATAATACATTTTATTACTCGCTCATAGAAAATGATGCAAAAGCCTTTACTCCGGACATAAGAGTAAAGAGCAGCGCTGATAATGTAAATATAGCCTTTTTGGAAGGTGAAATTACGGAAGACCTAATCAGGAACAATCAGACCATACCTATTTTAGTTTACACAGAAGATTTATATTGCAGATACAATTTAAAATGCACTACGCTTCCATTAATGAATATAAATTGTGCAGAAGATATTTCAACTGATGATATGCCGATGAGCATGACGCTTTTTGACAATAGTGCGGTAACGACAAATAGGCTTATAACTTCCGAGGGAAATATTCATGTACGTGGAAATACCATGAAATTGTTTCCTAAAAAGGCTTATCGTATTTCGCTGATACAGGAATCTGTTGGTGGTAATATACGACCATATCATGTATCATTACTCGGAATGCGGTTAGATGACGATTGGTTGTTATATTCAGCATATAATGATCCGGAAAAAATTAGGAATGTCTTTTCATCTAACCTTTGGAAATATACCTGCGCAACGGACAATAGTCTTGGGATGGATATAGGTATGGAATACAGATATCTGGAACTTTTCGTAAACGGCGAGTATTGGGGATTATATGCCCTGGGATACCCGATTGATGAAAAACAGGTGGGTGCAAAAAGCAGTGAATTGTCTGTAATAAAGCATGGAATAAATGGTGAAAGATTGCAATTTGACAGTAATGGGGAAGTAATTGGTTATACAAGTAGTAATCCTGACTTAACTGATAATGAATTATCAAGATTAGTGGATTATTATCATGAATTATATTTTAGTGCGAATAATAACGAAAAATTATATTCTGGTATAGACCCCAATAATGTAATTGATTTCTATTTGTTTATAAACTTAGTGCAAGGATTTGATAATGCAAGAATGATAACAAATTATTATATATTATTACAGGATAATAAAGACGGAATTAAAGCGTTCTATGCACCGTGGGATTTAGATCTTACATGGGGAACCCGCTTCTCATATTATGATTTCCCAGCAGATTATAATTTTATTATTGAAAGCGGATATATAAGTCAGTTAATAGTTAATGGAGACAGTTTCTTATGCGAAAAAATATTTGAAAAATATAAACAACTGAGGAAAACGGGCTGGTCTGAAGAAAATATTAATGCTCTTTTAGATAAATATGAAAAGGATATTTACGGTTCCGGCGCATATCTTAGAGATATGGAACGCTGGCCTGACGGATGTTATGTTGAACAAGCGGGGGGGGCAGATACCTTTCGTAATTATGTCATGGAACGCTTGCAGGAATCAGATTTATATTATGAGAGATTAGAAAAAATATATTATGAAACTGACAACCTTTTTATTAGGCGGAGCGCCAGATATAAAGATTTTCTTGAGTGCAGTTTTATAATGGAGATAAATAACAAAGATTTATTAAAGGATTCTGATTATACAGAGTTCCTTGAATATATTGGTATCGATATCTCTTATATCACAGAAAATGTACGTTTTATTCTTGCAAATCCGTCAAAAAGACAGTTTGAATATCTTGATTCTCTCAATGAAAATGACGGAGTTCTGGAAACAAGTATAGGAAGTCTTTCGTTTGAAGAAGAACGGGATGGTAAATATAATATAAAGTTAAATGACATTAATTGTTATGAGACATCTCTGTTTTTTGAACCTGAAATAGCAATGAATATTTTAAAAGATAATATTCTATATTCTTTTAATTTTTCAAAAGGATATGATATAGTAAAGGAATCTCAAATAAATACACCTGAACAACTGCGTGTTTATTTAAACGGATTACTGGCGACAAACTATTATTCCGTGATAGAAATTAATAATCAAAATATTTGGAATAATTCTGAGTATATTGAATTATTTAATACACTTGGAGTATCTTATGATGACATACATGATACAACTGATTTTATTGTGTGGAACGGTTTAGAAAAAACAGCAGTTGTGTTAGATGATTTTCATGTACCGGGCAGCGTATATGAAAGTTCGGTTTGTTCATTGTCTGTCTTTTGGAATGACGCCGGTGAATATGGGGTATATTTGGATGGTCATGATTGTTTTGTCAGCTCAGAAGATAACAACAAATATGTGGACATTAGAATTGTACTATTAAATCCGGAAACATATGATATAATGGACACTCAAACATATACCTGCGAATAAAAGGAAAGCATTTAGGTCTTTCCTTTCATTCTTTGTTCTCTTTGGGATTACCAACTTTTACAATCCCCAAAAGCAGCAGTACCGGGAAAATAACTCCTGCCAAGACGCCCTTTTTTAAATCGTCTCCCAACGCTCCCGATACCATTCCGACTAATGTAGGGCCGCCCGAACAGCCTATATCCCCGCCAAGCGCCAATAACGCAAACATCGCTGTTCCGCCTGAGGGCAAAGCCGCCGACGCTTTACTAAAAGAACCCGGCCACATAATCCCGACCGATAATCCACAGACCGCACAGGCAGCCAGACTAAGCTGCGGAATGGGCAGAAATGAAATTCCCAGATAAGACAGAACACATAAACAGCAGCTATATATCATAAAGCGCTCCAGATTAATACGGTCGCCATATTTGCCATAAAACGCCCTTGACGTCCCCATTAAAATTGCAAACGCTAACGGTCCCGCCAAATCGCCCGCTGTTTTGGAAATTCCCAGACCTTTTTCCGCAAACGTGGAAGCCCACTGGCTGACAGCCTGTTCGCTTGCTCCCGCGCATATCATCATTATCATTAAAATCCAGAATATCTTAATTTTGAACAGTTCCTTTAACTGCATTCCCGATTCGCCTTCTTTAATAAGCGAGGCAATCGGAACCTTTGTAAAAGCAAACGCATTTCCAAGCGGAACAAGCGCCCAAATCAACGCTAATATTTTCCAGTTCTCAATACCTGCAACATAAAAGAACAACGTCGAAATCAATACCACTCCGGCATGTCCCCAGCAGTAAAAGGAGTGAAGCATACTCATCGTTTTTTCTTTATTATCGGAAGGGCACGCTTCCACCACCGGACTGACAAGGACTTCCAAAAGTCCGCCGCCGATTGCATATATCATGACAGCAATCAAAATTCCGGCAAACGAAGAAGATAAAATCTCCGGCAGTATTGTAAGAAGAAACAAGCCTGCCGCCGATAAAACATGCGCCATAACCATTGAGGCACGGTAGCCTATTTTATCTACAAATCCTACGGAAAGCAGGTCAACCAAAAGCTGTATGCCGAAATTAAACGTCACCAGAAGCGTAATCTGGGAAAGCGGAATATTATAGCTTCTTTGAAAAAATAAAAATAACAGCGGTACAAAATTGTTGACTATAGCCTGCACAATATATCCCACAAAGCAGGCGGTGATGGTTTTATTATATTGGTTCTTCATCTTAATCTATACTCTTTTCCTGCTTTAATCCTGCCAAATTTCATTACCAAGTGAGTCAATAAATGCCGCAAGCTCATCTGACATTCGTTCCGCTTCTGGAATCCTGATATGTCCCGGAGTTCCGGTTCCGTTATTAGTATATAAGAAATGATAGACATTTGTGTCATTAAGTTCATGACTAACTTGGTCAATCGCTTTATCCCAATTTTCATTATGACCGAGTATGGTCGTCGTCAATATTATGACCGCTTGCGGATATATTTCCCGAAGTTTTTGTATAAACGCTTTATATTCCTTGCGCCAATGTTTAGCTTTATCGCCTTCATAATCTGTCGCCATATAATCTTCCGGATTACTGTCATTCTGACCGATGGCAGCTATGACTACATGCGGACGATACTTTGCAAAATCCCATTGCTTAGGTTCTTCCAACTGTGTATTATACTGAATTTTATCGTATATCTCTTCCATGCCTATACATTCCGGTCCGGCAAACCAGCCGGTATTATGCAGCAGGGCGATACCGCCCTGCGCAATATCATGAAGCTCTGCATTAAGTTTTCTTGCCGTCAGCCATGAATAAGAATAATAGCTGTTAGAAAATTCCCCGTCGTGTTCGGGGTCTTCTTTCCCCACATAGTCAACCGCTTCTGATACTTCTCCTGCTGAAACGCTGTCGCCATATACTTCTATTCTGCGCCCCGATTTAGCGTCAGGAGCCGATATAACCGCACCGTCTTCCACTTCAAAGCCATAGAATCGAAATACGTGACAGGCGTCCATTCGCTTAAACAGCAGGATTTCGTGCGTCGTATCTTCCAGATTGGAAGCCAGCTCAATTGTGGCTTTACCGGAATCCTGAATTTTCACTTTATCCTGCCTGCCGTCAATAATGAAGCCCAGATAACTGCTAAAGTACGCGCGATGGTTTTCAATAACCGCCTTAACATATGTACCGGTAAAGCGCATTTTGACATAACTGCACGGATATACAAACTCAGGCGCAGCAGGATTATCAAAATCAATCCTGCCGCTATACTGTAACTCGGAATAATCAGGCGCTACAAACATACTCATAAATCTGTCCCTTTCAATCTTTCATAAAACATTTTATTTGTTTCCATGTTTCGTCAGTAACTATTCAGAATTATATCATACTGCAGGAAATCTCACAAGAAGACTCTTTTTTACTTATAAAATACCTCAGCGAAAAGTTTTCGCTTGCAAGTTATATTTTTATTTTTAATAAATATATATTGACAAATAATATTATATGCCGTATAGTATCAGTAACAACAATATTATATGGCATATAATATTGCATAAAATCATAATATTATATCATACCATATGAGATTTTGTAGCAGAGAATATTGGAAGCGGGTTATTGTATGAAATATGTAAGAAGAGGGAGAGGAGGATATCGCATGGTTTTCAATACGGGCGCCGCGCTGTTGGACGCAATCGTTCTTGCGGTTGTATCGAGTGAGACGGAAGGTACTTACGGATACAAAATAACACAGGAAGTACGTCATGTTATAGAAATTTCCGAATCGACACTGTATCCGGTACTGCGAAGACTGCAGAAAGACGAGTGTTTGGAAGTATATGACATGGAATGTGCAGGGCGTAACAGGCGCTACTATAAAGTGACAGAAAAAGGTCGCGCACAGCTAAATTTGTATATTAGCGAATGGCATCGTTATTCAGCTAAGCTAAACAGCATTTTTGAGGGAGGATTAAAATGATGAACAGAGCGGATTTTATGAAAAATCTGGCGGAATTGCTTGCGGACGTGCCGCTTTCGGAAAGGGAAGAGGCGATACACTACTATAATGACTACTTCGACGACGCAGGAGAAGAGAATGAACAGAGTGTAATTGCTTCGCTTGGAACGCCGGAGCAGCTTGCGAGGACAATTAAGGCAGGATTGGCGGACGGTGAAAACATAGGGGAGTTTACGGAGAAAGGCTTTTCGGAATACGAAAACCGAAACAGAGGTGAAGTGCCGGATTTGTACCGCAGCGGAGAAAAAGGCGGGGAAGAAAAAGATGAGAAAAACGTCGCAGACTCATATTATGAGAGCGGGCAGTCCGACGGACAAAGCAATTACAACAATAACCAAAACCAGTACAGCGGTCAAGGAAGTTACAATAACCAGAACAGCACAGACGTTAAGCCGCGTAAAAGTCAGATGTCCACTGGCACTATTATAATAATTGTTATTTTGTGTATTCTTGCGTCGCCGCTTCTATTTGGTATAGGTGGCGGGATTTTGGGAATAATAGTCGGCATTTTCGGCGCTGTATTAGGAATAGTCATAAGCATTGGCGCAATAGCCGTTTCACTGATAGCGGTAGGCATAGCCTTGTTTGTAAGCGGAATTGCCATGTTGTTAGGAATGCCGGTTGCAGGCTTGTGCCTGATAGGTATGGCGTTAATATTTATGGCGATAGGTCTGGTTTTCCTATGGCTGATGGTTCTTTGCGGAAGATTAGTACCGCTTGTATTTAAAGGAATAGGCAAGTTATTCAGTGCTATTTTTGGTAAAGGGGGCGCAAAAGCATGAAAAAATTTACTAAATGGTGTTTGATTACGGCATTGGTTTTATTTACAATAGGCTGTGTTTTTTGCGGCGTATTCGGTATATTTGGCGGATTTGAGCAGCTTAGGCAGGAAGGCAGATATGGTTTGTTCCAAGATGGCAGTGTCGTTGTTTTAGACATGGGTTTGTTTCATTTTCCACTGTTTGACTATGACGACGATTGGCATTATGGCGCAGAACACCGTGTTTCAGGCAGCGAAGCGGAGAATACAGACTGTAGGGCGTCCGAAATTACGGATATAGATATAGAACTTGGCGCAGCCTGTCTGGTCATAGAGGAGTCGGCTGACGACTGTGTATGGATAAGAAATGATTCTTCCATTAAAAATCTTAAGTATGGCATGAATAACGGAACCTTCGTACTTTATGGAAACAGGAACAAGTTTAATAATATGTTTCATAATGAAAATGACGGAACAGTATATTTAAGCCTGCCTAAAGGACTGAATCTTAACTCGGTTGAAATGGAAATTTATGCGGGGCAAATCGAGAACTTAAATCTGGAAGCCAATACGATAGAGCTGGAGTCGGGAGCGGGAATATACGATATCGACAGCCTGAGGGCAAAGTCAATCAGCATGGACGTGGGTGCTGGAGAAATGAATATAGGCAGTATGAGCGCGGAGACGGTCAGCATATCTGTGGGCGCGGGAACAGTTGATGTCAAAAACGCTGACGTGGCGAAGGATTTGGATTTGGAAGTCGGCATGGGCAGCATAAGCGTGCAGGGGAAAATTATGGGCGATATGGACGCCGAGTGCGCTATGGGAGAGATAGACATAACTTTGCAGGGTTCAGAGAGCGAACACAATTATACTCTTGAATGTGGCATGGGAAATGTTATAATAGGTGGTAATGAGTATGGTGGAATAGCTAAAGAACGTAAGATAAACAATGGCAGCAGCAGTTATTTTGACATAGAATGCGCTATGGGAAGCATTACGATTAAGTTCGAGGACTGACATTTATTGATAAGCTAAGGAATAAGGGAATGGAAAAAACATTCGGAAGCAGGAAGAACGGAAGGAGAACAGGACAAAAAGGCAGATGGTTATGGACAGCGGCGTTTATTTTCGTTCTTGCCATGCAGCTTCTTATGCTGATTTACTATGGCGGTAAGAAGGAAGGGTTTCACGAAGATGAATACTATTCCTTTTATTCGACCAACAGAACGGCAGGGCTGTATGAACCGGACAGGGAATGGGTTGATAGGGAGTCTGTGCGCAATGAATTTGTGGTTCTGCCAGAAGAGAAATTCAATTATGGCATGGTTGTCGAAGTGCAGTCGTGGGACGTGCACCCGCCGCTATTTTATTTCCTATTACATACGGTCTGTTCGTTTTTTCCCGGTGTATTCAGCAAGTGGTTAGGAATCGGCGTCAATATTGCGGCGTTTATCTTGAATTTCGGGCTGCTTGCATGGCTTGCCTATATGGTAACGGGGCAAAATAAGCGGCTTACGTTATTGCTTGTATCAGCGTATGGTTTTAATCCCATCATTATTTCGGGAGTGATGTTTATCCGAATGTATGAATGGTTGACGGTATTTGTCTTATCCTGTGCCTGTATCCATGTGCGCGCGGTAGTTAAGAAGGATTTTGGAGTAAAAAAATTTCTGCTTCCTTTGGCAGCGATAAATTTTCTGGGATTTTTAACACAGTATTATTATCTTATATTTTTGTTTTTTACCGCGGCTGGTTTCTGTATATGGAAATTGCTTTCATGTGTGGAAAGAAAAGAGAACGGCAGGGTTTTAGACTGGGGACGGTTAAAAGTAAGCGTCGCGGATTGTGTGAAATACGGCTTTGCCTGCGCCATATCTTTAGCTTTAGCAGTAATATGTTATCCGGCAAGCCTTTCTCATATATTTCGCGGATATCGTGGAATAGGGGCGTTGTCCGAATTTACGGACGCTGCGAATACAGGTGTGCGGCTTGGATTTTTCATAGACCTTATGAATGAATATCTCTTTGACGGCTATATGCTCTTGTGGCTTGCTGTGATAGCGCTTATGGGTATTGCGGTATTTGTGATGAGCAGGGGAGGAAAAGAAAGGGTAAAAGCAAAGACAGACAGTGCAGAGCGGACAGCTTTTTTCATGCTGTTATTTGCGGCGGGCGGGTATTTTTTTACGGTATCTAAGACGGCGCTTTTGCTCTATGAGACTTCAAACAGATACCAGCTTTCGATATACGGAATTGTGCTGTTATTGCTTATTACGGCTCTTTACATGTTGTGGAGTGTACTGATTGACAACTATCAAGGGCAAAATCCTTTGCATAAAAAACAGTTGTCGAGGCTTGGCGGTGTAATTTTACTTTTCATGCTTTTCATGGGTGATATAGATGAGCTGGTGGGCGGCAAGACTATTTTCCTTTATAGTGAGGATAAAGAGGTAATGGCATATGCCAAAGAAAATGTCCATACGCCTGTGATGATTTTGTATAACGATGAGTCGCCTTATAATGTATGGTGGCGCTCGCAGGAATTGATGGAATATGATAGAGTGTATTTTGTAAGCGAGGGAAATGAGGAACAGCTTACCGATGAGGTGATTTGCGGAAGCGATAAGCTGATTGTATATGCGGCGGATTACGATAGGCAGGAGGAGTGGCTTTTCAGAATATTGGCATGTAACCCTAATCTATCAGAATATCGGCTGGTTTCTAAGAAGTCGCTGTGGAGTGTGTATGAGTTTGAGTGATTTTACTCCACAGATGTATGTGTGTATGTAATTATGTTGGATAAAATAAACAATACTAACGATGGGAAAGGAGATAAAACATGGATAATGAGTATAGAAAGCTGGTACGTTCCAGGGATAACAGAAAGATATGCGGTATATGCGGCGGTATCGGGGAATACTTGAGCGTAGATCCGACTGTAGTAAGGATTATATGGGTAGTATGTACTCTTGCAAGCGTCGGCACGGGCGCGGTTGCGTATCTGATTGCGGCGCTTCTGATACCGGAAGAGACGTGGCGGTAAAATTAAGAAATGACATGTAGGCGGCATGGACTCATATGTTTCCTCTTGAGGCACGCTCTCGCTCCGTGAAAGACATAGCGGTACTAAGCTCAAAAGCTAAAAAACAGCTTTTTCACTAAGTACCGATGTCTTTCAAGGACCTCAAGAGGAAACATATGAGCCCATGCCGTTTAACACTGTAAATGGTATTTAATGTTCCGTAAATATAACGTTGTTCATGGTGTAGTTGTCGTAATCAGCGTCGCCTTCGTGGTATGTCTGGACATAGATGATATAACCGCGGTTGTCTCTGCGTATGATGATATCAACTGTGCCTTCCGGTCTTGTCTGGTAGAAGCCGGCGGATTTATCAATGAATTTCCGGACTTGTTCGCCTTGATATATAAAGTATCCGCTTGCCTCGTCTTTTTCAAGTCCCCATGAAGCGTATTCTTCGTACTGTTCTTCATTTGAGATACATATACCCATGTAAACCTCGAACACGCTCTTTTCTACATGGAATTCTTCAGATAAAGCCTCTATTATCCGCTCTTTTATAATTTCAGACTCCTCCGCTGTATCGGAATTGAGGACGTTGAAAATAATTTTTTCGGCACGGTTTTCTGCATTCTCTCCTAACGCCGCGTCTCTGGTAAGTTCTACTTTTACTGCCCATCTTGAATTGCTGCTTGCGCAGTAAGATGTGAGCTGCGAATAAAATGGAGCCTGCGGGCAGGTTGCAAAAACGGTGCTGCTGCAAAGGATAAACACAACCGCTATACATATAAGCAGAAAAGAGGTCTTTTTATATGAGATTATGTTCTGTATACGCTTTTCCACCTCGGTTTTCGAGAAAGAGCTGTAAAGCAGGGTGGTGCGGTTGCCGGTTATCGCCATAGACAGCAGGCTGAAAGCATAGCTTTTACGCTGCTCATTGTCTTGAAACTTACGGATAACGGCTTCGTCGCACGCCGCTTCTAAGTCAGAGGCAAGGCATTTCGACATAATCCAGATAAGAGGGTTAAACCAGTTTAAGCAGATTGCGATAAGCAAAATCGCTTTTATCCAGTTATCTTTACGCCGTATGTGCATGGTTTCATGTGATAAAATGTGCCTGATAAGCTCAGTATTATGAAAATCCATGCGCGTAGGCAGGTATATGCGCGGATTCAGCAAGCCGCATACCAGCGGAGAGGCAATTTCATCATTAGTAAATACAAGTATATGCCCCATATCCATTTCGCGTAAGATGGTGTTGATGGTTTCGTTGTGTTCAATCAGCAGGCAGTTTTTAAGCCGTGCATTGTAGCGGTATTTCTGTATACACAGAACGATGATGGTTATAAAAAGCCCTATAAAATATATAGTGATGAATGGGAACTGCCGTAAGAACCATGTGCTGCCGATTCCCATGCCGGAATAAGCGACAGTGATTGCGCTGTCTTCTGCTACTGTTTCTATGACAGTGTCAGAAGTATCGGAGCTTCCGCTTCTGCCTACAAAGCTAGTGCCTGAGCTTTCAGATTTGGAACCTGCACCGGAGTCTGTTTGCGGGGAAGCAGAGCTGGCATATGTATTTGTATATGTTGCTTCTGATATAGAAGCAGACGGTTGCTCGCTCATCGGCACATCAGCGGCAACAGCCTCCTGTATAACCGATGTCTGCGCCGGACCAAAGAAGGCAAAATTTTCGCTGAAAGCCTCAATAAATTCAAGCGGCATACGAAGAATAGAGTTCTCGGATGCCTTGAGACTTAACGGGCTGCTTATGTTGAACGGTATAAGCAGGCGGATAAGAATCACGCACCATAAAACCGGAAAAACGAATTTAGGCAGTCTGCGTTTAAGCAGAGCCCTTAATAGTAATACGACTATAATCATAAGACTGCCGTAAAACGCCATTAAGACAAACGGCATATTCATTCTAAAATTAAGCATATTAAGTTACCATACCTTTCTTTTAACCTCGGTCGTTGTTGCCGCGGGTTATAATTATCATATAAGAAATTGCTTCGCAATTATCTTGTGTTATTTTGCATCTTTAATCATTTGTGAGAGCCGTGCGGCGTCTGCTTCCGAAATTCCTTGATTTTTAAGGAATGATGAGAAAAACAGTTCGCTGGAACCGCCGAACATCTTATCTATTAATTGTTCGGTTTCACTTTGCGCCACTTCATCTTTTGTTATAAGCGGTTTACATAAAAAGTTCGGCTCCTCGCGTTCTATAGCGCCTTTTTCTATACATTTCTTAATAACGGTGTATGTGGTGTTTTTGTTCCAGCCGATACTTTCTGCAAGCACATCTACGATGCTGCGTGCCGGTATGCTGCCTTGCTCCCATAGGACTTCCATTACTTTCAGTTCAGAATCAAATAATTTCATGGTAGTATTTACTCCTTTCCTTAGTTTAGCCTTAAGTCCAGCCTTAATTTTAATTTATAGGCTGAAATGGACTATCGCGATAGTCTGATGATGAATATAGACTATCACAATAGTCTGAGGCTGTCAATAGGGAGTGGGGAAATTTGTTTAGAAAAAATTTGTTTGCAGATTTTGCAGATAGGTTTTAATATTTTAACTTTACAAATGAAGTTAAAAAGTTAAAATATTTATAGATGAAATAAAGGATTAATGGTATAGATAGAGCTGAAAAATTTATGAAGGAGCATAACTATTAAAATGATTCAAAACATAGTAAAGGAAAACGTCGCAAAAATTGGATTAGGTACATATCTTGGCTCTTTTTCCGATGATGATTCCAAACTGTACACAGAAGCGATTATATTTGCGGTAAAAAATGGGATTACAAGGATTGATACGGCAATTAATTACAGGGGCATGCGCTCGGAGAAAGATGTTGGAAATGCGGTAAATATATTGATTTCATCGGGTATAATTAAGAGAGAAGATATATTTATTGCGTCAAAGGCAGGGCTTTTGTTTGGAGATGTTATAAGTGGGCGAAATCCAATGAAGTACCTGCATGAAATATTAGAACCACAGGGAATACAGCTTAGTGATTTTTGCGAATATGAAGGTTTGTATCAGACATTGAATCCGGATTTTTTTGAAATTGCATTGCAAATCAGTATTCAAAATCTAGGTATTGATACACTTGATGTTCATTATATACATATTCCTGAAATTACGCGCGCTGAATTGACAGAAGCTGAATTTTATGGAAGAATTGCCAAGCTTTTCGCATGGTATGAGGATAAAGTAAAAGATGGAAAAGTAAGGTCGTATGGATTGGCTTTTGAGATGCTCGCTTTGGAAGCAGAAAAAGAAAAATGGTACATCAATATCGAAAAGGTTGATAGGATTGCGCAGGAAATCAGTAACGGCAGCAGCCATTTTAAATATCTTCAAATTCCCTACAATATCCAATGCCCATATGCCGTTAATATGAAAAATCAGTCATACAAAGGGGAAAGTCTTTCATTGGTTGAAGCGGCGCATAGAATGGGGCTTAAAGTGATTGGAAGTAAGCCCTTATGCAGCGGCAAAGGATTTGCGAGGGCTGGTTTGAAAGAAATGATTTCATTTGCCTTAAGAGGTGTGGATGCAATCAATATTGGAAGTAAAAACGTGGAGCATATTCAGGAAATATTGGATATGTTATGATTTACACGGCAATCGTGGACGCTTATTTCTCAAGCAGCATTCTTGCCCGTGTCTGTATTTGGTTTTCGAGCATTCTAAGGCGCTTGTCAGGCAGGTTATATCTTGAATGTTTGGTAAATTTAAACGCAAGCAGTTTACGCAGAGCGTCGCGATGCTTTTGCGTAAGCACGTTTTTGGCAGTTCCTATAAAATCATCATATACGCAGGGGAGAAGAGTATCTGCATAAGCATTTAATGATTTAGAGTCTTTTAAGTCTTCCGCTCCTGCAAAATTTAAGAGTGAATTGCCGTGGTCAAATAATGGAGCCGGAGAAATTATCTTATTATCATTATTATCAATAATAAAGCCGAAGTTGCCAAAATGCCTGTCGGTATTCATTATAACTGCATCTAAAACGAGCATGTCGTCTAAAGCAACGATAAAATCCTGCCCAAGTTTTTTATAGTATTCCCTTACTGCTGACATGCCCCCTGATGTTACAATTCTTCCTACCGGAAGGAAGGCATAATCTTTTGAAGTGAAAAGTTCACAAGTCGAACATAATTCACCATTCCATTTTGAAAGTCCGTATTTGATGGCGTTAATATCGAGTACCTTGGCAACCTGAGCGGCATAATATTCAGAGTATGGCTCATTTCCTGTGTTGGACGCGCCGCTTGTGCCGCCTTTGTATAGAAAAATTTTTCCGTCTTTTCTTCTCCAGCATTTAGGGAGCATGCCGTTTGTGGTAAACTCAGGGCAGGAAGCAAGAGAAGTTCTGACGCTGCTTCCGTATCCTGTAAAAGCAATCAGGGCAAGCACCCTGTTGAAACTATTATCATATAAATTGAATTTATCGTAAGAGCCTTCAAAGTCTTTCTCGACTATCCAATAGCAGTCGTTCAAAGAAAGCCCTTTTGAAACTTTTATAATTGTCATGGGACGATTGATATTGAGACCGCACTTACTTAAAAAATTATGCACATAGGCACGATTTTTAGGTATAGTCCTATGTTTTAACCATTTGGAAAGTCCCTCGTCGGTTAATTCTAAATCAAGGGGGAGTAAGTGCTTTCCGGCTTCATTGCTCCATAAGATTTTAATTTCAGGAGTATTAGTATCTTCAGTAGCTGAAAAATGCAAAAGACTTAAATCTTTATGTTTTAGTTCATATACCATATTAATCCCCCTTAACAAAAATCTTATTGTAATAATAGCATAGCCTTCCTGATTCGTCCAATGATTTATAAGTAAATCTGTTTGAATATCAAGGCTAAATGTGGTAAAATTATAAAAGCAAATATTGGGACAGGAATATGGGGGATTAATATGGAAGAATATAAGCAGCAGTTTATTGAGTTTATGGTAGATAGTCAGGTG
Source organism: Clostridiales bacterium (assembly GCA_023663185.1). Lineage (GTDB taxonomy): Bacteria > Bacillota > Clostridia > Lachnospirales > Lachnospiraceae > UBA3282. Next base: position 509,109 of record JAMPHY010000001.1, on the reverse strand, counting down.
CTTAAATTTGGCGATTTTACATTGAAAAGCGGAAGGAAATCTCCGTTTTTTATGAATGCGGGCGCTTATGTGACGGGCGCGCAGCTTCGCAGGCTGGGCGTGTACTATGCTCAGGCGATAAATGAGCATTACGGGCTTGATTTTGACGTATTGTTCGGACCTGCATATAAAGGGATTCCGCTCGCTGTGGCAACGACGATGGCAATCAGTGAATTATATGGAAAAGAGGTACGCTACTGCTCTAACCGCAAGGAAGTCAAAGACCACGGAGATACGGGCATTCTTCTAGGGAGTAAGCTTAAAGACGGCGACAAAGTAGTAATAATTGAAGACGTTACCACGTCGGGTAAGTCCATCGAAGAGACTTTTCCGATTATTAAAGCTCAGGCAGATGTGGAAATTAAGGGCTTGATGGTATCGCTAAACCGCATGGAACGGGGGCTTGAGAGCGATAAGAGCGCGCTTGATGAGATTAAGGAAAAATACGGCTTTGGCGCGCATGCAATCGTCACGATGGAAGATGTGGTCGAATGCCTTTATAATAAGTCATATAACGGCAGCGTATATATTGACGATACGCTGAAAGCTGCTATAGACGCATATTATGAGCAGTACGGAGCAAAATAGAATGGAAAGGTAGGAAGTCAGAATGGAAGAGAGAACATATAAAACAATGGGCGGCGTCGGAGCGATGAATATTGCCGTCGGAGTAGTGATTTTAGTAGCGGGGATAACCAGCGGAATCCTTCTTATTATAGGCGGGGCAAGGCTTCTTGCGGGAAGAAATAAAATATTGTTTTGAGAAATCATGGGTATTTCCTTTATGGAGTGCCCATTTGTCAATAATTTATGAGGAGTCATAGATGAATCGTAAAAATAGTTATATGTTTACGAATAAGAGCCACACGCTTAAAGGGATAATGGCGACTATTTTAGGCGTTATTTCACTTATTACGTTGGTATATATAGTCTTTATGAGTTACAGAAATTATGGCGAAGTGCCGATGCAATATGGCGCTGCGGCTTTTTTAGTAACTATATTTGCGTTTGTAGGGGCGGCTTTAGGCGTGGTTTCCAAAACGGAGAAGGATAAGTATTATTTCTTTTCATATCTCGGCATTACCTTAAATGTGCTGGCGCTGGCAGTTGTGAGCGCTATTTTATATGCGGGGGCGTATGGAATCGGATAGTGCATGTATATTAAAGAAAGGCGGTTGACATAATGCAAGAAAATATAACAGACGAAGAAAAAAAGCAGATAGAGCAGGAGCGCTTTTCGTTGGCGCTTGAGAGGATATCGCAAATATCGGAAGAGGCGGTATGCGATGAAAAATATCAGGACTATTTTAACAAAATGTCCGAATTTATAATATTAATGAAAGAAACATGGGATTTTGTAGAAAGCGGCAATCTTTATGAGGCTCCTTTAGAAGAGCTGCAGCGAAGGAATAGGGAGCTGTATGAAGATATTCTGCCAAAGAACTATAGCCACAGCTATGCGAATCCTGCTTATGCGGTTGAACTTTTCGGAGAGGCTATGGGACAGATTTTGTCATTTGTCTGCGCTGAACTGCGGAGTATGATAGCGGCGGCTTATGAACAGAAAATGACCGAAATGGTCATACGTATGGAGCTGTTATTAGAAATATATCAGGCGTTTGTCTGTGCTGCAAAAGAGGATAAAGAAAATCCGGACAGTAGTTCCGCGGTGCCGGAAGTAGAGAATATCAGGCAGATAGCGTATTGGTATGTAAGCGATTACTATGAAAATGCGGCATATAATAAAGTAAAGTCAATGGTAGTGCCGCAAAATGATTTAGCAATCAGGACCGTAATGGAAAGCGACCTTGCGGATATAAGGTACTTATACTATTATGGCGAATATGTGACAGAGAGTGAGATTAGAACGGCTAAGCATATGACACATCTGTCAGATGAGACGGTGACATTGATGGCGGATACCTATACCGAAGGATACCGCATAGGTTTTGAAGTGGGCAATAAAGACATTTCCATAAAAAAGACGGTGGGTATTCGTTATTGTCTTGGATTTGAAAGAATGATTAGAATTGCGGTTAAGAACTTTGACCGAATCGGTCTAAAGCCGACTATCTGCCGTGCGGGTGGTAATATTTTTCAGGGCTGGAGTGTCAATAAGAACGGGTATTTCGGGGCAAATCCGAATAAGCAGTTTGATTACGACCATAAAGAAGACCAAGCGTTGTTTTTAGATGGGGCGCTTGTAACGAGAAAGCTTGAATGTATGCAGAACGCATTCGAGCAGTTAAAAGAAGAAGCGGGCGTGTTCGGCGGTCCTGCGGTGTTAGAGATTTTCGGGGAGAAGCCGTTTGTACCGCAGACTAAGAAGGAAGCCTGTCATTTGAGTGAGAAGCAGCAGAAGCTGTCTGTGGAATATGCTTCTAAGGCGGGGGCTATTCAGAACCAGTATATCAAGGGTGAGGAGAGAAGCTTTACAATTATTGCTTTTCCGGTATCCGATATAGGCAGTCAGTATGAGGAGATTTTTGATGAAATCATCAAAATCAATACGTTAGATTACAAATTGTATCAGGGAATCCAGCAGAATATCATAAATACTTTGGATTTGGGCGAATATGTCATAGTTAAAGGTATGGGAAAGAACCGCACGGATTTAAAAATTATGCTGCATACGCTTAAAAATCCCGAAAAGGAGACAAATTTTGAGAATTGCGTCGCAGATGTGAATATTCCAGTTGGCGAGGTCTTTACTTCGCCGCAGCTTGCAGGGACGGAGGGCACGCTGCACGTAACAAGGGTATTTTTAAATGAGCTGGAATATAAGGATATCTGTATAACCTTCCGCGACGGCATGATTACGGAGTATGACTGTGCAAACTTTGAGACTGAGCAGGAGAATAAGAAGTATATCAAGGATAATGTGCTTTTCCACCACGATACGCTGCCGATAGGAGAATTTGCCATCGGAACGAATACGACGGCTTATGTGGTGGCAAGAAAATACGGGATAGAGGAAAAAATGCCGATTTTGATTGCAGAGAAGACCGGACCGCATTTCGCCGTGGGCGATACCTGTTACAGCCATGCGGAAGATGTGAAGGTCTATAACCCGGACGGCAAGGAAATCATCGCGCGTGAAAACGAGGTATCGGTACTGCGTAATGAAGATGTGATGAAGGCGTATTTTAACTGCCATACGGACATTACTATTCCGTATGACGAGTTGGGAGAGTTGTCGGTAGTGACGAAGGAGAATGAAGTGATTCCGATTATTCTGGAGGGGAGATTCGTATTGCCGGGCTGCGAGGAGTTGAACGAGGCGTTTTCATAGAATTGTGACAGCTTGGACCGTGGCTGGATTGAACTGTCACACGTTATATTAAATGGGTATTGCGCATTATAGGAAAATCTAGTACAATATACAAAGAAATATCCAAATTTTCTACAAGATGTTGTGGAGAGGATTAAAAACTATCCTATAATATAGATGTAGAGTTTTATAGAGACTGGAGAGGTACGAGATATGGCACAAGTAGGCATTGTAATGGGCAGCGATTCGGATATGCCGGTGATGGCGAAGGCGGCGGACATTCTGGAGAAGTTCGGAATTTCATATGAGATGACGATTATTTCCGCCCACAGAGAACCCGATGTATTCTTTGAATATGCAAAGAGCGCAGAGGACAAGGGTTTCAAGGTGATTATAGCAGGAGCGGGCAAGGCGGCGCACCTGCCGGGTATGTGTGCGGCGATATTTCCGCTGCCCGTTATAGGTGTTCCCATGAAAACCTCGGATTTAGGCGGCGTGGATTCCCTTTATTCCATCGTGCAGATGCCTTCGGGGATTCCGGTAGCGACCGTGGCGATCAACGGTGGAGAGAATGCAGGTATCCTTGCGGCGAAAATCCTTGCCGTTTCAGACGCAGAATTATTACAGAAACTAAAGGACTATAAGCAGGACTTAAAAGAGGGTGTTCAAAAGAAGGACGCAAGGCTTAAGGAAGTTGGATATAAGAACTATAATGCTAACTCTTGAGTCCAGCAAAAATGAACAAAATTATAGATATATCAGACTCAGAAAGGAGCAAAAATGGATTATAAGTCAGCAGGCGTGGACATTGAAGCAGGATATAAATCCGTGGAGCTTATAAAGAAGCATGTAAAGGAAACGATGAGACCGGAAGTAATCGGCTCTCTTGGCGGATTTTCGGGGGCTTTTTCCCTAAGTAAGATAAAAGATATGGAGAAACCGACGCTCGTGTCAGGAACAGACGGGGTTGGAACCAAGCTTAAATTGGCGTTTTTATTGGATAAACATGATACAATCGGCATAGATTGCGTGGCGATGTGCGTGAACGATATTGCCTGCGCTGGCGGAGAACCGCTGTTTTTCCTTGATTACATAGCCTGCGGCAAAAATTATCCCGAAAAAATAGCGGAAATAGTTAAGGGCGTGGCAGAAGGCTGCAAGCAGGCGGGTGCGGCGCTTATCGGCGGTGAGACTGCCGAACACCCCGGACTTATGCCGGAGGAGGAATACGACCTTGCAGGATTTGCGGTTGGCGTGATAGATGAAAAGGATTTAATTACAGGCGATAACATCAAACCGGGCGACGCGCTGCTGGGGATAGCGTCATCGGGCGTGCACAGCAACGGTTTTTCCCTTGTCAGAAAAGTGTTTGAAATGACGACGGAAAGCCTTAATACATATTATGACGAACTTGGAGCGACGCTGGGCGAGACTTTGCTTACTCCGACTAAAATTTATGTAAAAGCGATGAAGGCGATTAAAGACGCCGGAGTTATTATAAAGGGCAGCAGCCATATTACAGGCGGCGGATTTTATGAGAATATTCCGAGAATGCTGCCTGAGGGCGTGAATGCGCAGGTTAAGAAGGACAGTTATCCCATACCGCCGATTTTTAAGCTGCTTAAGAAAACGGGAGGACTTGAAGAGCAGATGATGTATAATACTTATAACATGGGGCTTGGAATGGTGCTGGCGATTGATGGCGCAGATATGGATAAAGCTATGGAAGCGGTGAAGAGTGCCGGAGAGACGCCTTACGCCGTAGGAAGAATTACGGCTGGCGAAAAGGGCGTTACAATAATATAGCGGGCCGAGAAGGAGTTATAAATGTTAAAGATACTTGCGTGTGTTTCCGGCGGCGGAACCAATTTACAGGCGGTCATAGACGGAATCGCACAGGGCACGATTACAAATACAGAGGTTGTGCGGGTGATAAGCAATAATAAAAATGCTTATGCCTTAGAGCGCGCGAGGACGGCGGGGATTGACGCTGTCTGTGTATCGCCGAAGGAATATGACGACAGAGAGCAGTTTCATAGGCATTTAATTCAGGCAGTTGAGGAGAAAAATCCTGATTTAATCGTGCTTGCCGGATTTTTGGTGGTGCTTCCCGAAGAAATGATTCATAAATACAGAAATCGTATCATCAATATTCACCCCTCGCTTATTCCGTCTTTTTGCGGAAAAGGCTATTATGGCTTAAAAGTGCATGAGAAGGTATTAGAGCGCGGCGTTAAGGTGACAGGCGCTACCGTACATTTTGTAGACGAAGGCACGGACACGGGACCGATTATATTGCAAAAGGCTGTAGAGATAGAAGAGGGAGATACGCCGGAAGTCCTGCAAAAAAGAGTGATGGAGCAGGCGGAGTGGCAGATTCTTCCTAAGGCGATAGATTTGATTGCCAACGGAAAAGTTAAGATAGAAGGAAATATTGTGAAAATATCGGGTTGAATATGACGCCTTTTAAAGATATGCTTAGAGAGGAGCAAAACTTATGAAAGTACTGATTGTTGGAAGCGGCGGCAGGGAGCATGCGATAGCTGCAAGCGTGGCAAAAAGTAAAAAAGTGGATAAAATATACTGCGCGCCGGGCAATGCGGGAATCGGACAGCTTGCAGAGTGCGTCCCGATAGGTGCAATGGAATTTGATAAACTGACGGAATTTGCTAAGGAAAACGCGATAGACCTTACAATCGTAGGTATGGACGATCCGTTAGTCGCTGGCTTGGTAGATGAGATGGAGGCGGCGGGGCTGCGCGTATTCGGACCGCGGAAAAACGCCGCGATTCTTGAAGGCAGTAAGGCTTTCTCTAAAGATTTAATGAAAAAATACAATATTCCGACGGCGGCATATGAGACATTCGATAATCCGGAAAAAGCGATTGAATATCTGCAAACAGCGTCTATGCCGATTGTACTAAAGGCTGACGGACTGGCGTTAGGCAAGGGAGTTTTGATATGTAATACGCTGGAAGAGGCGTTGGACGGCGTTAAGACAATTATGCAGGATAAGAAATTCGGAGATGCGGGCAGCCGCATGGTTATTGAAGAATTTATGACGGGCAGGGAAGTTTCGGTCTTATCTTTTGTAGATGGCAAGACGATAAAAATAATGTCTTCCGCACAGGACCATAAACGTGCGCAGGACGGGGATAAGGGATTAAATACCGGCGGCATGGGAACTTTTTCACCGAGTCCTTTCTATACTGAGGAAGTAGACGAGTTTTGTAAAAAATATATTTATCAGGCGACAGTGGACGCTATGGCGGCAGAAGGCAGGGAATTTAAGGGAGTAATCTTTTTTGGGCTGATGCTGACGGCTAAAGGACCGAGGGTGCTTGAGTATAACGCGCGTTTCGGAGATCCGGAGGCGCAGGTCGTACTGCCGAGAATGAAAAATGATATTATCGAAGTGATGGAAGCGTGTATTGACGGAACGCTTGATAAGATAGACTTACAGTTTGATAATAACGCGGCAGTCTGCGTGATTCTTGCTTCGGGCGGATATCCGCTTTCTTATGAAAAGGGCTTTTTGATTAAGGGCTTGGAGAATTTTGAAGGTAAGGAAGGCTATTATTGTTTCCATGCGGGCACTAAGCATACGGATAAGGGCATGGTGACAAACGGCGGCAGGGTGCTTGGAATAACGGCTACAGGCGACACACTAAAAGCTGCGAGGGCGAATGCTTATCAGGCGACACAGTGGGTTGATTTTGAAAATAAATATATGAGAAGCGATATAGGAAAGGCGATAGATGAAGTGGAAAAATAATGGAAAAATACGATGAAATGTGTAAAATAAGTATAAAGGGCTTTTGTATTATTAAAGGAGTTGATAATATATGAGAAGCATACAGGACTTTAAGGATTTAGACGTATACAATCGTCCGGAAAAGTGCCCTAAATGCGGCGGAGAGATGGTGTTTAAGGGCTGCGGCGAGTATAGGTGCGAGAAGTGCAAATATGTAGACTACGACGATTATGGTAAAGTGCGTAATTATGTCGAGCAGCACGCGGGCGTCACAATGGCGCAGGCGGCGGACGCTACAGGGGTAAAGCAGAAGACGATTCGCACAATGCTTAAGGAATCACGTCTGGAGGTTGCCGATGGTTCCACTGTATTTCTTAAATGCGAAATGTGCGGTGCAAGTATTCGTTCAGGAAGAGTATGTCCTAATTGTGAAGTTGCCTATAAGAAAGTGCTTGAAGAAAAAGCACGTCAGAAGCATGAGAAGATGATGTCAGGCTTTGGAATGGGACGTAATAACGGCGAGGAAGGTGCAAAGCGCTTTACGCGAGATCAGTAATAGATAATCTGAAAACATTAAGCAACAAAAGAAAGAGTTGAGGTAAAAAAATGAAAAAAAATGCAAAAAACAGTATTGGGTTTATTAAGTTATCAGTGGTAATGATTTGTGCCGTGTTGTTTTTCATGGGGCAAAAGACTGTCAGCTTAGCAGACTCGACGGGAACAGTGAAAGAAAATGCTAAAGTCAGACAATCAGCCGATACAACCGGTGAAGTGGTAGGCGGCTTGACGGCAGGGACGGAAGTAACCATTATCAATGAAGTTACGAATGCGTCAGGGACGGTCTGGTATGAAATTACTTCTGGCAACACAAGAGGCTTCGTGCGCTCAGACCTTATAAATAAGAGCGATACGTCAGCGACCGGAACAGATACGTCAGCAGCGACTACACCTGCGACAACTACAACGTCTACGCCAACGATTACTGCGGCAGGAGCGGAAGAAGAGCCGGAGACGGCGTTACCGCAGCAGTATGCGAAGGTTACGGCTACCGCAGCGAAAATCAGAAGTAAGCCGTCCACCAGCAGCGGAGCAGTTGATTCAATGCCTCAGAATACGCCGCTTATAATAAGTGGACAGACAATCGGAAGCGACAGCAGAACATGGTACTATGTAGTATTTAAGGGAACAAGCGGAAGTGAAAAGAGCGGATATGTGCGTTCTGACCTGATAGAGTTAGGGGAGATGGTTCCGGTAGAAGAGCCTCCTGCAGAAGAGAACTCTGAACAAGAACCGGAAACTCCGGTAGAAGAGCCGGTGGAAATACCTGATTATGAAGTGACTTATGAAGATCCGGACGGTAAAGGATACGGCTGGTATCTGCATGATAATACCGGCGAGACACATTACAGACAGAATCTGGTGGACCTGCTTACAGCATATGACGCACTGAAACACAACGCTGAGATAGATGAGTCAAATATTTCCAAATTGCGTGTAGTTATTGTTATTCTGGTGGCGGTAATTATTATCTTTGCCGTAGTCATGACATTTATGTTCTTTAAATTAAGAGACGCATATATTGGCGAGGACGTAGACGAGGATTATAATTGGAAAGCTGATAGAAGCAGCAGGGACAGCAATCGGGAAAGCAAAGTAAGCAAAGACCGCGAAGGTCGTGTAAGCAGAGAAGGAAGAGAGAGTAGAGAAGGAAGAAGCGCAGGCACAAGCCGAAGCAGCGCGGATAGAAGCGGCGAACCCGTAAGGAGAAAGAGCGCCTCACATGACGAGCAGCAGCCTGTTAAGAAAAGACCTGTAGATTCTGAGAAAAAAATGCCTGCAAGGGAAGTGTCATACGAGGAAGATGTAACAGAGCGTCCCAAACCTGCGCCGAAGAAGAAGGCAAAGAACTTCTTAGCAGACGATGATGATTTTGAATTTGAATTCCTTAATATGAAGGATAAAGACAAAGATTAGTAAGAGTTGAAGATAAAGTCAGACATGCAGAAATGGAGGACTTATGATAGTTGAAATAGAAATGGATTTTAACAGTGATGAGGCTTTATATCTGCAATTAAGAAATCAAATTGTAATGGAGATTGCAGCCTCAAGACTAAGAGAGGGCGATACGCTTCCATCGGTAAGGGAACTTGCAGACAGAATCGGAATTAATATGCACACTGTCAATAAAGCCTATTCAATGCTGCGGCAGGAAGGCTTTGTGAAGCTGGACAGGAGAAAAGGCTCGGTAATTGCGATAGATATCGATAAAATGAATGCGGTAGAAGAGATGCGCAGAGCCATGCAGTTAATTCTTGCTAAAGCACATTGTAAGAATATTTCCAGAGAAGAAGTGCATGCTCTTATAGACGAAATATATGAGGATTATGGAGGAGTATAATAATGCAGTCACGATTTACTGATAAGGCAAGAACGGCGCTTGTGCTTGCCAGACGTGCGGCAAAGAGCCTGCGGCAGAGTTATGTAGGAACTGAGCATATACTTCTTGGTCTGCTCAGGGAGGATACGGGAGTCGCCGCAACGGTATTGATAAACGGCGGAGTAGAAGAGTATCAGTTAGAAGAACTTATAGAAGATTTGATTGCGCCGGAGAGTTCGGTTATGCTGGCGGAAAAGGACGGTTATTCGCCACGGGCTGAGAACGTGCTTGCTGAAGCGCACAAGCAGGCTGAACGTTTTCACTGTGATAAGACGGGAACGGAGCATATTTTGCTCGCTATATTAAAGGAAGGCGATAATGTAGCGGTCAGACTTCTAAGTACAATGGGAATTTCCATTCAAAAGCTGTATGTGGAGCTTTTAACGGCAATGGGAGCCGATAAATCCCTATATAAAGAAGATTTGGGGAAGAAGCAGAAAAAGAAGTCTTCCACCTCGACTTTAGAGCAGTACAGCAGGGACTTGACGGCGCTTGCCAGAGAAGGAAAGCTTGATCCCATTATCGGCAGGGAAGATGAGATACGTCGGGTAGTTCAGATTTTGAGCAGAAGGACGAAAAATAATCCATGTCTGGTCGGAGAGCCCGGAGTTGGCAAGACCGCAGTAGTAGAAGGGCTTGCCATGAAGATTGTCACGGGCGACGTGCCTTTTACCGTGCAGGAAAAGAGGGTAATGACTCTTGACTTATCCGGCATGGTGGCGGGCAGTAAATACCGCGGAGAATTTGAAGAAAGAATTAAAAAAGTAATAAGGGAAGTTATAGAAGACGGAAATATCATACTTTTTCTGGACGAAATGCACACCATTATCGGCGCTGGCGGAGCAGAGGGCGCAATTGATGCGTCTAATATCCTCAAGCCTTCGCTTGCCAGAGGCGAGTTACAATTAATCGGGGCTACGACGATTGCGGAATACCGCAAGTATGTAGAGCGCGACGCGGCGTTAGAAAGAAGATTCCAGCCGATTACCATAGAGGAGCCTACCATAGAAGAAGCTGAAAATATTTTACAGGGCATTGCATATAAGTATGAAGACCATCATCAAGTAGCAATCACACCGGAGGCGATAAAGGCTGCGGTGGCTTTGTCGTCCAGATATATCAACGACAGAAACCTGCCGGATAAGGCGATAGATTTGATTGACGAGGCGGCGGCAGCGGCAAGGCTTAAGGCGTCGAAGCAGCCAGATAAGCTTAAGGATTTGTCCGATGAAATCCAGAATGTCGATTTGCAGATAGAACGTTCCATTAAAATTGAGGCTTTTACACAGGCGGCAGAACTTAGGAAGAAGCAGGAAGCGCTGATAAAGAAGTATGAGCGCATGGTGAAAAAGTTAGAGAAAGAAGATAAAAAGAAGTCGCTTAGTATCGGTGAGAATGAAATTGCAGAAGTAGTCGCACTCTGGACTAAGATTCCGGTCAAGAAGCTTGCCGAGAAAGAGAGCGAGAGACTTATGAAGCTTGAAGCGACGCTTCATAAGCGTGTTATCGGGCAGGAAGAAGCGGTTACGGCGGTGGCTAAGGCTATGCGCAGAGGGCGCGTCGGACTTCAGGACCCTAACAGACCGATTGGCTCATTCCTGTTCTTAGGACCTACCGGAGTAGGCAAGACGGAGCTTAGCAAGGCGCTTGCCGAGGCGATGTTTGGTTCGGAAAATGCGCTGATACGTGTGGATATGTCTGAATATATGGAAGGGCATTCAGTATCTAAAATGATTGGTTCTCCGCCCGGATATGTGGGCTTTGAAGAAGGCGGGCAGCTTAGCGAGAAAATCAGAAGAAATCCGTATTCGGTGGTGCTTTTTGATGAAATAGAGAAGGCTCACCCCGACGTATTCAACATACTGCTTCAGGTGCTTGACGACGGGCATATTACGGACTCTAAAGGGCGCAAGGTCAGCTTCAAGAATACTATCCTGATAATGACTTCCAACGCCGGAGCGCAGAAAATCGTGGAGCCTAAGAATCTTGGTTTTACCTCTGGCGGAAGTGAAAAGCAGGATTATGAGAAAATGAAAACCGGAGTTATGGAAGAGGTAAAGAGAATTTTCAAGCCGGAATTTATCAACAGAATTGATGAAATTATGGTATTCCATGCTCTGAATAAAGATAATATGAAGGATATAGTGGCGCTTTTATCCAAAAATCTTGTGAAAAGGTGCAGTGCCCAGATGGATATCGACCTGACTATTACGCCGGCGCTTAAGGAGTATATAGTGGAGAAATATCTGGATTCTAAGATGGGGGCAAGACCGATGAGGCGCGCTATTCAGACGGAGATAGAAGATTCGCTTGCAGAAGAAATTCTCTCAGGCAGAGTAAAAAGCGGAGATAAGGTATCCGCCACTCTTAAAGGCAAGAAAGTTGCCTATGTGGTAAAACAGTGAATAAGCCGCATAACTTAAAATTAGCAGCGGACAGCATAATATTTAGACGCAGGAGGAAAGAGCAATGGCTGTAGTAGAAGAATTAATCCGTACAGAGAAGGACGGTGCAGTCAGCTTTGGAAATCATAAGCTGGCGGCAAAGGCAAAAGTGGAAGATTTCGAGCATAGGGGCGACTTATTGAAGGTGAAAACCTATAAGAGCATAACCAAGCTTGAGAAGAACGGTATGTTCGCATATGAATCCGTACCGGGCACCAGTGTCAATGATTTCATTGAAAAAGAAAACGGCGTAAGCTTTAAGGTAGAGGGCGACGAGGACGCCCAGATTACCGTAGGCTTGGAAGATGAAGCCGAATACGAAGTTTATATTAATGACGAGAGTATAGGAAGAATGAAAACTAATCTGGGCGGCAAGCTGAGTATAAGCGTAGAGCTTGCAGGTATCGGAGAAGTAAGCGTAAGAATAGTAAAATAAGATAAAGCAAGAGGTTTTATGGCAAAAACAAAAATGACTACGGTATTCTATTGCCAAAACTGCGGATATGAGTCGTCTAAATGGATGGGACAGTGTCCGGGGTGTAGGGAATGGAATACCTTTGTGGAAGAGAAGATAAGCGCCAAAAGTTCGGGAAATACTCAGGCTGCTGTGGCAAGACGGGAAGAAGCAAAGCCTTCCAAGCTTGCCGATATCGCGCTGCATGATGAAGAAAGACTGTCTACCGATATAAAAGAATTGGATAGAGTGTTAGGCGGCGGAATTGTGCCGGGCTCTTTGATACTGGTAGGTGGAGATCCCGGAATAGGTAAGTCTACGCTTCTCTTACAAGTATGTCGTAATATGGCTAACAATAATAGAAAGGTTCTGTATATTTCGGGTGAGGAATCGTTAAAACAGATTAAGCTAAGAGCAAACCGCATAGGAGAATTTAGTGAGAGTCTCCTGCTTTTGTGTGAAACTAATCTGGGTATAATAGAAGAAACAATCAGACGACTCACGCCGGATATTATTATAATTGATTCAATTCAGACCGTATATCAGGAAGATGTTTCCTCGGCTCCGGGCAGCGTATCGCAAGTCAGAGAGGCGACGAACATCTTTTTACAGCTTGCTAAGGGGCTTGGAAGCTCTATATTCATAGTAGGACATGTGACTAAAGAAGGAACCGTGGCGGGACCGCGCGTGCTTGAGCATATGGTCGATACGGTTTTGTACTTTGAGGGCGACAGACATGCTTCATACCGTATACTAAGAGGAGTGAAGAATCGTTTCGGCTCAACCAATGAAATCGGGGTTTTCGAGATGCGGGAGCAGGGACTTGTGGAGGTGGAAAACCCTTCCGAATTTATGCTGGAGGGCAAACCCGAAGGCGCAAGCGGCTCTATCGTCTCATGCTCTATGGAGGGTACCAGACCGATTCTTGTGGAAATACAGGCTCTTGTATGCCGTACCAATTTCGGCTTTCCCAGAAGACAGGCTATCGGCACGGATTTTAACAGGATTAATCTGCTCATGGCTGTTTTGGAGAAAAGGGTGCAGTTGCAAATGTCAGACTGCGACGCTTATGTTAATCTTGCGGGCGGCATGAGAATAACCGAGCCTGCGATAGATTTAGGAATTGCGCTAGCTGTAGCTTCAAGTTTTAAAAACAGGGCTATTGATGATAAAATGGCGGCATTCGGGGAAGTAGGCTTAAGCGGGGAAGTCCGCAGTATCAGCATGATAGAGCAGCGCGTTAAAGAAGCGGTCAAGATGGGTTATACAACCTGCGTTATTCCGAAGGTCTGCGAAAAACAGCTTAAAAATATGGATAATGTAAAAATAATAGGAGTATCTAATATACAAGATGCTATAGAGCTTATCTGAAAGTTGGCGGTTATCCAGCCCGGCGGCATGGGCAGGAATGAGGAATTATTATGAAAAAGTTATTGTCTTTTTTAAAGGATTATAAGAAGGAGACGGTTCTGGCTCCTCTTTTTAAAATGTTGGAAGCGGCCTTTGAGCTGTTTGTCCCACTCGTTATGGCGGCGGTAATCGACTACGGAATATCGTGCGCCGATGTGCCATATGTATTAAGAATGGGACTGGTGCTGGTACTGCTTGGGCTGATAGGGCTTGTCTGCTCGATAACGGCGCAGTATTATGCGGCAAAGGCAGCAATAGGCTTCTCAACACAGTTAAAACATTCGCTTTTTAAACATTTGCAGAGTCTTTCATTTTCTGAGATAGATACGCTGGGAACATCTACAATGATTACGCGCATGACGTCTGACGTCAATCAGGTGCAGAATGGCGTAAATATGGTGTTAAGGCTCTTTCTTCGTTCTCCCATTATTGTATTTGGCGCAATGATTATGGCGTTTACGATTGATGTGAAAGCGGCGCTTATCTTTGTAGTGGCGATACCGCTTCTTTCGATAGTCGTATTCGGCATTATGATGATTACGATGCCGCTCTATAAGAAAGTTCAGGCAGGCTTGGACAATGTGCTTGGCAGGACGAGGGAAAATCTTACCGGCGTCAGAGTTATCAGGGCTTTTCATAAAGAAGAGCAGGAAATAGAGGCGTTTGAGCGCAGCAATCAGGAATTGACCGACATGCAGTTATTCGTAGGTAAATTATCTGCATTGACTAATCCGGTCACATTTGTCATCGTAAACGTCGCTACTATAGCGTTGATTTATACGGGCGCAGTCCGCGTAGATACCGGATATATCACACAGGGCGAGGTGGTTGCCTTAGTCAACTATATGTCGCAGATTCTCATAGAGCTGATAAAGCTTGCCAACCTGATTATTACAATTACTAAAGCGCTCGCCTGCGCTAACCGTATCAAAGGAGTCTTCGAGATAGAGCCGGGCATGGCGTGGAAGTCCTCTGCGGCGGAACAAAAAAATGGCGACTATGCCGTAGAATTTGAGCATGTTGCGCTCACCTATGCTAATGCGGGAGCGGAGTCGTTAAGCGATATTGATTTTAAGGTAAAAAAAGGTCAGACCATAGGAGTCATTGGCGGTACCGGTTCGGGTAAATCCTCGCTGGTACATCTGATTCCGCGCTTTTATGATGCGACTAAGGGCAGCGTAAAAGTGGACGGTAAGGACGTTAAAGATTACCGTATGGACGAGTTGCGAGATAAGGTTGGCATGGTTATGCAAAAAGCGGTTCTTTTTAAGGGCAGCATAAGGGATAATCTTGCATGGGGCAGAGCAGACGCGACGGAAGAAGAAATGAACAGGGCGCTTGAAATCTCGCAGGCGAAGGAATTTGTAGATATGAAGCCAAAAGGACTTGACGAGCAGATAGCGCAGGGCGGCAAAAATCTTTCAGGCGGACAGAGGCAGCGTCTGACGATTGCCAGAGCGGTAGTCAAACAGCCGGAAATCCTGATTCTTGACGATAGCGCGTCCGCATTGGACTATGCGACCGACGCCAGACTGCGTAAGTCAATACGCGAGATGGGCGAAAATACTACAGTTTTCATTGTATCGCAGAGAACTTCGTCGATTCAGCATGCGGATAAGATTATCGTATTGGACGACGGCAGGGTAGCGGGTATCGGGACACATGAAGAGTTGCTTGAGAAGTGTCAGGTGTATCAGGAGATTTATTATTCGCAGGTGTGATTGACCATGTGAGTCAGAAAGGAATATATAATGGAACAGGCAAAAGTGAAACAGAGCGCGACGCTTATAAAGGTGCTGCGGTATGTCAGAAAATATTGGTTCTATCTGGTTTTGTCAATTATTATGGCGGCGCTTAGCGTGGCGCTTACGCTGTATCTTCCTATTTTGACCGGATACGCCATCGACCTTATTATAGAAAAGGGACATGTGGACTTTGCGGGGATATTTGAGATTTTAAAGAAGATGGCAGTCGCTATTATGATTACCGCGCTCTCGCAATGGTTGATGAACGTATGTAATAATAAGATGACATATAGGATAGTTCAGGACGTGCGTAACGAGGCGTTTCATAAAATAGAGATACTTCCGCTTAAATATATCGACGGACATTCCTATGGAGAGATAGTGAGCCGCGTTATTGCGGACGTGGACCAGTTTGCAGACGGTCTTTTGATGGGGTTTACGCAGTTCTTTACCGGCGTTATTACTATTGTCGGGACACTTGGATTTATGCTCAGTATTAATATTGGAATTACCGGAGTCGTAGTGCTTATTACGCCGGTTTCGTTTCTCGTGGCGGGCTTTATAGCGAAGAAAACTTTTACCATGTTTAAGAAGCAGTCGGAAATAAGAGGGGAGCAGACCGCTTTTATTGATGAAATGATAGGAAACCAGAAAATCGTGCAGGCGTTTTCACATGAAGACGAGTCGATGGAGACATTTGATGAAATTAACGGAAGGCTGCAGAAGGCTTCGCTAAAGGCGTTGTTTTTCTCCTCGATTACCAATCCTGCCACCCGTTTTGTCAATAATCTTGTGTATGCGGGCGTGGCAATCTGCGGAGCGATTCTGGCTATTCGCGGCGGTATAAGCGTAGGACAGCTTTCTTGTTTCTTAAGCTATGCTAACCAGTACACTAAGCCTTTTAACGAAATATCGGGAGTGGTGACGGAGTTACAGAATGCGCTCGCCTGCGCAGCGAGGATATTTGAATTAATAGAAGAAGAACCGCAGATTGCGGAGCCCGATAATGCGGTTGTCTTAGGACATGCGGACGGTACGGTTACGCTTAATAATGTATCTTTTTCCTATGTTGCGGATAAGAAGCTTATAGAGCATTTTAATCTTGTCGTTAAGCCGGGGCAGAGGATTGCGATAGTAGGACCGACAGGCTGCGGTAAAACCACGGTCATTAATCTGCTTATGCGTTTCTATGACGTTAATTCAGGGGCTATCTGCGTGAACGGCTATGATATCAGGGAAGTAACCAGAAAGAGCCTGCGTGCAAATTATGGCATGGTATTGCAGGAGACTTGGCTTAAAACAGGTACGATACGTGAGAATATCGTGATGGGAAAGCCCGACGCTACTGACGATGAAATAATTGCGGCGGCGAAGGCGTCTCATGCCCACAGCTTTATAAGGAGACTGCCGAATGGTTACGATACGGTGATTACGGAGGACGGCGGAAGTCTTTCACAGGGACAGAAACAGCTCTTATGTATTACAAGGGTTATGCTTTGTCTGCCGCCGATGTTGATTTTGGACGAGGCTACGTCTTCGATAGATACCAGAACTGAGATAAAGATTCAGCAGGCGTTTGCTACCATGATGAAGGGCAGAACCAGTTTTATTGTAGCGCACAGGCTTTCTACAATAAAAGAAGCCGATGTAATTCTGGTTATGAAGGACGGAAATATCATCGAGCAGGGCAATCACGAGACATTGCTTAAGATGAACGGATTTTATGCAAATCTGTATCAGAGCCAGTTCGCAAGATAAAAGAGTTCAGCCCCACAGATTGAATTGTTAAAAATAAAAACAGACGAGCCGGCTACCTGCTCGTCTGTAATCATTAAAGCAGGGGAAGAGGGATTCGAACCCCCGTGAACGGTTTTGGAGACCGTGATACTGCCACTGTATGATTCCCCTATTTATGCGGCATTTTTAACCACCGAATTGTATTATAGCATAGAGGGGTATGCTTTAGCAAGTATTTTTCGAGATAACTTTTTATAGAGCTTTTATTTCAGTCAATAAGGCTGATTTCGACAATCCGATTATAGAAGCTGTTCTATCTGACAGAAGTTAATATATAAATCTTCATAAATATTTACTTTGACAGTGGAGACAAAACTGTATGCTACACTGAGAAGATCGCCTTCAAAATAGTTCACGGTAACAGTCCGGCGTTTCGGATCCACAATCCAGTATTCACGTACACCATAATTTTTATAATAATACATTTTACGGACGTAATCATCAGATGGATTGCCGGGTGAAACAATCTCAATGATAAAATCGGGTGCACCGTTGCACCGGTTTTCATCTAGTTTATCTTTATCACACACAATCATGATATCAGGCTGCACAATTGTGAGAGGTGAGTCTGAAAGCTTTACATCGAATGGAGCAGGAAATAACTTGCAATTTCCATTCCTGCTCTTCACATAGGAGTTGAGCAGAGTACTCAGTTCCAAAAGTATTGTTTGGTGGATTTGAGAAGGACTGGCCATGTAATATATCTGCCCGTCAAAGACTTCTGCCCTTATGTTTTCCGGGAGAGCTTCATATTCTTCCAGTGTGGTAAAAATTGGCTGTGAATGCAATGCTGGCATGAATGAATATTTCCTTTCATGATAATTGTTTAGCTTACGCTGTGGCAGCACTTGTCATATGCGCTATTTCCACTTTTTATAATAATATAGCAGATAATTTCTTATATTTCAAGAAAACTGCGTTAATGCAAGGTAAAACTTTTTAGAAAAAGTTACTATTGCGGGAAGAATACTGTAATTAATGCACCTTGCGGTATTCCTTCGGCGTGACGCCGTATTTTTCTTTAAAAAGATTATAGAAATGCGTGCGGTTGGTGAATTTCATGCGTGTAGCTATAACGCTGATGGGCTCATTGGTTTCTGTCAGGTATTGGGTAACTTTTTTTAAACAGAAGGTCATTCCGTAATCATAGAGACACAATCCGGTATATTTATTGACTATACGGTTGAGATAATCGCCGCTATAATTAAGAAACTTTTCCATTTCCGTGCGGCTCATTCGTCCGTCGCATTCCTCAAAAAGCCGCGTAATACGTGAAAACAGCAGAAAATCACTGTTAGTATCAAGGCGGATATTGTCGCAATGATAATGCTGCGGCGAGGACAAATAGGAAAGAAATGAGCAAAGCTGTCCGCATATCCGATAGAAAGTACCAAATTCGGGATAGAGCAGCGTCTGTATCATAGCTTCCGCCAAAGAATGAAGGTGAGAGGCATTCTTGTGGTTTTGGTACGTAGGAATAAAGTCAAGGTATGCGCGTTTGCCGGAATTTTTCAGGTCATCGGTAATAAAATGATAAATGGCGCTGTCAAAAATTGACTTCTCGTTTGATAGAGAAGAATTTTGCGCAGACTCAAACAGTTCTGTAATAAAATCGGGAGATAGACCGATAAACAGAACTTTGCTTCTGGAATTATAATGTTCCAGATGACGTAAACTGCGGTTAATCAGACAGCAGGAGCCTGCGGTATACAGATATTCTTTTCCTTCTATCTTTTGAATAATGCTGCCTTCTAAAACGATTACAAATTCAAAGAAATCATGAAAATGGGGCGCATCTTTGAGATGTGAGTAGTTCTTTAAAGAGACAGCTTCCTGATACAAAACAGCTTTTTCAAATGATAATGTGACTATATTAACATAATCGTCGGGTTTAGGACCGTCGCAGTATTCTAATGTCACCTGAAAAGGAACATTCATGCTGTAAAAACGGCTGAAATCGCTTTCTGCATTCTGTATGTTTATAGAGGAATTAGCGCTGTCTAACGCCTCCTGCATATTCAATATAGTATCTTTTGCCATACTTTCTCCCAAATATGTTACAAACTTAGAATTTAAAATCGTTTTGCGATATTGATACGTCTTTGACTGATTTTTATAATGTTTAGTATAGAACCGCTGTTTATAGGACAATTATAGATAAAATTGTCAAAAAAGTAAAGCGGTTTGATTATATGAGAAGGTGTATCAAAAATCATTATTATTGAAAGAGGAGGGTATATTTTATGAAGCGTTTTTATGCAAAATTGCTTGCCATCTGCGTAAGTACAAGTCTATGTGTTACAGCATTGGCAGGTTGTGGAACAAGCGGCGATAATACCGGTGCGGGAGCCGATATGGAAATTGAAACGTTTCCGCTGCCGGACGGTCCGGAGGAATCTGAGATTTATGTAGAACCGATTGCGGATATTTCAGACGACTTCATACGCGGTATGGACGCCTCTTCCGTGTTGGTTGAAGAAAAGAGCGGCGTTAAATACTACAATTATGAAGGTGAAGAGCAGGACGTATTCAAGACCTTAGCGCAGTCGGGCGTGAATTACATACGTCTGCGTGTATGGAATGATCCCTATGATGAAAACGGCAACGGATACGGCGGTGGCAATAATGACGTAGCGACTGCCATTGAGCTTGGCAAACGTGCGACTCAGTATGGAATGAAGGTCTGCATAGACTTCCATTATTCAGATTTTTGGGCAGACCCTAAAAGACAGCTTGTTCCGAAGGCTTGGGAAGGCATGGGAAGCGAGGAAAAGTGCGACGCGCTCTATGAGTTTACCAAAGAAAGCCTTACGGAAATTCTTGACGCAGGGGTAAATGTCGGCATGGTACAGATTGGCAATGAAATCAATAACGGCATGTCAGGTGAAAAAACGGTGCCTGTAGTCATGCTGCTGTTGTCCTCAGGAAGCCGCGCGGTGCGTGAGATATCCGAGGCGTATGATAAAGATATTCAGATTGTTGTGCATTATACCAATATTGAGGACAATGACGAAATAAACCGCGCCGCTTTAAATCTGGCAAATTTCGGCGTGGATTATGATATTTTCGGACTTTCTTATTATCCGTTCTGGGACGGTACAAATGAAAATATGCAGACTGTAGCGAAGCTGATTCAGGAAAAATACGGTAAAAAAGTGGTTATCGCAGAAACCTCATACTGCTATACCTCGGAGGACGGCGACGGCTGCGGCAACAGTCTTGTTGGTATAGGTGATTTGGTTGACGGTTATGCGGCAACGGTACAGAGTCAAGCAAGTATGATTCGCGATGTGTGCGCGGCGGCGAATGAAGCTGACGTACTCGGCATATTCTATTGGGAAGGAGTATGGATTCCCGTAGGTAAGGCTGATGTGGACAATTCTCCGATATGGGAAGAATTTGGCAGCGGTTGGGCAAGCAGTTATGCGGCTGACTATGATCCCGACGACGCCGGCTTATATTATGGTGGCTGTTCATGGGATAATCAGGCGATGTTTGACTTTGATGGATATCCGCTTGCCTCATTAAATGTATTCAAATACTTAAAACACGGTGCAACTGCGCCGCTTGCCATAGATTCTATTCCTGATATTTATACTACAAGCGACGTCGGCGTGCCGATAAAACTTCCAAATAAGGTTGATATTATTTATAATGACCGTTCAGCAAACGAACAGGCGGACGTTACTTGGGACGAGGCTCAGATTAACGCCATTGATATAAATGAAGGCGGCACATATGAGATTACGGGTACGCTTGATGACGGCACTGTAGTTACATGTAATCTGGAAATTAAACTGCTTAATTACGTTAATAATCCAAGCTTTGAAGAATCCAATACTTCTATGTGGAACGTCACATATGAAGGCGATAACCCGACAGATTTCCAGAAAAAAGCGGACGACGCCCACAGCGGAGAGATGTCTTTCCATTTCTGGTCGGGAACTTCCGATATGGATTTCGCGATAGAACAGGAGGTAACTGATTTGGAGCCGGGAACCTATCAGCTTATGGTTTATGCTCAGGGCGGCGATGTTACGGAAGGTGCATCGATGGAGCTGTATGCAGTTGTAGGCGGCGAAGAGCAGACGGTTCCGTTTATGGTAACTACTTGGGCGAACTGGCAGAATCCTATTATTCCCGAAATCAAAATCACTGACGGAACTCTGAAATTTGGCGTCCGTATGAAATGTAACGCTGGAAGCTGGGGGACGGTAGACGACTTTACGCTGAACAGGATTTCAGATTGAATATTTTAAACATAAGTTGTACAATATATACAAAACATAAGCAGGGGTATATATTAAAGTATAAAAGGAGGGCAATATGGAGAACAGATTTGTTGTAAACATCATTCACCGTCCGGAGATGGTTCCGGAATATGCCGAGAAGGTGACAGGACACGGCAAGGAAGAAGATATCGGCAGAAAGGCACTGTTGACCGAGTCACTCGATATTTTTAAGACGCAGCAGTCGATTGCACATAAGAATGGGCTAAAGACTACGATTCAGATGACGTATGCCTCTTTATTCAATGACGAAGCCGTAGAACTGGCAAAAGCAGACCATGAGAAATACGGCGACGAAATCGCCCTGACGCTGCTTGGTCTGCCATGCAAGGAGTTTCGTGAGAAATATAAGACCAAAGATTTCTGTATATGGATGTTTTCCATGGAGGATAAGAAATCCATCGTAGACGATGTGTTTGGCAAGTTTAAAGAGCGTTTTGGCTTCTATCCGGAATCGACAGGTTCATATTATATGGACGCTGATTTGATTAACTATATCAAAGAGAAATATCCGATGGTAAAATGCGCTGTAGCTACCTGCTGGGAAGAAGGTCCTAAGGCGTATCATACCTGTAATAATTCATGGTATACCTTTTTAGACGGCGGTCCGTGGGCTCCGTGGATTCCGAGTAAGCAGAATGTTCATGCTCCTGCCGCTAATGCAGAAGAGGACAGCGGTATAGTTGCTATCCCGCACCTGTCGCGTGATTTGCTTGCATGTTATGATGGAAACGGCTCCAATTTTGGCACCCACCCGCAGAACGTACTGCGCAGTATGTGTTATGACAGTAAGACATGGGAATATCCCTATCTGTATAACTTAATCGACCAGTACCGCGACCTTGCTAAATATAATAACGGATATGCTTACAATATGATGTTTGCAGGTCCCGGCTGGATGAATAAGATGGGACGCTGGGAAGCGCCTTACGAGCTTTTGCTCAAATCATATGAGGACGGCATGGCGTATTACGGACAGCTTAAAAAGGAAGGCAAGCTGGAAGATATGACAATGGCTGAGTTTGCCGACTATTATCGTAGCAAAAAGGCGATTACCGAGCCGGAATGCGCGTTGTGGAGAGATATTCTCTACGGTTCGGACAAGCAGCTTTTCTGGTACTGCGATCCGTTTATGAGGGTATGCGTAAATATGGATCAAGGCGGCGCTATAGTTGACTTAAGACCTTATGCGGCGAAGCTTGAGTGGCCTGTGGGAATAGGAACCAAGCATGTTTGGGACGCATCTTACCCGTTCTTAATTCAGGAGAAATACAGGGCGGGATACTTCACCCACTATGCAGGAGAAGGAACCGTAAGAAGCGCAAAGGTATGCTATAACGGCGAAGAAGTGGATTTGTGCTTATGCAGGACGAAGGCGCATTTTTCACAGGAAGGCAAGACCAGAATCCTTACGCTTGATCCGGTAGATATCGAATTTTATGATTTGACGGTTAAGTTACAGTCGAAGCTCTACTTTGAAGAGGGCAGCTCAAACATTAAAATAGAAAGAAATATTTTAAGCATGAGCAATCCTGATGCAGAAGTGGAAATTAACGAATATATGGTGGCTTGCTATGGTACGACGGAGTATTCGGAAGATATGAGCAATATCACCTTAAGCTGTACAGACGGCACAAACACTAAGGAAATCAAGTATGCTTATAAATGCCGTGAAGAGCAGATGGAAGGTGCAAAAGAGGTTGTTTCGGTGATTCCGGAGATTGCGACACGAGTGTCATTAAGCTGCGAGAAGAAGGACGCAGTCGGATATATCAGGGAAGGTTATGCGTTCTCACCGATGTTCACATTAGGTTATACGACCAAGTTGAAAGATAAGGAGGTATTTGCGACATGGCTCAATCTGGCAAAGGCAAATTAAATTACAGATGTCCCTCCTGCTTTATGAGAGATTTGGATATCGATATGTTTTATGATAAGGATAAAAAGGAATACCACTGTATCCGCTGTCAATATGTGGGTACGGAAGAAGACGTTCTGGAGAAAAACGAATTAGTCAGATTTCGTTATAGGGACGCGATGAAGAGGTTTACGAAGTTTGATTTTGACTGATTAAGTCAATATATGCAGGCGGCGTGGGCGATGCCCGCGCCGATTTGCAGTTGACAAATATGGAAAAAAATAGTAGTATTTATATAATCTACGAAAGTTTACGAAAAACTAAGCGCGTTTTATATTTTTAATCTAGTATTTAGAATTTATTAGTGTAAAATTGTTTAAAATAAGTTTTTTGTACATATCCTTTAATATCTATAAGTAAATATGATAGTTGATTTAATAAATTTAATAGATACTGGATTTAATAAATTGTATTATTGTATTATGCAAATTCCTGAATATGTTACAAATTGTATCTCTGATATCGTTTTGCGATATTGATATAATGTGGGTTGATTTTTATAATAAATATGGTATTACATAGATTATTATGATTATTATAGATATAGTAATTGTGTTTTTCTATGATATAATGAAATGAGCGCGAATTTGCGAGTTTAGATGATATAAGATGTGGCAGCACATTTTATATAGATAATAAATTCAGAAAGAAAAGGAGAGGAAGAATTTATGAAGAAGAAATTATTGGCAACATTACTTGCAGTTTCAATGGTAGCTGCTTGTCTTGTTGGATGCGGAAACTCCGGAGACACAACGGGGGGGGCATCAAGTTCTAGTGACGGTGGCAGCTCTGATGGCGGCAGTTCAGATGAAGTCGTAGATTACGGCTCAGGTGAAATCAAAATCTGGGTAGCTGATAATACCGTTGATTTTACTAAGAGTCAGGCAGAAGCTTTCTTAGCGGCAAATCCTGATATGTCAGGCTATACCATTACTGTTGAGGCTGTAGGCGAAGGCGACGCAGCAGGAAACATGATTACTGACGTTGAAGGCGGCGCTGATATTTTTGCGTTTGCACAGGATCAGGTTGCACGTCTGGTTGCATCAGGAGCGCTTGCACCGATTACCGGCGATGCTGCTGAAACAATTAAGAGCAGCCACGTTGAAGGCGCTGTAAGTGCAGTAACCGTAGGCGATATGATTTACGCATATCCTATGACATGGGACAATACTTACTATCTGTATTATGATAAGAGTGTTGTAACAGATCCTACATCATTAGAGCAGATTCTTGCAGACTGTGAAGCAGCAGGTAAGAACTTCTATATGAATCTTGGAAGCGGCTGGTATCTGCCGGCATTCTTCTTTGCTACAGGCTGTCAGCTTGAGTATGAAACAGATGTAGACGGTAAGTACACAGCATGCAATATCGACGTTGCATCTGATAAAGGTCTTGTTGCATTTAAAGAAATGATTGAAATGGCTTCATCAAGCGCATATCAGAAGGGTGATTCTGTTGACGATGCAGTAAACTGGGGCGCAATTGTAACAGGCGTATGGGGCGACGGTCAGGCTAAAACAGTTCTTGGCGACAACTACGCATGCTGCAAGCTTCCTTCATTTACAGGCTCTGACGGCAACACATATCAGTTGACTTCTTTCATGGGTTGTAAGCTGTTCGGCGTTAAGCCTCAGACAGAAGCTGGCAAACTTGCTGTATGTAGAGCGCTTGCAGAGTATTTGACAAGCAAAGATGTAGAGCTCGCACGTTTCTCAGAGTTTGCATGGGTTCCTTCTAATAAAGAAGCTCAGTCAGATAATGCAGTTCAGACCAGTGATTCATCTTTAGCAATCAATGAGCAGGGTGAATATTCTGTAATTCAGGGACAGTATCCCGGTGATTACTGGACTCTGGGCGAAGCTTTAGGTAATGATATTGCTAATAAAGTTATTACAGACTCTATGAGCGACGATGAACTGAATGCTAAGCTTCAGGAATTCCAAGATACTTGTATATCCTATGCACAGTAATTAATAATTAGTTCTACGCAGATGTAGTTCCGTAAGGGACTACATCTGTATTATTCTTCACAGTTGGGAGGGATTATAAATATGGGTAAAGATACGAATTCCGGAAATGCGGCAAAAAAGAGCAGTGGAAATTCGGTCGGAAAATTTTTTATTGGATTGGGGAATGACTTTAAGGAAATTGGCACGACCTTTACAAAAGGGGATTGGAAGACAAAAGTCTCATATTTAATCATGGGCTTTGGACCTATTATGCGTAAGCAGTTTTTAAGAGGCTGTGCTTTTCTTGTATTAGAAGTGCTGTTTTTTGCATATATGATAGGCTTTGGCTGGAATTACCTGAAAGACCTCGGAACCTTAGGAACTGTCGCGAGGGTGCTTAACGATAACGGAACCTATTCATACAATGACAACAGCTTCTTCATTTTGTTATATAGTGTTTTGTCGATAATTATTATTTTTGCATTCCTTTTTGTATGGAGAATGAATGTAAAAGAGAATTATAACGAAGAAAAGCTGCTTGCTGAGGGAAAAGAGCTTCCTACAATCAAACAGGATTTACATTCGCTGCTTGATTCTAACTTTGATAAGACTCTGTTGGCGCTGCCGGTCTTAGGAATATTTGTGTTCACCGTGCTGCCAATAATCTTCATGATTTGTATCGCATTTACAAATTATGACGCAGAGCACCAGCCGCCTACCAACCTTTTCCAATGGGTAGGCTTGGAAAACTTTAAGAATTTGTTCTCACTTGGCTCTACAGGAATGGGTTCTTCATTCGTTACCGTGCTGGTTTGGACATTGGTATGGGCTTTCTTTGCAACATTCCTTACCTATTTCTTAGGTATGGGCGTTGCGATTATGATAAATAAAAAAGGGATTAAATTTAAGAAACTCTGGAGAACTATCTTGGTTGTAACCATTGCTGTTCCTCAGTTTGTATCGCTTTTGTATATGTGTAAGCTGTTCGGAAGCGACGGTTTGGTTAATATGTGCCTGATGAAGTGGGGAGTAATTAAGAGCGCTATTCCGTTCTGGACGAATCCTACGCTTGCTAAGATAATGATTATAGTTATCAACCTTTGGATAGGTATTCCTTACACGATGTTGATTACGACAGGACTTTTGATGAACATTCCGGAAGACTTGTATGAGAGCGCAAGGATTGACGGTGCCAATGCTTTCCAGATGTTCCGCAGCATTACGCTTCCTTACATGCTGTTTGTAACAGGTCCGTTCCTGCTTACACAGTATACGGGCAACTTGAATAACTTCAACGTAATCTATCTGTTGACGCAAGGCGGTCCGACTACGATGGAGCTTACCAATAAAGCCGGACATACGGATTTGCTTATCACATGGCTGTATAAGATGACTGTAGACGATACAAACTATCGTATGGCGGCGGTTATCGGTATTATGGTATTCGTGGTTACGGCAGTAATCTCACTGATTGTTTACAATATGCTGCCATCAGTAAAAGATGAGGAGGGATTCCAATAATGACTAGTGGTTCAATGAAAAAGAAAAGAGCTATAGGAAATGCAATCACATATATTGTGCTTATTCTCATCAGCATTATCTGGCTTGCTCCGTTTGTGGGCTTGGTTTTGCAAAGCTTTCGTTCTTATAACGAGGCAGGCGGCGGAATGGTGGATTACTTGCTGCCTAAGCAGTTTTCACTGGATTCGTACACCTTCCTGTTCAGCAACGAAAGCAAGTTTGTACGTTGGTATGGAAATACGCTGATTATTGCATGTTTCGTATCAGTGCTGCAGACAATTATCGTATTGTGCGTCAGCTATGCTTTGTCGCGTATGCGTTTTAAAGGACGTACTTTCCTGATGAGATTTTGGCTGATTTTGGGTATGTTCCCCGGATTCCTGTCCATGATTTGTCTCTATTTCCTGCTTAAGCAGTTTGGCTTGACACAGGCGGGAGCTATACCGGGCTTGATTCTGGTTTCGGTAGCAAGTTCAGGTATGGGATATTACGTTACGAAGGGATATTTTGATACGATTCCCAAAGCGCTTGATGAAGCGGCGAGAATTGACGGCGCTTCTAGGGCAAGGGTATTCTTTACCATGATTATCCCGATGTCGAAGCCGATTATCATTTATTCAGCACTGGTTGCGTTCATGGCTCCGTGGTGCGATTATGTATTCGCTTCATATGTTGCCTTCGGACATTCAGACAGCTATAACGTGGCAGTAGCTTTAACCAGATGGGTATGGACACATGACTATATGGGTTACTACACAAGGTTCTGTGCGGGCGGTGTGCTTGTAGCCGTACCTGTTACTATTCTCTTCATGTGCTTGCAGAAATACTATGTTGAAGGTGTTACTGGCGGCGCTGTTAAGGGGTAATGAATGTGAAATAAGGATAGATGTAGAAACGGTAGTTGTAATGACTACCGTTTTTATATAGGAGAGAGGTTTTATTATGAAAGGAAAACGACAAATAAGTGTCATATGTATACTCATGCTTATTATTTCCGTGCTGTCAAGCTGTGGGGACAAGGGGGCGGCTTATAAGTATGATTATGAGCAGGAGCTTAATGTTATTGATGATAATTACAGGAATTATTATGAAATATTCGTGTATTCTTTCTATGACTCGGACGGCGACGGGATAGGGGACTTAAAAGGAGTTGTAGAGAAGTTGGATTATGTTGCGGATATGGGTTTTAACGGTATCTGGCTGATGCCGGTTATGCCGTCGCCTACATATCATAAGTATGATGTGACGGATTATTATAGCATTGATGAGGCATACGGTACGTTGGACGATTTTAAGACACTGGTTGATGAATGTCATGCGCGCGGGATTCGCCTTATCATTGATCTTGTTATGAATCATTCTTCCAGTCAGCATGAGTGGTTTAAAGAAGCCTGCGCTTATTTGAGCGGACTTGAAGAAAATGAGGAGCCGGATTTGTCTGAGTGTCCGTATGTGGATTATTATCATTTTTCTAAAGAACAGGTAAGCGCAAGCTGGTACAACGTAAGCGGAACTTCATGGTACTATGAGGGCGAGTTCTGGTCGGAGATGCCGGATTTGAATTTTGCCTGCGGCGAACTTAAAAAGGAGTTTGAGGATATTGCTAAATTTTGGATAGAGCTTGGAGTGGACGGTTTTAGAATGGACGCGGCAATGCATTTTGAAGAAGGAGATACCGATTTTAATACGCAGACGCTTAACTGGCTGTTCACATACTGTAAGAGTCTGAATCCGGATTTTTATATGGTATCTGAGGTCTGGACGGGAGAGCCTACGATTGCCTCATATTATGCCAGCATGACTCCGAGTATGTTTAACTTTGACGCAGGCAATGCCGAAGGAAAAATCATCGGTACGGCAAAGGGTACTACTAAAGCAGCGTCGTTTGTTCAGGCGATGTTAAAATATCAGGAAGATTTTTCCGCGGTAAATCCTGATTATATTGACGCGCCTTTTATAACAAATCATGATATGGGGCGTGTGGCAAACGCTTTGCAGAGCAACGAAGACGATCTTAAGATGGCGTGTGGGCTGCTTATGACTATGAGCGGGAGTCCTTTCGTATACTATGGGGAAGAAATTGGCATGAAGAGTAAGGGAAATAAGGACGAAAACAAACGTCTGCCGATGATATGGTCGGATACTGATACAACGGGAATAACGGACGGACCTAAGGACGCCGATTCCGATGTTACTATGTCATTTCCGGGCGTGGAACAGCAGCTTGAAGATGAGGCGTCGCTTCTTAATTACTATAAACGCGCCGTTAGACTGCGTAACGAAAACCCTGAGATTGCAAGAGGGAAAATTGAGATTGTGGATTCGCTGACGGACGGCTATCTTGCCTTTATCACTAAGACGTGGGAAGGCAGCGTAATTGGAATTGCTTATAATAACTCCGACGAAGAAATGACGCTGTCTTTATCAGGTTCAGACTATGAAAATATGGCAATCCGCGGATATATGACGTTGCATGGTGAAGTAGTTACCTTGAAAAATGGGACGCTTACGCTGCCGGCGTGTTC
The DNA here is from genome assembly GCA_023663185.1 of Clostridiales bacterium. Classification (GTDB taxonomy): domain Bacteria; phylum Bacillota; class Clostridia; order Lachnospirales; family Lachnospiraceae; genus UBA3282. The sequence continues at coordinate 479,556 of JAMPHY010000001.1, read as the reverse complement.
GATATGTGTGCTTAAATAGATATGATAAAAATATGATTGAAAAATGTGCTCTTTTAGTGTAAAGTAATATTAGTTTTTTATGACAATATTCATATTGCCAAATCTGAAACAAAGGAAGGTTGAGTATGAAAGAAGATGCAAAAAAAACAGGGGGCTGGCGCAGTAATAAGTGGATTCGTGCCGCAGTTCCCGCATTACTGCTTCACTGCAGTATAGGTACTGTATACTGCTGGTCTATTTTCAGTCAGGAAATAGCGGACTATATCGGCGCAACTAAGGGCGCGACAGAGTGGGCGTTCAGTTTCGCGATATTTTTTCTCGGAATGTCGGCGGCGTTTCTGGGCAATGTAGTTGAGAAGGACATTCATAAGTCGTCTTTAATTGCAGCTATATGCTTTGCAGTCGGAATGGCGGGCACCGGATACTTTATTTATTATGGCGGCGCGCATAAGGGCAGCGCTTTAGCGCTTATCGGAATTTACATATGCTACGGCTTCATTATGGGTATCGGACTTGGAACAGGTTATCTGTCTCCGGTCAAAACGCTGATGCTTTGGTTTAAAGACAGAAAAGGTCTTGCAACAGGTCTTGCCGTTGCAGGTTTTGGCGCGGCGAAGGCTATCGCAAGCCCGATTATGCAGGCTATGCTCGATAATCTTGGCGACGGTGGTATCTATAAGATGTTTCTTATTCTGGCGGTAGTTTATTTTGTGATGATGTTCGTAGGACATCTGCTGCTTAAGAAACCTGATGATTGGCATGAGCCACAGTCCAAAGAAGAGCGTCAGAGTATTATGTCTGTGATAAAGACCAGACCTATAACCAATTATATCGGAATCTGGCTGATGTTCTACATCAATATCACCTGCGGACTTGCTTTAATTTCACAGGAAAAAATGATTGTTAAATGTATCGGTCTGGCGGGTGCAGTTGGAATTATCTCTACCGTATCGGCTATATTTAATGCCGGCGGACGTCTGGGATTTTCCGCATGGGCGGATACTATGAAGGACAGGAATACTATCTATAAGCTGATATTTATTCTTTCCATCGCATTTACGGCGATTGTAATTCTTACAGGCGGAATCAAGAACGGAGAAGGCAATGTGCTTCTGGTGGTTCTGGTATTAGGTTTGATTTTTGTAGTAAATGCAGGATACGGCGGCGGTTTCTCCAATGTGCCTACGCTTCTTTCGGACCATTACGGAATGGGAAGCATTAGTGCGATACATGGAATTACCCTTTCGGCATGGGCTTTTGCCGGACTGACAGGAAACCAGATGGCTACATTCATTGTAAACCACTTTGGAAATCCTATTGAAATCGCGCACGAACTTGCAGACGGCAGCGTGGAAATGATTACGGTCAATCCGACCGGATACCAGACAGTGCTGTATGCAACGGTAGTGTTGTATATAATCGCTTTAGTGGTCTGTATGGTTTTGGTAAAGCCGGCGGATAAGGATAAGAAATAGCGATTATGAAATTTTAAATAAGGCGTAAACAAAATAAAGGAAGAGGGTTCCAAGCTTAAAAATAAGCAGAGTCACCCTCTTCCTTTATTTTGTTCACACCTTTAATGAACTCTTTCTTTTTAACATTTATACTTTATTCATCCTTAGATTTATGATAGAATTAACTATGTAGTTAAACGTAACTATTTAGTCAGACATTAATATAAATAAGGGAGATTAATCAATGGATTTAAATATACAGATAACGGATATGGCGGGGGCATATATTGAACATTCAATGATAATTGCTAATTTTTGTTCAATAGTGTCATCTCAGTTAAAAAATAGTATGTGCCGTGTTTTCCCTGATAATGTCCAGTATAAATGGTATACAAAATCAGGTGATGAAAAAAGGGTTATTCCGGATACGACTATAAATTGTCAGATAAGATCAAGACGTGGCAATTCATTTGTCAATGCTCCTCAATTTGTTATGGAGGTATTATCAGATTCCACAGAAAAATATGACCGCGGCGAAAAAATGGAATTATACAGAGAGCAGGAAATAAATGAATATTGGATTGTTAATTGGAATAAAAGGCAAGTTGAAATATACAATCTTGATTATGATGAAAAGGAAACGCCAAAATATTATTTGTGGAAAACGATTACGGAAAACAATAAAGACGAGTTGAAAATAGTTCATTTCCCCCATATTAAAATAGATTTTGATGAATTATTTAATATTGAATGGTGAAAGTAGCGGTTATATGTAGATAAAAGTTAAGTAGTGTGTATGAAAATAAAAGGAAGAGGGTTCCAAGCTTGAAAATAAGCAGAGTCACCTTCTTCCTTTATTTTGTTCATACTTTTAATAAAATGCAATAAGCCACCACACATACTATGGTATGCTATGGGTGAAAAATTTTTGTAAGGTTTTACTATTTATGGAGTCTTACAAATGGAAGGGGGTGGTAGAGTAATGGAGTTTGAACAGATTTACAGAACCTATTTTAAGCCGGTATATCTCTATATCCTAAAACTTTCAGGGAATGAACATATTGCTGAGGAGATTACGAGTGAAACTTTTTTAAAAGCAATGAAATCTATCGGGGACTTTCGCGGTGAATGTGATATGCGTGTATGGCTTTGTCAAATTGCCAAAAACGCTTACTATTCGTATTTGAAACGGAGTAATAGAATTGTAAATGTTGATGAAGCTGAATTGCAGAATGTAGCTGATTCTAATGTTTCCGTTGAAGAACAGCTTGGAATACGGGAAGAAGTACAGCAAATACGAAAGGTCTTACATACAATGTCCAATCCTTACAAGGAAGTTTTTATGTGGCGCGTGTTTGGAGAATTATCTTTTAAGGAAATAGGCGCCCTATATGGCAAGACTGATAATTGGGCTTGCGTTACCTACCATCGAGCAAGAAAAATGATACAAAGCAGATTGGAGGAAATCAATAATGAAAAAAGAGTGTAGTATCGTCCGTGATGTATTACCATTGTATTTTGAAAAGATGGTGAGTGAGGATACAGCGGCATTTGTAAGAGAACACATTGAAAACTGTTCCGATTGCGCCGCAGAACTTGAATGTTTAAAATCGGGCGGGCAAATTGTTGAGGCAGGGACCACGCAAAGAGAAAATGACACAATTGTAATAATGTCGGTAAAAAAGAAAATTGTCAAAAAGATTCTCAAAATGGTAGCCGGTGTATGTCTTGTATCTGCGTTGTTGTTTATTGCAGTAATGCTTTATACGAGTATCGGTTATCCAGTTACGAAAGATAATATAGCGCTATCAACAGAAACAGATGGAGAATATGCTTATATCATTTTGGAAATAGAAGCTGGGAAATCGCTTTCCTTTGATTCAAAAAATGAAGATGTTTTTAATGACCAAAATGAAGTATGCGGTCAAAAAATCACTCTATATAATTTGCAGTACCATAATAATTTTACACACAATACTAATTCTGTTAGCTGGGGAAGTCCTTTAAATGATGAAAACCGATATCTTGAAGTGATTGTCAAATTGGAAGAGGGCACATTGCAGATATCTAATGCAGAATAAATTAGTTAGTTTAAGATGTAACAAAATATAACAGGGGAAAGTTAATCCCCTGTAAATGCCAATAGATTTGGCACTTGCAGGGGATTTAGACTACTTCTGCAAAAACGCCCTCTGCGTCGTGATTTCTTCCGGAGTTTCTACGCCGGTGTTTTTAAGCTTCTGTATCAGGTTATCCATGTGGTGAAGCTTCTGTGAAAGCTTGATGTCATAACGCTCCATCATGTCTTTATACAATGGGTTTATCTTAAGTCTGTCGCGGATTTCTTTGGCAAAAGGACAGTGCGTAAACAGAATGGTGCGCGCTACCTTGTTAAGACGCGGCGAACCGGCGCCCTCGTATATAATCCATGACACATAATCGCGGACATACATTTCTTTATAGCTGTTTTTCGCCTTCTGCATAGCGATTTTGATTTTATCCTTGGCATCGGCGGAAAGGTCTCTGTTCTTCTTATAGAACTGGATATAATCGAAGTATTCGCTGGTAAGCGAAGGTTCCGAAACATCGTTCCAGCGCGCGCCCTGAATACGCTTGCACATCTCCCAGCGGTATTCGCCGGTAAGACGGACTAATATACTGTTCAAATCTTCCATCTGGAAGATAGAGACCATCATACGCGCGGGTGAGGTACGCTTGCGTCCTTCAATTTCCTGCCACATTACGCCGCGGACGCCCACATTCGGCGTCAGTATAACATCGGGAAGGACTTCTACATCAATTGATTCTTTGCCAATGCCAACATCAGGCCTGCTGTACATAGTTTCCCTATAGTATGCGCCAAAGTCAATCTGACGGAGATTGTCGAGGCTTTTACGCACTTTATCGGCGGATACAAGCGATTCGGATAAATCTTTAAGTACGTTGCTTTCCGAAAATACCGGCGAGAATATGCTTATGCGCCCGAAGGTCATCTTGTTGACGCTTGCTATCATGTTGTTAAGCTCAAATATTACTTGTTCTTTTTTATCGCTAAGCATTCTTGCTTCGTCGGCTGCCGCTATCTTGCCGTTTATCTTCAATTCGCGCACATATGCGGGATAGTCGTTGTCAAATTCGTTACGGCTCGGTATTTTGTCTCCCTCATAAATCGCTTTTAGCCATTCATAGACCGTATAGACTCCAAGAGCCGGATCGCTGGGAATCATATCCACGATTGAGTATAGGTACGCCGCGTTTTCAAGTCCGGCAAGCTTTTCGTCCATATAGCCAAAATTGAAGAACATTTTGACTATTCTAGGAATATTGTTATCTGAAAGGCTCTTAAAGAACGCTTTTTCATATACCTGATAGAAAAGCTTGGTAATTGTCAGACGCAGTTTTCTTGCAGCGTCGTCGGAAGCGTTTTTATCCGTCATCTTATTGTACTTATCTATACATGCCCTGAAGTTAGCGGTGGTCTCGTCGTCGCATTCTGCATAGGTAAGAATCGCATTCAAAGAGTCGGTAAGGTTCATCGCTTCGGCAGCGGAAGCCTGCTCCTGATGCGCCTCGACTATCTCATCGATAGAGTTGAGCTTCTCTTTATACTCGTTTATACGTTCACGGTACATGTCTTTGTCAATGGAATCCTGACTTTCAAGCTGAATCATCATCTTGCTGATGGCGGCTGTGATAGCCGTGGAATCATTGTCATTCGCACCTATCCTATAAAGTATACTTGCATACAGGTCGAAGAAATCGAGACGGTTTTCATTCATAAGCAGATTGGCGATATCCGCCTTATATTCATACATAGCGCGGCATATGTTCAGTATATGGTGGACGTCGTGGCTTGAATTTAACAAAATGCCGCGTATAAAGTCCGCGCTCTGATATTTGTTTTGCATACCTTCAACGAGTGGTTTTAACTTGGCATAGTATCCTTGCAGCCAGTCCGGTACATCTTCCTCTAACTTAAGCTCCGAGATGGATTCAAGTCCGGGCAGCGCACGCGCAGCCAGTCCGTGTACGGTAGAAAAACGGCAATATTCTGAGTAGCTTGTTTGTAGATACTGATAAAAATTGTCGCAGTCAAAACGCATCATTTCATATTGGTCGATTATGTCGTTGATTTGCCTGAAAAGCGATGACACAAGTATATTCGGCAGGTCTGATTTAGCGCTGAGAATGGTAGCTAAACGCTCACCAGTGCAAGGATATGTTGCAAGCGCAGTATCCTCTACCGCTTGATAAGTAATGACATATGAATCATAATTAATTCCGCAGACTCCTATTACATCGCCTTTTCGCAGATAAAATTCGCCTCCGGGATATGAGGCGCGCACGGAACCTTTTGTAATTACATGCAAAGCAGTAAGCGGCTGTCCGCTCTGAATAAGCATTGTTCCTGCTGCAAACTCTTTAACTGCCATTGATTATTCCCCCTATTCATGTCGTAAATACCCTCCGGTAATTACTTTAAGCAAATTTTAGTAAAATATATTATAAGACTTTTGTATGATAAATACAAGAAAATACATGAGATTTTTACCTGAGATTTTCGTGAAAAAAGATACTGTACTTTTAATTAGAATATGATAGAATATTTATAGTATGTGCAGGAGGTCTATAGCGGTATATGTCAACAGAAAAAGAAGAGATTGAATATAGAAGGCGCGTGGTAGGTGAGTACAGGTCTGATGTGGATCGTCTTGTAAGATATCTGCCGTGGCTTAGTGAAAAGGCGGGAAGAAATGTGTCGGAGCAGTTTGAAGGCTCCGGGATAAGCGAACATTCCATTCCGTTTCCGGTCTATGATTCTACATTATTGAGTTTTGTCAAAGAAGTGCAAAGAACCAAGCTTTTAGACCGCAATTATGTCTATGTATATTCGAGGAATAAGATAAAGACTGTCGAGGACGAGCTTAAAGCCATCTCGCAGGCGGACATTACCCAGATGGACGTATTGAAAGGCATTTTGTCCAAATACGTAATGGGCGGAATGACTAAGGGCAGGATGTGGACCGACGCTGTGCAGAACCGCATTTTCTTAAATGTTGTGCAGAAGATGAAAGAAAATCTGGATTTTTGGGGATAAAGCATTTATATAAATATGAGAATGTAAGGAAGGTATTATGGGCGAAAAATCGATACAGAAGAAGCAGTACATATTGGAAACGGCGCGAAAGGTATTTGTGGAAAAAGGCTACAAAAACGTGACGATGAAGGACATTGTAGAGGCGTGCGAGATAAGCCGCGGCGGACTTTATCTGTACTTTAGCAGTACCGAGGAAATTCTGCTTGAGGTGCTTAAGATGGAAGCGGACGAGACTGACGATGTCTTTGCTGAGAAAATATCGGAGGACGATTCGGCGGCGGATATTCTGACGCTTTTCCTTAAAGAGCAGAAAAGGGAGCTTCTAAATAAGAAGGACAATCTTACAATGGCTGTCTATGAGTATGCTTTTGCCAATAAGAATAAGAAAAATTCAGTGCTGCGCAAACAGTTTGACGCGGGAGTAAAGGTTATAGAGAAGCTTATCGAGAGCGGAATTGCATCGGGCGAATTTTATTGCGAAAATCCGCGAGGCGCGGCATTAAACATCATGTATGTGCTGGAAGGAATGAAGATTAATTCGCAGACAATCGGCATTACCGAGGCTATGGTGGACGAGCAGTTCCTTTATATAATGGAAGGGTTAATCGTGGAGTAAATATGGGAGAGGTTATAATGGGAAACGTAAAGCGCATTTATGTAGAAAAGAAAGAGCCGTATGCGGTAAAGGCAAAGGAGCTTAAGGAAGAAATCGGCAGTTACTTAAATCTAAGCGGAGTAAAGGACGTAAGGGTGTTTATCCGCTATGATGTGGAAAACATAACCGACGAGGTGTTTGAAAAGGCGTGCAGGACCGTTTTCTCAGAGCCGCCCGTAGATATCCTTTATTATGAAACAATAGATATTCCGAAGGACGCAAGGGTATTCAGCGTAGAGTTCCTTCCGGGACAGTTCGACCAGAGGGCAGATTCAGCCGTTCAATGTGTGGAATTTTTAAATCCCACAGTACACCCCAATATTAAGACTGCGGTGACTTATCTCATCATAGGCGGGATTACCGATGAAGAATTTGAAAAAATAAAGGCGTATTGTATTAATCCCGTAGATTCGAGGTTGACTGACATGGTCAAGCCCGATACGCTTGTGACAGAATATGATGAGCCTGCGGATGTGGCAATTTTTGAAAACATGCCGGAGCGTGAGGACTTTGTGGATATGCCCGGCGTAGAGCTTAAAGAGCTGTATGATTCTTTAGGGCTGGCGATGACCTTCAAAGATTTTAGGCATATTCAGAATTATTTTGCCACGCAGGAGAAACGTAATCCGACGATGACGGAAATCCGCGTGCTTGATACATACTGGTCGGACCATTGCAGACATACGACTTTTTCCACCGAGCTTAAGGATATCTCTTTTGACGACGGTTATTATAAAGAGCCTATGTTAAAGACCTATGAGAACTATCTTAAGACAAGGGAAGAGATTTTTGCGGGAAAAAAGGATAAATTTGTCTGCCTGATGGATTTGGCGCTGATGGCGATGCGTAAATTGAAAAAAGACGGAAAGCTCGACGATATGGAGCAGTCTGACGAGATAAACGCCTGCTCCGTAGTAGTGCCCGTGGAAATGGATTACGGCGACGGTCCTGTTACAGAAGAGTGGCTTGTATTCTTTAAAAATGAAACTCACAATCACCCTACGGAAATAGAGCCTTTCGGCGGCGCGGCAACATGTTTAGGCGGCGCAATTAGGGACCCACTTTCAGGGAGAGGCTATGTTTATCAGGCAATGCGTGTGACGGGCGCAGCAGACCCTACTGTGCCGGTATCGGATACCTTAAAAGGAAAACTTTCGCAGAAGAAGCTCGTGCGGGGAGCGGCAAGCGGCTATTCTTCATATGGAAACCAGATAGGGCTTGCAACGGGCTTTGTTAAAGAAATATATCACCCGAATTATGTAGCTAAGAGAATGGAAATCGGCGCAGTCATGGGCGCGGCGCCGAGGAAAAATGTTATCCGTGGTAAATCGGAGCCCGGCGATATAATCATTCTTCTGGGCGGACGCACAGGGCGCGACGGTTGCGGCGGTGCGACAGGTTCTTCCAAAGTGCATACGGAGAGTTCGATTGAGACCTGCGGCGCGGAGGTGCAGAAAGGCAATGCGCCTACAGAGCGCAAGATTCAGAGGCTTTTCCGCAGGGAAGAAGTCAGCAGATTAATTAAGAAATGTAATGATTTCGGCGCGGGCGGCGTATCCGTGGCTATTGGCGAACTTGCCGATGGACTGGAAGTGGAGCTTGATAAAGTGCCTAAGAAATATGCCGGATTAGACGGTACAGAGCTGGCTATTTCGGAGTCTCAAGAGAGAATGGCGGTAGTCGTTACACGAGAAAATGCGACGAAATTCTTAGAATATGCCGCGCAGGAGAATTTAGAGGCTGTCGAAGTGGCTGTGGTTACGAAAGAGCCCAGACTGGTGCTTAAATGGCGCGGTAAAGAAATTGTCAATATTTCCAGAGAGTTTCTTGATACTAACGGCGCGCACCAAGAGACTTCCGTGCGTGTAAATATGCCGAATCCTGATGATAATTATTTAAAGAAAATCGCCAGCCCAGAGGTAGATACGGCGCTTAAGCAGGGAGATGTAAAGAAAGCATGGCTCACGTTATTGAATGATTTGAATGTATGCTCGCAGAAAGGGCTTGTAGAAATGTTTGACGCTTCTATCGGAGCAGGGAGCGTATACATGCCTTACGGCGGAAAATACCAGCTTACCGAAACACAGGCAATGGTGGCAAAACTGCCTGTGCTTAAAGGAGTGACCGATACGGTCACTATGATGAGTTATGGCTTTGATCCTTATCTGTCAAGCTGGAGCCCATATCATAGCGCAATATATGCGGTAACTGAGTCAATGGCGAAAATCGTTGCTAATGGCGGAGATTATAAGAAGATTCGTTTCACCTTCCAAGAATATTTTAGGCGTATGAGCGATGATGCACAAAGATGGAGCCAGCCGTTTGCGGCGCTGCTCGGCGCATATGACGCGCAGATAGGATACGGACTGCCCTCTATCGGCGGAAAGGATTCCATGTCAGGTACGTTTAACGATATTGACGTACCGCCGACACTTGTGTCATTTGCAGTTGACATCAGTAAATCACAGAATATAATAAGTCCTGAACTTAAGAAGTCAGGGGATAAACTGGTATTGTTTAAGATTGCGAAAGATAAGTACGATTTGCCGGTATATGAGAATGTCGCTCAGGTATACGATAAGGTTATGACATTAATGTCAGAAAGAAAAATCGTTGCAGCCTATGCGCTTGATTCAAATGGAGCGGCGGCAGCAGTAAGTAAGATGGCGTTTGGCAATAAACTTGGCGTGGAAATAGACAAGGCAGTTTCCAAAGAAGAACTCTTTGCCAATGGTCTTGGGAATATTATTGTAGAAATGACCGCAGACGCGGCGGAAGAAACAAGGGACTGTATAATAATCGGTACGGTAACGGATAAGCCGTCGTTTATATATGGAGATATCGAGATTACGATGGAAGAGGCGCTTGACGCATGGAAGTCCAGACTCGATAAGGTTTTCCCCTATACAGCGGATAAAGATAAGAGTAAAGTAGAGACGCCCTTATACGAAGCTAAGGACGTATATGTATGTAAGAATAAAGTCGCAAAACCGACGGTATTCATACCTGTATTTCCGGGGACGAACTGCGAGTATGACAGCGCGGCGGCATTTGAACGCGCAGGAGCGGACGTTGTGACGAAGGTATTTAAGAATTTGACTCCTAAGGATATTGACGAGAGCTTTGCCGTTTTTGAAAAGGCGATAGGGCAGGCGCAGATTATTATGTTTCCGGGCGGCTTTTCGGCAGGTGATGAGCCCGACGGTTCAGCGAAGTTTTTTGCTACTGCATTCCAAAATGAGCGCATGAAGGAAGCGGTCATGAAGCTGTTGAATGAAAGAGACGGACTTGCGCTCGGTATCTGCAATGGTTTTCAGGCTCTTATCAAGCTGGGGCTTGTGCCGTATGGCGAAATTACCGGACAGAAGGAAGATTCACCGACGCTGACTTTTAATACCATTAACAGACATATATCCAAGATGGCATATATAAAGGTGGTTTCCAATAAGTCGCCGTGGCTTAGCAATGCTGAACTTGGTAAGACTTATGTAAACCCGGTATCGCATGGCGAAGGGCGTTTCGTAGCGCCTAAGGAATGGATTGATAAATTGTTTGCTAACGGACAGGTTGCCACACAGTATGCAGATGTGGACGGAAATATATCTATGGACGAAGAGTGGAATATTAACGGCTCTTACGCCGCGATTGAAGGTATCACATCTTTAGACGGACGTATATTCGGAAAGATGGCGCACTCCGAGAGAAGAGGAGACGCCGTGGCAATGAATATTTATGGCGAGCAGGATATGAAGATATTCGAGTCGGGAGTGGGGTATTTCAGGTAAGCAGCTCGGCAATCGCTTGTTCCCAATATTTATCGGGAGTGTTGTACCATGCAACATTCCCGTTTTCTTTCCCGCATAACTGCATTGCCCTTGCTAAAACCGTGCCATGCGCGACTTTTCCGGTCAACATCAAATGTTTCGTTATCTGAGTCCAGTATGGCGCTGCCATCTCTAAGCCGGATTCCCTAAAATCTTCCATAAGTTTTTCTTTATCATAATCTATACTGACAAATTCGTGCGTCCAGTCATTATTATCCTGCTTAAGAATCATAAACTGCGATTTCCCGCCGCTATATAAAGGTACGCCTATAGAACCGGGGTTTAACACTATTTTGCCGCCATGCGCTATCGCCCTTTGTATATGGGTGTGACCGCAAAGAATATATTTATAAGCGCATTCTTCCATGATTTGCTTTGTCTTATCATCATCAGGCAGCATTTTTTCGTTGTTTCGGTACGGCGAGCCGTGACAGGCAAGTACAACAGGGCTGTTTTCAAAATTCAACTCTTGTGCAAGCGGGAGATTTTTAAAAAAGCCTAAATCTTTTTCTGTCAGATTATCATAACAGTAGTGCATTGCGCCGACGGTAAGATTGCCGCATTTCCAGTCGCAATTCGTATCATACCTTCTGCTTATCCAGTAATCTTCCTTATTTCCCCTGATAAAAAAGCAGTTGTACTTATCATTTAAGGCATATATCATCTCCATAGTCCTTTGCGGATACGGAAATTCCCCTAAATAGTCGCCTAAAAAGATGAACGTATCAATGCCGCGCGTCAAAACATACTCCACGCACTGTTCAAACGCGGCGTAATTACTATGTATATCAGCGAAAACTGCTATTTCCATGTAAAAGTCCTCCCTTTCTTGATAAGAGAAACAAGAAGATACTTATCGTTGTGCAACAACCCATTCACCGTTTGAATAACTAAATCGTGCATGGCTGATTTTAAACGATTTTTTCTTCATTTCGCTTAGAAGAGTGTGCATAAAAAATCCATGCGTGATAATTATACAGTCGTTATCTTTTTGGATTATCATTTCTACAAATTGTTCTGCACGATGAATAGTCTGTTTTCTACATTCCTTCTGTAAAGAAGTATTGAAAAACCATTGTAAGCGTCCGGAGATATTCCAAAATATTAACGGTAGTTTTTTTCTTGAAATAATACTTGCGCACAACGGTACTTCATCAATCAGCTTTGTAGAGATAAAATCTTTTTCACCAAATAACTGCTTGGCTGTTTCTATGCTTCTTGATAAACTACTAGTATAGATATCTTGATAATCTATCCGTGGAGCACTATGTAATGAGGAAAAAATCGGTGCGTTATCGTACATTTTGCAATCTTCGTTAAATTGTTTTGATGTACAAAATTTATTCCATTGAAAATTTACTTTTCCATGTCTGATAATAACTGTCTGCATACCTACTTCTCCATGATAAAATCTAATTGAACCAATTTTTTCCCATTTGGCAACGGTTTTTCTGTTTGTGCTATTTTTTCATAACCAATGCTTTGCATGGATTGTATCAATGAATTTTCGTTCATTTGGTGATGAACTTTATCAAGGTCATCAAATGCGTGAATATATGGCGAGTCGGATACCCAGCTATCGTCTGCATTTATCTGGATAATACATGAAATATATTCGGGCGCTGCCTGCTTGACTGCTTTTTGAAAACAATCATATCCGATATATTCAATTAGCAAATTGGCAATTAATAATTCGGCTTTTGGAAGCTTGTCTGTTTCTTCAAGCAGATTTAATTGTATACATTCCAATATATCTGAAATATCGGCATAACGTTCTTTGACTGCTTCTAAATATTCATGGTTAATGTCAATACCATATACCTGTGTGAATTTGTTCCTGTTAATATGTTCCAAGCCGTTACCGCCTGCAATCCCTAAAATCATAACGGAACTGGCAGGATAATTATTAAACTGGTTTTCCATCATCTGATTCAAATTCTGTAATTGCAGAACCGAGTCCAGCTTCATGTGGTTTTCATAATCAGATAATGATATTTCTTCCCAGGGATTAATCATTTCATTTTCTCCTTAAATTAAAGACTTTTGATTATGAAAAGACCTGATAATCAAAAGGGTGCTTATTGATAGACCTTTTGCACCCTTATTGTTTACTGCTTATTTAATTCTGGTTCTATTCCTTGATTTTGTCTAATTCTGTAAGATTAACACCTAAGCTTGTAAGCGTTACTTTCAATTCAATATACCTATTATGCATTGAATTGTAAGTTTCCATATCGTTTTTGGCTTTTACTGATAACATCCAACCTTGCAACCTTGAAAATTCATTTATAGAATCTCTTATAATATCTGCTGCGCTCGGCATTGTGTCACCTCCTACCTAATGAAAAGCAACTATTACACTATACTTAGTATAGCATAATCAAGGGTTAAAGTCTATCAATTCCATTGAAATCAATTATCTATTTCCGAATAACCTTCCTCATGCCTGAACCACAAAATTCATGCGGGATTATCTTAAATCCCATTTTTTCGTAAAAGGCTTCTTTGCCTTTTTCGGCAATCAATTGGATAGTGGAACGCCCACCGATTGACGTTGCCTTATCGACATATTCAATCAGCATATTGACGATTTTACTGCCAATGCCCTTATTCTGATAATCCGGCTGTACTACAATATCAGCTATTAAAAAGTACATTCCATCGCCTATCAACCGTCCCATGCCGATAGTTTGATTATTGTCAACGGCAATTATGGTGTATAAACTGTTTTCCAGCATTTTTTGTGTCTGCTCTTTTGAAAAAAGCAGCCAGTCAACGCTTTCTCTTAATCTGCAATAATTATCATAGCATAACGCATTTTCCTTATATTCCATATGCTTTTACCCCACATTCCGATTTAAAATTAAAGACTTGCATATTAGCGTCTGTCGCCATATCGCATTGGGTAAATACTCCGATAAGCGTTCCGGTAAAGCCTTTTCCAGCGTCAACTCTCGTAAGAACGGGCACTTGTCCGGCATAAATATATTCACCATTGTTTAACGCATAATAAAAATCATAATTCTCTTTTGTCGCATTGACCTGTAAAGTCAGTCTGCCGCTTTCAATTTCCCGATATATCGGCTCAAAACTGCTGTCATTTTTGGAAATAACAATATAATTTCGGTTATTGCTTCTGATTTTAGAAAATGTGTAATAGCCCTTATTTGATATGTATATCGTCATTCCAGCTTCATCGCCATTATTTACAGGCGTAAAATCGATTTCAGCCGATATGCTACATTCTATATCAGGCTGGCGGATTAACATCATGGCAGGTGCGTCTGTTGTGTCGGATATTTTTACAGCAGAAGGCATCAACATCAATCGTCCATCAGAAAGTATATAATTTTCAGGTTTTCTTAAAAATAGCCATCTGGACTCTATTTTCGAGAAATCCGCTGTCCATGATTTTTCTTCACGCTGCTCATTCCATAATGGAGCGTCATACTCAAGATGGGGTTTTCCGTCTGCTATGACAGGCCATTCATTTTCCCATACGACAGGCAATAAAAATGTCTCACGCCCCATATGTGAATACCATTCATCGTCAGGACGTGTCGCAAGATGTACGCACCACCAGTTTCCATTTTGGTCGTCAACTAAATCACCGTGACCGCTGCAGGCAGCTTCCGGCGTGATATCATATCGTCCCGTAAGTATGGGATTATGCGGACAGTTCTCATACGGTCCCCATATATTCTTGCTTCTTGCACAGGTAATCATATGATTTTGCTTTGTTCCGCCTTCTGCGGCAAGTAGATAGTACCATTCGCCTATATGATATATATGCGGAGCTTCCAAATATTGTGGCTGGTCGTTACTGCCACCGTTCCAGATTTGCCTGATATTTCCAAGCATTTCTCCTGTATCAACGTTTATTTGGACTGCAGATATTGCTTCGCGGTCGTCTTTGCCGCGGGCGTTTGTGCAATAGTAAGCATTTCCATTATCAAATAGTATTGAAGGATCTATTCCATTTATATTTACTTTGACGGGCTCAGACCAGTCCGATGCAGGATTTTCAGAGCTTATTATGAAATTACCGAAACCCATAAAGCTTGCCGTAACATAAAATTTCCCGTTAAAATAGCGTATGGTCGGTGCCCACACTCCCTGTCCGGCTTCCGCTATGTCAAAAGGAAGCTGCTGCGGGCGTTCAATGCAGTTACCTATCTGCATCCAATTAACTAAATCTGTACTATGGTAAATGGGGATAGCAGGGAAATATTCAAAGGTGCTTGTAACAAGATAGTAATCATTACCGACACGACATATACTGGGATCGGGGCTAAAGCCTTTTATAATCGGATTCATATATTTCATATTTTGACGCTCCCTGAGTCTGCTTTGCAGCCGCTTGTTTTTCTTTGCGGTTATTATATCATATTTATATAAATATGTATATGATTTTTATAATGAAGATGGTAGGGCGTTTATATATAGATTTTCGTAGGTATTTACTTTGGAAGGATATTTTTAATTAGTGAACTAAAGCGGGAGAATAATATGCGTAATATCAGCAAAACGATATAATTTAATTGAAATTTCAGACTATTGATGATATAATTATATATGGCGATATGCCAACGGAAAAGGAAACTTTTCTGAGGAGAGTACCCATGACAGAGTGGCAGCCTCCCAAGCCGGTTTCCCTAGCTTGCTAGGAGTACATAGGAAAGGAGGTGCGTGATATGACAGCATTTGAGATTATCTCAATTTTCATTGGAATACTAACATTGTTGGTGACCTTTGGCAGCTTGATTGTTGCGTTTCTTGCCTTTCTCGATAAGAGAAACAAGAAGAAATGAAAATGCCTCTCTGTCGGTCACACAGAGAGGCTGAGTCCATTAGGATAATTTAAGCTTGTTTGGAGGCATCCGCTTTGGAGTGGGTGCTTTCCTAATATTTAATATAACATAGGAAGTATGGGAATTCAAGTTTTTTCTGCCATTAATTAATTTTCTAACTAAAATTTCCATCATCATAATCAAAAAAATGTTTTCACATATCAAAACCTCTAGGTATTACTGAATTATTATTAAACTTATCGAATTTAAATATTTAAAAACATAAAAAAGCAATGAAAACATTCAGATAAAAATCGTCTATTATGTTATAGTCTCATCTTTAATATATTTAATTGCATTGTATGAAGCATTCAATTTTTTTATGAGCTGGTCTGTTTGGCTATTTGACGATTTCTTTGTTACTTTGGCTATATTGGTGATGATTCCTGTAACGGCAAGTGAATCTCTAAAATGAATGATACTTCCGTTTTCATGAAATTCGAACTCATTTTTCCAGTAGTCTCCACGATAGCATCCGTTATCAATAGAACCTTTTATTAATGTTTTCAATTTTTCTCTTGTTCTTTCATTATGCTTAATAGATTTTTCCAGTGCCGTTTCCAAAAAATTGCTATTGTTTTCAACTAGAATATCTAGTAGTTGGGAAATGTATGGAAACATAAATATATGCTTACGTTTGCTGCCGTCTTTATATAATATTTGATCTCGGATTTCAAATGGTTCTGTGAAATAGTCCAGAACTTTATTACTGGATTTTGCAATATGGCTTACCATATTTTTGTCATAATGCACGTCAAAATCCGGGCATGCACCGGACAGATAATGTGCTTTATAATACAATTCAGGGATTTCTCTTGCTCTTAATTTTTCAAGCATAGGCAGATCATCATAGTCTGCTGCAAATGAAATAATGTACATTCTCAATTGATCCTCTGTGGCAAGCTTATATTGCAAATCATCCATATCTGGTTTGCGTATAAAAACACCATTATCACGTTCTTCAAATTTAATACGCTGAATATTCGTTCCTGCACCAAATGTCATAACATAATCATTATCTTTTCTGCTATCGAACCATATGTAGTTTTTATTTACCAAAAATTTTAAGAAATCGTAATTCCCAAACATAATGGCATAATCCAATACGGTTTTTCCATATTCGTCCGGATTAAGAATGGGTTTATCCTTTTCTTCGATATAGGCAAGCCATTCAGCCTTGTTATGCGATTGGGCAACAGTGTAATTTGTCATTCTGTTGTTTTTAGGTTTTCCGCATTCTCCGGCACTCAATATTTGTTCATAGGAAACTTGAAGTAATTCTGAAAAAATTGGTAAATCATCAATTTGGATTGCCTTTGCACCTTTTTTTATTTGAGATAGACGGTTAGCCATATTTTGTATAGCTTCTTTGGTTGGTTCATTCCCATCGCGTGTTTGAAGATATACAATGCAAAACTCTCGTGCGGACTTAAATTGCCGTTCAATTAATCCGGAAATATAAACACCTATTTTCTGGTTATTAATTTGGTAAGACATTTTTATCACTCCTTCCAAAAATATTATATTGTATTTTATTAATGGAGTATATCATATATTTGTATATACAAAAAATATATAGAATCCATGAATTTTATATAATATATGCTTATTGCATATATTGTAAATGATGATAGTTGATTATAATAAGCTTTTATCTGTATATATTCATAAGGATAAGCATAAGAGAAAACACATTTTTTCCTAACTTTCAAAATTACCCCCTTGACAGCGTGGTCTATAAGGTGTAGATTCAATATAGGTCTACAAGCAATAGACCGAGACAACCTAAATACAGTAACGTAGATAACAAATCAAGGAGGGCACAAGTAATGGCTTTAGGCATGGTAGAAGCACGGTTTGCGGATATTATATGGGAAAATGAACCTCTGTCGTCGGGGGAGCTTGTGAAGCTTTGCGAGAAAGAATTAGAGTGGAAAAAGTCCACTACATACACAGTATTGAAAAGGCTGTGCGAGCGCGGGATTTTCCGTAATGAGAATGGGCAGGTTTCTTCCGTCATCAGCAAAACGGAGTATAATGCGGCGCAGAGTGAGAAATTTGTAGAGGAAACTTTCGGCGGTTCGCTGCCTGCGTTTTTTGCCGCTTTTTCCACACGCAAGTCTTTAAAGAAAGAAGAGCTTGAAGAGATAAAGAGAATGATTGATTCTTTCGACAATTCGCAGGCTGAGTAAGAGGGGAGGCTTTTATATGATGGAACTTTTTCAGGAGATTTTGAATATGAGTATTTCAGCGGGGTGGCTTGGTATGGAAGAACTTTTTTTGAAAATTTTAGATATGAGCGTGGCGGCTGGGTGGCTTATTCTGGCGGTCGTTTTGCTTAGGGCTGTTTTTAGGCGCGCGCCGAAATGGTTTATTTGTTTTTTATGGGCGCTGGTGGCGTTTCGGCTGCTTTGTCCGTTTTCGGTGGAGAGCAGATTCAGTCTTCTGCCCGATTTAAAAATTGCAAATGGAATAATGAATATCGGCAGCACTTATATCATGGAAAATAATGCGCAGGGCGATTTGAACTCTGAATATGCAGAAGATTACGAGGAAGGATATGGAGATGAATATGCGGAAGGATACGGGGAAGGATATACCGGCAGCGGATTGATTGGAGAAAATGCGCGTTTTGCAGCGCGTAAGCATATTATTGATATAGCGATGTCGGTTTGGCTGTGCGGATTTTTCGCCTTTTTGATATATGCGGTTGTTAGCTTCTATGCTATTAAAAAGAAAACCGCCGAGTCTGTGCGGCTTCGGGATAATATCTATGCGTGTGACAGGGTTGACATGCCGTTTATTTTAGGGATTGTCAAACCGCGAATTTTCATGCCGTCCGATATTGACGCGGCGTATTCCGATATCGTGCTTACCCATGAAAAAGCGCATATCGACAGGCGGGATTATATCTGGAAAGCACTTGGATATCTGATTTTGGCAATATATTGGTTTAATCCGCTGTGTATTCTTGCTTATGTACTTTTTTGTCGCGATATGGAGATGGCGTGTGATGAAAAGGTGGTTCGCGGCATGGACGCAGAGGCTAAGAAAACATATTCGGCGGCGCTGCTTTCATACAGTGTGCGGGGAAGGCTGATACCGCGGTGTCCGCTTGCGTTTGGCGAAGTGGGAGTCAAGGCGAGAATTAAAGGCATACTTAATTATAAAAAACCGACGTTCTGGGTAATTACCGCAGCTACACTCGTCTGTGCGGTGGCAGTAGTATGCTTTTTGACTAATCCGGTCAATGATACTTTCACAATAGGAATTAGGATTCCGGCAAACAGTGAAATGGGCATGTATTATTCCAACGAAGAGATTTCCCCGAATAATGATGCAATTTATTGCAGCGTAGGGCAGGACATTGGAGATTCGCAGGTTCAACTGCTGCCGATTGAATGTTCGGAAGAAAATGCCTACGATGAACTTATCTATGTAACGCCGGGAATGACCGCTAGAGTCAATGCGGAAAAAGACGCATGGTTCAAATTGGGAGTATATGCAGAAAACGAGAGCGATAAGGATAAAACCATATATGTCACTGTAAGAAATGTAGGCGTAGTCAGGGTAACAGCTACGGCGGAAGCGGAGCCGATTGAAGAAAGCATTGAAGTAAAGGCGCCTGTGCTTAATCCCGACATGCCTACGGGCGCAGACGGGAGTACGATTTATTATGCCGATAGTGAAAAGTTTATATTTGGCGGTTATTATGGACTTTTCGTATATGATATGGTGAATGAGGAGATTGTGCGGAGTCTGGACTTAGAGCCGATTGGCTGCAATTACACACAGGGCGAGGCGGCGTGCGAAATAAGTGTGACGGCTGATGGAATGACGGTATTTTTACACCCGATGAACATGGAAGAGATGTATGTGTACAATGTCGCTGACAACACCATAACAGTCGAGCCGTATGACCTAAGTAAGTACGCCCTTTATCATAACCAGTATGAAGGTAACGATTATGCGTCATATGAAAAAGACGGCGAAATCAAATATTTGGCGTTAGTAAATGATACGACTATAGGCGAGTTAGGTTATCTTAAAGAAATGCTGCTGTCAAACTATGTGCTGATATTCTTCTGAAACTGCATAAGCTCCTTTGTAAGTTGTTTGGCAGAAAAATAGTCATTCACAATAATGATAAAATGGACAAGTATAAATATTACAAGCACACTGATAATCACCCCGATAACAACTTCGGGGTTTTCAGTGTGAATAATGGGACTTATTATACAGACGCCTAATACCTCGACTTCTATAACTGCAAACTGTATAATTTTGCGCAGAATTATCTGTTTGTCTGATAACTCTTTGGAAGAGTACATAAGCAGATTCGGGATAACTCCCAGAGCCGCAAAAATAAACGGCGAGACAAACGCGCTATACCCGAAGCTTGCGTCAGGGTCCAAAACCGAACCAAGAATCGCAATTCCTGCTGTAATACAGGCGACAAGAATAAAATATATCATAAGTGATCTGTAAAGTATTTCTTTAAGACTCATAAGCATCCACCTTTCAGGGCTTTTTTCAGCTCAGGCACATATTTTCTTGAAACAATAACTTGTTCTTTGTTTTGAAAGACAGCCGTAAATCTGCCGTTCAGCGAGGCTTTTATCGACTCGATTTTCATGAGATTCAATAGCACGGATTTTGATACGCGTAAGAAATGCTTTTCCTTTAAAGCTTCCTCTAGCTCGTATAGCTTCTGACGTGTTTCATATACCTGTTTTTCACAGTAAATGAATACCTTGTTGTCTACTCCTTCAATATAAAATACGTCGGAAACAGGAATTTCATACTGCGCGCCTTCGATAATGCCCGTAAGCTGTCCTTGTCGGGATTTTACAAAGCGGACAATCTCCGTTATTTCATTGTTTACCTCATGGCAGTAAATTTCCAGCCGTTCTTTTTCATCTTTTTTTATTTGCGAAATATTAATAATCATTTGCAATATACTTGCCGAACATTGAATGCTCCAGAACAGGTTTATTACATTTTGGGAAAATCCATTGTCTATACATTCCAAGGTTCAATATTCGGTTCGCCTTCTCCTTTTAGATAATAATTAAAAAATTCAAGAATGATATCGTTTATTTCGAGGATAAATTCAGAGGAGTCCACCTCGCCTTTTCCCAGCATTTTTGCCAATGCGGGAGCAAAAAGCGGTAAGTCCGTGAAATCCATATGCTCCGTACCGTCGAAATGGGCTTCTCTAGCGTCAAGGGCATTGTCAAGCAAATATGTGTTTACATAGGCTGTGTCTCCGTTGCCGGCATAAGACTCCCAATGACTTGCGTTATCGAGCGAAAGTATCGGTATCGGGTAAGGCTCAGGGTTATAGATAAGCTTTCCGCCTTTAAATGCTATTTGTTCGCCGAGCATCGTGCCGTCAATGTCAATTACCGCAGTAATGTCGTCGCGCTCTCTGCCAAGCTGTACCGCTGCCGCGCCTCCGATAGAATGTCCCGTAAGTCCGATTTTGCCTGTGTCTGTCATTTCAAGCACTTTAAGGATTTCCGCCTTTGCAGCTTCTGATTCAGTATACCACGCCGTATCAAGCACATTTAAGTCTTTCGCAGTTTTTATTGTATCAAGCACAAAGTTTTCATCAGCCGTGCGGATAGACATCCATTCACATATAATATTAAAATCTTCCTCAGTCTCGGTAAAATCGGAGCTGTACTGCATATTAACAACATTTTGCATAAACTCAAAGTCAACTATAATTGTGTTGCCCTCTGTGTCCTTTGTAAAAAAGGCGTAATAAGGGTGGTCTATACTTGCTACAACATAGCCGTTGCTTGCAAGCTCCGCATACAGTGAATAATTGCTCTGATAATAGCCGAATGAGCCGTGGGCGAATAATACCAGAGGACAGTCTGCTACATCGCCGTCAGGGTAGTAGAAGTGAATAGGTATCTCACGGTTGGAGCCGTCGTTTTCACGAGTTTCAAGTCTGCTGTTGTCGATAAGTATTGCCTGAGTTTCCTTTACTTCATACTGACCGCTTGTTTTAAGTCCCGAATAGTTAGTGAAAATAAAAGCGGGGAAAAGTGAAAAACCGACAATGATAATGCTCATAACAGCATTGACAAGCATTCCGGCATTTGTTTTTTCTTTTTTGGTCTTGATAAGTTTTATAAGATATGAGATACAGAAGATGGCAAGGCGTATTCCGAGGATAATAAGACAGCCTGTAAATCTCCATTTCTGTCCCGTTATTGATACAGGCAAAATCATTACAAGCAGCATGAGTAAAAGCTCGGCTATACAGAAAAATAATCTGTTCCTATACCAAAAGCTTCTGTATTTTGTGAGGCTAAGCGCTGTAAGCGCAATTTCCATAATTGTAAAAACTGCAAATAATATAACTCCCATTTTAAAAAACTCCATTCTTTTCATTTTGTATTTTAGCTGTTTTATGCTTTAGACGATATGTTCAACATACATCATGCGGTAAAAGAAATCAACCAAAAAAATGTAAAATGCAATTTTGAACGGTAAAATGCAAGTTTGTGCATTTACTGTGGGTGAATATAAATCACTATTTTGTTTATAAAAAGTTTATAAATTGTTCGTTGATTGTACTCTTAAATCGGCGTATAATAAATACAAGAAATCAAAATGATTTCTACATCTTCTCAATTTCTTCGTATGAAGATGTTGTCGTAGAGTAACGCAACGTTAAAGAAAGAAATACTCAATTGGAAGACTGGTTCGTAGAGCCACGAACAGGGTAAACTAAAAAAAGCTCAATGGGAAGATGTTATCTTGTACTCCTACTCTAATGTAGGAGTATTTTACTATACGGAGGATATGATGGAATTTAAGCATTTATCGGATAAATTTTATAAGAAATACCCAAGCGAGCAATTTCCTGAATTACTGATAAAAGAAAATCGACCATATACACAAGTTATTACAGATATTAATGGCTTGAAATTTGCTGTTCCTTTAAGATCTGATATATCTCATACCACAGATGTTTTATGGACTGATAAGCAGGCACGACATGGTCTGGATTTTACTAAAGCTGTTATAATATTAGATGATGAATACATATCTGATGAAAAAGTTTTTATACGTCAAAAAGAGTATAAACATCTTTTAGGAAAAGAAAGACGTGTAAAAGAAAAAATGGAAAAGTGTATTGCTAATTATAAGAAAGCGAAATTAAATATTAAAGAACAACATAATGCTGAATATTGTAAATTTTCCACATTGCAGTATTTTGAGGAATACATATATAAATAAGTGTGATGGTTGTATTTTAGGAGATAACTTGAAATGAAACTATATGAAAAAAAGCAGATAGATTGGGAAAATATTCTGTTTAATAACAGAACCTTGTTTTTGCTGCTTTTGCCGATAATCATAGAGCAGTTTTTAAACTCTTTTATGGGAATGGTAGATACAATGATGGTTTCAACTGTCGGAAGTGTAGCAATATCGGCAGTATCTCTTGTGGACTCTATAAATAATCTTGTCATACAAATATTTTCGGCAATGGCAGCAGGTGCAACTATTATCTGCTCACAGTATATTGGCAGCGGAAATAAAAAAGAAAGTAACAGGGCGGCGGAACAGGTTGTGCTTACGGTGCTTGTAATTTCGCTCTCAATAACAGTGTTTTGTATTTTGTGCGGAGAGGGACTTTTGCAGTTGATATTTGGGACTGTTGAAGCCTCTGTTATGGAAAATTCATTAGTTTATTTTATGATAACTGTTATTTCCTACCCATTTTTAGCATTGTTTAGTGCGGGGGCAGCTTTTTACAGGGCATCGGGTAATTCAAAATTCCCAACAAAAGTATCTGTTGTTTCAAATGTTATAAATGTTACGGGTAATGCAATATTTATCTATGGTTTTAAGTGGGGTGTGGCGGGGGCTGCCCTTGCCACGCTTTTATCGAGGGTGTTTTGTACAGTGGTGATTTTTTATTGCCTAAGAAAACCAAGACAGACACTTGTAATAAAGAATTATTTAAAAATCCGCCCCGATATACCACTTATATTAGCGATAATGGCGATAGGTGTTCCGTCAGGAATTGAGAATGGAATGTTTCAGTTTGGAAAACTTGCTGTTCAGTCTACTGTTTCGACAATGGGGACAATAGCAATGTCAGCACAGGCAATGACAAATATCTTTGAGAATGTAAACGGTATTTTCGGGAACAGCGTGGGAATTGGGCTTATGACGGTGGTTGGTCAGTGTATTGGTGCAGACAGGAAAGAAGAGGCAAAATATTATATCGTAAAACTAATGCGCATAGCAGGGATTGGAACATTAGTTTCGTGCCTTTTGGTATTTGCAATTACAAAGCCTGTAACATGGCTTGCTGGTATGGAGGCTGAGGCAGCGCAGATGTGTTTTGAATTGGTTGCTGCAATGACGGTTATAAAACCATTGGTGTGGGTAGGTGCATTTGGTCTGCCATATGGACTTCGGGCGGCGGGCGATGTAAAATTTTCGATGATAGTTTCTGTCAGTATTATGTGGGGCTGCCGTGTGGCACTCGGCATTTTTCTTGCAAGAGTGTTTCACATGGGGCTTATGGCAATGTGGATTGGAATGTTTGCTGATTGGATTGTCAGAGCAATTATATTTACAACACGATTTATCAATGGGAAATGGCTTAATTACAAAATGTCTTAAAATTTAAGGAGTAAAATGTTCTCAATAAAGAAATATAATAGTCAATATAATAAGCGCTTATTTCAATTTTTAGAAATATGTTTACCACAATCAAGCAGAAGTTTAGAATTAGCCGGACGCCATAAAATGTATTATGATATTGATGAATATTTTGAATATTTTTGGTGTTTGTTCGACGAGGAAAATATGATTGGTACGGTTGCATTGAAAAAAATAAATGATGAACATTGTGAACTGAAATCATTATATCTTTTGGAACAGTATCATAAAAAAGGATTAGGGTATCAACTACTAAAAACTGCCATATTGAAAGCTGGGCAAGACGGCTACAAAGAGATGTATCTTGATACATTATCATCAAGTACAAAGGCTATTTCTTTATATGAAAAAATGGGATTTGTGAGGATTGAAAGATATAATAATAATTATGCAGCCGATGTATTTATGGTTTTAAAACTTGACAGTTAATTGTAAATTTTGTTTGTTAGATTCATATGCTATAATTCATAGTATGGCTGTTTTTATTTGCAGAAATTAAGGTACAGGCTGGAGAAAATGCAATGAAGATTACTTATTTTTATGAACTTGCTATACTTTTTTATACATATTCTTTTCTGGGGTGGCTGGCGGAGACGACGGTTGCGACGATAAAGGAAAAGGACTTTAGGAACCGCGGTTTCGCGTCGGGACCGTTCTGCTTTCTCTATGGACTTACCGGAGTGGTACTGACGGTATTTTTGTATGAGCTTAAGGATAATGCGACGTTTCTCTTTTTGGGTTGTACGGCGGTAGCTACCGCTATGGAGTGGTTTGCCGGAAAGATACTGGAAAGGCTGAAACATAAGAAATGGTGGGATTATTCCGCGAAAAAGTGGAATTTCGACGGATATATCTGTTTGCAGTATTCTATACTCTGGGGTATTCTGGGTTTTTTGGCGTTGCGCTATGGAAACGGAGTGATTCTGGGGATTTACCACAGTCTGCCGTCAATAGCGGGGCAGGCGCTTATCTGGGCGCTTACGGCAGTAGGCGCGGTGGATTTGCTGGGTTCTTTTATGTTGGTATCTCATATGGAAGAGCGGCTTCCGCGGCTTCTTAGTTGGAACCACAAGCTTCAGCGGTTGACGTTTATGCTTGCGTCCAAGCTTTCGGGACGCATTGAAAGAAGAATAGGAAGGTCGTATCCGTCGGTTCTTATCGAGCCTGAAACTGAAAAAGATAAGAATGGCGACAGGTGCGGTGCAGTTCAGGTCTTTTGGTTGTTTATGTTCGGCGCTTTGGCGGGCGACATTGTGGAAACTCTGTTCTGCCGTGTTACGACAGGGGCGTGGATGAGCAGGAGCAGTCTGGTATGGGGACCGTTCAGCGTCGTGTGGGGGCTTGCCATCGCTATTGTGACGGTACTGCTTTATCGTGACAAGGACAAGCAGGAACACCGCATTTTCTTTGTAGGCGTTTTGCTGGGCGGAGCCTATGAATATATATGCAGCGTATTTACGGAGCTTATATTCGGTAAGGTTTTCTGGGATTACAGTTCTATGCCTTTTAACTTAGGCGGAAGGATTAATCTGTTATACTGTCTGTTCTGGGGAATTGCAGGCGTAGTGTGGATTAAAGGGCTGTATCCCAAGGTTGAGAGGCTTATAAGCATTCTTTTGGAAAAGACGGGCAGGTGGCTGACCGGCATAATGATGGTATTTATGACAGTAAACATTGTGGTTTCCATGATGGCTTTAATAAGGTATGACTCACGCGCAGACGGCAAAGCGGCGGCGCATGGCTGGGAGCGTGTGATTGATGAACGCTTTGGCGATGAAAGAATGGAGAGGATATATCCAAACGCGATAAGCAGGTAGCGCAGCAAAAAGCATGTACAATGTGGCAGACTGTCCGTAAAATAAATATAAGTTGACATAATGCAGGGTGGTGATTTGGCGTGAAAAGAACATTGAAGTTGTCGTTTTTATTCTCGACTATAATAATGGCAATAATTTATTTTGCCACATTTATATATATCTATCTGTACAAAACGGAAGTCCTTGCGGTTGCCGGAGAAGTTACGGAAGCGGTAGGGGAAGAAGCGGAAGCAATGGCTGGAGGAGCTGAGAAGGCTGGCAATACAGGAGCGGTTGGAGAGTCGGAAGCAGTTGTAGAAGGAGCAACGGTTGAAGGAGCAGTGGCGGCTGACGAGATAGCGACATTTGGAGAGGCGCAGGCAGGCGTAGACGCAGGAACAAATGAAACGCCGACGACAGCGGATAATACCCCCACATTTGAAGAATACGACATAACCCTGATGGCGATAGGCGACAATCTGTTACATTCGGGCATTATAAAGACCGGTATGTTAGACGATGGAAGTATGAATTACTCTTTTTTATTTGAAAATATAGCAGGACACCTTGACAATGCAGATATTAAGGTCATCAATCAGGAAACTATTTTTGCCGGAAATGAGCTTGGATTTTCGGGATATCCTAAATTCAACTCGCCTATCGAGGTGGGCGACGCTATCGCGGCGGCGGGCTTTAACGTGGTGCTTCACGCGACCAACCACGCCGCAGATCAAGGGATAAAAGGTATAAATTACTGCATGTCTTTTTGGGAAAAGTATCCGGAGATATTGGTGACGGGCATAAAGGGAGAAGAAGCAGCAGAGGAAACAGAAAGCGGAGCAGGAGACGAACTGACAGCAGATATACCCATACTTGAGATTAAGGGCGTAAGATTTGCCATTTTGAATTATACATACGGTCCCAACAGCGAAACCATAGGACCTTCTTTAAGGAAACACCTGAATATGTTGTGTAATTATAATGAAAAGTCGGGTGCGATAGACTTTACCACATTAAATCCCCAAGTTATTGAGGATATCAGGGCGGCAAGGGAAATGGCGGATATCGTGATTGTTTTTCCGCACTGGGGGACGGAATATAAGACTAAGCCCTCGACATATCAGACTAAGTTTGCTATGGAAATGACGGAAGCAGGGGCGGATTTGATTATCGGGACGCACCCGCATGTGCCGCAGCCGGTGGAATGGATTAGGGGCGATAATGGCAATCGTGCATTATGTTATTATTCTTTGGGCAATTATGTGTCTTTGCAAAAGCAGACAAAATGTATGCTTGAAGCTATGGCGTGGGTGACTTTTCATGTGACTGAGGACGGCGTAGCGATTGCCGATACAGATACGGGAGTAATTCCGCTGGTGTGCCAGTATAACAGCGCTTTCAGATTGGAAAATGTATATTTTCTTGAGGAGTATACCGAGGAAATGGCGCAGCGCCACGGCATACGCAAATATGAGAACGGGGAAGTGCTTCATCTTGAAGACTTGCTTAAGCAGAGTCAGGAGACTTTTGGAAGTATGGTGTTGGCAAAATAGACTGTCATGTGCTATAATATGCTAGGTCTTTTTGGGAAAGGAAGCAGGGTTACTCATATGAAAGCATTTTTGATTTTAGAAGACGGTACGGTGTTTGAAGGAATACACATCGGCGCGGATAAAGAGATTATCAGTGAGATTGTTTTTAACACATCTATGGCGGGATATCCGGAGGTGCTGACCGATCCTTCATATGCGGGACAGGCTGTGTGCATGACATATCCTTTGATTGGTAATTACGGGGTGTGCGAAGAAGACATGGAATCGCGTAAGGCTTGGTGTGACGGTTTCATTGTCAGGGAACTCAGCAGGCTGCCAAGTAATTTCAGGTGCGATATTACAATTCAGGAATTTCTTGCAAAAAACGGAGTGCCGGGTATTGCGGGTATCGACACAAGGGCGCTTACGAAGATACTTCGTGAAAAAGGCACTATGAACGGAATGATTACCACCAATGCGGCATATCGGTTAGACGAAATAATTCCCAAATTAAAGGCATATACGACAGGCAAGGTTGTAGAAACCGTAACCTGTAAAAATAAATATGAGATAAAAGGAAGCCGGGAACTTTCAGAGAACGGTCCTGTTTCGGGGAGTTCTTCTTTTGACGCGGAAGGGTATGCGTCAGGAAAGCGCGAGCCTAAGCCGAGCATGGTGCGTGAACTTAATGGAAAAGGTTTGAAGGTGGCTTTGCTTGATTTTGGCGCAAAAGCTAATATTGCAAAATCACTGGCGGCAAGGGGCTGCGATGTGACGGTATATCCGGCGCTTACCACGGCGGAAGAAATACTTGCCTCTCACCCTTCGGGAATCATGTTGAGCAACGGACCGGGGGATCCGAAGGAGTGTACAAGCATTATAGAAGAAATCAAGAAGCTTTATGCTTCAGATATTCCGATTTTTGCAATCTGCTTAGGACATCAGCTTATGGCGCTTGCTACGGGAGCCGATACTTTTAAGATGAAATACGGACATAGGGGCGGCAACCACCCGGTAAAGGATTTGGAGACGGGGAGGGTGTACATTTCTTCCCAGAACCACGGATATGTGGTCGATACAAGTAAGCTTGATCCGAAAGTTGCCGTGCCGGCTTTTGTCAATGTAAACGACGGTACGAACGAGGGGCTTTCTTATACAGGTAAAAATATTTTTACCGTGCAATTCCACCCGGAAGCATGTCCGGGACCGCAGGATTCGGGGGACTTGTTTGACAGGTTTATAGAGATGATGAAGACGGAGGAAGTAAAATGCCGAAGAATCCAAATGTAAAAAAAGTTTTGGTGATTGGTTCAGGTCCGATTGTAATCGGGCAGGCGGCGGAATTTGACTATGCGGGCACGCAGGCGTGCCGTTCCCTTAAAGAAGAGGGCATGGAGGTTATCTTAGTCAATTCTAATCCGGCGACGATTATGACAGACGGCGATATCGCGGATAAAGTATATATCGAACCTTTGACGGCGAAGGTCTTAGAGCAGATAATTATTAAGGAAAAGCCGGACAGCCTTCTGCCTAATATGGGCGGACAGGCAGGCTTGAATCTCGGTATGGAATTAGACGAGAGCGGCTTCCTTAAAGCGCATGGGGTTACGCTGCTGGGAACTACCGCTAAGACCATTAAAAAAGCGGAGGACAGGCTGGAATTTAAAGAAACGATGGAGAAAATCGGCGAGCCTTGCGCCCCTTCGTTAGTCGTTGAGAATATAGAAGATGGCGTTGCTTTTGCCGGAAAAATCGGTTATCCGGTAGTCTTGCGTCCGGCGTATACACTGGGCGGTTCGGGCGGCGGCATAGCGCACAATCGGACAGAGATGGAGGAAATTCTCGCCAACGGCTTGCGGCTTTCGCGTGTAGGTCAGGTTTTGGTGGAGCGCTGTATCGCGGGCTGGAAGGAAATAGAATACGAAGTTATGCGCGACAGCGCCGGAAACTGCATTACCGTATGTAATATGGAGAACATTGACCCTGTAGGCGTTCATACAGGCGACAGTATCGTGGTTGCGCCGTCGCAGACGCTGAGCGATAAAGAGTATCAGATGCTTAGAAGCTCTGCGCTCAATATTATTAATGAATTGGAAATAACAGGCGGTTGTAACGTGCAGTTTGCCCTGCATCCGACCAGCTTTGAATATTGTGTAATTGAAGTTAATCCGCGTGTGAGCCGCTCGTCTGCGCTTGCGTCTAAGGCGACAGGCTACCCGATTGCGAAGGTTGCGGCGAAGATTGCGCTCGGATATACGTTAGACGAGATTAAAAACGCTATTACTGGCAAGACGTATGCAAGTTTTGAGCCTGCGCTGGATTACTGCGTGGTGAAAATACCCAGACTGCCTTTCGATAAATTTATTACGGCTAAACGCACACTGACAACGCAGATGAAGGCGACCGGCGAGGTCATGAGTATCGGGGATAACTTCGAGGGTGCGCTGATGAAGGCAATACGCTCATTAGAGCAGCATGTTGACTGCCTGCGCAGCTATGATTTTTCTGATTTATCGAAAGAAGAACTGCTTGAGCGGCTTAAGATTGTAGACGACCAGCGGATTTATATCATTGCGGAGGCAGTAAGAAAAGGCATAGACTATGATACCATTCATGAGATTACTATGGTAGACGTCTGGTTTATTGATAAGATTGCGATTTTGACAGAGATGGAGGCGGCTCTTTTAAAAGGACCGTTGACGGTAGAGCTTTTAAAAGAAGCGAAAAGAATCGAGTTCCCTGACAATGTCATAGCGCGATTGACAGGGAAAACGGAAGCTGAAATCAAAAAGCTGCGCTATGATAACGGAATCGTGGCGGCGTTTAAGATGGTTGATACCTGTGCGGCTGAGTTTGCCGCCAGCACGCCGTATTATTATTCGGTATTCGGCTCGGAGACGGAAGTTGAGTATTCGCACCCGAAGAAAAAAGTGCTGGTGTTAGGTTCAGGTCCTATCCGAATCGGTCAGGGAATTGAATTTGACTATTGTTCCGTACATGCGACATGGGCGTTTGCCAAAGCGGGCTATGAGACCATAATCATTAATAACAATCCTGAAACCGTCAGCACGGACTTTGATATCGCGGATAAGCTCTATTTCGAGCCGCTTACGCCGGAGGACGTTGAGAATATCGTCAATGTGGAGAAACCGGACGGCGCGGTGGTACAGTTTGGCGGACAGACGGCAATCAAACTTACACAGAGCCTTATGAAGATGGGCGTACCGATTTTGGGAACTAAGGCAGAAGACGTAGACGCGGCGGAGGATAGAGAGCTTTTTGATAAAATTCTTGAAGAAACGGAAATTCCCAGAGCGGCGGGCGGAACCGTGTATACCGCCGATGAAGCTAAGGAAGTGGCGAACAGACTCGGCTATCCCGTGCTGGTAAGACCGTCATATGTGCTTGGCGGTCAAGGCATGCAGATAGCGATTTCTGATAAAGAAATAGAAGAATTTATGGCGGTTATCAATCGTTACGCGCAGGAGCACCCGATTCTTGTGGACAAATATCTACAGGGAAAAGAGCTGGAAGTAGACGCCGTGTGCGACGGAACGGATATTCTGATTCCGGGCATAATGGAGCATATAGAAAGAACCGGAGTACATTCGGGCGACAGCATTTCCGTATATCCTGCGCCGACCGTCAGTGAAAAAGTCAGGGAGACGATTGCGGAATATTCCAGACGGCTCGCCAAAGCGCTGCACGTTATCGGTTTAATTAATATACAGTTTATCGCGGTAGGAGACGAGGTCTATGTAATAGAGGTAAATCCCCGCTCTTCGCGTACCGTTCCTTATATCAGCAAGGTGACGGGCATTCCGATAGTGGACCTTGCCACAGAGGTGATTATTGGGAAAAAGATTAAAGAGCTTGGATTTGAACCAGGCTTACAGCCAGCGGCGGACTATTTTGCCATCAAGATGCCGGTGTTCTCTTTTGAAAAAATACGCGGAGCGGAAATCAGCTTAGGCCCTGAAATGAAGTCAACAGGAGAGTGTCTTGGTATCGCGAGAACCTTCAATGAAGCGCTTTATAAGGCATTCTTGGGTGCGGGCGTGAATCTGCCGAAATATAAGCAGATGATTATTACTGTAAAAGACGCGGATAAGGGAGAGGCAATCGAGGTGGCAAGGCGTTTTGAGAAGCTTGGCTATATCATTTATGCGACCAGAAGTACGGCGGCGGCTTTAAATGACGCCGGAGTCAAAGCAAGAAAGGTCAATAAGATTAATCAGGAATCCCCGACGGTCATGGATTTGATTCTTGGACATAAAATCGACCTTGTTATCGATACGCCGACGCAGGGACGCGACAAGAGCAGAGACGGATTTATAATCAGACGGACTGCGATTGAGACGGGAATATATTGTATCACAGCGATGGATACGGCGGCGGCGCTGGTTTCCAGCCTTGAGAATGCGGCTTCGCAGGGCGAGATGGATTTGGTGGATATCGCGACGATTGCGAGACGGAAACTGTAATGGATATGGTGAGAAATTATCAGAAAGAACTGGATAGAATAATAGAAGGCATAGCGGACGGCGAGCCGCCGCGACTGCTGCTGCATAGCTGTTGCGCGCCTTGTAGTAGTTATGTGCTGGAATATCTGCGGGAGTTTTTTAAGATTACGGTGTTTTATTATAACCCTAATATTTCGCTTGATGAGGAATATAAGAAAAGAGTCGCAGAACAGAAAAGGCTGATTGCGGCGTATAATGAGATATCAGAAAATATGTCTGAACATATGCTTGAAGATATACCTAAAACTGTCCGGACGCAGGTAATGAATATGGATGCAGCTGCCGAATGCCGCGGTATACCTGAAACAGCATGCCCGATTGATATAATCGAGGGCGACTATGAGCCAGAGGAGTTTTTTGTGACGGTCAAAGGACTGGAACATTGTCAAGAGGGCGGAGAAAGATGTTTTAAATGTTTTGAAATGCGCCTTAGAAAAACGTCGCAGATAGCAATAGAAGACAAATATGACTATTTTACCACTACTTTAACAATCAGCCCTTTAAAGAATGCGCCTAAGATAAATGAAATCGGAGAGCGTATTGCAAAAGAATGCGGCGTAAGATGGCTGCCGTCCGATTTTAAGAAAAAGGGCGGATATCAACGTTCGATTGAACTTTCTAAGGAATATGATTTATATAGGCAGGATTATTGCGGCTGCATATATTCTAAGGCAGAACGCGAAAGACAGCGGCTTGAGAAGCAGTAAGAATGGGGGATTATTTATGGTAAAATTTATAGATTTAATTTCCGAAGAAATGAAGAAAGCATTTGAGGCAGCGGGATATCAGGCGGATTTAGGTAAGGTAACGGTATCCAATAGACCGGATTTGTGCGAATACCAGTGCAACGGGGCGATGGCGGGTGCAAAACAGTACCATAAAGCGCCGATTATGATTGCTGAAGAAGTTGCAGGGAAACTTAATGGCAGCAGCGTTTTTTCAGAAGTAAGCGCCG
This sequence comes from Clostridiales bacterium, assembly GCA_023663185.1. Lineage (GTDB taxonomy): Bacteria > Bacillota > Clostridia > Lachnospirales > Lachnospiraceae > UBA3282. Next base: position 446,169 of record JAMPHY010000001.1, on the reverse strand, counting down.
TCGCACCCGGCTTTTTAAATCTGAAAGTGTCGGAAGGTTTCGTAAAAGACTACTTGCAAAACATGCGAAACGATGATAAATTCGGGCTTCAAATGCCGGAACATGCGCAGAAGATTATCATAGACTACGGCGGGCCAAACGTCGCAAAACCGCTTCATGTAGGACATCTGCGCTCTGCAATCATAGGAGAGAGCATTAAACGTATCTGCCGTTATGCAGGGCATGACGTTTTGGGCGATATACATCTGGGCGACTGGGGGCTGCAGATGGGGCTGATTATTACCGAACTGCAGAAGAGACAGCCGGAACTGGTATATTTTAATGATGATTATACGGGGGAATATCCGCAGGAAGCGCCATTTACCATATCGGAACTCGAAGAGATATATCCTACGGCAAGCGCCAAGTCTAAGGAAGACGCGGAGTATAAGGCAGCCGCAATGGAAGCGACATATAAGCTGCAAAGCGGCGTGCGCGGATACAGGGCGCTCTGGAATCATATACTGGCTGTGTCGATAGCGGATTTGAAGAAAAACTACGCTAATCTGAACGTGGAGTTTGATTTGTGGAAAGGCGAGTCCGACGTGCATGACATCATTCCGGACATGGTTGAAGAAATGAAGAGGGGCGGCTACGCCTATGAAAGCGACGGCGCGCTGGTTGTAGATGTTAAAGAAGAAACGGATACAAAGGAAATACCGCCCTGCATAATCTTAAAATCCGACGGTGCGGCATTATATAATACGACGGATTTGGCGACTATTATGGACCGTATGGACAAATACCAGCCGGATAAACTCATTTACCTGACGGATAAGCGGCAGGATTTGTATTTTGAGCAGGTATTCCGCTGCGCAAGAAAAACCGGACTTGTCAAGCCGGAAACACAGCTTATACACATCGGTTTCGGAACCATGAACGGTAAGGACGGCAAGCCTTTTAAGACAAGGGAAGGCGGAGTCATGCGCCTTGAAAACCTGTTTAAAGAAATCAATGAGGAGATGCACCGTAAAATCACGGAAAACGGCGCAATGGGAGTAGACGAAGCGGAAGAGACTTCTAAAATTGTAGCGCTTTCGGCTCTTAAGTATGGCGATTTGTCTAATCAGGCGTCGAAAGACTATATTTTCGATATCGACAGGTTTACGTCATTTGAGGGGGATACGGGACCGTATATACTTTATACAATCGTCAGGATTAAGTCCATTCTGAATAAGTACGAGGAACAAAACAATACTACTATTCAGAAAAACGTCGCATTGCGCAACGCGGTTAATGCAGCAGAGAAAAATCTTATGCTGGAAATTGCAAAGTTTAATGCTGCAATCGAGGGCGCTTATGAAGAAGCCGCACCGCATAAAATCTGTGCATATATATATGATTTGGCGAACGCCTTCAACAGCTTCTATCATGAGACGAAGATTTTGGCGGAGGAAGATAAAGAAAAACAGTCAGGTTGGATTGCGCTGCTTACTTTGACTAAGGATATTTTAGAAACCTGTATTGATTTGCTCGGCTTTTCCGCACCGGAAAGAATGTAAAAAAAATACGAAAACCCCTTGACAAAGTAGGTGGAGAAATTGTATACTAGCAAAGCAGGTTGCAAAAGGCAATAGTTTAATAGTCTGCGACCTTAAGGGATCTTAGCTCAGCTGGGAGAGCATCTGCCTTACAAGCAGAGGGTCATAGGTTCGAGCCCTATAGGTCCCATTTCCTTGTATAAGCTTCATGGAAAGCTTGATGAGGACAGCAATAGAATATGGCGAGATAGCTCAGCTGGCTAGAGCACACGGTTCATACCCGTGGTGTCGAGGGTTCAAGTCCCCCTCTCGCTATTACTTTTAAGATTGCGGGAAGCCTTGATTTTAGCGGCTTCCCGCTCCTTTTTTGCCCTTGTATTTTTTGGATACAGTTGGATACAAATTTTTTTCTAGGAAGAAAGTGCTTAAATTTGTGCCATTGCATCCCTTTTGACCTGCTGTTCCACAATGTCGTAGTTGTAGTGTCTCTTGTTTACTTCTTCCGTATGCCCCATGATGAGAGCGACAGATGCACTCGGTAACAGCACATTCAACTTGGAAGATGCCCTTCTGCGTAGTGCATGGATGCTTTTTGCATCAATATTGGCTTCTGTTCCCCTGCGGTACATTGCATTTGAGATGGTTGGCGCAATGACGCGACCATCGGTGTCGGCGATAATATATTCGCTGTGGATATTGTATTCTTTCTGTATTGAGCGTATTCTGTCAAATACTGCCTGCAGGTCGTCGTTAATTGGGACGCGGCGTATTTTTCCGTTTTTGGTTGCACCGATTTCGTAAGTGCTTGAGCCATCATCTAGGTATATGCGATGTTCGGATTCCTTAATGAGCAGTTCCCAATCTTCTATACAATCCCACTTTAGTGCTGCGACTTCGCCTACCCGCAAGCCTGTATGGACACAGATTTCAATGGCATAGTCTGCCATGTACAGCGGATATTCCGTCTGGTGTTCGTGTATCCGCTCAAGAAGCGCGGAAACATCTGCATCCGAAGGCACACGCTCGGTATCTGGCTTGACGGTGTTGTTGCAATATGGGCGGACGTTTTTCATATCCACTAAATCGCAGGGATTGGCTTGGATAATCCGCTGACGCATTGCGTATGCAAATACGCTTTTCAGGTTGCCAAACAAGTTATTCAGCGCACGTTTTCGCAGATTCAGTCGTTGCGTTTCGGCTATGAGAAACTCTTCCACATCGATATAATCTATGGCGCGGACTTTCATTTTCCCAAACTCGCTATCTTTGACAAAACGTTTGAAATCGTTCTTATATTTACGCAATGTTTCAGATGCAATGTTAGGGCGATTAGCGGAATATTCAATCCATATCGGAAAAAGTGCAGCCAGTGTTATGGAAGTCGATATCTTGGCGCGTTTTGCTGATTTTTCCTGTTCCATATAAAATTTGATAACTTCGTTTTCGACTTCTTCTTTAGTCGGCTTGCGGATTACCCTGCGACCGTCAGCCTTTGTTTTATCAGGTACGCGGGTTGTCCATCTCTTATCACTTCCTGTTCCTTGCGTTATAGGTGCTGTGTGCTTTTTCAGATACTTTGCTCTTTGCATATGTATATACTCCTGCACATCGTCATCTGACATTGTAAAGAGTTCTTCGGTGGAAAGCAAGTCAAATTCATATGATGGAGAGGAAATGGCAGATACGGATTTTCTCATAATCATGCACGCTCCTTTCCATACTTAGTTGCGCCGTCAAAATTGAAGCTGGTAATAATACGCTCCACTGTACCATCTTTGTCATAGGGTACGTCGATGTAGTAGTAGCCGTACCCCCAATACAAATCATCAATCCGCCCTTTCATATGCCTGTCACCCGCTTCCAGTTGCGCAAAATTCGTTATCTCTTTCGTTTTTTGGTCATGCTCTCTCGTCACTGTGGTGCGGCAAAATAAGATGAAATCATTTCCCTGCTTCTGATGCGTTTTGTGCAATAACTGGGCAAGTTGCCGATGTTCTTCATAGTCAAATTTTTTCATCTTGTTATCGTACTTTTTGTCAATGATTAACGTATTTTCATAAACATTCGTATCCAGATACGGTGGATCGATGATGAATACGGTGTCCGTTCTACCCATGTATTTTTTTATGATATCCAGTCCATAACACCCGTGGATTTTAACGCCCTTCATTCTGGCGTTAAGGAGAGCCAATGCGTCCAATCGCTCTCTGTATTTCTCCTGACTTAACGCTTTGAAGGTAATGCCAGTATTACGCGTTGAAAGCAGGTTTGAAAACAAGAAGCTGGTTGCGGCTTCTACATTCGGGCTTGCGCTATCAAGGTCAAATCCTGCTTTTAATGCTTCCTTATTTTTATCAAAAGTTTCCTGTGTCACCGACATGTTCAACATGCCGACAAGCAGCTCAGCGTAAGCGTCTTGGATTGTCCGATACAAGTTAATTTTCCGCAGGTCGATGTCGTTAATGATTTCATTAAATGCAAGGCGGAAGTTGGCGAAGATTCCGAGTGCGCCAGCGAAGGGTTCAACACTGGTAGCCCAAATTTTGTCTGAGGACTGCAAAATATGTAAAATTGCATTATACATTACGGAATTCCATTTACTTCCTAAAATTCTTAAGAGGTGCATGCACTTATTAGGAATAACCTTATGTATGGGGGCAACATTTGTCTCTGGCGGAGTCTTAAGTGCTGGGACTGCCCCAGAGAAGCATAGGAAATTTGCCAGCATGACAGTTACGTGATTATAACATGTGTCTGCGCTGGTATATGTGTTCACGGCTTGCTTCAGATTCTGCGTAACACGCACAACGTACTTAGTCATGTTCCTGCGTTCTTCAATCGGAATAATTTGATGAATTGCAAAGGCATCCATTCTTTCCCCATATGATGAGGAAGACAGGAAGCCATTCAGTCCATTGTTTATGGCTTCCGAGATGTTGTCGGTCTCGAAGTGATTGCGCAGCATTTCTAGAAGCGCAATCGGAATGTTGATTGTTAATGTTGCATCTTTTTTTACCATTTCGGTTCCTCGCTTTCTACCTTTCAAAAATTTCAAAAATTGAAAGATAGAACTTATCCCCCAACTCGCCAGTCAACTCAGGATAATTGCAATATCACGGTCAAAAACGCCATATCGCTGTCAAATCTGCCATCTCACGTGCCAAAAAGAAGATATTGCTTATTTCTTTCTCCCAACTCGCGCATGCCAAAAGTCATATCAGGGTTGTGATAAAGTGATATTGGATTTGGGGAAGCGAATATCGCTGTTTCAAAACCCCATATCGCTGTTGCAAAAAATCAATATCGCGCACCTTTTCTGGCATATAGGTAGCGGGCTGGGTTCATCTGGGACATCTGCGGACGTACCGCACTGTAATTCTGTGGCGGGGTTCTGGAACGCAAAATGTAAGCTTTGAACTGTGGAACATATAAAAAAATGTAACTTTGATTGCCTACGGAGCGGCAGAAATTGTAATCTCGGTTGCTGAGTTTTTGGTCTGATTTGTAATCTTGATTCGCTGAAAATGGTGAGAAAATGTAATCTCCGCAGTGTGATTTTGCCAAAATTTGTAATCTTTATGGTTTTAAAAAATGGGCGATTGTAATCTGAAAAAGAGAAATTTATGCCAAAAATGTAATCTTGCTATGATGAAAATTCTCAGATTTTGTAATGCAGAACAGCTTATTGACTGCAAATTTTGTAATCCTGCGCATGACATTTACCTTATGGAAAATGCGGCAGAGTGCCGCCGGAAATGCCGAGGGGATTGCTTGCCCTGCGAGAAGATGCGTTGTTTCTCAGGGACTCCTGTGGCTGTGGCAGTCGCGGAAACAAACATAATTTCAATAATAAATTATTCAGATTACCGATATGAATATTGAGATTTTTTCTATTTCATTAATATGGAAACACATTTTTTGACTATATACTAAACAGCTATTACATACGTTATAGTAATAATATTAATACGCTCAATAAATCAACATAAGGTATTAGACGGGGTGGTGGGTGGGGTTATTATATAAAAAAATATATTAATATTGCTTATTTATTTTGATATGGTATCCATCAGGGGTGGTGGGCGGGGGTTAGTCCGTTACCGACAGCCCCCGCGTTGCCATCTGCCAGTTTCTTCCTATTATTATAGTAAAAATTTGAGTTACTTTCCCACACACCTACTTCTCTCTGCCGCCGACCATATTTTCCATTTTTACCACTGAAATGCTTTAATTAGCCAAACGATACGATTTTAACCGCGCCATGCCGCCTATCTGCGTTGCCATTTTTTTCGCGAGTTGCGCCCGTTAGTTTTTTCACTGTTTTTTGAGTTTTCTTTCCTATCTTCAGGGGTATTCCTGCCACGCCATCTGCCACCCTGACGCAGTTGCCGCGCCACGCAGTCCGCATTTTTTATTAAGATGAAGCATATGTAACAAATTCACCATTCATTATTCCAGAGATTTTTGTGCAATTTAGAGTGTAAAAATAACTTGATTAACTCCCACTGTAGAGGTACACTAAACACACCAAAAGAGAACAAATGTACGGATTGGAGGAAAAAATATGAAGACGCAGAGATTTGGCATCGAAATCGAATTAACGGGAATTACAAGGGAGCGCGCGGCACAAGTCATCGCTGGGTACTTTGGCACAACTTTCAGTTTTATCGGCGGAGGCTACCACGCATATCACGCAGTTGACCGTAATGGGCGCATATGGAAAATTGTACGGGACGCGTCTATCACCTGCCAGAAGAAAAACAGTTACGGTGGGAAGAGCATCGCGGGTAGTGAATATTCCACAGAAGTCGTAAGTCCCATCTTGACCTACGCCGACATTGAGGATTTGCAGGAAGTTGTCAGGCAGTTGCGTCATGCTGGTGCGTTTGCCAATAAATCCTGTGGCATCCATATCCATGTAGACGCAAGCCGCCACACGCCGCAGACCTTGAAAAATCTTGTCAACCTGATGGCGCAGAAGGAAGATATCTTGTACAAAGCGTTACAGATTGCGCCTGAACGCCTGAATTACTGCAAAAAAGTGAACACGGATTTAATCAGGGTAATCAATGCAAGGAAGCCGCAGACTCTGGATGAACTTGCGGATATGTGGTATCAGGGTACTTTCGATTCCCGCAATTCACACTATAACGCGAGCCGATACCGCGGACTCAATCTTCATGCGACCTTTACTAAGGGTACAGTCGAATTCCGCTTATTCAATTCCACGACTCACGCTGGGGAGATTAAATCTTATATACAGTTCTGTCTTGCCTTAAGCCATCAGGCACTCACGCAGTCAAAGGCGAGTTGCCGCCGTAGCGTGACCGACAATGAGAAGTATTGCATGAGGTGCTGGCTTCTCAGGCTTGGCTTGAATGGCGACGAGTTTAAGACATGCCGACACCACATGACAAAGAACTTATCCGGCGATTCGGCATGGAGGCACGGGCGGTGCGCTTAGGCGCACCACTCTGCTTCGGGGTATTCCAAAGACGCATTGATATGATAAAAGGAGGAAGATAGATATGGTAAAAAGCACACTTTATGCCGCTTACGGCAGTAACCTGAATGTTGGGCAGATGGGATACCGCTGTCCTGACGCGGAGGCGGTCGGCACGGGGGTTATACGGGACTACCGCCTTACCTTTAAGGCTTTACATTCCTGCGCCTTTGCCACGGTAGAGGAATGCGTGGGCGAGAGCGTTCCAGTTGCGGTCTGGGGTATCAGCAGTCGGGACGAAGCCGCGCTTGACCGTTATGAAGGGTATCCAACGCATTATGTGAAAAAATGGATAAAAGTCGAGATGGATGGCGCAGGGCGGGAGACGGTTGAATGTCTTGTCTACATCATGAACCCGCGTGCAGTGGCGGGAGTCCCTGCTGATGCTTATTTTGACGCAGTATTATCAGAATACCGCAGTTTCGGGCTGGACGTGAAAAAACTGTATGATGCGCGTCAAGCCGCCATGAATGGCGGCATCCCCACCAATAAAGCACTGCAGTCATGCAGACAGTCGAAAGGTCTGACACAGGCACAGCTTTCAGAGGCGGCTGGGGTATCACTCAAGACACTCCAGAAGTATGAGAGCGGCGAGCGCAGCATCCAGAGGGCGCGTACCGACACAGTCCTGAAGCTTGCGCAGGTGCTTGAAGTCTCGCCGTACATGCTTATGCGGCAGGAATGAACCGAGCCAGATGCCGCGTAAATGCTGGGTTTGATGGAAAAGCCGACAGTTCACTGGCACATTTATGCAGTGGGCGGTCGGTTTTTTCATTTTACAAAATAATGTTTCAGACCGTTGTAGAGAATAGAGATAGATGCGTAAAAGCACACCCAGCAAAAACACACTGATATTGATTGCTTTTTTATTTCTGATGGATTTTTTGATTGACTTCAGGATTGTTTTTTGCCCTGTAAAAGCAAACAACAGCTTAGCAGCATAGCCAAACAGCGCGGCTTTACGCGCTTTTCTCCAGCCGCCTGAAAAAAACAAATGTGAGCCGTTGATTGCTTTTTTCGGAATTTGGGGTATGTTTTTGACTGTCAAGATGAAGCCATAAGGCAAGCAGGGGGATGTGAAACTAAGATGTTGCATCCGTTGTAAAACACACTTTATTGTTTTAACACTCTCATTATTGTTTTAACACTCTCTTTATTGTTTTAACACTCTCTTTATTGTTTTAACACTTTCTTTACTGTTTGGATACTCTCTTTACTATTTGGACACTCTCTTTTCCATCATGAGCCGGAAGTGTCTGCGATGAAGGAATTTCCGAGACATCAAATCGCCTGTTATTCTATGCGGCGGGAAGAGTCCGCCGTGGAAGGAGGATATGGCTATGCCAAAGGGAAAAAATGGTAATTCAGGAAGGAGCGGCGGCAGTCAGGCTGGAAACCGCAAATACGGCGTGGTGCGCCAGCACAGCGAGTCGCATGTAGTTCGTAAGATGGGGGTATATGACAGGGATATCGTAGGCACTGGGAGTCTTAACGCCTTATTGAACCGCATGGTCGCGGGCGATGTCTTATGCGTGCCGACAATCGCGTCATTCGCGGGAAGTGCCTACGATTTATTCTGTAAAATGCAGTTTCTTTCGAGTCGGGGCGTGGAGTTTCAATCAGGAAATGAGTCTTATCTCAACTTCTCATCAGTAAAGCCATTATCGGTAGTCAGCGTGGAGACCTTGAAGCTTTTTGCCCTGCGCGAAGTCGAATTTATCAAGTGGATACAGGCGAGCGGACTGCCAGATGCCGCCAAAGTGCCTATCATCAATCGGATTCAGGCGGAGTTTCTGGCATCGGTCGCATTAGTCTACAAAAATAATGGAATAAAAAAGAAAGGAAACTGACGCCAGTCTGCCCATTCCCCGCTACGCGCCCACGACGCTTCCATACGCGGCTTTTACGCCGTTTGGGGCTGTACGGGCGCGTTTCTGCGTTTGTGGTGCGGTTTCTGCGTTCTGGGCGCATTTCTGTGTTTGTGGTGTGTTTCTGCGTTCTGGGGCGTGTCTGGGGCTTGCACGCGCCGCTCTCTCGCTCTCTGGGGTATCCCCTTTTGGCATGGTTTCCCATCGCCGTTTTTTGTGTCACTGGAGTCGTTTTCTGCGTTTTGGGATGTGCCAAAAAGAAGATAAGGTCTATCGGCACAGCCGCCATGCCAACTTAACATGATTGTAACCGTTGTTTGTTTTTTCCTGCGGATATGCGCCGCAGAGTCAGGAGTAAAATATGAAAGTTGGATATGTGAGAGTCAGCACAGATGAACAGAATACAGCAAGGCAGGAGGTTCTCATGGATGAGCTGGGCGTGGAAAAGGTCTATATCGAAAAAGTATCTGGAAAGTCCCAGCGCGGCAGGGAACGATTAGAGGAGATGCTCCAGTTTGTCCGCGAGGGTGACGTCGTCGTGGTGGAGTCAATCTCCCGCATTGCACGCAATACTAAGGATTTATTAGACATCGTGGAGCGGCTTGAGGATAAGAAGGTGGGCTTTACATCCCGAAAAGAACAGATAGACACTAACACGCCATCGGGCAGATTTATGCTTACCGTGTTCGGCGCAATCGCGCAGTTGGAGCGCGAGTACATCCTAGTACGCCAGCGTGAAGGGATTGAAATCGCGAGGTTAAACGGAAAGTACAAAGGACGTAAGCCTATTGCCGTTGATGGTGAAAAATTTGCAAAAGTATACGCGAGGTGGAAATCTGGGGATATTCAGGCAGTTGCGGCAATGCGGGAGTTAGGGCTTACGGCATCGACATTTTATAGGCGCGTGAGGGACTATGAGACAGGAAAATGAAGCGTCAGCCGCTATTTCACTTTTTGCTTGTAATGCGGTAACGTGTATGTTAAAATACGAATGAGAAAATCAAGGACATACGGTGTACCACCAAACAGGGCGGCAACCCTGTTTGGCAAGGAATGGTAATCTCGCTACCACACAATACAGACTGAGTCTGCGATACACGCAAGAATTATTATAAGATAATTCGGCATAAATTACAATGCTTTTTGCGTGCAGCGTCAGTTCTTGGCTGTGCCTGTTGATATATAGACGGGGGTAGGTGTGGACGCATACCTGCACCCGTTCTTGATTTCTCACGGGGTATCATGCGGCAGGGCAGTTCTTTTCTGCCGCGTATGATGCTCTGTTGGGAAATCGGAGTTTGAAGGAACTGCGATTGTTTGTCGTGCCATCGCGGTTCTTTTTTATTGCTCTGGTAAAAACACAAATGGAAAGGATGAAAACAATGAGGAAAAAAGTATTAACACTAATGCTGGCGGCGGCATTGTTCGTTTCCACGCTTGTAGGGTGCGGAAACGCCGCAGAGCCTGCGGGCAGTAACGATGTGGCAAATGATGGGGCAGACGCGGGCGAGACCGCCGAAAGCACAGAGGCGGAGTGCGGGCATGAATGGGCGGAGGCGACCTGCACCGAACCTAAGACCTGCAGTAAATGCGGGGAGACTGAGGGGCAGGCGTTAGGGCATACATGGATGGAGGCGACATTTGCCGCGCCGAAGACCTGCTCCGTATGCGGTGAGACGGAAGGCACGGTAAAGCAGTCCTACTTCGAGGAGCACGGCATCGAGGTTGCGGACGCGCCTGTGGCGTGTACTGTGGATGCTGTGATTTTCGATTGGGATAATTATGAGCAATATCAAATGACTACGGACTGTGTATGGGAACAGCTTGACTGCTACAGTGAGCCTGCGGAGGAGGAGGGCTACCAGCTCGTTCATCTGGATTTGCTTGCAACGTATCAATTGTACTATGATGGCGCGCAGGGTGTAAACTACACCTATAGTTCAAGGTTGTGTGGCATGTACGATTGGTATACAGGAAGAAAGCTTCCAGACCGCGCCATGTTGGGTGACGACGCCTATGATGTAGGCGTTACGTTGGAAGTTGACGGAATAAGTTATGATGTGTCATATTCTCATGGTACACGTTCTGAACAGGATGACTGGGTTTTGGATGATAACGGAAACGCTACAAGTACAATGCGGGGATATGGAACTTACACTTTTAAAGTGCCGGATGGCTATGATGGGCTGGTATTTGTCGTAGCTCCCCAACGAGAATATACGGGGGATTTAGACACAGAAACGATAGATGACAGTGAAGGTTACGCCGCAGATTTGGAAGCACAAGTTGACGGCTCGGTATATTTCCGCATCAATAAAGAAGGCACAGTCCCCGAAAGACTGCCGGAAGATAGCGCGGATACGACAGCGGAATAATTGGCAGATAGACAGACTCGTTTCGGAGCGGATGCTCTGGCGAGTCTGTTTTGCTGTGTGGGGTATAGTTTTGCGGGGGAATGTACAGATTCTATCAACATACCAATGATGATAAATTTTGTTAAAGTGATTGTCTGGCAATTAAATTTATGCTAAAATCGGGATATGGAAACAATCGTGTCACTGCAAGGTGTTGACCTCCTATTACATAAGATGGGAGGTGGTGCGGATGAAGTTTAGTTTCAGAGACCTTATGGCTTTTGGGATGTTCATTCTTGCATTGCTGACCTTAATCGTTTTGATTAGTCAGTAGCGTTTTTCTTACTTTTTAGATAGAAAAACCACCCTTGTATACTTGGTCGGTAGAAAGGGTGGAGTTTCTATCATTTTTACTTAGGTCAACCACCTTGTGGGCGGTTGTTTCCTTTATGGATATAATATAGCATATTTTATGGGATTATTCAAGTAGATTATAAAAACGAAATTAAATCAACTTTTTATTGGAGTATAATATAAATATGATAGTAAAATATAAGGATGAAGCTTCTTATAGGGAAGAAAAATTTGATTATACTAAGTGGCAAAGAGAATATTTTGATATAAAGACGCCAGAAGAAATCAGTGCTGAAGCATCTGAGTTTGAGCAGATGCATCCCTTTGCTAGTGATGCGATAAGGTTTTAATAAGCAAACTGATACAAAATATAATTAACTTATTTTTGTAATACAATGTGGTTTTGGATACAAATTGGATACAAAGGCATGACGATGTGCGGAAACTCCTTTCTTTACTGGATTTTCATTTTGCAATAGCAATTCAAGTCCCCCTCTCGCTACTATTAAAAAATGCGGGAAGTCATGGTTAGCGGCTTCCCGCTCGTTTTTTGCCTATAAGCGACTCCCATTGAAGCCGCTTCTAATTGGATTCTTTTGGATACAGCTGGATACAAATTTTTTCTTAGAGTTCTGCGGGGGAATGTATGGATTTAACAGACGTATCTATGATGATGATTTTTGCTAAAGTGATTGTCCTACGATTAGATTTATGCTAAAATCAGGGTACGGAAACAATCGCGTCACTGCAAAGTGTTGACTTTAATCGTTTTGATTAGTCAGTAGCGTTTTTCAAGTCTTAGCGATAGGCACAGAAAAACCACCCTTGTATACTTGGCTGTAGCGAGGATGGCAATTCTGTCATTTTTGTCAGGTCAACCACCTTGTGGGCGGTTGTTTTCTTTATATGTATAATATAGCATACTTTGTTGTTTTATTCAAGTAGATTGTAAAAACGGAATTAAATCAACTCTTAATTGTAATATAATGCGGTTCTGGATGTAAATTTTTTAGATGGAAAATGGAGCAAAAATTAAAGTTTTGTTTGTTATGAACTCTTTATTGGAGTATAATATAAATATGGTAGTAAAATATAAAGGCAGGAGATGATTTTTGTGACAGCTTTAAGACAAAGTGCGATAATGGAATTAGAAAAGATACCGGAAGATAAAATAAGCCTTATTTTGCAAATCATGCAGGGAGTGAATGGGCTGTATCATGATAATCAATCAGAAAGGCAGGAAGCGTTTGCAAGATTGGAGCAGTTGCGCCGGAAAGGAACTGTTACTGATTATGATGCGGAATTAGCTTCTTATAGGGAAGAAAAGTATGGTAAATAGGATTTTGATTGATACAAATGTATTGCTTGATTATCTGCTTACAAGAGAGCCGTTTTATGAAGATGCCCTGAAGATTGTTCAGGCATGTGTAGAGGGAACTATTAAAGGATGTATTGCGGCACATTCTATTTCAAATATGTTTTATATACTAAGGAAAGACTATAATGTAAAGGAACGGAGAGAAACATTATCTAACTTGTGTTCGATTTTTGATGTAGAAGGTATTGATAAAGTTAAGTTGCTTTCGGGACTACAGAATGGAGATTTTTCAGACTTTGAAGATTGTCTGCAGATGGAATGTGCAAAGGCATATGGGGCGGAATATATTGTAACAAGAGATGTAAATGACTATAAATCTTCGGAGATAAAGGCGATTTTGCCAAAAGATTATTTAGCTTCATAGAAATGTATTGCTGTAATAGAAATGTTTTAATAAGCAAACTGATATAAAATATAATTAACTTATTTTTGTAATACAATGTAGTTTGGATACAAATTAGATGCAAGGAAAAGTGGTATGCCATGCTATTATAATGTGAAATAATTATGTTAAAAAATCGGCATATGGAGATATATATGGATAGACCAATTACAACATTGTTTATGTTAATGTCTGTTGATGGGAAAATAAGCACTGGTGCAACGGATAATTTGGATGTAGATAAGGATTTCCCTAAAATTGCAGGGGTTAGTGAGGGATTGCACCAATATTACGAAATAGAGCAGACAACAGATTTATGGTCACTAAATTCCGGCAGGGTTCAAGCTAAATTGGGCGTCAATACAAAGGAAATGCCGGACAAAACGCCCGTTTCTTTTGTGATAATTGATAATAATCATTTGAACAAAAACGCCATACATTATTTTTGCGCCTTATCAAAAGACTTTGTACTCATTACGTCTAATGCAAATCATCCGGCATTTGATGCAGATAAAAGCAATCTGCATATCATATACCAAAAAAGATTATCCTTGGGAGAAGCTCTTGTTAAACTTAAATCAGAATATGGGTGTGAAAGAATAACGATACAAAGCGGGGGTACATTAAATGGCTTGTTTCTTCGTGAAAAGTTATTAGATTTCATTGATATTGTGGTTGCTCCTGTTTTGATTGGCGGCAAAGATACATCTACCCTGATTGATGGGGAATCCTTGTTGTCTGAAAGTGAATTATCAAAAATTGGCGTATTGAAGCTGCAAAAATGTGAGGTTTTAGAAAATTCATATTTGAGACTGCGTTATGAGGTGATTCGCTGAAAGCATTCCGGAATAAGCCTTATTTTGCAAATCATGCAGGGAGGTAATGAAAACATATGATTGATGTGAAGAAATTTATTAGTGATAGGACAAGACCTGAAAACACTGTTCATTATGGAAAGACTAAAAGATTTTCGAAAGCTATTGAACAATATGGAATACCGCCTATTGCTAAAGAAGATATTATTAAGTGGACTAATGAATTTATTATGGCATGTGGAATTGAAGTTATGGAGACTGAAAATCAAATTTTTACAAATAAAGTTTCAGTAGAAGAATTTAATAAAACTACAAAAGAAAGATATTCTATTACAAATAAGAGAGATATAATATGGATGAAATTCGCAAATACAGGACATTTGGGAGTTGTTGCTTGTAGTAATGATGTTAATTTTGATATTCCAAGTGATAAAAATAATTATGATGAGAAACTAGGTTATAATTGGAAGTACAATACTTCTGGAATTATACTTCATTATTTAAATTGTCATAATGAAAAAATTATCGAATGGGATCAAAGCTCTTTTCTGGTTTTTCCATTGAGAAGGTTGGAAAATGGAAAAAATGGAAATAAATTTAGGCACCAGATAGAAACTGGTATTGGTAATTACTTGATTTCTAAAGAAGTTCCAATTTTAGATTATTATTCACATAGAATATAAATGGAAAAAAGGAATTGATATATTAATATATAATGAAGTTACCGAAGGATACAAGATGCTTCTTTTATGTTCAAACGGTTTATCGAGCGAAAATCTATTGAAAGTCATGAGTAAGAGAGCCGGAAATTGCAAAACGGCGGCTTTAGTGGTGACGGCGGAT
Organism: Clostridiales bacterium; assembly: GCA_023663185.1. Taxonomy (GTDB): domain Bacteria; phylum Bacillota; class Clostridia; order Lachnospirales; family Lachnospiraceae; genus UBA3282. The sequence continues at coordinate 431,152 of JAMPHY010000001.1, read as the reverse complement.
AACGAATATAAGGAAAAGAACTATCATGTGGACAGGTGCGTGGCGGAGCTTAAGTCGTTAAATCTACATACCGACATCTTGGATTTGGATACCATGCCCGCTGAAAACCTTCTTAAATACGATGTCGTGGAGTTTATAGGCGGAAATCCTTTTTATCTGCTAAATTCTATCAGGGAACACAAGGCGGCAGATATATTAAAAGCGGTAGCGGATAAAAATGTGCTGATAGGCTGGAGCGCGGCGGCGTTTGTATTTGGTTCGACGTTAGAATTAGTAAATATGTACTCTGCGGATATGAACTTCATGGGCTTAACAGATTTAAACGGGCTAAATCTCACGAATATAGAAGTTTTGCCGCATTATGAAAAGTTTTTAAAGCAGTTTGACGCCTTTGAAGAAAAATGCCGGATATATGAGAAGGAACATTCAGTGGAAGTGATTCGCTTAAACGATGGCGATGGTGTTTTAATTGAGGGGAACGCTGCCGAAATATGCCGTGGCGATAAATAATTTTGTATTGAAAGGATGTCAGGTATGCAGTTTTCATGGTTGGAAGGCGTCAGTAAAAAATGGAAAGACATTCTGGTGATTGGGAAAACCATCGAGCGTGACGGGAAAAAATACCATATCATCGGAATGACTATGGAAGAAGATGCAAGGCTTTACATTATAGAGCCATATGAAGAACAAAAAAGGCGTAATCTGCAAACGAAACGTACACAGCGGATGCTTTTAAAAGAGCATGAAACAAAGAGTTTCAGCTATCTGCATTGCCGGGAGTTTAGGATTGGTAATAAGAAACTGCGCATACAGGGCGGCAGCGGCGGAGCCCTGATACCTGAAAACTATGAAGAGATTAAGCTGTTCCTTGATATGATGGATGCGGGGTGGAATGTACCGGAGTGGCTTAAAAATGAGGAATGGGACAGGCTGCAGTTGGTCACATTAAGAATTGATAACATTAAGCGGCTTCCCAAATATTCTCCGGACATGCCTATTACGGTAAAACATGGACCGGATTGGGAGAAGCATTTGTTAAACAGGGCAAAAACAATTACCTTGGAAATAGGGAAACCCCTTTCTTTCCGGTTTACGGCTCATGATGGTGAAAAAGTGCAGTGCCACATAAATAATGTTACGCTGATTGATGTATGGGAAGATGCGGGGAAACAGTTTAGTGATGCTAAATCTAAATACCGGGAACGTTTTACCAAAGAACAGCTGCAGGAGATAGAAAGGCATTACTATGAAGCGCTTGAGCAGAACTGCCCCAAGGGAATGTGCTATATCGGAATTGAATATGAATGCAGCAGGGATATTAATCTGCAGTTTTATTCTAAGGATTATTTAGAGTCGTATCCGGAGAGCCACAATGGAAGCGCCTCTTTTGTTATGATGCGGTTAAAGCCGGATAAGAAGAAAGGTACGCATGGCATGCTGCTGAAAGGATATGCCGTTGCCACTCCTTTTCCACCGGATACAACAACAGCGTCAGTAGAATTACTTTTTTATATGGAAAAGACAGAGGGCTGGGAAGAATGCGTATGTACCACGCCGGAAGAACGGCATATAATATAATTGCAAAGACGCTGCCCAATAAGCAACGTCTTATATTAATACGATGTCGTGGGGTTTATAGGCGGAGAAAAAATTGATATGACCGTAGATGAGAAAATGAGTCTTGTAATTGCATTGGCTGGGAAAGCGCTGGAAAAGAATGAATTGCCGATAGCGTGTATAATATTTCATAACGATACGATAATCTCTCAGGGCTGTACGTCGGAAGTCGAAGATAAAAGACTGCTGGTGCATGCAGAGTTAAAAGCGTTAATGGAGCTGGACGAGAAAAAGATAAGCGCCAAAGAAAAAATGCAAATGGAGCTTTTTACAAATTTAGAGCCATGTATGATGTGTCTTGGAGCGTCGATATCATCATTTATCGGCAAAGTATACTATTCGCTTGATGCACTCTCTGATGGCGCAGCTAAGTGGGCGAAAATAACTTGGAAGGAACATCATATAGAATCGTCTTTTTGCCTGCCTGAAATTACGTCTGGAGTCTTGGCGGCTGAAAGCAGGGAACTGTTCAAGAAATATATAGACATTCATAAGGAGGGCGCAATGGTAGAGTGGGTGAAAACCATTATCTATTAAGGCAATAACTTTAGAGCCGATAATAATAAAAGTGATGAATAATTTATTGATTTTTTCGGAAATACGGCATATAATATAAATGAGGAATCTTGTTTGATTTCTTTTATGAGACATGGCTCAGGAGTGTCTGGCTAAAAATAACCTGAAAATATTGCGGGGGGTTTCTCGATGTCACCCGGCTTAATACAAAATCGAAAAATTGTAATAGGAAGCTGAAATGCTTCCTATTTTTCTGGGAGATAAAATGAGTAGTAAACCGTCGTATTGTTACATATTGGAAGAGTATTATAAAGATTACCCTGATTTACAAAAGGTATTAGATATTGATGATGCTACAAAACATAATGTGAGAACACATCTTTGTTTAAGTGTAAAATACAAAGAAAATAATATACTTATTCCATTGAGAAAAAATTTAGGAAATGCTGATAGAGTATTTGGTAAAATAGGCTTTCCAGTTCCAAGTATGAGCAAACCTAAGGCTGGATTGGATTATAGATATATTATGGTAATTAATGATGATAAATACTTAAGGTTTGATTCACCACGAATATCAAATAAGCAGGCTGTTGCTATTCATAATAATTATGATGTAATAGAAAGAGAAGCCATAGAATATGTAAAATCATATATTAGGGTTGCTATGAAAAATAGGGTTGAGAAAACTGCGCGGTTTAGGGAATCAAGCTTAATCAATTTTCATAAAGAATTGGGGATTAGCAAGCATGGATAATTGTCTGATTTGCAGAAGGATAGCATTAATAAAAGAAAATAAAAATCCGTATTTTGTGCGCGAACTCAACACAGGATATGTTGTGATAGGCGACCAGCAAAGGATAAAAGGATATAGCCTGTTTCTTTGCAAACAACATGCCTATGAACTGCATGAATTAGAACCCCGTTACAGAGACGAATTTCTTCATGAAATGGCAGTTGTGTCCGAGGCTGTGTATAATGCGTTCCAACCGGAAAAGCTGAATTATTCGCTGCTTGGCGTCGGCGAAGGCTTGCATATGCACTGGCATATACACCCCAGAAGGAGCGGCGACACGCCTGCTGCGGGACCTGTCTGGCAGCTTGGAGCGGAATTGACTGACAAAAAATATAATCCTACTGATGAAGAATTGGAAATATTAAAAGCTAAATTGGGCGAAGAATTGGATAAGCTTTTATAAAATTTTCTACTATTGGTTGAATTTATAAGATGAACTAACCGATACCGTTATAGTTTTTCCGAATTTCTATGATAAAATAGAAGAAAAGGTAATTACGAAACAATCTTATTCATAAAACAGTAAGTTTCGTAATTGCCTAAATAGAATAGGGAGATGCTTATTATGAATATCGGCTTAGTCATTATGAATAAAAGAAAGGCTTTAGGATATACGCAGCAGACTTTGGCAGACAAGTTAAATGTCTCTTTTCAGGCAGTATCAAAATGGGAGAACGGAACCAATTATCCTGAAACAGATATGCTCCCGCTGCTTGCAAGCGTGCTGGGTACAAGTATTGATTCACTTCTGGGATATAAATCTTTTGTGGTTTCCGACTATGATAAACGATATGATACAGAGGATTATTACTGGGGAATAACCCCGAACAGTTTATGCTATGAATTAATGAAACTGCGTCCGCCGGTTAAGCCGTTAAAAGTCTTGGATATTGGCTGCGGAGAAGGAAAAGACGCGGTTTTTCTTGCGCGGAATGGTTATATTGTGACGGCTTTTGACTTGTCTGAAACAGGAATAGAAAAGGGTAAAAAACTTGCTGAAAAATGCGGTGTTTATGTAGATTTTTTTAAAGCCGATGTAATTGATTTCCGTCTAAGCGAAAGTTATGATATTATTTTCAGCAGCGGAGTATTTCACTTTATTAGGCCGGAAATAAGAAAAGAGATTGCGGCAAACCTGAAAGAGCACACAAACGAGGGTGGCGTACACGCTATCAATGTATTTGTGGACAAGCCGTTTATAGAAGTCCCGCCGGATAAAGACGTCAATCGTTTCCGCTGGGATTCGGGAGAGCTTTTTATGCTATATCACGATTGGAAACTGCATAAGACCGAGGAAGTCATTTTTGACTGCAATAGCAGCGGAATACCGCACCAACATTGTATGGATATTATGATTGCGGAAAAGATGCGGTAAAATGATAAAATATTTATATAAGGCTTGACAAATGTAAATAAATTGCATACAATTAGATTGCATTAAATGATGGTGACGGAAATAAGGCAAGAACAGAACATAAAAATAAAACAAAAACGGAGGAAAGTACAATGAATATTCAGGTAAGATATTACACTCGTTCGGGAAACACGAAGAAGCTGGCGGAGGCAATCGGGAAGGCAGTAGGGGTGGAGGCAAAAGATGTTGCGACACCGCTTTCCGATAAGGCGGACATTCTTTTTTTAGGCTGCTCATATTATGCGTTTGATGTAGCGGACGAAATCAAGACATTCGTAGAGGCAAATAAGGACAAGATAGGCAAAATCGTATGTTTCGGCACATCGGCAATGATGAAGTCAGTTTATAAGCCGATGAAGAAGGTTGCTGAGGCAGCAGGCGTTGAAATGCACCCGCAGGATTTTCATTGTCGGGGTTCTTTCGGACCGGCGCACAAAGGTCGCCCGAATAGCGACGACTTGCAGAAGGCGGCGGACTTTGCCAAAGAGATAGTCGGAAAATAGAGCGTAGGAGCCAGCAATAACTAATAACAACCATCAAACGACATGAACTCATATGTTTCCCCACGAGTTCATGTCGTCTTAAGCCTGTATATTTTATGGCTGTATAACCTGCGGATATCCGTCGCGCAGCCCTAACATTATTTCATCATGTATTCTGCTGAAACAATAATCGATTTTATGATCAAAGTCGATTATCTGCAGGAACTCTAAATCGGACAACTCCTCATCGGGAAGAAGGAACTTGCTGTTTTCTTCGCAGAATACGACGCCGCTTCCGCTGTATTCGGCAACTGTCTTGATAATACTTATTTCTGATTCCGCGTAGACACCTTCATTTTCATATTGCGCCTTGAGTTCTTCATACCGTCCAGCTTCCGATTGGTTAAGTTCTCTGCTGTATCCGCCGCCGAGCTCTAAATTCGACGCGCAGTAAGCCAGATAAATTCTGTCAACGTCTTCATCGGTCATTGCCGCTAAACGACTTTCGTAACTGCCCTCGGAGAGAATCCGCTCTTGATTCTTTTCATAGATGCTGTATGCCATTTTATGATTAAAATCTATAATCTCCAGAAGTTCTTCATCGCTAAGCGTTTCAGCGGGAAGATAAATCGTGCTTGTGGACGAGTCGAACGCTACGCCTTTTCCGTCATAGTAAGATGCGTCCGGCATGATAGTCATAGTTTTGTCTGGGAAAAGCCCATTTTGCTCGTATTCCACTGAAAGAGCCTGATACCGTGCGCTTTCCTCTGCGGTGTACTTACGGTTTAATTCGTTTGTCTCACCGACATTTGCCAACTCGTACAGTTCGTCAATTTCCTGCTTTTCCATGTTTTCCATGCGCTCTCTGTATAAGCTGTAGAATTTCGTCGCAGTTACGGTAGTCCCGAATATAAGGCAGCAGATAATTGCCGCCGCTGCCGCTTTTGGCAGATGGAAAGGTTTCTGACGGCTGGAAGCATTTTGGGCAGACGGAGTGCCTTGCCTTTTCTTTGCGGCTTTTCTTCTGCCGGTTTCTTCCTGTGCTATCTGTGAAAAAGCGGCGTCCGCCTTCTCCCATACGATATCGGGGATTTCCAATTCTGTATATAAAATATTTTCTTTTTTATTACGCATCATTTTACCCTTATTTGAATTATTAGCCAGTTTCGTATTTTCAGATATATCTATCGCCTTTGCCTTATTTGATTTATTAGTAAGTTTTGCATTATCGGATTTATCCATCAATTTCGCCTCCTTGAATATGTTTGTGTCTGTTACGATTTATAATACTTTGCCAGTTGTTCGCGTCCTCTGGCAAGCCTTGTGCGCACGGTGCTGTCCGCGATTCCTAATATTTTCGCTATTTCTTTGGTATGAAAACCTTCGGTATAAAATAGAATAAGCACTATGCGGTATTTTTCATCGATAGTCGAGAGTGTTTCCCGCCATTCAATATTGCTGACGCTCTCGTCGCTGACTTGTTCGGTCAATGTATCCGTATATGTAATCCGTTTATTGCTTCTGATTATGCCGTAGCAGTTATTAACCAGAATTTTTGTAAGCCAAGTCTTAAAATACCGCTCCGTCTTTAAGTCGCTCAATTTTTCCCAGCAAATAAGCAGCGTGTCCTGTATGGCGTCCGCGGCGTCTTCATCATTCATCAAAATTGCTTTTGCCGTGCGGTACATGCTCTGCATATGCGACGTCATCAGTTCCGTAAATGCGTCATGGTTTTTCATTTTTGCTTTTTTAATAAGAATTTCCGTATTCATCTTGTCTGCATTTCGCCCTCCCCATTCCGTCTTTCATACAATAGATGTTTGAAAACGCCAAAATGTCCCATGCAAATTAAAAAAGTGAATATATTTTTCTTTTAAACGCAGAAACAGGCGGTCTGACATGCCGCCTGCTCCTATCGTGCATTTTGCCATCTGGAAAAATTAAATTTTGCCGCTTTATAAGCGCTTATTTGCTTTTCCAGCGCTTAAGCGTAGGGAAAAACGCTTTCATTCTGCTGCGTGCTTCGTCGTGTGTCATGCCTGAATTAGCTGTCGCCATATGCGGAATGCAGAACTCAATCATTTCGTCTATTGTGCAGTCCCATGTAAAAGCGCCGTTTGCGAAACAATAACGGCAATAGTCATTATTAATGCTGCCGTCTGCATTGCGTCCGTGCGTTTCGGGTGTGTCCATGGGCATGGCACAGCTTTGACAGAAATTTTCACCCATTGTCTTGTCCTCCTGTTATTTTTAATCGTATTAACAAGTAAAGGATAACATGGAAAACCTGACATCTTGCGTCATGTTTTATTTTGTAACTGTTCAGTTCCTTCACGGTTACTTATTCTTTTCATATATTAATTTTGCTTGTGCGGCGACGATTTCTTTCAAATACGCGGGAGCAAGTATCTCTACCTGCGCGCCGAATGAGAGTATAAATCCTATCAGCCATGAGTCTTCGGGCATATTTGCCGATGCGACTAGGTCGCCGTTTTCCTCACGTTGTATCTGGTCTGTGTCAAATTCATCATATACGCGGTATGACATTTCTTTTGGAAATCGAAGGGTAATGCGGTTATATTCAACTTGCGTATTATCAAGCGGCAGCGGAAAATCACGGTGGGGGAAGGTTTCGTTTAAAACTTCCAAATCTAAGATACGGTTTAGCTTGAATATCCGATAGTCCTGCTTTTTTAAGCAAAACGCTTTCAAATACCATGCCGTCGATTTATATGCAAGCTTGCACGGCTGCACGATTCTTTCGCTTATAACCTCGTAAGAGTTTGCATAGCGGATTTTAACGCATTTGCGGCGGATTACCGCCGTTTTTAACAACTCGAATTTCTCATTGTCGCTACCGTTGTTGCCCCATCTGGAAAAATCCGCCTCAAACCAGCTTTCCGTACTAAGATTAAATATTGCAGAAAGCTTCTGCAGCGTTTGATTGCTTTCAATATTAGGCGTGGTATTTATACTTTGCAATGCCGTCAGGATTTCCAGCTTTTCTTCCTTCGACAATACCGCTTTATCAAGAACGAAATCGTTCATCAGATGAATGCCGCCATTCCTGCCAGATTCTGCGTATATGGGAATGCCTGCGCTGCTTAAAGCGTCAATATCCCGATAAATCGTTCTGACCGATACTTCAAATTTTTCCGCTAATTCCGGCGCGGTAGCGGCTCCTTTATCAAGTAAATAATATACAATTTTAAATAATCTGCTTTCCCGCATGGATATCACCCCTGTCTGTAAGTATAATAACATCTAAAACATGACATTGAGTGTCAGGATTTATTATAATATAATGTACATGTATGGTAAAGAAGTAAAAATTAAAAAAGATTACTAAAAAACCTTGACTGTAAACCTTGTTGATACCTTATATTTTAAGGGAAATAATAGTTTGGGAAAAGGAGATGAGCGTTATGACAATAAAAGAAGTCGAAGAAAAGACAGGCTTAACACGTTCCAACATACGCTTTTATGAAAAAGAAAGACTTATAGAACCGTCGCGGAATGATACAAACGGATATAGAGATTATTCTGAAAAAGACCTTGAAAATATTAAAAAAATCGCATATCTGCGCACATTGGAGATTTCTATTGAAGATATCCGCAATATCATATCTGGAAAAGCGCCATTGTCGGAAGTTATAGCAAAGCAGGCTGCAACGCTTCAAGCACGGATAGAAGGATTAAATAAAGCAAAAGCCATGTGTGAGAGAATGCTTGAATTAGGGAATATTAGCTTTGATGAGTTGCAGGTTGAAAAATATGTGGAAGACTTGGGGGCTTATTGGGACGATAATAGACCTGTTTTCAAATTAGATTCAGTAAGTTTTCTCTATATATGGGGGAGTCTTATTACATGGGCGGTTATTGCCTTATTATGCTTAATCACCGGAATATTATCATATGCGAAACTGCCCTCGGAAATTCCTATTCAGTGGCATAATGGGATAGTGACTTCGGCTGTGGATAAAAAATTTATTTTTGCATATCCGTTAGCCTGTATCTGTATCCGCTTTCTGCTAAGACCGGTTATCTATGCGCGGCATTTAATCAAATACCAGTGCGGAGAACTCATAACGGAATATTTGTCCAACTATTTATGTTTTGTGACGCTGTCGGTGGAAGTGTTTTCTATATTGTTTGTATATGGATTGTTAAAAAGCGTAGTCGCCGTGTTGTTTGTGGATACGGTTGTGCTTATTGGGATATTGGCGGTGGGGCTTGGGAAAATCAGGGCTTCAATTCGCTAAGATGTATTACGGGTGCATTCAAGAAGATTGTAATAGTAAATGGAACAAAAAACTATGGAAAAATAATGATGAGCGCCGTTTCATAACTAAAATCAGTTATTTGGCGACGCTCATTGTTTATTTATTTTCTAGTGCTGACTTATAAATCACTCTTTTACAACCCAGAATCCGGTTTTATCTGTTCCCATTCTTGTTAAAATGTTTTGTGCTTTTAGGCTTCGGATTGCCCTGTTTACTGTACTTCTGCTTTTGTCCATCGCAGATGCGATATCCTTAATAGTGGCCTGATTATTATTTGTTATATAGGTAAGGACGGCATGTTCTGTGTTTGTAAGTTTTAGAATGTTACTTACAGTGTCATCAGTGCCGCTTACAGTGCCATTTACAGTGTCATCAGTACTGCTTACAGTGCCATTTACAGTGTCATTAGTGTCATTTACAGTGTCATTAGTGCCGTTTACAGTGTCATCAGTGCCATTTTCCACTGCATCTTGATGAAGAAAATATGGATGGATCAGGATAGTGGTACAGAATGACAACCGCTCAGGATCTGTCTCAAAAATTGGTTTAGGTGAACCATTATGTTCCAATGCGTTCAGAATTTTCATGAAGCCGGTATTGCGTCCTTCTGTGAGATGCATTTCCTTCAGGAATTCACCGATGCGTCGGTTGCGGTATCGCCTGTTGAATACACGGTAAGTCCGAAGTCCTTCTTCAGTGATGGAACGGTCCGCCCCAGGATGACTGACAATTTCGATTCTGTCCGGCAGGATGCGTACCTCAATCGGTTCGCGGACATCATACCCCTTATGGTAGGCGGCGTTGCAGAGGCTCTCTTCAATAGAAGCGTAAGGGTAATTGAAAAAGCGGTCGGACTCTGCGCGGTCCGGATGTTTAATTACCTGCTCCGTAATGACGTTATTGCGGATATATAACAGCGCTTCACGGAGCTGTTGGTGCAGGGGACCTTTGAAAGTGCTTTCGATGATCTTGTCCCCGCCTAAGTCATCCGGAAACTGGACGACATCAATCTGTGCATAGGGAAAGAACTTTTGCGGTTCCAGACTGAAGAACATGAGTCCTACATTTTTCGGTCTGGTGTATTCCGGCAGGGAGTTCACGATATTCATGTTCCGACATAAATCTATAAACTCCATATGTTTTGATTCCTCATAGAGAGAACTTCCGATTTCTTTCAGGTAAGCCTGAATCAGCGTTAGATTCAGGTCTGCTAGGTCGGCTTCATGGTTGATCCTGTCGTCAAAAGGAACATTGTTTGCCAAGTTGTACAGCTCCCGCTTTTCCTCTTCGGAAGGACTTATGGTGCTGGCCATTTTCCTGATATAATAGATTCGTTCTTTCTCGCCTTTGGTCATAGACTTCGGAGAAGAATAAGGTCGCAGATAACCGCCTGGCGCCCAGATGACAATAAATTTTTTCTCTTTATAGTCTGCGACTTCCACAATGGGAAGATATTCAGGCTGGATGCGTTTGCATTTGTTCAGTATATCTTTTAGGTAGTGGTCAATCTTTTCGGCAGGAATGCCCTGCAGGGAGTTAGGACATCCTTCTTTCTCTTTCACGCCGATGACGATATATCCGCCGCCCCAGTTATCAATATCATTTGCAAAAGCACAGATTGTCTTCAGGGAAGCTTCTGCATCCCATGTTTCCTTAAATTCTATTCTTGCCCATTCTACAACGCTTCCGGAGAGTAGAGTTTTTATATTAGTTGGAACAGCCATTGTCAGTCACCTCAGCTTTTTTCAATGTCATGTTCTGCCCTGATGTTACAGGAGCAGTTTCGTGGAGCATTTAATTATTAGTTTTATTATATTCATAATCGTGAATCATATCAAGGGTATGCGAAAAATTGTTTGTCAGGAAATTTTGATGATAAAAAATGATGAGCGTCGCTTCATAACTAAAATCAGTTATTTGGCGACGCTCATTGTTTATTTATTTTGCTGACTCTGACTTATAAATCAGTGCATAAGCATAAAAGCAATTTGTTCTGATTGTAATTGTGTCAGGGACACTATCCAAATCGTCATATAGTAATACTTGACCGTTTTGTGTCACACAGAGTAGTTTATATTTCCTTTCCGGACTGTAAATGGAGTCCGGAATTTTCAACGTGAACTGAATTGTCTGTTCTCTATTATACGATTTTTGCGGATAGGTATATATATTATAGGTTCTTCCAATCGTGTAACCGGCGAGCGTATAATCAGCAAGAACAGCGTCAAAAGAGTCAAAACAGAGTTTACCCTGCATGGTGTTCTCAATAACGATATCATATGCGTTATCTTCCGCGGTTTCATATTGAACAGCTTCATGCCCCATACACTCATATCTTCTTTTTTCTTCCGGGGTTTTCGGTTCCCATATTACCGGTTCCGGTGCGGATACCGTAGTATTTCTGGTTTCTGTAATGTTATGATTATCTGCTGTTTGATTGTCAGGAGCACCCGAAATAGTAGGTTCGTCCGGTGTATCAGGTTCGTCCGGTGTATCAGGGTTGTCCGGTGTATCAGGATTGTCCGGTGTGTTCGGGTTATCTGGATTTTCCGGATTTTCGCTGCCAGATTGCTTGACTGTCAGTACACCGTCTACATATGTGATATTTTCGTTATAATTTCTGCCTGCCGGAACAACTGCGTTGCCTGCTTTGATAGGATAGCTGCCTTCTTTGCTCATATTGGGTTCGCAGGTAAGAGTTGGCGCTTTCGTTAATACATCTGCACCAACAAGACCATTTATGGTATAGGTGAACTCTGGAATTTCTTCTCCTGTCGTGGCTTGTTTATTCTCTGCCGTGATTGTTATTGTTGCTTTTTCAATGGAAAAATTCAACTTTAAGGAGCCTGTGTAACCTTCTGCTGCAGGGCTTATGGTCAATGTATAGTCTCCAGCGTTAGACGGCTGCGTGCTACTATCATATGCTGTATCATTTCGTCCATTATAGTGAAAACTAAATCCGCCGTCATAACCTTCTGCAGAGGGCGTTCCTGTATATCCGGATTTGCCGGAGCTGTCATATACGCTGTTCTGCGCTGTGGCGCCTTTAATATTCAGTGCGTTATTATCATTACCATTATTATTGTCATCATTATTACCGCCACCGGAAGAAGTTTCATTAACGGTGACATTAATATCAACGGGTTCTGAGTTTTGATAATAATCAGTATTATCCGGTACAAAAACAGCCTGATAATTTCCACTTTCAGAAAGCGTCTGCTCAGGATTGCACCATTGCCATGAGCCTGAAACAGCTTCATTATCGTAAGGATTGACTGCTGTGCCGCCGTTTAGTTTACTACTTGAGAGTTTTGCTTCTGCGGTGAGTGCATCGGCTGTGGGAGCAGTAGTATCAGGTATTGTTTTATTCACGGTTATGTCTATATTGGCGGAGCATTGGCTATAATGCGCTGTGTCGTCCGGTGTAAAAATTACTTCATACTTAGTGTTAGGCACCGGTTTTATAGTAGGGTCACTCCATGCAAAACTGCCTGCGATATTTGCCGTGCCGCCGCTTAACTTACTGTCTGCCAGTGTCTGTCCATAGCTTATAGCCGATGCTGTCGGCAATTCATTGACATTTGAGCTTTGATGTATCTCGAATGTTTTGGTCGCATAATCCGAGCAGAAATCATAGTATTGCGTATTGACTGCACGTACCTGAATGGTATATGTGCCGTCAGGAAGGTTATAGCCCGGCGTGCCTGTCGTACTGGTTGCAGCATAGTCATACGGTGTGCCGGAAGCGCTATCGCCTTTATATATTCGGTATTCATATTGGCGGGTATCGTATTTGCCGACACGTGAAACAGCAGTCCATGTAAAACAGTTTTCTTCAGAATTATATTGTATATTTGTAGGCACGGACGGTCTTATTTTTTGATAATTAAAATATGAAGATAATGGATGGATACTGAATTTCTGTGCGATATCGCCATTATTTTTCCATACGCCGATATTAGTTCCTTCCGCAGTTCCTCTATCGGCAACATCTAATAGCCATAATTCATATGGCAGCCAAATCGATGTCCCTATCCGGTAAATCGATTCACCAAAATTATCACCTCCGTCTATAATAATCCATTTTTCAGGATAACCGCCGTGGTCTTCATGCCATGTTCCAACATTGACGGAACCGCCTGTTAATTGTCCGCCGGATAAATCCATACACCAGCCGCAGTATTCATTGATAATCTTATAAGTTGCATCATCATTTCTGATAAAATGCCAGATTTTCTTCGGGTCTAATGAATTGCCGGTTTCTCCAATATATTGAGGTCTAGCGGAAATTTGTACATTTGTCACGCCATCTTCTTTGAGTTCGCTGCTGCTTTCTACATATGAATTGCTGCATTCGGCAATAATGTATGCGTAAAAGTCGTCGCCGAGGTTTAGGGGGGTTTCGGATGCCCATGGGTTAGGGTTGACAGTGGACCAGTCAGGACGGATGACACGAGAAAAACTGTGTAAATTCATTTCACGATATGAGCCAATTCCTTTGTTGCACAGCTTTCCGTTGCCCAAATTCTGCCCCTGACAGGTATAACCTTGATAATTATGCCCGCAATTATTATAGTCAACATAAGTATATTTTCCGGTTTGCAGATTAACATCTGTAACAATTCCTATATGACCATATACATAATAATCTGCATCACCAAAAAAATATGAGCCAAATACTACAATATCTCCGGGTTCAGGGTTTACATTATTGCCATATGCACTCCAGCCAGCGGGAACTAAGCTATCATTCATATAGTCACAAGCGTTCCCCAATTGCCTTGTCTGTCCTAAGTATTCATAATAATAGCATATTAAATCTACACACTGTGCTCCATAGCCGGAGCCAGGGTAATCCTCTGCTGTTCCTAGTTTTCCTCTTACCCATGCCACAGCCTCATCGCGTGTGTGTCCGCCTGTTGATGCCTCAACCTTAAGCGGCACCGCAGGCACAAGCGCAAGTACCATACACAACGCCATAAGCAGACTTAGCAATTTCTCCCTTCTTCGTTTCCATTTCATTTTTCATCACTCCTGTTCTGTCTAAGTTATTGTTAATAAAAACAGTGTCCATCGGAGCCGAAGAAAGACTTTTATTAAAAAACTGCGGTCCTTTAAAACCGCAGTTCATGTAAACTCCGATTTCCCACCCGAATATCTCCGACAGTGGAAGAGGGACTTCCGCCGCCGGAAAATATTCTGTGAGAAATCAAGAACGGGGTGTAAGTATGCGTCCACACTTACACCCCGATATTTATTCGGGAACAAAACGTAATACATACAATAGCATTCCGCCTGATAAAACGACGATACGACTATAAATAAACGCCGTAATCCTTCTTGTAAACGAAGAATAATTCCTTTATAATACTAATTGTGTGTATCGCAGATTTTGTCTGTATTGTGTGGTATCGACCTACCATCCTTGCCGTAAGAGGTTGCAGCCTCTTACGGTGGTACACCGTCAATCCTTGAATTCTCTGCCCTTAGTTTACCAGATATATCCAGTTAAGGCAAGATACTTTTTGTTTGAATTATTGAATTACCTTTTTACGCTTTTTATACTAAAATGTCTAAAACGAAATTGTGACGCCGCTGGTGACACAAATTAGCTGGACAAATCATTTGTTGATAATGTTGGGTTGCAAGACGGATAAGGAAAGAGAGTTTTATATCCGCCTTTGCATTAAGGAAAATTATTCTAAGACAGTTACCGGATAAGGCGGTTCTTGAGAAGAAGCTGCAGCAGTTAAAAACATAACGAAACGGGAGGAATTTTCATGGTAAAAATTACATTAGGAGTAGAAGGAATGGCGTGTGGTATGTGTGAGGCGCATATAAACGACGCTGTACGAAACGCATTTCAGGTCAAAAAGGTAACAAGTTCACATACAAAGAAACAGACAGTTATTATTGCCGGACAGGATATTCCAGAGCAGGAGTTAAAGGACGTAGTCGCTAAAACAGGATATGAGGTTGTATCCGTTAGCAGCGAGCCCTACGAAAAGAAGGGGTTGTTTGCTAAATAAAGCGCTTGCATTTTCTATATTCTACAATATTATGCACGAAATAAAATAAATTTTCTTGCAGCGTCCGAGATTTTCTGGTAAAATATTTTTATGGGGTACTGCCATAACGGGTAGGCGGTCAGTCCTTCTTCGCAGAGGGACTATCCCTCTGACTATGGGTAAAACCAAGAAAGGGGGATTGCTTATGAGTGACTATGAACTGCTGACGGTTGTTCTGATGATTCTTGGAATCATTACGTCGATTCTGATAGCATACATAAACCACACAAAAAAGTAACCGCCCTCCAACCAAGGATATGGTTACTTTTTTAGTAATTTAACTTTGGGCTGACCGTCTATCGGCAGTATTCCCTTTTGCTCTTATATTGTAGCAGGTTTCATTGTTTATGTCAAATATTGCAGGGTATTTCCTGAAACAATTTATAATTTATAATTTATAATTTATAATTTAATTAAAAAACCACTTGACAACCCCAATTAAATTGTGTACAATCTAAATAAAGTTGTACACAATTTAATTTTTTAAAATCAAAAGGAGGGCTATTTCTTGAGTATTTATGATTATTCAGTAAAAGCGCAGGACGACAGCGAGATTGCACTTAAGGATTATCAGGGAAAGGTTCTATTGATTGTCAACACGGCGACAGGCTGCGGTTTTACGCCACAGTATGAAGGCTTGCAGGATTTATATGAGAAGTATCAGGCGCAGGGGTTGGAGATTTTGGATTTTCCCTGCAATCAGTTTGGCAATCAGGCTCCCGGCAGCGACGAAGAAATCACGGATTTTTGCCAGTCCAGATACGGCGTCACTTTCAGGCAGTTTAAGAAGATTAAAGTAAACGGCGACGGCGAAGAGCCTTTATATACTTTTCTGAAATCGCAGAAGAAGGGCGTAATGGGCAATAATATCAAATGGAATTTTACGAAGTTTCTGGTGGACAGGAATGGAAACGTAATCGAGCGTTTTGCACCCACGGTTACGCCGGAGAAGTTAGAAGAGCAGATTAAAAGTTTATTATGAAAGGAAGGTTTATTTGATGAATATTTATGATTTTACGATGGAAGATGTAAATGGAAACGAGGTATCTTTAAAGGACTATGCGGGCAAAGTAATATTGCTTATCAACTCGGCGACAGAGTGCGGTTTTACGCCGCAGTACGATACTTTGCAGGACCTTTTTGAAAAGTATGAAAGCGAAGGATTCGTTATTCTGGATTTCCCCTGCAATCAGTTCGGACATCAGGCACCGGGAACAAATGAAGAAATCGCAAGCTTCTGTGATTCACGTTATGGAATTACATTCCCGATATTTTCTAAAATCGAAGTGAACGGCGACGGTGAAGCGCCGTTATACACATACCTGAAATCGCAGAAGGGCTTTGCAGGTTTTGATCCTGAACACCCCTTGACGCCGATGCTTGAGAGTATCTTAGAGAGAACGGATAAGGACTATGCGGCAAAGAGCGATATCAAGTGGAATTTTACCAAGTTTTTAATTGATAAGAACGGAGAAGTTGTGGAGCGTTTCGAGCCGACTGCGGACATGGAGCTTGTGGAAGAGCGGATTAAGGGATTGCTTGAGAAAAAGGTCGCAAAAGAATATATTTATAAGACGCATGATACCTGTTCCAGCGAAATCAAGCTCAATATTGACGGCAACGTGGTTACGAATATTTCTTTTACGGGCGGCTGCAACGGCAACTTAAAAGTGATACCGCTTCTGGTAGACGGCTGGACGGTGGAAGAGATTGAGAAAAAGCTCTCAGGCGTAATCTGCGGGCGCAGACCGACTTCCTGCGCGGACCAGCTTGCGAAGGCGTGCCGTGCGGCGTATGAAGCGCAGAAGGAAGCGGCAGTGTAATTTGCAAGAAAATATCAGCCATGATACAATATGCAGTATGATATGCACAAGGAGTTATGATGTTATGCCGAATAACAAATATGATTGTTTGAAACTTGAAAACCAGCTATGCTTTCCGCTTTACGCCTGTTCCAAAGAGGTAATCAGACGCTATAAGCCCTACCTTGACAGGCTCGATTTGACTTACACCCAGTATATAGCAATGATGGTAATGTGGGAGAAAAAAGAGGTAAATGTCAAGGAGCTTGGAGAATATCTATATCTTGACTCAGGAACGCTTACGCCGCTTTTAAAGAAGCTGGAAGAAAAAAATTATGTAATGCGTAAACGTTCCAAAGAAGATGAACGCAACCTGATTGTTTCAATCACTAAAGAAGGCGAGGCGCTAAAGGAGCAGGCTGTAAGCGTACCCGCGGAATTAAGCGCATGCGTCAACATGGAGCCGCAGGAAGCGCAGCAGTTATATCAACTTTTATATAAACTGCTTGGCAGGTTATCCTAAAATACACCGGTTATGAAAATCTCAATACCGATAATAATCAAAATGCTTCCGCCCAGTATCGCGGCTTTATGTGAGAAACGGGTTCCGAACTTTTTACCGATAATAAGTCCCGCCATGCAGATTACGAAGGTGACGGCTGAAATAATCAGCGCGCACACAATAGCCATAATAAGACCGTATTCTGCAATAGCGAACCCGACTGATAGGGCGTCTATGGAAGTAGCGACGCCCTGTAATAAAAGCGCTGCTATGCCTACTTTATTTTTTCCTGCTTCTTCATCATTCCCTTTGATACCGTCAATGAGCATTTTTCCGCCGATAAAAAGCAGTAAAATCAGGGCAATCCACGGTATGAACTTTCTGAACGCTTGAAAATATTGGACAATCGTATGGACGCATATCCAGCCAATCATCGGCATTGCCGCCTGAAAAAAGGCGAATACGCCTGCTATCTTGCACATTCTGTTCTTTTTCATGTCAGGCTCGTTCAGTCCGTTGGCAAGCGATACCGAAAAAGCGTCCATAGCAAGTCCCACGCCAAGAAGCGCGCTGTTAAAGAAAAATAGTAAACTCCATTCCATCTTTTGTCCCCCTTTGTAAGTCAACCCTTGCGGCAGCCGCGTGGGTTAATAATAAAAAACCAAGTACAGTTATGTAAACTATACTTGGTGCATATCTGAAAAAATAAAGACTCCACGTATAGTTTCTGCTATACATGAGTCTCGCAATTTAAAACAAGCCAGACCAAAAGGTCAGTATGTTGACTTGCTACGATATACGCTTGCTACTCCCCCATGGGATTTTGTTGATGTTAAAAAAATTCTATCATTAGTCGGGGGATATGTCAATGGAAAGTTAATTGACTGAGTAACGAGTTCAGGCAACATGAATAAAAACGGAGCTCCATGCCTGAAAAGCGGTAAGTCGCTCCTTATTTTATTCATGTTGCCTGAACTCTGGTTATGGCTCAAAAGTTTATATATGCAATTCTTCTGATTTTTTGTTATAATAGAATTATCAGACAAAGGTTCTTATGTGTTTTGGATAGAGTGGTTGAAAGAGGTCGCGGACCGGAAAGTGAGAAAAACATGAAAAAAAGAAAAACAAGAGGACTTGGGATACGAACGAAAATTTTATTTCCGACAACTATAGCAATAATTTTTATGTGCGCTATTATGGGACTCAATTCATATCAGCGGACAAAAGAAGGATTGGTGGAAATGGGCGTAGAGGAAGCGCGTATGGCGGCGTCTATTTCCGCAAAATCAGTTGATATAGAACAACTGTTAGCTATATCATCGGGAGAGCAGAATGAGGAGCAGATTCGCGCAATGCGCCAGACCATGCTCGAAGTGAAAGATGTCTGTGGAATCAAATATTTGTATACTTTGTATGCAGAGGGCGGAAAAGTCTATTATGGGATAGATGCGGACGATGGCGCGTCAATGAATGAATATGGCGCGGCTTTTGAGGTGTCGTATCAGGAATTGAAATCTGTTTTTGACGGGGAAGAATATGTGCAGGATTATATAGACTCTACAGAAGACGGGGATTTGATTTCGGCGTATGTGCCGTTGTTTGATGCGAACGGTAACGTGGTGGGAATCCTCGGCTGTGATTATGACGCGGTAAGTGTGGTAGAGAAGTTGGATTTAGCATTGGTAAGGGTGGTGCAGATTTCTATAATCAGCCTTATAATTGCGCTTGCCGTTCTTAATATTATGGTTGGAAAGGTAATTAGACGGCTGCGTAAGGTAGATAGTAAGATTTACGAACTGGTACATAATGAGGGGGATTTGACGCAGACGCTTGACGTTCATACCGGAGACGAGATGGAGCTGATTGCGCAGAATGTCAATGAACTGC
Organism: Clostridiales bacterium; assembly: GCA_023663185.1. GTDB lineage: Bacteria > Bacillota > Clostridia > Lachnospirales > Lachnospiraceae > UBA3282. The sequence continues at coordinate 411,788 of JAMPHY010000001.1, read as the reverse complement.
TTGGATATATTAGGGAGATTATGTTGAATATTTCTGCCAATGCGGAGAAGTTAAAAGCCTCTTCCCGCACGGTATCAAACAAACTTTCAGGCGCAGAAGGCGAGATTACAGATGTTTCCGCAGTAATGGAGCAGATGAGCGCGGCAATGGAGGAATCCAGCGCGTCGTTAGAGCAGGTCAATGAGTCAATCGGACAGGTGTTTGAATCCATAGAAAGTATTTATGGGAGTGCGGAGAACGGAAAAGAATCGTCCAACGAGATAATGAAGAGTGCATCAGATACCTATAATCGTGCTGTGGAAGAGAAACAAGATGCGATGGAGCAGGTTACTAATATGGCGCAGGCGGTTCAGCAGAAGATTGAAAAGTCGCGGGACGTTGAGAAAATAAGGGAACTGACAGCGAATATCTTAGGCATTACGAAGCAGACCAATCTTTTGGCACTCAACGCCAGCATTGAGGCGGCGCGTGCCGGTGAAGCGGGCAAAGGATTTGCCGTGGTTGCAGATGAGATTGGAAAATTAGCTACTGACTCAGCGGCTTCAGCCTCAGAAATCCAGAATGTAACGAATGATGTAATTCGCGCTGTGGACGAGCTGGCAAATGAAGCGGAAACCATGATTGACTTTATGAATCAGACTGCGATTGGCGGTTATGAGAAATTGCTTGAGACCAGCGAGAGCTATCGGTCAAACGTCGGAAATATGAATGAGATGATGCAGCGTTTTGCCGGGGAAAGCGAGCAGCTCAAGCTGAATATGGAAACAATTAAGACATCGTTGGAAGAGGTAAAAACCGCTGTTAGTGAAAGCACGGTTGGAGTAGGCAACGTCGCGGATACGGCGGTAAGCTTGACAGGCAGCGTGGGTGAGATTGGAGAAGAAGCAGCGTCCAATTTGGAGATTGTCGGCAGATTGAATCAAGAAGTCGGGAAGTTCAAATTGTAAATGGGCGGCGCTGCGAAGTCAGAGGTTTAATATTATGTTTATACGCATGGATAAAAGTAGCTTAAAGGCGCTTAATAAGTTTGCAATTCCTTTGATTGTGCAGAATATTGCCTGTATGTCGATTGGATTGATTGACGAGATGTTTATCGGCAGGATATCCGCCGAGGCGTATGGTGCGATTGGAATAGCGATATCGTTAATGAATCTTATGGCTGGGGTTTTTGGCAGTATTGCGGTTGCATTTAACATTATCGGTTCTAAGAAACAGGGAGAAGAAAATACGGAAGAATTCAGGGAAGTCTTTATGGCTTCCCTATTGGTTGACATAATAATTGGAATTGTGTATGGTATTGCTACAGTTGTATGTTGTAAAATGGTTTACATAAAGTTATATGGTCTTTCAGGGGCGGCGTTAGACGCTGCGGTTGTTTATTCGTATATCACCTGTCCTTATATGCTGTTTCAGCTAGTGATTTTTTCCTGCAATTCATACTATAAGATTATGAAAAACACAAGCAGGCTCATGCTCTTTTCAACAGGCTCTGCCATCTTAAATACAGTGCTTGATTATATCTTGATTTTCGGTAAGTTCGGTTTTCCCAAATTAAATGCAATGGGCGCGGCAATAGCTACAATCGTCAGCGTATTTGTGAATATGCTGGTTTTAGTATGGGCGGCAAGGAAGGATATCGCATATTTTTGGAATAAGAACAAACGTTATTTAGAAAATGCTAAAGAACTGATAAAAGTAAATCTGCCGCTGCTGGGGGAGGAGCTTTTAGAAGGAAGCGTTTTTGTCGTAGTTATTAACGCCATAATCTCCAATATAGGAATAAATGAGATAGGGGCGTATTTATTGGTAAAAAATATTCTGGAAATTGCGCTGCTTTCAATGCACATGTACGGCTCAGCCACGCTGACGTTAATAAGTGAAAAAATCGGCAGACGCGCCTATGAGGAGATTAAGAAGCTGTCCGTCATGAGTGCCACTGTGTCGTCTTCAATTTACGCGGTTTTAGCCATAGCGGTTGTGGTTTTTAGAAAAGATGTTCCGCGGATTATATCGGACGATATGAATTTAATTGCGTTTGCAGGCGGGATTATTATTCCTATGGTTGTCATGAACATATTTAATCCAATCCAGACCATATATAAATATGCGCTTCAGGCGTGCGGCGACGGGAAATATGTGCTTTATATAACAGCTTTGGTGAACGCGGTTGTCTTGGCGGCGATAGTTGCCCTATATATGCTCGGCGGGAGATTGTGGGCGGTGTTTATCGGGCTTTTTATCAATTATTCTGCGCTTGCGGTGGTTTATATGGGGCGGCTTAAGAAGGTGGTTGAGAAAATCCGGGTATAGTTTTCTGACTAAAATATGAGTTGTTTAATAATGGTAAAAATATATAGAATGAATAGTAAAATAGGAAAACACTTGAAATTTCAATGAGGTAAGATATACTAGATAATATTGGCACACTTATTATTAATGGCATATCAGTATTAATTTATGCGGAAATTCTATATGCTTATGAAAAATACAGTAGTAAAGGAAAAATATATTAATGGATATAACCAGTTTATTGTTTCTTTTTTGTTTTTTGCCGATTGCCTTAGCAGCATATTATATAGTAAATGATAATATAAAAGAATATGTTTTACTGATAATAAGCTTAATTTTTTATTCTTTAGGTTCATTGTATTATTTTATGCTGTTTGTAGTTATTATAATGATAACTGTTGTATTGGGTAGGGCAATCGATTCAATTAGTAATAAAATTTTGAGGAAATTATTGTTTGTGCTTGGCACAGTTATAAATATTAGCATATTAGGATATTACAAGTTTTTAAATCCTTTTTGCTCACTGCGCTATTTTGCATTATTTATATTTACCATAACGGCAACAGTTGTATTGGTTAGAGAAATAAATTCAATCAGTAATAAAGCGTTAAGAAAGCTATTGTTGGTAGGCTGTATAGCTGCGGATATTATTATATGGAGACGTTACGAGTATATAAACTTTGTGATTTCCACATTAAATAGAATTTTAGATAGTTCCATGGAAATCAGAAAACAGTTGCTGCCTTTGGGAATATCATTCTTTACATTTAAGGCAGTTTCCTATCTTGTAGATGTATATAAAGGAAAAATAGAGCTGCATAAGTATTCTCCGATGCATGATGCGCTTTATTTGTCTTTTTTTGCCCAGGTTCAGTCCGGCCCGATAACAAGATATGGCGATAGCTTTCAGGCGTCGAAAATAGAACGCAATAATTTATTTTCTGATGGGGTTTGGCGATTTCTGATAGGATTTAATAAAAAAATTTTATTGGCAAATGTACTATCTAAGATAACGTCGGAAATTTTTTCGACTGGGTTTGAAAATTTCTCTACAGCATATGCTTGGTTGGGAGCTATATGCTATTCCCTACAGTTGTTTTATGATTTTGCGGGATATTCAGATATGGCGATAGGTATTTCGGAAATGTTTGGATATAAGTGCATAGAGAATTTTGATTATCCTTATATGACCGAATCTGTTACTAAATTTTGGCGCAGGTGGCATATTTCCTTAAGCCAATGGTTCAGAGATTATATCTATATTCAAATGGGAGGCTCTCGGACAAAGCATAAATATCAAGTTTACATAAATCTTTTTGTGGTGTGGATTTTGACAGGTTTATGGCATGGAACTTCGTGGAATTTTGTGGCATGGGGATTGGGTTATTTTGTTTTAATTGCTTTTGAAAGAATAACAGGACTTCCTGATAAATTTAAATCAAAGTTTCTCAAGGGCGTTTATAGAGTCTTTTCGTTGATATTTATTAGCTGCCAATGGGTGTTATTTAAATCTGATGGAATAGTTTCAGGACTACGTTTTATCAAGAGAATGTTTATTCCTACTTTCAACTATGTTGCCAATAGGAGAGCATTGTTTTTGATAAAAGATTATTTTATTTTCATTTTATTTGCCGTAGCGCTGTGCTTTCCGGTAATCCCGTGGATTCGTGCAAAAATGAAAACTGAACATGGGCAGATTTTATATGATACATTAGTTGGGATAGTAATTGTTTTTTTGTTTGTATGGTCGCTGTCTTATGTTGTAGCCGGGCAAAATAATCCTTTTGCATACGCTAATTTTTAGGAGAGATAAAAAGAATGGTTAAAGAAAATAAAATCAAAAATTGTATAGCTGTATGCTTTATCATCTTTCTGTTTGTGGGTTTTATAAGGAATGGCGCTTATGGACAACTGCAGAAATTAAGCGATTACCTTAAACAAGATACCAATTCCCTTGATAGTGAAGGGGCAATTACAGTGGAGGACATAGAGAGTGAGTTCGCTGCCGCCTCGCCGTATCAGAAGCAAATGATAGACTACAATGGTGCAATGGCAAAAAAATTGAATATACGGGGATTTTATAGTGATATGGGGATGTATGTGACCGATGATTTATATATTGTTTCTGCGTCTCCATACACGTCAACGGACTATGAATATGAACAAATAGTAGATTTTAAGAAATTTCTTGATGATAACGGCGTCAATCTATTGTATGTGAATGAACCGACAAAATATGACGATGATAGTTTGTTTCTGAATGAATTTGGTGTAGAAACATACAGCAACAGAAATATGGACACTTTTTTGAAACGTATAAGAGCCATTGGCGTAAATACTATTGACTTAAGAGATAACATAAGAGAAGAAAATATCAATATATTTAATTTGTTCTATCGAACAGACCATCACTGGACTACCAGAACGGCTTTATGGGCGGCACGGATTATAGCTGGCGGATTAAATCAATACTGTGGTTACAATATTGACACATCAATATATGATGAAGAAAACTATAGTTATGTTGAATGGAAAGAATGCTGGTTAGGCGAACAAGGGAGAAAAATTGCTAAATCTTATGTGGGCTTGGATGATTACACGGAAATAAAGCCGAACTTTGAAACAAGTTATTGTTTCAAAAATCTTGGAAATTATGATGGAACTTTTGATGACTTTATAAATGAGGAAGTTTATAACCCGGAAAATGATGTATATGTAAATCGCAGTTGGCATTATTCATATTTTCTGTTTAATTGTATAAATAATAATATAGATTATGGAAAAGTTCTAATTTTAGGTGATTCTTATGAGAATGTCATGGAACCATTTTTATCATTAAGTATTCATGAAACAGATACATTGATTCTTAGAAATTATGCTGAAGAGGAACTTGACCTTAGAAGTTACATTTTAGAGAATAATTATGACACTGTAATTATTGCATATGCTCAATTTATGGTTGGGGCTCATGATGATACAACATCTGCTAACTATAGAATGTTTACTTTCCATTAGTTATAATAATATAGAATAAAAATCAAATGTCAGATGGAGTAAAAAAAGCTGGTTGGTAGTAGAAAAGATAGGTGAAATATGTATAATGGTTAGTGGATACTAACTGATGATAGAAAAGCCTAAACAAAACGGTAGCAGAGGATAGTTAGTCAAAACCAGCTAAAACATTAATAATGGAGGTGCGTAAAATGCCGGAAAATATATCCGGATTGGAAGCGGCTTTCGCCCATTCCATGTATAAGCAGTCTGCGTTAAGTGAAAGCGTGTCGTGCGTTGCGATAAAGGATACAAACAGCCGAATGTTTGTCTGTTGTCTGTGGAATGGGATTTTATTATGGGCGAATAAGATTGAGGATAAACATCTGCCTTATATAAGTGTAGAAAACGGACATCATTATGTAACGCTGAATTATTGTATTGGCGGGCGCTGCGAAGTCTGTCTGCCGGATAATACTTATATTTATATGGAGCAGGGAATGTTATGCCTTGACGAGCATGAGCCGAAGGGCGGTTATTGGTATCCTAACCGTGACTATACGGGTTTGGAGCTGGTTTTTGATTTAGACCTGCTTGCCGGGCAGCCGATTACGGCAATGTCTGACTATTGTAATTATGACGGCTGGATTAGAGAGCTGCTTTCTGCACATAACGGGACTTATCTTGGCGGGGTGGTAAGCGAGTGCGACAGGCTTATGAATCTGCTGTACTCACATCTGACGGCGGCGGACTGGAAGCTTGAGGATTACCGCCTGAATCTTATGCTTTTGTTCTATACGCTGATAAATGGCGGGACTGCGCCGATTAAAGACAGGTTTTATATCACTAAGGGACAGAAGCGCATTGCCGATGAAGTAGAACAGATGATTACCCAAAATCTCAGCCGCCATTATACGATTACGGATATGGCGAAGAAATATGGGGTAAGCCCGTCCGCGTTAAAGAAATATTTTGAAGCGGTTTATGGACAGCCTATTTCATTTTATCTTAGGGAAAAGAGAATTTTGCTTGCTAAGCAGCAGTTGGCGAAAACAAAAGACAGCGTGGGAATGATTGCGGCTGCATGCGGATATGCCAATCAGGGAAAGTTCGGGGCAGTATTCAAGGAATGCACGGGGCTGTCGCCTTTGGAGTACCGCAGGTTGAATATGTGTTATACAGAAGGAGGAAACAGAGATGGTTTTGAGTGAAGTAAGGGCGGGAAAGTCAGGCAGGGTGCTGTCTGTAGCCGGTAAATCGGATTTTCAGCGAAGAATTACCGCCGTAGGCGTGACGCCGGGCAGCAGTTTTTCCGTAGTACAGAATGAGAAGAAATATCCTGTGCTTTTGGATATACGCAGCACGCTTCTGGCTGTGGACAGGGAAGACTGCGCGGGAATTATAGTGGAGGTGGCAGGAAATGAGTGAAATAATGACGATTGCGCTTTTAGGACAGCCTAATTCGGGGAAGTCAACTTTTTATAATGCCCTGACAGGTTCGCACCAGCATGTCGGCAACTGGCCCGGCAAAACGGTGGAGCAAAATTCAGGTACTTTCAAATATGCCGGAAATACATACAATGTGGTAGACCTTCCCGGAACATACAGTCTTGCGGCAAACTCGGAAGAAGAGATTGTCACAAGGGATTATATTGCAGGCGGCGACGCCGACCTTGTCTGCATACTTGCCGATGCGTCGCAGCTTGAGCGGAGCCTTTTTATGCTTGCGGATTATATAGGTATCAGGGTTCCGGTCATACTTTTACTTAATATGATGGACGTAGCTAAAGCGCAGGGGAAAAAGATTGACGCAGCCGCCATTGAGAAGAAGCTCGGCATTCCCGTGCTGCCTTTTACAGCGTCTGAAAAAAAGGACTATGCGGAATTTTATAAACTGCTTGAGTACAGCGGAAAAGAGGACTGGATTCCCGATTCAGCGGCGTTGTTTGAATTATATGAGTCTGAGTTTGGCAAAACATACCAAAATGTCATGGGACAGTTGCCTGACGGCGGCATCTCGGTATATGAAAACGGCTGGATTTTTGCTAAATTGGCAGAAAACGATGCGGTGGCGGAGAATATAGTGGAAAATTCAATCGGAAAAGAGCGTCTTTTAACAATCAAAAAGGAGCTTGACGGCGTACAAAACGGCGCGTCGCATACCGGAGAATGTAAATTCCACTGGATTGACAGTATCCTTTTAGACAGCGTAAGCAAGGGGCAGGAGAAAAATAAGCTGGGAAAATTCGACCGTCTGGCTGTTTCCAAAGGTAAGGGAAAATGGCTTGCCGCAGGGGTTATCCTTTTAGGGCTTATGGCGTCAATGGTGCTTGCCGCCCCAGTAATGTATCTGGGAAGTATGCTGCCGATGCTCGCCGTTCCTGTGTCGGAATGGCTGCTTAGCATTAATACTGCTCCGATTTTGGTTTCGCTGCTGTGCGATGGAATTTGGACGGCTTTTTCATTCACGGTTATGATGTGCGGCTTTGTATTCGGAACGACTTTTGCATTCGGATTTTTGGAAGAAATCGGTTATATGGCACGTATTTCATATGTGTTTGATGGGACTATGCGGCGGCTTGGACTGCACGGGAAAGCAATTATGCCGTTTCTTGTGAGTTTTGGCTGTAATATTGCCGGAGCTACCGGCGCGCGCGTGCTGGACACATGGGGGCAGAGAATGGCGGCAATCTCGATGTCATGGGTAGTGCCGTGTGGTTCTACATGGGCGGTTGTAGGTCTGGTTTCCACTGTGTTTTTCGGACCGGGCGCGGCGCTTGTCGTATTTCTGCTGTTTGTTGTTTCAGTGCTGCATCTGCAGCTTACGGCGCGTGTATTCGGCAAACGTTTCTTAAAAGAATCGGATAAGACAGGGCTTATTATGGAGCTTCCGCCATACCATAAGGCGCGGTGGGGAAGCCTGTTCCGCCGGTCTATCGACAAGATGATGTCGGCGTTTAAGCGGGCAATCCATCTCGTGACAATCGTGCTTGTCATTATGTGGGCGCTTTCCTATACGTCAGATGGGAATCTGACAGGAAGCTTATTATACCGGGTAGGAAGCGTGATTGAACCTGTAACTATGTGGTTTGGCTTGCGCTGGCAGACATTTATTGCCTGGCTTGCGTCCATGATGGGAAAGGAAGGCTCTCTTGGTGTTTTAGGCGCGGTGTTCAGTAACGCCAATAATGGCAATGTCCTGCAGACGATAGCTATGCAGAAGATGGAAACCGCAAATTCCGCGACGGTGGCGGCGAGCCTTTCCGCCGCCTTGACAAAGCCGGAGGCGTTGGCGTTTATATTCGCATTTTACTTTAATATGCCCTGCCTTATGACAATGAGCGCGACCGTGCATGAAACCCATTCGCTGAAATGGACGTTGTGCGTGGCAGGCTATTATATCGCCATGTCGCTGCTTTTGGCGGCTGTTGCGTATCATGTCGGCTGTCTGATTTTTTGAGGAATGAAAAGTGAAGGTTTTTATTTATAATTTGCCTAAATTCTGGTTACGATTTAAAATATAAATTGACATAACAACAAATTTGATGTATTGTTAAATTGTAAAGTAGATACTAATTAAGGAGAAAATAATAAATGATTTAACCGAAGATGAAAGGAAGGCGTTAAAGGCTGTAGTGAGAATTTTGCAGGAGGAATAATCATGAGTAAATTTTTTGATGATACAATGCAAGGGCTATTAGAGGCAGTTGAGATTGAGAAAGGGAATATACCTGTTACGGAACGGAAAGAAATGCCGGCAAAAACGTATTATGTATCTGATAATGATAAAGAACTGATTGAAAAATTAATTGAGATACGCAAGAAAGAAAATATTTCCCAATCGGAACTTGCAGAAATGACCGGAAATACGCAGCAATCCATATCACGATTGGAGAAAAAGAGCCATAGTCCATCATTACAGACATTTTGTAATATTTTAAGCGCATTAGGATATGAGATTGTAATAGAAAAGAAAACTGCTATATAAAAAGATAATCTATTGTTATTTTTAATGGCATCAGCTATACTTATCTTGCAATATATTCAAATGGGAGACGTCTCATATTTATGAATGAAAGCAGTTATGGAGAATACAAAAGAAACCTATTTCGTGAAAAAAAGAAACGCAATGGTCTTCGTGACGGAAAAATCCAGTTTGTGCTTGGAATATGCCTTTTACTATATACTTTATGGATACTTCCGTTTCATACGGACGATGTTCGTGACATCCGCGGAAATGAAGTGGCAGCCGGAAAAAATTATTATCCTGAAAAGGTTTATGCTATTGAAGAACTTCAGCTTTTGTGCGCCAAGATAGATGAGAATCAGATTTACTGTATCGCAAAATTTCTCGATTGTGACCGGAACGACTGGATTGTTTCTTTTACTCCGGGTAGAAATGAAGAACTGGCATCTCATATCAAATTGTTGGTAAATAATCCGGGTGATGAAATGGATTTAATGGTCGGCGGATATTTTCTTCTGGAATCACTGGAAGATTTGCCATTTGTGGCAGACTCTTTCTATTCTATATATGGCAGGAAATACGCTGATGCTGATGGACAGAATATGCTCAGCATGAATGCAGAATATCTGTGTGGGGCGGACGATGACTATACCCTGTCGGCACTTTTTCGTCCGGGAATACCGCTGATTAGCCTGATAGTCGGCGTGGTCGGAGTCGTATACGGCGGTATTCTGCTGCTCCGAAACCATTTCCGTAAATCCAACTGAATTAAAGGTAAAAATGGCTATTATAAATAATATAAAATACAATGTTGCTTACGCAGCGGAATGGAGAAAGATATGATTGCATCTGCAGAACACAAAGATTATCAGGCATTATTAAAAAAGGGAAACGGAAGCATTTTGAAGGCTCTCCGTGCTGACAAGGGCGGAGGAAAAGGTTTGATTGCGGGGGGAATTATTCTTCTAGCTGCCGCAATATTGCTTAGTCTTTTGGGAATGTTTTTAATCTTTGGGATTCCTGGTCTTATACTGCTGGTAGTTGGCATTATACAGAAAAATAAAAGAAAGTCTTCATGGATTTCTTATTATAGGGAAACGACCGGTTATTCGGAAGGGGAAATTCAGCAGATTGACAGAGAATTAGCCTCGCCATCTGTTACGCTTATAGTAATGCCCAGTGCATCGGTAAATAACTGTATTTCCTGCTTTTTCACGGAACACTATATGGTCATGAATGGTATGGAGCCTTATGTTCGTCGTTTGGATGATTTCATCGCAGTTGCTTTCTCCGACAGTACGGACTACTGGAATATGTCCAGTTTGACTAGGCAGGATAAAGAGACTAAAGCGGTTGCGCTTTTTACTGATACTGACAAGAAACCTGCTCTCTGCAGTGAAATCATGCAGGAATTGTCCCGGCGTAATCCAAATGTTCTCTGTAGCCAGAAAATCGTATGTGAGGGAAGAAATTACATACTGGAGCGTGATGGCGCGCAGATTCTGCGTTTATATCAGGAAGGGCGCAGACTTGATATTTCTTGATAACCCTATCACCTTGATGATATGATTGATATATTGCAGCTTGTAAAGTGATAAAGAACCATGCGCTCAAGCAAAATAGATTAGACTTTGTGTTATGATTATGTTATACTGCTTATAATCAGATAACCGTTTTATAGTCGGGAGATGTAATTATATGACAGAAAAAGAAATGATTCAAAAAAATATTGAGGAGTTTACAAGATTACAAACATATATGTTAGCAACTGAAAAAAATTCAGATGGTTATAAACTTATGAAAGACCGCTATATAGAATTAAAAGTTATTTTAAATGCTTTTGGTATCAATCTCACGGAAATTGATAAGATTAAAGAGTAGAATTTTTCGTCATTGCAGCGATTGATTTGGATTTATAAAGCAAAATGTATAGCTGGCAATACAACAAGGTGTAAAGCTTATTGAATTAATAAGTTTTTACACCTTTTTATCATGGGTGAATAATAATTGTGGCTTTGGATAATAACCTTATTTGAGCTTTTAAAATATATGGTAAAGTCTTTAAAATATATGATAAAGGCACACTGTTGACAAACACAGAACAAAAGGAGTATACTTGATAATGGTTAGCGGCTGCTAACAAATAGTAGCCGCATATATTAAAAATAATGGTTAGATAGTACTAATTAATATTAGTGACTACTGAAAAGACGCTTTTAAGCAAGTTACATGTGGAGTTAATTAGTTTACATAACTTAAATAAGAAATGGAGATAGGCAAATATGAAATTCTATGAATTTGGAGAGAGCAGTTCTCCGGTAATATTATTACTTCCGGGCACATGCTGCCATTGGAAGTCGAATTTTGAGGCGGTCATAAAGCTTCTTGAGCCGGACTTTAGGGTGGTCTGTGTATCATACGACGGTTTTGACGAAACCGAAGACACAATTTTTCCCGATATGCTGACGGAAACGGAGAAGATTGAAAGCTATGTTAAAGAAAAATTCGGCGGTCAAATCCATGCCGCTTATGGCTGTTCTTTAGGCGGGAGCTTCGTAAGCCTGCTGGTGCAGCGTAAGAAAATACATATCAGCCATGCTATAATAGGCAGTTCCGATATGGATCAGGATAGCGGGCTATCTGCAAAATTTAAGGCTTGGTTGATTGGTAAAATGCTGCACGGTATGTTTAAGAAGGGCAGAGTGCCGGGATTTATGCAGAAACGCCTTGAGAAACAGCCGGAAGGCGAAAGACAGTATTATGAGAAAATGATGGATATGTTCGGTATGAGCAATACCCGCATGTCCTTTGTCAGACGGGAAAGTATCCGTAATCAATTCTATTCGGATTTGGTTACGCCGATTGAAAATGATATTTCCGTATCCGGCACGACGATACATGTTTTTTACGCCGTAAAAATGGGAGAGATGTATCTGGAGCGGTATCATATGCACTTTAAAAATCCAGATATCCGCCGTCACGAGCTGCAGCATGAGGAACTCTTAATCTGCTACCCGCAGAAGTGGGTGCAGGAAATCAGAAGCTGCTGTGGAATAGAGTGAGATTGTATATAGAAAAAAGTCGCAAAGAAAATAGAAGGAGAACCGCAGGATATGAAATTTTTTGAACTTGGAAAAGAAAATAAAGAACTTATGGTAATGCTGCATGGCGGCGGGGTGAGTTATCTTGGTGCGCTGCCCGTAGCGGAATATGTGGCGAAGAAATTTCATGTCGTGCTGGTAGCATACGACGGATTTAATCCGTCGGAGCCGGAGAAGGAATTTGTCTCCGTAATGTATGAGGCGGAGCAGATTGCCGATTATATACTGAAAAATTACGATGGGAAAATCGATGTGCTGTATGGCGTATCCTATGGCTGCCGCGTAGTCAATGAAGTGCTGCGGGATAAGCGGCTGACGATTACCACGACCATTGCGGACGGTTTTGGAACGCGCGAGTATCCGGAGATAAAGAGCGAGTGGGGTAAAGATTTGTACTGCTTTTTCTTTACAGGTTTTTTCTATGCGATTATGGGACGCGCAGGAAAACGTCGCAAAAAGTTTCTTGCTAAGATTACAGGGAGAACTTATGAAGAGGCTGAACGGATACTCTACACCAAAGCTACATGGAATAGCTGGCGCAATCAGGACCGCTGCCTTATCGGACACAAAACGGACTACGAGGCGTTTAAAAACACTGATATGTACATATGGTATGGCGTCAACAGCACGGTGGAGCGCAAACTTTCAAAGAATATCAAGCAGCTTCAGGACGCAGGATATAAGTTCACGCTCAAAATCTTTAAGGACGTAGGGCATGGCGGGCTTGCAGGCGAGCAGACAGACCGTTTTATTAAGGAAGTTATAAAGGCGCATGCGCGTTCACTTGAAAAACTAGGGATAGAAAAGGAGTAGGGCAATGGTTTTAATTTTGCAGATTATTTTATATTTGATTTTTTTCACGGCATGTATAAAACTTTTGGTCTTGGATAATCCGGTAAGGGGCATATTCTTCTATCCGAAGCCGATTCAGGAGCGTGTGTATGAGATGGGACTGACTACAAAAGAAGAAGCAAAACGTCGCAAAATTATATTTTTTACTGCGCTTGTTCTGGGCTCGGCAATACTGCCTGTAGTATTTATCGGCTGTTGGAGCGGCATTTCCGACTTTAAGACCGCGTTTGTCCATGCCGTTATTTTGTTGGAAGCGATGAATTGGTATGATGGTATCGTGATAGACAAAGGCTGGGTTCGGTTCAGTAAATTCTGGGTAATAAAAGGTACGGAAGATATGGACCATGTAAAATCTAATAAGATGGTTTTAGTAGAAAGAATGATTATGTCTGTCGTCTATATTCCTGCGGCGGCGCTGCTCGCAGAACTTGCGGTTATAATCTGAGAAAGCAAGGCGGAAATGAAAGTATTCTGGTAACTGTTCTGCTGCATAAAAGGAGAAGGGCGCAATGGACTGGGTGCGTTTTGAATTGCAAAAAGACGGATTTAGGGCATATTTCCATAAAGGACGGCAAAAAGCAGGAAAAGCAGTTTTATTTGTTGGCGGCGCGGGCTGCAATGAGGAAACATGCGTAAAAATGGGCGAAGAAATAGCGGCGCAGGGATATTCTGTGATGGTTCTCGGATTTTATCTCTGGAAAAGGCTTCCGCACGAACTGATACATATTCCAGTGGATTTTGCAGAGAAAGCGTGCAAATGGCTGAATGAGAACGGATACAGGGAAATCTGCATGATGGGAACTTCTACAGGTGCGGGATATACGCTCCTTTGCGCATCGCTTATTCCACAGATTACGAAGGTTATTGCAGTAGTTCCCTTTGATTATGTGATGGAAGCGATGAAAAATATGATAAAGCCACTTGGATTTTCAGTATATGAGTATCAGGGGAGAAATCTGCCGTATACGCCTTTTTCCATTCTCGACGATGGTTTGTGGAAGGGCTTGCACAAGCTTCGTAAAATGCCGGAGTACAGCTTTAAATATTTTATGCGGGCGGCTTATGAGACGGCGCGATTAAATCCGGAATCGCGCATTAAGGTGGAGAATATCAATGGCGATATCCTTTTCCTGCATCCGACATGGGACGATGTATGGCCATCAGACGCAGCGACGGCGAGAATGATAAAAGTTTTGAAAGAATGTGGTTTTGCACATGAAGTCAGGGAAATCGTATATGAAAATGCAAGCCATGCTATCGGTATCTGTCCCAAAGGCGACAAACGAATGATGAGAATGCTTAAACGGAGCTGCCCCAATGAAAAGAAATATCCGCAGGCTTGTGAGGCGGCAAGAAAGAAGAGCAGTGAAGATATTTTCAATGCGCTTGGTGAATGGTGATAAAGGGGGATTAATATGGTGATAAAAATGCTGCTTTTGCTGGCGTTTGCCGGACATGCGCTTTGCTGGGTGTGCGATATGCTCTTAATATATGCGCCGGGCGGAAAATTCAGTTTTGAATGTTTAAAAGATAATCAAAAGATGGCGAAAGTTTTTGCAGGAATGTCGTTAAAAAAGCCGCTTGCGTCCATGATGCTCGGACTGCTTGCACTGATGATGTCTTTTGGCGGATATTTTGCTTTATATGAGTGGATGAAGCAGTTTTCCGTTGTTTATGCCGTAATCATGATAACAGCGGCGGTAGTGTTTTTTATTTCGGGAGCGGCGCACCATGTATTTTGCGGCGCGGTGGAATGGTTTTACATACGGCTGGGAAGGACGGAAGAGGCGCGGGAAACGGCTTTGGATTTTTTTAAAGCAACCTTATCAACCATGTATGTCTGCTATTTAGGACAGGCGGTTTCGGTAATAACCCTTTTTATAGCCGTTGTTACGGGGGATACATCTCTTCCGCGTTGGGGCTGTGTATTCAACGTCGCTCCGATTTATCTTATACTTATGCTGCTTAAAGCGCCGGGTGCGGGAAATCTGGCGGGAATGATTATGTTTTTAGGACTTTTTATTATAATGTGATAGGAGTGGAGCGATATGAAATATGTAGGAATGCCTATGGGCATGTGGCTGTTGTTTTGCGCATCTTTTAAAAAGCAGTTATCTGTAACTTTAAACTTTAATGCGGATACGGCGAAAGAAATTAAGAAGCGGGCAAAAACAAAGTATCGGGAGATTATAAGGGAACTGCCTGAATTTGAAAAAGAAGACCGCTTTAAAATGAACATCGTCAACGCCTCGATGTTGGCGGCGTTTTATCTCAATATGCCGCAGAAGCCTTCTGTGGAGCAGATGACGGATTATTATGCTAACGCCATGATTATAAAGCCGATGAAATGGTTTTGTGTTCAGTCCGGCAAAAAGAAATTCACACCGGAGGATATAGCGGGACTGAAACAAACGGAAGCTTTGCGTGCCGGTGACAGAAATCCGTATTCGTGGAATATGAAATTTCTGCCTTATTCTGATGGCAGCGGCTATGAGGCAAGGTTTGAGTGCTGCGGCATCTGTGCTTTGATGAAGAAATTAGGAATCTTTGATATTACTCCGGCGTTGTGCAACTTGGATTATACGATGTCGGACGCAGGAGGGACGACGGAATTTGTGCGGGAGTATACGCTGGCGTCCGGCGGACCGTACTGCGACTGTGGATATAAGAAGAAATAGGGACTTAGGGAAATCAGCCTGCAAATCCCGCCATTTCTTTTAACATTCCCGACCATGCTTCTTTGGTCGGGATATGACCGCAGTTTTTGAATTAGCTTTTTCCCATCGTGGAACTTGCTTTCAACACGCCGATTACGTCCTTAAGCCGATAATCTTTCGATGTGAACAGACGCAGGGTACATTTGGCGGATTTCGTCAACTAAATCCACCGCCATTTTGCAAAATCTTCAACGACAAGCTCTTCAGGATTTTTCATTAATTCTTATCATGTCCTAAATGTTCCATAGCAAATATGATACACTGGTTAATAAATTCGTTGCGGCTGATTTGGGCGCTTTCTGCAGCAGTATCTATTTTTTTTAACAGTTCGGTATTTAAGCGGATAGAGATAACCTCCTTTTCAGGCTTAAATGGAATGAATTGCTGCATAATATCATCTCCTTTTGCATTGCTTTTTACAATTACTTATTTCTGTCATTATTGGTTTGTTGTTTTGATTTTACTATTATAAGCTTTTTTATTAGACATATATATATTCGATTTTGTATCCAAAATTTGAATATTCAGTAACCAAAAATTTTTATTATTCCGGTGAGGGTTTAGCTATACAGGGGCGATTAAAATATGTCATGAATAAGTTGACGAAAGGAGATTGTGAATATGAGTCGAAATTATACCAGCGGAGCAAATACGATTCTGCAGGAGCTTAATAAAATAAAAGAAATCGAAATATATGAAGGAATATCTACTCCCATACCTAACTATTTATATGTTCAACGGTATGGAAGAAAAGCACAGGCGCAGATGAATAAAATTCTTGCAAAGATAGGGAAAAAAGACTGGTTCTTATTTAAGGCACAGGAGCAGTCTGAGAAGGAAGGGCTGATTGAAAAATTCCGCTTAAACTTACATAGACATGCCGATACCGGCAAAGATTATACAGGCTGTTCAGTGATAGAGCTTTCAACAGAAATGCTGCTTAGAGATGAACTGCCCGTATTTCTTGAATATTTGAAAGAAAATGAACGGCAGCTTTATTATCTGTTCACCATAAAAAGCGCCAAAGATGCGGTATCTGCACAAAAATATATCGAACAGTATTTTTTTACACGTATCGTTTATGCAGAGGAGTTTTCCCTAGAAGAGCAGTTTGATATTATCAGGAACACATGTGAAGAATATGGATTCAGCATAAACAATAGAGCGCGATTACTCATTATGAAGGGGTTAGAAGAGAGGGAGTGGAAAGCAGAGGAACATGTGGAGTTCATCTTGCAGAATGCTGCCAGAGCCATAATCTATGAGGCAATGCTTGAAGATAAAATAACGCAGCGCCTGATATCTGCTGAGCTGTCAAAAAAATTATTGGAAAATCTGCACCAAAAAGCCGAACCGGAAAAAGTTTTCGGATTTCGGCAGATAGAGTACAAGAAAGAGGAGGACTATCAATATGAATAGAATAAATGGAACGAAGTTTGTCTCACAGGAAGACTTAAAGGAAAAATTAACGGAAATTGATTTAGAGCAGGGGGAATACCAAGCCGGAGGCGTGCCGTTAATTGTGCAAGATGGGAAGGCGTATGTAGATACCGGCGACAGCCATACCATTATTTTCGGCGCGACCGGAAGTAAAAAGACTCGTCTGTTGGGAATGCCCGCGGTAGAGATATTGAGCGGAGCAGGAGAATCCTTTGTGATTACTGATCCTAAAGGCGAAATATATAATAAGACTGCTGAAAACGTGCGGCAGAAGGGATATCAGGTTTTTTGCCTGAATTTACGGGATTTTAGAGAAGGAAATACATGGAATCCGTTAGCGCTGCCTTATGACTTCTATCATAGCGGTGAAAAGGGTAAAGCGGTGGAAATGATAAGCGAGTTATCCAAAATGATAATCGGAGATAAAGAGGACGATCCTTTTTGGACCAATTCGGCAGCCGACGTGGTTACGGGCTTTATGCTTATTTTGCTGGAGCAGGCAAAAAAAGAGGAATGCAATATAAAAAGTCTGATTACTTTGTGGGGGCAATACCTTGACGCGAAGAAGGATACACTGGGGGCTATTAAATCATTATTCAAAGACTCATTGATTAGGAGAAAACTCGGAACCTTAGACAACAGCTCTGAAAAAACGGTGGGTTCTATTGAAGCGGTAGTTGCTACCGGTATCAACAAATTAGCCGCCAATGAAGAATTTGTGGATTTTTTATCTCAGGCGGGATTGGAGTTTAACAGCGTAGTCGATAAAAAGATTGCCATTTATCTGATTATTCCTGACGAAAACACCTTCACCCATTTTGTTGCGAGCCTTTTTATCAAGCAGCTATATGAATTTCTGATAAAAATGGCGCAGAAACGCGCAGAATGCAAGCTGGATATCAGAATGAACTATATTATAGATGAGTTTGCGAACATTCCTAAGATAAATAATATGGATTCCATGATTACGGCTTCCAGAAGCAGAAATATCCGTTTCTGTCTAATCGTACAGAGTAAAATGCAGATGAATAGCAAATATGGCGATATAGCGTCTGTTATTTGTGATAATTGCAGCAACTGGGTATATTTATACAGCAAGGACTATGAGCTGTTAAATGAAATCAGTAAATTATGCGGTGAGGTAATCTATGATAATAACGTGACTATGCCCCTGATATCCGAATTTGAGCTTCAGCATTTGGACAAGGAAAAGGGCGAGGCGTTAGTGCTTTCAGGAAGGAACTGCCCCTGTATCGTGAACCTTGCCGATATTGACGAATATCCTGCACAGAAAAAGCGGCAGGCGCAAATAACAATCGAAGCAGACGGCAGCGCACAGCCTTGTATCGAAGCTGACATTTGGCAGCCGGTATCTGTATATGACATGCTTAAATTAAATAAAAGCATAGATAAACTGGATAGCAAGCAAAATAAAGATAGTGCAGGAGTATACAGTTATCCGCTCAAAAAAATAATTACTGCGAGAAACAGAACAAGGGTTAAGATTATATGGTTAGTCGGAACTTATAATGGAATGATTTTGGTAAACGAGCTAATCTCATTGAAGGAGTTAGAGACGGGAGAGGGTATTTTGCGAACGGCGCTTACAAATTTCCAGAGGTTTGAAGACGCTATGGAGCTTCAATGGTATACTTCTTCGGATAAATTAAAGCTGGCGCATGATATGGAGCTGACCTGCCGCAGAAAAGATAAAGTATTTTTGACGATGCAGGAGCTTGGAATGAAAAATTTTAAACCGGCAAAATGGGCGATTCCGCCCTGCCTTAAAGAGAAGGGGGAGTAAATATGACAGAAACAGCAAACTGGATAGAGGCTTTTCGCACACAGAAAAAGGAAGATGTATATGTATTGACGGTCACTATTACTGATGAAGATAAAAAGGAAGAGGTCATAAAAGAAGTTGTCGATTGCCCGAAGGGAGAGGTAGGCGCGTGGTATGGCAATAATCTGCTGTTCAGATTGGCTAACGAAAAACTTAAGGATACGGAATTAGAAACGATTGAGTGGGAAGACCGACTGATACTCAACCGCACGTCAGATAAAGATTATTCCTATATGAAAATGAAGGGATTAAAGAAGCGCGTTTTAGCTGAAATTAAATACTATCAGGAACTACCAAAGGAATATTGAATATTGATATCGGATAATAATTATAATTTATCTTGCAATAAATACGAATATAGGAGATAATAAGATGAGCAAAAAAGCAAGAACATATGAATATTTTGACGAAGAAATACATAGCAGAATAATGGAACTGCTAAAGGGCGATTGGGGAAATGAGACCTTTTTACAAATGAAAGCATATGCAGAGCAAGGCAATGCCGAAGCCCAATACTATTTGGGCTTGATGTATGACGACGGCAAAGGGGTAGAAAGAAATCCCACGCAGGCGGCACAGTGGTATGAAAAGGCAGCTAAGCAAGGTATTGCGGCGGCGCAAAGCAATCTGGGCGCTATGTATGAAACGGGAGACGGCGTAAAGACGGATTTGGCTCTGGCTAAGAAATGGTATAGTCTT
The DNA here is from genome assembly GCA_023663185.1 of Clostridiales bacterium. GTDB lineage: Bacteria > Bacillota > Clostridia > Lachnospirales > Lachnospiraceae > UBA3282. Next base: position 391,889 of record JAMPHY010000001.1, on the reverse strand, counting down.
GCGGCAGGGCAGGGTTATGAAGACGCTCGGCGCAGACTAGATGAGCTAAGGACGTAAATCAGGGGGTATCTATGAATAACAGCATAATTGATGAAATCGAGGCGGAATATGATGCGTATTGTCTTGATGAGGGAACGAATCTTGATACCATGTATGAGAAGCTATATCAGTATCTAAAGGGATTTACCGCGATGATATTGAGAAACGCAGGGTATTTGGACGAGAATGCTTTAGATGAAGTGACGCAGGAGACGCTTACGGCAATCGCGACCGATAAGATATACACCTTTCATAAAAAAGAGGCTAAATTTACTACCTTCTGTACGGCGATAGCCAAGAACAAGGCTTTCGACTATGTGAGAAGAAGCAGATACAGCCTTTGTTCTTATATTGAAGCGGAAGAGAGAGAACTTTATAGCTTTAGCAGCGAGGTCTATTACAATCCGGAGAAGCTCTTGATTAAACAGGAGCAGAGATTGGAGCAGATTGAAGCGGTAAAGAAGTATCTAAATAGAATGGTCAGTCTAAAGGGCAAGCCATATCGGACGGTAGGCTGCTGTTATACGATGGTGCTGTTTCACAGACATAATCCCGTCTCGAAGGAATTAAGCTCTCCAAAATGGGCGTTTGAGACGGTGAAGGAAGATACTGTGGAGAAAAGCGCCGATAATTTCATTGAGGAGATGAATGAATGGTTTCCCAAACTTCATCTGTATTGGGGCGACGACTTTTTAGACGGTATGGAAGAAATGGAAGACGGCGTTTATATCAGCGATATGATTTTTAACGAGCATTTTAAGGTAAAGGATTTCGAGAACTGGAGCTTAAGGCTGCGCCAAAAGATGAGAGAAGAGCTGCTTAATGAAGTGTGCGAGGTGCTTGAATAGTGTGAAAAATAAATTTTTCACACGCAAGTTTGTGCTTACGCCCAAACTCGCAAGTATGAAATGAGGAATTAATATGAGGGATAAACATCTGACTGCGGAAGAAATCATAAAATATATGGACGCAACGGATATGTCTGAGGACTATCTGCTTTGGCTGGAAGAAGCGACAGAGCATATTCAGATATGTGATGTATGTCAAAACAGGCTGCATAGGGCAATGACTGTGGATAGCCTTTGCGAGGAAGAAGGGCTGTCGGCAGGGCTTAAACTGATGGAGCATGAAGAGGAAATTCGCAGGAATATTCTAATCGCGCATTTGAGTCGTATGCAGGAGCAGGAAAGGATTGCCAAGCAGGAGCGGATTACGGAGCTGCTTAAGAATATCAGAAACGGTTATGTAGAGCGCTTTGTATTTTCTGCGGCGGCGTTAAAAAGAAGCGCGGGCGCGGTTAGGGGGGCAGACTCACAGCATGGGCAGCAGGTGACGCTGGAAAAATCAGAGGATAAGCTGTTGCTTAAGATTCCCGGCAGACAGGGAAGAGAGAAACGGTCAGGAAACGAAAAACAATCAGGAAACGAAAATTGCCCGGAAAGAGAAAACTGCTCAGGAACAGTGGGAATATGTGATAGGCTTACAGTGATTTTACAGATGGAAGATGAGGAGCCGATAATTAAAGAGGCGTTCTGGGACGAGACGTGCGGGCAGTATGTGGCTGTTGTGGACGGCTTTATAAGGGGAGATAAACTGGAAGTATATCTATGTCTGGAATAATTTGCCAGAATATACATTATGCACAAAATAGTTACGAGCTGACTGGTAAATTATTCATGTCGGGCATCCGCCCTATAGAAATGAATGTGCAAGTTGCCCTTAGTGAGCAAGCTCCCACGGGCAATTTGTATATTCATTTCTGTATGGCTGAACTGTTGCCCATATAGTATTCAATAATCAATATTATATTGAAATTACAGTCATACCATGATAATATGATTATAGTATGAAATTGCCGGTACACTATAATTCCCTCTTGGTGCCATGGACATAAAAAAGAAACGAAGTTGACGACTTATACAAAAGATATTAATCACCATTTCGTTCATACAATACAATACAATACTATACTAAAATTATATATTTTTACTAGGAGGAAACATATATGAATTTTCCAAAGTGGCAGGCTGAAATCCAACAGCTCTATAAAGGCCAGATTTCCAACGCCTTTATGATTACGGGAAATATCGGGGATTATGCTTACGAGACTACATATCTGAAAGATTATCTGGTTAGATTCCTGCTTGATAAGAATAGGATCGGACACTTCAACCTTGAAGACGTCTATATTTATGATATCAATTCGGGGGGCGTCTCCTATAATTCAGGCGGCAAGAAAGTAGTCAATCTCGGCAGTCTTTTTGAACTTATGAGCCAGCCGACAGGTCAAAACGGCTTTATCTTTTATTATCCGGAATATCTTATCCCCGCCGGAGATATGATTTCAGACAAAGATAAGCAGATCATCACGGGATTTCACTCTATTATTAATTCCAGTAATTTTGTGACTTCCGCCAACATTGCGATTTTCGTTACGGAGTCCACGACAAATATACATCCTATGTTTCTTGGAAACAATTCAAGGATTTCCTTAATAAATATCGAACTTCCCGACGAAGACCAGAGGCTTGCATTCTTCAACAGTTGGGCAAGCAGTCACAAGGAGATTATGCACGATATCAGGATGCAGATCGACGCTAAAGGCGTTGCCCGTCTTACCGCAGGGCTTCAGCTTGTCTCTCTTGAGGATATCATCCTTACCGCATATAATGACGGCTGGCTTACCATTGCGATGATCCTTGAAAAGAAAAAAGCGATCATCAGGAAAGAATTCGGGGAAGTCATTGAGATTTTTGATACGGAGGGGCTCAGTCTTTCTAAATTCGCAGGACAGGATACTATCAAGAATTACTTCAAAGAGGTAGTTATCGACGCCTTAAAGAACGGCGATACGGATATTGTTCCTAAGGGCGTTCTGCTTATGGGACCGCCCGGAACAGGTAAGACTTATTTTGCGAAATGTCTTGCCGCCGACTCCGGAATCAACTTTGTGGAGTTTAAACTTTCCAAGATTCTCGGAAAGTATGTCGGCGAGTCTGAAAAATCAATGGAAAAGGCGTTACAGGTATTTCGGGCGTTATCTCCCTGCGGCGTATTTATGGACGAAATCGACCAGTCCATGTCCAGAGGACAAGGCGGTTCTGACGGCGCAAGCTCGGTGAACGCCAACCTTTTCGGCATGCTCCTTGCGGAGATGTCAAAGCCTTCCAACAGAGGTAAGATTCTCTGGTTTGCGGCCACTAACTATCCTAACAACGTGGACGAGGCTTTGAAGCGTCCCGGACGTTTTGACAAGAAGATTCCTTTCTTCGCCCCCTCAAAAGGAGAACGCGCCGCTATCTTTAAGCTGAAACTGAATGAAGATAAAAACCTTCCTATGGGCGATGACGTAAAAATCGATTATCTGGTTGAAAAATCGGACGGATATACGCAGGCTGAAATCGAGGCAGTCGTTGTAAAGGCGCGGGAGCTTGCGAAGAGGAAGAAAAGAAGTTCCATTACGCAGAATATTGTGGAGCTTGCCATGAGCTATATGCTTTCCAATCAGAATGAAAAGATTCATGAGATGGAGGATATCGCCCTGAAAGAGTGCAATGACCAGGAGTTTATTCCCGACGCATACAAGGCGCGCCATAGGGACCTTCTTTCCAGAAACAATATCAACGCTTCGTTTTCAACCGTTGACAGGGGTGCATATACCGGCAGGTAAAAATATTATCGAAGGAGCAAATATTATGGAAAAGGAAAACTCAGACACACAGCCAAAAAGAACGGTAAACATACCGAAGTATATCAGACCTAAACCATTATCGCCGGAAGAGGAGGCGAAAATTGCAAAAGAACGAGAAGAAAGAGAGAAAAAGCAACAAGAAGAAAGGGAGAAAAGACGAGAAGAACGGGAGAAGAGGGAAGAAAAGGAAAAGCCAATGCCATACATTTACAGGGAGTTGAAAGGAAAATCCATAACGCCCTGCTTCTACCAATATATCGGGACCTACAGGATTGGAAGAGTCTTAGGCGATATTTTTACTTTTCTTATCATTATGGCGTCTATTGTGGTGGGAAAAAATACCGGGAATATGGTTATGGGTACAATTTCTTACGCAGTATCCATTGGCGCTTTTATTTATCATTATAAAATTTTACATACTTTGTATAGGGGAAAAACTACAGGTTACTTTAAGGAAATGGGATATTTTTTAAATTTAGAAAAAAAGCTTCTTCCCATGATTATGTTATCCAGATTTGCAGAACTTTATACGGTCTTTCTTATCGCTTTAGCGTCAATACCTGATAAGACACAGAAAATATTATCCATAAGCTGGGTTGTTCCGGGACAGCACTGGAAAATACTCATATGCTTTTTAATCACAGCGCTGATAATCAGATTTAAGCTTAAAAATAACTTTATTGAAAATAAGACCTTTTCCATTATAAAAAGGAATTCAATCGGTCAAATTATCGTTCTTGTTTTAGGATTGTTTCTTTACAGTAAAGGGACAGTGACACTTTATAATAATTGGCAAATATTGATAATAGCCTTTATTGTAGGAATTGGCAGATATGCCCTGTCCAAAAATCTCAGGAACTTTTTTAAGGACGAAAAAGATAATATTGCTAAAAAAGAAATTGCTATTAATAGTTTACATAATAACCGTGGTATAATTTTTCCTGAGCACAAATTTCTAAGTCCGAAAGAAGAAGATGACCTCTTTGAGGAAGAAAGAAAAAGAAAAGAGGAAGAAAAAAAGAAAAGAGAGAAAGAAGCCGAGGAAGAAAGAAAGAGACAAGAGGAAGCGGCCAAAACCCCGCTGCAAAGAAAAAGGGAAGAGAGAGAAAGGAAAAGGAAAAAGCAGGAAGAGTGGGAAAGAAAAAGGGCGGCCGATAAAGCTTATGATGATTATATAAGAAACTGTACTAAATATAGTGATGAAAGAAATGCTGAAGAAAAGAGAAAGAAACAGGAAGAAAAGGCTTACAAAGAGACTGAAAGAAAGATCAGACAAGGCGAAAGCCTTTCCGATACAGAAAAGAAGATTGTAGAAAAAACAATAGAGGAGTCAAAACTGACTGCAAATACCGACAGGACGAAGAGCCGGAGATAAAGGAGAGCGCAAAATGACAATAGCAATGGTTGAATTAGGCTGCCTTATAGTAGTGCTGTTTTTTACATACCCGCCTATTTTAAAGAAGATTATTTCCAAAAAGAGATGGGTTTTTACATTTTACTATAGGAAATGCCTGTATATAAATAAAAAAGATATGTATATATTTAAGGAAAAAGAAAAATTAACAAAAACCGATGAGGAATACTTTGTCCTATAGGCAAAACCTTCCGAATGGGATTAAATTCATTATTTTAATTATGTAAAGGAGAAACTGACATGGCTTATATAAGTGAAGATGAGAAATATATTGATTTTCTGGAAAGAATGGGTGAGGCCGGAGAACTGGGAGTGCAAAAAAATCTGGCACATATGTATTATTATGGCGAAAGCGTAGAACAGGATAAGGAGATGGCAGCATGGTGGTGGCAGCAGGCAGCGGAGCAGGGAGATGCAGAAGCGCAATGCGAGCTGGGGAATATGTATTACAATGGCGAAGGGATAGAACAGGATAAGGTCAAGGCGGCGGAGTGGCTTAGGAAGGCGGCAGAGCAGGGATATGCGGGTGCACAAAACGGTCTTGGGCATTTGTATGAAGAAGGTGAAGGGGTAGAACAGGATAAAGTTAAGGCAGTGGAGTGGTTTAGGAAGGCGGCAGAGCAGGATAATGCGGCTGCACAATACAATCTGGGGGCTATGTATGACGATGGCGAAGGGGTAGAACAGGATAAAGTCAAAGCGGTGGAGTGGTTTAGGAAGGCGGCAGAGCAGGGAGAGGCGGCTGCACAAAACAAGCTGGGACTTATGTATGCCAATGGCGAAGGGGTAGAACAGGATAAAGTTAAGGCAGGGGAGTGGTATCAGAAGGCGGCAGAACAGGGGTATGCGGCTGCACAATTAAATCTGGGACTTATGTATGGCAATGGCGAAGGGGTAGAACAGGATAAAGTTAAGGCAGGGGAGTGGTTTAGGAAGGCGGCAGAGCAGGGGGATGCGACTGCACAACTCTGCCTGAGACTTATGTTGTATGACAATGGCGAAGGGGAAGAGCAGGATAAGGTTAAGACAGCAGAGCGGTATAGGAAGGCGGCAGAGCAGGGTAATGCGAGTGCACAAAACAATCTGGGGTATATGTATGACAATGGCGAAGGGGTAGAGCAGGATAAGGCCAAAGCAGCGGAGTGGTATAGAAAGGCTGCAGAACAGGGGTATGCGGCTGCACAAAACAATCTGGGACTTATGTATGACAATGGCGAAGGGGTAGAACAGGATAAAGTTAAGGCAGTGGAGTGGTATAGAAAGGCGGCAGAGCAGGGTAATGCGACTGCACAAAGCAATCTAGGACTTATGTATTACAATGGCGAAGGGGTAGAACAGGATAAAATTAAGGCAGTGGAGTGGTATAGAAAGGCGGCAGAGCAGGGTAATGCGACTGCACAAAACAAACTGGGGTATATGTATGCCCATGGTGAAGGAGTAGAGCTGGATAAAGCCAAAGCGGCAGAGTGGTATAGGAAGGCGGCAGAGCAGGGGCATGAGATTGCACAATACAATCTGGGGGATATGTATGCCAATGGCAAGGGAGTAGAGAAGGATAAAGTTAAGGCAGTGGAGTGGTATAGAAAGGCGGCAGAGCAGGGGGATGCGAGTGCACAATTCTGGCTGGCGTGTATGTATTACGAGGGCGAAGGAGTAGAGCAGGATAAAGCCAAAGCGGCGGAGTGGCTTAGGAAGGCGGCAGAACAAGGGGATGAGTATGCACAATGCCGTCTGGGACTTATATATGCCTATGGCGAAGGAGTAGAGCAGGATAAAGTTAAGGCAGCGGAGTGGTATAGGAAGTCTGCAGAGCAGGGTATTGCGCGTGCACAATACAATCTGGGGGATATGTATGCCTATGGCGAAGGAGTAGAGCAGGATAAAGTTAAGGCAGTGGAGTGGTATAGGAAGGCGGCAGAGCAGGGGTATGCGGCTGCACAAAACAAGCTGGGACTTATGTATGACAATGGCAAGGGAGTAGAGCAGGATAAAGTTAAGGCAGTGGAGTGGTATAGGAAGGCGGCAGAGCAGGGAGATGCGTCTGCACAATTCAATCTGGGGTATATGTATGACAATGGTGAAGGGGTAGAGCAGGATAAAGCCAAAGCGGCGGAGTGGTATAGGAAGGCGGCAGAGCAAGGGAATGCGAGTGCACAAAACAATCTGGGACTTATGTATGACAATGGCGAAGGAGTAGAGCAGGATAAAGTTAAAGCGGTGGAGTGGTATAGAAAGGCGGCAGAGCAGGGATATGCGAGTGCACAAAGCAATTTGGGGTATATGTATAACAATGGCGAAGGGGTAGAACAGGATAAAGCCAAAGCGGCGGAGTGGTTTAGGAAGGCAGCAGAGCAGGGGAAAGAGGGTGCACAAAAAAAGCTGGGAGATATGTATTACAGCGGCGAAGGAGTAGAGCAGGATAAAGTTAAGGCAGCGGAGTGGTATAGAAAGTCTGCAGAGCAGGGGAATGCGGTTGCACAAAACAATCTGGGGTATATGTATTACAATGGTGAAGGAGTAGAGCAGGATAAAGCTAAGGCAGCGGAGTGGTATAGGAAGGCGGCAGAGCAGGGGAAATTTAAGGCTCAATACCGTCTGGGGTATATGTATGACAATGGCGAAGTGGTAGAACAGGATAAAGCCAAAGCGGCGGAGTTGTATAGAAAGGCGGCGGAGCAGGGGCATGTAAAGGCGCAATACCGTCTGGGAGTTATGTACGACAATGGCGAAGGAGTAGAACAGGATAAAGCCAAAGCAGCGGAATGGTATAGGAAGGCGGCAGAGCAGGGAAATGAGGATGCACAGTTAGCACTTAAAACGATTGATGCAGAGGCAGAGGATGAACTAAGCAGGAAAAAGGCGGAGATAGCCAGACTAGAGGCGGAAATCCGGCGTATACGGGAGGAGATTGGGCAGACAGAAACGAATTAAACTTAATCCTCGCGGGAATTAAAATTATAAAAATAAAAGGAGATATTTTAAAATGATGGGATTTATAAAGGTTAGCGATTATGTAAGTTTTCTTGAAAGCTGTGAACTACATCCGGAAGACGGACTTAGCATCAATGAAAATAAATATGAAGATTTCTATGAGAAAATTAGAAATTTGTATGGATATGGAGACTCTGCTGCGGAGAACCCTATATTAATCAGGGCTATAAACGATGCTTATCCAAATGAAGAAATAGACAAATCAACAATACAGGATATTATGAATAACTATGAAATGATATTGGCATATAAAAAACGGGTAGATGATATTTTAGGAAAAGATAGAGAATTAACAGCTCCTCTGCTTTATGAGTCTTATAAAGAAGTTATAATGGAAAATAACCCTCGTAATATTTCCGATTTAAACTGGGGTCAGAGCAGTAATCCGGATACTATTATGGCTCATAATCCTGAATATCCATCCTATATTAATTATCAAAGTGAACTTATTAAATATGTTAAAGATAAAGCAAATAACAATTTAAAAAGCGGACGATTAAAATTTGAAAAAGATATTGCGGAAGAAAGAATTGAGCTTCCAATGCAATATTGGACTGAATTAGATGAAGTAAAAGACAACTTTATAAAAGAAAATTTTGAAGATATTGTTTTAGATTATATAGAAGATAGGACAGTCATGGAAGTAGCTTTATCAGACCAGGCAGGAATCCTTAGACATTTTAGTAAGGATATAGAACACGATTATCCCAGGTTTAGTAAAGAAGCAAGAAGAAGAGCAGTTTATAAAGCTTATAAAAATATAGAAGATAATAGAATCCCAATAGAAGACTGGAAATATATTGAACAATATGTAAATAAACAAATGTTTCCCAGGGAATTAAAATTGGAAAAGGTATTATCCCTGCATACTATTAATGAAGATAAGCCAAAAGAAGTTACCTATTCAAATGGCAATATATCTCTTATCAGAATATTCCGCCCTGCAGGAGATACAGATGAAAAAGATAAAATGCTTATTAAGATTTCTTATAATGGAGAAGAATTTTCTTTAGGAAATTTCTCAGAAGAAAATGAAAGAATAAAAATAATAGGGCGAGTACAAACTATTCTTGGATATGACAAAAATTTTTGGAAAGAAATAGCCTATAAATATAATAATTATATTCACTTCCGAAGTTGGCGAAAAAAAAAATAATAAATAATATTCCCAGAAATGAGAGGACTTTTAAAAATTCAAGAAATGAACTACTTGCTGCTCTTTCCGATGGCCGTTTTATAGCTATATCAGATTATAGTAGTGAATATGTTAATAATCATGACTTCAAACTTATAATTGTTAATACAATAGGTGAAACAGTCTGTCTTGAAGTTTTCAAGAGAAAAGTCTGCCTTTTAGAACATATTAATAATGACGATTGGGAGACAAAATTTAAAATAGAGGCTAACGCTTTAGATGGAGAAGAATTAAATTATATCATAAAAAAATCTACAAGAAAAAATACTTCTACGAGGATTTTTGCGAAAAGATTTTTAGCTAATATAGTAAAAGCCTGGGATTTAGACAAGAATAAATTAGAAATGCAATATAAGTCTGATTTAATAAATGGTATTAGAAGTACAGTAAATGCAACCATAGGTTATGCAAATAAAGGATTATATGACATTATTACCGACACCCCCAATATGCCGGATTTCGTTTGTTTTGAAAATGAAAAAGGGGATATGAAAAGTATTATAAGATTGAAAGAAGATGAAACAGTAAAAGACAGATTTGAAATATCTATTATTAAGAGTATTAATAATCATGATACTTGTTATGTTTTTATAGCTAAAAGAGTAGAAGATAAATTTGTTTTTGATGAAGAAGCTTATAAAAATGAACCTGAACATAGAAAAGGAGTTGAGAGCTTAATAGAACAATTAAATTTTGATTTAAAATCTCCAACAAATCACGTATTTATAGAAGCAAATAAATGGATATTTAAAGAATATGGAAATATAATAATCGCTGATAAAATATTTGATTTTAAGAAAAGTTTTACATTTCATGATGAAGCTTCTATTAACGCAGCTTTAAGACAAGCAGAATCAGATGGTATAGACAAACTGGAAGCATTATATAAAAATGGTTTATTGGGGAAATTTGTAGAAAAAGATAAAATATTTTCAGAGAAAGAATTTCCAGAAAAGACTATCAAAGATTTAAGTGATAAAGAAAAAACAGAAAATTCAAAATCTAATATAGAACAGGGCATAGAGCAAAGCCTAGGGCGGATAGGATTAAGTAAATTAGATTTAAACCGTTTAAGAACCGAAATAGATATATACGAAAATAGAAAACTTATATCTGACTTAATAAGCAGTATTTCAGAAGATATAGAAGAGCTTAAAGAGTCAAAAGAACAAGTATCAAACGAAGCTTTAGAGGAAGTTATTCCTGAAGAAAATGTTATTTCTAAAGAAAATGAGGAGAAAGAAATAGCAGCTGCTCCAGAAGAACAAAGATTGGAAATAGATAATTTTGTAAATAAAGTTGGAAAAAGTCCTGACGAAATATATTCTACTTTAAAAGCAAATAGAAAAGAGTTGAGTCAGGAAATGGGATATCAATATCTTGTAGATAATGTAAAAGAGGGAGAAAAGCTTATTGGTATCAAAAAAGATATTATGCAGGAAAGTTTAAGATTAAGGGCAGAGAATGCAGATAATTTACAAGACTTGGATTTATCAAAAAATGAAGCAGAAACGTTTTTATTATCTGATACATATGCAAATATATCAGAAAAGACAGCAGATGAAAAAATTGAAATTTTAAAGGAAATTAATTCCCATATAGAAGAATCAGACGGTAAAACAGATGAAAATGAACATAATGAAGATACTATGAGAAGCATTTACTTTAAAGTGCTTGAAATAGAGATGATAAAAGATTTAGTTAAAGATTTAGATACTAAAGAAGAAAATCCTAAAGAATTAGAGGAAATACTAACAGGAAGTAGAATGACAAGAATAAAGGATTATATAAACGAAAAAGAAACTTTTTATAGTCTTTCTGATGATGAAAAAGAAACGCTGGAAAAAATGAAAGAGATTGTAGATAAAAGAAATTGTGGATAAAATTCGGGCATATCAGAAAAATCACAGGCTGTGCTTGCATAAAACTTAAAAATATTTTATAATATAAAAAAGTTTTCGGTATAAAGAAGAGTTAATAGAGACTACGAAGGAATACTTTGTCCTGTAATAATTAAGGAGAAGATGGGAGATTTTTAAGAATTAATAATATGCAAGATGAATACTATTTGTTTTTAGATGAAACGAAACCAAATGCACATGGAAGTTATTTCGCATTAGGCGGATATGCTATAAAAAAGGAAGATTATGAAAATATCTTAGTGCCTAAGCTGGAAAAGATTAAAATTGATTTGATGCCAAATCCGGAATTGCCGCTACATTTATATGATATGCGTAAAAAATATTAAAGGCTTTGAATTTTTATCCGATTCAAACATAAGAAATAGTTTGTTTGACAAGATAAAAAACCTGATTCAATGTTTAAGTATAAGTGTTTTTGTTGCATCAATAGATACTGAAAGATATAAAAATATGTACTATGAGAAGACTAATGATATTTATGATATAGCTTTACAGACGATATTAGAGAATTTCGTTCATTTTTTAATCGAACATAACGGCATTGGCTCATTTTTTATTGAATCAAGGAATCAAACGGAAAACAAATATTTGCAAATCTGCTATTATAGACTATTAACAGGCGGTACATTATTTATTAATTCTGAAACGATAATGAAAAAGTTATCCATATTAAGTTTTCCATTGAAATCTGACAATAACTTAGGAGTTCAACTTGCAGATTTCATTCCGGTTTCTTTTGTTCGCAATTTAATTGGTTCAAAAGATTATTGTGGATTATATAAACTGTTTGAATCAAAATTATATAGAGGTTATTCCGGAAATATGAAAGACAGATTTGGATTCAAAAAATTATTGGAATAGAACATATATTCGTAGTTGACATATTTTAAATATATGCTAAACTATAAACAATGATACATATTAAGGTGTAACCATTTTTATGTAACGTTTGCAGAAGGGTAAAGGGTGTAACCGTGACTTCTGCATATTTATTAGTTCTAATACATATAATGATTATGGTCAAAGGGTGTAACCGTGAGACCTATTGTTTAACAGCAAATGAGACTTATCAGTGTTATGGTGTAACCATTCTCTGATATAGTCTTATTTGTTTTTATATATTGAAAATTGAATTATCTGTTTACAGGTTATCCATAAGCGTTTTCACACACGAATTATTTTTAACGGTTCTATAAGATTCTTGTTCTGTTCGGTCAGCCTGTCGTCATTTTTTACAACCTCAAAAATATGCTGACACAATATTTTATTTGTTTCACAGAAATAATTTGCCCGCGTACCATTTTCGGTATAAATATCGCTTCTTGCGCAGCCGCAGCCACAGATACAACGCCACATACAGTCTTTGCAGGCTGTATCAGCTGTTGAAATATATTCCGCCCTTGTATTTTGGTATGCCGAAGACTCGATAATGGAAATAATATTATCATCTTTAATATTGCCTATTACCCTCGAATCTTTTTCGTAAGCGTCGCAAAAACAAACTGTTCCACTTGGAGTAAACGCCATAAAATTTCCACAATCGCTTCGTTCTTTGCAGACACAACTGTTCTTATGTATTCCATACATCTTTTTTAGTATATTTTCAAATTCCCTGATATGCACTTTGTATGTGGAATTGTAATATATATCAAAGCATTCGCACATAAATAGTCCAAGCGCTTCCGTATTTAATGAATAGTCGTCTAAAGGATTGTAGCAGTAGCAGAAGCCTGCGTTGTCTATTCTTTCTTTCTGTAAAAAATCAAAATATTCTTTTGCGTATGGGAAATGCTTTTCCGTAATCACACTTAAGATTCCGCACTTAATGTTATGCTTTTGCAAAAGATGAATGTTATCCAAAACAGTCTGCGTTGAAGTTTCTTTGCCGGCTTTACCAAAATGGGAGTTGATATCGGCAAAGCCGTCAATGCTTACCCCGACGCTCATCTTGAATTTGTGAAATAACTCAATCCAATCATCATTAATCAGAAAAGCGTTAGTCTGCATTCCGTTTTTGATTTCCAGATGGGGAAATTCCTTTTTCAATTCATGTTCATACAACAATATTTCGTTAAATCTGTCCCTGCCCCAAAGGAGCGGTTCTCCGCCATGAAAAATAAGGGAAGTAATGCTTATCCCTTTAGAGAGATTGTATGTACATACTTCCCTAATGATTTTTTTGCACAATTCTACCGACATGATAGAGCTGTCTTTAGGCGGATGATTTGCATATCTGCAATATTCGCAGGTAAAATTGCAATTCTCGACTATTTTGATGATTGGGGTTATGAAGTTGGGATTATGCGCCACTGTAATCATTCCAGTAATCGTGCCATTCTTCATAATTGGGCCATGAATCAACTTCCCAAGCGTTTTCATTACCATAATCCTGAGAATTTTGCAGACTTTGAATAAAGTCTATACCGTTGTTGAACTCTTGTGTGTTAGCCATAATTTGTGCCTCCTTTTTTGGTGTTATATTATTATATCAATATATGAATATAATTACAATATCTTTTTCATATTTAAAATTAAGATTAAAAATTGAATTAAATGAAAATCGAAATTTTGCTGGACAGTGTATTTTTTTGGATTTTTTAAGAAATATAACAAGATTGATAGTGAGGTGACAGATAAAGCGATAGATAAAGTGGTAGATAAAGTGATAGATAAATCAAGAGGAGGATTGAGTGAAGTAAGTATTCGCATTATGGAAGAAATACATTATAATCCTGGTATAACGCAGCCGCAGTTGGCAGAAAAATTAGGTGTAGGGAAAACGACGATTCAGAAGAATATTTCTTATTTAAAGAAAAATGGTTTTATCGATAGAATTGGAGCAAATAAAACGGGACTCTGGAAGATATTATAGAGCAAACTATTCTTGTATAAAAATATACCCCGCCCAATAATATGGCTCTGCAAACGGGCGGGTATTATTTTCTTCATAACTGCGCAGCGATTCTACAGCAAGAGAAAAAGCAAGTCTTGGGTTTCCCGGCGTCTTCACCAGATTTTCATATAAAAACCGCATAAAGTAATATCCGGAGCGGTCATCAATCTGCCAGAGGGAAGCGATGATGGACTTACAACCCGCCAGTTTCAGCGCACGTCTTAAGCCGTAAATTCCTTCTGAGGCATGGAAGCGTCCCTGCCCGCTCTGACAGGCGGAAAGAACGGAGAGCCTGACGGAAGTAAGCTCCATAGTGGATATTTGATTGCAGGAGAGCAGTGTGTCATTGGCAAGAACCAGACCGCTTTTTTCCATTACCAAGAAAGCGTTGTTCCAGTCAGGAATATCAGAGAGCATATGCAGACCGACTCCCTTTAAGGCGCTATTTTCTTCCTGATAAAAGACGCCATGTACTGCGATATGGAGAAGTGAAGGCGATTGATGAGTCTGGAAGTCAAACAGGGAAATGTCGGCATTTTCTTTGGTATAACATACTGTGTTAAGGCATTCGGCAACCATATTAGCTTCTTTCTCGGCATAGGGCAGAGGCGGGAAAGCAGTCGTGGAAGGATTCCCTATAATTAGTGGGTTACTAAAAATAGTATCTTCATGGAACTCTCCAGCAGAAAGCTCACTTAATGATTTGCCGTAAGGCGCACTTAATGATTTTTCGGAAGGTACACATGATAAGTTGTCAGGAGACAGGATTAATGCTTCATCGGACTGCAGTAGAAGTTCTTTGCCCGTATTGATATAGGTGATTTCATAATCATCTCCCAGATAACCACTGGCGGATACGGACAGTCTGCTGAACGGGAACTGTATCAAAGCTCCGGCAGGGGCAATGATAAGACGCTTAATCTGCATTTCTTCCGGCAGGGCGGAGAGTAGTTCTTTAATAGGGCGGCTGAGTATCCGGCGCAGTTTCGTATCCAGTGCGCGCTGCCTTTTTTCTGTCTCCACTATTTGCTCTATATCGGCGTTTATGGCATGAACGAAAGCAGTAAGAAGCTTGTGCCATTCATCAATCAATCCATTTAATGAGAGATAATCTGCAATACGGACGCAGGAAATCTCCCTGCCTGTTACCATAAAGGCGCAGTAGTCCTGCGTGGAAAAAGTTCTGACAACGCCAAATTCCAGCAACGCGGTATCATGGGGAATGAGCTGCATGACGTCTTTTGCGTCGGCGCTCTTGCGATTTTTAAGCTCGTCCAGAGTTATGAAATGCCTGCTTAAGTAAGAGGCTTCCAGCGAGATATATTTGGTGTTCAGCATAAAATCATATATGCTTTTCGGCGTCATTGCTTCACTGCCAAGCGTTTCGTAGCATGACAGATAAGCGTCCATACAGAATGAAAAATGGTATTCGAGCATAGAAAGATGATTGTATACATATTTTTCATTGTAATAGAGAAAAAGCATGTCTATCTGTCTGTAATAGTAATTATCGGCAGTTTTCTTATATTCGGATATGGCTTTATAATTGCCAGTTTTAGCCAAAAGCAGCAGTCTTAGAGAAATACCCTTCTCGCCCAGCTTATCATATAGTTCCAGCGCTTCATCGAATTGCTCCTTTTCGATTAAAGTAAGACCATGATTATATAATAAAATTTGCAGCGCGTCTCTGCTGTAACAGAGGGACGCCGGAAGCTCCCCGTCATTTTCGGCGGTAAAAAGAGATTGACTAAGCAAGTCAAAAGAAGGTGAAAGCGTATAGGAAAGCGACGCTAGGGCGGTGAGCATATCAGGAGAGTCCTTTAAATCCTGCGTAAGATATTTTTTGCAAAGAGAGCGAGCCTCATCGTATTTTCCCTCTCTGGTATAGAGCTCCGCCAGAATCAAATCCATAGATGCGCACAGATAGTAGTCTTCGGGCGGGTTTTCTTGCAGTACTGCTAAAATCGCAATGCCTTCTTTGCTGTTATTGATTTTGCCGTAAGCGCAGGCAATCAGCGTCAGGTTAGAGTAGATTAGTTCGTCGAGCAGTACGGTATCTGCCGCGTAGTTCTTAAGAAAGTCAGAAGCATCAGGCGGAATAAACGGCTCGGCAAGGCATAATGAATTGGCGCGCAGACCTTCGTTTATACATTCATAATACTGCTCCATATGGAAATGCAGTTTAGCAAGATGAAGAGCGTGAAGGAAGGCGGTCAATGCACAGGCTCCGTTTTCTTCTTCCAGAATCCGTATAGCGTCTTCCAGAAAATACTGCGCTATAACGATATTTCCCGCACTCAGATAGCATTCACAGGCGTCTAGCAGATGTACGGCGTAATAGGAGAGGGAATCCGCACCGAACATATGGAGTGTAAGTTCTTTGACGGTGGCTTCATATTTTTCATAGGAGTCTAGGTCATGCGTTCTGGCAGCAATGGATTGCAGCAACGTCATTATATTAAGATAAGCCATGCGCAGAGAATAATCTGCTGACTCAGAAATACTATCAGAAATATTACCGGAAATATTATCAGAAACATTATCAGAAACATTATCGGAAACATTGTAGGAAGGATATTTAAGTGTCAGCAGCACAAGCGCTTCCGACGCCTGCTGTCTGGCTTGTTCCAGATGACCTGCGGCGTAGGAAAGCGAAGCAGCGTTAATAAGAGATGAAATCCGGTTATCCATAAGAGTTCTCCTTCGCGAAATCGTTGGTAATGATAAGATATAAATTCATTATTACATCCATTATACTATATCCGCAGAAGCAATTAAAGTAAATCATTCCAATAAGAATTACGAAGTAATTCTTAGAGCTCAGCCTGCTGAGGCTGAGCTTATTATACCATATTTTTTTTCTTTGAATTAAATTTTGAGGGTTTATTTATATTAAAAAGACTAATCATTAATTACAATAATGTGGCGGTAAGTTATTGTTGAATTACCGTACTGTTTATGGTAAATTAATCTATATAAGATTACCCGCTCCACTTGCTATTTTGAAAAATTAATTACGGAAGATTTGCGGATGAAATAAAAAACGGAGGAGGGACTGAAAATGTGTGAAATTCCGGAGAAAATAATGTTAGAGGTAGAAACGATAATTGAAAAAGAACATGAAAATGTCGTGAAAGGTATGGGGTATTGTCACAGATACTGGGCCAGAAAGAAAGAGCTTTTACGTGAGAGAGGCTACTACTGGGAAAGTCCGGCTGAAACAGATCCAAATACTATTTATGATTAATCTAAAGGACAATTCCTTAGTTGGACAAAATATATTGACGTATGAATAAATAAAAAAGGAAAACGGATATGGGAGGTCTGTTGATGAAAGAGAAAACCGAAGAGGAATTATATGATGAAGCGTTTGCCATGATAGAAACGCCCTATTATGAAAAAGGCGTTGAAACTATGCAAAGCCTTGCCGAAGGAGAGTATGCTCCGGCAATGTTCCAATTAGGAAAGATGTACGAAGAAGGCAACCGCGTAGAAAAAAATGCGCCTAAAGCAGAAGAGTGGTATAGGAAAGCGGCTAAGCAGGGCAATGCGGATGCGCAGAACCGTTTAGGAGAGATGTATGAAGGTAAAGAAGGAGTAGCTAAAGAGGCGGTTGAGTGGTATAGAAATGCCGCGGAGCAGGGACATTCAGACGCGCAATTCAGACTCGGCGTTTGCTATCAAATGGGCTATGGAACAGACTCAGATGATACAAAGGCGGTAGAGTGGTATTTAAAAGCCGCAGAGCAGGGGCATGGGAATGCGGAGTCTGCTCTGGCGTATATGTATAAATTTGGTGACGGAGTAGCTAAGGATCGTAGCAAGGCGGAAGAGTGGGAGCAAAAGTCACGCAAGCATAAACCCAATTCCATTTATTCATTACACTGGTTGTAATGCACGAAGTCTCTTATACTGATTGTAATGCGCGAAGTCTGTCAATCTTAAGATAACTGATGGAAAGATCCTTTTTATTTTGGGCGCTGCCCGGTTCTTTCGCTAGTTGTTCTTGAATTGGCAGGCTTTTTTCATACAGTGACAGAGCCAGTTGCAGATTGTCGCTGCCGCCAAGCTTTTCATAAATTCGGGCAGACCTGTGATAACTAAGGGAAAGCTCCCTCTTGTTTTGGGCGGTATCGAATTCTTTTACTAGCACTTCTCTGACCGCAATGTCTTTCTCATATAACTTAAGCGCGTGTTGCAGATTGTCTTCGCTGTCAAGCACCTCATAAATTCCGGCAACTTTACGATAGCTTTCTGAGAGCTCACCTTTGCTTTTGGCAGTATCCAGTTCTTTCGCCAGTTGTTCTCTAAGTATCATAGCTTTTTCATACAATTCAAGCGTGTGTAACAGACTGTCGTTTCCACCAAGTATCGCATAAATTCTTGCCGCCTTATAATAATCGGGGATAAGCTCCATTTTTCGTTTAGTAGAGGAGAGTATGTCCTCTGCAAGTTGTTCCCTTATTGATATAGCCTTTTCATACAGTTTAAGCGCGCACAGCAGGCTGTCTTCGCCGCCAAGCTTTTCATAAATTCCGGCAACCTCATCATAATTGAAGGAAAGTTCATTTTTATCAGAGCTGCTTAGTTCTTTCTCCAACTCGTCATATATAGCAAAAGCTTTACTATACAGTTCCAGCCCATGCCGCATAGTGTCGCTGCCGTCAAGCTTCGCATAGTCTTTGGCTACCCAATAATAACGGTCGGCAAGCTCTTTTTGGCTTTTTATAGTATCCAGTTCCTTAGCCAGTTGTTCATAGATTGCCAAATCCTTATTATACAGCTCAAGTGCGCGCTGTATGTTATCGCTGCCGCCAAGCTTCACATACATTTCGGCAACGCGGTTATAACTGCCGGCAAGCTCTTTTTGGCTTTCCGCGGTGCCAAACTCCTGCGCCAATAGTTCATAGATTACCAAATCCTTATTATACAACTCAAGCGCGCGCTGTATGTTATCGCTGCCGCCAAGCTTCATATATCTTTGCGCCGCTTCATTATAACTGTGGGAAAGCATCCATTTGCTTACTATTGTACCGCGTTCTTTTGCCTGCTTTTCCCTGTTTTGCAGCTCATTTTCATACAGAGTCAGCGTTTTTTGCGGGTTATCCTTGCCGCCAAGTTTATTAAAGACATCAAAAATCTTATCATAATTGCGGAAAAACTCCCAGTTTTTTTGGGTAAAGTCCCGTTCTTTCGCCAGTTGTTCATCAATAGATAGAGCCTTGCCGTAGAACTTAAGCGCGCATTGCAGATTGTCTTCGCCGTCAAGCTTCACATACATATCGGCAACCTTAGCATAACTCATCGAAAGAAAGCTGTTGGCAGTTTCATTCTTTTCCTGCGCCTGCTGCTCCCTGATTTTCAGATACTTTTCATGTAGTATTAATGCCTGTTTTAAATTGTCTTCGCCGCCAAGCGCTTCATACATTTGTGCCGTCTTACGATATCTTTCTAAAAGGTGCAGTCTATCCAAGCCGCTCATTCTGCTTTCGTAGGTATTCGGTTCTTTTGGTTCTTCCACAATTTCTTCCATAATCGGCAGACTTTTAGCATATAGCTCCAGCACATGTCGCTGGTTGTCGATACCGTCAAGCCCCTCATAGATTTCGGCAACGTTTTCATAACTGTTAGAAAGAGTCCTTCTGCTTCTATAGGATTTAAATTTATGATACAGATGTTCCGCAAAATCAATATTGGCGGTAAGAATACGCAGCTTAATTTCCAGCTTCTTTGTATCCTCTAAAGTCCAGAAGGCGTCTTTCAGTTTATCATTACAGAAATCAGCCAATCGACATAGTTCTTCGCCCGCGTCATATTTTTTCGTTTCCTTCAGAACATCAATAATCCACTCGCCCTTATCGGCAAGGCACTGAGCATATACATCATTGACCGTATTGCTTAGTTCATAAGAGTAGTAGGAATACTTGATAATATGCTCGATAAAGGCTTCCTTATCATCAAGCGCGATGGCATGCCATGCGAGTTCTTTCATTCTGACAGAGTCCTTTGCCTTCAGGGATTTAAGGTACTCAAGAATCTCTCTGTTTACCCCCTCTAAATCCTTACACTGACTGCGCAGGCACGTTCTGACGCCATCGTGCGTGAAATCATAGCGACCGTCCTTTCTTAATAGGAAACAGTCGTGCATATAGTTTACAAAATGATAAAAGTCGCCTTCCGACCATTCGCGCTCAAGTAATACGGCAAAATCCTTTCTACGCAGACCATTTCTTGATACGGCAAGGTATTGCAGAACTTTGGACACGAGTTTCTCATTAATTTGCTTTCCTGCCTCGTTTAAAAGGGCGGCGCTCATTTCGTCAATGTCGTCAGGACATTGGTTTTTAATAAGCTTAGTTTGGTATTGTTCTATTGTCGCCGCATTGCCGCCTCTATTTCTGATATCCTCAGAATCTTCCATGCTTCTGATATCCTCAAAATCTTCCCTGCTTATCATGAGAAGCCTCTGAACTAGCAGCGACAGATAAAGCGGGTTGTTAGAAACTTCCGGCTTAAACATCGCATTTATAATAGATTCAGGGATTTCTCCGCCGCTCCTTGCAAGAATACCGCCAAGAACCACCTGTTTACCCTCGTTGTCAAGCTGCATAAGCGTATAGCACCCTTCACGTGCTGGAATAGCGGGATTCGCTGTGCGGGTTATTACAAGATGGATACCTTCTGATTCAGATGTGGGTATAAAACGTAGCATTCCCCATTCCCCGCTGAGTTTATCTGCGGCATCTATCATAATGAGCAGCTTTGCCCCCGTTTTTGTGTATGCAAGACACAGCTCGGTAAGTTTTTCACCCCACTCGTCAGGAATATGTATCTGCCTTTCGCCTGTCTTAGCGTCCGTTTCGTCTATGTAATGGTCAAGGTGCAGTTTTTCTTCTATAAAATAAACAATATTCTCAATGATATCCATTTCGGAACTGCTTTTTGCAGTAAGCCCTGAAATAAAGGGGAGAATAGTCCAGCCGGAATTTTTAAGTTCTGTCGCCATATATGAAAAGAGCGTGCTTTTGCCGCTGCCTGCTATGCCTCTGATTATTGTAACGGGCTGTGATAGGGCGTCTTTTATCAGCTTTTCGGCTTCTGACTGTCTCGCCCTGAACATAGCGTTCTTTTCTCGGATAAATGCAGCGTGGGCTCTTCGTTCGCACTGGAAACTGGTGAGTTTCTCCTTTTCTACCCATTCAGGCATAAGCATAGCTATAATGTCCTCCGCAAGCGTCAGGGCGAAAGCGTCAACGCCGTCAAAGCCGCTGCCGTTCCATGTAAGAGTATACTCCCTTACTTTTCCCGCAGTAATGCTTTTTATCCTGTCTTTGAGCGTTAGGAGCTTTTCTTCATACTCTCTGTCGCCGGCAACCTCTTTGTCTTCTGAAATGTAATCGGAAAGGGCGGTTCCTTCTATCTCTCGAAAATAGAAGAGCGTATTA
The DNA here is from genome assembly GCA_023663185.1 of Clostridiales bacterium. GTDB lineage: Bacteria > Bacillota > Clostridia > Lachnospirales > Lachnospiraceae > UBA3282. Next base: position 370,299 of record JAMPHY010000001.1, on the reverse strand, counting down.
TTAAACTTTTCCTTGCCACAAAAAGCACCGTACTCGATTTCCAGTGCGGTCACGCTTCTTTCCAGTTCTTCCAGTGCAAGCTGCTTTTGGTCTGCGACTGTTTTAATGGATTCGGAATCAGGTATCTGACAGTAGCTGAAACCTAAGAGCACCACCATAAGAGGCTCGCTGCGGTCTATTTCATCGGGATAAACTACGGACTCTTTTATGGGGTTTTCCTCTGCGCTAATGTCACCTGCGCCAATGACCTCTGCGCTGATTTCTCTGATTTCGCGGTACAATTCGCAGAAGTCTGTCGTTTCGCCGTATTTTTTCGCTTCTTTATTAAGAAGGGGCGCGGTAATATCCCTTATGGCGTTACGTTCATATTGTATATCCGTAAAAGTACTTGACACAAAGATTGTTTTCATTTATAGGTCTCCTTTTTGATTGACTTGGTTTTGTATTTACATTTGTATTTATATTTTTATTTGTATTTGTATTATAATATATGTGACGACGGGGTTCAAGTTATTGTTGGATTTCTGTGTTTTTATGTAACGGTTTGCTGCTGTTCACAGTTGTTGGAGGCGGCATGAATTCATATATTTCCATGAGTGGCACGCTCTCGCTCCGTGTAAAATCGCAGCGGTACTAAGCTCGAAAAAACCTCGCTAAGTACCGGCGTTTTACAAGGACCACTCATGGAAATATATGAATTCATGCCGCCGAATGTTGTGAATAGTAACCATAGTTTCACAATTACACGTGAGGGTTTACTTGTAGTAGAGCGATTAATAATTAAAATACGAAGAAATAGATGGTTGAAGTATAAAAATTATAGCTAAGAAAGCGGGGAATTTTTTATGGAGGAAAGAAAAGCAAGAAAAACGGAATTGGAATTATTTGACGAGGCGAGAGCCTTGCTTGAAACGCCTGATTATGCGAAGGGCGTGGAAATGATACAAAATCTTGCCGAAAACGGATACGAGCGGGCGATGATTAAGATAGGAGCGATGTATCGCTGCGGCGAGTATGTAGAGCAGAATGAGCAAAAGGCAGATGAGTGGTGCGAAAGGGTGGAGGTGCGTCATAAAGAGATACTAGAGCAAAGTATGAATGCGGCTAAGCAGGGAGAGGCAAATGCACAGTACGATATGGGATATATGTATTATTGGGGGGACTATTGGCCGAGCGGAATAGAACGGGATTATGTCAAAGCGGCAGAGTGGTTTAGGAAGGCAGTCGAGCAGGGACATGCGAAATCCCAATATATGCTGGGAATTATGTATCTGAGAGGGAAAGGCGTGGAAAAGGATAAAGCCAAAGCGGAAGAGTTGATTCGCAAAGCGGCGGAGCGGGGAGTTGTGAGTGCACAATACAAACTGCAGGAGCTGTATCGTAATGGCGGTGAAGAGGAATCCCGAAAAGCTCCGCAGGTACGTGTGACGTATGCGGATATTAAAGTGGTTGATGCTAATCCGAAATATAACCATGGTATTACAGGGGGAGATAAGGATTAATGAATATACAAGTTTAGTCAAAATGAACAAAAACGGAGCTCCGCGCCTGCAGAGCAGAGCTAAAGTCGCTCCTTATTTTGTTCCAGATAATTTACTAAGTAAATTTTCTGTTTTTAGAACTAAACTTTAATTAATAAAGGAGATTTGAGTTATGTTATTTTTTGCGATTGAACTTGATGAAGAACGAATACTTAAAGATGGTATTATTAATTTAGCGGCAGCGCATAAAACAATAGAAAATACTTTTGCACAAAGAAATGTGACTTTATATCATAAGGAAGGAACGGTCAGGTATTATACAAGGAATATAGATGATCACGATTTTGAATTTCTTTGGATGGTAAATGCTCCGTTCAGGTATGAGTCATGGTTTCAATATTATGTAAAACAGTGGAGGTATATAGACATTGATGATGATACCAATGAAATTTATGAAGAAGAAGATTTAATGGACGGTTGGGTTATAAGACCGGAGAAGCCCTGAATTTAAAACTTGCAAATAAAAATAAAGGAGACTTAGGATATGCTGTTTTTTATTATGGAACTTGACGAAGAAAAAATACTTAAAGATGATATTGTTGATTTGGACTCTATTAATGAGTGTATTGAAGCAACTTTTGCACAAAAGGACGTGACTTTATATCATAGGGAAGGAACGGTCAGATATTATACGAGGGATATAGATAAACACGATTTTGAATATCTCTGGATGGTAAATTTATTGTTTAAGAAAGAAACCTGGTTTGGATATTACATTAAGCAATGGAAATTCGTAGATATTGATGATGATACCAATGAAATTGAATACGAAGAGGATTTGCTGGAAGAATGGACGCAAAGGCCGGACAAACCATAATGGGAGGTCTTTAATATGTTATTTTTTGCGATTGAACTTGATGAAGAACGAATACTTAAAGATAATGTTATTAATTTAGCGGCAGCTTATAGAACCATAGAAAATACTTTTGCACAGGGAGATGTTTATTTATATGAAATTAAAGATGGTATCCGCTACTATACAAGAAATATAGACAAACATGACTTTGTAGAATTATGGATGGTAAATATGGCTTTTGATAAGTGTGACTGGTTTAAAAAATATGTAACAACGTGGAGATTTATCGATATTGAAGATGGCGTCATTCTTGAAGAGGAGGATTTATTAGAAGACGAAGAAGAGTAATAAATTTTAGATTATAAATTAGTGAAATGAGGTTTGATTATGTTATTTTTTATAATGGAATTAGACGAAGAAAAAATACTTAAAGATGATATTGTTGATTTGGACTCTATTAATGAATGTATTGAAGCAACTTTTGCACAAAAGGACGTTACTTTATATCATAGGGAAGGAACAGTCAGATATTATACAAGGGATATAGATAAGCACGATTTTGAATATCTCTGGATGGTAAATTTGCTGTTTAAGAAAGAACCATGGTTTGGTTATTATATTAAGCAATGGAAATTTCTGGATGTATCTAATAAGACAAATAAAATCAGATATGAAGAGGACTTACTGAAAGAATGGACAAAAAGACCGGACAAGCCATAAATTTTGAATTGGCACTGGCAGAGAGGAGTAATTTATATGTTGTTTTTTGCAATTCAATTTGACGAAGAGAGAGTCTTAAGAGACGATAAAATTAATTTGAAAGCAGCTTATAATAGCGTGGATATGACTTTTGCTCAAAAAGATGTTAAATTACATAAAATTGAGAATGGGATTCATTATTACACTAGGGATATAGATGATCATGATTATGAATATCTCTGGATGGTAAATTTATTATTTGACGATTGTGATTGGTTTAAGGAATATATTAAGGTCTGGAGATTTATCAATATTGAAGATGGCGTCATTCTGGAAGAGGAAGATTTACTGGAAGATGAGAAACGGTAATTAGGGGGTTTTATTATGCTGCTTTTGGCAATTGAACTTGATGAAGAAAGAATTAAAAAAGAAAATCTTGTGAGATTGGATATTGCCAACAAAATAATAGAGAATGCTTTTAAAGAAGAGAATTGTTTTATATATAAGCAAATGGGAAATATGAAATTTTGGACAAGAAATGCAGATGATGATAGAGATTTAGAAGCATTATGGTTAGTTCAATCCGCTTTTAAAAAAGAAGCTTGGTTCAGGTATTATGTTAAGGTATGGAAGCTCATTATCGTGAACGATTATACTAAAAAAATAACGTATCAGGAGGATATAATTTCCCAATGGATACCAGAACGGCCGGACAAGCCCTAAATTTTGAATTAGACTAGAAAAGAGGAGTAATTTATATGTTGTTTTTTGCAATTCAATTTGACGAAAAAAGAGTCTTAAGAGACAATAAGATTAATCTACAAGCAGCTTATGAAAGTTTGGATATGACTTTTGCGCAAAAAGATGTTACTTTATATAAAATTAAAGATGGAGTTCATTATTACACAAGGAATATTGATAAGCATGATTTTGAATATCTCTGGATGGTAAATTTAGCATTTGACGATTGTGATTGGTTTAAGAAATATATTAAGGTCTGGAGATTTATCAATATTGAAGATGGCGTCATTATTGACGAGGAAGATTTGCTGGAAGATGATGAACGTGGTAAAGATTTTTAGATTATAAATTGACGGGGTGAGATTTATTATGTTGTTTTTCGCTATTGAACTTGATGAAGAAAGAATTAAAAAAGACGGCATTATTAATTTAGACGCCGCCTATAGAACTATAGACAATACTTTTTTACAGGATGATATAATTTTACATCATAAAAAAGATAATGTGAGATTTTATACAAGAAATATTGACCGTCACGACTTTGAATATCTATGGATGAATAATGATGCTCTTAGGGAAGAGAGATGGTTTGGTTATTATGTTAAAACTTGGAAATATTTAGATATAGATGATGAGAGCAAAGAAATATATGCAGAAGAAGATTTGCTGGAAGGCTGGCTTCAGAGACCGGACAAGCTCTAAAAATTGATACTATAAATATAAGGCTTGACATCTGGCGTACAGAATGTTATCTTGTAAGTGGAGTACAAAATGTAATCCACATAAGGAGGATAACAATGCAGCAAATATCGGACTATGAATTAGAGCTTATGAAAATTATATGGGCTAACGGAGGCATGGCTTTATATGCGGAAATTGTCAAGGCATTAGAAGATAAAGGGACTCCGTGGACCAAAAACACGATTATAACTTTGCTTTCGCGCCTGACTAACAAAGGTTTTTTAAAAGCAAGTAAAACAGGTTTCCGTAATCAATATACGGCGACTGTTTTAGAAGTGGACTATCAAGAGGCGCAGACCAAAACCCTGCTTGATAAACTCTATGAGGGCAGCGCAAAAGGGCTTGTTTCCACGCTTATTCAAAAGGATTTGCTTTCGCCTGATGATTACGAAGATTTAAGAAAGTATTGGAAGGGCGGTGAAGGCAATAAATGAATGAAATGCTGAAAGTTGTTTTGTCGCTTTCTGTCTCCGGCACTCTGCTGATTATGCTGCTTTTGCTGCTTCGGTCTTTGTTCAAAGAGCGGCTTAGTAAACGATGGCAATATTATATTTGGCTTGTGGTGGTTGCACGTCTGTTGCTTCCGTTTGCAGCGGAAACAAATTTGATGAACATGATTTTTCAAGGGTTTGACAGGGCAGTGGAGCAAAGTAGGATAGGTTTCGCTTATATGCAGCAAGACGGTGCAACGGATATCGCTGATATATCCGAAAAGAATAATGCGGGAGAAAATAATTTGCATGATGAGCCAATGGAAACAGTTGGCAATTCCGCGGAAAATGCGGCAGCAGCGGAGACAATTAATAGCCCTGCGGAAAATGCAGAAACAGCGGAGACAATTAATAGCCTTGCGGAAAATGTGGCAACAGCAGGAACAGTCAATAATTTCGTAAGAAATACGGCAACAGTAGTATGGAACAATCTCTGGTTAGTTTGGCTTGTGACAGTGCTTATTCTGTTTATTCGGAAAATCACGGTTTATCAAGACTTTGTTAAATATATTAGAGCAGGCTGCGCGGAAGTGGCGGATATTGACTTATTAGAACGATTTGGAAGATTGGTGGAGCGAAACGGGATAAAAACCAATGTGGAGCTATACACAAATAAGTTGATTTCATCGCCGCTGCTGATTGGCTTTTTCAAACCTTGTATTATACTTCCTACTGCCGAACTGCCGCTTGTGGATTTTGACTATACAATAATGCACGAACTGACGCATTTCAAACGGCGGGATATGTTTTATAAATGGCTGGTACAGTTTAGCGTCTGCGTACATTGGTTTAATCCGTTTGTTTACCTGATGAGCCGTGAAATAAGCAGAGTTTGTGAACTCTCCTGCGATGAAGCTGTTATACGGGGACTTGATATACAGGAGCGGCGTGCCTATGGAGATACCTTGATAAATGCAATCGGGCTCAGTGGAAATTACAAGGACGCTTTTGTTTCTCTCACGTTGAATGAAAGCAAGGAATTATTGAAAGAAAGGTTGGATGCGATTATGAATTTTAAGAAAATGTCTAAATGGGGGATTTGTACGGCTTTGCTGTTTACGGTTATATTTGTCTGTGGATTTAGCTATTTAGGAGCGTATGCGGCTAATGCGCATAATCAGGCAAATTCATCTGCTGGGACTGACGCTGTTTCATTATATACCAATTCTGTTGAAATCATCGGATTTAAAGACGGTGAAGAGACGACAAGCAAAGAGATAGCAATTAATATTACGGAGCATAATACGAAAATCCAACTAAATGCGGTTGCCGATGGGAACAGCCATAGGACACTGGAAGTAATTAATCCCAAAGGCGAAGTGGTACGGACATATACCTTTAATCAAAATGGGTTTATATCGGGCAGTCAAGAGTATCTCATTGCAAGTGATATGATTATGGTGACAGACGCCGTGTACCCCGGCACTTGGTATGTGCGGTTAAATACAAATCAAACGCCGGCTGAAAAAACAGTTGTAAGCGCAAAGCTGGTTGATTTATTCGTATGGGGATTTGCGTCTGATGATATATTTGATAGTGAAAATGAAGATGCGGCTAATATCGAGGATATCCCCAATGATGAAGATGTCACAGATAGCGAGGACACTTCAAATATCGAAGATAGCTCGATTGTTGATGAGCAGTTGTCCGCTCGTATATATGATTATTACAGAACCTATGAGCAAACTAAGAATGATATTCAAAATGGTTATATCGTTAATACCGGCGTTTCTTTTTCGGAACGAATGATGCCTATTGTAACAGCCGGAGGCGGAACCGGATTTTATGTAAACCATGATAACAGCATAGATATTTCAATTACTTTGGAAAATCTGATAGATGGTTCGGGACGCTATTTCTGGCGGCCTATTACCGACGTATCCTTTATAAGCTTTGAAGTATTCAACCCATCAGGTGACGTCGCCTATTCTTTCTATAAAGAAGGAAAAGACATAGAAAATGCGGTTGACATAAATACAACATTAGATGTATATCCGGGGCAATGGCGGTATAGGATTTCTTTTGCATATACCACTAATGGAGTCGATACCTCGGACATGGAGTTTTCATTAAAATATCAAACCATATATGAAGACGATATTAAGTGGCTTATTGATAATAAACTTAATAGGGAGTATTAGGTTTATAGTGATTTAAGTAATATAAATGCGAATTTTATTGCAATTATACAAGGCACTTCACCAAGAGGATAAAACAGCCACATAGGACGAATTGACAGACATTACGATTAAGAATGTTCTCACTGACGGAATTTATAATGATTTAGGATTCCTTTTAGGAGAAAAATTCATGATTCTGTTAGAAGCGCAGTCACTATGGACATTGAATATTATTATTAGAGCGTTACTGTATCTTGCACAGACATACCATGATTATTTTGAACGTACCAATCAAAACCTATACAAGAGTAAGAAAGTAAAAATGCCAACACCTGAACTGTATGTGATATATACAGGCGACCGAAAAAATATTCCTGATACAATATCCTTATCAAAAGATTTTTTTGACGGAGTTGATACTGCTATTGATGTAAAGGTTAAGGTTATTTGTGAGAGCGATACGGCAGGACAAGAAAAACGGTTACGGAAACAATTCGTATCTGTAAAGATAGAAATGTGTTAAGGGAATATCTGCTTGATAGGGAGAAGGAGGTTGTGTCAATCATGATGAGTTTATTTGACGAGGAAGAAGTTATAAGATCTTATATCAAAAGTGAGCGTTATGAAGCCGAGCAAGATAAAGCAAAAAAGACAGCTATTCGTATGATTAAGGCAGGTAAAATGTCATTGGAGGATATAGCAGATTACACAGAATTATCTCTTAATTTAGTTAAGGATTTACAGCGTAAAGGTGCAGGGAAACAGTAAAATGTAAACTATGCGCCTTTTTTGCAACTAAAAGTAGGTTGTATAAATGCCCAATGTATGATACAATGATACAAAACTAGACAATAAAAAGGAGTTTTGTAATGCTGGCGCAACTGAGGATGAAACTGGAAGCCGATGGAGATGATTTTGGATACTATCAATCCTCAAATCTGCAAGGCGTTCTAATGGAAAGACTAGAGAGAGATCACGCGGAACAACTGCATGTTTCCGGTCTAAAGCCTTATAGTCAATATCTTACAAGTGGAAAGGAAAAGGTATGGGTAATTAATACTCTGACAAGAGAAGCACATGAGAAGATTATCACTCCCTTTTTGAATGAAACATTTAAGGATTTTTACATTGAGAAAAAGGATTTACATGTAAAAATCTGTGCAAAAGAGCTGAAAACAGTCCCCCAAAAGAAACTTTTGGAGGAATTTTATTCTGATACCTATGACAGATATATAAATGTGAAGTTCCTCACGCCGACGTCCTTTAAGAGCGGCGGAACATATATAAATATGCCGGAGCTTAGGTTTATTTATCAGAGCTTGATGAATAAATACAGTGCAGCGTCAGAGGACATGGATATGTACGATGAGGAGACTCTTGAACAGCTTGTAAACAATAGCAGAATTATCAGATATAAACTCAGGAGCGCTTTGTTTCCGTTGGAGAGCGTTAAGATTCCTTCTTTTGTAGGAGAGATGAGTATCAAGGTAACGGGCTCATCTACCATGGCGAAGTATGCCAGATTGTTAATTGGATTTGGGGAATACTCAGGCGTGGGGATTAAGACAGCAATAGGGATGGGCGGATTGCAAATGAGTGGAGGCGGAGATGACTGACAGAGAAGTAAAACTGGTATTGGGTGGATTGCTGCATGATATTGGAAAGGTAATATACAGGCAGGGAGATGACGGACGGAAACACAGCCAGAGCGGGTACGACTATTTAAAGGATGAGGTGCAGTCAGGCGAATGGGATGCAGATATCCTGAATTGTGTGCGCTATCACCATGCGGAAGCATTGAAAGGGGCCGATATAGAGGATAATGCTTTGGCATATATCGTATATCTTGCGGATAATATCGCGTCTGCGGCAGACCGAAGGCAGAAGGATTCGGAAGACGCGGGCTTTGAGAAGGCTATGCCTTTGCAGAGTGTGTTTAATATTTTAAATAAGAATACGGAAGAAAAATATTATGAACCGAAGACTCTGGATCCCAAAGATGGTATCAATTATCCCACATCTGAAAAAAGAGCTTTTGATGAAGCCTTTTATACACAGATAAAGGTTAGATTGACAGACAATCTTCGCGGGCTGGAATGGAGCCGGGAGTATGTGGATTCACTACTGGAAGTGCTGGAAGCAAATCTTTCTTATGTACCTTCCTCAACAGCTAGAAATGAGATGGCGGATATTTCGCTTTATGACCATTTGAAGCTGACGGCGGCAGTGGCAAGCTGTATCATGGAATATCTAGATGTGCAGGGAGAGACAGATTTCAGAGAGCGTCTTTATGTAAATGGAAAAGCATTCTATGAAGAAAAGGCGTTTCTGTTGTATTCCATGGATATATCGGGCATACAGGATTTTATCTATACTATCACAAGCAAGAACGCTCTGCGGACTCTGCGGGTACGTTCTTTCTATCTGGAAGTCATGATGGAACATATTATTGACTGTCTGCTGCAGAAGCTACATTTATCGCGCGCTAATCTTATTTATTCCGGCGGCGGGCATTGTTATCTTTTGCTTGCAAATACGGAAAAGACTATATTGATTGTGGAGCAGTATATGAAGGAGCTCAATCAATGGTTGTTGGATACATTTTATATATCCTTGTATGTAGCATGGGGATATGCTGCATGCAGCGCTAATATGCTTAAAAATAATCCCCAGGGCAGTTATGAACAGATTTTTAAAACATTGGGTGAAAAGCTCTCCGGGCAAAAGAGTCACAGATATTCCGCAAAGGATATTAAAATGCTGAATGCAGGCACACAGGGAGATTATACGAGAGAGTGCGTGGTATGTAAAAGAATCGCAAAGGTAAACGAGAACGGTTTATGCCCTATATGCAGCGCGATAGAAGGATTTTCAAGAAATATTTTGAACGATAGTTTTTTTACCGTTACCTTGCAGGAGAGTGAGAACGCCTTACCGTTGCCGGGAGGCTATTATCTTACGTCCGACAATAAAGAGTCGCTTCGGTCAAAGATGGAACGAGATGACTGCTTTGTGCGGGCATACGGTAAAAATGAAATGTACACGGGAAAACACGTAGCAGCTAAACTATGGGTTGGCGATTATGCGGCAAGGGGCGTAGATGGCGCGTTGGGAACTTTCGAGGAATATGCTGGCGCTTCCGAGGGAATCCGGCGCATTGGCGTCATGCGTGCAGATGTAGACAATCTGGGACAGGCTTTCGTGTCGGGATTTGCCAATCCCGAAAATCAGAACAGATATGTAACATTATCCAGAACAGCGACTTTGTCAAGGCAGTTATCCCTGTTTTTTAAATGTCATATAAATAAGATATTGTCAGAGGGCTGTTATAGGATTGGTAAATATACGCATTCTAAGCGGAATGCGGTCATATGCTACTCCGGCGGAGATGACCTGTTTATCGTGGGGGCATGGAATGAAATTATAGAAATAGCTATGGATCTGCGGGAAAGTTTTCAGAAATATACTCAGGGAACCCTTACATTGTCAGCAGGAATCGGCGTTTATGCACCGGGATATCCCATAAGCGCTATAGCCAGCGAAGTCGCGGGCATGGAGGAAGGCTCCAAAGCACTACCGGAGAAAAATGCGGTTACACTGTTTCCGGACGGAAGCAGTCATGAGGTCTTGGGCGGGGCAGGAAAGAAAATTATCGTAAGCGATGGTACATACAGTTGGCAGGAGTTTGAGCAGAAGGTTTTGAATGAGAAATACAGACATATTTCTGAATTTTTCGAGACATCAGACGAAAGAGGGAAGAATTTCATGTATAACCTTCTGGAACTGATTCGCAATCGGGGCGATAAGATTAATTTTGCCAGATATGTGTATCTTCTGTCAAGGCTGGAGCCGGATAAGGACGCCACACCGGAGCAAAAGGACGCTTATCGGAAATTTTCTACCAGAATGTACCAATGGTATCAGGGTGAAAATGCGGAGGCAGACTGCAGGCATTTAAAGACGGCAATGAATTTGTATGTATATCTGACAAGGGAGAAGGAGGAAACGGAAGATGGTGAATGAACAGAATTATGTGGATGAGGCGGAGAAGGTAATTCTGTCGCTGAAGGACAGAAAGGACCAGCGCGGAAGAAATATTCCTATCGTAACAACGTCCAAGCTGCGAAATCTTCTGGCGATGAGCGCGGATATTTACAATGAAGTGCTGAACCAGCAGGGAGATGGGCTGAACGAAGAGATATGTGCGAGAATAGAGTATTTGAGAGTCAGGTGCTTATATGAAGCAGGCAGGGAACCTTCTGTGAAAGCTTTGATAAATGAGGCAGGTATCATTGACCTGTTAAAGAGGATAAACGCAAGTAAAAAGAATTATATCCTTTTTAACAGATATATGGAAGCATTAGTGGCATTTCGTAAATATCATGTGGAAAGAGATGACTAGAGGAGGAAGCTTATGTACGCCAAAATACAGATAACAGGAATCATAGAAGTAAAGACAGGTATGCATATCGGCGGTTCTGCCGCGTTTGCAGCAATAGGAGCGGTGGATTCTCCGGTAATAAAGGATACCCGCACCCGTATGCCGATGATACCGGGAAGCTCTTTAAAAGGGAAAGTGCGCACCTTGCTCGCAAAAGAATATAACACGAAGGTCGGGAAACCGGATGATGACGCGGAATGCCTTACCAGACTGTTTGGCAGCGCGAAAAAGGATCATGTCAGACAAAGTCGCATTTTGATATCAGACATGTTCCTGACAAATGAGGAAGAATTGCGGAAACATGGACTGCAGAGCATGACGGAAGTCAAATTTGAAAATACAATTAATAGGGCGACGGCAGTGGCGAATCCGCGACAAATTGAGAGAATCGTCAGAGGTTCTGAGTTTGGACTCGATATGATTTATGAAATGGAGGATGAGAGTCAGGTAGTGGAGGATATCTCTATTCTGGCAGAAGGACTGAGGCTTCTTAAGTACGACTACTTGGGCGGAAACGGTTCCAGAGGGTATGGAAAAGTGGTATTTCATGATTTGTACGCGGAAACAGTAATCGGAGAAGTGCCGGAAGAACTCTTGGCGCAATGCAATGAGGTATTGCAAAAGGCAATGGAAGCGGAGGTATAAAGATGAAATATAAGTTATACAGACTTACATTTCAAAGCGCCGTCCACTTTGGAAAGCGCAATCTCGATGATGGAGAATATACCTGTTGTGCGGACACTCTATTTTCCGCTTTGTGTCAGGAAGCTCTGAAAATCGGCGATAATACGCTTCAGGAGTTTTATCATTCTGCGCGTGCCGGGATTCTGTCATTCTCTGATATGTTTCCGTATATGGACAGAACTTATTATATACCAAAGCCAATGAAACATATTGAGCCGGCAGACAACGGAGGAGATTCCGTTATTAAGAAAGCGTATAAGAAATTAAAATATATTCCTATGGATATGCTGGACGTCTACCTGCAGGGTGAGTATGATGTGATGAATGCTCCGAATCTGGAAGGGCTGGGACGTTTTGAAATGAAAAATACAGCGGCAGTACGGGGAGAATTGGAATCGACTCCATATCGTATTGGCACCTATTATTTTATGCACGGAAACGGTCTATATTTTATTGTTGGATATGAGACGGACAAAGAACTAGAATTGATGGAGTACCTGCTTGAAAATCTCTCGTTAAGCGGTATCGGCGGCAAAAGGGCGTCAGGGCTTGGCAGGTTTACCTTATTTCAAGGTGAAGTGCCGGAGAATTTCTGTGAAAAACTGAAAAAGAAAGGCGAAAGATATATGTCATTGTCTGTTTCGCTGCCGACAGATGAAGAGCTGGAAACCATGATGCAGGGAGCGGAATATCTGCTCTGCAAGAGAAGTGGGTTTGTGGCGTCAGAGCATTATGGACCGGAACAAATGCGGAAAAAAGACCTGTATGTTTTTCAGGCAGGCTCCTGCTTCACAGAACGATTCAGTGGCGATATCTATGATGTATCGGATAAAAGGGGCGCTCATCCGGTATATCGTTATGCAAAGCCCATGTTGGTGGAGGTGTAGCATATGAACCAATATTTGAAAAGCTATCGAGTAGTCATGAATACAATAGGACCCGTGTTTATCGGGAGTGGAAAAGAAATCGGAAAAAAGGAATATTTCATTTTAAATAATAAGCAGGCGGGTATTCCTGATATGCAGTTACTTTATGCTGCATTAAAGCAGCGGAATAAAGCGGAAGCCTTTGAAGAATATTTGCTTGGAAAAGGGAATATTAGTTTGACGCAATGGCTGGAAAAACAGCATATTGATATAGCTGATATGGAAGGGCTGATCAAGTATAGGCTGGACTGCGGGGACGCCATTCTGGATAAAAGCGCGGACAAAGGCGCTAACAGACTGCAGATTCTTGAATGTATGAAGGACGCCTATGGACTGCCTTATATTCCCGGAAGCTCCTTAAAGGGAATGCTCAGGACTATATTGCTTGGGGCGGACGTTATAAAGAATCCGGGAAAATATCGGGGACAAAACAGCAGAATGCGGCAGAATGCAAATGGTAACGCCAGCAGGAAGAGTTATTTGAAAAAGGATATAACAGAGATAGAAGCGGTTGCTTTCAGGACATTGAATAGACCGGAAAGTAGACCGCAGGATGCGATAAACGATGTTTTGCAGGGATTGATGGTCAGCGACAGCGAGCCGCTTTCTAGGGAAGCTCTTGTCTTATGCCAGAAGATTGACCGACGTCCTGACGGGGAGGCAAAGGCGCTTCCTATTTTGCGGGAATGTATTAAGCCTGACACCGAGATTTGCTTTACAATGACGGTGGACACAGACATCTGTAAATTGTCTGCAGCCCAGTTGAAAGCGGCGATAAAGCTTTTTATAAACGCCTACTATGAAAATTTCGTATCCGCTTTTCGTGGCATGGACATGCCGGGAGAAAATTATGTATTCTGTGGCGGCGGGTGCGGATTTGTCTCCAAGACAATGGTATATCCGATGTATGGAAAACAGGAGGGTATAGAACTTACAAGGCGCGTGTTTGAAAAGACGAGAGTTCCTAGAGAGCATGGACATGATAAGGACCGACGATATGGAGCGTCGCCGCATATTATCAAGTGTACAAAGTATAAAGGAAAACTGTTGCAGATGGGAATGTGCAGCATTGACAAGATAGAAGCGGTATGAGTTTTGCCACGCACCGCGGAGAACAAGGCGTTGAGGAGATTTTCTCATGTAAAAGACGGAATGCTCCAGAGAAAAACTTCTTTCCCCCGCAAATGATGTTGAGGAGACGCATGATTAGGGGAGTGTGTGGGAGAGGATTAGATAATAGATACCCCGGTAGGGGACGGAAACGCTTAATTGAGCCACCTTCAGCGGCAATTTCAGGGATTAGATAATAGATACCCCGGTAGGGGACGGAAACGATTTTAAGTAGTTGACTACTTGCCCCGCGTGTAATTAGATAATAGATACCCCGGTAGGGGACGGAAACAGTACAGCCGTAAGAGCATCGGAATTACTTCGCCTATTAGATAATAGATACCCCGGTAGGGGACGGAAACTAAAACAGCCTTCTTTACTAAATGGATCCCCGATTAGATAATAGATACCCCGGTAGGGGACGGAAACCTTACACTGCCGCTCTCTAACAGTTCCGCACCGTCGATTAGATAATAGATACCCCGGTAGGGGACGGAAACGGAGACTGGCGGACTCGGTTTGATTGTTGATAATAACATTAGATAATAGATACCCCGGTAGGGGACGGAAACCCCTCTCCATTACGCTGTTACCCCCTTTTTAATCATTAGATAATAGATACCCCGGTAGGGGACGGAAACCTGGTGTGTCTTTCGTAATGCCGCACTCTTCATATTAGATAATAGATACCCCGGTAGGGGACGGAAACTCTTTAGCATATCTGCCCTGCTTGCCGCTCAAATTGATTAGATAATAGATACCCCGATAGGGGACGGAAACACCAACGTCAGCGCATCATTTTTCTTCATATTTATTGATGATAGATACCCCGGTAGGGGACGGAAACTGAATGACATCATATTGTGCGCTGACTTTGCTGCGATTAGATAATAGATACCCCGATAGGGGACGAACAAAAAAAGATAGGTAGGGATAAAATGAGTTTGTTGTTTGTCAATGAAAACAATGCGTTTATTGGAGTTGAAGAGAGCAGATGTTATGTTCAATATGCGGATGGACTGAAGAAAATAGTTCCTATTGAAACGCTTGAGAGCATTACAATAATGGGACACGCGCAGATGACAACCCAATGCGTACAAGAATGTCTAAAACGAGGGATTCAGGTTTCTTACTTTTCAAAAGGCGGAACTTATTTTGGAAGGCTGCAGTCAACGGGGCATAGCAACCCTGAAAGACAGAGAAAACAATGCTTTCTATATGAGACAGAATTTGCCGTAGAGCTTGCCAGAAATATTGTCAGGGCTAAATTAAGGAATCAGACAGTCGTATTGAAGCGATATGAAAAAAGCGAGAACGCATCTGTAAAAGAAGCTTTGAAAATGATGCATATCTGCAGGGAAAAAATTGCACAATGTAAAACCATTCCGGAAATCATAGGGTACGAAGGGCAGGGCGCAAAGGCATATTTTGATGGGTTGGCGGAACTTATCGATTCAGATTTTCGGTTTCATGGGAGAAATAGGCGTCCGCCTAGGGACGAGTTTAATTCTATGCTCAGTCTTGGGTATTCCATTCTGATGAATGAACTTTACAGTAAGATTGAATCAAAAGGACTCCACCCTTATTTTGGATTTATGCACAGGGACAAGGAAAGGCACCCTACGCTTGCAAGCGATATGATGGAGGAATGGCGGGCTGTTATTGTAGATTCCACAGTTATGAGTATGATTAATGGTCATGAGATACATAAGGAAGACTTCATAATCGATGTGGATGAGCCGGGTTGTTTTCTGACCAGAAATGGTTTAAAGATATATTTATCCAAACTGGAAAGAAAACTGCAGACAGAAATAAGATATTTATCCTATGTTGATTACGCGGTGAGTTTCCGACGGGGAATTGCATTACAGATGGATTTGCTGGTAAAGGCTATCGAAACAGGGGATGCATCGGTATATAAGCCTATAGAAATCAGGTGATTAACTTATGGAAGAGGAGAATTACTTTTTTGAGATAAATGAATATGTAGAAAGCGATAAAGTGTTTGTTTTGATTATCTATGATATTATTGATAATAAAAAGCGGCTGAAATTGTCAAAGCTTTTATTGGGTTATGGGTTCAGAATACAGAAGTCAGCTTTTGAAGCGGTGATTACGAAGAAAAAGTATAAGGAGCTTTTGGAGCGCTTGCCGTCTTATACTTCATCAGAAGACAGTATACGTGTGTACAAGATTATTGGAAAAGGGCAGGTGGTATCTTTTGGAAAGACCACGGAAAATGAGACAGAAGATGTTATTGTGATTTAGGAGGAGTGAAATGAGCAGAAAGATTTTATTTAGTCCAATAGGGGGAACGGACCCTATCAAATATATGCGGGACGGTTCCATGCTTCATATATGCAGACATTACAAGCCGGATATTGTATATCTGTATTTATCGCATGAAATGATGGAGTACCACATGAAAGATAATCGTTATGTGGATGCAATCAAGAGATTAGGCGCTCATTTGGACCATGTATTTGATGTGCGTCTGATAGAGAGAGATGAGTTGATTAATGTGCAGCAGTACGACGTGTTCTACCATGATTTCAGAGAGGAGATTATTCGGATTGAGAAAGATATGGAAGAGGGAGACGAACTGCTGTTAAATATGGCGTCTGGAACTCCGGCAATGAAAAGTGCGTTACTGGTTATGGCGACATTTGCGGAATATCGTTTTAAACCGATTCAAGTGTCAACGCCTATAAAATCTATGAACGATAAGCCCGACGACAGGAAGGAATATGAACCTGAACTGTACTGGGAATTAAATGAAGATAATCAAGAAAGTGCTGAAAATCGATGTACGGAAGTGAAAAGCTTAAATCTTATGAAAATGATTAAGATGGAGATTATCAAAAAACATGTGATGGCATATGATTATGTGGCAGCTCTGACAGTTGCTTCTGAGATGAAAGATGATCTTTCAGAAAACGCGTACGATTTGCTTAAGATTATGGATGCAAGGGTAAAATTAGACCATAAGACAATCAGCAGGTTTTTGGCTAATAAGAAATACGATATTTATCCAGTCAGTGAAAGCAATAAGCAGAAGGTGTTTGAGTATGCGTTGGTTTTGCAGATGAAACTCAAAAAACAGGAGTATGTGGATTTCATTCGAGGTATCACTCCTTTGACAGTGGATTTGCTGGAAGATATCCTGCGAAAGAAGTGTGGGATCAAACTGGACGACTGCTGTGTACAGGAAAAAGATAATATGAGGAAATGGGATCAGAAAAAATTAGAAGCTGCAGGACTGGCGGTGCTGCTGGAGAGGGCATATCCGGGAGGGTTTAAATATGGTCCGGTGTATTCGACTCATATTGCCAAAATAATAGAACAGAAATGTTCAGATGTCAGATTGATACAACAAATAAACGAGATGGTTTATATAGAAGGAGTGGTGCGGAATGTCGCCGCACATGAAATAGTGTCTGTTACGGACGAATGGCTTCGGGATAGAACCAAATCAGAGAGTAAGGCGGGAAAGACGGCGAGGGAAATCTTTGAAATTTTAAAATATATAATGAGAGAAGCTGGAATCATTGCTAAAAAAGAAGACTGGCAATCTTATGATAAAGTTAATCAAAGAATTGTGCAGGAACTACAGTAGAGGAATATAGATATAAAAATTCGTTATTTGATACAAACGCTCTGCACAGAAAAACGGAAAAAGGGCAGAAATAAAGGCTTTCGGCACAGTCAAGTGTACGAAAGCCTTTATCTATTTCCAGTCAAGACAGAGCCGTTAAACTCTGGCAAAGAATATTTGAACCATCCTTATTTCAATCTGAACCCTTCTGAAATAGCAAAATCAAAAAGTATGGCAAAATATGTGTGGATGCTTTGGTACACCCCCTTAGCTGTATATAATTTTCCCTATTGACAAACAAACTAAAAAATAGTACAATGATGATTACTTCAAATTTGAAGTTTATAAATTTGCACGAAATGGAGGTAAGAGGTGGACAGAAAAAATAGCATTGCAATATTTCATAGCTGTCTTGAGGCATATGAACATTACTGCAAACCCTTTTGCAACGAACTGGGAGTGCCGCAGATGGCGATTGATATCCTGCTGTTTTTAGCAGACCATCCTGAGTCCTGTACCGCAAAGGATATCAGCAGATGCCGGGGATTCAAAGAGAATATCCTGTCGGTAAATGTCAATAAGCTGGTAAACAAGGGATTTCTGGAACGGCAGTCTGTGGAGGGTGATAGACGGAAGGTGCGTCTTGTTTGTACAGAAAAGGCGGGGCCCGTTATTGCCCGTATCCAGAAAGCGCATGAGTCATTTCACATGCTGATTTCAGAGGGACTGACAGAGACAGATATAGAAGCCTGCCAGCACAGCCTTGTGGTCGTAGGCAAAAATGCAGAAAGGATCAAGAGGATGGATCCGGCGGAAATATGAAAAAGAAAGGAGTGGTCACTATCATGAAATACCATTATGTTGTGATTGAACGCGAATATGGGAGCGCAGGAACTGAGATTGGAAAAAAGCTGTCAGAAATCAGCGGGATCCCCTGTTATGGGGCCGAGATCCTGGAACAGGTGTCTACAAAGCTGAATATTGGAATTGACCAGATAGAGCAGTATGAAGAAAAGACAACAAACAGTTTTCTGTATTCCATTTATCTTATGGGCAAGGTGAATGAAGGAACGGATGGGAATCTTTCTAAGGAGGGGCTGATCTATCTGGAAGAGCAGAATGTCATCAGAGGCCTGGCAGAGGAAGGTCCGGCTGTTTTTGTCGGGAGATGCGCCGCAAATGCCTTAGAAGACAGGAATGATGTGCTGCGGGTATTCATCCATGCAGATAAAAACCTGCGGAAAAAGAGGGCAGTGGAGGAGTATAAAATCAGCCAAAACAGGGCGGATGCCGTCATACAGAAGTTTGACCGTAAGCGCAGCAGTTACTTTTCGGCAAACACGGGAAAGGATTGGCGTGACCTGTCGAATTATCATCTTGTTCTGGACAGCGGCAAGCTTGGAATCGGAAGTTGTGCAGCTATCCTTTGGAATGCAATGGCTAAAGAGCAGGGAGGGGCATCATGAAGAATATTTTTCGTTTTTTATCGAAAGCTAAGTCTGCGGTTGCGGTTATTATAATATTGTTGATCGTACAGGCATATTGTGACCTTGCCCTGCCGACATACACCAGTGACCTGCTCAACGTAGGCCTCCAGCAGAATGGTATTGAGGATGCCGTGCCTGAAACGATACGCAGGGAAAGTCTGGATACACTGGAGCTTTTTCTTACAGATGCGGAAACGGAAACTCTTGAAGCATCTTATTCGTCTCCGGATGACAATGGAGTGTGCAAGCTGAAAGATACGGAAGATGCTGACAGGGAAAAACTCCATAGTATTCTTTCGCTTCCTGAAAGCGTGGTTTTCCAGATGGCAGGCAGCGAAGAGGGGGCAGCAGGGCCCCAGCAGATAAAGGCTGCGATTGCTTCCGGCATGATGACAAAAGAGGATTTCCGGCAGCAGATGCAGGATGCGCTTGCACAAATGGAGGGGATGACGGATACCTTCATTGACCAGGTTGCGGTCAGTTATGTTGCGGCAGAATATGAAGCCCAGAATGTTGACCTGAATGAAATACGGAACGCATACCTTTGGAAAGTCGGCATGAAGATGCTGGCGATGGCGCTGGTGATGGCGGTGATTGCCATTCTGACCGGCTATATCGCATCAGTCGTATCGGCGGGCATCGGGCGTGACTTACGTGAGCAACTTTATTCCAAGGTGATGGGCTTTACCAGTGCAGAGATTGAGAAGTTTTCCACGGCATCACTCATTACAAGGTGTACCAATGATATCCAGCAGGTGCAGATGCTGGTGGTCATGCTCCTTAGGATGGTAACCTATGCGCCAATCCTTGCAATCGCAGGCATCATTAAGGTGATCCAGACGGGTTCACAGATGAGCTGGATCATTGTGGCAGCAGTCATTGCGCTTGCCGTATGTATTTCTGTCTTATTTGCCATAGCTTATCCAAAATTCAAGGTGATGCAGAAACTGGTTGACAGGCTGAACCTTGTATCCAGGGAGCTTCTGACCGGCGTTATGCCGATCCGGGCATTTGGGCGGCAGAAATATGAGGAGGAGCGGTTTGCGAAGGCAAATACGGATCTTTTTAAGACACAGCTCTTTACCAACCGCACCATGACCTTTATGATGCCGGTCATGACGCTTATCATGAATGGCGTTTCGGTCCTGATCGTCTGGGTTGGAGGACAGGGCGTGGATGCAGGTACCGTGCAGATCGGCAACCTTACGGCATTTATTACCTATTCGATGGTCATCATCATGTCATTTTTGATGCTTTCCATGATTTCCATTATGCTGCCCCGTGCGGGGGTTGCCGCTGACCGTATTGTGGAAGTTTTGGAAACGGAGGTTTCTTTGGTTGATGCCCCTGACACAAAGGACAAGGAATTGGAGCATATGAAAGGGGTCCTTGCTTTCTCGGATGTTTCCTTTGCCTATCCGGGAGCCGAAGCGCCTGTGCTTAAGCATATTTCTTTTACGGCAGAGCCGGGAAAAACTACGGCAATCATAGGTTCCACTGGATGCGGCAAGTCTACACTGGTGCATCTTATACCACGGTTTTATGATGTCTCAGAGGGGAGCATTACCCTTGACGGGGTGGATATCCGCAAGCTCAGCCAAAAGAAACTCAGGGACAGCATTGGCTATGTGCCGCAGAAAGGTGTTTTGTTTTCAGGAACGGTGGAGAGCAACTTAAAATATGGCGGGGAGCAGATAACGGATGAAGATATGGAGTCTGCTGCGGCAATCTCACAGGCCGTGGAGTTTATTGAGGCGAAAGAAGCGGGATACCAGGCGCCGATTGCCCAGAATGGTTCCAATGTATCCGGCGGTCAGCGGCAGAGGCTTTCCATCGCCAGAGCGGTTGCGAAACATCCGCAGATTTATCTCTTTGATGATTCTTTTTCAGCGTTGGATTATAAGACGGATGCCGCACTCCGCAGCGCACTGGCAAAACAGACGGGGAGTGCCACGGTAATTATCGTTGCACAGAGAATATCGACCATTATGCATGCCGACCAAATCCTTGTCATGGAGGACGGCTGTATCGTAGGGATGGGAACGCACAGGGAATTATTGGAGAATTGCGAAACCTACATGGAAATTGCCAGAGGGCAGCTTTCAGAGGAAGAGATCCAGAGCGCACTGAAAGGAGAGGATTGATATGGCAGAGAATAGAGGACCGATGGGAGGCCGCGGGCCTATGGCGGGCGAAAAGGCAAAAGATTTCAAAGGGACAATCAGGAATCTTCTGCATTATATGGGCGCTTATAAGATTGCATTGGCTGTGGTTGCGGTTTTTGCGGTTGCTTCCACGATTTTTAATGTGGTCGGGCCGAAGATACTGGGAAATGCGACGACGGAGCTGTTTAACGGGCTGATTGCCAAGCTGTCGGGCACCGGAAGCATTGATTTTGGAAAGATCGGCTCCATCCTGTTGGGGCTTATGGGGATTTATGTGCTGAGTGCGGTGTTTTCTTTTGTGCAGGGGCTTCTGATGACAGAAATGTCCCAGAAAATGTGTTTCCGGATGCGCAGGGATATCAGTGAAAAGATCAACCGGATGCCCCTTTCCTATTTTGAACGGAATGCCGTGGGGGATGTCCTTTCCCGCATTACAAATGACGTGGACACACTGGGGCAGGCATTTAACCAGTCTATCACGCAGTTGATCACTTCCGTGTGTACCCTGGTGGGGGTTATTGTTATGATGCTTACGATTTCCCCGCTGATGACGCTGATCACCGTGCTGATTCTTCCTTTGTCGATGGCGCTGGTAGTGGGGATCGTGAAAAAATCCCAGAAATATTTTGTGGCGCAGCAGAATTATCTGGGGAAGATCAACGGACAGATTGAGGAAACATTCTCCGGCCACAATATCGTAAAGGCATTTAACCGAGAAAGTGCGGAATTGCAAGAATTCAGGAAGACAAACGGTATTCTTTACGAATCTGCATGGAAGAGCCAGTTCTTGTCCGGACTGATGCAGCCGGTGATGAATTTTGTCAGCAACCTCGGATATGTTGCAGTCGCTGTTTCCGGCGCCATGTTAGCGGCGGCAGGGACGATTGCAATCGGTGATATTGTGGCATTCGTCCAGTATGTCAAGCAGTTCACGCAGCCGATCACGCAGATTGCGCAGGTTTCCAATATGCTCCAGTCCATGGCGGCTGCGGCGGAGCGCATCTTTGTATTTTTAGGTGAGGAAGAAGAGGTGCAGGCCGTGGAAAATCCCGTTAGCCCGTCAATCATCAACGGTGAGGTTTCCTTTGACCATGTCCGGTTTGGTTATACGCCGGATAAGACGGTCATCCATGATTTCAGCAGCGAGATTAAGCCCGGACAGATGGTGGCGATTGTGGGCCCGACCGGTGCAGGCAAGACGACGATGGTCAAGCTGCTGATGCGGTTCTATGATGTCAATTCCGGCTGTATACGCCTGAATGGCCATCCGGTGGGTGATTTTGACCGTAACGCCCTCCGCAATGGGTTCGGCATGGTGCTGCAGGATACATGGCTGTTCAAGGGGACAATTATGGAGAACATCCGTTATGGACGCCTTGATGCAACCGATGAAGAAGTGGTCCGTGCCGCAAAGCATGCCCGTGCCGATCAATTTATCCGTTCGCTGCCGGGCGGGTATCAGATGGAAATCAACGAGGAAGCCTCCAACATTTCCCAGGGGCAGAAGCAGCTTCTGACCATCGCCCGTGCAATCCTTGCTGACAATCCGATCATGATCCTGGATGAAGCCACATCTTCCGTGGATACCCGGACAGAGCATCTGATCCAGGCGGCAATGGACAACCTGCTGAAAGGGCGCACATCTTTTGTGATTGCGCACCGGCTCTCAACAATCCGGAATGCGGATCTGATCCTTGTCATGAAGGACGGCGATATCGTGGAACAGGGCAGTCATCAGGAACTGTTAAAGCAAAACGGATTTTATGCAGACCTTTATAATGCACAGTTTGAAACTGCTGGCTGATTGTGGCGGGATAAATTTTAAGGAGACAGGCTTCTGCACTCATTTAAAGTGTGGGTATGGGAAGCCTGTCCTTGTTTCGTCCAATCTATGAAAAATTTAAGATCAGTTTCGTTTCAGTTTAGAATTATGGTGTATGCTTTTGTTGAGGTGATAGCTCATGTTTCGGATTTTAGTTGTAGATGACGATAAAAATACCCGGCGTTTAATGCAGGCAGTTTTGGAAAGCGAAGGATATCAGGTATTCACAGCGGAGAATGGAGAGGATGCCTTGGCGGCCATGGAACGGGAATATATTGACCTTGTGGTACTGGATATCATGATGCCCAAAATGGATGGCTATGAATTTACAAAAACATTACGGGAAACAAATAATAATTTACCGATTTTGATGGTATCCGCAAAGCAGCTGTCTGCAGATAAAAAGAAAGGATTTCTTGTGGGTACGGACGACTATATGACGAAGCCTGTCGATGAGGAAGAAATGCTGCTCAGGATCAAAGCGCTTCTGCGCAGGGCACGAATTGTGAGTGAACGAAAAATTACAGTTGGCGATGTAGTGTTGGATTATGATGCATTGACGGTAAGCCGTGAGGGAGAAGCCCAGGAGCTTCCGCAAAAAGAATTTATGCTATTATATAAATTATTATCCTATCCGGGAAAAATATTTACCAGAATCCAGCTTATGGATGAGATATGGGGAGCAGACAGCGACACAGGCTGGGAAACAGTGACCGTTCACATAGGAAGACTCCGTAAGCGTTTTCAGGATTGGCCGGAATTTGAAATAGAATCAGTCCGCGGGCTGGGATATAAGGCGGTAAAAAAGGAATGAGAAAAAAGGAACAAAAGCATCGTTTCGCACTGACAATTTTATATTCAGGCGTCATTATCTGCGTTCAATTAGCTGCATTATTGATTGCGAGTATAGTTATATATATTTTTATGCGTCTTGGCATTCTTACAGAGATAGGGATACCAGAAGAAGGCGTTATTCGATGGCTGATGTTTATGATAGCGACGAATACCGTTGTTGGCGCCACGGTTGCGGCGTTTACCAGTAAGATTCCATTAAGACCTATCAACCGGATCATTAACCAGTTAAATACTTTAGCCTCTGGTAATTATAAGACACGTCTGGAATTTGGTAAGCCTATCGGAAATCACCCGACATTCGTGGAATTGACCAATAGTTTTAATACTTTGGCACAGGAACTGGAAAATACAGAAGTGCTTCGCAGCGATTTTATCAATAATTTTTCCCATGAGTTTAAGACGCCGATTGTTTCTGTAGCAGGTTTTGCAAAACTGCTGAGGAGAGGAAATCTTTCGGAGGAGCAGGCACAGGAGTATCTGGCTATTATAGAGGAAGAAGCTGTACATTTAGCGGATATGGCTACAAATGTGCTGAATTTGACTAAGATAGAAAATCAGACAATCTTATCAGATGTCTCTGAATATAATCTGTCGGAACAGATCAGATCGTGTGTGCTTATGCTGGAAAATAAATGGAGCAGGAAAAATTTATCCTTGGATTTGCAGTTTGATGAATATAAAATCAGGGGCAGCGAAGAACTGTTAAAGCATGTATGGACGAACCTGCTTGATAATGCCATAAAATTCTCACCGCCTACAGGGGAGCTTGTGGTAAGAATTGAAGATGGCCATGATAATATTTGTGTCTCTGTTACGAATTTTGGAAGTGAAATTCCTGCTGAAAAACAAGACAAAATCTTTCATAAGTTTTATCAGGCAGATGAATCCCATGCGTCCGCCGGTAATGGTATCGGACTTGCCATTGTAAAACAGGTGGCAGATCTTCATGGGGGAAAGGTATCTGTAGAGAGCGCAGATGATAAAACAACTTTTACGGTATCGCTTCCTAAGAAATAAAATGTCCGGTTTGTTTCGTTTCAGTTTAGTTTTCTATGTAATAATCATAGCATTCAAGAAGAAAGAAAAACCGCAGCATATTTACCATCTGCGAAAGGAGAATGTAGGGATATGGAAGTGTTTGTTACAATATTGGTTTGTTTTGTTGCAGGTATGGGAGCCGGTCTTGGTACCGGTTTTGCAGGAATGAGCGCAGCAGCAGTAATTTCTCCGATGCTGATTACTTTTTTGAAAATACCTGCTTATCAGGCGGTTGGCATTGCCCTGGCTTCGGATGTGCTTGCCAGTGCAGTTTCAGCTTATACATACAAGAAAAATGGCAACCTGGATATCCGGAATGGTGTGATTATGATGGTGAGTGTCCTGCTTTTCACACTGGCAGGCAGTTATGTATCCAGTTTGGTACCTAACAATACCATGGGCAGTTTCTCAACGGTTATGACATTGTTGATGGGCATTAAATTTATTGTAAAGCCTGTTATGACAACCAAAGAAACCATGTCGGAGACATCTCCGTCAAAACGTGCTGTACAATCAATTATTTTTGGAGCCATGGTAGGCTTTATCTGTGGTTTTGTCGGTGCAGGCGGCGGCATCATGATGCTGCTGGTATTAACATCTGTATTGGGATATGAACTGAAAACAGCGGTTGGAACAAGTGTGTTTATTATGATGTTCACTGCGTTGACAGGAGCTGTTTCCCATTTTGTCATTGATGGTATGCCTGATCTGTTGGTTTTGGTTCTGTGTGTGCTGTTTACTTTGTTGTGGGCTCGGATTGCTGCCAGGATTGCAAATCGTGTAGATTCAAAATTATTAAATCAGATAACAGGAGCTATTTTGTTAGTATTAGGAATTATTATATTAGCTGTTAATGTATTTTGATCATGTAACACGAACCAGACATATTTGGTTAAGATGTTTGATTCGTTTCAGCCTGGAAACCTTTTGCATGATTCATACATTATGGAGATGCCAAAAACAGCTTGGATTGGAGAGTTATGAAATTATTGTCAATAGTAGTACCCTGTTATAATTCAGAGAATTATATGAAAAAATGTATTGATTCTCTCTTAGTGGGCGGAGAGGACGTGGAAATTATAATAGTGGATGATGGCTCCACAAAGGATAGAACTGGAGAAATTGCAGATGAGTATGAAGCAGAATATCCGACCATTGTAAAAGTTATCCATAAAGAAAACGGAGGTCACGGATCGGCAATAAACGTGGGAATAGAAAATGCTGCCGGTTTATATTTTAAGGTGATTGACAGTGATGATTGGGTTAAACAAATTGCATATCAAAGAGTCCTTGAGACATTACGGGAATTTTCGGAAAGCGGTAAAGTTCTGGATATGTTGATTAGCAATTATGTTTATGAGAAGGAAGGACAGAGGAACAAAAAGATTATGCACCAACGGCATATTCTTCCGCAGGATGATATTTTCACATGGTCAGATTGCCGCCATTTTATAAAGGGACATTACATACTGATGCATTCAGTAATTTTCAGGACAATGCTGTTGAAAGAGTGTGGTTTAAAACTCCCGGAAAACACATTTTATGTTGATAACCTCTATGTATTTGAACCACTGCCTTATGTGAAAAATATATATTACCTGGATACAAATTTCTATCGCTATTATATAGGCAGATCAGATCAGTCGGTAAACGAGTCGGTGATGATTTCACATATTGATCAGCAGTTGAAGGTCAATAAGCGTATGATAGATTATATTGTGGATAAGAAATCCCTTGTTAAGGGGAATAAGCGTTTGTATCAGTATATGCGCAATTATTTAGAAATAATCATGACGGTATCTTCAGTGATGCTGATTCGCTCCGGAACAAAAGAGAGTTTGGAAAAGAAAAAGGAATTGTGGGAATATTTGAAGAGTAAGGATAAAGATTTGTATTATTGGATGCGGGGAGGAATTATGGGAGGAACGATGAATTTACCGGGAAGAGGGGGCCGCAGGATTTCCGTGGAAGGTTATAGAATCTGTCAAAAGATATTCGGATTTAATTAGGATAAGGTTGTAAAAATGGGTTAAGCAGTTCGGGTTGAAAAATCCGGTTTGTTTTGTTTCAGGTTAGATTTCGGCAGTATGATATAAATAAATCAAGGTGCAAAATAAACGCAAAAAGAGTGTACTGCCAATGAAAAGATGGCTACAGAATTTGGCGATAAAATGCAGACATGGATACGCGCAGATATCTTTTTGGATGACAGAATAATCAAAAAATAAGTTCAGGAGCATAGGGCATGGGATTTAGTAAAGAAAAAATAAAACAAATTAGAAATTTAATGGTGCTGGCAGCATTTTTGATTTTGGTAATTATTTATAGTGAAGAGATATTTTTGGCAGCAGGGTTTTTTGTAGATATTTTAAAGCCGTTTATCTATGGCGGAGCTATTGCTTTTGTTTTGAACATCCCGATGAAATTAATCGAGGAGAAACTTTTGAGACGTTGGAAGGGGAAGATGGCGAAAAAGCTGAAACGTCCTATAAGTATGGTGTTTTCTATTGTGCTGATCGCGTTGATCATTTCTGTGGCTGTCGGAATGGTGATTCCGCAGATAGGAATGGCCATTGCGGAAATTGGAAGAAAAATTCCCTGCTTTATGGAGAATCTGACATTAGAACTTGAACAGTTGACAGAGGGTAAGCCCTTATTAGCGGATTGGGCAGGCAGTCTGGAATCAATAGAAGTGAAATGGGATGAGTTGCTGGAAAATATATTATATTTCTTGAAAAACGGCGCTGGAAATATGCTGAATACTACATTTAATATGGCAGGCAGTATTATATCTGGTGCAGTGAACATGATTATTGCTTTTGTTTTTGCTCTGTATATTCTGTCACAGAAGGAATGGCTGTCTGGTCAGGTGCAGAAAATCATAGCTGCCTATCTGCCGGTGCATATTGGGGAAAAGGTATTGGAGATTTGCAGTCTTTTATACAGAAATTTTAGCAGCTTTATTACAGGGCAATGCCTTGAGGCTGTGATCCTGGGTACCATGTTTGTTGTTTCCATGAGTATCTTCCGTATGCCATATGCGATTGTAGTAGGGGTGTTAATTACGGTTACAGCGTTAATTCCTATTGTAGGGGCTTTTATTGGATGTGCGGTGGGTGCATTTCTGATTCTGATCAATAATCCTTTGCAGGCATTGTGGTTTGTAATTCTGTTTTTAGTGCTGCAACAGATAGAGGGAAACCTGATTTACCCAAGGGTAGTAGGAAACTCAGTCGGACTTCCTTCCATCTGGGTTTTGATGGCTGTCAGTATAGGAAGCAGTCTGTTTGGTGTTATTGGAATATTGTTGTTCATTCCGTTAATGTCAACATGCTATGCACTTCTTAGGGAAAGTGTGAACAGAAGAAATGCATTGAAGGCAAAAATGTCTGTATTACAAGATAGAGAACAGGAAGAACGGTCATAATCAGAAGAGATGCCATGCTGATACAATTTTCTGTGGCCGGGCATATATCATTGAAGATAATGAAGAGGTCTTGCTGGAAAGGATAGAATCCATGAATAAAGGAGTGTAATGTCAATGAAAAGATGGTTACAAAATCTGGGTGAGAAAATGCAGATATGGATGTATGGAAGATATGGGTATGATGAACTGTCAAAGACCCTCTTTATTGTGGCATTCGTGCTTATGTTCCTGTCTTTCCTATTCCCGCCTTTTAGTTCGATAGCGCTTGTTTTGCTTATATGGACAATATTTCGCACCTATTCCAGAAATATAGAAAAACGGAGAAATGAACGAAACGCCTATCTGGGCTTTGTTGGAAAGACCAGGCAGGGATGGAAACGCAGGAAGGATATGTGGAGGGAAAGAAAGACACACAGATATTATAAGTGTCCAAATTGCAGGGTATATCTGCGTGTCCCGAAAGGCAGAGGTAAGATTGAAATATCCTGCCCGAAATGCCAAAATAAAATTGTTCGTACTACTTAAGGAGAAGTTATGTTTGGTTATATTCAGGCAAATTTATCTGATCTGTCACAGGAGGAAAAAGAGAGATACCGGTCGGTCTATTGCGGATTGTGCCATACGCTTGGCAGACGGTACGGATTCCACGCCAGGCTGGGGCTGACTTATGATTTGACATTTCTCATCCTGCTTTTATCTTCACTGTATGAGCCGGGGGAAAAAAGCGGGCTGACACGATGTATCGTTCATCCATGCAAAAAACATTGCTATGTTATGAGTTCCTATACGGATTTTGCGGCCGACATGACAGTTGCGCTTATGTATTTTAAGTGCCTGGATGATTGGACGGATGAGCATCAGATACCGCAGAAGTGCTATGCTTCCCTGTTGTCTAAAGCGTATCAGAGGGTTAAGGCGGCAAGACCGGAACAATGTGCTGTCATTGAAACAGAAATAAGTGTATTGTCAGAGATTGAAAAAAACAGGACAGAACCGCCTGATAGCGCTGCAAACAGCTTTGGGCGGCTGATGGCCGGGGTATTTATCCCGGAATATGATTATTGGGGATCCTATTTATGGCAGTTCGGATATTCTCTTGGCAGATATGTCTATCTTGCTGATGCCTGTGTTGATTTCAGGCAGGATCAAAAATCAGGCAGCTATAATCCTCTTTTAGCGCTTTCTGTCAGCCCGGAAGATATGCGGCCGATGTTGAAATCTGTGCTGGGCAGCGCATCAGAAGCATTTGAGTCTCTTCCTTTGGTCCAGGATGTGCATATACTCCGAAATATCTTGTATTCGGGAATCTGGATTAAATATAACCAGGGTATGGAAGAAGAAAGGAAAATAAGAAATGGTGAATGATCCATATCAGATTCTTGGCGTTCCGCGAAGTGCGACGAAAGAAGAAATAAAAAAAGCATATCGGCGCAAGGCGAAGGAATATCATCCGGATCTTCACCCGGACGATCCTGATGCAAGCCGAAAAATGAATGAGATCAACGAAGCTTATGACATGTTGATGAATCCGGAGAAATATGAAGCAAAGCGGGCGCATCAACAGAGACAGTCCTATGGGCAGGGGAACCAATATGGCGGATATTCCGGTAACCGGCAGAATTCTTCCGGCAGTTACAGCGGCCCTGGCGGATGGTCAAGTGATTTCTGGGATTTCGATTTTTGGGATATATTTGGCCCCGGTTATGAAAGACAGGATGATAATGTATCTGTAGATCCACAGCCAGAACACGGCGACAGTGATGAATTCAGGCAGGCTGTCAATGAGATCAACAGAAAAAGGTATCAGGAGGCTGTCAGGATCCTGACTTACATACCGAGCGCCGGCAGGAATGCAAGGTGGTATTACTTAAGCTCTCTTGCCAACCGTGGTCTTGGCAATACGGTCCAGTCGATTGACCATATGCAGAGAGCCGTGCAGATGGAGCCGAACAATCAGACCTATCATCAGCTTTTGCAGCGGTTCAGGCACGCCGAACAGGCCTATGAGAGAAATGCGCAGGGGTTTAATATGGAGGTTCTCAATATGCAGAAACTGTGCTTCGGCTGTTTCACCGTGCAATTTCTTTGCGGGCCTTTTGGGTGTTTAAGATGTATGTAACAGAAAGGAAGGAAGACTATGGGCAAAACAATCGGTATTGATCTGGGTACAACAAATAGCTGCGTATCTGTCATTGAAGGGGGCAGGCCGGTTATTATCCCCAATGAACAGGGTGGAAGGACAACACCAAGTGTTGTAGCGTTTACTGCGTCCGGCGAACGCCTGGTGGGGGACGTGGCGAGACGCCAGACCATAACGAATGCAAAAAGAACGGTTGCCTCTGTCAAACGCCACATGGGGACAGACTGGCATATCAATATTGATGGCAAGGATTTCACCCCGCAGGAGATCAGTGCGATGATCCTTCGGAAGATGAAACAGGATGCGGAAAGTTATCTGGGCGAACCGGTAACAGACGCCGTGATCACTGTCCCTGCATATTTCAATGATATACAAAGACAGGCCACAAAAGATGCCGGGAGGATTGCGGGACTGAATGTAAAGCGGATCATTAATGAGCCTACAAGTGCGGCTCTTGCTTATGGGCTGGACAATGGGATGCCGCAGAAGGTCATGGTGTACGACCTGGGCGGAGGCACATTTGATGTCTCTATTATTGAGATTGGAGAGGGCGTGATAGAGGTTCTTTCCACGAACGGTGATAACCACCTTGGCGGAGATGATTTTGATGAATGTATTACAGAACATCTGATCTCTGAAATACAAAAGCGGCATCATGTGAATATCAAAGGCGACCTGACAGCATTGCAGCGTGTGCGCGAAGCTGCGGAACAAGCGAAAAAGGAGCTGTCATCATCCGAAAGGACAACAATTACGCTGCCATATCTTATTCAGTCAGGAGAAACTGCGGTACATTTTGAATATGAGATGACGAGGAATGTGTTTAATGGGCTTACCCACAGTCTGGTGGAACGAACAGCCGTCCCGGTACAAAATGCGTTAAATGACGCGGGGATTGCGCCTACTGAACTTGGCAGGGTGATATTGGTTGGCGGTTCTACCCGCATTCCCGCAGTCCAGGAAAAGGTACGTCAAATGACAGGGATCATACCGTCAAAAAACATCAATCCAGATGAATGTGTGGCACAGGGCGCCGCCATACAGGGCGACACACTTTCCGGCGGGGAGCTGCAGCTCGCAGGTTCAAGCAGCGGCATCCTCCTTTTGGATGTCACCCCTTTGAGTTTGTCGATTGAAACGGTAGGAGGTGTTGCAACCCGCCTTGTTGAGCGCAATTCCACCCTGCCGATCCATTATTCACAGGTTTTCTCGACAGCAGCCCCTTTTCAGCGCAGCGTAGAAATTCATGTGCTGCAGGGTGAGCGTCCAATGGCAAAAGACAACAAGACCATCGGAAAATTTAAGCTGACCGGAATCAAGAAGGCACCGGCGGGAGTCCCGCAGATTGAGGTTACGTTTGATATTGATGCAAACGGCATTTTAAAAGTTTCAGCTAAGGATCTTGATACGGGGAAAGAGCAGTCCATTACTATTTCTAATAATGAGAAGATGTCGGATGCAGAGATTGAAGCAGCCATCCGTGATGCTGAACAGTATGCGTCACAGGATCAGACCCGGCGTAAGGCACTTGAAATCACGAATAACGCCAGCCGTACCCTGGTAAAAGCAGAACAGGCGTTAAACAAAGTAGGAAAGCAACTATCCAAAGAAGAAAAAAAGCAGGTAAAGGGAGATTGTGCCACGCTGCGCAAGCTGCTCGCCCAAAATAAGCCTGAAAGAATGGACGAGAAAGAGATCGCAGAAATTAGTGAAGCGGCCGACAGGCTGGAATTATCCAGTGCGAATGCCTGTAATCTGGCTGGGGAAGTGTAAGCGGATTGCTGAACTGCACATGGTCAGGAACAGATATTCGCTATGGAAAGGTGAGTGCTGAATTGGATAAAAGAATGGATGAATTGAGAAAACTGACACAAAAATAAAAGAGAAAAGGATGACAAAATGAACGATTACATCATTTTTACTGATGGGGATGTAGATCTGCCCATCCCTTATGACAGAGAGGTATCTCTGTTGCCCCAGTATTACTATTTTGAAGAAAGCAGGATTTACGGAGAGGAACAGGTTCTGACCCGCGAAGATTTTTTTGAACAGTTGAGCCTTCGAAGAGCTTACACTGCCGGCGTCAATCCCGATTTTGTCCGCAAAAAATTTGAAGCTGCCATACAGGAAGGAAAGGGTATTTTGTGCATCGCTGTTTCCTCTGGCTTAAGCGGCTCCTATAACACAATCTGCATGGTAGCCAATGAAATGAAAGAATTGTATCCCTCATGTGAGATTGAGGTGATTGATTCCTTGAGCGCTACTCTGGGAAGCGGCTTCTTATGTGTTGATGCCCTGGAGATGAAAGAGGCCGGGAAGCCGCTGCAGGAGACAGCCGAAGAAATTAGGAAACGGATAAGGCTGATCGACTTATATTTCGTAGTAGACGACTTCAAATATCTGGTTCAGGGAGGACGTGTTTCTCCCAGCGTGGGCAGGATTGGAGATATTCTGGATATCAAGGTCATCCTCACCATGAAAGATGGCTGTATAGTTCCTTACAGGAAAAATCGTGGAATTAATGCCGCTCTCCGAAACCTCCGGCAAATCGCAGAATCCGGAAAAACTACTCGGCTCGGTGCCATCTATGTGGGCAACAAGGAACTGTTTGAAAAATGCCGTTCCCTGGTTGGCAGCGATTACGAAGCCACATTGAACCTGATCGTTTCCTCTCACGTCGGTCCCAACACTACGGGCATTGCTATTGAATGGGCAGATGAAGGACAATAAGGAAGCGATAGAAAATAAAATTTCTATCCTGATTATATTGTGTAAAGAAGGTTTTGATAATGAAAGAATCATTTGCATTACTACAAAATTCAGCGGCTCTATCCAGTCGGCGCTTAATGCACGGGCAATGATACGGGAAGAGTATCCGAATGCTGAGATTACTGTAATTGATGCAACTGATGCAACTGTCACTACGGTTCTGCAGGGACAGTATGTGCTGGAAGCGGCACAATTGCGGGATCATGGAGTCAGCTATCAAAATTCGGTGCAGCGGCTGGAGGAAATCAAGAGTACAGGGAGATGTTCTTGATATTCGCCCTATTATTACATTAAAGCAGGGCGAGATTTTCCCTTCTGGTATAGACAGGGGAAGAAAACGCAGTGAGAGGAAGGTTTTAAATCTTTTATTGGATCATCTTCAGAAAACAAAGGGTATGAGATAGACGAGCTGCCGGTTTATCAGATCGGTGCGACCATAGGAGTACACACAGGTCCGTATCCGCTTGGTTTTGGAATTATTGAAAAGGCAATCCATCCTTCGGTGAAAGAAATGGATCAGGTCAGTGAATGACCAAACTTTATATTTCTTTTACATTGCTTTTTGTGACTTTAACAGGAGGTTATTTGTCATAAGTATGTTGCTATATATTGCTTAGGAGGTTTGCACATGAATACATATCGTGCCGGGATCGACATCGGCTCCACAACAGTCAAGCTGGTTTTGCTGGACGAAAGCAATACTTTGATATTTGGCGGATATGAGCGTCATAATGCCCATATTCAAGATGCGCTTGCAAGGCTCTTGAGGCAGGCAAAGGAGATAGTTGGAAACTGTGGCCTGCAGATAAAAATTACCGGTTCAGGTTCCATTAACCTTGGCCAATCTTTGGAAATTGAATTTATACAGGAAGTTGTGGCAGTGGCCACGGCTTTAAAGCATACGGCTCCGCAGACGGATGTAGCAATTGAGCTTGGCGGAGAAGATGCAAAAATCCTGTATTTTTCAAACGGTGTGGAGGAGCGCATGAATGGGGTCTGCGCCGGAGGAACAGGGTCATTTATCGATCAGATGGCAGCCCTTCTTCAGACGGATGCGGAAGGATTAAATAGTGTGGCTGGCAGTTACCGGCAGATTTATCCCATTGCTGCCCGCTGCGGTGTATTTGCCAAAACGGATATCCAGCCATTGATCAACGAAGGCGTTTCCAAGGCTGACCTTGCCGCCTCTATTTTCCAAGCTGTTGTTAATCAGACGATTTCTGGTCTGGCCTGCGGCAAGCCTATCCGGGGGTGCGTAGCTTTTTTAGGAGGACCGCTACATTTTCTGCCGGAACTCAAAAAAGCATTCATACGTACCCTCCATCTTGCGCAGGAGGAAATAGTTGATCCGGAGGATTCCCATTTGTTTGCCGCTATGGGAGCCGCATTGGAAAGCAGCAGGCAAAATATAATCTTAATGGATGATCTGCTTGGCAAATTGGAGAAAGGCGTAGCCATGACATTTGAGATGTCCCGCCTGCCTTCACTTTTTGATAATCAAACAGAATACGAGCAGTTTAAAAAACGCCATAGCAGAACAATTGTTCAGAAAACAGATCCGGATTTTTATTCTGGAGACTGTTTTTTGGGAATTGATGCTGGATCGACAACGACCAAACTTGCCCTGATTTCCGACAAGGGTGAGCTGCTGTATTCTTATTATGCAAACAATCAGGGGGATCCTATTCAAACGGCAATTACAGCGATAAAGGAACTGAAAAAAATTTTACCCTCAACTGCGAAAATTGTCAGGTCTTGTTCTACAGGCTATGGGGAATCACTCTTAAAAGCAGCTTTTGCACTGGACGAAGGGGAAGTCGAGACCATTGCTCATTGTACCGCTGCATCTTTTTTTGACAAGAAAGTGGATTGTGTCTTGGATATCGGCGGTCAGGACATGAAGTGCATCAAATTGAAAAAAGGTGCAGTGGATACGATTATGCTGAATGAAGCCTGTTCTTCCGGCTGTGGCTCTTTTATAGAGAACTTTGCCAATTCACTTGGATACACAGTAGAAAGTTTTGCGAATGAAGCGCTGTTTGCGAAAAGCCCGGTAGATTTAGGGACGCGCTGTACTGTATTTATGAATTCCAATGTGAAGCAGGCGCAGAAGGAGGGGGCAGGGGTGTCGGATATTTCTGCCGGCCTTGCCTATTCTGTAATAAAAAATGCGCTTTATAAGGTCATCAAGCTGACAAGTGCCGGGGAGCTTGGCAGCCATATTGTTGTGCAGGGAGGAACCTTTTATAACCATGCCGTTTTACGGGCATTTGAAAAGATTGCGGGTATAGAAGTTACATGTCCGGATATTCCAGGACTGATGGGAGCTTTCGGGGCAGCTTTGGTTGCGAAGGAGCATTATCATGGACAGCACACTTCTATGATATCTTTAGATGAGATTGAGAACCTTGCTTATGCATCTTCCTGTGTGCGGTGCGGGCGCTGCCCAAATAACTGTATGCTTACAGTCAACTGTTTTCCAGGCGGCCGGCGATGCATTACAGGCAACCGATGCGAAAAAGGGGCAGGAACTTCCGAAAACACGGAAAAGGGTGTTAACCTTGTGGATTTCAAGCGACAGCGCATTTTTGCTTATCCCCCTCTTTCAGAAGCTGATGCCCACAGAGGCGAGATTGGTATCCCGCGTGTGTTGAATCTGTATGAAAATTATCCTTTCTGGGCAACTTTTTTCAAACAGCTGCATTTCCGTGTGGTACTATCTCCGTTTTCTGACCGGAAAATTTATGAGTCGGGCATGGAAACAATTCCCTCGGAGTCTGAATGTTACCCCGCTAAGCTGGCACACGGCCATATACAGTGGTTGGTTGATCATGGGATCAGGACGATTTTCCATCCCTGTGTATTTTATGAGCGGCAGGAAACGCCGAATGCACAGAACCATTTTAACTGTCCAATCGTGGTTTCTTATCCTGAAAACCTTAAAAATAATGTGGAGGCACTGGAAGAGAACAGCATCCGTTATATCCGTCCGTTTATTGCATTTACGAATGAAAAAACGCTTGCTGAACGACTTGTGAGTGTGTGTAAAACGGAATGGGATATTTCGGAAAAGGAGGTATACAATGCTGTACACATTGCCTGGGCGGAGCAGCTTAAGGTGAAGAGTGATATCCGTGCTGAAGGGAAAAGAACGCTTACATGGATGCGGCAAAACGGCAAGCAGGGTATCGTACTTGCAGGCAGGCCATATCATATAGATCCTGAAATCAATCATGGGATTCCGGAACTTATTGCATCTTATGGGCTGTCAGTCTTTACA
Organism: Clostridiales bacterium; assembly: GCA_023663185.1. Lineage (GTDB taxonomy): Bacteria > Bacillota > Clostridia > Lachnospirales > Lachnospiraceae > UBA3282. Next base: position 333,431 of record JAMPHY010000001.1, on the reverse strand, counting down.
GAGGACAGCCTGCCGGTTGATTTTTCACTACAGCGTTCCCTGCGGGTGGTGGATCAGTGGGTCTACCATTCCCGTCTGTATGCCGCGGCGGAATTTGTGCGGAAATGCGATGATCTGGAGCTGATACAGTTCAATTCCTTTGGGTGCGGCCTGGATGCCGTGACCACCGATCAGGTCAGCGAGATATTGGAAGGCAGCAACAAATTATATACGCTGTTGAAAATAGACGAGATTAGCAATCTTGGAGCTGTACGCATCCGCATCCGCAGTCTTCTCGCCGCTATGAAACTACGACAGGAGAGACAGATTAAGGCCCAGCCGGCGCCTGTAAGATATATACGGTCAGAGTTTACAAAGCAGATGCGCAAAGACGGCTATACGATTCTGGTGCCACAAATGAGTCCCATTCATTTTGATATCCTTGAGCCGGTCGTCCGTAAGCATGGTTACAATATGGTGGTTTTAGACAATGATAACCGTGCAGCTATTGATATGGGGCTGAAATTTGTCAATAATGATGCCTGTTACCCTTCTATCATTGTAGTGGGCCAGATTATGGAAGCAATCCTGTCCGGAAAGTACGATACAGATAAGGTTGCCGTTATCATGACACAGACCGGTGGCTGCTGCCGGGCAAGTAATTATGTGAGTTTTATCCGCCGGGCGCTGGATAAGTCGGGGTTCTCCCATATCCCTGTCATCTCTCTGAATGCCAATGGGATGGAGAAGAATGAAGGCTTCCGATTGTCTCCCGGCCTTATTTTACAGGCCGGATACGCAGTCGTTTATGGTGATTTGCTTATGCGCTGCTTGTACCGCGTCCGCCCTTATGAGAAGGTACAGGGTTCTGCTAATGCACTGCATAAAAAGTGGCAGGATATCTGCATTGAATCCCTGACCGGCGGTCAAAGTAAACATCGGTATAAAGAAGTCTGCAGGGGCATTGTGGAGGCGTTTGACAGCTTTCCAATCAATGAGGATTTATATAAGCCACGTGTTGGTATTGTGGGAGAGATACTTGTCAAGTATATGCCTTTAGCGAATAACCGGCTGGTAGAGCTGCTTGAAAAAGAGGGGGCTGAGGCTGTGGTGCCTGATCTTCTGGACTTTATCAATTATAGTGCTTTCAACTCACAGTATAAAGCAAAATATCTCGGAAAAAAGAAAACTGCCGCCTTTGTTTCCAAAGCTGCAATAGAAATGATTGAGCAGCTTCGCAAGCCTGCGGTAGATGCCCTGAAAAACAGCGTCCGTTTCGAACATCCTGTAAGGATTGAGAAAATTGCTGAGCGGACAAAGCCTTTTTTATCTCTTGGAAATCAATATGGAGAAGGATGGTTCCTTACAGGCGAGATGGCGGAACTGCTGGATTCCGGTATAACAAATATCGTCTGTATCCAGCCTTTTGCCTGCCTTCCAAATCATGTGGTTGGCAAGGGTGTCATCAAGGCATTGCGGAAAGCATATCCAAATGCAAATATAGCGGCGATTGATTATGATCCGGGAGCCAGCGAGGTCAATCAGCTTAACCGCATAAAACTAATGCTTTCTGTTGCACAGCAGAATAAAACTGTTACACGGAAAACGGAAGATATTTTTATGGGGAGTTTCGTTTCGGTTTAGATTGCAATGCTATAGTATACTCGCAGTTACATAGGAGATGGTTATGCTTAATAATTCTGAAAAGATAAATGCGATTGCGTGGAGAGCCAAAAAAGAAGGCTTTTCTTACGGAAATTATGCTGTTGGATTATCTGAAGAAATGAAAAACTCGATCTACGACGAATATGAAAAGTATTTAAATGAGAAACGGGAACGGGAAGAGGCAAGATTTTCGAGAAAAAGGAGGATCTGATATGAAGGAAGTAAAATCACCCAAAAGGCCATTGCTTTATTACTATGGGATTGTACTGCTGGTTATTTTTTTGTTCAACATGGTCGTTACGCCGCTGCTCATGCAGGGCCAGGTTAAAGAGGTGGATTACGGAACATTTATGGGAATGATCGAAGATAAGAATATTGGAAGTGTCGAAGTACAGAATTCCCAGATTGTTTTTACGGACAAAGAGTATTCGGAGATCTATAAGACCGGAGCAATGAACGATCCGACTTTGACAGAGAGGCTTTATGAGTCCGGCGCTATATTTGCAAAGGATATTGAGAAAACGATGTCACCGCTTCTCAGCATCTTTCTGACTGTGATACTGCCGATGTTGATCTTTATCGGGATCGGGCAATATATGAGCAAAAAACTGATGGATCATGCCGGAGGCCCGAATGCGATGGCTTTTGGCATGGGAAAGAGCAATGCAAAGGTCTATGTCCAGTCTACGGATGGCATCCATTTTGATGATGTGGCCGGTGAGGATGAGGCAAAAGAGAGCCTTGCCGAAATCGTGGATTATCTGCACAATCCGAAGAAATATTCCGAAATAGGTGCTTCCATGCCCAAAGGACTCCTGCTGGTCGGTCCTCCCGGAACCGGCAAGACGATGCTGGCAAAAGCAGTGGCCGGAGAGGCTGGGGTGCCATTTTTCTCGATATCCGGCTCCGAATTTGTGGAGATGTTTGTCGGCATGGGGGCGTCCAAAGTAAGGGATCTGTTTCGGCAGGCGAAAGAGAAAGCGCCCTGTATCGTGTTTATTGATGAGATTGATGCAATCGGCAAAAAAAGGGATGGACAGTATGGTGGAAATGATGAGAGGGAGCAGACATTGAATCAGCTCCTTACGGAGATGGATGGGTTTGAAGGAAATAACGGTGTCATTATTTTGGCAGCGACGAACCGACCGGAATCTTTGGATCCTGCATTGACAAGACCGGGCCGGTTTGACCGCCGTGTCCCGGTGGAGCTTCCGGATCTTGTTGGGCGGGAGGAAATCTTGAAAGTTCATGCAAAGAAGATCAAGTTGGAAGATACTGTGGATCTGCATACCATTGCCCGCATGGCCGCAGGCACTTCCGGAGCTGAGCTTGCCAACATTGTCAATGAAGCGGCTTTGCGGGCTGTAAGGGACAACCGTTCTGTGGTAGGGCAGGCAGATTTGGAAGAGAGCATTGAGGTGGTCATTGCGGGGTATCAGAAGAAGAATGCAGTCCTTTCAGACAAAGAGAAAAAGGTAGTGGCTTATCATGAGATTGGCCATGCCTTGGTAGCCGCCCTTCAAAGCCATTCTGCCCCTGTGCAGAAGATTACCATAATTCCCCGTACTTCCGGTGCGCTGGGTTATACCATGCAGGTAGAGCAGCAGGATAAGGTGTTGATGACAAAGCAGGAGATTGAGAATAAAATTGCAACATATACCGGAGGGCGTGCTGCTGAAGAGATTGTATTTGGGGAAATTACAACGGGGGCATCCAATGATATTGAGCAGGCAACAAAACTGGCACGGGCAATGATCACCCGCTATGGCATGAGTGAAGAGTTTGACATGGTGGCGATGGAGACTGTAAATAATCAGTATCTGGGCGGTGATACTTCTCTTACATGTTCCCCTGACATGCAGAAAGAAATCGACAAAAAGGTTGTGGAGGTGGTAAAGGCGCAGCACGAAAGAGCAAAGCAGATACTTTTAAAGAACCGTAAGGGGCTGAATGCCTTGGCGGATATCCTGTATGAAAAGGAGACGATCACAGGGGATGAATTCATGGCCATTCTGACACAGGAAGGGGGCCTGCAGTAATGAGGAAACGATATTCTAATTTTGGGTGGATGGAACTGGCGGTAGGGATATTACTCGTTGCATTGGGTGTTTTTACTTTTATGCGTCCCGGCGCCGCACTGACAGGAGCCATGATGCTCTATGGGGTTCTTGCAGTAGTCACAGGTATTGCGGATATCATCCTTTATGTGCGGATGGAAAAATATACAGGCTTTGGACCTGTTGTTTCTTTGGTTTCAGGGATACTGAGCGTGATGTCAGGGGTAATGTTGTTTGTCTATCCAGGAGCAGGCAAATGGATCTTTTCCCTGTTGTTTCCCATCTGGTTTATTGCCCACTGCATTTCCAGGCTGTCCCGTCTGAATACCATTCGTGTAGTGGCAGGAAATTTTTATTACTATTTTACCCTGACCGTAAATATCCTGGGAATCCTGCTCGGTTTCTTTATGATTTTACTTCCCTGGATATCGATTTTATCGGCAGGTATGATAATCAGCATTTATCTGATTCTGCTGGGAATCGACAGTATTATAATGGCATTCAGTAAGATGGGAGGCCGGTAGCCGGTATCAGATATTTATACCCTGAAAGCAGAAGGCAATCCAGGTTTTCGATGCTATTGTATATTCACGGGCATTGGACTTTGCCAGGACATTGCTATGCTGAGGGGTGCATAGTTTGATAGATTGGTAAATCATACCGTTGATGAGTATAATAAATAATTCCAAAAAAGGAGGAAATGTACAATGGAAAATGTAGTTACAGTAATATTTAACGTAGAAAGCGAGGCGTATCAGGCGTTTTCGGATTTGAAGCATCTGATTAGTGAATCCTGTACTATCACCCAGATGGGAATCGTGAAAAAGCAGAATGGACAGATTCAGCTATGTGAAGGGTATGATACCGGCATAGATACGACAGATGATACGCAAAAAGGAGGTCTGATTGGCAGCTTGGTTGGAATCCTTTGTGGCCCCCTGGGTGTGCTGCTTGGCGGAAGCATTGGCATGATGATTGGCGGCGTGGTAGATGCAAATGACGCACAAAAGAATGTCTCACTTTTGGAAAAAGTAAGTTCTATGCTTGGGGAAGGCGATAGGGCAATTGTTGCATTAGCCATGGAGATGGATGAGACTTTTCTGGAGACACGCTTGAAGCCATATGATGTAACAATTATCCGGCATGACGCGGCTGTTGTGGCGTTGGAAGTGGAGGATGCGCAAAAGCTGCAGAAGGAGATGGAAAAAGAGGCAAAAGAAAAATTCCGCAGGGCAAAAAAAGAGGAAAAGAAAAGTGAGATTGAGGAAAAACGGGCAAAAATACGTGCAGATTTTGAGAGGCTGAAGAAAAAATAAATGCCATAAATAAAAGCAGGTATGACCATATTTTTTAAGGAGATTCCAAGAGGGATCTGACAGATGTCTTGTCCGATCCCGGCAGGGGTTTCGACGATCAAGACTTCACCCGGCAAAAGCAGTTGAATTGGGTTTAAGGGAGACAATACATGCATATGAGGCTGAGATATATGTAAAAAGGAGAGGAACATTATGAGGTATGCAGTGATTTACCAGTCCAAAAGTGGGAATACAAGACTTTTAGCTGAAAAAATATATCAGACAATAAAAAGCCAGAATAAAGTGATCAGTGATTTGGAACAGTTATCGGAAATCCCACAGGCGGATGTGTATTTTATCGGTTTTGGAGTCCGTAATAATTCCTGTAGTATAGAGGTTATAAATTTATTAGAAAAGCTGGAAAATGCAAGATATGCTTTGTTTTTAACCTGTGGCTATATGCCGACCGAACAATATAAAGAAGCCTTAAGAAAGCATTTGGATGTTTGGCTGCCAGAAACAGGGACAATTTTGGATATGCTGGTGTGTCAGGGAAAAGTAGAATGGGAACAACGGGATATCATGTACAGACAAATGTCAGAGGAGGAGGAAACATTAAGGGAAATGTTTTATTATGGAAATAATCATCCGGATGAAAAAGATTTGGAATCGGCAGAACGATTTGTGAAAAAAATACAATCCATTGAAGACCATAGGATTCCCATCTGGTGATGTAAAGATGATTTGGGGGATAAGACCATGCGATATGAAGCAATCATGTATCCAATTATGTGCCGGTTGAAGGAGTATTGAACACAGATAAAAAGAAAACTTGAAGCGGTATCCCGATTTCGGATGTTTAAAGATGAAGGATGAGCCAATAGTGTCGCTTCCGGGATTGGAAATTTATCTTGACCGACATAAAATATACTGTGGCCGCAGAGAAATCAATCTGACGGCAAAGGAATATGATATCCTCTGTTTGCTTGTGGCAAATAAGGGATGCGTCCTTACATATGACCAGATATATGAGAAGGTATGGGGCGAAGCTAGTCTTGGAAACGAGAGTAATGCAATCAGTTGCCATGTTCGTAACCTTCGGGAAAAGTTGTATGCGGAGTCGCCGGATGCCCCTTTCAATATACGTTGTGTTCGAGAGATTGGTTACTGCTTTGAGATAAAAACAGAAAAATAATATTTAGCGGCAGCTTGGAAAATGAAGTTGCTGCTTTTTTCTATCTCAGGGTAAAATCTCCGTGGTTTACTGAGGAATCGTTTATTGCCATTTTTTCGAACAGCCATACAGAAGTTGATTCGAGTTTTTTGATCTTTTGTGTCGTAACTTGCGATATGCTACTGCATTTCTACGGAATCTTTATATATTCTTTCAGTACATAGTACAATCCTTTATAAGAGGACTTCGGTCTTTTTTTGTTTGGCATATTTCTTACCGAAGTTCATAAATCCCCCATTATATTACTTCTATTTTGAAAAAACGCATCTGCCTTATGGTGGATGCGTTTTTTGGTTGTCGAGAAAAGTCTGTTTCTGGCAGTTTATCGTATTCGTGCGCCACCTCTGATTTTGAATTTTATTTCAAAAAATCCCAAATCGGAGGTGGAAGATTGAAAATTAAATATGAGTTTGCAGATGGAGCGGTGTCGGAGGTCGAGGTGATGGTCCAGTTTAAAAGGTTCCTCGGCTATGACCGGGGAGAAGACGGGAACCTTGTGCTGAATGAAGGACAGGCGGCTATTGTCCGCAGGATTTACGCCCTGTTCCTGCAGGGGCGCTCGCCTTACGCAATCGCAAAACTGCAGAAAACATACACGGTGGACTTCCTGACAAAAAAGAAAAAAGTCAATGAGGGCGAAATCCCGCAGTATTATGTGGAAAACAACCACGAAGCCATCATAGAGCCAGGCATCTTTGATATGGTTCAGAGGCAGATGGCAGTCCGGCATCCGGGGAAAAACCGGCAGAGCAGCGCAGGCATTTTCTCCAGCATGATAAAATGTGGATGCTGCGGGGGCTGGTACGGCTCCAAGGTCTGGCATTCCAACGACAAGTACCGCAGCGTGGTCTGGCAGTGCAACCATAAATTTGACGGAGGGGAGAAATGCATCACGCCGCATCTGGACGAGGATGCCATCAAAGAATTGTTTGTAAAGGCGGCCAACATCCTCTACACGGAGAAGGAAGAGATCATCGCCAACTTCAATGCCATAAATGAGCGGGTTTTCAGTACGGAGGCGTTGGAGGAAGAGAAGGTGCAGCTCAAGGAAGAGATGAACGTGGTGGCGGAACTGATACAGCAATGCATCAAGGAAAATGCCTGTGTTGCCATTGACCAGGAAGAGTACCAGAAAAAATATGACGGACTGGCGGCACGGTTTGACAGGGCGAAGGAACGGCTGGGAGAAGTCAGCAGCGTCATTATGGAGAAGCAGGCACATCGGGAGAAAATTGAGATGTTCCTTGGCGAGCTGGAACGGATGGACGGCATGGTCACGGAGTTTAAGGAAAAACTCTGGTTCAGCTTGGTCGAGTTCGTGACGGTCCACAGCAAGGAAAAGGTTGTTTTTACATTTAAAGACGGGACGGAGATTGAGGTATAAAATCCTGCGGCTGGACATTCGCACTGGCCGTAGGATTTCGTTTTTCTGATTTGAACCCTCCCCAAGGGGCAAAATCAAAAGGTTTGGTACATAATCAAATTGTATCAAAGACAGAAACTTTATAGAGGCGGATTATAGAAATGGAAATTTTATAGTAATTTAAGAAAATAAAAAATCTATTTACAAAGTCTCTTATAACTGATATATTAATATCAAGTGAAAAACATTTGTGGCTGCTTTCATGGCAGCCATAACTTTCCGGCGTTTCGCCACATTTCACAGTTTTAAGGTAACTTAAAGTAACTTGTTAGTATTTGCGATGTTTTAATTATTGCAGCAGAAAAAGGAAAGGATATTTTATGTCAGAAAAAACACCTAAGAAAGAGAACACAGCTTATGATGGTCGTAAACTGTGGGATGAGATTTTAAAGGCCATTGTTGATACTATGCCAGAGCAGTTATTTCCGCTATTTAAAGAGGTTTACGGCAAAGAGTACCCGAAGGGAACTTCCATTGTGCTGTTAAAGACAGAGACTTCTACTCTTTGGGAAAATTCAGAAGAGCCGCCCGGTTCTACCTTTATGGATATTGCGCTTCTGGTAGGCGGTACAGATTATTATCATCTGGAATGCCAGATGGAGAACGAACACGAAATGGTAATCCGCATGTTTGCCTATGACGTGCATTTTGCAATCACCCATGCGAAAAACATAGATGGTGATACCGGAGAGATTACGCTTAAGTTTCCGCATTCTGTGGTGATTTATCCCGCCAAGAACAGCAAGATTCCCGACCAGCTTAGGTGCCGCATATTGTTTCAGGATAACAGCGAGCATATCTATCAGATTCCGACTGTCAAAATCCAGAGTTATTCTTTGGAAGAAATCAGGGATAAGCATTTGACTTTGTTCCTGCCTTACACAATACTTCGTTTCCGTATACAAAAAAACCGCAAGAAATTCACCAAAAAAGAATTGACAGAGCATTTGGAGGAGGTTATATTAATTTTAGAGGAAGAAGTATCAGCAGGCAATCTTACACAGCTACAGTGTCGTGATTATATAAGATTGCTTAGACATGCGGTGAAGAGGATATTTGCAGAGCACGGTGAACTGCGAAGGGAGGTCGATGATATGACAGAACGGTTGATTAGACTACCTAGTGATGAATACAGGGAAATGAAAGAAAAGTACGAAATAGAGCTTGCCAAGCAAAAGGAAGAAAACGCCATGCTGACAGCGGAGCTCCGGCGTTTGCAAGAGCAGCTTCGATTGGCAGGAACGAATTGAAATTGTTCCCCAGATGTTTTATCTGGGGATTTTTAACTATGTATGAATCATTAATTGACATAGTAAAGAAGATGGAGTATACTAATAACAGTTAGCGGCTACTAACAAATAGAGCCGCTTTTTATTTGATGGATGGTTAGCTTATACTAACTTTGTTATGAAAAGCCGATGCTAATTTCGGCAGTTATGACATTGTTGATGAATTAGGAGGAAAGCAATGAAAACGAGAGAAAATCATTTTAACAATATCGGCATCAGCAGCGAGCTGGATATGCCGAGGATACGGCATCTTATGAAAATCGGGCTTGTAGCGGCGTTCATGGTTCTTGTCGGTGATATGCTGCTGGGCTATGGGGCGGCTAAGACGGAAGTTTACGGTATCCCTGTGACTTTTGCAAGATATCTGGACGTATCGGATATAAGGATATTCTGGTCGGCGCTTTTAGGCATGATAGGGATTCCGCTGGAATGTCTGTGTTATTTTGGGATTTATCGGCTGATAGCCAGTAAAAGCGAAAAATATGCGCATACATACCGTGCGGGGATATTTGGCTGCCTGATTTTTGGCGGCTGCGGGGTTCATGTGCCTTGCTGCACGATGGTTTATTTTATGAAGAAAATGGTTTCACTCAGTCCGGATACAGCATATGAAATGACTGTAAAATTTTTAACTTATTTCCTTGCTCCTGCGACGCTTGTGTTTCTGATTTTCTTTTTCATATTATTCGTGACGCAGATAATGGCTTTTGCAAAGGGACTTACGCCGCTTCCGAAATGGACGTGGATATTTTCGGTTTTATTCGGCATATTGGCAGCGGTAGTATTAAAGATTCCGAACCTGCCTTTGACAAATGCGTTTGCGACGGGGTGGATTAGCCTCGGAAATCTCTGGATGTTCGGCGGGCTGCTTCTTGTAACGAAAAAAGGAATGGAGGAAGCTTGAAAATGAAAAAAATACAAATGCAGGGTGTACCGGAAACCATGCTACAGACATTATATGCTCGTGCGGCATATTCAGGAGGAAAAAATGCAAAATTTCACGATGATAAAGCGATAGAGATTGTATCCCGCATGGATTATGATTTTTCTTCGGCAGGAAAGGACACCATGATGTCAAAAGGCGTGATTGCCAGAACAATACTGCTTGATGGCATGGTAGGAGATTTTCTTAAGGAAAACCCACGGGGAACGGTAGTTAATATCGCCTGCGGGCTGGATACAAGGGCATACCGTCTGAACATAAGCGAGTCTGTTCGCTGGTATAATCTGGACCTTCCGGAGACGATAGAAGTCCGTCGGCTTTTTCTGCAGGAAGACGGGCATATTTCCATGATTGCAAAATCAGCAATGGACGAGGGCTGGGCGGAAGAGATAGAAGAAACGGGCGGCAAGACGCTGGTTGTCATAGAAGGACTGTCTATGTATTTGTCAGAACAAGATGTGAAAAAAATCTTTTCGATTATCAGCGGACGGTTTAATTCGGCAGAGGTTATCATGGAAGTCATGAGTCCGTGGGTTGTAAGAAATGTCAAAGAAAAGTCCATTGAGAAAACAAAGGCAAAATTTACATGGGGAGTTAAATCAGGCAGGGAGCTTGTCGGTATTGCGCCGTCATATAGATGGGTTCGCGACGTCAGTCTTGCAGAGGGCATGAAAATCATTATGCCCATATACCGTCTGGTCGGCTGGATACCGATGGTTAAAAATATTTCTAATAAACTGGTTGTACTGAAAAAGAACTGAAATAATTATTCAGTAGGTCTGCATATTTATTGAAAAGTTATGAACTGAAATGTGGAAAGGAGGATATGTATGGTGACAATTTTACTTTCATTACTTGTAATAGGCGCGATTACCCTTATGCTGTATTCGGCGGTCGCGCTGGTGCAGGATAAGCGGTTTTTCGGCTCTGCGCCCAAAGACGCTCAAGAGCTGATACAGCTCAAACCGGAACGGTTCAAAGGACAACATTTGCTTGGCTGGGCGCTTTTAATCATAAGTCTGCTGATGCTTATAGGGGCTGCGGTTTTCGCTGTATGGGACGGTGTGCAGAGCAATTTTGGTTTTCGGCAGTTTTTTGCAAGATTCCTGACCATACTTTATGCTTATAAGGCGTATGATATGATTTGCTTTGACTTTTTACTGGTGACTCGTACACAGTTCTTTCAGCATTATTATCCAGAAGTAGATGTATGCGAGAGCTTTCATAAATACGGCTTTAACTTAAAAAGCCAGATAATCCGTATTATCGTTTATCCGTTTGTTTGCGCATTTATTGCGTGGATATGTACGCTGGTATGGTAGACATATCTGCTCTTGGTTGTAAAAAAGTGCGAATATAGAGAAAATTACGGTAAAATCAATCGTAGGAAAGACAAATCGACTTGATAAAGGAGAAGAATTTAATGAGGGCATCTGAATTGGATATCGACCTGAACAAACATATTTTATATTCGCCTGAAATAGAGAAGGTCATTCGGGAAAAGTTATCCGAAAGATACGATTCAGACGGTGTAAATAAAGTCTGGAACAAGATTCAACTGCAATATGCAGCTTTCCTTAAGGAGCTTTCGTATCTTGGGGGGAAGAAGAACACGCACAACGGCGTGGGCGGAACATATGACTGCATTATGATTTTCGCATATTATGAAGTCCTTAATCCAAAGCCGTCTATTGATGAACTTTATGAGATGAATGTAGCTGTGTTTCTTCCGGCTTTTCAGAAATTAGCCGGAGTAGTCAATCCAAACAAGCCGTTGCTTTTAAGACTTCTGCATCTGGCTTTTGTGATAATAGCAAAAAAGGATAAGAAATCTCCCAAGCAGCCGACAGGCTACATCATGAATGTAGAGCCATACAGTAAGACAGAAGGCGTGAGATACCAATTTCACCGCTGTCCGATTGCAGAATTTGCAAAAGAACATGGTTATCTGGATATTATGCCTGCATTCTGCAACAGCGATTATCCGGCGATGGATATGATAAACGGCGCATTGATTCGCAGGCACACCTGTGCCAACAGCGATATATGCGATTATTGGATTGTGGGCGACCAGAGCGACATAGCGAAGGAACACCCGCGCAAAATTGATGAAAAGGGGTATTGGTATAACGATTAATATTATACATATCTCGAATAGGGAATTATAAGTTTATTGACAACTTATGCACATACTATTAAAATTAAATTGCGAGGTGATAAATACGGAGTTTGAATGGGACGAAGAAAAAGAAATAAAGCTAACAGAAGAAGATAAAAAGATGCTTGAAGAGGCAAGAAAACACCCGATTGTTTACGACGAAGACTCGCCGGAATTGACTCCTGAAATGGAAAAAGCGTTCAGGCTGGCGGCAAAAACCAGAAACAGATTAAGGGCGTAAACGTGTTTGTAGACACATACTTTAAGAAAGTCGGAGAAATCCGGCTTTTTTATTATATAGGAAATTTCAACAACCCACTTGACAAACAAGTTAGTATATACTAACATATATCTATGAACAAATCATAAAATGTTCACAGGAGAAGGCGTAATGGGAAAAGCATTTTCGGACGAAGAAAAACAGGCGATACGCGAAAAGCTGCTGGAAACAGGCACGGAAATGTTTCACGACAATTCGGTAAAAGCGATAAACATAAGAGACCTTACCGCAAGAGCCGGCATCTCACAGGGCGGATTTTATACTTTTTACAAGGATAAAGATGAGTTCGTGCTGGACGTAATGAGATACCGTGCGGAGCAGAAAATAGCAGATGCAGAGAGCTTGTTTTTGCAGCCGACGGACGATCCCGCAGGCTTTATGGGTAAAGTTTTGTTTGATTACCTGATTGATATGAAACATAAGACCGACACTCGCGAGACTTACTCCGAGGTGTTCAAAATGCTAGTGAAGCAGCAGGAGAAACTCGGAGCGCGGGGGATAACCTTGTTTCGCGGGTTTATGGAAAGGATAGCTGCTTATTGGAGAAAACAAAACGTTCCTGTCGAAGTCGATATTGAGGGCATGTGCGGCGTTATGGCGGGGGCATTTATACTGTTTTTCCATAGCGGCATGATAGATGGGGCTTACTTTGATGAAATATTTAGAGCGTATCTAGACGCCGGCGCGAAGAAATACATAAAGAAACTCTGATTAAATCAATATTTTCTGGAAATATGGAGGTAAAACAATGATTCGCAGATTTAATGAAATTGGCAAAGATGATGTAATGACTGCAGGCGGTAAAGGCGCTAATCTCGGCGAAATGACGCGGGCGGGGCTGCCTGTTCCGGCAGGATTCGTGGTGACGGCGGACGCATACCGCAGTTTCCTTAAGGAAAATCATATTGATGAAGAAATAGACGCATTACTTGATGCTGCGGGCAGGGACGAGCAGAAACTTTTCTCTGCGGCTGAAAAGATTCGTTCGCTTATCACGGCGGGGAGTATGCCTGTTTCTTTGCGGGAGGCGGTTAGTCAAAACTACCTTAGCCTTATTGAAGACTCAGGGAAATCTTTAAGCGAAACTTCCCTAAGCAAGCCCAAGCGTGTTGCCGTGCGTTCTTCCGCAACTGCGGAGGATTTGCCTGACGCGAGTTTTGCGGGGCAGCAGGAAACGTATCTTAATGTTGTCGGAATTGATGCGCTTTGTGAAAACATAATCCGCTGCTATGCTTCGCTTTGGGGAAACCGTGCGGTAAGTTACAGGCAGACGCAAGGGTACGACCAGAAAAGCGTCGCACTTGCCGTTGTAGTGCAGGAAATGGTGGAGAGTGAAAAGGCGGGCGTGCTTTTTACGGTAAACCCTGTAAATAATAACCATGATGAAATGCAGCTTAACGCCTCATATGGACTCGGCGAGGCTGTGGTTTCGGGCAAGGTGACGGCGGACACGTTTATTTGCGGTAAAGACGGCAGTATAAAGTCAAGCGTTGTCGGAAGTAAAGAAATAGAAATCATTTACGCCCAAAATGACGCAAAGGAAGAAACTATCGTGTCAGAAAACGTCGCAAATGAAACATCTACTGTTCTCCAGAGCGGCACAAAGGAAGTGCCTGTTGCCCCTGAAAAAAGAAACGTGCTGTGTCTGTCGGAAGAAGAAGTCAAGGCACTCTGTAAGGCGGCAGTTGATGTAGAGAATTATTACGGCTGCCCGATGGATATCGAATGGGCGATACGCGGCGGAAACGCTTATATTTTACAGGCAAGAGCAATCACCACGCTTAATGATGATATTGATGAAGCTGAAATAGAAAAATATATCAGTAAAAACAAGATAACCGGCGCCCTGCGGGAGAATTTTGCCTTTCTTCTTGAAAAAATGCCTGTTGCGCAGCTTCCGCTCGACCATAGTTTCTGCGGTTCGGTGAACAATCAGAAAGCGCAGATTTTTTCGGAGGTTGGTCTGATTATTTCCATGGAACCGCAGATTGATGATGATGGAATTATGATTCTGCCGCCCAATTATAAGAAAATAAACGGCAAAATATTTAAGATATTTGGTCTGCTTAAGGAGATTAGAAATCTGCCAGAGTGCCGTAGAAAGTGCGAACATTATCTTAAGGAGTACCAGAAAAGCGTAGATAAGCTGGCGAAGATTCCATTTGAAAAACTTTCGCTGCAGCAATGTGGCGAATACATAGGCAAGGCGTACAGGCTCGTTCAGCATATAGCTTATGCACGTTTTAAATATGCGCTTTTCCCCGGAGTCCTTGCTAACATGGGTATTGAGAAGATGTTAAAGAAGATTTCTCCCGACCTTACGGCATATGACCTTTACTGTAATCTTGATTACAAAACCGCAGTTGTGAGCCGCGACCTTGCTTCGATTGCAGATAAAATCCGCGCCAATAAACCGCTTGCAGCTGCGGTGCTGCACGGCGATAGTTATGAGCACATTTGCGACGTTTTTCCTGAGATTGCCGCAGAGTTTGAGGCATTTATGTCTAAGCATGGAATGAAGTCCGACTATAACTGCTACTGTATTTTTGCCAAGTCATTTATTGAAAATCCCGACCGGCTTTTAAATATCATTAAGCCGCTGATAAATAGTCCCGCCGCGCCTGATGAAGAGAAATTCGCACCGTTGATGGCGCAGGTGCGCAATGTGTGCGGGGAGAAAAAAATCCCCGACATGAAACAGCGGATAGATTGTATCCGTGCCTTCCATGTGGCGCGGGAGGAAAGCCAGTATCAGTGGGAGACGGTTTTCTACTATTCCAAAAGAATACTTGAGCGCGCGGCGTTTCTGTGTACGGGAAATAAGGAGATTGCGGATAGCGTAGCATATCTGTTTCTTGATGAGTTTACTGCGATGTGTAAAGAGGGCTTTTCAGATAAATATAAGGAAATCATTGCCCGTCGTAAATCAAAACGCGCACTTGCGGAAAAGGTCTGGGAGCGCAGCAAACTCTTTGTATTTGAGTCCGGGGGCATGGGCGACGTGCTGACGGGAGTAGCCGGCAGCAGCGGCGAAGCGGTAGGTAAGGTGTGTATCGTTCGCGGTCCTGAAGAGTTTGGTAAGCTTGAAAAAGGTGATATTCTTGTCTGTCCTTATACTGATCCGGAGTGGACGCCGCTTTTCAAGGTGGCTTCGGCGGTAGTTGCCGATACGGGAGCTGCGTTATCCCATGCGGCTATCGTGGCGCGCGAGTATGGCATACCCGCCGTGCTGGGCGTAGGTCTTGCGACGACACGTTTTAAAGACGGTGAGATGATACGTGTCAACGGTTCCAAAGGAGAGGTGGAGAAAGTTGGCTAAGGAGACGAGCGAGCAGCGACGCGAGCGGATTATTACTGCGCCGCTTTTGCCGCTGTTAATAAAAACTGCAATTCCTACAATCATAGGAATGCTGATTACAACAATATATAACCTTACCGATACATTCTGGATAGGAAAAATGAACAACAAGAGCATGACAGCCGCCGTCGGCATTGTGTTTGCGTTTGTTTCCTTTGTTCAGGCGTTAGGCTTTTGGTTTGGTTACGGCAGCGGTAATGTTATGTCCAGAAAAATCGGTGAAGGCGATACGAAGGAAGCGGAAATTGTTTCTTCCAACGGTATAGTCATGGCTCTTGTTACGGGAATAGCATTGATGATACCGATGTTGATATTTATAGAGCCGCTTGCCGCATTTCTGGGCGGAAACGCATCGGAGAGCCTTATGAAGTATACCGTGCAGTATCTTAGGGTAATGCTTGCTGCCGTTCCGTTCTCGTTGTTTGCAACGACGGTATATAACCAGCTTAGGTTGTGCGGCAATGTAAAGGACGGAATGCTCGGACTGCTTGTGGGGATTCTTACCAATATTATTCTTGATCCGGTGTTAATCATTTGGCTGCATATGGAAATGCTCGGCGCGGGGCTTGCCACTTTGATTGGACAGGCGCTTGGCGCGGCAGTACTGACGTTTCTTTCATACAGGCATGGAAATATCCCGGTAAAGTTTGGCAAATGTAATTTGGGTAATGGCAGATTATATCATATCCTTGCAGGCGGAGCACCGAATTTTTCCCGTCAGGGCATAACCAGTATCGCTTCCGTCCTGCTGAACACGGCGGCTGCTAATTTCGGAGAAGCTACTATTGCGGCGTTCACCGTTTCATCAAGGGTGGCGGCATTGGGGTATATGGTGATGATAGGCTTCGGGCAGGGATTCCAGCCAATATGCGCCATGAATTACGGCGCGAAGAAGTATGACCGCGTAAGTCGTGCGTTCCGCCTTACAGTCGGCATAGGAACCGGGCTTATGATAATTGCCGCTGCGGTCTGCGCCGTATCTGCTAAGCAGCTTGTGGGGATTTTTTCCACTGATGATGAGGTCATACGGATAGGGGCTGTCATTTTGAGATATCAGTGTATCTCTTTTCCATTTCTTGCGTTTTATGCGGTATCGAGCATGTATATGCAAAACTGCGGCAAATATATGACGGCGTTAGTTATTTCAGTAGCAAGACAAGGATTTTTCTATATTCCCTTGCTGTTTGCATTAGGGGCGGCGCTTAAGGATTTTGGCTTGTATATCGTCCAGCCGGCTGCGGATATTCTGTCGTTTGTATTGGCGGCGGTGATTTTGACGGTTCGCAATAATAAGATGAAAATGGAAAATTCACACACATAAGAATTTTCAAGCACTCCCACAATACACATATTTAGTTCTTTTCCTGCACCCTCTTGATAGTGTCTGCTTTCTTAATTCGCTGCTCCTTTACATACCAAAAAGGCGCATAGACTTTTTATTTTCCTGCGCACTAACGCTGTTATTTTGATATTATACAATCAAATATTAGTAGTTCGATTGTCAAGAATGGTTGGTTATGCTAACTGCATGACCTCGGCTTCAATTTCCTTTAATTCATCAAATGACAATGACGGAACATAATCCGCAATTTCTTCAAGTGGCAGTCTGCCTTTTTTTATCATTCTTTCAGCTGTTTCCCTGTCTGCGTCATGCCTTTCACTTCTGATAAATGATTTCATTATCTGTTCTTCGTCAAATAAACTCATCATAATTGTCACAACCTCCTTTTCTCTTTCAAGCAAGTATTCCCTTAAAACATTCCTGTCCTTGCATATGCGAATAGTTTCTGTAACCGCTTTTTGTGTCATACCATACTGTTTTGTCTGCTCGTTAAAAACTTTACAAAAAATAATGTACTGATTGATAATATCATCTGTATCGCTTTCATAGATAACCTTCGCTTTTACTTCAATGTCAATATCCGCATTCTCAAAAAATTCTTTTGACAAAGATATTTTATCGGGTTTTCGCCCCTTGTTTCCCGTAAAAATCACATAAAGTTCGGGCTTTGGCATTTTCACTTTCCTGCTTTTGTAATAGTTTTGGCTGGTTCTCTGAAAATATTCGTGATAGCTTTGCGCCAAATAGAGCAAAACCCTTACTAAAATATTCATTGTCCATGTAGACTGTGCTTCTATGAGGATCATCAGCTTATTATTGGCAATAAAGCCTAAGTCATTATACAGATTGTCGGTCAACACATTTTCTATCGTTACATCAGTCAATGAGTCCTCTGTCGCTGTGGTGTCCTCTGGGTGGAGCGTTTTATACAGTTCTAAAAGGTAACTCTTATTTTGAAAAAGGTCAAGGAATACGCTGTTTTTTGCTGTACGCTTTGCTATAACCTTCTGTGTTTGCTTTGTATCGTCCTGCACCTTATCACCTCGGTTTCTTAAAATCTGTGATAGAAGATAGTATAGATTACTCCCTATCACACCCTAATTATACAGAAAAATGTTCGTGTTTACAATAAAATTCACATTAAATTTCTTCCTCCATCCGCTTAGTCCTGCTTCGTTGCTTATCCTGCTGTTGGCTCTATTGTAACTTATCACTTCCGCAAATGCAAGGTCATGATACGCCTTCGCCTCTGCAAGCTAAATTTCGTTACGCTGATTCTCCACCATGCTCTGCTTTTTTCTAATGATAAGCCGATCACATACCGCCAATACACCGGGCAGAACAAACAAGATTAAAAGCATGGCACACAAAGCTCCGATAGAAACTGTTTTTACAATCGCTGAAACGGTTGGTTC